>NZ_BAEG01000001.1 GCF_000238915.1 Arthrobacter globiformis NBRC 12137 | reverse complement strand
GCCGCGGCACCCCTCGTCCCCGGCCCCGCCGCCGCAGCGCGCCCGGGCCCGGGGGATGACGGGTCCCGGACCACTGTCGAGTTCCTGCAGGCCAGGCTGCGGATCCCGGCCGCCGAAGCCCGCCGCCGCCTCGTCCCTGGCCGACGCCGTCCTGCCCCGGACCGGGTTCGGCGGGCAGCCGCTCCCGCCCCGCTACGAAGAACTCGCCGCCGCGGTCAGCGCCGCCCGGATCGGCTCCCGCGCCGGGACCACCATCACCCTGGCCCTGGACCGGGCCCGGCACCTCACCACCGCGGACCTCACCGCCGCGATGGAACACGCCCTGACCCAAACCGCCGTCGAAAGCGACGGCGACTTCCTCACCCGGGTCACCAAACACTGGGCCGAGGCCATCGACCAGGACGGGACCGAACCCTCCGAACCGGCCCTCCGCCAGATCCAGGGCGCCTTCATCCGCCGCCCCAAACACGGCCTGCAGCACCTGGAAATCTTCGCCACCACCGAACAATTCGAAACCCTCACCACCGCCATGAACACCGCCACCAACCCCC
>NZ_BAEG01000002.1 GCF_000238915.1 Arthrobacter globiformis NBRC 12137 | reverse complement strand
GCACCCCGACACCCGGCACCCCTACCGGCACCGACGCAACCGGGACCGGCAGTGACGGGACGAACGGTGACGGGGCCGGGGAACAGGGCGGCCCGGCCGGCTGGGACACCCCGGACCTCCCGGAAATCCCGCTGGACCACCGGTCCCAGGGCCAGAAGAGACTCGACGGACTCGTCGGCGCCTGCCAAACCGCCCTCACCACCGACACCCTGCCCGCCAACGGCGGACACCGGCCCCAGATCCTGGTCACCATCAACTACCGCGACCTCCTCGCCGAACTCCACCAACGGCACAACGCACAGTGGGCCGCACCG
>NZ_BAEG01000003.1 GCF_000238915.1 Arthrobacter globiformis NBRC 12137 | reverse complement strand
TGCCACCTGGACCGAAGGCAACGACGTTCCGATCTCCGCCTCGCGCTTCGGCTCCGCTGGCGTGCTGCCCATTTCCTGGGCCTACGTGAAGCTGATGGGCGGGGCCGGCCTGACCGAGGCCACCAAGTCCGCGCTGCTCGCCGCGAACTACGTTGCCGCCAGCCTCAACGACTTCTTCCCCGTGCTCTACACGGGCGAAGGCGGCCTCGTGGCACACGAGTGCATCCTGGACCTCCGCGAACTCACGGCCCGGACCGGCGTCACCGCCGAGGACGTGGCCAAGCGCCTGATCGACTACGGCTTCCACGCCCCCACCCTGGCGTTCCCGGTGGCCGGCACCCTGATGGTCGAACCCACCGAGTCCGAGGACCTGGGCGAGATCGACCGGTTCATCAAGGCCATGATCGCCATTCGCGGCGAGATCGACCAGGTTGCCAGCGGCGACTTCACCGTGGAAAACAGCCCGCTGCGCAATGCACCGCACACTGCGGCCGCTGCGATCAGCTCGGACTGGGACCGCGCCTACCCGCGTGAGCAGGCCGTCTTCCCCGTTCACACGCTCAAGCAGGACAAGTACTTCCCGCCGGTGGGCCGCATCGACGGCGCAGCCGGCGACCGCAACCTGGTCTGCTCCTGCCCGCCGATTGAAGCCTTCGAGAACTAGATTCGTCCGGTGATTGAGCCTGTCGGCGCCCCGGTGGTGGAGCTTGGGCCCACGACCGCCGGGGTTCCCTGACCGAGCTTGCGAGGTTAGGGAACGGCTGGGGAGCGAAACCCCGGGCCGCCCAGGCTCAATCCGCACACAAAGGATTCCTCAATGACTGAGAACTACACTGCCCTTTACGAGGAGCACAAGAAGCTGGGCGCCTCGTTCACCGACTTCGGCGGCTGGCAGATGCCGCTGAAGTACGGCTCCGAACTGGCCGAGCACCACGCCGTCCGCAACTCGGCCGGCATCTTCGACCTCTCCCACATGGGCGAAGTCTGGGTCACCGGCCCGGACGCCGCCGAGTTCCTGGACTACGCCCTGGCCGGCAAGATCTCCGCGATGGCCGTCGGCAAGGCCAAGTACTCCCTGATCTGCAACGAGGCCGGCGGCATCATCGACGACCTCATCGTGTACCGCAGGCCGGCAGACGACGAGGGCCACCACCGGTTCCTGGTTGTGCCCAATGCAGGCAACGCCAAAGTCGTGGCCGAGGCACTGGCCCAGCGGGCTGGTTCTGCCCGGGAGGGCGGGTTCGAGATTGCCGTCGACGACGTTTCCGACGCCACATCACTGATCGCCGTGCAGGGTCCCAAGGCCGAGGAGATCCTCCTGCGCCTCGTCCCGGCAGCCCAGCACGAGCTGGTGACCGGACTCAAGTACTACGCCGCCGTCGAAGTGTCCTTCCTTGTGGGAGGCGCCAGCCGGAACCTGCTCCTGGCCCGCACGGGGTACACCGGCGAGGACGGCTTCGAGATTTTCGTGGAGAACGACGCCGCCGCCGCCCTCTGGCAGTCGATCGTCGCCGTTGCGGACGAGGGGGAGCTGACGCCGTCCGGGCTAGCGTCCCGCGACTCGCTCCGCCTTGAGGCCGGCATGCCGCTGTACGGCAACGAACTCTCCCTCGAGGGCGACCCGTTCGCCGCCGGCCTGGGCCCCGTCGTTGCGCTGTCCAAGGAAGGCGATTTCGTGGGCAAGGCCGCGCTGGCAGCCAAGAAGGAAGCCGGCGCCGGTTCCACCTCGGGCCGCAAGCTCGTGGGCCTCAAGGGCCTGGGCCGGCGCGCCGGCCGCGGGCACTACCCGGTGCTCAGGGACGGCAACGTCGTTGGCGAAGTGACGTCCGGCCAGCCCAGCCCGACCCTCGGCTACCCGGTTGCCATGGCCTACGTCGACGTCGCCTACGCCGAACCCGGCACGGCACTGGACATCGACCTGCGCGGCAAGGCGGAGCCGTTCGAAGTCGTCGCACTGCCTTTCTACAAGCGCTCCAAGTAGCCCAACCGCTGGTTTCGACGCTGGCCGGCCAACGTCGGCCCGTCGGGGCTGACATCCTCCGCGTGCTCGGTCGCGTAGACGCCCGCTAACCGCTGGTTGAGCCTGTCGAAACCAGGCCGGGGCCTTGCCCTTGCAGGCTCGATCATTGGGGGTCGAGCTTGTAGAACCCTTGAGGCCCAGGAATCGACGCGGAGGAATTCGGTCATCCGCCTCCTAAACCGTCCACAGTAGTAACGAGATTAAGGAACACAATGGCAAAAGTTGCCGCTGAACTGCAGTACTCCGACGAACACGAGTGGGTCTCCCGCGAGGACGGGAACGTTGTGTCCATTGGTATTTCCGCCGTGGCCACCGACGCCCTCGGCGACATTGTCTACGTGGACCTGCCCGAGGTCGGTTCGGCTGTGACCGCCGGGGAGACCTGCGGTGAGGTGGAGTCCACCAAGTCGGTCTCGGACCTGTACTCCCCGGTGACGGGTGAGGTTACGGAGATCAACCCGGTGGTCATCGAGGACCCCGCCCTGATCAACAATGATCCGTACGGCGCCGGCTGGCTGTTCAAGGTGGCAGCTGATTCCGAGGGCCCGCTGCTGTCGGCCGAGGAATACGCCGCCAAGAACGGCGGCGAGCTGTGAGCGCCGCTGGTGCCGCAGGCACCGAGACAGTAGCTTTCGAGCAGGTCGTATCCCCGAGCCTGAATGCGGACCTCGCGGAGCTGGACCCGGAGATCGCGGCGAAGATCGACGATGAACTCGGCCGCCAGCGTTCGGGCCTGGAGATGATCGCGTCGGAGAACCACACCGCCGCGGCCGTGATGCAGGCACAGGGGTCGGTGCTGACCAACAAGTACGCCGAGGGCTACCCCGGCAAGCGCTACTACGGCGGCTGCGAGCACGTGGACGTGATCGAGCAGCTCGCGATTGACCGCGTCAAGGCCCTGTTCGGGGCCGAGTACGCGAACGTGCAGCCGCACTCCGGCGCGCAGGCCAACGCGTCGGTGATGCACGCCCTGATCAAGCCGGGCGATACCATCATGGGCCTGAACCTGGCGCACGGCGGGCACCTGACCCACGGCATGCGGATCAACTTCTCCGGGCGCCTGTACAACGTGATCCCGTACCAGGTCCGCGAAGAGGACCACCGGATCGACATGGCCGAGGTGGAGCGCCTGGCCCAGGAACACAAGCCGCAGCTGATCGTCGCCGGCTGGTCCGCCTACGCCCGGCAGCTGGACTTCGCCGAGTTCCGCCGGATCGCTGACTCCGTGGGTGCCTACCTGATGGTGGACATGGCGCACTTCGCCGGCCTGGTTGCCGCCGGGCTGCACCCGTCACCGGTCCCGCACGCGCACGTCACGACGTCGACGACGCACAAGACCCTAGCCGGTCCGCGGGGCGGCATCATCCTGACCAACGACGCCGACGTCGCCAAGAAGATCAATTCGGCAGTATTTCCCGGCCAGCAGGGCGGTCCGCTGGAGCACGTGATCGCCGGCAAGGCCGTGGCGTTCAAGATCGCCGCGTCCCCGGAGTTCAAGGAACGCCAGGAACGCGTCCTCGCCGGTGCCCGGATCCTGGCCGACCGGTTGGTCCAGCCGGATGTCACAGCCAAGCGCATCTCCGTGGTGTCCGGCGGAACCGACGTGCACCTGGTCTTGGTGGACCTGCGCAACTGCGAACTCGACGGCCAGCAGGCCGAGGACCGCCTCGCGGAAATCGACATCACCGTCAACCGCAACGCCGTGCCGTTCGATCCGCGTCCGCCGATGGTCACCTCAGGACTGCGGATCGGCACCCCGGCCCTCGCGACGCGTGGCTTCGGCGAAGCCGCTTTCGCCGAGGTCGCGGACATCATCGCGGAGGCCCTGATTGCCGACGCCGGCGCGGACCTCTCGGGCCTGCGTCACCGTGTCGAGGCACTCGCCGAAGCCCACCCGCTTTACCCGTCGGTACAGGACCTCGCCGCGGCAAAAACCGCGTAGCGTGGATTAAAAGAGCGCGACGGCGGGCGGCTGCCACAAGCCGCCGACCGCGTCGAGTCTCCCGGCTGCAGGGCCGTCAACCGCGGCTCTGCAGCCTACCGGCAGGACCATCTGCTGGATCACAGCATCAGTTAGGAACCGACCATGGCTGTTGGCGTCTTCGACCTCTTCTCTATCGGAATAGGCCCATCCAGTTCCCACACGGTGGGTCCCATGCGGGCTGCCGCGGTGTTTGCCGAGGAGCTGAAGGCGTCCGGCAAGCTGGAGCGGGTGGCGTCGTTGCGGGTGGACCTGTACGGGTCGCTCGCGGCGACGGGGCACGGGCACGGAACCATGACGGCGATCCTGCTGGGGCTGGAGGGCTACCATCCGGAGCTGATCCTGCCCGATGAGGTCGAGGAGCGGCTGGCGTCGATCGCGGAGACCGGGACCCTGCGGCTGGCCGGGTCCGTCGCCCTGCCCTACGGGGTTAAGGACATGGTCCTGCGGCCGCTGACCGTGCTGCCGCGGCACACCAACGGCATGACCTTCACGGTCTCGGACGCCGACGGGAACGTGCTCCACGCGGCGACGTTCTTCTCCGTGGGCGGCGGGTTCATTGTCC
>NZ_BAEG01000004.1 GCF_000238915.1 Arthrobacter globiformis NBRC 12137 | reverse complement strand
TTTAGCCGGTGAAGTTGAGGAGGACTTTGCCGGATTGGGCGGAGTTGCGGGCGATGTCGAAGGCTTCGAGGGCGTCGGTGACGGGGTAGTCGTGGGTGATGACCGGGCCGATGTGCAGGGTGCCGTCGGTCAGGGCGGTGATGACCTCGTCGATTTCGTCGTTGAACCGGAACGAGCCTTTGAGGTCCAGTTCCCGGGTGATGGCCAGGGAGATCAGGACCGGCTGGGCCCCGGTGGGCAGCAGCCCGACCATGACCACGGTCCCGCCCCGGGCCGCGCCCTGGATCGCGGAGGCCAGGCCGTGGTGGTTCCCGGAGGACTCGATCACGACGTCGGCCTGGACCGCGGCGATCGCCTCCGCGTCGGTCGCGTTCAGGACCTCGTCCGCGCCCACCGCCGCGGCGATCTCCAACGGTTTGGCGTGCATGTCCACCGCGACGATCCGGGCCGCGCCGGCACGTTTGAGAACAGCGACCGCCAACGCCCCGATCGGGCCGGACCCGATGACCAGGGCGGTTTTGCCGGCCACGTCCCCGGCCCGGGCAACGGCGTGCCAGGCCACCGACGCGGGTTCGACCAGCGCCGCGGTCCGCACATCCAGGGTGTCGGGCAGGGCCCGGAGCATCCGCACCGGGAGGCTCACGTACCGGCTGAACGCCCCGTCCGTGTGCGGGAACCTCGCCGCGGACCCCAGATACGTGCACCCCGGCGACAGATTCGGCCGCCCCGCCGGGTACTTCACCGTCCCGTCTCCGGGCCCGGGGGTGGCCGGGTGCACCGCCACCGGCGTCCCCGCCGCCGGGCCGGTCCCGTCCCCCGCGGCCCGGACCACCCGCCCGGAAATCTCATGGCCGAGGACCAGCGGGGCCTTCAGGACCGACTCGCCCGCCGCGCCGTGCAGCCAGTAATGCAGGTCCGACCCGCAAATCCCCCCGTACAGCACCTCCACCACCGCCTCATCCGGCCCCGGCGCCCGCAGGGCAATATCCTCGACCCGCAGGTCCCCCTTGCCGTGCGCCACCACCGCCGGACCCGAGACCGGCAGTTTATGCGTGCCGTCCGCTGCTGTTGGTGCTCCTGCTGTTGTTGATGCTGCTGCCTGGGTCATCAGACCACCACCGTCATTCCGCCGTCGATAAAGATCGTCTGCCCGTTCACGAAATCAGACCCGGACGAGGCCAGCCACACCGCCGGACCCGCCAAATCCTGCACCGTGCCCCACCGCGCCGCCGGGGTCCGGCCCAGAATCCAGGCATTGAACTGCTCATCATCAACCAGGTTCTGCGTCATCTCGGTATGGATATACCCCGGCGCGATCCCGTTGATCTGCAGCCCCGACCCCGCCCACTCAGCCGTCATCGCCCGGGTCAGGTTCCGCAACCCGCCCTTCGCCGCAACATACGGCGCGATCGTGGGCCGGGCCAGGTCCGTCTGCACCGAACAGATGTTAATGATCTTCCCCCGCCCCCGCGGGATCATATGCCGGGCCGCCTCCCGCCCCACCAGGAACGCACTGGTCAGATCCGTGGAAATCACCCGCTCCCAGTCCTTCACATCCAAATCCAGCATCGGCACCCGGTGCTGGATCCCGGCATTATTCACCAGAACCTCCAACGGGCCCACATGCTCCTCCACCCACGCCACACCCGCCGCGGCCGCCGCATCATCCGTGACATCAAACGCCACACCATGCACCCGCCCCGGCGCATACCCGGCCGCCATCACAGCCTCGGCAGCCTTCAGCCGCTCAGCATTCACACCATTCAGCACCACCGTCGCCCCCGCATCAGCCAACGCCCGCGCCAACGCATTACCTATCCCCCGACTCGAACCAGTCACCAACGCAACCCGCCCGGTCAAATCAAAAAGTGACGTCATG
>NZ_BAEG01000005.1 GCF_000238915.1 Arthrobacter globiformis NBRC 12137 | reverse complement strand
CGAAGGGGCCCTTCTGAACCAGGTTGGCGGGGGTCTGTCCCGCGGCCAGCGCTACGAGCTGGTGCCGCAGGAGTTTCAGGATCCGCGGCTCGAAGGCGGACGTGTTGCCGCCAACATGGGGTGTGATCAGGGCGTTGGGCGCGGACCACAGCGGGTGGTCCTGCGGCAGCGGTTCGGGGTCGACGACGTCGAGGGCGCACTGCAGGCGGCCTGACAGGACTTCCTTGGTCAGGGCTGCCGTGTCCACCACCGGGCCGCGTCCCACGTTCACCACGAGGGCGCCGTCGGGCAGTGCGGCGAGGACTTCCTCGCCGATCAGGTAGTGGGTGTGCTCGTTCAGCGGCAGCACTGTGACCAGGATGTCGTGCGTGGCGGCCAGCGCGGCCAGGTCCGCCGAGGCGTGGACCTCGCCGTGCTTGTCGGTCCGCGCCGTGCTTCCCACCCGGGTGACCGTGACCTCGAAGGGCTCGAGCCGGCGGGCGATCTCGTGGCCGATCCCGCCGACGCCCACCAGCAGCACGCGGCGGTCCGCCAGGGACTGGCGCCGTTCCGGCCGCCAGAGGCCGTACTGCTGGTCTCGGACGGCCTGGTCGATGCCGCGCAGTTTGGCGAGGATCAACCCCACCGCCAGTTCCGCCGTCGCCGCCGCATGAACGCCGGAGGCGTTGGCGACGCCGGCCGCCGGACCGGCGGCCTCAATGACGCCGTCGTATCCGGTGGACTGCGTCTGGACGAACTTCAGTTCGTCCACCTGGGCGAGCGATCCCAGAACCGCGCCGGCGTTGATGTACGGGAGGATGACGCCGTCGATCTCGCCCAGCGTCGCGTTTTCGGGATCCGACTTCATGTCCCAGACAACGCCTCTCAGCCCCTCCGGAAGGGGTGTGAGATCGGCGAGAAGTTGCCGGTCGGGGAAGCTGATGGTGCGTACTGGTTGCATCGGAAACCTGTTTCTGTGGATCTGGGGCGGATTGGGCGGGCGGACTCTGGTGGGTCCGGGGCGGTTAGCGCCGGTCGAACGTGAGCCCGCCGGGGACCTGGAAGGTGGGCATAAGTTCCAGCATGCCAACGTTCACGTGGCGCGGTGTTTCGATGGCGTAATCCATGGCATTGACAATGTCGTCGGTGGTGAGGGATTCGTAGCCCTCGTAGTACGTCTTCCAGGCCTCTTCCATGGCCTCAGGCGTGCCCCCCATGTTGCGGCCGAAGATCTCCGTCTCGACGCGTCCGGGGCAGATCTCGGTGACACGGATGCGCTTGCCCACGGTGTCGTTGCGCAGCTGGCGCGAGATCTGGTGCACGGCCGCCTTGGTGGCGTGGTAGACCGTATGGCCGTAGAAGTTGTACAGGCCGGCGATGGAGCTGATGTTGATGACATGGCCGCGGTCGCGTTCCACCATGCCCGGCAGAACCAGGCGGGTCAGCTGGAGCAGGCCGCGGAGATTGACGTCAATGAGCTCGTCGATGTCGTCTTCCGAGGAGTCCAGGATGTTGCCGGGCCGGGACACTCCGGCGCAGTTCACCAGGACGTCGACTTCGAGATGACCGACGGCGGCAGTCAGGGCCGCGGTGTCGGTCAGGTCGACGACGTGGGGAATGGCCCCGGTCTTGTCGGCCAGGTCGTTCAGGCGTTCCTCGTTGCGTGCCACTGCGTGGACCGTGAGTCCGCGCTTGGCCAGGCGCTCGGCGATCGCGGCGCCCATCCCGGTTGAGGCGCCGGTGACGAGGGCGGTTGAGTAGTCTGAAAACGGCATTTAAGTCTCCTGGTTGTGCAGTAGTAAGTGTTAGGCGTCGCGCAGCGGAAGGTGCGCGCGGTCCTTGACGGTGCTGACGGCTGCCAGCGTGCCCAGCGCGGTGATGACGGCGTAGAAGGCGGGCATGTAGACGTTGCCGGTGGACGAGATCAGCCAGGTCATCAGCAGCGGGGCAGTTCCGCCGAAGAGTGCCGAGGAGATGTTGTAGCCCAGTCCGTAGGCCGAGTACCGGACGCGGGTGGGGAACAGCTCCACGATCAGGATGTGGATCACCGCGGTGTGCCCGGCGAAGACAACGGCCATGATGCAGGCGCCCAGGATGGCCAGCGCCATGTTGCCGGTGGCGATGAGGGCGTAGGCAGGGATGCCCAGGACAGCCATGGCGATGGCGGCGCCGGCGATGACCTTCTTGCGTCCGATGCGGTCGGAGAGGGCACCCATGAAGGGGATCGCGATGCAGATGACCACCAGGCTGCAGGCCGTGACGAGGAGGGCCTCACCGATGGTGAAGTTGAGCTGCTTGCCCTTGAGGAACGTGGGCATGTACGAGAAGAGGACGTAGTAACCGGAGCCGTTCATGAGCGGGATGAACAGAGCCAGCACCATGGCGCGGCGGTGTTCGGCCGAGGCGAAGGCTTCCTTCAGCGGGTTCTTGGACAGCCCGCCCTCTTCCTTCAGCTTCTGGAAGTTCGGGGTGTCGCTGATGGCCTTGCGGATGTACCAGCCGATGACGCCCATGGGGATGGCAACCAGGAATGGAATGCGCCATGCGAAGGAACCGAAGCCGCCGCCGTCGATCGCTGCCTGGGTGAGCCATGGCGACATGGAGTAGGCAACCAGCGTACCGGTAAGCAGGGCAGCGAAGGAGGCGATCTGGGCGTAGGAGGTGATGATGCCGCGCTTGCCTTCAGGGGCGTGCTCGGCGAGGAAGGTCATGGCACCGGCAGCCTCGCCGCCAACGGAGAAGCCCTGGAGCAGGCGAAGCAGCACGAGCAGCACCGGTGCTGCGATGCCGATGGCTGAGTAAGCGGGCAGCAGGCCGATGCCCGCCGTCGCCACGCTGATCAGAAGGATGACAAAGACCAGTAGTTTCTGTCGGCCGATCTTGTCTCCCAGGATGCCGCAGACCACGGCGCCGAGGGGGCGGACGAAGAAGGAAACGGCGTAGCCGGCGAAGACGAACAGCAGGGCGTTATCCGGGTTGCCGGGAGCCAGGAACACAAGGGCAAGGGTTCCGGCCATGAAGGCGAAAATGCCGTTGTCGTACAGCTCCACAAAGATTCCGACGCACCCGGCGGTCACGACCTTACGGGTCTGCCTCGCATCGAGGCGGTCATGCTGCGGTGCACCCGCACGCGTTGATGTAGACATTTTCATTCCTATCTTGGACTTGGTTCGAGGGGAGTTCATCGGTGGTCCTTAGCTGCCGGCTGCCGGTATGAGTTCCGGCCAGCCGGGCTCTTTGCCGATGCCAAGGAGGGCGAAGACTGTGCTGACTCGGGAACGGAGGTTTTCCAGTTCCCGTATTGCGGCCCGATGCTTTGCTGTGGCTTCGGGGACGGTGGTCTTGCGGAAGGTGATGGTGTGCCCGGGCCGGGCCTGGGCAAGGGTGTCGAGCGAGCGGCTGGTGACCACTGCCAGGACGGGATAGCCGGCGGTGACGCCGCGTCCGCGGTGCAGCACCAGCAGTTCTTCCCTGGAGGGAACCTCGATGGCACCCACCGGAACGCCGCGCGACAGCACTTCGGCTGACGTTTGGCGTTCGGGCAGGGCACCGCCGAGGCGCAGCCCGATGTGATTGCTCCGGGCGCTGACGGTGTATTCGGTGTTGAACAGCAGCTCTGCTGTGTCGCCGAATTCGTCGACGTCCGGACCGTCCGTGACGTCAATGACCGCCCGGCTGCTGTATTCGGGCCTGGTCAGCCCCAGCCTGAACAGCGGAAGGTCAAAGTATGGCTGCCGGATGGGTCCGACGCTCCTGGAGGTCTTCAGCTCGGTATCCTCGGAGAGCCGGAGGCCGAACCCGACGACAGTATCCGGGGCGGAGCTTCCCAGCAGGGCCGGCGCCTCAACCGAACCGTGGACGGCAAGGTAGGCGCGGAGGCCGCCGGTGATGCCGCGCACCGCAACGGTCTCCCCCGCACGCACGGATACCGGTTCCCACTGCGGGCATTCGCGCCCGCCGACCGTGAGGGTCAGCGGTGCGCCGGTGACGGCGATGAGGAGGTCCGTGGTGGCCCGCATGCGGAAGTCCAGCGCGGTTATTTCCAGCAGCGGGGCATTGTCCGCGTTGGCGGCGAGGATGTTCGCCGCCCGTGCCGAGAACTGGTCGAGCGCCCCGTTGACGGGAAGGCCGAACCGGGGTCCGCGGAAGCGGCCCAGGTCCGTGACCACGGAGTTTCCGGGCTGCTGGATGATCAGTGATCCGCTCATCGTGCCGCCTCCAGTTTCCGGCCCTCGTAGTCCGCGAACTCTTCCGGCTGGATCTGGCGGAACGTCAGGAGGTCGCCGGGCAGGTAGGGAACCAGCGGCTCACTGGCGGCGTCAAGGACGGTCAGCGGTGTCTGGCCGATGACACACCATCCGCCGGGAGCCACCGCCGGGGCGATGACGGCCTGCCGGCCGGCGACGGCCACGGCACCTGCCGGAACGGACAGCCGGGGGTCCTTCAGCCGCGGAACGGGGAGCGGAAAATCGGGGCCGTCCATCATGGGTGAACCCGCAGGGGCGCCGAGGCAACGGATGACGTAGGACTTGGCCGTGTGCAGGGAGATGATCTCCTCCACGGTGAGTTGCTCGTGCTCGGCGACGCGCGCCAGGTCCGGGCCGTACTCGCCGCCGTAAACCACCGGGACGCTGAACTCACGGGGCGTGCGGGCGGGTGCACCCGTGTGCTCAAGCTGGCGCAGGCCAAGGAGGACAAAGGCCCGGACCTGTCGCGCCGAGGTGACCCCGGGGTCAAATTCCACGAGCAGCGAGTCGTACGTCGGCACTGCGCCGTGTACGCCGTCGGCCCCTGCAGTCTCAAGCCATTGAGCGAGGGAGTGGACACTGCTCCAGTTGGCCTCCGTGTCAGCGGAGGAGGCGACGACCCGCAGGGCGGAATCCCCGGACTCGAAGATCTCCACGGGAGTTGGATTTGGGGTGGCAGCCACGTCAGGCGACCTTCTCTTTGGCGGCCAGCACCTGGGCCAGCGGGGCGATGGTCACGCCGGCGTTCTCCAGTTCGGCGCGGACCTGGCGGGCCAGCTGCACGGCGCCGGGCGTGTCACCGTGCAGGAGGACGGTGTCGGCAATAATCGGCAGGTCCGTTCCGGCGACGGTCTCGATGAGGCCTTCGCACACCATTCGCACGGTGCGCTCCACGATGGCGGCAGGGTCATGGATCACGGCGCCGGGGCGGCCGCGGGGCACCAGGGTGCCGTCGGCTTCGTAGGCGCGGTCGGCGATGCCGACAATGCCCACCGGGAGCTGCCGTTCGGCAGCGGCGGAGGCCAGTTCGCCGTCCTGTGCCAGGACGATGAGGCCGGGGTTCAGGCGGGCGGCGGCGTCGGCCACGGCCGCTGCGTAGTCGGAGCGGGTGGCAACGAGGTTGCCCAGGCGTCCGTGCGGCGCAATGTGGGCGACGCTCGTGCCGTGGTATGCGGCGAAAGCACTCAGCGCACCGAACTGGTACAGGACGTCGTTGCGGACCTCGTCGGCCGTCAGGTCCATGGCGCGCCGGCCAAAGCCACGCAGGTCCGGGAAGCTCGGGTGTGCCCCGATGCTGACGCCGCGGCGGACACATTCAGCGACTGTCGCGTGCATGATGTCCGGGTCACCGGCGTGGAAGCCGCAGGCGATGTTGGCACTGGAAACCACCTCGAGCAAGGCCGCGTCGTCGCCCATCGAGTAGGCGCCGAAGCCTTCTCCAAGATCTGCGACGAGATCAACTGTGGGTCCCATTATCTGCCTTCCTGGGGTGCTTAGCAGCGGCCCTGCCCGCCGGGGCAAAGGGATCAGCTGCGCTGGTGTTGAGGAGGGTCCGAGCTGGCCCTGCGGAGGGTTCCCGGTTCGGTGCTGCCGGGCTACCGGCTTCTGCAAAAAAAGTCTGACACCGGGATTTGGCTCACACAAAGACGTAATCGGTGTCACGGGATAGGTGCCGGTTATGACCGCCTCCGCACTGGAGTCCATGATCGTCCCCTTCCCGCTAAGGAGGGTTCGGGCCTTGGCGACCCACCCTCGTTGAATTGAAGATATGGAGCATTTATTTCCGGAATGTAAAACAAGCCGCCTATTTCGATAAAGTCCATTTCTATGCAAAATGCATCTGGCCCCATCAGGAATTCACATGTCACCGGAGGGGATAGAATGTAGGCTTAGTGAAATAGCGTTCTGGGTTCAACCTAGTGTCAGCGATGTGGATCACACAAAGACCTATTGCGTGTCCCTCCATAGCAACCCGTTATGACCTTCTGTGGGTTCAGGGCGCCGCAAAGAGAGAGGGCGGCCGTGGATACCAGGAAACTTGCGTACTTCGTACAGATCGTGGATTCGGGGAGCATCACCAAGGCGGCGGCCGCACTTCACGTGGCACAGCCGGCCCTGAGCCAGCAGGTTTCGGCGCTGGAGACTGATCTGAAGCAGCGGCTGCTGATCCGCAGCAAGCAGGGAGTGCAGCCAACGGCCGCCGGGCACACGCTGTACCGCCACGCCCAGTCCATCCTTCGGCTCGTCGCCCAGGCCCGGCAGGACGTCGCCAAGTCCGGTGCCGCGCCCGCAGGCAGGGTGTCCATCGCCATTGCGCCCTACAGCATGGCCTCGAGCCTGACACCCCGGATCATCAGCGAAGTAGCCCGCCGGTACCCGGATATCGTCCTGCACGTCACGGAAATCTATGGCGGCGTCCTGAGCGAGGCCATCAAGAATGGCAGGCTGGACATGGCCCTCATCTACGAGCCGGGGCCCATCCGGGGCGTCCTCTTCACCACGATGATCGTCGAGGACCTGCACCTGGTGGTCAACGCCGCCAGGACGGATGTCAATGCGGAGACCGGCGAGATCACGCTGGAGGAGGTGGCCCGTCTGGGGCTCTTCCTTCCCGAAAAGATCCACACCCTCCGCCAGGCCGTGGAGGCGGGCTTCGAGAGCAAGGGGCTGAAGCTCCAGCTCGTGGGCGAGGTCGAGTCCGTGCCGTCCATCGCGCGTCTCCTGCGGGCGGACCTGGGGGCCACCATCATGCCCAAGTCGGCCGCGGACGCGTTGTTCCACGAGGAGGACTTCCACGTGCTGCGGATCGTGGACCCCGCGCTGCAGTGCAAGATCGCCCTGTGCACGCCCGACCATGATCCCCTCTCAGAGGCGGCGTCCGCTGTACTCCTGGTGCTTAAGGAAATGCTGCAGGAAATGCTCAGCAATAAGTATGGCCGGTAGGGGTTCATAGGTTCCGCTTATTAGGGCACTCATCATTTGTCTTAGTAACGGACTCCCCGGGATTCTAATATTGGCAGCAAGCTAACAAATTGCGGAAAAGCATTTTCCACAATCAGAATCCGGGAGTTTGCCATGAAGAAGCTCAGCACCATCAGGAGAACTACAGACCCGAGTCTGGGACTCATGGCGAAAACCGGATCCCACTGCCCCACCAACGGCTTCTGGCGGCCGGAGGACCGGTCCGCAGCTCCGGTCTTCGTTTTCGAAGGAAGCATCATGCCGGTCAGCGGCGGCGGCTCGACGGTCTGGTACCTGGAGGACGCCGTCTTCGGCGCCCCCGCCTACCCGATCCCCCAGCGCGTCTAACCGGCTCTTACCCTTCGGCGGCCCAACTAGGTGTACTGCTCAGGCAGGTTGGTTGAGGCCGTGTGAGGACACGGCGTGAGAATTCCGGGATGACGAAGGCCTCCCGGTGTGGAGTGGAGCTGTCTAAGAACCGGCTGCACACCTAGGAGGCCTTCGTGTCCCACGCTAACGCAATGTTGATTCAAAAGCCCGTTTGAAGCTCGCCCGCTTAGTCATTGATAAGCACTGGACGATCACTGAAGCGGCGAAGCTGTTCATGGTGTCCTGGCCGACTGCCAAACGCTGGGTCCAGCGTTACGTTGAGCAGGGGCCAAACGGCATGCAGGACCGGTCCTCCAGACCGCATTGCAGTCCCAACCGGACACCACGGGCGCTCGTCAAACGTATCGTCGCCTTGCGCTGGCGAAAACGGCTTGGTCCGGTCCAGATCGCCGGCCGGCTGGGCCTCGCACGTTCATGCGGTCCTGGTCCGCTGCGGTATCAACAGGCTGCGTTACATCGACAGGGTCACCGGCGAGCCGATCCGCCGCTACGAACACCAAGCCCCGGGGGAGCTGCTGCATGTCGACGTCACCAAGTTCGGGAACATCCCCGACGGCGGCGGCCACCGATACCTCGGTCGTCACGAAGGCGGGAAGAACTCGCGCACCTCGGCAGCCCGAGCCGGGCTGCCCCGTTCCAGCAAACACCCCAGGAACGGCACTGCCTTCGTGCACACCGTGCTGGATGATTACTCCCGGATCGCCTACGCCGAGATCCACCCCGACGAGAAGGCCGTGACCGCCATCGCCGTGCTCCGCCGGGCCGTGGAATGGTTCTCCGGGCAGGGCATCAGCACCAAACGCGTGCTCTCCGACAACGGCTCCGCCTACGTCTCCAAAGCCTGGGCCCAGGCCTGCACAGACTTACACATCACCGCCAAACGGACCCGGCCTTACCGGCCACAAACCAACGGCAAGATCGAACGCTTCCACCGCACCCTCAACGACGGCTGGGCCTACGCAAGGTTCTACGGAACGGATACAGCCCGCAGAGACGCCCTGCCATCCTGGATCCACTACTACAATCACCACAGGCCCCACACCGCCATCGGGAACCAGCCACCCGTCAGCCGGCTAACCAACGTCCCTGATCAGTACAACTGATATGTAGTTCTCGTCTGTCAAGAGCATGGGGAAGCAGCCCCAAGGTTTGGGCCTGGGGCTGCTTCCTTTGTATTGCCGGGATTAGCGTTGGAGTGGCATAGCGTGTCGTTGGCGACGGCGCGGTCAGACTGATATGCGCGGGTTGGTTACCGCAGGACGATGTGTTCGGCTGGAGGCTACCGCTGGTCTAGGAATATCGGGCGTGGCCCCCGTTGCGGGGTGCCCATAGTTGTATCGCGGGTTTACTCCACGCGCTGCAAAATGCCACGCACCAAATCTTGTCCCGGCTGTTTTCCGTATCTCCTGGGGAGGGAACGGAAGTCAGTTGGGTGTTCGGTGAATTTCTGAGGTTCCGGTCGCCAGGGACCAGCACCAGCCGGAAAGCTCACGTGCGATGGCAACATTGGCGATGACGGGGCGCTTGCGGCGTTCGAGGTAGCTGATCCAGCGTTCGTGCAGGCGCCGGTTCCCGGCATGGCCGCGCGTTCGTGCCTCGGAGGTGGCTTCTTCCCAGCGTGAACGCATGAGCCGGGAGGGGTTGTTATATGGCCTGCGGTGGTGCCAGGCCGCTTCAACGAGCAGCCGGCGGGCATGGCTGTTGCCTGTTTTCATGATGGACCCCTGGGATCGGCATTGTCCGGAAGAATGCTCCGTCGGGACCAGGCCGAGGTAAGCGCCTATTGTGGAGCCGGTGAACCGGTCCCAGTCGCCGATCTCCACGGCCAGTCCAAATGCGGTCAGCGTCGAGATGCCGCGCAAGCATTGGAGGGCGCGGACAACCGGAGTGTATTCGCTTCCATATGCCATGGCAGTGATCGCTTGATCGAGGCGGTCACGTCGGTCCGAGATCTCATGCATTGCCTCAAGGGAGGACTCATAGGTCAACTGCCGGGCCGGTGCCTCGAAGCGCTGGCGGGCGAGCCAGAGCTCATGGGTGCCAGTCCAGGCCTGGCCGCCCGAGTAGACGATGCCTTGGCGCAACAGGAGTTTGGAGATCCGGTGCCGGGAACGCATCAGGTCTCCGCGCAGGTCTTCACGGGATCGAACCAGATCCCGTGCTGCTTCCTGGTCCTCTGAGGGCACCCGGATTCCCGTGACTTCGCCCAGCTTCAGCAGCCGGGCCAGATGCAGGGCATCTTTCGCGTCGGTCTTTACCCGGTCACCGGACGGGCGCTGGAGCTTTGACGGGGCCGCGACCACTGTGTCGATCCCTGCAGCAAGGAGGAACCGGGCCAGGCCGAAGCCCGTCGGACCTGCTTCGTAAACGACTCTGACCGGGCCTGGCAGGGAGAGAATCCAGGCAAGAATCTCACCATAATCCGGTGTCATCCGGTGCGGAATGATTTCGCCGGTCTGGGCGTCCAACGCGCATGAGACAACGGTGCGGGCATGCACATCCAAGCCGACGCTTGTACGCTCGAACATAGCTGGAACCTCCAAATTTCAAATGTGGCTCTACCTGTCCGCCAAGTGTGGCAGGCAACCCACGCCTTGCTTTGAAAGGAGGTTCCAGCCCACGAAGCCACACTTCCTGGGCCTTCTGACAGAGGCCATCAACGCCGGGACAGGATCCGGAGCGTCCCCACCACCCACCAGCCGGGACAGGCCCCGCACAAAGGCTGGACGCTCCGGAAACGGTCCGGCGACAATGGCCTTCAGAAGGACCAGGCACCCGAGGGTAAGGCTCGCCCGGGGCCCCGGCACCTCCTGCTCCATATCGTCTAGGTAGCAGTACAGGGCGTTCTCAGGGCTGGGAAGGCCCTGAGCTGCTACCTACTTTCATTCTCCGGCGGGTTCAAGAAACTATTTGGATCCCGTCCCTAGCTGATGCCATATGGACGTCTAAATGTCAGTCCCCCTTGGCAGACTGTGTGCATGGACGGGTTCGGGAATTCAGCACTGACAGCAGGAGCGGCGCCGCGCGGCGGCGTTCTGCAGGCTGCGGCGGTTCCTGACATTCTGCTTCCAGAGGCCGTTTTTCCGCAGGATGCCTCCGCGGACGACGGGCTTCCGTATGACGATGACCTCAACGCCGTGTTTCCGGCATCGTTTCCGGAGGACCCCTTTCCCGAGGTTCTGTTTGCCGACCGCCCTTTCGGCGAAGACCTCTTTGACGACATCCCTTTTGATGACGGCGTTCCCTCCACCGCCGCTACCACCTGGCACGCAGCTGACCTCACCGCTGACAATGCCGGTCTGATCGACCAGATCCATGTTTACGAGAACTTCAAGTGCTGGGCCGCCGGCCAACAGGCGCGGCTTTCGGTGGCCTTTGAGGCCCGGCTCCGTCAGGAACAGTCCGACCGGGGGACACTGAGAGCCGAAGACCTGGGCAAAGACCGTACCAAGGAGCACGGCCTGGGCGCGGCCGAACAGATCGCGCTGGCCCGGCGCGAATCCCCGAACCGCGGCGGCCGGCTGCTTGGGATGGCGAGGGCGCTGGTGCAGATGCCCCATACCCTGGCCGCGCTGGACACCGGGCAGCTCAACGAAGAGTGTGTCATGCATGTCGTGAAAGAGACCGACTGTCTGAGCCCGGCTGACCGGGCGGCGGTCGACGAGGAACTCGCCGCCGACACCGGAACCTTCACCGGCGCCGGGACCCGGACCATTGTGGGGGCGGTCCGCGCCGCCGCCGCGCGCAGGGACCCCCGCTCTGTCGCTCAGCGGGCGAGCCACGCCGCGTCGGAACGGTCCGTGAGCCTCCGCCCGGCCCCGGAGACCATGACCTATTTGACGGCACTGCTCCCCGTCCACCAAGGCGTCGCCGTCTACGCGGCCCTCACTCGGCACGCCGATGCCCTCCACGCCGCCGGGGACACACGCTCCTTGGGCCAGATCAAAGCCGACACTCTGGTCGAATGGACCACCGGCACCCCCGGCGGCATCACCGGTATCGAAATCAACCTCGTCATGACCGACCACACCCTCCTGCAGGGCGACAGCGAACCCGCCCGGATCCCCGGCTACGGCACCGTCCCCGCAGACTTCGCCCGCAACCTCATCACCCAGGGACGAGGAAAGCAGGGCAGCGTCCAGCCAGCCGCCGACGGTTCAACCGCCGGCCTGAAGGAGCTCAAGATCTGGCTTCGGCGGCTCTACACCGCTCCGAACACCGGCGACCTGGTGGCCATGGACTCGCGCAGGCGCCTGTTCCCGGCACCGCTGCGCCGCTTCATCCAGATCCGCGACGACACCTGCCGCACCCCCTACTGCGACGCCCCCATCCGCCACCACGACCACATCATCCCCTGGCACAACGACGGCCCCACCACCCTGGCCAACGGCGCCGGGCTCTGCGAGGCCTGCAACCACACCAAAGAACTCCCCGGCTGGAAATTCAAACCCAGACCCGGGCCGCGCCACACCATCGAACTCACCACACCCACAGGCCACACCTACCAGTCAACGGCACCGCCACTGCCGGGAACGCCACGGCCCGGAGCCGTGGTGCGCAAAACGCACCAGTCCGAGCGGCCTGGTTCAGCGCCCTAACGGAGGCGGCGGCAGGCAGGCCGCGGCTGCGGGGAGCAAAGCCCGGCGAGCAAAGCATGCGAGCTACAGCGTGCGAGGCAAAAGCGCGGTTACATCGCTACGCCTCAGGCGGGACAGAAGACTGTCCCGCCTGAGATGCTGGGCGCCCTTCAGGTACCGGCGCGTCTAGGCACCAGCGACGACCAGCGCCGCCGTCGCCCCGCGCCTACGCCTGCTCGACGAGCAGCCCCTTGGCTTTCAGGACCTCCGTCAGGTTGCACAGCTCAATGGTGGTTCCGCCTGCCTTGTAGAGGCCGATGAGCTCGCGTTCGGCGTCGTCACGTTCCTGGGAGAGTCGGATGACTTCCTCGATCTCGTCCTTCCGGACCACAACAACACCATCGGCGTCGCCGCGCAGGACGTCACCCGGGTAGATGATCTCGTCACCGAAAACCACAGGGTGGTTGATGGGGCCGATGGTCTCCTTAACAGTGCCCTTGATGGAGACACTGCCGGAGAACACGGGCAGGCCCAGTTCGATGAGGTCCTGGGTGTCGCGGACGCCGGAGTCCGTCACCAGGCCCGCGAGGCCCTTGGCCTTCATGGCGTTGCCGAGGACGTCGCCGAACGTGCCGGCTTCCTCATATTCGCCGGCCGCGGCTAGGACAACGTCCCCGGCCTCGGCGTAGTGGATGGCCACCTGCAGCATGAGGTTGTCCCGCGGCGCGCAGCGGACGGTGGTGGCAGGGCCGCAGAAGGACATGCTGCGGTCGATCGGCTTGATCCTGGAGCTGAGCGCTCCCTTGCGGCCCTGTGCCTCGTGGATCGTGGCCGAGGAAAACTGCGCCAGGCGACGGACGGCGTCGGCGTCGGGTCGTTCGATGTTGGTCTTTACGTGGATCACGGAATGTTCCTTCATTTTGGTGGGGGTTAGCTGAGTGCCCGGACGGCCTTGTCGATGGCTGCGATGGACTCTTCGATGACGTCGAGGCTGGTGGCGTACGAGATGCGGAAGTACGGGCCCAGGCCGTAGGCCGAGCCCTGAATGACGGCGACGGAGGCTGCCTCAAGAAGGTAGAGCGTGAAGTCCTCGTCGTTGGCGATGACCTTCCCCTCCGGTGTGGTCTTGCCGATCGCGCCGCCGCAGTTGACGTAGGCGTAAAAGGCGCCTTCCGGCGTCGCGCATGAAAGGCCGTCGACGGCGTTCAGGGCGGCTACCGCCGCGTCGCGGCGGCTGCGGTAGACCTCCACGCTCTCCCGCACGAAGGTCTGGTCGCCGGTGAGTGCGGCGGCGCTGGCGGCCTGGCTCACGGAGGACGGGCAGGAGGAGATCTGCGACTGGAGCTTGTTGATCGCCGCGATCAGCGGCGCCGGCCCGGCGGCGAAACCGAGCCGCCAGCCGGTCATGGCGTAGGCCTTCGACACGCCGTTGACGGCGAGAACGCGGTCCTTCAGCTCCGGGGCAACCTCCACCAGGCTCGAGATCCGGCCGGCACCGAAGTAGATCTGGTCGTAAATCTCGTCCGTCAGGACGAAGACGTTCGGGAAGTCCGCCAGGACATCCGCGAGGGCCCGTAGTTCCGCCTTGGAGTATACGGCGCCCGTCGGGTTTGACGGGGTGTTCAGGATGACCCACTTGGTCCGCTCGTTCAGCGCCCCGGCCAGGGCTTCGGGGGTCAGCTTGAAGCCCGACTCCTCACCGCAGGTGACAACCACCGGAGTGCCCTCGTTCGCGAGCACCATGTCCGGGTAGGAGACCCAGTACGGGGCGGGCACCACAACCTCGTCGCCGGCGTCCAGCGAAGCCATGAACGCCGTGAAGATCACCTGCTTGGCGCCACCGCCGATCGTAATCTCAGCCGGGGCGTAGCGGAGGCCGCTGCGCAGCTCAATGGTCTGGAGGATCGCCTTCTGCAGTGCCGGTGTGCCCGTGACCGAGGTGTACTTCGTCTCGCCCTTGCTGATCGCCTCAACCGCTGCCGCCTTGATGTGTTCAGGGGTATCGAAGTCCGGCTCACCGACTGTCAGGTCCAGGATCCGGCGCCCTTCAGCCTTCAGCTCACGCACGCGGGCCGCTGCGGCCACGCTGGCGGAAGACTTGATGCGGGACACTCGCGATGCAGGTTCAAATTCAGACATGGTCTCTTCCTAGGGAGTCAGGACGAAGCGATATTCGTTCCTTCGACACTAGGGAATCCCGGCCGGTATGGATAAGACCTAATCTGCGTGGACGGATAAGCGTCCCTTATGGGCCGCCGTCGAACGTCCCGCAGAAGAACACAAACCAAACTTTTTGGTTATGGCTCCACGCACTATAGGTATTTCCGCACCTCCGTCCGGTCTGCCTAGCCTTCTACATAAGTCGGGCCCGTTTGGCGGGCGCCATTTGGCCGGCCGAAGCCGGCGCCGTCCGATGTAAATCCGAACCGAGGAGTGCTGTTGGCTGTTCTGCACCGCGATGACCGCCGGGAAGGCTACTACCGCTACCGGGGGACGGCGAAACCCGATAAGACCGCTGTCCATGCGGAAAAAACGCGCAAACTGCTCAGGGACAACAAGCAGCGGATCTCCTTCAACGCCACCAGCATGCGCGCCCTCTCCATCCGGTTGAACCAACAGATCGCGCAGGCGCTCTGCGACGGACTGAAAGTCACACGCCTCGCCGAAGCCGCGGAGCTCTCGCGGTGGGCGGTCCGCACAGTGGGCCTGTCTGCCGACGACGTGGTCCCCTCCGGCCTTCCGGCCGAGCAGCGCCTTGCCGAGATCCGCCAGCTCAAATCCGAGCTGGCGGAACTTGAAGAGTCCAAGACGTCTCTGGAAGACCACCGCCTGAACCTCCTGGCAGGAGCACGACGGCGGGGAGTCCTGGATGACCACGAACTCGCCGCCCTCAGCGGTTTGCAGCGCGAAACTATCCGGAAAATCACCTGGGGCGTGCAGCCGGAACCCGGAGCGATCCCGGCGTAATTCGGCGGGCCGCCGTCGCCGGCGTCGTTGTACGCGGCAAGGCCCTAGCTAGGCCGGGCCAGCAAGCGTAGCGTCGAACTGCACGCTGTTGCTAGTTGCCCGGAGGTGGCCCCGATGGCTGGATGGAATGCTGATACGGCGGCGGGTCCGTTGGGGGCCGGGACGGTCACCCTGGTTGAGGGATCGTCCTTCTGCATTTCCTTGCCGAACGGGGACATCAGTGCCGAGCATCCGCATGGCCTCTTTGTGCGGGACGCCCGCATACTTTCGGGCTGGAGCCTGACGGTTGATGGCCTGGCGCTGGAACCGCTGGCAGCCGAGACCAAGGAGCCGTACCGGGCGCTGTTTGTCGGGCGGGTTCCCCGCTCGGACGGCTACGCCGACAGTCCGCTGATCGTCGAGCGGCTGCGGGAAGTTGGGGCCGGCATCCAGGAACAGATCACCGTTCGGAACTACTCCCTCGAACCGGTCGAATGCGTCATCGCACTGAGAATCGAGGCGGACTTCGCAGACCTCTTTGAGGTGAAGGAGGCACGCATCCTGCGGCGCTGGGACGAAAGCCGTCAGGCCGGCGGCGGTGCGCTCACCATCCGGGCCGCGTGGCAGGACATCCGGAAGGGCGTGGTGGTCCAAGCCCCGGGTGCGGATATTGCAGCGGATACGGTGATGTACCGGGCCACGGTTCCGGCGCATGGGCACTGGAGCACGGTCCTGACCGTGCTGCCCGGCACCGAGGGCACCGGTTCGGCGATGGCTTTCGTCCATTCCGAGGGGGACGGCCTGTCGCCCCGGGACCGCCGCCGGCGGGAGTGGGTGGCGAAGATCCCGGTCCTGCAGATGGGCAACCGGTCGGTTGAGCGGACGCTGCGCCGCAGCTACGACGACCTGGGCGCCCTTCGGATTGAGGACCCGGACCACCCTGAACGCGTCGTGGTGGCCGCCGGGGCACCCTGGTTCATGACCCTGTTCGGCAGGGACTCGCTGTGGGCTTCGGTCATGGCGATGCCGGTGGACCCGTCCCTGGCCCTCGGCACCCTGCAGACCCTGGCCGACCGCCAGGGCACCGTGGTGGACCCGATGACCGAGGAGGAGCCCGGCAAGATCCTCCACGAGGTCCGGCTCGACGTCTCCAGCGGACTGTCCCTGGGCGGCAAGTCCAACTATTACGGCAGCGTCGATGCCACGCCCCTGTTCCTGATGGTGCTCGGGGCGGTCAGTCGCTGGGGCTTCGCCGCGGACTCTATCGCCGCGTTGCTCCCTCATGCGGACCGGGCGCTCGAGTGGATCACAAACTACGGGGACAAGGACGGCGACGGCTTCGTCGAGTACGAGCGCCTCAATCCCCAGGGCCTGATCAACCAGGGCTGGAAGGACTCCTGGGACGGAATCAACTTCGCCAACGGCAAACTGGCCGAGCCGCCGATCGCCCTCTGCGAGGTCCAGGCCTACGTCTACGTCGCCTACCTTTCGCGCGCCTGGCTGGCATACGACGCCGGAGACACGGCTTTGGGGGATGAGCTCACGGACCGCGCGGCCCGGCTGAAGAAACAGTTCAACGAGCAGTTTTGGATCCCGGAACGCGGGTATTACGCCATTGCCCTCGACGGCAAGAAGCGGCAGGTGGACGCGTGCGCGTCGAACATGGGGCACTGCCTGCTGCAGGGACTCATTGACCAGGACAAGGCCCCGATGGTGGCCGAGCACCTGATGTCCCCGGAGATGTTCAGCGGCTGGGGCGTGCGGACCCTGGCCAGCGACATGGGCGCCTACAACCCCGCCAGCTACCACAACGGATCGGTCTGGCCGCATGACAACGCCATCGTCGCCGCCGGGCTCCTCCGCTACGGCTTCGTGGAAGAGGCGCAGCGGATCGCCACCGGCATGATGGATGCGGCGGAGCACTCCGAAGGCCGCCTGCCGGAGCTGTTCTGCGGCTTCAGCCGGGAGCAGCTTGCCGTCCCCGTCCCGTATCCGACGGCGTGCTCACCGCAGGCCTGGGCAGCCACCGCGCCGATCCAGCTGGTGACGAGCCTGATGCGGTATGACCCGGTGGTGTCGGCCGGCGGGGTGTGGATGGATCCCGCTCTTCCGGAATCATTCGGGGACCTGCACATCAGCAACGCGCCGCTGGGCGGCGGCCGCATCACCTTCGACATTGCCAACTCCGTCCCCTCCGTCCAAGGACTTCCGGAAGGGATGACCTTCTACCAGGGGCACCGGCCCTGGATGATCGAACTGGTTCAGCAGGCCACTCACCGCCGGAACGAACGGTTCGAGAGCTGGGGCCGGTAGCGGCGCCGGTGCCCTCCATTGCGGAAAATGTCCCGGTTTTGCGTAGTGCTAATCCGGGTGACCGCGGGTGTCAGGCGGCTTCGGCCGTGGAGCAGAAGAAACCTATGGTGATGCAAGACATCCCCGTTCGCACTTCCTGCTCCTGGCCATTCAGGGACAACGCAGTGCCGCACACCCTGAGAGAAGGATCCCGCCGTGGCCCTACCGAAACCTGTCCGAAGCCTCGCTGCCGGCGTTGCCGCCCTGGCCCTGGCCACCGTGCTGGCCGGGTGCAGCGCCAGTTCGGACGCGGCACCGGTCGATACCAGCAAGCCCGTCAGCGGAGGCACGCTAACGTACCTGGAACAGCAGGCGCACACCAACCTGTATCCCCCGGCCGGCGGCTTCTACCCCAACGGCGGCATCCTGAACCAGATCACCGACAAACTGACCTACCAGGACCCGGAGACCCTCAAGATCGAACCGTGGCTCGCGGAGTCATGGACAAGCAACCCCTCGCTGACGGAGTACACCTTCAAGCTGCGCAGCGGCGTCACGTTCTCGGACGGAACCCCGGTGGACGCTGCCGCCGTCGCCCGGAACTTCGACACCTACGGCCTGGGCAACAAGGCCCTGAACCAGCCGGTGTCCGAGGTGATCAACAACTACGACCACAGCGAGGTCATCGATTCCCTCACAGTGAAGTTTCACTTCAAGAAGTCTTCCCCGGGATTCCTGCAGGGAACGGCCACCATCGGTTCGGGCATCGTGTCCACCAGCACCCTGGACCGGAACTTCGACGACCTCGGCAACGCCAAGAACATCATCGGCAGCGGCCCGTTCACTGTCGCCAGCGAGGTGCTCGGCAAGGAGGTTGTCCTCAACGCCAGGGCGGACTACAACTGGGGACCCAAGACGGCCGAACACCAGGGCCGCGCGTACCTGGACTCCGTGAAGATCGTGGTGACCCCGGAGGACAGCGTGCGCACCGGCTCACTGCTCGCCGGGCAGGGCGACCTGATCCGCCAGGTGCAGGCCTATGACGAAAAGCAGGTGGAAGCAAATGGCTTCAAGATCTCCGCCCCCGGCACCCGCGGCGTCAACGACAGCATCGTCTTCCGCCCCGACAACGCCCTGGTTGCAGACGTCCGGGTGCGCCAGGCGCTGCTCAAGGCCACCGACAGGGCCGAGATTGTGGAGACCATCTTCTCCGAGAACTACCCGGCCGCCACCTCGGTGCTGTCCAAGGAAGCCATTGGCTATGTGGACCTCTCCGCCAAGCTCGGCCACGACCCCGACAAAGCAAAAGAACTGCTGGACGACGCCGGGTGGAAGCCGGGTGCCGACGGCATCCGCAGCAAGGACGGCAAGAAGCTGTCGCTGACCATTTACGAATCCCTGCCGCAGCCGCAGAACAAGGCAGTGCTGCAGCTGGTCGCCCAGCAGTGGGAGAAGATCGGCGTCAGGCTCAATATCCTCGCCGGCGACTCGGGCAGCAAGACCGTGGACAGCCTGGACCCGGAGAAGACCCCGGTAGCGGTGGCGATGGTGGGACGCGCCGATCCGGATGTCATCAAGAGCCAGTTCTACCCCAAGAACCGTGATGCCCTGCTGCAGAAGGGCGGCAGCAGCCAGAAGGTGAAGAGCTTCGTGGACCAGAAGCTGAACGCTCTCCTGGAAGCCGAAACGTCCCGCACCGACCCAGCCCAGCGTCTCAAGGACGTCGCGGACGTCCAGAGCCACCTGATCGACCAGGCCCTCGTGATTCCCATCTTCGAGGAGCCGCAGGTCTTCGCCGCAGCACCGTACCTGCAGGGCCTCGGCTTCGAAGCCGTCGGACGCCCCAGCCTGTACGGCGTCTGGCTCGCCAAGCACTGACATGCGCCGCCACCTGTTTAGCCGCGTGGGGCAGGCCGCCCTGGTGCTGTGGGCCGCCTTCACCGTCGCGTTCATCCTGCTCCAGGCGCTGCCGGGCGACGCCCTCCTGATCAAGTACCAAAATCCCGACATGGGGCTGAGCCCCCGGGAGATCGAAGACATCCGGGCCTCCTACGGCGCGGACACCCCGTTGTTCCTGCAGTACGTCCAGTCGCTGGGCGGCTTCCTCACCGGGAACCTCGGATATTCGGTCCAGGCGGGCGTCCCGGTGGTGGACCAACTGGCGGCGAACGTGCCGTCAACCCTGGCCCTGGCGGGTCTGGGATTCCTGGCCGCCGTGATCCTGGCCGCCGCCATCGCGTTCCTGTCCAGCCTGGCTCCGTTCAGCTGGCTGCGGGACGCGCTCCAGGCGCTGCCGTCCCTCTTCATCTCCGTGCCCGTGTTCTGGCTGGGAATCGTGCTCATCCAGGTCTTCTCCTTCCAGCTGAAGCTCATCCCGGTGATCAACCCGCCCGAGGCGCTGGGTTTGGTCCTGCCGGTGGCAACCCTGGCGATCCCCGTCTCGGCGCCGTTGACCCAGGTGTTGATCCGCAGCATCGATGACGTCCGCACCCAGCCTTTCGTTGCCGTGGCACGGGCCCGGGGCGGCAGCAACGCCTGGGTGCTGAGCCATCACGTGGCACGGAACGCCGTGCTGCCCGCCATCACGATCGCCGGTGTCCTGCTGGGCGAGCTCATCGGCGGGGCCGTGGTCACAGAGACCGTGTTCGGCCGCAACGGCATAGGCCAGCTGACGCAGGAGGCCGTCAACAGCCAGGACGCCGCCGTGCTGCAGGCCGTCGTCGTCCTCGCCGCAGCGGCGTTCGTACTGGTCAACCTCGCCGTCGACCTGCTGTACCCCGTTCTGGACCCCCGACTCAAGCGAAAGGCAGGTGCCCTCACATGAGCCACGTGACCCTGACCGCGGCCCCGGAGACACCGGGCGCCCCGGATACCGCGGCGCCGGAAACGCAAGCGCCCGATGAGGCGGCCGTTCCCCGCCGCCCCCGGATCTCCCGGCTGCAGCCCGGACTCGTGCTGTCCTGGCTGGTCCTGGGACTTGTGGCGCTCTGGACAATCGCCCCGGGATTCTTCACATCCCACAGCGCCACCTCGGGCACGGCCCGGGACAAGCTGCTGCCGCCCGGCGACGGACATTTGCTCGGCACCGACGAACTGGGACGGGACCTCTACTCCCGGATCGTGCACGGCTCCATCAACTCGGTGACCGGCGCCCTGGTGGCCGTGGCGGTGGGGCTCGTCGTCGGAACGCTCCTGGGCCTCGTGGCCGGTTCCCTTGGCGGGGTCACCGACGCCGTGATGATGCGGATCGTCGACGTCCTGCTGTCCATCCCCGGCCTGCTGCTGTCCCTGAGCATCATCATCATCCTCGGTTTCGGCACCGTGAACGCGGCCATCGCCGTCGGCGTCGGCTCGGTGGCCAGCTTCGCCCGGCTCGCCCGCGCCGAGGTCCTGCGGGTCCGCCGCAGCGACTTCGTTGAGGCCGCCTTCGGCAGCGGCGGAACGTTCGTTGCCGTCCTCCGGCGCCACATCCTGCCCAACTCCGCCGGCTCCGTCCTGGCCCTGCTGGCGCTGCAGTTCGGCGCCGCGATCCTGGCGATCTCCACCCTCGGGTTCCTGGGCTACGGCGCTCCGCCGCCCACGCCCGAATGGGGGCTCCTGATAGCCGAAGGCCGGAACTACGTGGCCACGTCCTGGTGGCTGACCACCTACCCCGGGCTGGTGGTGGTGGCTGTGGTCCTCTCAGCCAACCGCATCAGCCACTCCATCCGAAAGGTTCAGCCGTGACCGGAATCCTGACAGCAGGGGCGGCAGCCGCCGGCGCACCCACACTCACGGTCCCGGTCCTGGAACTCGAAAACCTGTCCGTGTCCTACGCGGACCGCCACCGGAGGCACCGCCGCGTGATTCATGACGTGTCGCTCAGCATTGCGCCTGGCGAGGTCGTCGCCCTGGTGGGCGAATCCGGGTCCGGAAAGTCGACGACGGCCCAGGCCGTGATCGGGCTGCTCGCCGGAAACGGCAGGATCGACGGCGGCAGCATCCGGCTCAACGGGACGGACATCGCCGGCTGGTCGCAGAAGCGGCTCGAAACCATCCGCGGAGCCAAGATCAGTCTCATCCCGCAGGACCCCACGAGTTCCCTGAACCCCGTGGCCACTGTGGGTTCCCAGGTGGAGGAAGTGCTGCGCCTGCACACCAAACTGCCGAAAGCCGAGCGCAGGCAGCGCGTCCTGGAGCTGCTTGAACGCGTGGGCATCCCGGACCCCGGGCGCCGCGCCCGGCAGTACGCCCATGAACTTTCCGGCGGCATGAAGCAGCGGGTCCTCATCGCCGCCGCCATTGCGCTGCAGCCGCAACTGATCATCGCCGACGAAGCAACGTCCGCCCTCGATGTGACCGTGCAGCGGCGAATCCTGGACCTGATCGACGACCTGCGTGCCGAATCCGGCACGGCTGTCCTGTTCGTCACGCATGACCTCGGCGTCGCCGCTGACCGCGCCGACCGGACAGTGGTCCTCCAAGGCGGCCGGATCCAGGAGCAGGGCCCCACTTACGAGGTACTCGCCCGCCCCACCAGCCCCTACACCCGGCAGCTGATCGCCGACGCGCCGTCCATTACTGGGGCCCCGTCAGTCGCCGCCGGCGAGGCCCGGCCGCTGCCTGACGCCGGCCGGGACAACGCCGTCGAGGTCCGCAACCTCGTCCAGGAATTCGCGGCAGGACGGAACCTGCCCGCCTTCCGGGCGGTGGACGGCGTCACCTTCAGTGTCCCGCGGGGCACCACGCACGCCATCGTGGGTGAGTCAGGATCCGGAAAAACGACGACGGCGCGTGCCCTCGCCGGTTTCCAGCGCCCCAGTGGCGGCCACATTATCATCTGCGGCCAGGACCTCTCGGCGCTGGACGCAAAGGGGCTGCGGCTGTTCCGCAAGCACGTGCAGCTGGTCTATCAGAACCCGTTCACGTCCCTGGATCCGCGGCAGACCATTGCCCGGATCATTGAGGAACCGCTGCTGAACTTCGACGCCGTCCCCCGGCAGCGGCGCGACGCTGCGGTGCGGGACCTGCTGGCGCGCGTCAGCCTGCCGGAATCGCTGCTCGCCAAGCATCCGCGGGAACTCTCCGGCGGCCAGCGCCAGCGAGTGGCGATCGCCCGGGCACTGGTGCTGAATCCGGAAGTTCTGATCCTGGACGAAGCGGTGTCCGCCCTGGACGTGACGGTTCAGTCCCAGATCCTGGCACTCCTTGAGGAGCTGCAGCGCGAACTGGACCTGAGCTACGTCTTTATCACCCATGACCTTGCCGTGGTGCGCCAGATCGCGGACACCGTCTCCGTGATGAGCAACGGCCGCCAGGTGGAGCAGGGCACCGTCTCCGAGGTGTTCCTGAACCCGCAGCATTCCTACACCCGGGAGCTGATCGACGCGATTCCCGGAAACCGAAAGGCACAGCCATGACCCGCACCGGCACCGCCAAGAGGATCGGCTTCTTCACCCGGCTGCTGGACGACGCCGGGCCCGCAGAACGCTACCGGCTCGCCCTCGAACAGATCGTCAGGGCCGAAGAGCTGGGGTTCGATTCCGCGTGGGTGGCCCAGCACCACTTCAACGGGTCGGAGGGCGGGCTCCCGTCACCGCTGGTGTTCCTCTCGCACGTTGCGGCGAGGACCTCGGGGATCCGGCTGGGAACCGGGATTATCACCCTTCCCCTCGAGGACCCGCTGCGCGCGGCCGAGGACGCCGCCGTGCTGGACCTGCTTTCCGGCGGACGGCTGGAAGTCGGCGTGGGAACGGGCGGCACGCCGTCCGCTTTTACGGCGTTCGGCCTGGACTCCGACGAACGGCGAAGCCTGTTCGCGGACAAGCTGCAGCTGCTCGCCGAGGCCTGGGGCGGGAAGGAGCTCGGAACGTCCACGGACCGGCTCTACCCGGCCGCGCCGCAGCTCCTGGAGCGGATTTGGCAGGCCACCTTCTCCGTGGCCGGCGGCGAGCGCGCCGGCTGGGCGGGCGACGGCGTGATGCTCTCCCGCACCCAGCCCCGGTCCCCCGAGGAGCCGTCGGCGCCCCTGGACGAGCTGCAGAATCCGATCATCGACGCCTATCTGGCGGCGCTTCCGGTAGGAGCAACCCCGCGGATCCTCGCCTCCCGAACCCTTTTTGTGGCCGACAGCCGGGCGGAGGCGCTCCGCTTCGCCGAAGCCGGGCTGCGCCGGATCGTCCCGCACTTCGAGCGCCAAGGCCACGTCATTGAAGGCCACGACGCCGAAAGCCTGATCAAGGCCACGGATGCGCACGTCGGAACGGTGGATGACGTCGTCGAATCCCTGGCCGGCGACAGCTCCCTGCAGCGCGCAACGGACATTTCCTTCCAGGTCCACTCGATCGATCCGCCGCACCAGTACATCCTGCGTTCCATCGAACTCGCCGCCACCGAGGTGGTTCCGCGGCTCGGCTGGAAAGCAGCCCCGGCCACTGTCCCCGTCCAGCAAGGAGAGAAATGAGCAGCACAGAACACGACGCCGTCGACACCATCCTGGGGGTCTCCCCCGGGTCGCCGCTGGATGAACTGCGGCGGCGCCGCCCCGTTACCCGGGACAACACCCAGGCCAGCTACCTGGCCCTGTTCGAGCCTGATGTGCTCAGCGATGCGAGCCTGCCCGAACGGTTCGCCGTCGGCGTGTTTGTCGCGGCGCTGCACGGAGATGCTGAGGCGACCGCCTTCTACCAGCAGGGGCTCAAGGCGGCCGGGTCCGACGACGCGCTGCACACTGCCGTCTTCGAAGCAGCGAAGTCGGGTGCCGCGCTCGGGCCGTACGGCGAGTACCGCGAACCCGGCCTGCAGGACGAAAACCGTCCGGGGCTGCGGTGGGCCACGCCTGCCGCAATCAGGGAGGCTCTGGGCGAAAAGCTGGGCGCGGCACTGGAACACGCGCACCTGCTGGTATTCCGGCCGCGGGAAGCTTCTCCGGCGGCCCTCGGCTCCCTCGTGAAAGCTGGCTGGTCCACCACAGGGATCGTCACGCTCTCCCAGCTCGTGGCTTTCCTCGCCTATCAGCTCCGGGTGGTTTCCGGGCTGCGGCTTCTGGCAGCGGCCCAGACGGTGCCCGCCACCGCTGACATTCCCGCCAACCCGGCTGCCGCCCAGACCGTAAGGACCGGATCATGACCGACGAACTGGTGACCACCTACCCCACCCTGAACCGCCCGGAGGCCTTCACACAGGATGGACTGGGCTGGCGGCCCTGGCTCCAGGCCCCCGACGCCGCAGACCTGACCGAGCGCCAGTATGCCGGGCTGGTGGACCGCGGACGCGCCGGAAGTGACTACTTCCGGCTGCTGGCCCGTGATCCGGAGATTCTGGGCGCACGGACGCGGACCGACAAGGACATCTTCTACAACACCAAGGAAGGCCTTCCCCGCGCCGAGCGTGAACTCGCTGCAGCGGCTACCTCCCGTGTCAACGGCTGCGTCTTCTGCGCCTCCGTGCACGCCCGGTTCGCCTCCCACCACGCGGACCGGCACGACGACGTCCAGCGGCTCCTCGACGAGGGCACCTCCGCGGACCTTGGCCCGCGCTGGAATGCCGTTGTGGCGGCCGCGGCTGCACTCGCCCAGACACCGCCACAGCTGAACGTTGCCCACATCCGGGCATTGCAGGACGAGGGGCTGGACGTCCTGGAGCTGGCCGACGTCATCCACGGCAGCGCGTTTTTCAACTGGGCCAACCGGCTCATGCTGTCCCTCGGCGAACCGGAGCAGCCCGAGCCGCAGAACTGAGCGAACTCGGGCCAAAACGAAAAGGGTGGGCGTCCAGCCGGATGCCCACCCTCTTGCTGTTTCGCCCCTTCTCAATCTCAGACCGCCAGCACCTGCCGGCCGGGAATGGCGCTGATCAGCTGCCGCGTGTACTCGTGTGCGGGGTTCCCCAGGATCTCCGCAGTGGCTCCGAGCTCCACGAGCTTTCCAGCCCGCATCACGGCCACCCGGTCGGAAATCTGCTGGACCACGGCGAGGTCGTGGGAAATGAACAGGTAGCTCAAGCCGTCCCGTTCCTGGAGCCCGGCGAGGAGGTCCAGGATCTGTGCCTGCACCGAAACGTCCAGCGCCGACACCGCTTCGTCCAGGACCACCAGGTCCGGCCGCAGGGCCAGGGCGCGCGCGATGGCCACGCGCTGGCGCTGCCCGCCGGAGAGCTCCGCGGGGAGCCGCCGCGCGAATCCCGCTGGCAGCTGAACGGCGTCAAGGAGCTCTGCGACCCGCCCGCGCTGCTCGCCCGGGCTTCCCTCGGCGAAGGCGCGGAGCGGCTCCGCGATGCTGTCCGACACGCTGAAGCGCGGATCCAGTGAGGCGAAGGGGCTCTGGAACACCACCTGGAACCGGCGGCGCAGCAGCCTGAGGTTTTCACCCCTCGCCGTGGCCAGATCCTGCCCGTCGAACAGCACGCTGCCGCCGCTGGGCTTCTCGAGGCGCAGCAGCAGCCGGGCCACCGTGCTCTTGCCGGATCCCGACTCGCCCACCAGCGCGAGGGTCTCCCCTTTGCGGATATCAAGGGAAACGCCGTCGACCGCGGTGATGGTCCTGGCGCTGCCCGCAGCGCGCGGCAGGCTGAACACCTTGCGCAGCCCCGCGGCTTCCACCAGTGGCGGCCGGGCTCCCGGGGTTTTTCCGGCGACAGGGGAATCTCCGGCAGACGCCGGACTGATCGGCGAAACCGTCCTCCTCAGCCGCCGCGGGCTTAGGCCCGGCGCGGCTGCGATCAGCGAGCGCGTGTATCCGTCCTGCGGGTTGGTCAGGACGGAAGCCGTGGGGCCCTGCTCCACGACGACGCCCTGCCGCATCACAATGATCCTGTCCGCCCGGTCCGCGGCCACGCCGAGGTCGTGCGTAATGAGCAGCACGGCGGTTCCGCGCTCCGCTGTCAGTGCCGCGATGTTGTCCAGGATCTGCCGCTGGACCGTCACGTCCAGGGCGCTGGTGGGCTCATCGGCGATGACCAGCCGGGGCCTGGCGGCGAGCGCGGCGGCAATGAGGACCCGTTGCCGCATTCCGCCCGAGAACTGGTGCGGGTACTGGCGGGCACGCGCCGCGGCGTCACGGATCCCGCTCTCCTCGAGCAGCCGGACGGCGGCCTCGCGGGCAGCCTTCTTCGGCTGGATGCGGTGGATAGTCAGCGACTCGGCCACCTGCTCCCCCACCCGTTGCAGCGGGTCCAGCGACGCCGTCGGGTCCTGCGGGATCAGGCCTATGTCCTTACCGCGCACGTTCTGCCATTCCTTGCGCATCAGGCGGGTGAGGTCAGCGCCCCCGAACAGAACCTTCCCTGAGTCACGGCGGGCGTTGCCCGGAAGGAGGTTGATGATGGAGTGCGCGGTGGTGGTCTTGCCCGATCCTGACTCACCCACGATGGCCACCACCTCGCCGGCGTAGACCTGGAAACTCACCCCTTGGACGGCGGGCTGCGGCTCGCCGTCCACCAGGTAGGAGACTTTGAGTTCCTCGACCGTCAGCAGGGGCGCTCCGGCGGGGGCTGCGGTACTGGCGGTCATCGGCTGGTCCTTGTCTGGAAGGCATGGGAGATGCGGTTGGCGGAAAGCACGACGGCGGCAATCACCGCGCCGGGCAGGGTCACCAGCCACCATGCGGCCACGAGGTAGTCGCGGCCGCCGGCCACGAGGGACCCCCATTCCGAGGCAGGCGGCGGGGCGCCGAAACCCAGGAAGCTGAGCGATGAGATGGACAGTACGGCCGCGCCGAACTCCAGCGCGGACAAGGCCAGCACCGGCCCGGCCGCATTGGGCAGGACATGCCGGAGCAGGATGGTGTGCCAGCGCACGCCTGCGGAACGCGCCGCCTCGACGTACACCGCTGTTCCCACCCGCAGCGATTCCGAGCGCATGATGCGTGCGAAGTTGGCCACGCTGGCCACGCCCACCGCAATGGCAATGTTGACCGTGCCGAAGCCGAGCACCGTAATCAGGGCGAGGGAGAGCAGGAGGCTGGGAATCGCGAGCAGGACATCCATGAGGCGCATGATGGCGTCATCAACCCAGCCGCGCACAAACCCTGCCAGCAGCCCGAGAGCCGAACCGGCCACGAGGCCAACGGCCACGGCGACGGCGGTGGCGGCCAGCGACGTCGCCGAACCGTGGACCACCCGGGAGAAGAGGTCGCGGCCCAGGCTGTCCGTGCCGAACCAGTGCGTGGCCGACGGCGGCAGCAGCCGGTCCGCGGGGATCCCGGTGTCCGGCGGCCAGGAGGTGAAGGCCGCCGGGACGGCGGCCCAGAGCAGTGTGGTGCCGAGGACCAGCACCGCCAAAAACAGTCCGGGCTGCCGCAGGGACTGCCGGGCGGTCTGCTGCAGCAGGCGGAGAATATGCCCTGCCGCTCCGCTCCACCGCGGGTTCTCGGGAGCGGCCGGAAACTCTTCGCTGCTGGCGGCCGGGCCGGGATACTCGGCCGCAAGGAGGTCCGGGTCCGTTTCCCGCAGAAGCTGCTGTGACATGGTGCCTCCTAGGCCTTGGCCGTCTTGCCGATGTTGATGCGGGGGTCCACGAGCGGGTAGATCAGGTCCACCACCAGGCTGGTGACCACAAAGATGACGGCCGCGAGGACAACGAGCGTCTGCACCACGGGGATATCCCGGCTGTTGACTGCCGTGACGGTGAGGCGGCCGATGCCTGCCCGCGAGAACACCGTTTCGCTGACCACGGCGCCGGCCAGCAGGTTGCCCACCAGGATGCCAAGCATGGTCAGGGTGGGAATGGCGGCGTTGCGGAGGGCATGTCCAAAGTTGATGAGCGCTTCGCTGGCCCCCTTGGCGCGGACCTGCTCTATATAGGGCTCGCCGAGGGTCTGGCGCAGGCTGCGGGACAGCAGCTGGGCGATCACGGCCGCCGTCGGGATGGCGAGGGTGAGCGCGGGCAGGACGATGCTGGCGGCGCCGTCGTTGCCGATCGCCGGGAACAGGCGAAGCCGGAAGGAGAACAACTGCAGGAGCAGGAGCCCGATCCAGAACGTCGGCACGGCGATCCCGAGCGGCGGCAGCGAGCCGAGGGCCTGCCGCACCCAGGGGTTCCGGCTGAAGGTGGCCGCAGTGGCCAGGGCGCTGCCGAGCAGCACGGCGAGCGCGAATCCCGCGGCGGCGAGCTTGATGGTTTCGGGCAGGACCTCGGCCACGGACCGGGTGGCCGCCACCCCGTTCTTGATGGAAATGCCGAAATCGAGTTGCAGTGCCCTGCCCAGGGCGATGAAGTACTGCTCGTAGAGCGGCCGGTCCAGCCCGTATTCGCTGCGCAGCTTCGCCACGAGCGCTGGGTCCACGGCATTCTGCTCATCGCCGCTGGCCATGATGCTGACGGCGTCGCCCGGGAGCAGGTACAGGATGAAAAAGGAGACAGTGTAGGCCGCCCAGAGGACAAAGGCGCCCTGCAGGAGACGTTGCCCGACATACCGGAGCATAGCTACTTGCTCAGCCAGGCGTCGTAGAAGTCCAGGCGGCTGGAGGCCTCGAACTTCAGGTCGTGAACCTTCTCGCTGGCGGAGATCGTGGTGGAAAGCTCGTACAGCGGAATGGAATGCGCGTCCTTGATGAGGGCCTCCTGGGCCTGGTCCACGAGCCTCTGCCGCGCATTCTTGTCGAGTGCGGCAGCCTGCTCACCAAGGGTAGTGTCCACCGGCAAAGCAGGGCGGAGGTTGCTTCCGCCGCGTGCCGTGTTCGCGCCAAAGACGGTCCGCAGGACATCCGGATCGCTGCGGGTCAGGTTGCCGTAGGAGAAGTCGTAGTCCTTGTTCGCCTGCGCCGCCGTGACGTCAGCGATGGTGGTGAACTTCAGCTGGAGGTCGATGCCCACCGCCTTGAGCTGCTGCTGCACGAGTTCCAGGACTTCCTTCGGAGACTGCCAGTAGGTGACCGAGAAGGAGAGCCGCTGGCCGTTCTTGGCGCGGATGCCGTCCGCCCCCGGCTTCCACCCGGCGTCGTCCAGTAGTTTCTTGGCGCCGTCGGGATCAAACTTCAGCAGTTCGCTGAAGTCCTTGAAGAACGGCGTGGTGTGGGACAGCACGCCCTTGGCGGGCTGGTCCGCCTCGGTCAGCAGCGTTTTGGTGATTTCCTCGCGGTTGATGGCCTTGGAGATCGCCTGGCGCACCGCCGTCTCCTTGAGCTTCGGCGTGGACTCGTTGGAGTACAGGTTGTACACCACCCCCGGGTTGGCCCTGGTCTCCTTCCAGAAGCCGTTGCCGTCAAAAAGCTTGATGTCCGCAGCGGAGATGGCGGCCGTGGCGTCGATCTGCCCGGACTGCAGGCTCCCGGTGCGGTTGCCTGCTTCCGGGATGATCTTGAAAGTGACGGTGTCCAGGTAAACCTCACCCTTGTTGCTGTTCGTGGCCGCGGGCCAGGCGTAGCCTTCCCGGCGTTCCAGAACCGCTTCCTTGTCCACCGTGTAGCTCTTCACGGTGAACGGGCCTGACCCTTCGAATTTGCCCGCGCAGCGGTCGGCGTCGCTGAGTTTCGCCGACGCCGGGGAGAGCAGCCCGAGCGTGAACGTGGAGGTGGCCTGCAGGAACTGGGCGTTGGGCTTGGCGAAATCCACCACCACGGTCTTCGGGTCCTTGACCGTGATGCCGCTGACGTCGCTCAGGTACGTGGAACCCAGGGTGGCTTTGGCACCGAGGGCCTTGATCGCCTCGAAGTTGGTCTTTACGGACTGCGCATCGATGGCCGTCCCGTCCGCGAATGTTGCTCCGCTGCGGAGGGTGAAGGTGAAGCTGGTGGCGTCCTTGTTCGCCTCGAACTTCTCAGCCAGCCAGGGGACGATCTCGCCGGTCTTCGGGTCCTGGGAAGTCAGTGACGCCACGGTCTGGCGGGCGACGGCGATCGCGTCATTGTTGCCTACCTGCTGGGGATCGATGCACCCCCGGTCCACCGAGATCGCGAAGTTGAGGTTGCCGCCCCGCACGGGGCCGGTGCCGGCACCCGGCTGGGATCCGGCGTCGGACGTGCCGCCGCAGGAGGCGATCAGCAGCGCCACGGTTCCCAGCAGCGTTCCGGCTGCCGCTGTTCGGCTAATCCGGCGGCCACGTGCCGGCCCGGCAAGGTCCGGCCCGGCAAGGTCCGGCCCGGCAGTTCCGGGCTCAGTGGTGGTGTTTCGGGCGTTCATGCGACTTCCTCGCTCTGGGTCTGGTCCACCGCGGCCAGCGAGCCGTTGCGGTGCGACAGCGGGGCACGGAGCCCCAGGTTTTGCCGGAGGGTGGTTCCCTCGTATTCGGTCCGGTAGACGCCGCGATCCTGGAGCCTGGGGACAAGCTCGTTCACGATGTCATCGAGGCCGGAGGGGACTATCCATGGCGTGATGTTGAAGCCGTCCACGGCCCCGGAGTGTGCGTATTCGGCCAACAGGTCGGCGACGTCGTCGTAGGAGCCCACCAGACCCCGGCCGTTGAGCTGGGCGCGACCGGAGACGAACTGCCTGATGGACAGGCCCTTATCCTCCGCCTCAGCCCGCCATTCCGCTGCAAGCTCCCGGGCGTTCTTTCCGTGGAACGCGTTGCCCCGGGTGGGGTCGGTGACGTCCACAACCGGGTCGACGTCGGGAAGCGGGCCGTCGGGGTCATATTCGGTTAGGGGGCGGCCCCAGAACTGTTCCAGGAACGCGATGGCGGTCTGCGGGCCCACCTGCCGTTCGCGGACCCACTGGTGCTTTTCCTCTGCTTCCTTGGCGGTGGGTGCCAGGATGAACTCCTGCCCCGGGAAGATCTTGACGTCATCCGCCGGACGGCCTGCTTTCAGTGTGCGGGCCACAATGTCCTCGCGGAACTTCTTGGCCGCCTCCAGCCCGGCGTGCCGCGAGAAGATGACGTCCGCGTTGCGGACCGCAAAGTCGCGGCCCTCCGGGGAGTCGCCAGCCTGGAACAGGACAGGATGCAGCTGGCCGGACCGCGGAAGCCTGCCGGTGATTTCGACGTCGAAACTCGCATCCTTGCGGCGGACAGGGGTGATGGCGTCCTCGGCCAGCCACTGGCGGGAGCCCCGGGACCCGGCGATTGCGCCGTCAGCCCAGGAGTCCCAGATCGCCTTAGCCGTCTGGACGAAGGCTTCGGCCCGGATGTAGCGGTCCTCGTGGGCGAGGAAGCCGCCGCGCCGGAAGTTGGCGCCGGTCCAGGCGTTGTCCGTGGTCACAATGTTCCACGCCGCCCGGCCGCCGGAAAGAAGGTCCAGGCTGGACAGCCGGTGGGCGAGGTCCGCGGGATCGTTGTAGGTGGTGTTCTGCGTGGCCACCAGGCCGATATTGGTGGTCACCGCGGCCAGGGCGGCGAGCGCGGTCTGCGCGTCCGGCCGGCCGGCGACGTCTAGCTCGTGGATCCGGCCCAGGTGTTCACGGAGCCGCAGCCCTTCGCCCAGGAAGAAGGCGGTGAAGAGGCCACGTTCTGCGGTCTGTGCCACCCGGCGGAACGATTCGAAGTCCGTCTGGGATCCGCTGGCTGGATCACGCCAGACGGTGGTGTGGTTGACGCCCTGGAAGAAGACGCCGAACTGGATCTGGCCGTTGCCGGGAGTGCGTGGGGATGTGCTCATGGGTCTGGCCTCTCTAGAGGGCCGCGGCGGCGGCATAGCGGTTGGCGGGGCGGGACAGGCCGAAGGATTCACGCAGTGTGCCGCCCGGGACGGGGCCGGACAGCAGGCCCGTCCGCCGAAGTTCCGGGAGCACCAGGGCAGCCAGCTCCGGCAGGTCGGTGTCCAGCACCGCGGGGCTGATCCGGACGCCGTCGCCCTGCTGGAACAGCTCGGCCAGCAGCTCCGCCAGCCCGGCCGCATTTCCCACGTAGCGGGCTCCGCCGTCCCAATGTCCGTGCGCGTCCAGCTCAGCCAGCCGGTCAGCCGCCCGCCAGCCGCGGGCGTCGAGGACCACGTCCAGTTCCAGGAGCGTGCGCGGGGCACCCGCGTTCCGTGCAGCCTCCGCTTCCGGCGCCAGTTCCTCCGGCGTGGCCGCGGACACCAGTGCCACGTCGGCTTCGACGGAGGGCAGCAGCGCCGCCGGGGCAAAGACCGGCAGCTGCCCCTGGAAGGGGCGGGGAATGATGGACGGCCCCTTCACGGAAAACCGGCCCGCCTCGAAATCCGCGTAGTGCAGTTTGCCGGCGTCAAGGTAACGGCCGGTGGCCGCATCCCGGATCACGGCGTCGTCTTCCCACGAGTCCCACAGCCGCCGGGCGCTTTCGACGACGTCCGCCGCTTCCGCGCCGACCTCCCCGGCAGGAAGGACGTCGCGGCCCACCGAACGTGCCTCCTGGAGCGTGTTCTCGGCGCTGACCAGCCACCCTGCCCGGCCGCGGGAGGAATAGTCCAGGCTCGCCAGCTGGGTGGCCACGTGGAAGGGCTCCGTGTAAATGACGCCCACCTCGGGCACCAGACCGATCGAGCGGGTCACCGGCGAGGCGAAGGCCGCACGCTGCACCGCGTCGATCCGTCCCGCGATCCCGGCGGCTCCCGTGTCCGTGGTCCGCGAATCGTGGAAGGTGGCGAGGTGGAAGCCAGCGATATCCGCTGCCTGTACGGTTTCCCGGATGCGTGTGCCGGTCAGCAGCGCGCCGGGCTCGTGCGCGGCGAACCGCCAGGCGGCCGGGTGGGCGCCGTCGCCGTCGAGCTCGATGCCGAGCACGGCGGAACGGTTTTTGGGTGTGGGCGATGAAGGCATGGTTCCCTCTTTTAGGGGCCGCGGACGGCCGTCTCGACATTCACTTGCCGCAAGTGCGGCCAGGTCTGTTTCCGGAGCACCCCGCCATCAAATGCCTGAGGGTTGCCGCAGCACGAGCCGGTCCTTGGCGTGCTGACTCTGGACCTAGACGTCGAATCTAAAAGGGCCGCCGGGACATGTCCAAACCGTCTGCCACGCGGTGTCAATTCGGGAAATGCAGCGTCAAGCAGTGGCGCATTCCGTCACGCGTGCCCGTCTTTTGTGACGGATTTTGGGCTCCGGTGACCCCCGGTTTCCGGACGTTGAGGACGGTGACGGAGGAGTTTGGCCGGCGACTGCGGCTCCGTAGTGTTCTGCCATGTCCAAGCCTTCCGTGGTTCCCCTTTCGGTCCTCGATCTCAGCCCCGTCTCCGCAGGCCAGTGCGCCGCAGACGCCCTGCGGAACACCATTGACCTGGCCGTCTCGGCAGAGGCGCTGGGATACAGCCGCTACTGGCTGGCCGAACACCATCTGAGTCCGGGCGTAGCCGGGTCCGCCCCGCACGTCCTGTCCGCCGTCATCGCCGCGGCAACCAGCACCATCAGGGTGGGTACTGCGGCCACGATCCTGGGAAACTACCGGCCGGTTCAGATCGCCGAAAACATCGGGACGCTGTCCGCCCTGTATCCGGGACGCGTGGACCTGGGTTTTGGCAGGTCCGGCGTGCCCAAGGCGCCGGCCGACGAAACCGGCCCCGGGGACCCCAGGCCGCCGGTCGCTTCGCCGGCGCCCACCGGCAACCGGGTGGTGGACGGCCTGCTGATCCCGGCCCCGCGGCCGCTCTTCGGCAAGAAGTTTCCCGAGCGCTTCCAGGTTCAGGCCGATCTGCTCGGCCGGGTGCCCGGCGATGCGGACAACTTCGAAAACGACGTCCAGGACATCATCGCGTTCTTCGCCGGCGAATTCCGTGCAGCGGAAGGCACGGAAGTTACCGTGCACCCGGCACAGGGCAATGCCCCGGACTTCTGGATCCACGGGTCCAGCGCCGGCCCCAGTGCCCGCCTCGCCGGGAAGCTTGGGCTGCCTTTCGGGGCGAACTACCACGTTGCCCCGGCGGCGGTCATGGAGTCCATCGGGGAATACCGGTCGCATTTCAAGCCGTCCGCCACCTTGGCTAAGCCATACGTGGCGGTCTCCGCCGACGTCGTGGTGGCGGAGACCGAATCCCTGGCCAGGACCATCGCAGCCGGATACGCGGACTGGGTCCACAGCATCAGAACAGGCCGCGGCGCCATTCCCTACCCGGTGCCCGAAGATGCCGGCCGCCAGCCGGAGCTGGAACCCGCCGAGGCGTGGCTCATCCAGGACAGGCTGGACACCCGGTTCGTGGGCCACCCCGCACAGGTGGCGGAGGGGCTGCGGACCCTGCAGCGCGCCACCGGAGCCAATGAGCTGCTGGTCACCACCATCACCCACCACCAGTCCGACCGGATCCGGTCCCAGGAGCTGCTCGCGCAGGCATGGGGACTCTCCTAGCACTTCCCGCACCACCGACAACATTCGAAGGAGCACCAAATGAGCACCGAAAACACCACCAACGATCCACGGCTGGTCAGCGCCGACGAGGCAGCCCGGCTTATCGGCGAGGGAGCCCTCCTGATCGACGTCCGGAGTGACAAGGGCAGGGCAAGCACCGGCAGCGTTCCGGGGGCTGTAGTGGTGGACCGCGAGAACGTGGCCAAGGACTTTGGGCCGGAGTCCTCCGTCCGCCTCCCCGGGGTAACCGGAACGGACCAGCAGATCGTCGTCTTCTGCGGCTCGGTCAACGGGTCGCGTCCCGTGGCGGAGAAGCTCAGGCTGCTGGGTTACTCCCGTGCCGTGCATGTCGACGGCGGGTTCCCGGCACTGCGCTCCGCCGGGGTGGCCACCACTGGCCCGGCCGCTGAAGCCGACGAGCCCGCCCAGCCGAACGTGCCGGCCTCGCCGAACGCGCCGGCCCAGCCGGCGGCCGTCTAACGGGAGTCCGCCAGAGCCTGGTCCAAGGGGCGGGCGGCCTTGCCGTTTTGGCGGCGCGCCCTCGCAGTGCGGATCCAGTCGAGGCTGCCGGCGGCGATGGCAACGGCGGTCAGCGTCGAACACAGCAGGATGCCGTTGTGGAACGCGCCGCGGTACCCGCCGTCCACTGCCATGGCCCCGCTGACGCCGGCCAGACCGGGGCCGGCGTGCAGAAACAGCCCGGCCACCGCGGCCGAACACAGCGCCGCTGAGAAGCGCTGGCTCAGCTGGTAGAAGCCGGCAGCAACCCCGGCCGTGCCCGCGGGCGCATGCGCCAGCGTCAGGGCCTGGTTCGGCGCCACCACAAGGCCCGTCGCCGCGCCCTGGACCAGGCCCACCGCGGCAACCGCGAGTGCCGCCGCGGAGTGGTCCAGGTGCTGCACGGCAAAGTCCTTCGCGACCAGGGTGGCAAGGCTGGCCGCCAAAGCAAAGACAATGCCCGCCCTGCCGAACCTCGCGACGAACCGCCAGCTGGACCCCGAGGCCAGCAGCATCCCGGCGGCCTGCGGTGCCAGGACGCCTGCCGCGGCGAGCGGGGCGAGGCCGCTTCCCGACAAGAAATAGAAAGCGGTGACCGCGGACATCGCCGCGCCCACGCCGAACTGGCACAGCGCCACCACCGTGCCCAGCAGGTAGCCCTTGGAACGGGCCAGCCCTGCACTGAGCAGGGGCGTGCGGCCCCGCCGGTGATAGAGCAGCTCCCAGCCCGCAAAACACAGGAGCACCGCTGCCCCCGCAGCCAGCCATGCCGGGGCAGACTCAGGCGAGCCGTGGACCGTGGGGAGGAGGAAGGCCACCACCACGGCACCAAGCAGCAGGGCTCCTACCCCGTCGACGGAGGCGGGACCGGCGCGGTGGTCACGCCCGGGGCGCGCCGGCAGGAAACGGAAAGCCAGCGGCACCAGGAGCACCACCAGAGGGACGTTGATGAGGAAGAGCACCCGCCATCCGGCAGTGTCCCCGGCTGCGGAAAGGACCAGGCCGCCAAGAAGGGGGCCGCACACGGCGGCGAAGCCCCCGGCCGCGGCGTAGTACCCCAGGGCCTTGGCCCGGCAGGTTCCGGAAAACAGATCCTGGAGGAGCCCCAGGACCTGCGGATTCAAGGTGCCTGCGCCGAGCCCCTGAAGCAGCCTCGCCGCGATGACCAGCGCCGGGTCGGAGGCCAGCCCGCCCATCAGGCTGAAGGCGCCAAACACCGCGATTCCCGCCATGAAGAGCGCCCGGCGGCCCAGGACGTCCCCCAGCCGTCCTGCCGGTACCAGCGCCGCTCCGAACGCCAGGGAGTAGCTGGCCAGGATCCACTGCACCTGTGCGGTGTCAGCGCCCAGTCCGGCGGTCATTGCCGGAACAGCGAGGACGAAGACTGACTGGTCAAGGAGCGTGATGAAACCGGCCCCGAGGCACAGCCACAGGCCGGCGCGTGCTGATGTGTCCGTTTCTGTTGCTGCCCGCCCCATGTCCGGACTCTAAGGTGGGCCGACGGCCGTCCCCGCATCGAGGGTCGGAGGATGAACCACGGTGAACGCCGGTGACGGAACCCGGCCAACCGCCGTCGTACTCCGACATCCACGGCAGCAAAACCGACATAACAGCTCACGGGAAGACACGCTTGGCAACAAGGCTTCAGGCCTTTTGCGGCAGGCTGCCGGGCGGCCTAACGTTCCAGCCATGCCACGAAACAACCTGTCCGCGCAGGGTTTTACGCGCACTGAAGCCGGCCTGCCGGGAGCCGCGGCCATGACGGTCCATGAGTCGGTGCTGGACGGCATCGGCAACACCCCGTTGGTCAGGCTCACCCGGCTTGCAGCGTCATTGCGGCCGCGCATCTACGCCAAGCTGGAGTTCCAGAACATCGGCGGCAGCGTTAAGGACCGCGCCGCCCTGTCCATGATCCGCGCGGCGGAGCGGGACGGCCTGCTGGGCCCGGGCGGCACCGTGGTGGAAGGAACCAGCGGCAACACGGGTGTCGGCCTGAGCCTCGTGGCGGCCCACCTCGGCTACCGCGCTGTGGTGTTCGCCCCCGCGGCCACCGCGGCCGAGAAGATCCGGCTGCTGCGCGCCTACGGCGCCGAGGTGCACCTCGTGGCCGACTTCGTTCCGCGCAGCCACCCGGACCATCTGGCCAACCGGGCCGCCCGCTTCGCCGAAGCCACACCCGGAGCCTGGCTGGCGCAGCAGTACGACAACCCGGCCAACCCCGGCGCCCATGTGGAATCGACAGGACCGGAGATCTGGCGAGATACGGACGGCACAGTGACGCACCTGGTGGCCAGCGTGGGCACCGGCGGGACCATCACCGGGACGGGCCGCTTCCTCAAACAGGCAAGCGGCGGATCAGTGCAGGTGGTGGCCGCTGACCCCGACCACTCCGCATATGGCGGCGGCGACGGGGCCGCCAAGTACGTCGAAGGGGCCGGCCACGCCGTCCACCCTGATTCAGCCGAGGACATCTGGCCCCAGGCATTCGATACCTCCCTGGTGGACCGCTACGTGCGGGTCAGCGACAAGGAATCCATCCTGTCCGCCCGGAAGGCGGCCCGCGAAGAGGGCCTGCTCATCGGCGGCACGGCCGGCACGGCGCTGGCCGCAGCCCTCCGGCTTGCCGCGGAGCTGGACGAAAGCCACACGATCGTGGTGATCATCCCCGATTCGGGGCGCAACTACCTCTCCACATATTTCGACGACGGCTGGCTGACCTCCGCGGGCTTCCTTAGGCCGGCGGCGGCGGACGGCACCGCCGGAAGCCTGCTTTCGTCCCCCGCCGCAGGCGTGCACATTCTGCCAGTCTCCTGCACGGTATCCGAGGCCCATACGGAGCTGCAGCGGCGCGGCCTGGAGGACGGCGAGCCGGCCTTCATCGCACTGGACCGCGGAACCCCATTCGGCAGTGTCCACCCGCGGGAGGTGGCGGCTGCCGTGACACTGGGTTCGCTGCAGGCCGCCCTGTCGGCAGGACCGTCCCAGGCGCAGGAACCGGCGGCACGGCACGGGGTTGCGTTCACCGCCGTCGGGACCGGTGAACTGCTGGCGGACGTACTGCCAGACGGCGTCCGGGCGGACGGCGATCTGCTGGCCCTCCTGGTCGACGGCCGCATCGCCGGCGCCGTGACCGGCGGCTGGTGACCTGCGGCCCGGGTGACCGGTGGCTAGGTGACCCGGGGTCCGCTACCCCGGGGCACCAGAAACCCGGCGGCGGACAGCGGAAAATACCCCTACGGCGGCCAGCCGTAGGGGTAGAGGGGGAATCCGGGGGCCGCGTCCCGGGAATCCAGATCTGCGGAATACGTGTCCGGTTTAGCGGGGAGTGCATCGGCCGCGCCGGTCAGCAGCGGCACTGCCGACCAAACACCGCCCGCCGCGAGGCAAACAATGAAGGCCGCGGACAGCAGGAGGACGCTCATTCCCGCCTGCCTAATGCGGCCGGAGGCGGACGCCGTCGCGGTTGCCGTACATCTGGCGGCCCTGCCCGGCGGAATCAATGACCCACACCAAGCCGGAATCGTGCGTCTTGGAATCGATGTGGCCGGTGTAGGAGTGCCCGGCGGCCAGCGTGACTTCAACCGTGGCCCCCACCTCGATGGCTGCCCAGTCCTCCGCAGGCTGCAACGCCTCGTCGCTGGTTTCCGGCTGCGCATGCCGGCGGCCGCGCCGCCGGGACGTGGCCTTGACCCGTGTCATGCGGCGCCCCGTGTCATGCGGCGCCCTCCAGGATCTTCGCCCGTGGCTGCACGGAGACGTAGTCGCCCTTGAAGAAGAGGAGGGGATCGACGTCCGAACGGGCGCTCAGCGCGCGGACCGCGGCCACCACAATGGTGTGGTCCCCGCCGTCGTACTCCTGGTGCAGCTCGCAGTCCACCCAGGCCAGGGCGCCGTCGAGGACAGGGTTGCCGAGAGGCGACGGCGAGTAGTCGACGCCGGCGAACTTGTCTGCACCGGACCGCGCGAACTGGGCCGCGAGGTGCTGGTGGCCGGCGGGGAGGATGTTGATGGTGAAGCGGCCCGCCCGGCGCAGCAGCGGCCAGGTGCTGGAGGTCCGTGCCGGGCTGAAAGTCACCAGCGCCGGTTCCAGCGAGAGGGACGCAAAGGACTGGCAGGTGAACCCGGCAGGGCCGTTCTCGGTGGCCGCGGTGATCACGGTCAGGCCCGTTGCGAAGTGGCCCAGCACGTTGCGGATCCGGCGCGGGCTGAGGTCTGAGAGTTCCGTCATGGCGTGTCCTTTCGAAGCGTGTACTCCCAATGAAGCACCTCGCTGCCCGCTTCCAAACCCCGGCTGCAACGAACTGACGCGCATGGAAACGCAGCTTCACCGGCCGAAGCGGGGCGTAACAAAAACAGTCCAAAATCAGGCCTTGGGTGACGAAGAACGTCGGGGGATGTCGCTGCTGTGGGAACCGTCCCGGCGGCGCGTTTAGCCTGTGATGCAGGCTGGCGGCCAGCCCCTCAACCTCAAAGGAGTCCACGCGTGACACTGCCAGGAACAGCAACGCAGTACCGGATCCGCGAGGCCGCGGAGTCGGAGCTCGACGCCGTCGGACGCCTGACCTATGAAGGCTTTGGGCACCATCTTCCCGGCGCCCCGGAGCCTGCGCCCGACCGCCTGGAACTGCTGCTCGACGCCGCTTCACGGGCCAGGGAGGGCGTGCTTTTGGTTGCTGAGGACGCGGCCGACGGCGGCCTGGTAGGTACCGCGAGCCTGTTGCCTTTTGGTTCATCCCTGGCCCGCCAGGCACTCGACGGCGAGATGGAGCTGCGGCTGCTGGCGGTGCTGCCGCAGGCCCGCCGCTCGGGCATCGGCTGGAGGCTGCTCGCCGAGTCGGCAAACCTCGCGCAAGCCACCGGTGCCAGCGGCCTGGTGCTCGACACCGGGGCGGACAACGAGCGGTCGCAGCAGCTCTATCGGCGCTTCGGCTTTGTCCGGCGGCCGGAACGGGAGCGGCCCCGGCCCGCTCCGAAAGTCCAGCTGGTGGTGTACACGCTGGACCTGACGGGTTATCAGGCGGCGTAAAGCCGGCCGCGGCGTAGTCAGCCGCAATGCCAAGACCGAGTTCTACATACAGGCGACATCGGGCCGGGGCTTGCCTAGGCTACCGGTACGTGGTGTGCCCGAGTGGCCAGGGAGCGGTCTGCAAAACCGTTGACGCGGGTTCGAATCCCGCCATCACGTCAGTTTCGGGCAGCTCGTTCAGGCTTGGGAGGACGAAGACACCGGGCGGAGGCAGTCGGTGAGGAATCCGGCGAGGACGCCTCCCAGGGATACGGCGAGCGCCGGCAGCAGGGTCATGGGCCCCACGGATTCCCGGATATCGACGCCAAGGAACGGCGTGACGACGACGGCCAGAACGTACACGAGGGACGCTGCCACTGCCACGGCGGTGATGGCCGTTCCCCGTGACCGGCTCTTGCCCTTCGGGAACTGCTTGGCATACTCCTGGGCGGCTCCGAACTCGTCCTTTGCCGGCGTCCCGGTGGCCGCTTCATGGGCCCGCACTTCCGCCATTATTTCGGCGATCTCGCACTCCGGGATGCCGCGGATCCGAAGGTTGAAGGCAAGGTCGCGCTCGTACGTCATGGGTTGTCCTGTCTGCTGGTTCGAAGCCTGCTGAGTGCGTCATCCATCTGCTGCCAGGCCTCCGCCGCGCGCGTCAGCTCCGCGCGGCCTTCTTCGGTGATGGTGAATTGTTTGCGGCCGGGCCCAGCTGCGTCGTGCTGCCACACATGGCTGACCAGCCCCTGCTCCTCCAGCCGCCGCAGGAGCGGGTACAAAGTCCCGCCCTGGGTCCGCGGGAACCCTCCGGAGCGGAGGACTTCGATCATGGCATAGCCGTGCATCTCCCCGTTCGCCAAGAGCCCTAGCACCGCATGCGGGAGAGCAGCCCGGGTCAGCTCCTGCAGCCAGTCGATTCCGCTCACTCATAGATAGTGTCACTACCTAGATTGAATGACAATCCTCAGCAGCCTACCGGCGAGCAGGATTTGTAGTCAGATTCTGATTCGCGGTAAAAAACTGCGGAAATAACCGCAAATAGTGGAATATGGTGTCATGCCGAAAATCCGCATCTCCGAAGCAGCGCGGTTTCTGGGCGTCAGCGACGATACCGTCCGGCGCTGGACCGAGAACGGGACCCTGACCCCGGTGAAGGACGCCTCGGGCCGGCTGGCCGTTGAGGGGCTTGAACTCGCGCACCTCGCCCGCGACCAGGCGCAGCTGCCCGAGGACCCCACCCGCGTGGGCAGCTCTGCCCGCAACCGGTTCGTTGGCCTCGTCACCGGCATCACTGCGGACAAGGTCATGGCACAGGTAGAGCTACAGTGCGGCCCGTTCCGCGTCGTTTCCCTGATGAGCAGCGAAGCCGTTCGCGAACTCGGCCTGGAACTCGGGTCCGTGGCCACCGCCGTGGTCAAGGCCACCACGGTCATCATCGAAACACCCCAGGGAAAGAGCATCATATGAGCATCAGCCGCGAGCGCATCAGCGCCCTGCTGGCCGCCGGCTTCCTTGCCGCCGGGCTGTCCGGCTGCGCCACTTCCACTACCGCGAACGGCAATACCCCTAACGGGGCAGCCCGGCGTGGCAGTTCGACGGCGGCCGGCACCGTGACCGTGTTTGCCGCCGCGTCGCTGAAGGCGACCTTCACCAAGATCGCCTCCGAATTCGAAGCCGCGAACCCGGGCACCAAGGTGACGCTCAACTTCGCCGGGTCCTCTGACCTGGCCACCCAGATCAGCCAGGGGGCCCCGGCGGACGTATTCGCCGCCGCCGACACCAAGAACATGGCCAAGCTCTCCGACGCAAATCTCATAGACGGAACGGCGCGCAACTTCGCCACCAACGTCCTGGAGATCGCGGTTCCACCAGCCAACCCGGCGTCGATCAGGTCCTTCGCCGACCTGGCGAAGCCGGGCCTCAAGGTGGTTGTCTGCGCGCCGCAGGTGCCCTGCGGCTCCGCCACCGAGAAGGTGGAACAGGCCACCGGAACCACCCTGAAACCCGTCAGTGAGGAATCCTCCGTCACAGATGTCCTGGGTAAGGTCACCTCCGGGGAAGCCGACGCCGGCCTGGTCTACGTCACCGACGTCAGAAACGCAGGCGGGAAGGTCAAAGGCATCACGTTCAGCGAGTCGGACCAGGCTGTGAATACCTACCCGATCGCCACCGTGGGCAGCAGCAGGAACAAGGAACTGGCCAAGGCCTTCATCGCCATGGTCACGGGCAGCGAAGGCAGGAAGGTCCTCAGTGACGCCGGTTTCGGCACCCCGTAGCACGGCCTGGACGGCCCGCACAATAAACAGGCGGGACACCGGCTACACCGGCGTCCCGCCGTGGGTATTCGTCCTCGCGGGAGCAGGAGCCCTGTTTGTCCTGCTGCCTCTTGCCGCCATGGTGGCCAAGGTGAACTGGGGACAGTTCGTCCCGCTCATCACCTCGGAATCCTCCCTCACCGCACTGGGCCTGAGCCTGCGGACCTCGGCCGCCAGCACCTTGCTGTGCATCGCACTTGGCGTGCCGCTGGCCCTCGTCCTGGCCCGTGCCAGCTTCCCGGGCCAGCGGCTGCTGCGGGCGTTCGTGCTGCTCCCCCTGGTCCTGCCGCCTGTTGTCGGCGGCATCGCCCTGCTCTACACGTTCGGCCGGCAGGGACTGCTCGGGCGGAGCCTGGACTTCGCAGGAATCCAGATCGCCTTCTCCACCACCGCCGTCGTTCTCGCGCAGACATTCGTGGCGCTGCCGTTCCTGGTGGTCAGCCTGGAGGGCGCCCTGCGCACCGCCGGCACCAAATACGAGGCGGTCGCGGCAACCCTGGGCGCGCGCCCCACCACGGTACTGCGCCGCGTCAGCATCCCGCTGGTGCTGCCGGGGCTGGCTTCCGGTGCCGTGCTGTCCTTCGCGCGCTGCCTTGGGGAGTTCGGCGCCACCCTGACGTTCGCCGGCAGCCTGCAGGGGGTCACGCGCACCCTGCCGCTGGAAATCTACCTGCAGCGCGAAACCGACGCCGACGCCGCCGTCGCGCTCTCACTGGTGCTGGTGGCGGTGGCCGTTGCCGTCGTCGGACTTTCCTACCGGCGCCCACGGGCGCTGGCGGCGGAGCCGGCACCAACAGCATGACCTTCACACTCAACGCCGCGCTGCACGCGCGCAACTTCGACGTTTCCCTCAGCCTCGGACCGGCCGAAACCGTCGCGGTGCTGGGGCCCAACGGAGCCGGCAAGTCGACTCTGCTGGGTATCATCGCCGGGCTCATCCGTCCGGACAGCGGGCATGCAGTTCTCGGAGACAAAACGCTGTTCAACCTCGACGCCGGGAACAGTCACTGTCTGCCGCCGCACACCCGGGGAACAGCGCTGCTCGCCCAGGAACCGCTGCTGTTTCCGCACATGAACGTGCTGGAGAACGTCGCCTTCGGACCGCGGGCGGCCGGCGCGAACCGGGCCAGTGCGCTGCAGACGGCGCGGCACTGGCTGGCCGAGGTGGAAGCGTCGGAGTTCGCTGACCGGCGGCCCGGCCAGCTCTCCGGCGGACAGGCCCAGCGCGTCGCCGTCGCCCGTGCCCTGGCCACGGACCCCGAGCTGCTGCTCCTCGACGAACCCATGGCCGCCCTCGACATCCACGCCGCCCCCATGCTGCGCAGGCTCCTCAAACGCGTCCTCGCCAGCCGCCGGGCCATCATCATCACCCATGACGTCCTGGACGCCCTCATGCTCGCGGACCGGGCCATCGTCGTCGAAGGAGGGCGGATCACCGAGGCCGGACCCACCCGCGGCGTCCTGGAGAAACCTCGCAGCAAGTTCGCCGCCGGTTTGGCGGGCATGAACCTCCTTCCCGGCATTATCACCGGCCGTGGGCTCACGTCCGACGGCGGACTGGACATCACCGCGCACCCCGAGGACGGTGCCGTCCCCGGCCAGGACGGCGTCGCCGTCTTTTCGCCGACGGCGGTCTCGGTCTTCCTGAGCGCAGAACACGGCAGCCCGCGGAACTCGTTCGCCGTCACCGTCACGGACCTGGAACCCCACGGCGACCAGATCCGCGTCCACGCCGGCGGGCTGTCCGCGGACATCACCCCGGCAGCCTCGGCAGACCTCGGACTCACCCCCGGGATGACCGTCTACTTCGTCATCAAAGCCACGGCCATCGCCGTCTACCCTGCGTAGGCACGCAAAGTGTAGGGACGTACGACGGCGGGACCACCCGCCGTCGTCGTCTCCCCTCTAGTTCTTGACCACGTCCAGCTCGACGACGGCCCAGGACAGGGCCGGCAGGCTCAGGCGCAGCTCGGAGCCGCTTGCCTTCGCCCCTTCGAGCGGTTTCAGGCCCACGCGGTCCGGGCTGCCCTGGGCATTGATCGTGAAGCGGTCCCCGCCCTCCGGGATTTCCAGGACCTCGGCGCGGAGCACCTGCCGGGCGTCGAAGCCACGCAGGGCCACCTCGACATCGGCCGCCTCCTCCAGGCCGCGGTTCGCGAAGAACAGCGCCACCCGGCCGGTTTCCTCGTTCCACGTCGCACTGACGTCGACGAGGTCGGTGTCGCCGAAGCGGGCATTCCCGTACTTGTCGGAGTCGACGGACAGGCGCAGGATCTGGCCCTTCGCCAGTTCGGCCATCCGGGCGAACGGGTGGAAGATTGTCTGGCGCCAGGCCGGTCCGTTTTCCTCGCTGAAGATCGGGGCGATCACGTTGACCAGCTGCGCCTGGTTGGCGATCTTGACCCGGTCGCCGTGCCGGAGCAGCGAGTTGAGCAGGGTGCCGACGACGACGGCGTCCGTCACGTTGTACTTGTCCTCGATGACGCGGGGGTGCTCGCGCCAGCCGGCCTTGGAGACGTTGTGCGGCTGGTCCTCGGTGTCGAGGCCGCGCTGGTACCAGACGTTCCACTCGTCGAAGGACAGGTTGATGTGCTTCTTGTGCTTGCCCTTCGCGCGGACGGCGTCGGCCGTGGCGATCACCGATTCGATGAAGTAGTCGGTATCGACGGCGCTGGCAAGGAAGCTGCCGACGTCGCCGTCGTGCTCCTGGTAGTAGGCGTGCAGCGAGACGTAATCCACCTCCTCGTAGGCGTGGGTCAGCACGGTCTGCTCCCAGGCGCCGAACGTGGGCATTCCGGAGTTGGAGCTGCCGCAGGCCACCAGTTCGATGTCCGGGTCCACGAACCGCATGGCCTTCGCGGCTTCCTGCGCCAGCCGGCCGTATTCCTCGGCAGTCTTGTGGCCGATCTGCCAGGGTCCGTCCATCTCGTTGCCGAGGCACCACAGCTTGATGTTGAACGGGTCCTTGTGGCCGTTCTTGGCGCGCAGGTCGGACAGGTAGGTGCCGCCCGGGTGGTTGGCGTACTCCACGATTTCGCGGGCCGCGTCCACTCCCCTGGTGCCCAGGTTGATGGCCTCCATGATTTCGGTGCCCGCCTGCCGGGACCAGTCCACGAACTCATGCAAGCCGAAGGCGTTCGTCTCCAAGGTGTGCCAGGCGCCGTCGAGCCGGCGGGGGCGGTTTTCCCGGGGACCGATGCCGTCCTCCCAGTTGTAGCCGGAGACGAAGTTGCCGCCGGGGTAGCGGATGACGGTGGCACCGAGCTCCTTGACGAGCTTGAGCACATCCTGGCGGAAGCCGTTCTCGTCGGCCTCGGGGTGACCGGGCTCGTAGATCCCGGTGTAGACGCAGCGGCCCATGTGCTCAACGAAAGAGCCGAAGAGGCGGCGGGGTACTTCCCCGATGGTGAAGTCGCGGTCGAGGGTGATCCTTGCGCGGGACATGTGGGGTATCTCCTTGGTCGTGGTTCAGGTTCTTGACAGTCAGTGCAAAGCGAAGGCGCCCGGCTCAGGTGCCGGCGAGTCCCGTCGTCGCAACGCCCTTGATGATCTGGCGCTGGAAGAACAGGAAGACGAGGATGAGCGGCAGGGCCGCGAGCAGCGCGGAGGCCATGTTCTGCGCGTACTGGATGCCGTAGGCGCTCTTGATGGTCTGCAGCCCCACGGGCAGGGTCAGGATGGAGCCGTCGTTCGTGGAGATGAAGGGCCAGAGGAAGTTGTTCCAGGCGCTGATGAACACGAAGATCGCGACGGCGGCAAGGATGGGGCGTGAGAGCGGCAGGATGATCTGAGTGAAGATCCGCATCCGGCTGGCGCCGTCCATCACCGCGGCCTCCTCGAGTTCACGCGGGATCTGGTCGAAGAACTTTTTGAGCACGAACACCATTGCCGGGTGGATGACCTGCGGCAGGATGATGGCCCACGACGTGTCAATCATGTGCAGTGCCACCATCTGGTAGAAGAGCGGGATGATCAGTACCGGCGGCGGAATGATGATGGAGGCGATGATCACCGTCATCAGCACTTTCTTGCCGCGGAAGTCGATGCGGGACAGGGCGTAGGCCACCAGCGCGGAAATGGCCAGCGTGATCACGGTGATGGCCGCGGAGGTGTAGAGCGAGTTCCAGGTCCACAGCGGGATGTTGCCGTCCTGGAACACCTTGACGAACGCGTCGGCGGTAAAGCCCGACGGCGGAATCCAGCTTACTTTCGGTGCCGCGGCGTCCGTCTCGCTCTTGAAGGCGGTGGCGGTTGCCCAGGCGAAGGGAATCAGCCAGAGGACGGCGAGGATCGCGGCGACCGCGAGGACTGCGGTTCTGCCCGCCGTCATCTTCGTCCGCGGCTGGCGGAGCCGCGGAGCGGACGCGCTGCGGGCGGCGGGGCGGGTGAGGGTCTGGGTTGCCATGGTTATGCACTCCTGCGGCGAGTGATGAAGAACTGCATGACCGAGACGGCCACGATCAGCCCGAAGAAGATGTAGGAGATGGCTGCGGAGTAGCCCAGCCGGTAGCCGGTGAACCCGGTTTCGAAGATGTACTGCACCACCGGCCGGGTGGAACCGGCGGGTCCGCCGGCCGTCATCTGGTACACCTGATCGAAGATTTTCAGCGAGGCCAGGATCTGCAGGAGCACGATCATCACGGTGGTGGGGGTGAGCTGCGGCAGGGTGATGGAGAAGAACTGCCGCCACGCTCCGGCGCCGTCCAGCGATGCCGCCTCGTAGTGCTGGGCGGGAATGTTCTGCATGGCGGCCAGGTACAGCAGGAAGTTGAAGCCCACGGTCCACCAGAGGGTGGCGATGACGATGGCCCACATGGCCACGTTCGGGTCGTTCAGCCAGGCCACCTTGGGCAGCCCGACTTTCGCCAGCGAATCGTTGATGAGGCCCAGCTGGGGGTTGTACATCCAGGAGAAGAAGAGGGAGACGACGGTGGACGCAAGCAGGTACGGGGCGAAGTAGGAGAGCCGCCACAGCCACTGCGCCGGCAGCCCGACGTTGACCAGTGCGGCCATGACGAGGGCAACGAGCACCAGGGGAACCGTGCTGATCACCGTGAAATAGAGCGTGTTGCCGAGGGAATGCCACATGTCGGCGTCGGCCAGCGCTTCGGCGTAGTTGGCCAGGCCGATCAGGCTGTCGTTGGCGCCGGTGAGGGACTTGCCGGTGAGGCTCATGTACAGGCCGTACAACAGCGGCCAGACGAGGAACACCAGGAAGAACGCCAGGAACGGGGCGGCAAAGCCCCAGCCGTTGAGGTTGTCCCTGG
>NZ_BAEG01000006.1 GCF_000238915.1 Arthrobacter globiformis NBRC 12137 | reverse complement strand
CTGCCAATGTCCAGCCGCCGTTCATGCTCGATGAGTTCGCTGAGTGTGAGGAGGCGTGCCGGAAGGATCCGAAGGTTATCGAGGCTTTGGCGAAGCGGGGCCTGACGGACCTGGACCTGGTCTGCTTCGAGCCGTGGTCGGTGGGGTATTTCGGTGAGGACGCCGAGGGCCGGCGTCTGATGCGTGCCTTGGTCTTCGTCCGGGACGAGCCCGATGACAGCCCGTACGCGCACCCGATCGAGAACTTCATTGTGTTCTATGACCTGTCCTCCGGTGAGGTCGTCCGGCTTGAGGATGACCAGGCGATCCCGGTCCCGTCCGCCCGGGGCAATTACCTGCCCAAGTATGTTGGCCCGGCCCGCACGGATTTGAAGCCGATCGAGATCACCCAGCCCGAGGGCGCCTCGTTCCAGGTGACCGGTAACCATGTCCAGTGGGCTGACTGGTCCTTCCGGGTCGGGTTCACCCCGCGTGAGGGCCTGGTCCTGCACCAGCTGAAGTTCCGTGACCAGGGT
>NZ_BAEG01000007.1 GCF_000238915.1 Arthrobacter globiformis NBRC 12137 | reverse complement strand
CCGGCGTTCAGGCCGAGCATGCCGGTCTCGAGCCGCTCGCCCATCCGGATGCCGCGGTTGAGGTCCTTCGTGAAGACGTAGGCCACCAGCCCGTATTCGGTGTTGTTGGCCAGGCGTACAGCGTCGTCCTCGGAGGAGAAGGTGGTGATCGGGGCGACAGGGCCGAAGATCTCCTCGGACAGGATCCGGGTGCCTTCGCTGACGCCCTTGAGGATCGTCGGCTGGTAGAAGTACCCGGGGCCTTCCACCGGGGCGCCGCCCACCACGGCGGTGGCACCGGCGGAGACGGCGTCGGTGACCAGTTCGTGCACCTTGTCCCGGCTCTTGGCGTCGATCAGCGGGCCGACCTTGGATTCGGGCTCGGTGCCGCGGGCGGTGGTCATCTCCTTCATCTTCGCGGCGAACTTCTCCGCAAATTCGTCGGCCACGGACTCGTGCACAATGAAGCGGTTCGCCGCGGTGCAGGCCTC
>NZ_BAEG01000008.1 GCF_000238915.1 Arthrobacter globiformis NBRC 12137 | reverse complement strand
CCCGGTACCGGCGCTCGAACTCCTCGTTCCCCGGGAATTCCGCTTCCTGGTCCACCGGGATCGTGTTCACATAATCCGTGGTGGTCACCATCGGAACCCCGACGCTCTGCGCACCGGCACGCTGCAGGAGACTGCGCATGATGTATTGGGCACGCTCCGTGCCCTGTTCCCTGATCAGCCCGTCCAGGGACTCAACCCACTCGGCGGTCTCTTCCGGATCACGATCAGGCAGCTGGTTAGTCAACCCGCTGAGGATATGGGAGGTATCTTCTCCTGCAGCCACGGCAGCCTCGTTTCATCTTTGAATGTTGGGCTCATGTTTTCGTATTGTGAGAAAACATTCTTGCTATTCGAGATTATCCGCCAGGCTGGACCGCGGTCAAACGTGCAGCGGCCCCTGTGGCGCGACCTGGCCCGTCAATGCCTAGCCCACGGTTTGTGACCACAACCCCTCCATCGGGAGCCTTGACCGAAGGGTGATGCAGGTCATACCCTTATTTCACTATTCAACAAACTTATTTCGCGATGTGGAATAACAGCAGTGATCGTCCGGCCAAGGGTCATCCGATCGAGGGCTCACCACCGCGGAAATCCCAGAACTGGAGATCCAGATGCACACGACTCCACCAGTCGGCGTCGAACCGGCTCCCGTCCCGACAGCGTCGTCGGACCAGCCCGTTCACCAGACCACGGCCACCGATGCCCTGTGCGAAGCGGCCAGCGCCGCAGCCGCCCGCGACATCAGCCCCAGCCTCTACAACACTGACCTCGCACCCACCAAGCGGCAAGGGCGCCGCTGGACGGGGTACAGCATCTTCACCCTGTGGGCGAACGACGTGCACAGCCTCGGGAACTACGCGTTCGCCGTCGGACTCTTTTCCCTGGGCCTCGGGGGCTGGCAGATTCTCACCGCCCTGGCCATCGGGGCGGTTCTCCTCTTCGTCCTGCTCAGCTTCTCCGGTTTCATGGGGCAAAAAACGGGCGTTCCGTTTCCTGTCATGAGCCGCATCAGTTTCGGCATCCGCGGCGCACAGCTCGCCAGCCTTCTGCGTGGCGCGGTGGCGGTGGCGTGGTTCGGCATCCAGACGTTCCTTGCCTCGGTGGTGCTCCGCGTGATGCTGGTGGCCATGGTTCCGTCCCTCCATGACCTGGACACCAACTCCATCCTCGGCCTGAGCACGCTGGGCTGGATCTCCTTCGTGGGGCTGTGGATCGTGCAGCTTGTCATTGTCAGCTTTGGCATGGAGATGATCCGCAAGTACGAGGCCTTCGCCGGTCCGGTCATCCTGGTGACAATGGTCCTGCTGGCTGTCTGGGTCTTCATCGAGGCGCGCGGTTCCATCCAGTGGACGGGCATCCGGGGCCTCGAGGGCGGCGAAATGTGGCGGACCATTTTCGCCGGCGGCGCCCTCTGGGTCTCCATCTACGGAACATTCGTCCTGAACTTCTGCGACTTCACCCGCTCCGCCGTGTCCAAGAAGTCCATCGTGCGCGGCAACTTCTGGGGCATCCCGATCAACATGCTCCTGTTCGGCGCCATTGTGGTGGTCCTGGCCGGCGGACAGTACAAGATCAACGGCACCATCATCGAAACGCCGTCCGACATCGTCCAAAGCATTCCCAATACCCTGTTCCTGGTGCTGGCCTGCCTCGCGATCCTCATTCTGACCATCGCAGTCAACCTCATGGCCAACTTCGTCGCCCCCGTATATGCCCTCACCAACCTCTTCCCCAAGCGCCTCAACTTCCGCCGGGCGGCCTGGGTAAGCGGCACCATCGGCCTGGTCATCCTGCCGTGGAACCTCTACAACAACCCGCTTGTGATCGTCTACTTCCTGGGCGGGCTGGGTGCCCTGCTCGGGCCGCTGTTCGGCGTGGTCATGGCCGACTACTGGCTGCTCCGCCGCGGAAAGGTCAACGTCCCCGAGCTCTACAGCGAGGACCCGGCCGGGGCCTACTTCTATAAGCGGGGCGTCAATCCGCGGGCCATCATCGCGCTGGTGCCAGCGGCCGTCCTGGCCATCCTCGTCGCGTTCGTTCCGGCCTTTGAAGCGGCGGCGCCGTTCGCCTGGTTCTTCGGCGCCGGCGTTGGTGCACTGAGCTACTACGTGATCGCCGACCGCCGCCAGCACTTTGAGGACGTCGACGGCGAGGCGATCGCCGTCGCCAGCACCCACTAAGAACCACCAAGTCCCCGCTTCCATCCAGGAGGAACCATGCGCATACTCGTTGCGAACGTCAACACCACCCAGTCCATGACCGATTCCATCGCCGCCCAGGCACGCAGCATCGCGGCGGCGGGCACCGAGATTGTCGGGATCACGCCGCGTTTCGGGGCCGACTCCTGCGAAGGCAACTTTGAGAGCTACCTGGCCGCGATCGCCGTGATGGACGCCGTGGTGAATTATCCGGAACCGTTCGACGCTGTCATCCAGGCCGGCTACGGCGAGCACGGCCGGGAGGGGCTGCAGGAGCTGCTGGACGTTCCCGTCGTCGACATCACCGAGGCGGCGGCCAGCACGGCCATGTTCCTCGGCCACAAATACTCGGTTGTCACGACCCTGGACCGCGCGGTGCCGCTCATCGAGGACCGGCTCAAGCTGGCCGGCCTCGATGCGCGCTGTGCTTCGGTGCGGGCCAGCGGGATGGCCGTGCTGGAGCTGGAGGAGGAGCCGGAGCGGGCGGTCGAGGCCATCATCAGCCAGGCTCTGCTCGCCGTCCGGGAGGACAAGGCCGAGGTGATCGTGCTGGGCTGCGGCGGCATGGCGGGCCTGGACGAACAGATCCGGCAGCGGGCCGGAGTGCCCGTCGTCGACGGCGTTGCCTCCGCCGTGACCATCGCGGAGTCCCTGGTCCGGATGCAGCTCTCCACGTCCAAGGTGCGGACGTACGCCACGCCGCGGCCCAAGACCGTCATAGGCTGGCCGCTGGTGGCCAATGACGTTCCCGCCACCGCGTAAGGTTCCAACAGCCGCCCAGGTTCCAACAACTCCAGGAGAAGCAGCATGACCGTTCCACCCACAACGGGACGGGTCGCCGTCGTCACGGGTGCCGGTTCGGGCATCGGACGCGCGGTTGCCCGGCAAATGCTGGCGGACGGTTACCGGGTGGCCCTGGCGGGCCGCCGTGAGCAGCAACTCCTGGAAACAGCGGACGGGCACCCGGACGCGCTTGCGGTGCCGTGCGATGTCACCGTGCCCGACGACGTCGAACGCCTTTTCGCTTCAGTCCTCCGGCGCTGGGGCCGGGTGGACGTCCTGTTCAACAACGCCGGTATCTTCGGCCCGGCGGCATCGGTGGATGAGATCACCCTGGCGGACTGGGACGCCACTGTGGCCGTGAACCTGACCGGTTCGGTGCTGTGCGCCGGGGCGGCCGTCCGGGCGATGAAGGCGCAGTCGCCGCAGGGCGGGCGGATCATCAATAACGGTTCCATCTCGGCGCACTCACCCCGGCCGCGGACCGTGGCCTACGCCGTCACCAAGCACGCCATGACGGGCCTGACCAAGAGCATCGAGCTGGACGGCCGGGGGTTCGGGATCACCTGCGGGCAGATCGACATCGGCAACACGGCCACGGAAATCATGGACACCATCGGGGTTGGCTCGGGGGCGTTGCAGGCCGACGGAAGCCGCAGGGTGGAACCGATGTTCCCGGTGGAGGACGCGGCCCGTGCAGTGCTGATGATGGCCGGCATGCCGCCGTCGGCCAGCGTGGGCTCAGTGGTCATCACGGCCGCGGGAATGCCCTTCATAGGCCGAGGCTGACCTCTACCCTCCGCCCTTCCTCCTTGCCCGAGCAGAGGCGTCCGCGTGCCCAAATCGTGCGTGCCCGACCTTGCCGCACCCGTCCGTTCGCACGCCGCACTTGATCCGGACATCTTCGCCAGCCTGGTCACCGCTGCCGAAGTCCACGGCGTCCCGCTGCCGACGTGGGCGGAGTTCAGGCCCGGCTGCGCAAGCAGGGCTGGCCGCGGTAGGAGTTTTGGCACAGATACCGGCCGCTGGCCGGCCCTCAAAGTCCCGACAAGTGCACAAAAACCCATTTGTGACCGGCAATTAGTTCCGCATCGTGAAAACTGAATTTCCTCTTGCGGAATTGTGTGACCGGGGTTACGTTGGAAGCAGACCCCGATCCGGGGCAGTTCCCAATTGATAGGTACAGATCAATGAAGATCCCAGATTCCGCGGCGCTGAAGGCGAGTTCGGTGCCGTCGAAGAAGAAGCCCCTGTATAGGTCGCTCTTCTTCCAAATTCTGATCGCCGTCGTGGCAGGTGTTCTCATAGGGCATTTCTGGCCGGACCTTGGCTCCCAGCTGAGGCCGCTCGGTGACGGCTTCATCCAGCTCATCAAAATGATCATCGCGCCGCTGATCTTCCTCGTGATCGTCACGGGAATTTCGGCCGTCGGCGACGTCAAGGCGGTCGGAAGGGTAGGAGTCAAGGCTCTTCTCTACTTCACAGCGGCCACACTTTTCGCCCTGGTTTTCGGCCTGATTGTCGGCAACGTCGTCCAGCCCGGAGCGGGCCTGAATATCGATCCGAGCACTCTGTCCCAGGAGGCTCTCGACGCCAAGACCGGCCACGCCGTGCCGAAAGACGCGGCGGCCTTCATCCTGGACGTCATCCCCACCAGCGTGATCGGCGCCTTCGCCAGCAACAGCCTGCTGCAGGTCCTCTTCTTCTCCGTCTTCTTCGGCGCCGCAATTGTGGTCATCGGCCGGGAGCGCTGCATGCCGGTCATCAGCCTCATGGAGACGGTCCTCGAACTCATCTTCAAGATCATGTCCTGGATCATGAAGGTGGCCCCGATCGGTGCCTTCGGCGCGATGGCCTTCATCATCGGCCAGTACGGGCTGGACACCCTGGGCACCTACGCGATGCTGATTGCCGCCTGCTACGGCGCCGCGGTGGTGTTCATCGGGCTCCTGTTCGTTGTGGCCTGGAGCTTCGCCCGGGTTCCGCTGTGGCAGTTCCTCAAGTACACCCGCGAGGAATTCCTGCTGGCCCTGGGCACTGCGTCCACGGAAGCGGTGATGCCGCGCATCATGACCAAGCTGACGAATGCCGGATGCTCCCGGGCCACCACCGGCCTGGTGGTGCCCACGGGCTACTCGTTCAACCTGGACGGTGCGGCGATCTACCTGTCCATCTCCCTGCTGTTCCTCGCCCAGGCCTTCGGCCACCACCTGGACCTCGGCCAGCAGCTCGCGGCCCTCGGCGTCCTGCTGCTGACCTCAAAGGGCATGGCCGGCGTTCCCGGCTCGTCCTTCCTGGCACTGTCCGCCACGGCGGCGGCGCTCGGAATCTTTCCGGTGGCCGGCGTCGCGCTGCTCCTCGGGGCCGACCGGCTCATGGACTCCATGCGCGTGGTGGTCAACCTGCTGGGCAACTGCGTGGCGACCTTCGTGGTCTCGAAATGGGAGGGTCAGTTCGACCGCAGCGTCATGGTCCGGGCGTTCCGCGGCGAGATCACCAACCACGATTCGGCCGTGATGCTCGGTGTCGAGGAAGACTTCCAAGAGCAGGAACTGGAACGGATCAGCGGGGGCGGGCAGGCTTCGCCCAAGTTCCGCGGCGGCCCGAGCCCCGATGAGATGCCGGAGTTCCAGATGAGCAGGCCGTCGGCCGCCATCAACCACGAATAACGTACGGAGTTTCTGCACAGATATTGGCCGCTACGGACCCTTGAGGTCGCGGCATCTGTGCAAAATTCCAGAGGACAGAGGGCAGGATCCCGTCCGAGGCTGAGCAGTTCAGGCTTGGGCGGGGTCCTGCCTTTCCTGTGGGAACGGGAAGCGGAGCTCAGAGCGGGAGGAGGGCTGAGAGGTCGGCGCGCAGGCCCGAAGCCGCCACGCGTCCGGCGCTGACGGCGTCCGCCCAGCTCAGCCGGCCGGTCACCATCGCCAGCCAGGTGGCGGCGTCGCACTCAATGACGTTCGGGGGAGTGCCGCGGGTGTGCCGCGGGCCCTCCACGCACTGCGTGACGCCGAACGGCGGCACCCGCACCTCCACCGAATTCCCCGGCGCCCGGGCGGTGACCTCCTCCAGGGAGTACCGGACCGCCGTCGCGATCACAGAACGGGGAACCGCTGGTGCCGCGGGCGCGGCTGGAACAGCGTCCGACGGCGGGACGGCACCTGCCGCCCATTGGCTCAGTGCCGCTTGGCCGTCGGCCGGGTCGATTCTGCGGCGCGCAACTGCCACCGGTGCCTCCTTGGAAAGCTTAAAGTACGTTAGTCCAGCAGTGCCGAGACGGCATGGCCCAAGCGGATCTTGCCCACCGGGCGGCCGCCGCCGAGGACCGGTTCCACCACCTTCTCGAGCACGCTGGACACCCCCGGGATGTCGACGGCCCCGCAGGCTGCCAGCAGGGTCAGCCCGACCAGCGAGGTGGCCCGCAGGTTGCCGTCGAGCACCTTGAGCGCCACGGATACCCCCTGGGATGTGGCCATGACCAGGATGCCCTCAGCACCGATCTTGGCGATGACGTCCAACTCCTCCATGACGATCGTGTTGGCCTCGCCTCTGCCCTGGACCGCCCACGGGTAGTCCAGCATGGAGGTTGCGATCGTGGCGGCGCGGGCGTTGGAGGTCTTGTCGGAAGGGGCCTTGGCGAGCAGGGAGTAAGCGCGGGCCAACCCGGTCAGCGAGATGGCCGCAACCGGTGCGCCGCAGCCGTCGATGCCCAGGTGCGCGATCCGCTCGCCGGAGTACTCCTCGATCACGGTGCGGATGCGCTGCTGCAGCGGGTGGTTGGGTTCCAGGTAGCTGTGCGTGTCCCAGCCGTTCTCGGTGCAGGCCCACAGGAACGCCGCGTGCTTTCCCGAGCAGTTGAACGCCAGCCGGGACTTACCCCGCTCAGACCGGGTCAGCCAGGTCCGGGCTGTCTCGTCCTGCGGCCACGCGGCGGGGCACTGCAGCTGGTCCTCCTTGACGCCCGCGGCCTTGAGCATGCCCTCGACGACGTCCATGTGGTCGAGGGACCCGGTGTGGCTGGCGCAGGCGAGCGCCACCTGGGCGCCGCGCAGGGGAACGCCGGACTGCATCGCCGCCAGCGCCTGCAGGGGCTTGAGTGTGGAGCGCGCCAGGATGGGGGTGGAGATGTCGCCAAGCTGGGTGACCACGTGGCCGTCCGCGGCGAGCACCACGGCCGCCCCGATGTGGCGGGACTCCACGAATCCGCTTCGTTCAACCACGGCGAGTTCGACGGCGGAATCCACAGTGAACGTGGCGTGCGAATTTAGGGCCATGGCCCAAGTCTATGGTGCGGCAGGGGCATTCCCCGGGAGCCGTCCGGGGCGGCCGGCCGGATAAGACGCGCGGCGGTTGCGCCGCTGGACCGGCTACTCAACCGTGACCATGACCGACTGCCAGCCGGAAGCACCGTCAGGCACGGGGTCGGCGCGCTTTTCCGTCTGCACCTCGCCGGTCCCGTCCGTGGCGCGCACCTTGAGGTAGTGCGAGCCCGGCTTGGCGTCCCAGTCGAAGGACCATTGCCGCCACGTGTCCACGGACGCCTCGTCCGAGAGCGCGGCCTCGGCCCAGTCGCCGTCGTCGATCTGCACCTCGACCTTGGTGATGCCGCGGGTCTGCGCCCACGCCGTACCGCCGACGGCCACCCGCCCGGCAGGCACCACCGCGAAGGATTTGGGCACCTCCACCCGGGCCATCGTCTTGATGGGGCCGCGCTCCGACCAGCCGCGCTGGGTCCAGTAGGCCTTGCTGTCGGCGAAGCGGGTCACCTCCAGATCCACCACCCACTTCGTGGCGGACACGAAGCCGTACAGCCCAGGCACCACCATGCGCACGGGGTAGCCGTGTTCCAGCGGCAGCGGTTCGCCGTTCATGCCGATGGCGAGCATGGCGTCGCGGCCGTCCTGCAGGACCTCCAGCGGCGTGGAGGCGCTGAATCCGTCAATGGAGGTGGAGAGGACCATGTCCGCGCCCGCGGTGGGCCTGGCCCGCTTGAGCACCTCGCGGAGGGGGAGTCCCAGCCACCTGGCATTGCCGGCGAGGTTGCCGCCCACCGGATTGGAGACGCAGGTGAGGGTCACATGGGACTCGACCAGGTCGGCGTCGAGCAGATCCTGGAAGGTGAGCCGGACCTCTTCCTCCACGAGCCCGTGCACGCGCAGTTCCCACTCCTCCGCCTTGATCTCCGGAACGCTGAGCGCGGTGTCGATCCGGTAGAAGTCCCTGCCCGGCGTCAGCCACGGCGTCACGCCCGGGGTGGCCGACTGCACCCCGGCGGGCACGGCGGCTGCGGGCAGGACGGGCGCCGGCAGCCGGAGCGACTCCCGCGCCTGCGCCACATTGCTTCGCGCGGCGCTGAGCAGCCGGCCCCCGGTGGCGGCGATGCCCGCAGCGGCCGCCGTGATGCCTGTCGCCGCGACGAAGGCGCGCCGGGAGGCAGCCGGGCGCTCCGGCGCCTTGGCCGCCACATCAGCCGGTGAAGCGGGAAAGGCCCGGAGCCGCCACAGCCGCGAGACCAGCAGCCGCAGCACAACCAGCCCCGCCGCGGTTCCTACCAGCGAGGGCACAGCGTCCAGCGGTCTGACGCCCGCCCGGGTCACCACGCCGGCCACGATCAACGCGCCCATGAGCAGCACCCCGGCGGCGCCCAGCGCCCATCTCCGGTACGCCACCACGCCCAGCACGCACGCCAGCACGAAAATCGTCAGGCCCATCCCCGCGAAGAGCGCGGCCTTGTCATTGGTGCCGAACGTCGCAATCGCGAAGTCCTTCAGCCACGGCGGCGTGAAGTCGATGAACGTAGAACCGAGGGCAATCAGGGGAGTGGCGCGTGCCGTAAAGAACGCCCCCAACAGTTCCGCTACGGAAAGAACGACGGCGGCGGCGGCCACTCCGGCGAGGGCCGCCAGTGCGGCTGGTCCCCTGAACAACCTCATGAGCTTCTTCATGACCTTGGTTCGTAGCGGATGGCCGCCCGGATTGTCCGCCGCCGCAACTGCGGGCCAGGTACAACGGAGGGTCGGGTGCAACTGAGGCCGGGTGCAACTGAGGGCCGGGCCTCAGCTTAGGAGCCAGCACGGTGCACAAAGTACCCTTGGAGACTGTGAAGGTACTCGTCATTGGCCCCGGTGGCCGCGAACACGCCATTGTCCGCTCCCTCCTTGCCGACCCCAACGTGTCCGAAGTCCATGCGGCTCCGGGCAACGCCGGCATCAGCAAGCTCGTCCCCACGCACGCCATCAACGGGAACGATCCGGACGCAGTGGCGGCGCTCGCCACCCGGCTCGACGTCGACCTCGTGGTCGTTGGTCCCGAAGCCCCCCTTGCCGCCGGTGTTTCCGACGCCGTGCGCGACGCCGGCATCCCGGTCTTCGGCCCGAGCAAGGCGGCCGCCCAGCTGGAGGCCTCCAAGGCTTTCGCGAAGCAGGTCATGGCCGAGGCCGGCGTTCCCACCGCCATGGCGCTCGTCGCCGCCAACGCTGACGAGGCAGCCGCGGCGCTGGACACCTTCGGGGCCCCCTACGTCGTCAAGGATGACGGACTGGCCGCCGGCAAGGGCGTGGTGGTCACCAACGACCGGAACGATGCCCTGGCCCACGCCCAGAGCTGCTTCGACGCCGGCGGAACCGTCGTCATCGAGGAGTTCCTGGACGGCCCCGAGGTGTCCGTGTTCGTCCTGTGCGACGGCCGCAACACCGTGGCCCTGTCCCCGGCGCAGGACTTCAAGCGCATCTACGACAACGACGAAGGCCCCAACACCGGCGGCATGGGCGCGTACACCCCGCTCGACTGGGCCCCGGACGGCCTGGTCCAGGAGGTCATCGACCGCATCGCCCAGCCCACCGTGGACGAGATGGCCCGCCGCGGCACCCCGTTCGTCGGCGTGCTGTTCGTCGGCCTGGCGCTGACGAAGCGCGGCACGCGCGTCATCGAATTCAACGTCCGGTTCGGCGACCCCGAAACCCAGGCTGTGCTCGCACGGCTCAAGACGCCGCTCGGTTCCCTGCTCCTGTCTGCCGCCAAGGGCGAACTGGACCAGGCAGAAGAGCTGCGCTGGTCCAAGGACACGGCAGTCGCCGTCGTCGTCGCCTCTGAAAATTACCCGGACACCCCGCGGACGGGCGACCGCATCCGCGGGCTCAAGAAGGTGGACGAGCTGGACGGCGTCCACGTGATCCACGCCGGAACCAAGCTCGACGACGAGGGCAAGGTGGTCTCCGCCGGCGGCCGCGTGCTGGCCGTGGTGGCGCTGGGATCCGACCTCGTGGAGGCCAGGGAAAGGGCGTACGACGGCGTGGAGCTGGTTCAGCTGGAAGGCGCCCAGTTCCGCACGGACATCGCAGGCAAGGCAGCACGCGGTGAGATCAAGGTGTCGGCCGCCGTCGCTGCCCAGGCCGGCTCCGCATCGGAAGAGGAGGCGTGACAGTGGCTGAACAGGAAGGCCCCCGCGGCCTGGACACCCCGCACACCGAGCTGCCCGGCTGGAAGCACGTCTACTCGGGCAAGGTCCGCGACCTCTACGTCCCGGCCAGCGACGCCATCAATGACCAGTTCGGGCAGGAATGCGTGCTGGTGGTGGCGAGCGACCGCATCAGCGCCTACGACCACGTGCTCAGCAGCGAGATCCCGGACAAGGGACGGATCCTCACCCAGCTGAGCCTCTGGTGGTTCGACCAGCTGGACGTTGAGCACCACGTCCTGGCATCCACTGTGGAGGACGGCGTGCCGGCCGCGGTCGAGGGCCGCGCCATGATCTGCAAGAAGCTGGAAATGTTCCCGGTGGAGTGCATCGCCCGCGGCTACCTCACCGGCTCCGGCCTCGTGGAGTACCGGCAGTCCGGCACCGTCTGCGAGATCCCGCTGCCGGAAGGCCTGGTGGACGGCTCCCGCCTGGAGCAGGCCATCTTCACGCCGTCGGCCAAGGCCGAGGTGGGCGAGCACGACGAAAACATCACCTACGACGCGGTCGTGTCCATCGTGGGCGACGACATCGCCGCGCGCCTGAGCGAGCTGACCCTGAGCATCTACACCAAGGCCGAGGAGATCGCCCGTGAACGCGGCATCATCCTGGCGGACACCAAGGTGGAGTTCGGCTACGACGTCGTGAACGGTGCCATCACGCTGGGCGACGAGGTCCTCACCCCGGATTCGTCCCGGTTCTGGGATGCCGCCACCTACGAGCCGGGCAAGGCGCAGCCCTCCTACGACAAGCAGTTTGTCCGGGACTGGCTGACATCCGCCGAATCGGGCTGGGACAAGGCTTCGGACACGCCGCCGCCGGCCCTGCCCGCGGACATCGTGGAGCGCACCCGGGCCCGCTACGTTGAGGCCTACGAGAAGCTGACCGGCCGCACTTTCAGCTAGGTTTTCAACAGACGTCAGGCGCCCCCGGGAAGAGTCCCGGGGGCGCCTGACGTCTTAATCCGGCTTGATCCGGCAGTTGCTAGCTGGCCTCTGCGGCGGCGGCGCGGCGCTGGGCGAGCCGGATCTCCAGCACGGCGTCGAGGGCCTGCTGGACGCGGTCCTGGGCACCGGCGGCGCTGAACTCCTTCTGCGCCTCCTCCAGGTGCACCAGTGCCTCGTCAGCTTCGCCCGCGGCCTTCAGCGACTTGCCCAGCAGCAGCGAGACTTCGCCGGCGGTGTGCCGGGCCAGGTCGGCGCGTTCGGCGTGGATATCACGGAGCTTCTGCACTGCGGCCACGATGTCGCCGGTGAGATAGAGCCAGCGGGCGCGGATGAACGCCACCTCCAGCTGGTCCGTCTTGTTGCCGCCGACGATGGACAGCGCGAGCTCGGCGCGTTCAATGGCGGACAGGGTCTCCGGCTCCACGATTCCGGAGGACAGGCGGACGGCGGCCGACGCCTTGTTGAAGCGGGCCCACAGCTCGATGTCGTTGGCGGGGGAGAGCAGCTTGGCCGCCCGCTCGTGGTGCTTGATCCCTTCCGGGTAGTCGTGCCGCATGAAGGCGACGTTCCCGATCACCCAGGCCACCTCGCCGGCGAGCTGGGACATCGAATGCTCGTCCATCTGCTCATTCATGTCCTGGCAGTATTTCCAGGCCTCGTCCAGCCGGCCGCTCTCGGCCAGCGCACCGATGAGCGCACGGAGCGCGCCGATGATCAGCGTTGAGCCCTTGGGCAGCTGTGCGCACAGCTCCACCGCCTTCTCGGCGTGTTCAACGGCGGTGCTCAGCTGGCCCTGTCCGTGGCACAGGGCGGCGAGCATCTGGCGCGCCCGGACACCGAGGCCGGCCGATTCGGTGGCCATGGGGTGCTCGGACAGGTGCTCCATGATCTTCTGGCATTCCTTGAGCTGGCCCTGTTTCATGAGGCATTCGGCCTGCATGTAGGTCATGTTCCACCAGGCGCTGGTGTTCTTGCCGTCGAGGGCGATGCGGGCGGCGTTGGCGGCATGCTCGGCAGCGAGGGCGTAGTCGCGCAGGTCCCAGGCCTGCCGGGCGTAGAGTCCGGCCAGCACGTATTCGGCGTCGCTGACCGAGATGGGCTGGCTCCATGCTTCCAGGGCCTTGGGTGCGAGCTCGAGCCGGCGGGCGAGTTCTTCGATGACGTCGGCTGTGGGTTCCCGCCGGCCCGTCTCCAGCAAAGAAATGTAGCTGGGGGAGTACAGGTCTTTGCCCAGTTCGGCCTGAGTCAGTCCGCGCTCCAGCCGCTCAGCGCGGAGCTTCTCCCCGAATCCGTTACCCACTGGGGTTCCTCCTATTCCGGACAGCCTTTGTACAGAATGCTTGACACCCTCTGTGGAAAACATTTTACAATGTATGTCAACAAGGACTGTGCTGACTTGGTAACGAATCCGACTCGTATTGAGGAACTCTCACATGTTGAAGAAGATAGCAGCCGCCGCCGTTCTGGCGGGGGCCCTCGCATTTTCTGCTGCGGCTCCCGCCGTTCTGTCTGCAGGCTCGATTGCGGACAACGCGGGCACCTCGGTTGCCATTGGCAACTGGCCGGATCCGATGCGCGTCCAGGACGTGAACAAGACCACTATCGGCAATTGGCCCGACCCCATGGTGTCTGAAACCACCATTGGCAACTGGCCTGATCCCATGTAAACAGCTTCCATGAGGAAAACGGTCCCGGAACATGCGCACATCATGTTCCGGGGCCGTTTTTCTTTCCGCAAACAGCAGCCGTAACCAAGGAGTGGGGACCATGACACGGAGAGCGACCGACGGCCTGCAGCGGGCCTTTTTCCTCTGGACCATTGCCGGCACGTCTCTGATTGTGGCGGCCGCTGCCGGTGCCGCAATCGTTGAGGTGTTCAGGGGAACGGCCGACGCCGGGACTTTTGTCTGGGGGATGATCGGCATCGCGGCGCTGCTGGAGTCGGTGGTGCTTTTCGCCGTCGGCCTCCGTGTGCGCCACGGCTACCTGAACCAGGTCCAAAGCTACGACAGCCGGGGCGACTACCTGGCCGACGACGGATCCGGAAAGCCCAGGGTGCCCCTGTTCGGCGACGGGCAGGCGACGCAGAACATCCACAACCAGAGCCTCGGCGGTAACTGAGCCCGCACGGACCCAACTAGGTAGCACTTCTGGGGGTTCCCAGCGCTGAGAAGGCCCTGTGCTGCTACCTAGTTGGGCGGGCCCGGACATAATTGCAGAAACAGGAAGAGGGCCTCCCCATGGGGGAGACCCTCTTCCTTTTGGTCGGGATGACAGGATTTGAACCTGCGACCTCTTCGTCCCGAACGAAGCGCGCTACCAAGCTGCGCTACATCCCGATCCGTTGCTGCGAAAGCAACTAAACAAGGATATCCGATACCGGGGCTACATGCGAAATCGAGGTCGGGAAGGGCACCGGTTCAGACCAGCGAGTCCTTCCAGGCGGTGTGCAGCCGGGCGAAACGGCCGTTCCCGCCGATCAGCTCGTCCGGGGTTCCGTCCTCCACCACCCGGCCGTCGTGGACCACGAGCACTCTGTCCGCCGTCTCCACTGTAGACAGCCGGTGGGCGATGATCAGTGCCGTACGGGCGGTTCCCCCGGACGTCCCGTCGCCAGTAGGCCCGTCGCCGACTGGCCTGTCACCTGCCGGTCCGGTGCCGTCCATTCCGCGCAGCAGCCCGGCGAGGCCGCTCTGCACGAGCCGCTCGGAGGGGATGTCCAGCGAGGACGTGGCCTCGTCCAGGATCAGCACCGCCGGCCGGGCGAGGAAGGCACGCGCGAAGCTGATGAGCTGGCGCTGGCCGGCGGATACGCGGCCGCCCCGTTTGTTGACGTCGGTGTCGTATCCCTCAGGGAGTTCCATGATGAACTCGTGTGCGCCCACGGCCTTCGCCGCCGCCTCGATCTCCTCGCGCGGTGCCTCCGGCCTGCCCAGGGCGATGTTGTCCGCCACAGAGCCGCTGGAACAGGAAGGCCTCCTGGGTGACCATCACGATGTTCCGCCGCAGTTCCGCGGTGGCCAGCTGGCGGACGTCCACGCCGTCGAGCATCACCGAACCGGCGGACACGTCATAGAAACGCGCAATCAGCTTGGCCAGCGTGGACTTGCCTGCCCCGGTCTGGCCCACCAGCGCTACGGTCTGGCCGGCCGGAATGCTGACGTTCAGCTTGGGGATGATGAGCGGCCCGTTGCGGTAGCGGAACTCGACGTCCCGGAATTCGACGGCGCCCCGTGCGTTGCGGAGCTCCACCGCGTTCCGCGGCGGGCGCACCGTGGGCACCTCCTCAAGCAGCCCCGAGACCTTCTCCAGCGCGGCCTGCGCGCTTTGGAAGGAGTTGTAGAACATGGCCATCTGGTCCACGGGCTGGAAGAAACGCTTCGTGGAAAGCATGAGGGCCAGCAGCACGCCCACGGCGAGGTCGCCGGTCAGTACCCGGAAGCCGCCGAACAGCAGCACGGCAGCCACGCAGACGTTGCCGATCAGCACGAGGCCGGGCTGGAAGACGCCGTTCAGATTGATGGACCGGACGGTCGCCTGCCGGTAGTCCTCGGCGAGTTCGCCGTAGCGTGCGGCGTTTTCGCGCTCCTTACGGAAGGCCTTGACCGCGCGGATGCCGGTCATGGTCTCGATAAAGTGCACGATGAGCCGGGCCGAGACCACCCGGGACTGGCGGAACGCTATCTGCGAATGCTTCTGGTACCAGCGGGCCAGTAGGAACATTGGCACGGCCGCGGCCAGCACCACCAGTCCGCTGGGCCAGTCGAGGGCGAAGACGGTGACGGCGGTGAACACCATGAACAGCGCACCCGAGGCGAGCGAGCTGACTCCCGAGTCCAGCAGTTCGCGCAGCGACTCAAGGTCGGAGGTCTGCCGGGCGATGATCCGTCCCGAGGTGTACCTTTCGTGGAATTCAAGGCTGAGCCGCTGCGTGTGGCGGAATACCCACAGCCGCAGGTCCAGCAGCATGGCCTGGCTGAGTCTCGCCGTCGACGTCACATACAGGGCCGTGAGCCCGGCCGCCGCGAGTGCTGTAGCCAGGTAGGCGACGCCGGTCAGCACGAGCGGGATGTTGTTGCCGGCGCGGAGGGAAGGCAGCGCGTGGTCGATGCCGAAGGCGATAAGCGCCGGGCCGGCCGCCCGGGCTGCCTGGGACAGGACCACTGTGGCAATGGTGAGCCAGAACCTCAGCCGCACGGGACGGATCAGCGACCCCAGCAAGGCGAGCGACCGGCGTCGTACGGCTTTGCTGTCGCTCCTGCTCAGGTTGGCATTGTCCTCGTTGGCAGTTCCGAAGGCTGCGGCGCTCATTGGCTGACCTCCTCTGTGTCGTCGAGGGCCGACAGTTCGGAGTCCAGGTCGCGGGGCTCCGTCTCCAGGCTCGCGATGACGTACCGGTAATGGCTGTTCCCGGCCAGCAGTTCGGTATGGGTTCCGACGGCGGCGATGCGGCCGTCCTCCAGCAGCGCCACCCGGTCGGCCAGCGCCACGGTGGATGGGCGGTGGGCGACGATGAGCGTGGTGGTGCCGGCCAGCACCTCCCGCAGCCGGTTTTCCACGAGCTCCTCGGTGTTCACATCCAGTGCGGAGAGGGGATCGTCCAGGACCAGCACGGAGGGCCGTGCCGCAATGGCCCGCGCCAGGGCGAGGCGCTGGCGCTGGCCGCCGGACAGGCTGAGGCCCTCCTCGCCGATGAGGGTGTCCAGCCCCTCGGGCAGCGAATAGGCGAAGTGCGCCTGTGCGGTGTCCAGGGCCTCCGCGAGAATTTCCTCCCGGGTGTCGGCGTCCCCGGCCCTGACGCCGAGCAGCACATTGTCGCGCACCGAGCTGGAGAACAGGGTGGTGTCCTCGAAGGCGACGGCCACAAGGGCACGGAGCTCCTGAACGCTGAATTCCCGCAGGTCGACGCCGTCGAGCGTGATGGAACCCGCGGTGACATCGTAGAGCCGGGGTACGAGCTGCAGCAGGGCACTCTTGCCGCTGCCGGTGATGCCCACCAGGGCCATGGTCTCGCCCGGACAGATGTCCAGCCGGACGTCCTTCAGGACCGGTTTGTCCGGGGCGTCGTCGAACGCGAACGTCACGTTGTGGAAGCTCAGCGCGCCCTTGACGTCGGCCGGGCGGCGGGGTTCCGCCGGACTGGTGATGGTGTTTTGGGAATCCATAACCTCGAAGTGCCGGTCCAGCGCCGTTTTCGCCGTCAGCGCCATGGCCAGCAGCATGCCGGAGAACTCCACGGGCGCCGCGATAACGGCGGCGGTGGCGAAGAAGGCCACAAGGGAGCCGATGCTGAGATGGCCGCCGGCTGCGAGCAGTATGCCCGTGACCAGGCCTGTGCCCAGCGCCAGCTCGGGCAGAAGCGTCACCACCATGCTGAAGACGGCCTGGTGCCTGGCCTTGGCGATTTCCGTCTGGCGCAGTTCCTCGGCCTGGCCGTTGAATGTCTCCAATGCCTCGCGGCTGCGGCCGAAGGCCTTCAGCACGCGGATGCCGTGGACGGATTCCTCAACGGTGGTGGCGAGGTCGCCCGCCTGGTCCTGGCTGCGACGGGTGACCTTGCTGAAACGGGTGCGGAAACGGAAGCCATAGACCATCACCGGGCCCGCGGCGGCGAGGAAGATCAGGGCCAGCTGCCAGCTCATGGTGAACATGACGACGACGCCGATCACCACGGTCAGGGTGGTCACCACGAGCATGATGGCCCCGAACGCCATCCAGCGCCGGATGAAGTTGAGGTCGGTCATGGCGCGGGAGAGCAGCTGGCCGGAGCCCCAGCGGTCATGGAAGGCGACGGGGAGGTCCTGCAGGTGGCCGTAAAGCGAGACCCTCATCCGGGTCTCCACGGTGGTTGCCGGGTTGATCACGAAGGTGCGGCGCAGGGCAACCAGTACCGCTTCGGCGACGCCCAGCGCCAGGATGAGGCCGGCCGAGCCCCACACGGCCCCGGCGGTGGCCCCGGGCCGGAGGGAGTCGTTGATGAGCACCCGCAGTACCTGCGGGATGGTCAGGGCAACCACACTGGCCAGGAGTGCCGACAGCAGGCCCATGATCAGCCGCGGCAGGACCGGCTTAATATGCGGATAGAGACGGCTGACGGATCGAAAAAATGAACTCTGCTTGGCCATGCCCGCTTCTTGAACTCAGCTGTGTGAATCAACTGTGATGTAGTTTCCCGTAGCAACTACCCTATGCCATGGATGGCACGCTTCACAGGTGATCAGTCACCGGAGGACCAACAACTCGCCCGGCGGAAGACGGGGTGAGCGGTCAGGCGCGCGGGGTGAGGGTCAGCAGGACGGCCTCGGGCTTGCAGGCGATGCGGACCGGCGCAAAGCGCGAGGTGCCGATCCCGCCCGAGACGTTGACCGGCGTCGTACTTCCGTTGCTGGTCCAGTCGTTGAGGCCCTTGGCCCGCCAGGTGGGGATGTCGCAATTGGCGACGACTGCGCCGTACCCCGGGATGCACAGCTGGCCGCCGTGCGTGTGGCCAGCCAGGAGCAGGTCCGCGCCGTCCTCGGTGAAGTGGTCCAGGACCCGCTGGTACGGGGCGTGGATGACGGCGACCCGCAGGTGGTCCTTGGCGTTCTGGCCCCTGGTGCCGCGCGGCCAGCCGGCATACCGTTCGCGGTTGAGGTGCGGATCATCCACGCCTGAGAAATCGAACCGCATGCCGTTCAGGACGATGGACTGGTGCCGGTTGGTGAGGTCGATCCAGCCGCCCATGCCGAAGCCGGACCTGAGGCGCGGCCAGTCGAGTTCCTGCCGGTTTGGCGCGGCCTTCGAAGGGCCCATGAGGTAGGCGGCGGGGTTCTTCAGCTTGGGCGCGTAGTAGTCATTGGAACCCGGGACGAACACGCCCGGGAACTCCATGAGCGGTGCCAGCGCGTTGAGAAGGGGGTCTACGGCTTTGGGGTGGCTGAGGTTGTCGCCAGTGTTCACCACAAGGTCCGGCCTGAGCGCCGCCAGCGACCGCAGCCAGTCCGCCTTGGCCTTCTGGCCCGGAACGAAGTGGATGTCGCTCAGGTGCAGGATCCGGAACGGTGCCCGGCCCGCAGGAAGGACCGGGACGGTCTCCTCGCGGAGGACGAACTGGTTCTTTTCCCACAACCCGTAGGCTGTGGCGGCCAAGGCGGCCGCGGTTCCGGCGCCGGCGGTGACGGCAAAGCCGCGCCCGATGCTACGGACGCGGCTTGCCACGCGTGAAAGGTCAGCCACGGTCAGCCGTTCCCCTTGGTGCTGTTGCCGTTTCCATTGCTGCTGTTGTCCCCGTTGTCGCTGTTGCCCCCGGTGCCGCCGGTGTTGCCGCCCGTGTTCCCGCCGGTATTGCCGGTGTCATTGTTTCCACCGGTGGAGGGATTATTCGGAACCGTGGGCTCATACTGCGGCGTGCCGTAAAGCAGGTTCGACGGCGGTTCCGGGAAGGGGTCCGTGCCGTAGCCGGGCGCGATCTGGGACATGAAATTGGAGAACATCGGGCCGGCGATCATGTAGCCGTCGATGCCCGTGTAGAACTTGCCGTTGACCGTCACGTTCTGGCCGGCCCGGTCCTGGGCGCCGAGCGCGTCACCGAACCAGGCAGCCGTTGCCAGGCCCATGGTGTGTCCGACAACCCAGGTGGAGCCATTGTTGTTGGACGTACCGGTCTTGGCCGCGATCGGGAAGTTGGTCTCGGTGGAAATCCTGGGCTGGATGAGTGAACCGGATCCCTCGTTAAGCACCTTCTGAAGCGCATAGTTCACGCCGCGCGCCACCTCGGGCTTGAGGGCGTCCCGGCAGGCAGGGGACTGCGCCGGCAGCTGCGCGCCGGTCTGGTCGGTCACCGAGGTGATCGCGATCGGGGCACAGTACTTGCCGTCGTTCGCGAACGTGGCAAAGGCGCTGGCCATGGTCAGCGGCGCTGTCTGGGTGGAGCCCAGAAGGTTGCCCAGCGTGGTCATGGTGATGCTCGGATTCGCATCGACTATCGCGTTGGTGTCCTTGTCGCGGGTCGGCAGCCCGCCGTGCAGTCCGACGGCGTCCACCACCTTCTGGATGCCGCACAGGTCAACCTGTGACGCCGAGGCGAACGTTGCCGTGTTGATGGAGTTCTTCAGGCCGTCCAGCACGCTCATGGGCCGGTAGTAGCCCTCCTCCGCGTTCTGGAGGTCCGTGGTGCCGTTCGTGCTGTCATACCAGCCCACAGTCGGGGTGGGGCAGGTGTTCTGCCACGGGAAATTCTGCGGGTACCGTCGCTGGGCGGCATTGACGATGGTGTTCATCGACTTGCCCTCATTCAGCCACTCGGCAAACGTGAACGGCTTCATGGTGGAGCCGGGCTGCGCACCGCCGAGGCCGTTCAGGTCATTGCCCTGGTCGTCGTACTGGTCAACGCTGAAGTTGATCTGGGAGTCGAATTTGCCCTTGCCCGCAAACCATGAGGTGTTCTGGGCCATGTTGGTGATCTTGCCGGTGCCCGGTTCAACGGACACCAGGGCAGCGCCCCACTTGTCCGGATTTGCGCCCGCAGCGGCGTTCACCTGGTCCTGCGCGGTCTTCTGCGCCTTCGGGTCCAGGGTGGTCTTGATGGTCAGGCCGCCACGGAATACCTTCTTCTCGCGTTCGGTGGCGTCCGCTCCGTAGGCCGGGTTGTTCAGCAGGAGGTGCAGGACGTAGTCACAGAAGTACGGGGCGGTGGGCGAGTAGGCACAGCCCTGCCGTGCCGGCGTCACCTTCGGCGTCACAGGGGTTGCCACTGCGGCGGTGTACTGGGCCTTGGTGATCTTGCCGTGGGTGAGCATCGCACTCAAAACCAGGTCCCGGCGCTTCTTCGCGTTGTCCGGGTTGGTGATCGGGTCAAAGGCCGACGGGCTGTTCACGAGGCCGGCAAGCAGCGCAGCCTGGGGGAGTGTGAGGTTCTTCGCGGTGGTGCTGAAGAAGAACTTGGAGGCGGCCTCAATACCGTATGCATCACGGTTGAAGAAGACGATGTTCAGGTAGCCCTCAAGGATCTGCTCCTTGGTGAATTTTTTCTCCAGGGCGATCGCTAGCTTCATTTCGCGGAGCTTGTCGCCGACACCCTTGTTGACACCGTTGAGCTTGATCTCGTCGGAATTGCCTTCCGCTTCAAGGTTGGCGTTGAGGACGTTGTTGACGTACTGCTGCGTGATGGTGGAGGCGCCCTGCTTGTTGCCGCGCGCCGTGGCGACCAGGGCGCGGAGGATGCCGGTGGTGTCCACACCGCCGTGCTCGTAGAACCGGCTGTCTTCAATGGCGATCACCGCGTCCTTCATGAACGGGGAGATCTGGTCCAGCGGAACGCGGGTGCGGTTCTCCGCGTACAGGTTGGCGATCACGCTCCCGTCCGCGGCCAGGACCTTGGTGGACTGGCTGGGCGGGTCCACCTGGAGTTCAGCGGGCAGGGTGTCAAAGAATTCGATCGAGCCGCTGGCTGTGCTGCCCGAAACGGCGGCTGCAGGAACCAGCAGACCGGCCACGAGGACACCACAAATAGCGCTCACGCCAAGGAAGCCAAAAATTTTGCCGAGGGTGGTGGCCGTGTCGAATATGGGGTTCTTACGAGTCGCCATGTTCTCCAGTTTACCGGCAACGATTAGGCTTTATTTCATGACCAAATGGGAGTACGCCACGATTCCGCTCATCATCCACGCCACGAAGCAGATTCTGGACCAGTGGGGAGACGACGGCTGGGAGCTTGTCCAGGTAGTCCCCGGACCCGACGGCAACGGCCTTGTCGCCTACCTTAAGAGGGAGAAGCAGTAGCATGACCACCCCCCAGGAAACCGCATCCAGCGCTGATCTGACGCCATCGTCCGCCGTCGAGCAGCGTCTCGCCGAGCTGGGACTGACCCTCCCGGAAGTTGCCGCGCCTGTCGCCGCCTACGTGCCGGCCGTCGTCTCCGGCAACCACGTTTACACGTCCGGGCAGCTGCCGTTTATTAACGGCAAACTCGAAGCTACCGGCAAGGTGTCCGCCGGCACCGAGGGGACCTCGGACGAGCCGACTGTGTCGCCGGAAGACGCGAAGGCATACGCCGCCGTCTGTGCCGTGAACGCCTTGGCCGCCGTCAAGAGTGTCATCGGTGACCTCGACCGCATCACGCGCATTGTCAAGGTTGTGGGCTTCGTCTCCTCCGAGACTTCCTTCACCGGCCAGCCCGGCGTCATCAACGGCGCGTCCGAGCTCCTGGGCCGGGTCTTCGGTGACGCGGGCCAGCACGCCCGTTCCGCCGTCGGCGTTTCCGTCCTCCCGCTCGACTCTCCGGTGGAAGTCGAACTGATCGCCGAATTCAGCTAGGGAGCAGTAGGTTCCTTTGCCCCATCTAGCACGCCGGCTCTTCGTTCTTCCTCCCGATCTTGAAGGGGCGGCACGAAGCTGGCTCGAACACGGTGAGCGGACTCCCCGCAAACCCCGTTTCGCTTCCTCCGTGGTGCTGCTCCGGGATTCGCCCACCGGCCTGGAAACCTGGCTCGGCTACCGGCCGGGGGAATCCCCGCTGGGTGTCGTCGCGTTCCCGGGCGGTTCCCTGGATGCGTCCGACGACGACGCCGTCGGCTGGCTGGGGCCCTCGCCCCAGCACTGGGCCGAGCAGATGGGAACGGACGACGTCGGCCTGGCCCGCCGCCACGTGGTGGGTGCCGTCCGTGAACTGTTCGAGGAAACCGGCGTGCTGCTGGCCGGCCCGGACCTGTCCTCCACCGTGGAGGCGACGTCCACTGCCGAGTGGATGAAGGCCCGGGAAGCCGTGGCGTCGCAGGAAAAGTCGTTCACCGAGGAGCTGGCCAAGCGCGGCCTGTCCCTGCGCACGGACCTGCTCAAGCCGCTCGTGAACTGGCTCAGCCCGGACTTCGCGCACCGGCGCTTCAACACGCGGTACTTCGCCGCCACCGTCCCCATGAACCAGCAGCCCTCCATCCTGGAGAGCAAGGGCGTCTGGGGGCGGTGGGTGTGCGCCACCAAGGCGATCGCCGAACGCGACGCTACTGTCCTGGGCGACGAGGTGGGCCAGGAGAACACCGTTGGCCTCACGCTCGGGCAGCTCATGGTCCCCGGCACCGAGATCATGCTGGAGAAGATGGCGAAGGCCAACGGCTGCATCGCGTACCTCAGCTACAAGCGCACCCCCCACGTCTACCAGCCCAGGCTGGTCGACGAGAACGGGACGCTCATGCTCGAAGTCGAGGCGGCAAAAACTGTAGCCGGAGAGCCCCAGCGCGAACGCTAAGCCTCCGCTTCTGGCTCCGCCCGCGGATCGAGCTCACCTCCGCCGATCGAGCCTCAGGAACCAACGCGTCCTCAGGTTTCGTCGCCTTTTTCCTGACGCGTCCTCAGGTCCCGTCGCTTTAGGGTCCGAACACTTGGTTTCCACAGGCGCAACCAGAGGGGTTTCCCGTCCGCCCATGGTGAGTTAAACAGCAAAGGCCGCCCCGATCGGGGCGGCCTTTGCTCGTTTAGCTAGCGGGAGCGCTGGCGGAGGCGCTGCATGTCCAAAATCACGACGGCGCGTGCCTCGAGGCGCAGCCAGCCGCGCTGGACGAACTCGGCCAGCGCCTTGTTGACGGTTTCGCGGGAGGCGCCCACGAGCTGGGCCAGCTCTTCCTGGGTGAGCTCGTGTGCCACGAGAACGCCGTCGGTGGCCGGACGGCCGAAGCGGTCGGCGAGGTCCAGGAGGGCCTTGGCCACACGGCCGGGCACGTCGGAGAAGACCAGGTCCGAGAGGGAGTCATTGGTGCGGCGGAGGCGGCGGGCCAGTGCCTGCAGCAGCTGGGCCGAGACCTCCGGACGGGTCCGGAGCAGGGAGTTCAGGCTCTCGTTCTTGAGGCCGGCCAGGCGGGTCTCCGAGACGGCGGTGGCCGTGGCGGTGCGCGGGCTCGGGTCGAACAGGGCCATCTCGCCGAAGAGCTCACCCGGGCCGAGGATGGCCAGGAGGGATTCGCGGCCGTCGGGGGAGGTGCGGCCGAGCTTCACCTTGCCGGAGACAATGAAGTAGAGCTGGTCACCCTGGTCGCCCTCGCGGAAAACGGATGCACCGCGGGACAGATCGACCTCGGTCAGTTCGTCCGTCAGCAGGCGGAACGCGTCGTCGTCCAGCGTGGCGAAAAGGGGTGCGCGGCGCAATACCTCGATGTCCATAAATTCTCCTGAGTAAAAGTGTCGTCTGGGGCGCTTGTGCCATTGTTTCAGAATTTTCAACGTTCTGTGACGTACTTGGCAGCTGAAACGCCCTAAAAGACGCCGCGAGACCAGCGCGGGCTCCGCGCATCCACGGCAAATTGTCAGACTTCGCCAGTAGAATCGGGGCTTAGCTGCTTTGAGGAGACCTGGTGTTTGGCCTGACCGTTCTGGACCTTGCGTTGATTCTCACGCTTTTGTCCTATCTGATCTACGGCCTGCGCAACGGCTTCCTGGTGACCGTCGGCGGCCTTGCCGGCTTTGCGGCCGGCGCTGTGGCCGCTTTCCTCTCCGTTCCGCTGGTCAGCGACTTCGTGGAGGACAGCGGGTGGCGCCTGACCGCCATCATTGGAACTGCCGTCCTGCTGGTGGTCCTGGGCAATGCGCTCGGCACCATGATTGGGCGCAGCATCCGCAGCGCCGTCCGCATGCAGCCGCTCCGGGCTGTGGACAGAGTCGTCGGCGGGGCACTGAACCTGATCGTGTCCGCGCTGGTCATGTCCCTGCTGGCCTTCAGCATCAGCGCCCTTGGCGTTCCCTTCGTCTCGCAGCAGCTGGCCGAGTCAAAGGTGATCCGTTTCATAGACGGACTGACGCCCAACCCGGTCAAATCCGCCATGGCTCAGCTGCGCTCTGCGGTCATCGGCGACGGCATCCCCACGCTCATCGAGGGCATAGGCCAGGACCAGCAGGTCCCGGTTCCAAACGCCAGCACGGATACTCCGGCGCTGAACAGGGCAGCCGGTTCGGTGCTGAAGATCGCAGGGACCGCGTTCCAGTGCGGGCAGAACCAGACAGGCACAGGCTTTGCTGTATCGCCCGGACGCGTGGTGACCAACGCACACGTCGTGGCGGGTGTGTCGCAACCCGTGGTGGAAATCCCCGGCGGAGGAGCCATGCCCGGCAGGGTGGTGTATTTCGACAGCAAACGCGACCTCGCCGTCCTGGCCGTGGACGGCCTGCCCACCGCGGCACTGCCACTGAGCCCCGACCTGCCTGCGGGAACCGCTGCCGCCTTCGCCGGCTACCCGCACGGCGGCCCGTACACGTCCAAGCCGGCCACTGTGCAGGGCATTTCCACGGTGCTGGTGCCGGACATCTACGGAAACAACCCCGTTCCCGACGAGGTGTACAAGCTTGCCGGCGACGTCCAGCCCGGCAACTCCGGCGGCCCGTTGCTCACCACCAACGGGGCGGTGGCAGGCGTTATCTTCGCGAAGACAACCACCGACGCGGCCATGGGCTTCGCGATCCCGATGATCGACCTTCGGCCGGTGGCGGCAGAGGCGCCGAGCCTGTCCAGCCCCGTGTCGTCCGGACAGTGCATCCAGCAGTAGGGGCATCCAGCAGCAGTGCATCCAGCAGTAGGCACCCGCTATTGGCATCCCGGCAGCGGGTTCAGCGGGTTACAGCCAGTCCAGGCTCTGGCCGTGCGGGCCGGTGATGGCGACGGGCCGGCTGTTGTGCTGCAGCAGGAAGTTTCCCCCGATCCGGCTGGGCTCCATGTCCGGGAGAACCGCCGAGCCGTCCTCCTGGATGATCACTGTCTCGCCCTCGTTGGACAGCCAGTGGCAACCACGGTCATGTGCCAGGCCCTGCATGGTGGCCCGGAACCTGGCGCGCCCGTCAGCGCTGAGGTAACCCATGACGGCGCTGTGGAACACCACCAGTGCGGCATCGGCAGGCACTTGGCCGGCCAATGACAGCAGTTGCTCGTTCAGGTCGCCGGCCACGAGCAAGGGCGGTTGTTCGCGCGCAATGGCTATGGCCCGGCGCAGCCGCTCACGCCGGAATTCCTGCTCCGGCCAGATCAGCGCCTCAAGCCAGGCGACGTCGTCGGGATTCCGCACGTCCAGCGGGTTCAGGTCGATCCCGGCCCGCCACACCACCTCAGGCAAGGCGTCGGGCAGGGGAACCGGGCCCGCTGTCCGGCAGGGCAGGACCGGGGGCTCCGGCAGCCCGCCGGACCCGCCGGGACCCAGCCGCGTAACGGTCACGCCGTCGTCGAACTCGTAGCTGTAGCGGTCCGGAAACAGGGCGAGCCCAGCGGAGGCCCCCACCTCGATCAGGGCAAGGGGCCTGCCCTCGGCGGCGGCGATGGCCCGGAGCGAGGGCAGCAGGGTGGCGCAGCGGCCCACCTCGTTGGTCTGCGTGGCGCGGGACATGACGGTGCGCGAGACCTCGGCCCAGTGCTCGTCCAGGAATCTCCGGAACTCGGGGTACGGGGAGACATTGGCGCCGAGGAAGCGGGTGGCGGCGAGCATGAGCAGGGGCTGGCGCTTGTTGTACGGCCACTGGTCGATCCGGGCAATGAGCTCGGGATCGTCGGCGATGTGCAGCGACCAGTCGGCGTAGCAGGGTGAGGAACCGGGGGCATCAACCGTGCCGAAGTGCCGGTACCACTCTGCGGTGCCGAGGGCCGCCGCCGGCATGGTCAGGCCTTGCCGGCATTCAGGTCGGCGAGGTACTCCACGGCGAAGCGGTAGCCCAGAATCCCGGCACCGGCGATCACGGCCTTGCTGATGTCGGAGAGGTAGGAGTGGTGGCGGAATTCTTCGCGGGCGTGCACGTTGGTGATGTGGACTTCCACCGCGGGGACCTGAACCGCGGAGATGGCGTCGCGGATGGCCACCGAGGTGTGGGTGTACGCCCCGGCGTTCAGCACGATGCCGATGGCCTTGCCCCTGGCGGCGTGGATGGCGTCCACCAGGGCGCCCTCATGGTTCGACTGGAAGCACTCGACGTCGAGCCCGCGGGCGTCGGCGGCGTCCCTGGCGAGCTGCTCGACGTCGGCCAGTGTGGCAGTTCCGTACTTTTCCGGCTCGCGGGTGCCGAGGAGGTTCAGGTTGGGGCCGTTCAGGACAAGGATGGTGCCGCGGCCGGCTTCGGTGGCGGAGGGGGCTTCAGTCATGACTGCAAATCTATCGCGTCGGCTTGCCGGTCTTGCGCGGGCTGGGCTTTCGTTACGGAACGCCAGAGCGCTGACTCACTTGATGGAGCCGCGCATGACGCCAGAGATCACCCAGCGCTGCGCGAACAGGTAGACCAGCAGCAGGGGCGCCAGGGCCATCAGGTACGAGGCAAAAGCCACCGTGTAGTTGGTGTTGAACTGGCTCTGGAACACATACTGCGCAAGGGGCAGTGTGCGCGTCGCGGGGTCCGAAAGGATGACGAGAGGCAGCAGGAAGTCGTTCCAGGCCCAGAGGCACGTCAGGATGCCCACGGTTGCATTCATCGGAGTGAGCAACGGGAAGATGATGCGGCGGAATATGCCCCAGGTGGAGGCGCCATCCATGGTTGCCGCTTCCTCCAGTTCACGCGGGATGGAGCGGATGAAAGCGGTGTAGACGAAGACGTTGAAACTGAGCCCGTAGACCGTGTAGAGCAGGAACAGTCCCACCGGGTTGTCCAGCCCCAACAAAGCGGTCTCCTTGGTGGCCGGCAGCATGATGATCGGAAACGGCACGAAGAGCGCAGCGACGAAGAAATAGTAGAGGAATTTGAAGAAGCGCTTGTGCAGGTTCCGTGCGATGGCGTAGGCCACCAGGGAATTGGACAGGATGGTGAGAACCACCGCCCCCACCGTGACGATGGCGGAGTTCAGCAGGGCTCGGGGGAAGTTGGTCAGGTTCCAGGCGTCGGAAAAGTTTTCCAGCCGGACCCGGCTCGGCCATTCGAACCCGGAACCGCCAAGCTGGTCCGGTGTCTTGAGGGCGGTGATGACCGTGAGGTAAAGCGGGATGAGCACGGTCAGTGCCAGGACCGCCGCCAGGGCTGTGAGCGGCCAGTTCACGCGGTCGCTCAGCCGGCCGCGCCGCCGCAGGCCGCGGGCCGGCGTTACGCTCCGGGCTGATGACGCCGTCTCGGTTGTGGTGGTCACTAGAAGTCCGCCTCTTTGCGCTGGAGTGTCCGGAGCTGGATCACGGACACCGCCACGATCACCAGCAGATAAACAACGGAGTTGGCCATCTGGTAGCCGAATTCCCCGCCCTGGAAGCCGCCGCGGAAGATCACCATGGCGACGGACTCGGTGGAAGTGCCGGGACCGCCGTTGGTCAGGGCGACAATCTGGTCGAAGGCCTGCAGGAAGCCCTTAAGCGCCAGCACCATGTTGATGGTAAAGAACGCGCCGATCATCGGAAAGGTGATGGAACTGAACTGCCGCCAGTAGCTGGCCCCGTCCAGGCCAGCCGCCTCGTACAGCTCCGCGGGTATGGTCTGCAGCCCGGCGAGGTACAGGATGACGCTGAACGCGATGGACTGCCATGCCGATACGGCCACGATGCCGAGCCAGGCGAGGTCTTTGTTGGCCAGGATCGAGGTCGAGAGCCAGTCGAGCCCCAGCGATTGGCCCAGCAGCGGAAGCGAGTTGGAAAAGATGAAGTTGAAGACATAGCCGATGATGAGGACGGCCAGTACGTTCGGGATGAAGAAGATGCCGCGGAACGCGGTGCGGAATTTGATCCTCGCGTTGAGCAGCATGGCGATTCCGAGCGCCAACACGTTGACGATCACCGTCGCCGTGATGGCGAAAAGGAAAGTGAAACCGTAGGAGGCCAGAACCCGGTCGTCCTTGAAAAGGCTGACGTAGTTCTGAAGACCAACGAAGTTCCATTTTCCGTAGCCGGCGTAATCCGTGAGGCTGAAGAACATGCCCGTGACCACCGGAATGGTGTGCAGGACAACGAAGAGCAGCAGCGCGGGAACGGCCATCCAGTAGAAGGCTTTGGTGGAATGCGTCATTGCTGGTCACCTCGGTTGGGCATGCGGGCTGCGACCTTAAACCATTCGTTGTCCAGGGTGTTCAGGTAGCGGGACTTGTCGCCGTCCAGGACGAACTGCTGTGTGATGTTGACCAGCGGGATGCTGGGCGGCAGCCGGTGGTCCATGTAGCCATCGACCTTGCCGGAGGTGAAGTAGGAGGCCAGGCCCCGCAGGGCCGTGTCCTGTTGCGGTGCAGCTGACCTGATGGGGGCGAAGGCGCTCTGGTTTTTGGCGTACTTGTCGATCACGTCCTTGGACATGAGGAAGTTGATGAATTTTTGCGCTTCAGCCCGGTGGGGAGTGTCACGCCCCATAGCGAGTACCACGTCGACGCCGGACACCACCGTGACATTGCCGGGATTGTTCGTGACCGGGTAGGGAAATGAGGCGATTCTGGCGTCAGGGTTAGCGGCTCTGATGGCCGGTACCGCGAAGCTGCCATTGAGGTACATCGCGGACTTGCCGTCAGCAAAGGCCTTATTTCCGGTCGCGTAGTCGACGCCGGCAGCGCCCGGCTGGGCGTAGTGAAAGAGCTGGAGCAACTTGTCGGCTACTTCCTGGTAATTCTTGCTGAACGATACCGGGCTGTTGTTCCGGTCCGCACCGGCCGCGGTCAGCCGGTCAAAGAAGCCTTCCGGCTGCAGCTGTGCAGCGAGATTCACCAGGGCCGGGGACGTGGTCCACGCGTCCTTGAGGGTCATGTAAAACGGTGCAACCCCATTGGCCTTGAAGGTCTCGGCCGCCGCAATCAGCTCGTCCCAGGTTCGTGGAACGGAGACACCGTACTTTGCGAAGAGCTCCGGGTTGTACAGGACGCCGCTGGCATTGTTCGCCATGGGAAGCCCGTTGATCTCCGAGCCGCTGCACCGCCCGTTGGCGTTGAGGATGTCCTGCACAGCGGGAAGAACATCTCTTGCTGCGGGTTCCTGGCTCAGGTCGGCGAACACGCAGGCCCTCGCTAGGAGGCCGAAGCTGGCGTTTCCGTTCAGGGTCAGCACATCCGGTGTCTTGTTTTTGACAAGAAGTGTCCGGATGGCGGTGTCCGGGTCCGGAACGTTGTTCTGTAGCACCCTAATGCCGGGGTTCGCGGCTTCGAACTCGTCGATAAGACCGGCAAATTCCTTCACGGCCTCCGGCTTGAACTGGAAGAAGCTCAGCGTGACTTCATCCTCTGCCGGTGGGGCGGCACAGCTGGTCAGCAGCGCGGCGGCAAGTGCGGCGCTGAGGGCCTTTGCCCGAACCTGCTTGAGGTGGAACATGACTATTCCTTGAGGCTGACGGATGCTGGGGGGAGCGGCGCTGACGGACCGCCCATGGATTCGGCCATGATCACGATGGCCGTTTCCGGGAAGAGCACGGGTGCCTGCAGCCCAACGGTCTCGAGTATGCGGCCGCTGAGGAGCACCGGTTTCTGGGCCCATTCAAGGGCCGATTGCCCCGGGCTTGCCGCGTCGGTCAGCGGGGCGGCCAGGGCAACTGAGTAGACGCTGTCCGGATCGAGGCCCGGCAGCGTGAATGGGCCTGGCGGGTAGGTGGTGCTGGCAGTGCGTTGCGTGTAGATGAAGATGGCCCGCTGCCGGTCTTTGGCCACCACGCCGCGGACGTCCATGGAGGTGTCCGGATGGTCGGAATGCACGCTGCTGCCGGTGTGGAAGAGGGACCGGTTGGCCTTGTGGAAATCCACCCAGCCGCGCAGCGCCCCCAGTTCCGCCTGAGGGAGGTCTGAAATGTCCCATTCGATGCCGTAATGGCCGAAGAGGGCGGTCGCCGCGCGGAAGTCGAGACTGTGGCTGCGCCGGGTGGAATGGGAGCTAGGCCCGCCGACGTGGGCTCCCATCAGCTCGTAGGGGACCAGAAGTCCGGTATAGGCCTGGTTGTCCAGCCGTTCCAGCGGATCAATGCAGTCGCTCGTCCAGATCCTGTCGGTCCGGTCCAGCACAGCAAGGTCCACGCGTGCCCCGCCGGACGCGCAGGACTCGATTTCCAGGCCGGGATGGTGTTCCTTGAGGGCTTCCATGAGCCGGTAAACGGCTTTCGTGTTTGCGTGCACCGCGGCCTGGCCTGAGGCCGCGCTACCCGGGTCAAGCAGGTCGCGGTTGTGATCCCACTTGATGTAGCTGATCGGGTATTCATCCAGAATGCTGTGCACGGCATTGAAAATGTACTCCCAGGCGGCGGGAAGGGCCAGGTTAAGGACCTGCTGTTGGCGAGCCGGGACCGGCATCCGGCCATTCACCTGCAGCATCCATTCGGGGTGACTCCGGGCCAGTTCGCTGTCCGGATTGACCATTTCCGGCTCGAACCAGAGCCCGAACTCCATCCCGAGGCCTCGGACGTGGTCAATGATCGGGCCGAGGCCATCGGGCCAGACGGATTTGTCCACTATCCAGTCGCCAAGGCCGGCGGTGTCGTCGCGGCGCCCGAGGAACCAACCGTCGTCGAGGACGAAGCGTTCGACTCCCGCCGCAGCCGCGGCGCTGGCGATCGCTTTCAGCCGGGGAAGGTCGTGGTCGAAGTACACGGCTTCCCAGCTGTTCATGGTGACAGGACGCGGGGCCCGCGGGTGGTGGGGGCGTGCGCGAAGGTGCTCGTGGAAGCGCCCGGCCAGTTCATCCAGCCCGTTTCCCCAGGAGCCGATCGCCCAGGGGGTGCTGTAGCTGTCACCTGGCTGCAGGCGAACCTCACCCGGCAGCAGGAGTTCGGAAGCTGTGAGGAAGTTCTGTGCATTGATGCTTCGCTCGGCGCTGAGGCGGTGATTTCCGCTCCAGGCCAGGTGCACGGCGTGGACCCTGCCCGAGCGGAAGCCGAAGCCTCTGCGGCCAGCCGCCATGAGCAGGGATGCGTCGGCACCAGGGCGCCCGCGCCGGCTTTCCCGCACGTGCGTGCCGACCGTGAGATCGCGCCGTTGCGGCGAGCGTTCCTTAAGGTGCCGGCCTGTGGTGTCCAGCACTTCGGTAGCGTCGGCGGGCAGCGGGAAAAACAGTTGGAGGGAAGTGAGGTCGTAAGCGCTGTCTCCGGTGTTGGTCACCATGTGTTGCTGTTTGAAAAGTCCGGAGCCTGTCACTTCGAGGCGGCTGGTCAGGTGCAGAGAGGTATGGGGATCCTCAGCCGTAACGGTGAGGCTGGTGCCTGTGCCGGAGATGTCTGTCACCTGGAAGTCGGGCGAGAACGCTGTGCCGGAGCGGTGGCCGGAGATTCCGGGGGCCAGCTGCCAGCCCTGGGCTTCCTGCGGGAGAAGCGTGAGCCGGGCCGGGCGATCGATTCCGCCGGAGACCCGCTGTGGTTTAGCGGCAGTGCTTAGCGCGCCCAGTTCGTCCTGGCCGAGCAGGCCCAGTTCCGTGCCCCAGTGAAGGATGGCAGGCATTCCGGCAAGGGAAGCATCGACGACGACGGCGGTTCCGCCTGCTTGGAGCTGGAAAAGGTGGGGAGACATGTCTTATTTTACGGTCGGGCGTCCTTTTCGGCTTCTTGATATTCGGCAGGAACGGCTGCCGGCAGAGACTGGCCCGCACGCGGTTCCGAGGCCCCGCCGTGTGGCCGCCAGGGGCCATGAGGGTCTCTGTCCTATCCGGCATAGCCGTTCGGGTTATTCTTCTGCCAGCGCCAGTGGTCCTCGCACATCTGGTCCAAGGTCTTTGTGGTGGACCAGCTGAGGTCGGCGAGGGCGGCGGAAGCGTCAGCCCAGAAGGCGGGAAGGTCACCCGCGCGGCGCGCCGTGATTTCGTGGGGAATCGGCCGGCCGACGGCCGCCTCGAAGGACCGCAGAACCTCCAGCACCGAGGAGCCTTTGCCTGAGCCGAGGTTCCACCGGAACACCCCGGTGCGGCCGGCCACGTGATTTAGGGCTGCCGAATGGCCTTCGGCCAGGTCCACCACATGGATGTAATCGCGTAAACAGGTACCGTCCGGCGTGTTGTAGTCGCCGCCGAAAACCATCAGCTTGTCCCGGCGCCCCACGGCGACCTGGGCGATGAACGGCACCAGGTTGTTGGGAATGCCCAGGGGGTCCTCGCCGATCCGGCCGGACTGGTGGGCGCCCACAGGGTTGAAGTACCGCAGCAGCGCGATGTGCCAGCTGTGATCGGAGCCGCCGAGGTCCGTGAGGATGTCCTCAATCTGTTCCTTGGTCCTGCCGTACGGGTTGTTGGCGCCGATTTCCATTTTTTCGACATACGGGACGGGGCTGTGTTCCCCGTAAACGGTGGCCGACGAGCTGAAGACGAGCGAGCGGACGTCGTGGCGGTCCATCACCCGAAGGAGGATGAGGGTGCCCACGAGGTTGTTGTGGTAATACTTCAGCGGTTCCCGGACCGACTCACCCACAGCCTTCAGACCGGCGAAGTGGATGACGGCGTCGATTGCGTGACGGGCAAACACCGCGTCGACGGCGGCCTCGTCCAACAGGTCTACAGCGTGGAAGACGGCTTTCTGGCCTGTGAGTTCGGCAACGCGGCGCAGCGATTCCACACTGGAGTTCACCAGGCTGTCGATCACCACCACGTCATGGCCGGCTTCCTGCAGGGCTAGAACAGTGTGCGAGCCGATGTACCCGGTGCCGCCTGTGACCAGTATTCTCATGTGCTTTCCTCTGCCTGGGCGAAGACTGCCCCGACGTCCCGTTCACTCCTGAGAGCCGGGGAACGGCGGGGCAGTCTCGGATTTGTTTGTGTCGACTGCTAGAGGGCTGTGACCTTCAGCACCAGTGCGTGCTCCGGGTTGAGGCTGGGCATCGGGAGTCCCACCTCGGCCAGGAAGCGGCCGCTGGCCTCCGCCCCGGAAGCCAGCCACGCCGGCGGCCGGATCTGGGTGAAGGTGTGGCCATAGTCGGCGTCCACCGGGTCCGGGAAGATGGCCTCTACCCGGTAGCGGCGTGCCGCCTCGAGCCCGGGCAGGGCGACCCGTCCCAGCTGCTCGGCGAACGAGGTGCGCGTGCTCACCAGGGCGAACAGCGCAGCCGTCGAGCCGGGTTCCAAGGCAGCACCCGCAACGGAACCAGCAGTGCCCGCCACAACACCGTGCAGCATCAGCGAATCGTCGGGAACGTCGGCGCGGACCATCCGGCCGCTGTGGATCAGGCCGCGGTGCTCCTTGTAGAGCGCGATGAATCGCTTGAGTTCCTCGCGCTGCTCACCCTGGACCTCCCGCACATCCCACTCCATCCCGAAGTGGCCGAACAGCGCCGTGATGGCACGGAAGGACAGGTCGTGGGTGCGCGCGGTGGTGTGCGACGTGGTGGGGCCGATGTGCCCGCCCACCAGTTCGGGCGGAACCACGACGCCGGTCCACCGCTGGATGGTCTGCCGTTCCAGGGCATCATTGCAGTCCGAACCCCAGATACGGTCTGTGCGCTCCAGGATGCCCAAGTCCACGCGCGCCCCGCCGGAGGAGCAGCTCTCAATCTCGACGCCGGGATGGGCCTTGCGCAGTTCGTCGAACAGGCGATAGGCGGCCAGTGTCTGCTCGTGGACGGAGGCGCGTCCGGCGTGCCCGTGCTCGGTGAGGTCCCGGTTCTGGTCCCACTTCAGGTAGCTGATGTCGTTTTCGCGCAGGAGGGTGTCGATCCGGTCAAAGATGTACTGCCATGCCTCCGGGTTCACCAGGTCGATGATGTGCTGGTTCCGCCATGCGAGCGGCAGGCGGCCGCCATCCTTGTGGGAGGCGGCGGCCGGTCCCACGATCCAGTCGGGGTGCGCGCGTGCCGTGTCCGAGTTGAGGTTGATCATCTCGGGTTCCACCCACAGGCCGAACTCCATGCCCCGGGACGTGACGGCGTCGATGAGCGGTGTCAGTCCTTCCGGCCAGAGCGTCTCGTCCACGAACCAGTCGCCCAGGCCGGCGGTGTCGTCGCGGCGGCCGCGGAACCAGCCGTCGTCCAGGACGAAGCGCTCCACGCCGAGGTCGGCGGCCGAGTCCGCAAGCTCAATCAGGGTGTCCAGGTTGTGGTCGAAGTAGACGGCCTCCCAGGTGTTGAGCACCACGGGGCGGGCCTTTCCGCCGCCCGCTGCCGGAAGCACATGGTGCGGGCGGGAACGGAACCAGCTGTAGAACGCCTCGCTGATCCCGTCCAGGCCGCGGTCGGAGTAGGCAGCGAAGAGCGCCGGTGTGGTGTAGCTTCCATCCGGTTGGAGGATCACTTCGGCAGGTCCCAGCAGCTCCGTACCGCCGATCATGGTGCGGCCGTCGCCGATGGTGTCGGCGAACTGTTCATGGTTGCCGCTCCAGGCCAGGTGGGTGGCCCAGACCTTTCCGTGGCGGTTGCCGAAGCCGGCGGTGCCGGCGGCGAAGAGCAGCGAGGAATCGTGGCCGGTGCGGCCATGCCGCCCTGTGCGCACCCAGGTGCCCTGATGAATGGGCCGGCGCTGGGGGTGCCGTTCCCGGCACCAGCGCCCGGTCAGGTCCAGAAGTTCGACGGCGTCCGGGGCCACCGGGAGGACGGCGGCCAGTTCGTCGAGCTGGAAAGGCGTGGTTCCGGTGTTCGTGACGGTGTGGCGCAGTTCCAGCAGGCCGCCGTCGTGGAGGGCGAGCGTGGATTCCACGGTGATGCCGGCGTCGGTGTCCTGCTGGACGACGGCGGCGGAGTTGCCGTTGGTTGCGGCGTGCACGGCACGTAGGCGAACGGAGAAGTCCAGGCCGGAGACGCCGTCGGCAATCCGGTGGCCGCGGAGGGCCGGACGACCCCGCCAGCTGGAGGACGCCTGGGGAAGCAGTCCCGCCGGGACGGTGGCGTCGATGGCCGAGTTGGGAATGGCCTCGGTGAGGATGGACAGGTCAGGGAGGTCACTGCCAAGATCGGCACCCCAGTGGATGACCTCGGCCTCCCCGCTGTTGAAGCTGATCACCAGGCTGGTGCCGGCGGAACGGAGGTGCAGGGGATCCATAGGTAGTTCTCTTTCATAATGAGCAGACAGGTATAAGGGGTGTTGCGGGGCCGGGCGCGGTGTGCGCGGTTCCGGCCCCGCAGGCGTGGTGCTGTGTGGATGCCTGGACTTTGGTTTTCGCCCAGTTGACTTCCTACTTGAAGAGCGAGTTCACCTTCTCGTTGGCCTCGCCCAGGGTGCTGGCGTCCTTCTTGCCGGAGAGCACAGCGTCCATGGCTGGCGCCATGAGGCCGTCCACCTTCGCCGCGTTCTCGGTGATGGGGAAGAGGAAGGTGGTGCCGTCCTTGACGTGCGTGGTGAACGCGCTGACGTCGATGCCCTTGGCCTTGAAGGCCGCGGCTGCCTTCTCCGAGGAGCTCTTGATGGCAGGGAAGACAACGGCCTTGGAGGCCACGACGTCCTGGCAGTCACTGGAGGCCAGGTACTCGACCCACTTGGCGGCAGCCGCCGGGTTCTTCGTGCCGGCCCAGATGGAGTCCGCCAGACCGTTGAACATGCTGGCGCGCTTGCCGTCGGGTCCCTTGGGGGTGGGAGCGATATCGGTCTCGATGCCCTTGTAGCTGGTGTACTGGCCGATCATCCAGGAGCCGTTGGTGTTGATGGCGGCCTTCCCGGCGCCGAAGGCGTCCGACACGCTCGCGCCCACGGTGGTCTCAAGCTTGGGCATGTAACCCTTTTCTGCCAGGCCCGCCCACCACTTGATAGTTTCCTGGAACTTGGGATCGTCGTAGTTGAACTTGGTGCCCCACGGATTCTTGTCCGTGTGCGTCCAGCCGGTGGTCCCGGTAAGGAAGCTCCACTGGGTCTGCCCCTGGCCGTTGCCGGAATTTTCCAGGCCCAGTCCGTAGACGGCAACGTTGTTCTTGTCGAAGCCCGGCTCGTCGCCGCGCTTGCCGTTCTTGTCCACGGTGAGGTGCGCAATGGCCTTCTCGTAAGTACCGCCGTCCTGCGGGTTCCAGTCGAGATTCGTCAACTGTTCCTCGGTGTACCCGGCATCCTTGACGAGCTTCTTGTTGTAGAACATGGCGACGGTGTCCCAGTCCTTGGGCAGGCCGTAGCGCTTGCCGTCCTGGCCCACCCACAGGTCAGCGAGGCCCTCGTTGTAGACGTCCAGCTTGACCCCGTCCTTCTCAACCGCTTCATCCAAGCTGAGCAGCTGCTTCTTTGAGGCGTATTCGGGGTACTTGGAGAGGTGGTTGGTGAAGACGTCCGGCGCGTTACCGGCAACGAAGCCGTTGGTCAGGGTGGTCCAGTAGTCGCCCCAGCCGCGCTGGGTGATCTTGACCTTGATGTCAGGGTTGGCCTTGGTGAAGTCAGCAGCGCACTGCTTATAGGCCGGGAGCTGGTTGGCATCCCACAGCCAGTAGTTGATGTCGCCCTTCGCCTCGCCGGAGGTGGTGGAGGGGGACCCGCCGCCGCAGGCGGTGAGGGACATGGCGATAGCTGCGGCGGCAGCGACGGCGCCGAGGGTTTTCTTCATGATGAACCTTTCGAAGGGGGCATGGGGTAGCCCGGAGTGGAGTGGGTGTGATGAGGGTTAGCGGTTATTTGATGCCGGAGAAGCCGATGGAGTTGACCACCTTCTTGCCGAAGGCGATGAACAGGATGAGGACGGGCACAGCTGCGACGATGGTGGCGGCCATAAGTCCTGACCAGTCCGGGGCACCCTGCGGAGACTGGGACTTGAAGACGCTCAGGCCCACGGTGAGGACGCGGACGTTTTCTTCCTGGCCCACCAGCAGTGGCCAGAAGTATTCGTTCCACTGGCCGATGAACGTGAGCAGGGCCAGGGTGGCCATCGGTGCGGCGGCGTTCGGCAGCACGATCTGGAAGAAGATGCGCAGGTGCTTGGCACCGTCGAGCATGGCGGCCTCTTCGACTTCCCGGGACATGCTCATGAAGAACTGGCGGAGGAAGAAGATGCCGAACGCGGACATGAACACGAAGGGCAGCGTTAGTCCGGCGAAGGTGTTCAGCAGTCCCAGGTTCTTGATGAGCAGGAAGTTGGGCAGCGCGGTGAAGATCGGCGGAATCATCATGGTGGCCAGGAACAGGGCGAAGACCTTGTCCCGTCCGGGCCAGCGGAGCCGGGCGAAGGCGTAGGCGGCGAGTGCGCTGAAAAAGACCTGGCCTGCTGTTGTCACGGTGGAGAAGAGAATCGAGTTGCGCAGGTATAGCCAGAAGTCGATGTTGGCACCGGAGCCGCCCTCGGCGATGGCCTCTTCTGCAGACTGCATTCCGAAGACGCGCTTGAAAGCGCCCCAGGAGAAGTCAGCAGGGAGGAGGTTCGTGGAATTGGAGGCGAGCGAATGGTTGCTGGAGAGTGCCGTGCGGAGCATCCAGAGGAACGGGAGGATGGTGACGGCCAGCGCAACGGCGACGAGGGCCCAGGCGCCGATGAGTCGCCAGTTCATGGATTTGCGGACGCGGGTGATTGTCTGAGTGGTCATGGCGGGGTTTCCTTAGTCCAGATCCGATTCGTTGCCCTTGAGGAACTTCATCTGGATGAAGGCCACCAGGGCGAGGATCACGAAGAGGATGACGGACAGGGCTGAGGCGTACCCGAAGTCGGATTCGCCGAAGGCTTTTTGGTAGATGTACATCTGGATGACGCGTGAGGCATTGACGGGCCCACCGCCGGTGGTGACCGCTACCGTGTCGAAGACCTGAAAGGATCCGATGACGGTGACTACCAGGACCAGCGCCAGGACGGGGCGCAGCAGCGGCATGGTGATGGACCAGAACGTCCTGGCGGGCGAGGCGCCGTCCAGGGAAGCCACTTCATATACATGGTTGGGGATGGCCTGCAGCCCGGCGAAGATGAGCAGTGCTGTGTAGCCCATGTGGCGCCACACGTTGACGAAAGCAATCGTGGGGATGGCCCACTGCTCACTGCCGAAGAAGGCGATGCGGGGGAGCCCCAGCCAGCTGATGACTTCGTTGACGATGCCCAGTTGATAGTCGAGCATCCAGAACCAGAGCAGGGCGACGATCACGTTGGCCACCAGGAACGGGAGCAGCAGCGCGCCGCGGATGAGCGTGGACTTGGCCACCCGGTGCATTAACAGCGCCAGGCCGAGGGCGATGAGGGTCTGCAGGCCGATGTTGATGCCGACGTACTGCACGGTCACGGCCATCGCGTTCCAGAAGAGCTCGTCGGCAAAAATCGCGGTGTAGTTCTTGACGCCGATCCACTCCGGTTCGCCCAGCACGCTGTACTCGGTGAAGCTCAGGTAGACGCCACGGATGGTGGGGACCAGGCAAAACGCAATGAAGCCGATCAGCGCCGGGACGATGAACAGCAGCGCGATCCTGAGGTCGCCCAGGCGGGCGGCGCCGCGGCGGAGCCCGCCGGACCGTGCCGGCCGCCGTGGGTCACTCCTGGTTGGGGGGTTGTTGGTAAGGGTGGTCATCATCGACCCTTCCTGGGTGTGTGATGGAACTAACAATCGAGAACGAATCTACACGAGTAGATATTGGACCGCAAGGATTATTTCCGGACAAATCAGGCCCATAGCTTCTCCAACGTTGCAGGCGTTGACTCGAGTAGATTGGGCTGAAAGACTGTGGCTCAAACACGTATGCGGTCCGGATATCGGTGCCGCCTGGGCCTAGGAAGGCAGGAACAATGGCGTTTTCAATCGGAGTAGTCGGCTTGGGACAGTTTGGCGGCCAGTTCGCGTACCTCTTCAACCTCCACCCCGGAGTCAGCGAGGTCTTCGCCGTGGACGAGCTTGCGGACCGTGCGGCCGGGGCGGTCGCGCAATATGGCCTTGCTGGTTCCAGGGGCACCTTTGACGAGCTGCTGGCATCCGACGTCGATGCCGTCGCCATCTTCACGCAGCGGTGGACCCACGGACCGCTGGTGGAACGGGCGCTCCGGGCCGGAAAGCACGTCTACTCGGCGGTGCCCATGGCCGTCACCGAGGACGAGATCGCGAAGATCATCGACGCCGTCCGTGAAACCGGCAACGTCTACATGATGGGCGAAACCAGTTACTACAACCCGGCCACGGTCTATGCCCGCGAGCAGCACGCGGCCGGCCGGTTCGGCAGGGTGTTCTACGCGGAAGGCGATTACGTCCATGACATGGACCTGGGCTTTTACGACGCCTACCGGTACAGCGGCGGGGAGCACTGGAAGGAAACGGCCAGCTACCCGCCCATGCTGTACCCGACGCACGCGATTGGCGGCGTCCTCGGTGCCCTGCCGGCGCACGCCGTGAGCGTCAGCTGCGTCGGTGTGAAGGACAGCCGCGGGGACGGCGTGTTCGACAAGGACATCAGCATGTTCGGGAACGACTTCTCCAACGCCTCGGCCCTCTTCGAGCTGAACGACGGCGGTGCCATGCGGACCAACGAGATGCGCCGGGTGGGCTACCCCTCGCATATCCGTGAGTCCCGGTTCCGGTTCTTCGGCACCGAGGCCAGCTTTGAGCAGCTGGCCAAGGTCACGGTGTGGCAGGACAAGACCAACGTCCACGACATCTCCGAGCAGATGGAGTCACGGCCCAGTGTGCCGCTGGACGATCCGTCGCTCGCCAATGTGGCGCCGGAACTTCGGGACGCCTTCGTGTCCGGTCTGGCGCCGGTGCATGACAGCGGCAGGCTGCCCGAGGAGTTCCGCGGGGCGCCCAACGGCCACGAAGGCAGCCACCAGTTCCTCGTGGACGACTTTGTCACGGCCGTGAACACGGGGTCGCTGCCGCCGGTCAACGCATGGACGGCCGCGCGGTTCACCCTGCCCGGCATTGTGGCCCATGAATCCGCCCGGCGGAACGGCGAACGCCTCCCCATCCGCGACTTTGGCGATGCTCCGGCGAAGCTTAGGGACACGCTGTAGCTAGCATGGACACTATGACCATTCCGGCAGCGCCCGCCCCGCGGACCCAGGTGACCCGCAAGGATGTGGCCCGGTACGCCGGGGTGAGCACCGCCGTCGTCAGCTATGTGGTGAACGGCGGGCCGAAGAAGGTGGCGCCCGCCACCGAAGCGAAGGTCCAGGAAGCCATCCGGCAGCTGGGCTACCGCCCCAACGCGGCTGCGCGGGCCCTGAAGCTGGGGTCCAGCGAAACGATCGGTTTGGTCATTCCGGACAACAGCAACCCGTTCTTCTCAATGCTGGCCCATGCCGTGGAGGACGCGGCGGGCGCACTCGGGTACGCCCTGGTACTGACGAACTCGGACGGCAACCTGGCCAAGGAGCGCCGGAATATCCGGAACCTGGCCGCCCGGCAGGTGGACGGCGTGGTGCTGGCCAGCGTCCTGTTCGAACCGGAGCTGGATGACCTGGAGGCAGCGGAGATCCCGTCCGTGCTCCTGAGCCACAGCGGCAGCTCAGCCGGGGTCACCACGGTGGGTGTGGACCTGGCGAAAGGTGCGCGCACCGCCGTCGAGCATTTGATCGGTCATGGCCACACCAACATCGGCCTGGCCATGGGTACCACCACCGGCAACGAAGCGGACGCCCGCGAAGAGGGCTGGGTGCAGGCGCTCAGGGACGCCGGGTTGCCGGAAGGCCCTATTGCCCGCAGCGCCTTCACCCGGGTTGGCGGCTACGCCGCAGGGAAGCGGTTCCTGGCGTCCGGGCACCGGCCCACTGCCATCTTCGCCAGCTCCGACATGCAGGCCATCGGCATCCTCCGCGCGCTCCACGAGGCCGGCTTGTCCGTCCCGGAAGACATAGCGCTGGTCTCGTTCGACGGTTCGGAGGACGCGGAATACTCCTGGCCGACGCTGACCACCGTGGAGCAGCCCGTGCGGGACATGGCGGAAGCAGCCGTCCGGGCGCTCGTCGGGGCGGACCGCGGCGAGCCCGCTCAGCACCGCGTCTTCCCGACGAAACTCCTGGTCAGGCAGTCCTGCGGGTGCCCGTGATGCCGCGCCATGTAGTAAACCGTCCGGAGTTTTAGACGAGCCGCAGCCGGCCCACCCGGTCGCGGAGGATCCGCTGGGCGTCCGGGGACAGGCCGGAATCGCAGATCACTTCGTCGGCTTCTTCAAGTTTGGCGATGGTGCTGATTCCCTGGGTGCCCCACTTGGTATGGTCCGCCAGGACCACCACCTTGCGGGAGGCGGCGATGAACGCCCGGTTGGTTTCGGCCTCCAGGAGGTTGGGCGTGGTGTAGCCGGCGTCCGCATCCATGCCGTGCACGCCCAGGAACAGCAGGTCCAGGTGCAGTTGGCGGAGCGCCGCGGTCGCGATGGGGCCCACCAGGGCGTCCGACGGCGTGCGCTCCCCGCCGATGAGGATCACCGTTGAGGCGTGGCGCCCGGACCCCGATGCCGAGGCATGATGGAAGAGGTCGGCGATCTTCACTGAGTTGGTCACCGCGGTGATCCGGGGGCCGTTCGCGAGTTCCTTGGCCAGCGCCCAGGTGGTGGTGCCCGCGCTCAGGGCAACCGCCATGCCCTCGTGGACCAGAGTGGCGGCCTCCAATGCTATGGCGCGTTTCTGCGCGGTCAGCTGGGTGGACTTCTGTTCGAATCCGGGCTCGTGTGTGCTGGCGTCCCCGGGCAGTTTGGCGCCGCCGTGGATCCGCTCCACCTGGCCGCTTTCCTCCAGCATCTCGATGTCGCGGCGCACCGTCATCAGGGACACTCCCAGCTGCTGCGCGAGGTCCGACACGCGGACCACCCGTTCGCGCCGGACGGCGTCCACTATGGACTGGTGACGGGCCGCGGGAAGCATCGGGATCCTTTCAGTGGATGAAACCTCGTACTGCCCATCATTGCCTATTCCTCGCAAAAGAGAACATGAAGGATCGAAAAATAACATTTGCCGGCCGGAGGCGGGACTTCCAGGGCATAACGCAGGGCCCGCCCGGTGTCCCGGGCGGGCCCTGCCTTGGCGGTGTTGTGCCTACTTCTTCAGTGACGCGGCGATCTGCTGCATGACGGTGTTGTCGGCGAGGGTGGTGGCGTCGCCGACGTCGCGTCCTTCGGCGACGTCCTTGAGGAGGCGGCGCATGATCTTGCCGGACCGGGTCTTGGGCAGTTCGGGCACCACGAGGATGGTCTTGGGTTTGGCGATCGGGCCGATTTCCTTGCCGACGTGGTTGCGGAGGTCCTGGACGATCTCGTCGCCGGAGTCCACGGCGTCGCCGCGCAGGATCACGAACGCGACGACGGCCTGGCCGGTGGTTTCGTCGGTGGCGCCGACGACGGCGGCCTCGGCCACGGCGGGGTGGCTGACCAGGGCGGATTCGATTTCGGTGGTGGAGAGCCGGTGTCCGGAGACGTTCATGACGTCATCCACCCGCCCGAGGAGCCAGATGTCGCCGTCCTCGTCCTTCTTGGCGCCGTCGCCGGCGAAGTACATGGTTTCGAAGCGGGACCAGTAGGTGTCCTTGAACCGTTCCGGGTCGCCCCAGATCCCGCGGAGCATGGCCGGCCACGGTTCGCGGATCACCAGGAAGCCGCCGTGCCCGTCAGGGACCGAAGCGCCGTTCTCGTCCACGACGTCCACGGCGATCCCGGGCAGCGGCACCTGGGCGGAGCCGGGCTTGGTGGCGGTCACGCCGGGCAGCGGGGCGATCATCTGCGCACCGGTCTCGGTCTGCCACCAGGTGTCCACGATCGGGGCCTTGTTCCCGCCGATGACGTCGCGGTACCACATCCAGGCCTCGGGGTTGATTGGTTCGCCCACCGAGCCCAAGACCCGGATGGAGGAGAGGTCGTACTTGTCCGGGATGTCCCGGCCCCACTTCATGAACGTGCGGATCGCGGTGGGGGCGGTGTAGAGGATGGAAACCTTGTACTTTTCCACGATCTCCCACCAGCGGCCCTGGTGCGGGGAGTCCGGGGTGCCCTCGTACATGACCTGGGTGGCGCCGTTGATGAGCGGGGCGTAGGCGACGTATGAGTGCCCGGTGACCCATCCGACGTCGGCCGTGCACCAGTACACGTCCGTTTCCGGGTGCAGGTCGAAGACCGCCTTGTGGGTGTAGGCGGTCTGGGTGAGGTAGCCGCCGGTGGTGTGCAGGATGCCCTTGGGCTTTCCGGTGGTGCCGGAGGTGTAGAGGATGAACAGTGGGTGCTCGGAGTCATGCCCGACGGCGGTGTGCTCGGCTGACGCAGCCCCGACGGTGTCCTCCCACCAGTGGTCGCGGCCCTCGTGCCAGTCGATGTCCTGGCCGTTGCGCTTGACCACCACGACGTTCTGCACGGTGTGGCCGTCCTGTTCGAGGGCGGCATCCACGGCGGGTTTCAGGGCGCTGGGCTTGCCGCGCCGGTAGGTGCCGTCCGCGGTGACCACGAGCTTGGCTTCGGCGTCCTCGATCCGGGAACGCAGCGCGTCCGCTGAGAACCCGCCGAACACCACCGAATGCACGGCCCCGATCCGGGCGCAGGCCAGCAGCGTGATCACGGCCTCGGGGATCATCGGCAGGTACACGGCCACCCGGTCACCCTTGGCCACGCCGAGGGACTCGAACGCGTTCGCGGCCCTCTTCACCTCGTCGGTGAGCTCGGCGTAGGTATAGGAGCGGGAATCTCCCGGCTCACCCTCGAAGTAGATCGCCACCCGGTCGCCCAGGCCGTTCTCCACGTGCCGGTCCAGGGCGTTGTACGCGGCGTTGACCTCGCCGCCGACGAACCACTTGGCGAACGGCGGGTTGGACCAGTCCAGGGCCTCGGTGAAGTCCCTGTTCCAGGTCAGCAGTTCGCGGGCCTGCTTGGCCCAGAACGCCGGCCGGTCAGCTGCCGCCTCGGCATAGACCTCGGCGCCCACCACGGCGTTGGCGGCGAAGTCCTCGGAAGGGGCAAACTTGCGGTTCTCATGCAGCAGGTTTTCAAGAGCATCGCCCTGCTGGCTGGGGGTGGCAGCGGTGGCCGTCGAGCCGGGGGTGTCCTGGGACATGGTGAACCTCATCATTCATCGATCTTTGCTGCGCGGTGCGCCGGTCCCGGCCGTTGCCCGGCGCACGGCGTCGGGCAACGGCCCGTCGCGGACAAACCGCAAAGAGCTGTTCCGAAACCAGACTAGCGCCTCAGGCTTCGGCGCGTGGGCCGCGTCACACGACTGGCCGTGAGCGGTGCCCATTTAGCGGTGAACGGTTCTTTGGGAGAGCTGTGCGGCTTCTGTGAGCACCGCGCTCCGCGGCCAGTCAGCTAGTGAAGCACCCTGCACTTGGCTAGGCTGAGATGGACTCGTGACAGTGGCCGGAGGCAGCCAGACCGCTTATGGTCATGCTCCGGCCGTAGGGCGGAATCACGCAGCGGACGCCAGTCCGGGCGCCGCCACGCTAAGGAGAACAGAATGAATCAGCAAAGCCAGGGCCAGCCGGGCCAGCAGGGCACGGCCCAGCAGGGCGCCGGCCAGGCACCGCACGGCACAGGACCGTCAGGGCGGCCGGAAGCGCACAGTGCTGCGCCGACTTTCATGAAGCAGCAAGGCGTGCGGAATGAGGCCGTTGCCGGACCTTTCACCGTCCGTGACCTGACTGTTTTCGCAGCCACCCTGGTTCTCTTTGTCGCGTCCCTGATTCCAATGTTCGCTGTGCGCTACAACCTGTGGAACCTCGGAAGCCTCTTCTTTCTGGGGCTCGGTGTGGTGCTGCCGCTCATCGTTGCCGCACTGTTTGCCGCCCGCCGGCTCGCCCCTGACACGAAGGTTCGGATCGGATCCCTTTCCGTGGACCAGTTCGGTTCGGTGGTTGCCTCGTTTGCGGTCGGCTTCTTCTTCCTCTCTGTTGCCGGAGCGTACACGCCCAGCCTGCTCGTGGCGCTGATCGGCTCCCTTGTCCTGCTGGCGGCCACGGTGCTGGCCCGTTACATCCCGTTCTTCGCCGGGGACTTCCTGGACCGCGCCGAGGTGCCGGCCCACATCATGGCGCGCGACTCGGCAGTTCCCGTGCGCAAACCCAAGGCACCCAAGGAGCCGAAGCCTGCCGCCGCCGCGACGGGTGCTGCCGCCGTGCCGGGTGCTGCTTCGGCGGGTGTTTCCGCTTCCCATGGTGCCGCCTCCCACACTTCCCCTTCCCATGGTGCGACGGCGGTTGGCCAGCCGGGGCGCGGTGGAACCCCGACCGTAACCGCAGGTGCCGGTGGTGTTGCTGGCGCCGGTGCTGCAGGTGCCGCTGGCGCCGGTGCAGCGCCGGCGACCGGAGGATGGCCTGCCGCCAACGCGGCCAGCAGCGCCGCCGCCTCGCCGGAAATGGGACAGGCCGCCGTCGTGCCGTCCCCGCAGACCGGTGGTGCCGCTGCGCAGACGGGCGCGCGGCCGTCCGCCAAGGCCGCCGGCGCCGGCGCGCAGCCGGCCACCTCGGCGGCCAAGCAGACCCCGGTGGACGAAGCCACAGCCCCGGCGGCCGGCGCTGGAGCAGCCGGTGCAAAGGCTCCGGCAGCTGAAGCCCCCGCCGTAGGAGTTCCCGCAGCTGAAGCTCCCGCCGTCGGAGCGGCAGGGGAGGCGCCCGCTGCGGAAGCCCCCGTAGCCGAAGGCAAGTCCAACGCTGCTGCACGTCAAGCCGCGGAAGAGGCAGCCCGTGCGGCCTCGGCCACGCCTGCTACCGCGGTTCACCCGAGGGTGGACATGCCCGAGCAGACGAGGTCGCAGGAACCGATCGGTGCCACCGTTGACCCGGCGAGCCGGCCGGAGGAGTCGGAGCAGGAGCCGGTCCACGAGGCCTTCTGGTTTGCCGTGGCACAGCACCGCACTGCCGTTGACGAGCGCACGGGCGCGCCGCTGTTCGGGATCGAGCCCGGCGGCTGGGTCCTGGCGCTCGAGGACCGCGGCGATGAGTTCCTGGTCCAGCACACGGACGGCCGGGTGGGCGTCCTGCGCGACCTCAGCAACATCGAGCGCGGCTAGCCGGCCACCGTGGCCGATTCCGCTTCCCGCCGGCGCGGCACCCCGGTCGGCGCCCCTGTTGCCCCTGCCCCGGCAGAGGTATCCGCGGAGGTTCCCGCCGCTGCCGCCCCCGCCGAAACTGGGCCGGCGGCTAGCCCGCCGGCCCGCTCCGGCGAGTCAGCCCTGGCGCTGAAGCGCCGGGCGCGCAGGATCAACCGTGCCCTCGCCGAGCAGTACCCGTACGCCCACGCCGAGCTCGACTTCCGGAATCCCTTTGAGCTCCTCGTGGCCACGGTGCTCTCCGCGCAGACCACGGATGTGACAGTCAACCTGATCACTCCGCTCCTTTTCTCCCGCTACCCGGACGCCCGGGCCATGGCGGAAGCCGACACGGCGGAGCTTGAAGCCATCATCAAGCCGACGGGGTTTTTCCGCGCCAAGACGCGGAACCTCCTCGCGCTGGCGAACCGGGTGGTGGACGAGTTCGACGGCGTTGTGCCGGGCCGGCTGGAAGACCTGGTGACGCTTCCCGGCGTCGGGCGGAAAACCGCGAACGTGGTGCTGGGCAACGCGTTCGGCATCCCCGGCATTACGGTGGACACCCACTTCGGGCGGCTGGCGCGGCGGTTCGGCTGGACGGAGTCGGACGACCCCGTCCGGATCGAGTCCGACGTGGCGGAGCTGTTTGAGCCCAGGGACTGGACCATGCTGTCCCACCGGGTGGTCTTTCACGGCAGGCGGGTGTGCCATTCCCGCAAGCCGGCCTGCGGGGCCTGCGCCGTGGCCAACTGGTGCCCCAGCTTCGGCTCGGGCGAGACGAACCCCGCCAAGGCCGCGAAACTGCTGAAGTACGAGCTGGCGCCCGGAAACGAGGAGCTCCTGGCGAAGCTGCTGGCCGAGACGCACCGCGCCGCCGAGATCCGGATGGAATCGCAGCGGAGGACTCAATGACAGCGCGCCAGGACCTGGTGGACCTCGTCGATTCAATCAGGGCGGGAACCGGTCCTGCCCGGAATCCTTACTGGCGCAAGCTCACTGTTGACGAGTCCGTGGCCCGCAAAGCGGCCGTTCTGATCCTCTTCGGAGCCCTGGACGATGTGCCTGCAGCCTCCGGCAAACCGCTCGTTGCTGCCGACCTGGACGTCCTGCTCCTGGAACGGGCCCACACCCTCGATGACCATCCCGGCCAGGTGGCTTTTCCCGGCGGAGGTATCCACGCGGGTGAGACTCCGGTGGAGGCCGCGCTGCGGGAAGCCGAGGAGGAGACCGGCCTGGACCCTTCCGGCGTCGAAGTGCTGGGTGCACTGCCGGAACTGGCCCTTCCGCGCGGAAACTTCCTGGTGACCCCTGTCCTGGCCTGGTGGGCGTCGCCGTCGCCCGTCCGGGTGGTGGACTACGGCGAGTCCGCCCAGGTCTTCCGGGTCCCGGTCCGTGACCTGCTGGACCCCGAGAACCGCACCATGGCGGCCGTGACCCGCATGAACCAGACGTTCCAGAGCCCGGCGTTCACCGTGAACAGCCTGGTGGTCTGGGGCTTTACGGGAATGATCCTGAACGAACTGTTCGACCAGCTGGCCTGGGCCGTCCCTTGGGACAGGACCAGGCTTCACCCGCTGGACCTCTGACGAGGCGGAACTGCCGGCTGTCCCGCCAGTGTCAGTGCTGCGATTTCCGCAGATCCACCACCAGGCCGGTGGCGGCGTTTTCGCGCAGTGCGTTGATGCCCGCCACTACTCCCGAAACACTCTTGAATCGCGGCGACTCTGCCACGATGTTTCCGTCCCCATCCATGAGCCGGAACTTGTAGGACTGATCGCTGTCCTGGTGAACTTCAAACTTGCCCGCCATTGGCGTGGAAACCCCCTGCTGATGCTTCGTCGCACGTGCCGGGCCAACTTGTTGCCACTGCCCGGCCACCATCGAGCTTAGTGGCCCACGCCACATGATGCGAGCTACCCGCCGGTACATTACTCGGTACAACCGCTTATTCCGGAAGTGGCGAATGTGACTTTTATTTGCCGTGGACAGGGGCTATTGTCCGGCCCCCACGGGGCGGCAGGTGAGCCAGGAAGTGCCGTCGTGGGGCACTTTGGAGGTGCCGACGTCGTGAATTACGACGGCGGCCGGCGCGGCGCGCGTCAAAGTGCCCCGTTTCGGTTTGGCCGGCTCTGGAGGCCGGATTACTTTGCGTTGTCGTAGGAGTCGACGACGGCGACGCTCACCGGGAACTCGACCGGAATGGGGCCGAAGAGCAGCTCCTTGGCGGCGTTGGCCGCTTCCTCGATGGCGCGGACGCAGGCATCCACAGCGGCGTCCGGGGCGTGGACCATGACCTCGTCGTGCAGGAAAAACACGAGTTCCCCTGTTGCTGAACCGTCGGCACGCATGGTGCGCAGCCGCCGTCGTAGTTCCGCAAGCCAGCAGGCCGCCCAGTCCGCAGCCGAACCCTGGACCACGAAGTTCCGCGTGAAACGTCCGCGCGAACGCGCGATGGCGTCGGCGCGGCGCTGCTCCTCCGCCGAAGTGGACCGCTGGCTGAGGAACCACCGTTCCGACGGCGGCGGGCTGCTGCGTCCCAGGCGCGAGGTGACGGTCCGGCCCGCTTCGCCGTCGCGGGCGGCGCGTTCGACGAAGCCCACCGCACGCGGGTAGGTCTTGGCCAGCTGCGGCATCAGGCGGCCCGCTTCGCCGGAGGTGGCGCCGTACATGGCTCCCAGCAGCGCCATTTTTGCCTTGCTCCGATCACCGCCGAACCCCTTGGCCGCGATCCCCGCGTAGAGATCCTGGTCCCGGGCGGCCTCAGCCATGGTCGAGTCCTGCGCGAGGGCGGCGAGGACACGGGGTTCCAGCTGGGACGCGTCCGCCACGATGAGCTTGTGCCCCGGGTCTGCATGCACGGCGCCGCGGACCTGGCGGGGGATCTGCAGCGCCCCGCCGCCGCGTGACGCCCAGCGGCCCGACACCACTCCGCCTACTACATATTCAGGCCGGAACCTTCCGTTCCGCACCCAGGCGTCCAGCCACGCCCAACCGTTGGCGGTGTGGAGCCGCGACAGTTTCTTGTAGGCCAGCAGCGGCGCGATCGCCGGATGGCTGGACCCCTTCAGTTCCCATTGCCGCGTGGACTTCACCTCGATGCCGTTGCGGTGCAGGGCGCGCATCAGCTCCTGTGGCGAGTCCGGGTTCAGCGCCGGTGCGTTCAGCAGGCCCCGGAGTTCGGTGTTGAGGGCCTCGAGCTTGGCCGGGCGGTGCCCCACCGGAGGCCGCGGGCCCAGGTGCTCCGCCAGGATGTGCTCGTGCAGCTCCTCGCGCCACGGCACGCCGGCATGCTGCATCTCGGCAGCGACCAAGGCGCTGGCGGATTCGGCGGCGAGGAGGAGCTGAAGACGCTGCCGGCGGTTACCGTCCCCAGCGGTGGCTGCTCCCGCCGCTGCGAGGGCCTCCTGCTGGGCGGCGTATTCGGCACGCAACTCGGCCAAGGCCTGGCGCGGTTCGGTGGCCGCGCCCGGGTCATCGAAGAGCGCCCCCTGGTCCGCGGGAGGAGGAGGCGGCTGGAGCAGCCGAGGCGGCTGCAGGTCATCGTCCTGGGTAAGCTTCTCGGCGTTCCGGGAGTACAGGGTGTGGGCCGTGAACTCGGAATGGGCCAGGATGGCGCCGCACAAGGAGAGGTCGTAGCAACGCTCCACGTCGACGCCCGCCGCCAGCAGTGACGGGTACCAGTCCTGGGTGCGGTGCCAGATCCAGCGCGGGCGCCGCTTCTCGAGTTCACGGACGACGGCGGCGAGCCCGGTTCCGCCGCCGGGTGCGGTTTGGGGTGCGGCCTGGTGGGCTCCCACGTCCGCTCGCTGCGGGGCAACGCTGACAATCCGGGGTTCCGGGTTGTCAGGGTGGGGGAGGCCTGCCGCCGTGAGTTCCTGTACGGCTGCGCCGTCAGGGTGGGCGGCGAGCAACAGGTACATATGTCCAATTCTGCCCTGCCGCCGCGCTGTTCGGCGCCGCGTCTGGCGCCTTGGATGCCAGTGGCCGGCCTGTGCCCACCTGCGGGGCCTTGTCGCTCTTGTCCTCCACAGCCAGTCAGGCGTTCCTTTTCAGCAGCCGGCCGGCCGGTTTTCCACATACGGCCATCCGGCTCTGCCGGGCGGCTGTTCCGTTGGGCACAGTTGCTGCATGAGCAGGCACCACGCCCGGAACGGGCGACTCCCATCAGACCCAGACAGCGCACAGCCTGATGCTGCCGTGCCCAATGCTGCTGTGCCTGGTGCTGCTGTGCCGGATGCACGGCGCAGGCCGGCTCCGGTGGGGCTCTCGCCCGGTTCTGAAACCGGAACCTGGCTCCCCGGCGACGGCGGCGACGTCCTGCTCGTCACGGGCTTTGAATTCCTGCGGGGAGAAGTGGAACGGATTGTCGCTGCCGCGGGCGGACGGCTCCGGGTGGTGGACGATGTGGCGGAGGCTGCGCCATTCTGGGATTCCGCGGCCGACGTCCTGGTGGGCAGCGACGTCCGTGAACTGCCGCCCCGGCGCCGTGCCCCGGCCGTGCTCGTCGGTCTCAGCGGCGAAGGGGACACGCTCTGGCACCTGGGCGCTGCCCTGGGTGCACAACGCGTCGCCGTTCTTCCGGACGCCGCCGCCTGGTTGGCGGAGTATCTCAGCCGGTCCCGTTCACCCGAGGCCGGAGGCCTGGTGCTCGGTGTCACCGGCGGCTGCGGTGGGGCGGGTGCCACCACCGCGGCGGCGTGGCTCGCGCAGGCAGCAGCCGAACTCGGTGCGCGGGTCCTGCTCGTCGACGCCGATCCCTGGGGCGGTGGCCTCGAACTGGCCCTGGCCGCGGAGGAATCCCCGGGTCTCCGCTGGCCGGATCTGGCCGATGCCAGTGGCAGCATTGACCCCCAGCAGCTCTCGGACGCGTTGCCTGTCGCCGGCGGGTTCTCGTTTCTGTCGTGGCCCGGAAGCAGGGAACGGCCGCCCCTGGTGGACCCGGTCACCGTGGGAGGCGTCCTCGACGCCGCACGCAGGGGCTATGAAGTGGTGATTGTCGATATCGGCCGCAACGCCGAGCCGCTGCGCACGTTCGCATGGGATTGTGACCGCCTCCTGGTGGTCGTCCCCGCCCAGCTGAAGGCTGCAGTCGCCGCCGCGCGGCTGCTGCAGGAGCTTCCGCCTGTCGAATCCGCCCTGGTTATCAGGGGAAAGGCCGGGGTTGCGCTGGACGCCGCGCTGGTCGCCGAGTCCGTGGGGCTGCCCCTGCACGGCGTGATGCCCGAGGTGCGGGGCACAGCCTCGGCCACCGAGCTGGGCCGCCTGCTCGACCAAGGCAGGCGAAAGAGCGTGCGGCGCTTCGCCTCCTCAGTGCTTGGCCTCCTCGCCGGCGAGACCGGAGACCTCCGGTGAGTGCTCATCTGGGAGTGCCCGCGGCCGGTGCGGATGCTGGCCTCAGTGGCGGACCCGGGTTTCCCGGGGCACCTGCCTCCCGCGCCGCGCTCGCCGAGACTGCCGGGCGGCGGCGCGCGGCACGGGTCCTGGACGCGGGGCTTCTCGAGACCGTCCGCGAGTCGGTCATGGCCGACGCCGGGCCGGTTACCCCGTCCCGGGTGGCGGCTGCGGTGCAGGCTACCGGGAAGCTGCTGGGCACAGCAGGAACCCTCGCCGCCGCTGAGCGCATCAGCGCTGAGCTCAACGGCCTTGGGCCGCTGCAGCACCTGGTCCGGGACCCGCTGGTCACGGACATCTTCGTGAACGCCCCGGACTCCGTCTGGCTGGACAGGGGCCGCGGCATCGAACGGACATCGGTGACCTTCGCAGGGGAGGCGCAGCTCAGGGCCCTTGCCGCCAGGCTGGTGGCATCAGGCGGCAGGCGGCTGGATGACGGATCGCCGTGTGTGGATGTGCGGCTCGAGGGAGGGTACCGGGTCCATGCCGTTCTGCCGCCCATCTCGGCGGCCGGCACGCTGCTCAGTGTCAGGATCCGGCGGGAACAGGTTTTCACCCTGGACGAGCTCCGGGACGGGGGCATGTTTGGGCCACTTGTTCAATGCGTTCTGGAGCGCATGGTGGAGCAGAGGCTGAGTTTCCTGGTCAGCGGGGCCACCGGGTCCGGAAAGACCACCCTCTTGTCCACCCTGCTGGGGCTCTGCCACCCGGGAGAGAGGCTGGTCCTGATCGAGGACGCCTCCGAGCTGAATCCCGTGCACCCGCATGTGGTCTCGCTGGAATCACGACACGGGAATCTCGAAGGGGGCGGGGCAGTGGACCTCGGTGAACTCGTCCGCCAGGCCCTGAGGATGCGGCCGGACCGGCTGATTGTGGGGGAATGCCGGGGCACAGAGGTGCGCGAACTCCTGACGGCCATGAATACGGGCCACACTGGAGGCGGCGGGACCATCCACGCCAACGCCGCAGGCTCGGTTCCAGCCCGGCTTACCGCTCTGGGGGCCCTGGCCGGGCTTGGCCAGGATGCGGTCCGCCTGCAGGTTGCCAGCGCCCTTGACGTGGTGGTGCACGTGGCCCGGTCGAGGCACGGACGCTATGTCGCGTGCATCGGCATTCTTACCGAGCGGCACGGTGGCCTCGACGTCGTCGTGGCTCTTGACGTTTCAGCCGGCCGGCCGGTTCCCGGGCCGGCGTGGGAGATCCTTGCCCAGCGACTGGCCCTCGATCCGGGCCTGGCAACGGAGGCAGGCACTGTCCCCGGGGCCGGCGACGGACGCGGCTCCATCCCTGCCCGCGATTCCGGCCCCGGTCCGGGGAACCTGCGTGAAAAGCGCGGAGCCCGCAGGGCAGCAGCATGACCGCGGCCCTTGTTGGTGCACTGGCGCTCGCCGCGTGGCTGATCCTCAGCCCTGCGGGTGGGCCGGTTCGGCGCGCACGCGTCGCCTTCGGCCTCAGCGGTTTCGCCGGTGGACGTGTCCGCCGTAACGGACGGCGTGCCACGATGGACCGAGTCGAGTTTGGTCTCACCCGTGGCCGCCGCCGGGAGGCGTTCGTGTCCCTGACGGTGGTGGTTCAGCAATTGGCTGCCCTGTTGAAGGGTGGCCGGTCCCCTTCGCGGCTGTGGGAGGAACTGTGGCAGCTCTACGTGGAGCAGGGCTCTGCGGATGACAGCCCCTGCCGGCCACGGCTCAGCCCCGGATCGTCGGCTGTCTTGTCAGCCGCCCGGGGAGCGGCCCTGCGGGGAGCGCCGGTAGCCGAGGCAATACGGTCGGCCTGTTCACCCTCGCGTCCGGGAGCGGGCGGCCGTGAGCCGCGGATCTGGGCTGAGCTGGCAGCCTGCTTCGAGATAGCGGCCGCCAGCGGCTGTCCGCTGGCCGACGTCCTGACCCGCTTTGCCGCCCAGCTCGAGGTTGAAGACGACGCCGAAGCCGCCCGCCAGACGGCGCTCGCCGGACCGAAGGCAACGGTCGCGCTACTCACCTGGCTGCCCCTGCTGGGGCTGGGACTGGGTGTCTGCCTCGGCGTGGACCCGCTGGCCGTGCTGCTGGGCACGCCGTTCGGTGTGGCTGCGCTGGTCGCAGGCATCGGACTGACCGTTGCCGGCCGCATATGGTCCGCGAGGCTCGTGCGGGCAGCCGCCGGCGCGGCCGCGCCATGAACACGCGTCAGCCGGACTGCCTCGGTTTGAGCGGATCGGGCCGATGAACGGGTCAGTGCTGGCCGCTTCCCTCATCTTCCTGGCGCTCGCGGCCGCTGCAGGCCTCGCCTTTAGCGGATCCGCCCCTGCGAGATCCGGTCTCCTTCGCCGGAGCGGCCTGGCGGCGGGTAGCGGCAAGGCGGACAAGGACGAACACTCTCAGAGGCGCGCCGAGCAGTCACCGGGATTGCGCGATACCGCCATGATGCTTGAGCTGATTGCCGCCATGCTCCACGCGGGTGCCGGTATCGGACGAGCACTGGAACTGGTGGCCGCTGCGGCCTCACCCGAGTACCGCCGCGCCCTTCGGCCTGTCGTGGGAGCCATGGCCATTGGCGCCGACTGGGAGACGGCCTGGCGGAGTTCAGACCTGCCCTCGCCGGAGATACTCGCCCTCAGGGACGCCTTGGGCTTCGCCGCGCTGACCGGTGCACCGTCGTCATCCATCCTTTATGCCCAGGCCGCCAGAATGAGGCGGGAGCGTTTCCGTGCCGCGGAGAAGCGTGCGGCCTCCTTGGGAGTCAAGCTGGTGGTTCCGCTGGGGCTGTGTTCACTTCCGGCCTTCATCTGCCTGGGAGTCGTTCCTGTGCTGCTTGCCCTGGTTCCGTCGAGCAGCTGAGTTCCCTCCGGCGGATACCCGTCGGGCCGCCGAGTTCCGTCGAGCAGCTGAGTTCCCTCGGGGAGCCGGGGGCTGGTGTTTCGCGCCGCCCAAAACTGATCCCCGCCGCAGGGCTTTTCGTGCTGCCATGCAAGTGCCGATGTCGCTTCATTCACCCTGAGGTGCGGCGCATGCCCGCACGGGCGCCGCGGATGTTCCGGCACTTTCCCTCCACATGCGGCCGGTCCGGCTGCTTTTCCACTTAGGGAAGTTCAGGCCTTACCGGTCCGGGCGGCGGACGGGAGAGTCGAATGCACCGGCAACTCGCCGGAACTCCAGAAAGGAAAATTCATGTCCCTCAACCATCACACCCCGGGTGAAGCCGTCCAGCCCGTGCGCCAGGCATCCGAAGAAGCCGATGTGCTGGAGATCTACCCGGGCGCCAGCATGGCGCCACGGGTGAAGCCACGGCCACGCAGGCGGCTCACTGGCTCGGAAGCCGGCATGGCGACCGCCGAATATGCCATCGCCACGCTGGCCGCCGTGGGTTTCGCCGGGCTCCTGGTGTTCATCCTGCGAAGCGACGAAGTCCGTGGCTTCCTGCTCAACCTGATCCGTACGGCGCTGGCTCTGCCGTGAAACCCGCTCCGCGGACCCCTGCAGCGGCCGGACTTGAGTCCTGCCGGCAGCACAGGAACCCATCCGCAGATCAGGCCGGCAGCCGCGGGCAGGGGAAGGCCCGCGGTTCCGAGAACGGTCACGGGATCAGCCGCGGCGCGGTGACCGCGGAATTCGCGGTGGCCCTTCCGGCGGTCCTGCTGCTTCTGGCCATGCTGCTGGCGGGGTCTGCGGCGGGAATCACCCAACTGCGGTTGGAGGATGCTGCCCGGGCTGGCGCCAGGGCACTCGCGAGAGGTGAAGACCCCGCCGCCGTCAACGGCATCGTCCGGAAACTGGCAGGCCCTTCCGCCTCGTCGGCCGTTGTTCCCGGCGGCGAATGGATGAGCGTCACCGTGTCGGACAGGGCGTCGGGACCCCTGGGACGCATGGTGCCGTGGACGCTGACAGCCAGGGCAGAGGCACGCAGCGAAACGGCATCTTCGGCACCGCCACCGGGAAAGCTCCAGACGGCGCCGGCCGGGCAGCGGTACGGGATTCCTGCCGGGCGGCTCCTGTGAGCCTTCGGCGGAAACAGCCCCCCGGCCAGGGCAGAAATCCGGTCTCCGGAATCGAATCCGAACGCGGATCGGGCACTGTGCTGGCCGCGGGGCTCGGCATGGTGGTTGTCATGGTCATGTCCCTGCTCCTCCTGCTGGCGCAGGCATCGGCGGCGGCCTCCAAAGCCGCCGCCGCGGCGGACCTCGCGGCCTTGGCAGCGGCTGACGCGCTCCGTGGTGTTTCAGCGGGGGAGCCCTGCCTTGTGGCTGCCGCGGTGGCTGCCCGCCACAAAGCAACGCTTGTCAGCTGCACCGCCCGAGGTGACCAGTCCGTCGAGGTCAGTACCGAGCTGCCTGCCGGGCCACTCCTAGGCGTCGCCACCGGCCGGGCCAGGGCGGGACCGCCGCCCTGAACTTGGCAGCGCTCCTAAAGGCCCCTAGACCGCGTTCGGCGCCGGTACGCCCGCCTCGGAATCCTGTGCCGCCGCCGCGTCCCGCGCATCCTTCAGCAGGACATCGATCAGGATGACTGCCGCGTCCTTGTCCAACGGGTTGTTCTTGTTGCCGCATTTTGGCGACTGGACACAGGAGGGGCATCCGGATTCGCACTCGCAGGCCTCGATCGCGTCTCTCGTGGCCGAGAGCCACACCTTGGCCTTCTCGAAGCCCCGTTCGGCAAAACCGGCACCGCCGGGATGCCCGTCGTACACGAAAATCGTCGGCACACCGGTGTCGGCATGGATTGCGGTTGAAACCCCGCCGATGTCCCAGCGGTCGCTCGAGGCAACCAGCGGCAGCAGGCCGATGGCGGCGTGCTCGGCCGCGTGGAGGGCGCCGGGGAACTGGGCCTCGATGAGTCCGGCGCCTGTGAGTGAACGGTTCTCCATGACAAACCACACGGCCTTCGTAAACAGGTCCCGGGCTCCCAGATCGAGCGGCTCCTCGCCCAGGACTTCATTGGAAATTAGGGCCTTCCGCTGAAAGGAGACCACTTGAGTCGTGACCTTGACGTCGCCGAAGTGGACGGCAACATCGCCCCACTGCGCAGTCCGCTGCGTCTCGAGGACCTCGATCTGCGTGACGTCCCGGGCTGTCGTGTAATAGTCGGGGTTGGCGCGGCGTACCACCACGCAGTGATCGTCCTCGTTCAGGTCCTCCACCACGTAGCTGTCACCCTGATGGACGTAGACGGCTCCGGTATGGGCCTGGTAGTGCGTTTGCGGCGAATCCATGGTTCCCAGCAGCGAACCGGTGTCGGCATCGACAATGCTGACTGGCCCGCCGCCGTCAGCGCGCAGGTTTACCATGGCCGCCGCGCTCTGCGCGTGGGTCCAGAACCAGCCGGCCGGGCGCCGCCGCAGGTACCCCTGTGCCACCAGCTGCCCGAGGAGTTTCTCCGCTGTGGCTCCGAACAGCGGCAGCTCGGCCACGCCGAGCGGGAGCTCGGCGGCAGCGGCGCAGAGGTGCGGGCCCAGCACATAGGGGTTGGACGGATCAAAGACTGTGGCCTCGACGGACACGTCGAAGATGGCTTCCGGATGATTGACCAGGTACGTGTCCAGGGGATCATCGCTGGCCACGAAGGCAGCGATGGCGTCCTGTCCGGCGCGGCCGGCGCGGCCGATCTGCTGGAAGAGGGACGCCCGGGTGCCGGGCCAGCCAGCCACCAGCACGGCGTCCAGCCCGGAGATGTCGATCCCCAGTTCCAGGGCCGAGGTGCTGGAAATACCCAGCAGCTGGCCGGTCCGCAGGGCCCTTTCCAAGGCGCGGCGTTCCTCCGGGAGGTACCCGGAGCGGTAGGCGGCCACGCGTTGGGGCAGGCTGGGATCGACTTCGTCAAGGAGCCGTTTGGTGATGGAGGAGATGGTTTCGGCGCCACGTCTGGACTTGATGAACGCGATGGTCCGGACCCGTGACGAGACAAGGTTCGCGAGCAGGTCCGCGGTCTCGGCCACCGCCGTCCTGCGTTCCTTGGCGCCGTTCTCGCCGCGCACCTCGCTGAGCGCCGGTTCCCAGAATGCCACTGTCGTGGATCCGTGCGGCGAGGAGTCTTCCGAGACTCCCTGGACCGCGGCGCCTATGAGCCGGCCAAAGGACTTCTCCGGCTCGGAAGCGGTGGCGGACGCCGCGATGAAGACCGGTCCGGCAGCGTTTCCATCGGCCGCGTAGTAAGCGCAAATGCGCCGCAGCCGGCGCATCAGGTTGGCCACGTGGGAGCCGAAGACGCCGCGGTAGCTGTGCGCCTCGTCAACGATCACGTAGCGCAGGCGCCGGAAGAACCCGGCCCACCAGGCGTGGTTGGGCAGGATGCCGAAGTGCAGCATGTCTGGGTTGGCAAGAATGAAATTCGCGTGGTCGCGGATCCAGCGGCGGGAGGCCTGGTCGGTGTCGCCGTCGTAGGTTTCGGCCCGGACTGTCGGGAGGTTCAGGGACCTAATTGCCGCGAGCTGGTCTGCCGCCAGCGCCTTGGTGGGCGAGAGGTACAGCGTCACCGCGCCGTCGTCGTGGATTTTTCCGGGGTCCGACAGGACGCGGAGCTCGGACCGGTGAATCGCGTCGAGCGCCGGCAGCTGGTAGGCCAGGGATTTTCCGGACGCAGTGCCGGTGGCGATCACCACGTGCCCGCCGCCGTGGGCAATGTCTGCTGCCCGAATCTGATGCCGGTAGGGCTGGTGGATGCCGAGCTTGCCGTAGGCCGCGACCAGGTCCGGGTGGGCCCAGTCCGGCCATGGCTCGTGCACGGCGGCGCGCGCCGGAATGGTCCGCACATGCCGGAGCTGCTCCGGGTCCGGGCCACGGCCCAGCAACGGAATCAGCGAGTCATGGGGGTTCACCCCAACATTCTTTCATCCGGGCAAAAATCGCAGGCACAGAACAGCGAACAGGCACGGACCAGCGGACAGGCACAGAGCAAGAAGGGAAGGAAAAGCAACCCGGCACAGAACAGCCGACCCGCTACGGAAACCCGGAAGGACGGAACGGCCGGAAGGGTCAGACGACGGAGAGGTCGGACCCTTCATCGGAGGCGGAGAGCATCAGCACGTGGCATACCGAGGACCAGCCCAGATGCGAATACAGCTTCTGTCCGTCCAGGGACGCCAACAGGAGTCCGTCCTCCACATCGTGGGAGAACGCCTGCGCCGCCAGCGCCTTCATGATGAAGCTGCCCAGCCCCCGGCGCTGGAAGGAGGGTTCGGTGACGATCTTGTCGAACACCGCGGTGCCGTTGATGACCACCACGCGGCCGCTCACCGCCAGAGTGTCGCCCGAGCGGACTTCGGCGAAGTGGACACCGTTGGACTCCCACGTTTTCAGGGACAGTTCGTCGTCCGAGAGCCACGGGTCCTCGGAGTCCTGGGTTTCCATGTCGACGACCATCATGGTCTGGGACGCTGATGTGGCGTTGAGGTTGTGTTGCTCAGCCAAGAGCTTGTAGCGCCCCACATTATTGGTCAGGATGGTCAGGACCCGTTTGGGGGCCTCGGCAGTCTTGGCCGCCAGCTCTGCGAATTCCGCGTCCGTAGGATCGGAGGCGAAGTATTCCCAGTCCCCGGTCGTGTCCGCACGCAAGGCCGCGGGGAACCGTCCCTCGGTGCGCGTCTCATAGCCCCGGCAACCAGCCCAACCGGCTACCCAGACTTCCAGCAGATGAGTGATGTCTCCAACCATGGCTTCTGGCGTCATGTGATGAGAGTATTCCAGCGCTGTCATAAGCAACAGAGCTTCGGCGCTTGCTTATGCAATTGTGATAGGAGGCTCTTCCCCGGTCCGAATCCGTCCCCGGCGGCCACCCAGTACCCTTAAACACGTGGCTTTGAACCGAATCGTACTCTTTTACGGCTTTACTCCCATCGCAGATCCGGACGCTGTCCGGCTCTGGCAGCGTGCCCTGTGCGAAAAGCTCGGCCTGACCGGGCGAATCCTTATCTCCAAGGACGGCATCAACGCCACCGTTGGCGGAGAGATCGGGGCTGTAAAGCAGTACGTAAAAACCACCCGTGAATACAAGGGCTTCCGTGGCATCGACGTCAAATGGTCCGACGGCGGTGCGGAGGACTTCCCCCGCCTGAGCGTCAAGGTCCGCGACGAGATCGTTTCGTTCGGTGCGCCCGGCGAGCTGAAGGTGGACGAAAAAGGCGTCGTGGGAGGCGGGACCCACCTGAAGCCCGAGGAAGTCCACGAACTCGTCGACGCGAGGAAGGCCAGCGGCCAGGACGTGGTGTTCTTTGACGGCCGCAACGCGTTCGAGGCACAGATCGGCAAGTTCAAGGACGCCATTGTCCCTGACGTCGCCACCACCCACGACTTCATCACCGAGCTCGACTCCGGCAAGTACGACCACCTGAAGGACCAGCCGGTCGTCACCTACTGCACCGGAGGCATCCGCTGCGAGGTGCTGTCCAGCCTCATGGTTAACCGCGGCTTCAAAGAGGTGTACCAGCTGGACGGCGGCATCGTGCGCTACGGGGAGAAGTTCAAGGACCAGGGCCTTTGGGAAGGCTCCCTCTACGTCTTCGACAAGCGCATGCACCTCGAATTCAGCGAGGACGCCAAAACCATCGGCGAATGCGTCCGGTGCCAGGCGCCCACGAGCAAGTTCGAGAACTGTTCGAACCCCAGCTGCCGCACGCTGACGCTGTACTGCGCGGAGTGCGCCGCCAGCCCTGAAACCCTGCGCTGCCCGGACGGTTGCGCCGCGGCCTGAGCAGGGGGACGGCTGCGCCCGCCAGCCCCTGCCTGGCCGGGTCCTGGCTGCAGCGTCAGATCCGGCTGATCCGGTAGGCGAAATTGGCGGCCGACCGCGCCTCCACTGTCACCCGGAGCACGGAGTCCTCGGACACGTGCACCACATTGACGCGCGAGGTGCCGCACCGGAGGCTCAGGTCCACCAAGGCGGATTCTGCGTCGCGGACTGTGAATGAGACCCGCCGCTCGCTCCGGCACGCGAGGGTGAGGGAGTACGTGCCGCTCGGCAGCTGCTTGGTGGATTCTGTCTTGCTGCGGCCCCTGGACACGCTGCCGTAGCTTGTGTGGAAGACCTGTCCCTCGGCGTCGGGCAGGACGTCCTTCGCCCATTCGGTGAGCTCCTCACCCGACACCGGCACGTTTTCCAGCGGATCACGCGGCAACACGGGATCCGTTATCACGGGGGCGGCCGGAAGTTCGCCACGGCCGTCGTCGTAGCTGTATTCACAGCCGCCCAGGACGCCTGCCACCAGCACAAAGAAAAGCGCGACGACGGCTGCCGGCGCCCGCAGCCAGAGCCTGCGTTGCGCCCGCGCCGTGAAACGATGCGCGGAGGCCGTCCGCACCGTGGGCATATCCCGACTTTAAGCCTGCCGGGGACGCCGGTACAGATGGCAGTCCGCCGGAAGGAAAATTTCCCGGCGCCGCGGCCAAATGGCAGCGGAATAGGCCGCGGATCAGCGCCCTGGAACCAGCTGATAGGCGTACAGAAGGGGTGCATCCACGCTGGAGGCGCTGATTTCCATCCGCCCGGCCTTCGGTACGGTGATCGTCGCGGTTTCGCGGCTGCCGTTGCAGGCCGCTCCGGCTTCCGTCAGTTCCTTGCCGGCGAGCAGCACCGCGAAGAACGCCTTGCCGCCGCCGTCGCAGGTGATGGTCAGCGTGTAGTCACCCGCCGGGACGCTGGCTGCCGCCTGGATGATCCTGTCCCGGTTGAGGATCTTGCCGGAGTCCTCCAGCACCGCTCGGCTGTCGGAGGGCAGGGCGGTGGCCCGCCACTGCGGAACATCGGCATTTTCGATCGACACCACGGGGGAGCAGGCAGTCGCTGCCAGCAGGATGGCGGCGGACGCCGCCGCCCCGCCCAAGGCGCGGGAAATCAGAGGACAACGTTCAGGCATGCCTTCAAACTTACCCGTTTGAGGTGCCGCCGGATTCCGGCCGCCTCCCCCCGGTCCGCAGCGAGGCCACAAAGGAGACAAGTCTGTCTGCCTCGGTCAGCGCTTTGGCCATGCCTGCGGAGGTCGCCAGAACCTGCTCGCCCCGGGACTCCAATGCCACGGGAATGACGGTGGTCCGCGCCGCAGCGCCCGGCGGCGCCGCGGTTCCCTGCTCCCGGGCCCGCGCGGCCGTGGCTTCGTGATGTGCGGGCGGCGATTCCGTGGGCTGCGGTTTCGACGCCTCGCGCCTGGCGCTCTCCTCGGACAGGGTTAGGGCATCGATCTTGGCGCCTCCGATCTTGTCCAGCATTTCGTAGTCCTCGTCAGTGCACAGATCGCTGGCCGCAAGGTGCTTCAGCGCCACCAAGCCAACAATCGCCCTGCTGAAGTCGCGGTCCATGGCAAGGTCGATGGCCCACTGGGTGCGCTTCCACCACTGGTCCCGCCGGTCCGCCTGACGCCGTTGGGCGAGTGTGCGCCACGCGATCCAGGCAGCGATGACGGCGGCCAGCAGCGGTGCGAATGCCGTCGCGTACCGCAGCCAATCGGGATCGGCCGCCCCTGCCTGGGTTCCGAGCATGGCCCAACTGTAGCCTCAGGCGCGGACAATGATCAGGCCGACAATAATGTGGGCGGGAAATAGACTTGGCCGGTGACCGAACCAACGCACTTCACCGCCGGCAACACTCCCGACGCGCCCCGCAGCGACCTGCCCGACCTCCTGCAGGCCCTGGCCTCAGACCTCCGCGAGGTGGGCTACACCCTGGAGGGCGTCGCGGAACTGCTGGGGGAGTCCGCGTACGCGGCACTGAACCGGGACCAGCCCATCCCGGCGCTGATCGCGACTGAAGCAGCGGCCGCCGGCGAGCCGCGCACCGCAGCATTGGCCGCCGTCGTGCGTTTTTGGCTTTTGGCCGTTCCGCAGGAAGCGGAGGTGCTCGACGGCGCGCTGCCGCGGACCCGCGCCGAAGGCCTGGCGGCGCTGGGGCTGGCGAAAATCATGGGGACCGAGGTTGCCGCCGAGGCGGACCTGCGTCCCTACGGCTGGGACGCGGGCAGGGACGGCGGCGTCGAGATCTGGGTGGCCAGCGACCTCGCTGCGCACCAGCGGCCCGGCGTCCTCAGGCACGACCACGTCCTGGGCATCGGGCAGGCGTCCACCACCCTTGTCCAGACCACCATCCGCCGCCATGCCGAACGGGCCCTGGACCTGGGCACCGGCTGCGGCATTCAGACCTTCCACCTTCTCCAGCACAGCGGCCACGTCACCGCCACGGACATCTCGGAGCGCGCCCTCGCATTCACGCGCTTCAATCTCCTGCTCAATGCCGGGGCACTGAATATTGATCCGGCGCGGCCCGCCGATCGCGTGAGCCTCCGGCTCGGATCGCTCCTCGAGCCTGTTGCCGGCGAGACTTTTGACCTCGTCGTGTCCAATCCGCCGTTCGTCATCACGCCGCGCACTGCGGGGGAGGCCGCAGCCGACCAGTTCACGTACCGCGACGGCGGCCTGCCGGGCGACGATATCGTGGCGTCGCTCATCCGCTCCCTGCCTGATGTGCTCGCCCCCGGCGGAACTGCCCAGCTTCTGGGCAACTGGGAGATCCCGGAGGGTTCTGCGTGGGATGAGCGGCCGCAAAGCTGGGCCGGTCCGGACACGGACGCGTGGTTCATCCAGCGCGAGCAGGTGGGGCCGGAGCAGTACGCCGAGACCTGGCTGCAGGATGCGTCGGAAACCCGGGACCGCCGGCACTATCAGGAGGCTTATGCCGCGTACCTGACGGACTTCGCGTCGCGGAATGTCGGCGGGATCGGCTTCGGCATGGTCTTCCTGCGCCGGCTGGCAGGTGAGCGGCGGATCCGCCGGTTCGAGGAGATCACCTACCCCATCGAACAGCCGGTCGGGCCGCATCTGGGGGCGGCGGTGGAACGGACAGACTGGCTTGCGGCCCACGACGTGTCCGCGGCCCACCTTCTGGTGGCCGAGGACGTCACGGAGGAGCGCCACCAGCGCCCCGGCGCCGAACACCCCGGCGTCATCCTGCTGCGCCAGGGAACCGGCCTCCGCCGCACCAACCTGCTGAGCACCGAACTGGCGGGCTTTGTCTCCGCGTGCGATGGCGACCTGACCGCCGGACAGATTATCGGCGCCCTTGAGGCGCTGCTGGGCGGGACGGAGGGGTTCGACGGCGGTGCCTTCCGCAGCGGCCTGCTCACCGAAGTGGCCAATCTGGTCCGGGACGGATTCCTGCTGCCCGTGGTCCCGGACCTGGACTGATAACGGGTCGGGACTGACAGCGGGTCGGGACTGACAGCGGGTCCAACGCGCGAACGGACAGTTGTGGCCGCGAACGGCCCGGCGGATCCGGGCCGCAACTGTTTGTTCGCGCCGGGAACGCGAACGGACAGTCAGTTAATCGGGGCGCGGCCCATTCCGGGAGCGGGGACGTCGATGGTGAAGCCGCACATGCAGCGGTAGGTCACGGCGTCGGCTGCACCCACGGCCTTCACGGAGCGGATCAGGCGCGGGCCGTCCACCCTGATGGCCATTTCCAGGGGGAACTCCTGATCGAGACGCTTCATGGGCCGTCGGCAGTGCCGCGGGGTGCCCGTTGCCGCCAGGAGGGGGCCGTCGGTGGCTGTCCCGGCATCCAGGCTTGAGCCTGTGAGTTCTCCGGCGGGCTGGGCTGCCGGGATCAAAGCGTCTTCGTGCAGGGTAATCATGGTCATCCTTTGGGCTTCTCACGGGACCGCCAACGCTGGCGGCCCCGCCGCGAACTGCTTGCGGGAGGTCTGTTTACGGAAGTAAGCAAAGCATGCTTAGTAATTCCGGGGCAAGCTGGCTGGATTGAAACGGCGGATATCAAGCATTTCTTTCAGAGCTCCTTCGGCCTGCGTAGACTGATGAAGTGAGTACTGACATGCCGCCGTCGGAACCGGCGGGAACCACGCCGGACACAGCCGCCGCGGCTGCAACGGGGCCGACGCCGGCCGCAGCCGGAACCCGGCGCAGGAACCGGCCGGAAAAGAAGGTGGAAATCACCGACCCCAAGGCGATCCGCGCCCTGGCTCATGCTGCCCGCCTGGAGGTCATTTCCGAGCTGTACTCCACGCAGTCCAGCCGCACGGCCACGGAACTCGCCCAGCAGACAGGGCTGACCCCCAGTGCGATGAGCTACCACCTGCGGGCGCTACAGAAGTGGGGCATCGTGGTCCCGGCCGAGGCGTCGGCCGACGCCCGCGAACGCCGGTGGAAGGCGGCGGGCACCGACTTTGCCATCAATTCGGGCGGGGCAGTGGCCGGCCCGGACTTTGCGGTGATCGATCTGGAACTGGATGCGTTCCGCCGCCGCGCCAGGGCCTACGCCCGTGCCCGGGACGAACAGCGGCAGAGCGGTGAGCCCGGGGAGCCGGCGTCGGCAGTGCTGCTCGCAAGCAACCTTCTCTACCTCACGGCCGAGCAGCGCAGCGAACTGACCGAACGGGTGTTTGAGCTGCTCCGCGACTACGAGCTGGAGGATCCCAACCGTGTTCCGCCGGGTGCCGAACGGATCGCCACCATGTGGTCCATGATTCCGGACGACCGCACCCTGCCAGGGGCCTCAGGTGGCCACAACGGCACCTGACGGGCGTGGCGGACGGGTCTGTGCCGGCCCGCGGGGACCCGGCCGGGCGGCGGGCAGTCCCGGCCGTGATGGGGGCCACCGTTTTCCACATGACAGCGCAGAATTCTGCAAAATATGGTGAACTAGGCCAATATGGGCTGATCTGCCCGAGCAACCTTTTTCTGTAGGAGCACTGTGCCAAGCAAGGCCAAAACCGGCAAGAAACTCGTGATTGTGGAGTCTCCGGCCAAGAGCAAGACCATCGCCAAGTACCTGGGCGAGGGCTTCATTGTTGAGGCCTCCATCGGTCACATCCGCGACCTGCCGCAGCCGTCCGAGCTCCCCGCGGACCTGAAGAAGACCTCCCTGGGCAAGTTCGCCGTCGACGTCGAAAACGACTTCAAGCCCTACTACGTCGTCTCCCCGGACAAGAAGAAAAAGGTGGCCGAGCTCAAGGCCCAGCTCAAAGACGCTGACGCGCTCTATCTCGCAACTGATGGGGACCGCGAAGGCGAAGCCATCGCGTGGCACCTCCTGGAGGTCCTGAAGCCCAAGGTCCCCGTCTACCGGATGACCTTCGGCGAAATCACCAAGGAAGCCATCCACCGCGCCATGGATAACCTGCGCGACGTCGACGCCGCCCTCGTTGACGCGCAGGAAACCCGCCGCATCCTGGACCGCCTCTACGGCTACGAGATCTCCCCGGTACTGTGGCGCAAGGTGGCGCGCGGACTGTCGGCCGGCCGCGTGCAGTCCGTGGTCACGCGCATGGTGGTGGACCGCGAACGCGAGCGCATGGCGTTCAAGTCCGCGTCCTACTGGGACCTGACCGGGCAGTTCGGTGCCGATTCCGGCTCGTTCAAGGCCAAGCTTGCTGCCGTTGACGGCGCCAAGGTGGCCACCGGACGGGACTTTAACGACGACGGCGAACTCACCTCGCGCAACGTTGCGCACCTCAACGAGGAACTCGCCACCTCCCTGGCCGCCGCCCTGCAGGACGCCGATTTCCGCGTCCGCTCGGTGGACACCAAGCCGTACACGCGCCGCCCCGCCGCGCCCTTCACCACCTCCACGCTGCAGCAGGAGGCCGGCCGCAAGCTGCGGTTCTCGTCCAAGAGCACCATGCAGATCGCCCAGCGGCTGTACGAGAACGGCTACATCACCTATATGCGTACGGACTCCTCGGCGCTGAGCGACGAGGCCGTCACGGCCGCGCGCCGCCAGGCTGCCGAGCTGTACGGCCCCGAATACGTTCCGCAGTCGCCGCGCGTCTACACCAGCAAGGCTGCCAACGCGCAGGAGGCCCACGAGGCCATCCGCCCCGCCGGCGACTCTTTCCGCACCCCCGCCCAGGTTGCCAAGCAGCTCAGCGGCGACGAGTTCCGGCTCTATGAGCTGATCTGGAAGCGCACCGTCGCCTCCCAGATGGGCGATGCCAAGGGCTCCACGGCCACCATCCGCCTGGGTGCGGTGGCCACTGACGGCCGCGACGCCGAATTCTCCGCCTCCGGCACCGTCATCACGTTCCCCGGCTTCCTGGCCGCCTATGAAGAGGGCAAGGACGAAAGCCGCGGCGACGACGACTCCGACGAGGCCCGCCGTCTGCCGAACGTCGCGAAGGGTGACGGGCTGACCGCCTCGGAGATCATCGCCGTCGGCCACGAGACCTCGCCGCCGCCGCGCTACACGGAAGCCTCCCTGACCGCCGAGCTGGAAAAGAAGGGCATCGGACGCCCGTCCACGTACGCCTCCACGATCTCCACCATCCAGGACCGCGGCTACGTGCGGAAGCAGGGCTCAGCCCTGGTGCCGAGCTGGATTGCGTTCTCCGTGGTGCGCCTCCTCGAACAGCACTTCACGGACTATGTGGATTACGAGTTCACGGCCGACATGGAAGGCGACCTGGACAAGATCGCCAACGGCCAGGCCGTGGGCGCCGCCTGGCTCAAGCACTTCTACTACGGTGAAGATGCCGATCCCGGCCTGCTGAGCATCGTGAACAACCTGGGTGAGATCGACGCCCGCGAGATCAACTCCGTGCCCATCGCGGACGGCATCACGCTGCGCGTCGGCAAGTTCGGCCCCTACCTGGAGAGCTCGCTTCCCACGGTGGACCCCAAGACCGGCGAAGTAGTGGAGTCCGCCCGCGCCAACGTCCCGGAGGACCTTGCCCCGGACGAGCTCACCGCCGCCAAGGCAGTGGAGCTCATGGAAACCGCGGCCCCGGAGGAACGGGTCCTGGGTACCGATCCCCACACCGGCCACACGGTGGTTGCCAAGAACGGCCGGTACGGCGCCTACGTCACCGAGATCATCCCGGAGATGACCGAGGAGCAGCTGGCCAACCTGCCGGTCGAGTACTACAAGAACGGCAAGCCCAAGCCGCCGAAGAAGCCCGTCAAGGCCAAGCCGCGCACCGGTTCCTTGTTCAAGTCAATGACCGTGGAATCAGTCACGCTGGACGAGGCGCTGCAGCTCATGAGCCTTCCGCGGGTCCTCGGTGAGGACGCCGAGGGCAACCCGATCACGGTGCAGAACGGCCGCTTCGGTCCGTACCTGAAGAAGGGCACGGACTCGCGGTCCATCGGCTCGGAAGAGGAAATCTTCACCATCACGCTGGAGCAGGCGCTGGAAATCTACTCCCAGCCCAAGCAGCGCGGTGCCCGCGCGGCCGTGCCGCCGCTGGCCGAGTTCGGTCCGGACCCCGTGTCGGAGAAGAACATTGTGGTGAAGGAGGGCCGCTTCGGTCCGTACATCACCGACGGCATCACCAACATCACCGTCCCCCGCAGCACCTCGCTGGAGGAACTGACCCGGGAACGCGCCGTCGAACTTCTCGCCGAAAAGCGGGCCAAGGGCCCGGTTAAGCGCACCACCACGCGCAAGGCCCCGGCAAGGAAGGCCGCTGCGAAAAAGTAGATCCCGCTGGTCGAGCCCGCCGAAACCAAGGTCTCGGCGGGCTTTACTGGTGCTGCCGGAATTGCGCCGTGGACTGCAACGTGGTCGAGTAGATGCATGACTGAACAGCCGGAACCCGCAGACATCACGCCGCTGAACGACCTTGAAGAGAAGCTGGCCCGGGGCGGCCAGCCGGACGCAGACCCGGTGGACGTGATCCTCTCGTTCCTCAACAACGAGGTCTACATCATCAGTTCCGACGCGCTCGAGGGCGAGGACTCGCAGGTTGAGCCGCTGGTGCTGGGCAACGCGGACGGCCAGCCGGTTCTTGCCGTGTTCTCGCACCCCAGCCGGGTGGACACGCAGTACCTGGAGGCCGCGCCGAACGTGCTGGGCACCCAGGGCGCTGCGATCATCGCCAACATCGGCGATGAGCTGGGCATGGTCATCAACCCGGGCGCGGCCTACGGCTTTGAGATCAACCCCGAGGGCATCGCCAACATCAAGCGCGATTTCAAGCGCGCCGATGAAGTGGACCCCAACCCCGCCGGACTCGAGGGCGAGTAACCCCGCGGCCGTCCGCAAACTAATGCCCGCAATGTAAGCGACGGGTTGCGTCCGCTGCGCCGGCGGGGGGAATAATGGCAGGATGCGGCTTGGCGTCCTCGACATCGGTTCAAACACTGTCCACCTCCTGCTGGTGGATGCCCACCCCGGCGCACGGCCTGTGCCCTTCGCCTCCCACAAGCGCCCCCTCTCACTGGTGCAGTACCTGGACGAGGACGGCAACATCACCGACGCCGGCCAGCACGAGCTCACGGAATTCGTGCTTGAGGCCTGGGAGTTCGCGGCGCGGCACAAGGCCGACGACCTGCTGGCCTTCTGTACGTCAGCCATTCGCGAGGCCACCAACGGTCCCGCGGTGCTCGCCCGGGTAAAGCACGAAACCACCGTCACGCTGCAGGAGCTCACGGGCAGCGAGGAAGCGTCCATGACGTTCTTCGCCGTCCGCCGCTGGTACGGCTGGGGCGCCGGCACCATCCTGAACTTCGACATCGGCGGCGGGTCCTTCGAAATGGCGCTGGGGCAGGACGAACTGCCGGAGCTTGCCACTTCCGTGCCGCTGGGTGCGAGCCGGCTGACCCGCGACTGGCTGCACGAGGATCCGCCCTCCGCGAAGAGCGTCAAGGAACTGCGCCGCTACATTCGGACCACCCTCAAGCCGGTGGTCCGCAGCTTCAACGAGGTGGGCAGGGCGAACGTCCTGGCCGGCACCTCCAAGACCTTCCGCTCCCTGGCACGGATTGCCGGGGCAGCACCCAGCGCCGCGGGCCCGTACGTGAAGCGCGACCTGAACCGCGCCGATCTCGGCATCTGGGCACAGCGCATCTCTGCCATGAAGTCCGAGGACAGGCTGCACCTGCCGGGCGTCTCTGAGGCGCGTGCCAACCAGCTCCTCGCCGGTGCATTGGTGGCTGAAGCGGCACTGGAGCTCTTTGAGTACAAGAAAATCAAGATCTGCCCGTGGGCGCTGCGCGAGGGCCTCATCCTCCGGCGGCTCGACCAGCTGGTCTTCGACGGTCCGCTGGAGCCGGCGCCGCACGTGGGCGTCCCGCAGGTCTCGGCCCTGCCGGCGATCTAGGCCTAGTCCGCCGACCGGGGTGGCCTCTCGGGCCCGGGCCTTGAACGGGCAGGCGCCCGGCCGGTCTTCTAAACGGGTAAGCCCCGGCCGGTCTTTAAACGAGTAAGCGCCGGCCGGTTACGCAGAAGAAGCTGGGGGGAACACTCCTGCAACCGACCGGCGCCACGCCGGCCCCGAAGGACCGGCTCCATCACTCGCACCTGTGAGGCGTTTACGACTCTAGTGGGGAAGTATGGGTGTTCTGGGGGATTTACCTGAAAACCCGCTGGGAATCCGTCGGCAACCGTCCGGAAGCTTATAAGCAAAGACACCGACGGCCTGCTGCAGAAAAAATGGGCAAAACCACTGCAGACCGTCGGTGCCTGACAAGCATCCCCATGCTTGCTTCATCACTCGCACCCTCAATGAGGTAATACCTAAGTTAGGGGCCGAAGGTGTGTGGATGCTTCGAGCAACATGTGAGCTTCCTGTGAATGGCAACGATCTGCATCCGAAGCCATGAACTGCAATGATGGAGCAATGAGCAACCGAATCGCATTCCTTGGCTGTGGATCAATGAACGAGGCCATCCTGGGCGGCCTGCTGGAGGGCGGGACGAATCCCACGGAGGTGGTGGCCACCGTCCGCCGCGCGGAGCGGGCAGCGGAGCTGGCTGAACGGTACGCCGGCATCATGGCCATCGCCGGCAGCGAAGAACCCGACAACAACAAGCAGGCGGCGAAGGGCGCTGGGGTCGTGATTCTCGGCGTGAAGCCTGTGGGCATTGCCGAGTTGGCCCGGGAAATCAGTGGCTCCCTGTCTCCGGATGCGATCGTTATCAGCGTTGCAGCCGCCGTCTCCATCGCCCAGCTCGAAGCGGCACTGCCCCCGGGGCAGCCGGTGATCCGGACGATGCCCAACACCCCGGCGAAGCTGGGCCGCGGCGTGGTCTCGGTGTCTGCCGGCACCAACTGCTCGCCCGAGCAGCTCCAGCGGGCGAAAGACATCCTCGGCGCGGTGGGGACCGTCGTCGAAATTCCCGAGGAGCAGGTGGACGCCCTGGGCGCCATCAGCGGATCCGGTCCGGCCTACGCGTTCTACCTGGCCGAGGCGATGGCCGCGGCCGGCGTCGAACTCGGCCTGGACGAGGAGCTGGCGCTCCTGCTGGCACGCGAAACCGTCGCCGGGGCAGGTCTCATGCTTGCGGAACCGGGTGCGGAACCCTCCGCACTGCGCAAAGCCGTGACCAGTCCCAACGGCACCACCGAACGCGCCATCGCCACGTTCGATGACCGCGGCATGCCGGCCATCATCGCCGCGGGCGCCCGCGCCGCAGCCGACCGCGCCGCCGAGATCACCAAGCAGCTCGGCTAGGCACGCCCCTGCCTCCCCTCAGGGATTGGAGTTTTTGTACAGATACCGCGGGTGAAAGCCCCCCTTTTTGGGCACGGTATCTGTACAAAATCTCCCGTTACGGCCGGGCGGCGAACCGCTCCAGCAGGTCCACGTGCCCGGAGACGATGAGCATGTCGCGGGCGGACACCTTGGTTTCCGGCCGGGCGTAGGTGAAGTCCTCGCCCGGGGATTTCACGCCCACGATCGTCACGCCGTACTTGGACCGCACCTTGGACTCGTCCAGCGTGAAACCAACCGTTTCACGCGGCGGATACATCTTCACGATCGCGAAGTCGTCGTCGAACTCGATGAAGTCCAGCATGCGCCCGGAGACCAGGTGCGCGGCCCGGACGCCGGCGTCGGCCTCGGGGTAGATGACGTGGTTGGCGCCGATGCGCGTGAGGATCTTGCCGTGGGACGGCGTAATGGCCTTGACCCACAGGTGCTCGATGCCGAGGTCCACGAGATTCACGGTGATGAGCACCGAGGACTCAATGGACGTGCCCACCCCCACCACGGCCGAACTGAATTCCTGCGCGCCCAGCTGGCGCAGCGCGTCGATATTGGTGGCGTCGGCTTCCACCACGTGGGTCAGGACGGGTGACCACTTCTGGACCAGCGACCTGTCGCGCTCGATGGCCAGCACCTCGCGGCCCTGCTTCACCAGCTGCTCAGCGGTGGAGGAACCGAAGCGGCCCAGCCCGATCACCAGGACCGGCGCGTTGTGGGCGGGGCGGTTGGGGGCGCCTGACGAATTAGCCAATGATGGGCCTCTCTTCCGGGTAGTGGTACAGCTGGCTGCGCTGGCGCAGGGCCAGGGCAGCGGCAAGCGTGACGGTGCCGACGCGGCCGGCGAACATCAGGGCGGACAGCACATAGACGCCCTCCGGCGGCAGCTCGGCGCTGAGGTTTGTGCTCAGGCCGACGGTGGCGAAGGCTGAAATGGTCTCGAACAGCACCCGGTCCAGGGAGGCGCCGCTGATGTGCAGGAGCAGAAAGGCCGAGGCGGACACCAGCGTGGCGCCGGCGACGATCACCGAGATGGCCACGCGCATGGTGCCTTCCGGGATGGTGCGGCCGTAGACCTTGACGTCCGCGTCACCGCGGGCCTCGGCGATGATGGCCAGGAACATGACGGCGATCGTGGTGACCTTGATGCCGCCTGCCGTTGAGGCGGAGCCGCCGCCGGCGAACATCAGGGCGTCCGTGAGCAGCATGGTGGTGGATTCCATCTGGTTCTGGTCCACCAGGTTGAAGCCGCCGGAGCGGGTCATGACTGAGGCGAACAGCGAGTGCGTGATCTTGTCACCGAGGTTCATGCTGCCGATGGTCCGGGCGTTGTCCCACTCCATGAGCGCCCACAGCACCGTTCCGGCTGCGAGCAGGATGAACGAGACCTGGATGGTGAGCTTCGTGTGCAGGTTCCACTTTTTCCAGTTGAGCCCGTTTTGCTGCAGGACCATGACGACGGGGAAACCGAGGCTGCCAAGGAACACGCCGAGCATGAGCGGAATGAGGATCCACAGGTCTGTTTCGTAGGGGACAATGCCGTCCGAGTGCGGGGTGAAGCCGGCGTTGTTGAAGGACGAGATCGAGTAGAAGACGCCGTGCCAGACAGACTGCCAGAACGGCTCGCCGAGGACCATGAAGCGCGGGATCAGGGCGATTGCGAGGGCGGCCTCGATGACCACGGAGGTGGTGATGACGATCCGCAGCAGCGTACCCACTTCACCGAGCCGGCCCGCGTTGTTCATGGCTTCCTGGGCGATGAGCTTGCCCCTGACGCCCAGCTTCTTGCTCACCATGAGGGCCAGCAGGGAAGCCAGCGTCAGCGTGCCGAGGCCGCCGACGAAAATGCCGATCAGGATGATCAGCTGTCCGAAGAAGGACCAGTGCACGGCGGTGGACACCACGGTCAGGCCCGTCACGCAGACGGCCGAGACCGCGGTGAAGAGGGCCTGGTGGAGCGGTGTGAAGTCGCCGGTTGCCGAGGATGCCGGCAGCGACAGCAGGGTGGTGAAGAGGACGATGACCACCACGAAGGCGCTCAGGGCAAGGCGGGCCGGCGAGGTGTTGGCAATGTCGTCGATGAAGTCACGGATGCCCGTGAATATCCACAGGCCCTCACGCTCCGGCGTTGCGGGCTGCCAGCTGGCCGGGCTCTTGGACCTCGACTGGCTTTGGGTCATGTGCGGCTGTTCCTCGATTGACTCTGCTTCCTCCAGTAGTAAACCACTAAACCCCGCGCCGTGGCCGGGCCTGGGAGCGGACGGGGCTCCGGTAGCCTGTCAGTAATGACACTCCAGCCCGGACTCAGCCTCCCCGCACTGCCAACGACGGTGGTGTGGGACGCCGCCATGACGGCCTACAACTTCGGCCCGGGCCACCCCATGGCGCCCGAACGCCTGGAGCTGACCGCCCGGTTGGCCGCGAGCCTGGGCCTGCTGGACCTTGCCCACGTTACGCTGTCCGCCCCGGACGTGGCCGACGACGGTGAACTCACTACCGTGCACAGCCCCGACTTCGTGGCAGCGGTGCGCCGGGCCAGCGACAACCCCGCAGCCGCGGACCAGTCCTACGGGCTGGGTACCGAGGATGATCCCGCCTTTGCCGGGATGCATGAGGCCGCGGCGCGCTTGGCCGGCGGCTCCCTCCTTGCGGCCACCTCGATCCTGGACGGTTCGGCGGTCCGGGCCGTGAACTTCGGCGGCGGGCTGCACCACGCGTCCCGGAACCGCGCCAGCGGCTTTTGCGTCTACAACGATGCCGCCCTGGCGGTCCGGAAACTGCTCGACGGCGGCGTGCAGCGCGTGGCATATATCGACGTCGATGCCCACCACGGGGACGGGACGCAAAGCATCTTCTGGGACGACGCCCGCGTCCTCACCATTTCGCTGCACGAAACCGGCATGTCCCTGTTCCCCGGCACAGGTTTCGCCAATGAGATCGGCGGCCCCGAGGCCCGGGGCAGCGCCGTCAATGTGGCTCTGCCTGCGGGAACGGGAGACGCCGGCTGGCTGCGGGCCTTCCACGCCGTAGTCCCGCAGCTGGTGGGCGCCTTCGCGCCCGAGGTCATCGTCAGCCAGCACGGCTGCGACTCGCACCGGCTCGATCCCCTGACACATCTCAACGTCAGCGTGGACGGACAGCGAGAGGCCGCCACCGCCGTCGCAAGCCTCGCCGCCCGGTACTGCGGAAACCGCTGGATCGCCACGGGCGGCGGCGGGTACCACATCACGGGCGTCGTGCCGCGGACCTGGAGCCACCTGATCGGCATCGCAGCAAACCGCCCGGTGCCGCTGCGCACCCCCGTGCCGGAGGCGTGGCGGACGTACGTGCAGGAGCGCTACGGAGTGGACACGCCCGAGAGCATGGGCGACGACGCCGACGTCTGGTGGCGCTCCTGGGAGGTGGGTTTCGATCCCAACGACGACATCGACCGCACCGTGATGGCCACGCGCAAGGAAGTCTTCCCGCTGTACGGCCTGGACCCCTGGTTCGACTAGCCGCTGGTTCGACCAGCCCCGCTGGTTCGCCCAGTCCGGTCCCTTCATGGGGACAGCCACCGGCGAAATAGTAGATGCCATTCGGCGTATATGTCGCTAGGGTGGGTCACATGGTGACAGACGACGTATTTGCCGTCATTGCTGAGGCAACGCGGCGCGACATTCTCGTGTCCCTCCAGGCGGGGGACAAAGCGGTGGGGGAGCTGGTCGAGGAACTCGCCGCCAGCCAGCCCACCATCTCCAAGCACCTCAAAGTGCTGCGTGAAGCCGACCTGGTCAGCATGCGCGCGCAGGGCCAGAAGCGCTACTACGCGCTCAATCCCAAGCCGCTGGCCGGCGTCGCCAGCTGGCTGGAGACGTTCGATGTAGGACGCGCCGCCGCCGTCCCAGCGTCACCGGACGCCGCAACCCCGCAGGCCGAGGAAGCGCTGCCAGGTACAGACCGTGCCGCCGCCGCGGCAACCGCCGGAACGCCGGCCGGAAGTCCAGTGCCCGCTGGAACCGCGGCCGCAGCCGGCCAGGCCGCCGAGGTCCCGGACGCGTTCGCGGCAGTCGCTGCGGCACATGCCGGCAGCGCGGCGGACGACGCTACTCACGCTCCCGGGCGACCGGCCAGCGGCCAGCTGAGTCCCGCCGTCGTGGTTCCCGGCGGCCAGGTGCCCGGCAGCGCCGGCCAGGACGACACCGTCCCGCAGCAGATCGGCCGCACCGTTGGCCGTGCCGCGACGAAGGCTGCGGACCTGCTGGCGAACCTGCCCAAGTTCGGCCGCAAAAAGTAACCCAACTAGGTAGCAGTTGAGGGCGTTCTGAACGCTCAGAACGCCCTCAACTGCGACCCGGATGGGCGGGAGGCAGCTACTTGCCCAGCAGCCGCACGTGATCCGGGGTCAGCTCGGAGATCCTGCTGACGCCGAGGAGCGCCATGGTGCGGGCCATGTCCTTTTCGAGGATCTGCAGGACGCGGTCGACGCCCGCCCGGCCGCCGGCCATGAGCCCGTACAGGTAGGCGCGGCCGATGAGCGTGAAGTCGGCGCCGAGGGCGAGGGCGGCGACGATGTCCGCTCCGCTCATGATGCCCGTGTCCAGCATGATCGCGGCGTTGCTGTTGTCTGCCTTGAGCGCCTTGGAGACGTCCGGGAGCAGGTGGAAGGGGATGGGTGCGCGGTCCAGCTGGCGGCCGCCGTGGTTGGAGAGCACGATGCCGTCGGCGCCGTGGTCCACCACCTTGCGGGCGTCGTCCACGGTCTGGATGCCCTTGACCACGAGCTTGCCCTTCCAGGTTTCGCGCAGCCAGTCCAGGTCCTCGAAGGTGAGGGTCGGGTCGAACATCGAGTTGATGAGGTCAGCCACCGTGCCCGTGTACCGCGAGAGCGAGGCGAAGGTGAGCGGCTCGTGGGTGAGGAAGTTGAACCACCACGCCGGGCGGTAGGACGCGTCCAGGACGGTCTTCAGCGTCAGCGCCGGCGGGATGGTCATGCCGTTGCGGACATCGCGCAGCCGGGCCCCGGCGACGGCGGTGTCCACCGTGACCATGAGGGTGTCGTTCCCGGCCTTCGCTGCGCGCTCGATGAGTTCGAGGGAGCGGTCCCGGTCCGTCCAGAGGTACAGCTGGAACCAGTTCCGGCCGTTGGGTGCCGCCGCGGCCACGTCCTCGATCGAGGCGGTGCCCATGGTGGAGAGCGTGTACGGGATGCCGGCGGCTTCGGCCGCCTGCGAGCCGGCATATTCGCCTTCGGACTGCATCATCCGCGTGAATCCGGTGGGCGCGATGCCCACGGGAAGCCGGGAGGACTTGCCCAGAATATCGGTGCTCAAGTCGACGCTGGACACGTTCCGCAGGATGCCCGGTCGGAACTCGATGTCCAGGAACGCCTCGCGGGCGCGCCGCAGGGTGATTTCGGCCTCCGCCGCGCCGTCGGTGTAGTCAAACGGGGCCTGGGGGGTGCGGCGCTTGGCGATGTCGCGCAGTTCCCAGACGGTGCTGGCGCGCTTGAGCCGGGCCTCCTTGCTGAACTCGGGCTTCTTGAACTGCATGAGCGGGGCGAGGTCCGAGTACTTCGGGATGCGGCGCTTCAGGGCGGCCGGAACTGCTGCAGCCGCGGCGGCGACGCCGTTGGCGGGCCCCGTGGCCGGAAGTTCCGTCGCGTCCGGGGCCGGGGTGGTCTCGGGGTTGCTTGGCTGGATGGTGTGGGTCATGGCTTTCCTCCGTGGGCATGCCGGGGGATGCTGGTCAGAAGCCTCCCCGCTGTGGTCTAACCACACTCTAAGGCATGTGGTCCAACCACATCAAGTACCATGGGCTCATGCGTACGCACCAACTTGTCCTGAGGTGGATCGAGGACCAGCTCTCCGGCGGCCAGCTCGCCGTCGGCGGCCGCCTCCCGGCCGAGCGGACCCTGGCCGAGCAGCTCGGCGTCTCCCGCACCTCCGTCCGCGAGGCCATCCGGGTCCTCGAAGCCATGGGTGTGGTCCGGGCCGGCGTGGGGTCCGGCCCCGAGGCCGGGACAGTGGTGATTTCGGACCCGACGGCGGCGCTCGGCTCCGCGCTGCGGCTGCACGTGGCCACGCAGCACCTGCCGGTGGAGGACGTGGTGGAAACGCGCGTGCTGCTCGAGTCGTGGGCGGCGGCCCGGGCCAGGCCGGATGCCCCCGAACTCGACCTCGCCGGTGCCCTGCTCGACGACATGGACGGCGGCCACACCGTAGATGACTTCCTGGCCCTGGACGTCCGCTTCCACCTGGCCCTGGCGGACGCCGCCGGCAACGCCGTGGTCAGCGCCATGATGGGCTCCCTGCGGGAGGCCATCCAGGGCTACGCGGGGCAGCTGACCGCGAACCTGCCGGACTGGGACGCCACGGCGTCGCGGCTCCGGGCGGAGCACCGGGAGATTCTGGCGGCCATCCGGAAGGACGACGGCGGCCGGGCGGCTGAGCTCGTTGCCGCCCACATCAGGGGGTACTACAAAGAGGCCGGGCTGGGCCCGAAGGATTCGGACCCAGCCCGGACGTAGCTCAATTTCGGGGCGAGTGTTTGTACAGATAATGGCCCCAAACAGGGGGTTTAACCCGCGATACCTGTACACAAACTCCATGGGGGTTAGCGGACCTCGACCTCCAGCGCCTGGAAGTCGTCCGCCGCGTGCCGGCCCACCAGCAGGCGGAACGGGCCGCGCTCAACCTGCCAGCCGCCGTTGTAATGGCCAAACGCGCGGGCCGGGATCCTCACCTCAACCGTGCCCGTACCGCCCGCCGCAAGATGTGTCCCGGCGTATCCGGCCAGCCAGCGGACGGGCCGCTCCACCGCCGAATCCTCGCGGGACAGGTACACCTGGACCACTTCGCGGCCGGTGCGCTTGCCGGTGTTCCGGACGGGGACGTGCACCGTGATGTCCTGGCCTGCCGATACGGACTGCGGCGCGTGGGCGGTGCCGAGCTCGAACGTCGTGTAGCCAAGGCCGAAGCCAAACGGCAGCAGCGGAGCGGCGCCGCCCGCCGCCTGCTGCCTGAGCCAGGCGCGGTAGCCCACGTGGATGCCCTCGCTGTAGACCACCCTGCCGTCAACAGGCGTGGTGTTCAGCACCGGAACGTCCTCGAGCGCGGCCGGCCAGGTGGTGGGAAGCCGGCCGCCGGGCTCCTCCTTTCCGAACAGGATGTCCGCCACCGCGGTGCCGAACTCCTGCCCGCCGAACCAGCCCAGCAGGACCGCGCCGACCCTGTCCAGCCACGGCATCAGCACCGGTGACCCGGAGTTGACCACCACGACCGTGCGCGGATTGACGGCGGCCACAGCCTCCACAAGCTCGTTCTGGTGGCCGGGGAGGTCAAGGTTCTTGCGGTCGAAGCCCTCGGATTCGATGGCGGCGTTGGTGCCCACCACGACAACGGCGACGTCCGCCGTCCGCGCCGCGTCAACCGCGGCCCGGATCTCGGCTTGGGGATCGGCGACGGTGGCTTCCTCGCCAAGAAGGATGGCCGTCAGCGGAATCTCCTGCTGCTGCGGCAGCCGGTACAGGGCGTCGATGGCGAACCGCTGGCCGGCGGTGGCCTCGAAGGCGCGCGTGGTCTGGGGCGGATCGAACAATGCGGCGCCCAGGACATTGGTGTCGTCCTCCAGCTCGCCGTTGAAGACCTCGGTGCCGTCGATGGAGAGGGCGATGTGGCCCACCGTTCCCACGCCGAGGTGGCGGACGCCCGCGGTTTCCGCTGTCCACTCGGTCTGCATGCGGATGGCCGCCGTGCCCTCCGGAATGCCGACGCCGAACCAGATCAGGTGCGAGGCCAGCCGGTCCTCACCCGAGATCTCCGTTCCGTCGGCAGCCAGGAAGGTGACGCGCATGCCGGGCACGCCGCTGACCGGGTTGTGCAGGGCCCTGCGGGCGAACGGCTGCAGCCCCTCGGCCACCTTGGCGCCACGGGCGTAGGTGACGGTGACGTCGTCGGGCAGTGCCTTGCGCAGGCCCTCCAGCGGCGAGACGTTGTACTTGGGCATGACGGTGGCGCTGCCGCCGCCCTGCGTGCGTGCTTCCTCCGCGTTGTGGCCGATGACGGCAACGCTGCAGAGTGCCTTGGCGTCGAGCGGGAGCAGGCCACCCTCGTTGCGGACCAGCACGGCGCCGCGGACTGCCACCTCGCGGGCCACCTGCGCGCCGTCGAGGTCCGCGGGGAAGGCGGGGACCGCGGCCTCGAACCCCGCGAGTGAACCGACCCGGGCGGCGAGGCGCAGGATGCGGATGACCTTTTCCAAGATGGCGGACCGGCTGACGCGGCCGTCCTCGACGGCGGCGAGCAGCTTGGCGCCCCAGTGGCCCACCGGGCCGGGCATCTCCAGGTCCTGGTGGGCGTTGGCGGCATCCACGGAACGGACGCCGGTCCAGTCCGACACCACGACGCCGTCGAAGCCCCACTCGGTGGATAGCGGGGTTTCCAGGAGCTCGTTCTCGCTGGCGGTGGTGCCGTTGATGGAGTTGTAGGAGCTCATGACCAGCCAGGCGCGGGCCTCGGTGATGGCGTCCTCGAACGCGGCGAGGTAGAGCTCGCGCAGGGGCCGTTCGTCCACGACGGAATCGGAGATGAAGCGGTCGGTCTCCGCCTCGTTGGCGAGGTAGTGCTTCGGCGTGGCCCCCACGCCCATGGACTGCACGCCGGAGACGTAACCGGCGGCGATAGTGGCGGTGAGGCGCGGGTCCTCGCTCATGCATTCGAAGTGGCGGCCGCCCAGCGGTGAGCGGTGCAGGTTGATGGTGGGGCCGAGGACGGCGTGGACGCCCTTGCGGCGCGCCTCCTGGCCCAGAACCTGGCCGTAGCGGCGGGCGATGTCCACGCTCCAGGTGGCGGACAGGGCGGACGACGACGGCAGGGAGACTGAGTCGTGCCGCTCGTCGAAGTCTTCGCCGCGGACGCCGGCCGGGCCGTCGGACAGCACGATCCGGCTCAGTCCGATTTCCGGCAGGGCGTGGGTGGACCAGACATCAGCGCCGGTCAGCAGGGTGACCTGCTGTTCGAGGCTCAGGCTTGCGGCCAGTTCGCGCAGGCGGGCCTCAGCATCAGCCGGCAGCAGCCCGGTGTTACCCGCTTCCGCCGGGGCGGTCTTCTGTGCGGACAAGGTGGGGTTCATTTACTTGACTCCTTTGATGCGGGTGACGAGGACGGCGCCGATGATTCCGACAGCTGCCCCGCCGAGGAAGAGGGCCGGGTAGCCGCCGAGGGCGATGACGGGGAAAGCGACGGCGGGCACAAGGGACTGGGGGAGTGCCTGGGCGATGTTGAAGACGCCGAAGGTTTTGGCGTTCTCGGCCTGGCTGCTGGGCAGGAGGTCGGCGATGAGGGCGACGTCCACGGCGCTGAAGCAGCCGAGTCCCAGTCCCAGAATGGCCTGGCCCACGAGGACCTGTCCGGTGTTGGAGCTGGTTGCTATGACAATCAGGCCGCCCATCATGATCAGTGCGGAGACAATGACCATGCCCTTGCGCTTGCCGATCCGGTCGCTGATCCAGCCGCCCGCGATGCTGGTGACCACGGTTCCGGCGGAGCTGACCAGGGTGGCCTGGAAGACCAACGTGGTGACCTGGGTTTCCTCGACATGGAGGTGATCGGCGAAGAAGTACGGCAGGTAGAGCAGTCCGGCGCAGTAGCCGACGTACACCATGAATTTAGTCAGCCAGGCCCAGCCAAGTCCGGGGTAGAGGCGGGGGTCGAAGTAGAAGGAGCCAAGAATCTCTTTGAGGTTCAGTGGCGCTGGCTTCGCGGTCAGGACACGGTCCTTGAACGTGAAGGCGAAGGCGATCGCCACGAGTGTTCCCACGACGCCCGGGACAACTGCCATCTGCAGCGCATTGTCGAACATCTGGGCGAAGAAGGCGGCGGCGACGAGTCCGATGGGCAGTGTCATGCCGATCAGCCCGGACAGGCGGCCGCGTTCGGCCGGGGCGGCCTGGTCGGGGAGCGTCGCCACGAGGGCAGCCAGGGCGGCGTTGAAGCCGAGTTGGGCGACCACCCAGGCAACCAGCACGGTGCCGACGTTGGTCCCGGATCCCAGCAGGAAGAGCGATGCCAGTCCGACCAGGGAGCCGCCGACGATCCACGGCTTCCGCATGCCGAAGCGGGACGTGGTGCGGTCACTCAGGCGCCCGAAGAACGGGTTGGCTAGCAGTGCGATGACGGCCCCGACGCCGGCCACCAGGCTCAGCGCTCCGGCCCGGGTGTCCGGGGTGGTGATCTCCGAGACCTTGATGGCGAGGACGACGAGGGCCGGTGCCAGCACGGCCATCCACAGGCCGGCGCTGGCGATGGGCATGCCGATGACGTAGGCCCGCGGCGCCTTGACGGGCAGTCCTGCGGTTGTGGAAAGCGCGGACGGAGCCGCAGTCTCCTGGGATAGGGATTCGATGGCCACACTGCCTCCTGACGAAAAGTGACCCACCGTTGGGTCTCCGGAGAAAGCGTAGCGCTAAAAACCTAGTGTGACTAGGTTTTTAACTAAATTGACCTGCCTCCCAGTGGGCCGGGGCGGTGAAATAAACTGGCGAAATGTCTCCCTCCAAGCCCCGCGGGCAGTACGCGAAAGGCGCCGAACGCCGCGAGCAGATCATTCAGACCGCCACCGATGTCTTTGCCACCGAAGGGTTCGAGGGCACGGCCCTCAAGCGCGTGGCCGAGCTTGTGGGCGTCAAGGAGGCGACGCTCTTCCACTACTTCAGCGGCAAGCAGGAACTGCTGACGGCGGTGCTGGCCGAGCGCGACCGGCGCAGCCGGGACGTCGGCGGGCTGGCCGAGTTTGGGCTGCCCAACCTGGCGTCCGTGGCGGAGCGGAACGAGAAGGAGCCAGGCTTGACCACGCTCTACGCCGTCGCGTCGGCGACGGCCAATGATCCCGGGCACGCCTCCCACGGCTACTTCCAGGACAGGTACTCCCAACTGGTGGAGGAGCTGGCGCTCGATATCGGCCGGCGCCAGGACGCGGGGGAGGTCCGGTCCGACGTCGCTGCGGAGTCACTCGCCAGACTGGTCATTGCCGCGTTCGACGGCCTCCAGCTGCAGTGGCTGTACGACAAGAGGGTGGACATGGCCGCCGGGCTGACGGAGCTCGTCGACGTGCTCCTGGTTCCGGCGAAGTCCTAACCCCGGCGGCACCCCTGAGCTTGGCCGTCAAAGAGTGCCCGGGGTGGGGAATTTTGGTCCACTTGTCACGACTTTCGGGGGCGTTTGGCGGCCATGATCTGTACACCGGACCAATGGCCAAGGACCAAAGGCCAACGGCAGGGCTAGGTGCCGGCGGGGCCCGTGCTTCCCCGGATCTCCAGGCGCGGCTGGAAAGTGGTCTCCTCGTCGGGGGCCTCAGCGTTGCGGATCAGGGCCCGCAGGCTGTGCCAGGCGCGTTCGCCTAATTCCGTGATCGGGACCGCGGCGGTGGTGAGCGGCGGTGTGGTGTACCGGGCGAAGGGGATGTCGTCGAAGCCCGTGAGGGAAATGTCCTCGGGAACGCGGACGCCGCGTTCGTGCAGTCCGCTGAGCAGCCCCATGGCAACGAGGTCGTTGAACGCGAGGACGCCGGTGGCCCCGCTGGCCAGCACCTCGTCCACCGCTTCATGGCCGGTTTCGAAGCTGGAACCGCCCTCGAGCATCCGGAGTTCGACGCCGGGGTGTGCGGCCCGGAATTTGTCCAGCCCTGCCATGCGTGCCCGGTTGGAGGCGCTTCGGGCGGGGCCGGCCAGGAAGGCGATGCTGGTATGCCCCAGGCCCACCAGATGTTCCGCGAGCTCCTGCACGCCCTGGCTGTAGTCCACCTCTAGGCTTGGCACGCGGGTTTCCGTGGTGCTGCGGTTGATCAGGACCATGGGGTGCAGTGACGGCGCCAGTTCCTCGAGTTCGGCATCGCCCATGCGGGGGGCGCACAGCACCAGCCCGTCGCAGCGCCGACGGGCTTCCCCGGCCAGGATCGCCTCCTCGCTGGAGACTTCCGAAGAGTCGGCAATGAGCACCCGGTAGCCGTCCTGGGCTGCGGCCATGCTCAGCCCGCGCAGGATGGCCTGGAATGTGGGGTTGGCGAGGTCCGGCACTACGATGCCGATGGTGTCGGTCTTGCCCAGCGCCAGGCTGCGGCCCACGGGATTCGGCTGGTAGTTCAGTTCCGCCGCCGCATCGCGCACGCGCTGGGCAATGGCGGGATCCACGGTGAAGTTCCCGTTCATCACGCGGGAAACGGTGGCGTGCGAGACGCCGGCCTTGAGTGCGACGTCCGCGATGCCGACGCGCCGGGTGCCGGTTCTCCTGCCCATGTGCTTCCTTCCCTGTCCGCTGCCACGGAACGCTACCACTGTCCGCCGCCGCGGCTTGTCCGGCTTTTGCGAAAGATAGATGGTTGACGCGCTCGCCGGTGTCTTGATAGAAAGCTTATAACGTTTCGAGAAAACGCTTTCTCAGGATTCTTCCTTCATGTGGGCAGGGCGTCAAGCGGCCCGCCTACCGCCTTTGGAAAGGGGCCCACCCATGGTCAATGTCGACACCGCCCAGCACCCGCAACCCGATACTGCGGGACCAGCCGTACGGTCCCGCATCGCCCTGATCGGAACCGGCGGCCGCTCGGAAATGTACATCCGCGCCATCCTCGGCCAGCACGCGGATGTGGCCGAGCTGGTGGCGCTCTCGGACGCAAATCCCGGCCGCGTGGAGTACTACCAGCGGCTCATCCAGGAACTCGGCGCGGAACGCCCTGCCGACTCGTTCGAACCCGGCCAGCTGACCGAATACATCAGAGCCAACGCGATCGACCGCGTCATCGTCACCACCCCCGACTACACCCACGCCGACTACATCGTCGAGGCACTGGAGGCGGGGGCCGACGTCGTCGTCGAAAAGCCCCTGACCATCGACGCCGAGGGCTGCCGCCGCATCACTTCGGCCGTTGCGGCCACGGGCCGCAACGTGGTGGTCACGTTCAACTACCGCTACTCGCCGCGGAACAGCGCGCTGAAGCAGGTCATCCAGGACGGCGTGATCGGCAAGGTCACGTCCATCGACTTCAGCTGGGTCCTGGACACGGTCCACGGCGCCGATTACTTCCGCCGCTGGCACCGCGACAAGCAGAACTCCGGCGGCCTGCTCATCCACAAAGCCTCCCACCACTTCGACCTCGTGAACTGGTGGATCGACGATGTTCCCGAGCGGGTCTACGCCTCCGGCGGGCTGCGGTTCTACGGCGCCGAGAATGCCGCGGAGCGCGGCCTCGGGGCCAGGCCCGAGCGCGGAACCACAGGCACCACAAAGGGAACACGCGACCCCTTCGCCCTGGACCTCCGCGAGGACGAGCGGCTGCGCGAGCTGTACTACGACAACGAGAAGTTCGACGGCTACCGCCGGGACCAGGACGTCTTCACCGAGGGCATCACCATCGAGGACAACCTGGCGCTGACGGTGGACTACGACGGCGGGCCCACGCTCAGCTACTCCCTGAACGCCCACAGCCCGTGGGAAGGCTACCGGGTGGCCGTCAACGGCACCGAAGGCCGGGCCGAACTGGAGGTGGTGGAGCGGGCCGCCGTCGTCCACAGCACCGACAAGAAGACTGTGGTGGACCCGTCCGCCACGCCCGTGGAAGAGGACGACGCCGTCCGCCGCAACGGTGAACGACTCGTGGTCCAGCGCCACTGGGAGCCTGCCTACGAGGTGCCCATCGTCAACGGCGCGGGCGGTCACGGCGGCGGCGACAACCTCCTGCTGTCCGACCTCTTCAACGGCCCGGGCGAAGACCCCCTCGGCCGCCCCTCCGGCTACCTGGACGGGCTGCGCTCCGTGTCCGTGGGCATCGCAGGCAACGCATCGCTGGAAACCCAGCTCCCCGTCCGCATCAGCGAGCTCGGCCTGGGCGTGGAACTGCGCCGCGGCCGCGACTGAACGCAGCAGGAACAGGAAGAGAACACCATGAGCAGAATTCTTGTCACCGGCGGCGCCGGACGCCTGGGGCGCAGCGTGGTCGCCGGCCTCGCCGAGGCGGGCCACGAAGTGATCTCGGCGGACCGGGACGCCGTCCCGGACGGCACGTTCCCGGCCGGCGTCAAACAGGAAACGGCGGACCTGCTGGTCCCCGGCGAGGCGTTCCGCCTCCTGGAACGCACAGCGCCCGACGCCGTCATCCACCTCGCTGCTATTGCCGTGCCTTTCAGTGCACCCGAGGACGTCATCTTCAGCACCAACACCCGCCTCGCCTTCGCGGTGGTCAGCGCGGCCACCGAACTCGGGATCGGAAAGATCATCACGGCCAGCAGCCCCACCGTCCTGGGCTACGGCTCGCCGGCCGGCTGGCTGCCGGAGTCCTTCCCGGTGGACGAGGCCACCCCGCCCCGCCCCTGGAACGCCTATGCACTGTCCAAGCTGATTGCTGAACAGACGGTGCAGATGTTCGCCGCGGCCCAGGGGGACCGGATCCGCTACGCAGCGTTCCGGCCCTGCTACGTCATCTCGCCGGAGGAGTGGGCGGGCGCTCCCACCCAGCAGGGGCACACCGTCCGCGAGCGGCTCGCCGACCCGGCACTGTCCGCGCCGGCCCTCTTCAACTATGTGGATGCCCGGGACGTGGCGGACTTCCTCGACGTGCTGCTGCGGAACATGGACTCCATCCCCAACGGCGAGACGTTCTTCGTGGGTGCCGAGGATGCGCTGGCCACCGAACCGCTGGCCGCGCTAATGCCCCGGTTCGTGCCTGGCAGCGCAGGGCGGGCAGCCAGCCTCACCGGCACCAGCCCCGCCTTTTCCGTCGCCAAAGCCAAGCGGCTGCTCGGCTGGGAACCCCAACGCACCTGGCGAACAGAACTCGCCCACGCGGACCAGGCCCGGGCCGACGAAACACGCGCCGGGGAAACCCTGGTCGGCGCCGTTGCAGGACCAGCCACCGCAGGACCAGTTAGCACAGGATCAGCCACACCCGGATCACAGGAGACCAAATGAAACTCGACGGCGTGCTTTTCTTTCCCGTCACCCCCTTCGGCGCCGACGGCGCAGTGGACGTTGAGGTCCTGAAGGAACACATCGCCTCCCGCCTTCCCCACCGTCCCGGTGCCGTGTTCCCGGCGTGCGGCACCGGCGAATTCCATGCCCTGAGCATCGACGAGGTGCGCACCGTGGTGGCGGCCGCCGTCGAAACCGTCAACGGCCAGGTGCCCGTCATCGCCGGTGCGGGCGGACCCCTGGGCCACGCCCTCGCCGCGGCACGCGCCGCCGAAGAGGCGGGCGCCGACGCCCTGCTGGTCCTGCCGCCGTACCTGGTCTCCGGCCCAACCGACGGCGTGGTGGCCTACATCGAGGCGGTGGCCGGCGCTGGCAGCCTGCCGGTGATCGTGTACCACCGCGGCACGGCCAAGTTCACGGCCAAGGCCATCGCACAGCTGGCCGGCAACCCCAATGTGATCGGCTTCAAGGACGGCATCGGCGACGTCGGCCTGGCCCAGGAGATTGTCTCCGCTGTCAGGGCCAGCGGCCGGGAGGACTTTCTGCTCTTCAACGGCCTGCTGACCGCCGAACTGACGCAGGGCGCCTACCGGGGACTCGGCATCCCGCTGTACTCCTCGGCGGCCTTCGCCATGGCACCGGAAATCGCCACCGCCTACTACGACGCCTACGCCAGCGGCGATGAGGACCGCCGGCAGGCCCTGCTCGACGGCTTCTTCGCGCCCCTCGTCCGCCTGCGGGACCAGACACCGGGCTTCGGTGTCTCCCTGATCAAGGCCGGGCTGCGCCTCAACGGACTGGCCGTCGGTCCGGTCAGGCCCCCGCTGGTTGACCCCACCGAGGGCCAGCTTGTGGAGCTCAAGGCAATCCTGGCCAAGGGCCACGAGCTGGCCGGCCGCTGATGGCGGCCAAGATCACCGGGCTGCACACGCGCCTGATCACCGTGCCGCTGCGGCGCAGCTGGGGTGCTGATGCACCCGAGAACCACATCATCGCCACCAGCCTTTTTACGGACGACGGCGGTGCGGGGCACGGTTTCTCCTGGACGCCCACCATCGGGCCACAGGCGGTCAAGGCCCTCCTTGACCACGACATCGCGCCTTTTATCACCGGGCTGGACGTGAACCCGGAGGTGGTCTGGGACCAGCTCTGGAGACGGCTGCACGAGGCCGGCGGCGGGGGGCTCACCACCATCGCGATGGCCGGCGTCGACCTCGCCCTCTGGGACCTGGCGGCCCGTACCGCGGACGTGTCCGTGGCGGGGCTGCTGGGCCAGCGGCAGGAATCGGTGGAGGTCTACGGCTCGGGTGTGAACCTGCACTACTCCCTCGACGAACTCGTGGCGCAGACCGAACGGTGGGTCGCGGCGGGCCACCGGGCCGTGAAGATCAAGGTGGGCAAGCCGGACCTGGCCGAGGACGCCGAACGCGTGGCCGCGGTCCGCTCGGTGCTCGGCCCGGAGCGCAGGCTCATGATCGACGCAAACCAGCGCTGGGACCTGCCCGCTGCCCTCCGGGCACTGGACGTGCTGGGCCAGTTCGGCCTGGACTGGCTGGAGGAACCCCTGCGCGCCGACGACCTCTCGGCCTACCGCCGCCTGCGGAAACAGTCGCCGGTGCCTATCGCGCTGGGCGAAAACGTGCACACTATTTACCGCTTCCGGGACTTCATCGAGGCCGAGGCGGTGGACATCATCCAGCCCAACATCATCCGGGTGGGCGGCATCACGCCCTTCCGCCGCATCGTTGAGCTGGCCCGGGCCAACAGCGTCCGCGTGGCGCCGCACCTGCTGCCCGAGCTGTCCGGCCAGCTCGCCCTGACCCTCGCCGAGGCCGTCAGCGTGGAGGACGTGGAGGACGCCTCCTTCGAGCAGATGGGCATCCTGGCCGGCCAGTCGCCAGTCCGTATCCGCGACAGCCGCCTCTCCGGGACCGGCCTTCCCGGCCTGGGTTTCAGCTTCACCGCCGCGCTCCTGCCCGAGCCGCGGGACCGGAGCTTCGACCTGCCGGTGGACCCTGCGTTCCGGCTCTCGTAGGTCCCCGCCACCCAACTAGGTAGCAGAACAGGGCGTTCCCAGATCTGGGAACGCCCTGTTCTGCTACCTAGTTGGGTCAGGTGAGCGGTTGGGTCAGCTATGGCTACAGCTGCAGTGTCAGCGGGCGGGGGAGCCCGTTGATGTCCGACGCCGGCCACCTCGGGTCGAGCGTCAGGACGCCGGTCCCCGCCGCCGTCAGCTGCACCGTATCCTCGATTTTGACGCCCGGGCCGGAGGGGTTCCACGTGAAGGTCTGGTTGGGCACCACGACGTCGTCTGTGGCGGCGGTGGCGCGGGGATCGCGGCCCGCGTAGCCGGCCGGCCCGCCCTGGTGGTGCAGGGTCCACTGGTCGGCGCCGAAGCCGTGCCGGGCGTACGCTGCCTGGATCTCGGCGAAAATGCCGCCAAGCCTGGCCCCCGGAACCGTGGCCGCAAAGATGTCCGCTTCAACCGCCGCGATGCGCCCCTCGGCGTCCAGCTCCGCCGGGGTGCCGGCGTCGAACCGCACCCACCTGGTCAGGTTGGCCACCAGGCCGTGCCGCCGCGCGCAGACCACGGCCATGGCCCGCCGGCCCAAGGGTGCGTGGGTGGCCAGCGGGTGCCGGAACGCGCTGCGCAAGCCGCCGTTGCAAAGCAGGACCAGGGGTTCGGCGCCGGCCGCGACGATCCGTGCGGCCAGGGCGGACGCGACCTCGAACTCCGTGGTGTCCGGCGTCGTCCTGTAGAGCACGTCCGTCATGGCACGGGCAGCGTCGGCGCACAGCCGCGCGTAGCGGGCGCTTTCACCCGGCAGCATCGGCTGCCGCGCCGCCCGGAGTTCCGCGGCCACGGCCTTCTCCGCCAGCGGCTCGCCGGATCCGGCGAGTGCATCGACGGCGTCGGCGAGCTGTGCGTGCCAGGGGACGGTGTGAAGTTCGACGCCGGGTGGCAGCTCTTCGGCGGTGAGGCGTTCCGCCTCGTTATTAAACGTGACGAGGTGGTCGCCGACACGGTCCACGAGGAGCGCGGCAATCGGGTCGCCCGCCAGGCTGACGTGCATGCGGCTGCCGTCCAGGTACCAGGTCAGGGCGGTGTGGCTGGTCAGGAGCAGGGAGTCATGTCCCTTGGCGTCCAGTATGTCCAGGACCCGTTGCCGTTTGGCGGCCCTGTCGCTTCGGTTGCCGGGCGCAGCCGCTGGAGCCTGTGCAGCTTCAGCCAACGCGATTGCGGGTGCAGGAACGTTCATGTGGTTTCCCCCAAAGATTCGGTGAGTTGTGCAATGTCTGTGGTGCTCAGGATTCCGTCGGCGACCAGTACCGTGACGGTGCGCCGGACCGGGTTGTCCCGGGTTGCGAGGAGGGGCTCGTGCCAGGCGAGCGAGAGCCCGACCCCCGGGTAGCCGGACAGCCGGACGAACCACGGATCCGGTGCCTGCGGCGAAGCGAGGAACACCAGGGTGGCCTCCTTGCCGTGCCCGGGCCTTCCAACGGTTCCGAACACTCCGCTCCATGCCAGCCACGGGGCAACTGTGCCGTGCACGGCGTCCTCGCCTTCGGCGCTGGCCGTCCGGACCCGTGCGCCACTGGTGGGTGGCAGCCGCCAGAAGAAGCCGCCGTAGCCGCCGTTTTCCCGGCCGTTGGAGCCCGGGCTGCCGAGTGCGACGGGTTCCGGGCCCGCGGGTGACAGTTCAAAGTCCATGCTCAGCTTCCACACGGAGGGGCCGACGGCGTCATACCGCCAGTGCCGCCGTTCTGACAGGACCGCCGTGCCGTCGGGTCCGATCCAGCGCAGTGCCTGGTCCAGGGCTCCGGGGGACTCGGCCGTGTCCGTGATTTCGATGTGGCCATGGTCGTCCTGCCAGACGTAGCCACCGGCCCGGCGTGTATAGGTACGCCCGCCCCAGAAGTTAACGCCGGCAACGTCCTGGATGGCGACACCGGCCCCCAGATGCCAGACGTGGTCAGCGGGCAGGTGGTCAGTGACAACCGTGCCCGCGAGCGTCGTCACAGGGTGCAGGTAGGGCCGGGGCGAGGACGTCGGCGTGATGCGGCTTCCGTCCTGCAGCCAGGCAACAGGACGGCCGTCCACAGCAAGAACGGGGTTCGCCGGTTCCGGCCTGGCCCAGGGCAGCCCGAGCTCGGCGAACGTGGACTGCGAGAGAACTGCCCGCTGGAGGGCTGCCTCGATGCCGGCAACCACGGGGTGGGCGTCGTCGCCCTCGCCTTCCCAGACAATGTTGTCCGCCGGTATCTCCCGTGGCGGCTCAGCGGTGCGGACCGCCTCGAGGACGGTCATGTAGGCTCCGGCGGCGGAGAGCGGGCTGAGCAGCCGCGCCAAATTATTGTCCGCCCCGCCGTCGCCGGTTCCGTTTCCGGCAGCGCGGGCGGCCAGGAGGTTCTCCAGCAGGTCCGTCCGTCCGAACGTCCGCGTGCTGGTGCCCTGGGCGGTTTCCAGGACCAGCCTGTCCTCGGTGTAGAAGAACTCCGCCTTGCCGAGGGTGCCGAAGACTGTGACGGACGGCGGGGACTGTTCGGCCGCGCACAGCGTCAAGGCACACATGAGGACCCGTCCCGCCGATGTGCGGACCCGGATAACTGATGTGTCGTCGCTTTCCGTGTTGTGGGCCCGGTACAGGTCCGTTTCCACCGACCCGACGTCGTCCACTCCGGCCGCGCCGGCAATCCGCAGCCCGGTCGCAACCGCATGGGCCAGGGCGTTCGTGGCCACCCCGTCCACGACATCGGTGCCGTCCAGGCTCCGCCGGCCGGCCCAGCGTGAGCGCTTGAAGTAGGCGGCGCTCCGCAGCCATGCCCCGGTGGCACCGATTCCGCGGATGCGGCCGAGTGCCCCCGATTCCACCAGGTCAGCGATCTCCGGCAGCGCATCCGAGCCGAGGCTCTGGAAGCCGACCTGGACCAGCTTGCCCGTCTCTTGGGCCGCGGCCAGCACCTCCTCGAACTGGGCAAGGGAGGCCATGGGCGGCTTCTCCACGTAGACGTCGGCACCGGCGGCGATCGCGGCCAGGGCCAGCGGGGCGTGGGTCTGGATGGGCGTCGCGAGGATGACGACATCCGGTGCGGTGCCCGCGGCCAGCAGCTCATCCAGGGTGCCGAAGACCTGCACCGAGGAGTCCAGTGTCCCGTCAGCCGGGGGACGCGGATCGGCGACGGCAACAAGCCGGGCCAGTTGGCAGTCCTCCAGCCGGCGCAGATTGTCCAGGTGCCGGGCGCCGTAGCCGTGCACGCCCACCAGCGCGATGCGGGGGACGGCAGGCGGAACGGCCGGGGCAGCCGCGGCCTGAACACTAACCCGGGCCTGAAGGCCCGCCGCGGCCTGAACACCCGCTGCGTCCTGAACACCAGGCCGGCCCTGAAGACCTGCCGCGAGGAAGGCGGCCGCCTCCTCCTGCATGCCGCGGGTGAACGCATGGCCGCCCGGCCAAAAGCTCCCGGTGTACCGCCGGGCCGGATGGAGGGCACTCAGGCGGGCGTCGGCGTCGTGCATTCCCTGGTCCGGGAACAGCTCGTCGGCCGATGCGTACTGCACCAGCAGGCTGTCCGCCGATGAGCGCGCGCTGAGGTCGGGCCAGTCACCAAGGCGGGGAAGGCCGGGCGTCTGGAGCAGCCACGAATGTGCGTCCAAATACGCGGGAAACAGGGACCCGAAGGTGGTCATCATGCAGGTCACGACGTGGCTGCGGATCAGCGGGCTGAGCGCCGCGAGGATCAGGGACCTGCCGCCCCCGCCGGAGAAGCCGGCACAGCCGAGCCTTCCGTCGTCCACCCCCGGGAGCCCGGCGAGCACGTTCAGCGCCGCGAGGTCGTCGTGCGCCACCATGCCGGCGAAGCTGGTGCCGAGCAGGCCGGCGGCCTTGGCCACGGTGTCCTCGTGGGCGGCGGCCGCGGCGTCGTACAGTTCTGCCACGGACGGTTGGACGCCGGCCTCCCGCCACAGTGCCCTCCGTCCGTCGAGGGCGGCAGCCGTTCGACCGGGAGGCGTGCCGAGGTCGAAGCCCCGGCTGCCCCACGAGAACGTGTCATGGGCGAGCACGGCGAAACCCTGCGACGCCAGCCAGGTGGCGAAGGGGCGGCCCTCATACAGCCGGTTCCGGAGCGGGGCCGAACCGCTTCCCGCCGTCGGGCTGTCCACCAGCCGCGCGGCACCGGAGGACTTGATGCCGGCGTGGCAGTGCAGCGCCAGGACGCCCGGCAGGGGACCGGCGGCGTGCGCCGGGCGCATGAACCAGGCAGTGGTGCGCGGGCCAAAGCCCAGCTGCCAGCTCAAGCGGGAGGTGGTCACGCCGTCGTTTGTTTCCTCCCAGTCCACACGGACGGCGGGCCTGGCCGGGGCCTCCGGCACGCCCAGGGTGTCCGCCAGTTCCTGGCTCAGGGTGTCTGCCGCGCGGTAGCGCGGGGCGGCCGCCATGAAGCCGGGCCAGTCCTCGTAGCCGCCGATGGCGCTGGGCGGGACGGCGCTGGACCGGACATCGCCGGACCGGACGGCGCTGGACCGGACATCGCTGGCCCGGCCCGCGACGGGCGGGACGGGTACTGAAGAAGAGTCTTCGACGGTGGCGTTTCCGGGGGCGCCATCCCGGGCTGAAATCATGGCCGCGTTCTCCGGGGTGCAAACATCCTTGTCCTGCCTTTCGCAGTTCGAGCGCAGCGGCGCTCCCAGCGCCCCCTAGTCGGAAAACGCTTTCTCAAAAATTAGCAAAGGGGTGTACACCGGTCAAGAAACCGTTTACTTTGGTACGGAGCCGCCGTTGCCCGAGTCACTTTCGGGCCACATTGGGAGCGTGATTTGGCGGCACCAGCTGCCTGCATCAACGCTTAGGCAAGAAATAAACCGTGGCAGGCCACGATGACCAAAGGAGACCACATGGCCGTACAGCAGCACGCGGGGACGCCCGGCGCCCCCGGCGACGTCGGGAGGAGCCAGTGAGCGCCATCAGCGAACTGTCGTCGATGTCCCGCCGCAAGGGGCCGGTGACCGATGAGGAAAAGCGGGCCAACCGGCGCGACAACAAGGCGGCCTACATATTCCTCCTTCCGTGGCTCGTTGGTCTCGTGGTCATCACGGTCGGGCCCATGCTCATGTCGCTTTACCTGGCGTTCACGGACTACAACCTCCTGCAGCCGCCGGAATGGACGGGGCTGGACAACTTCACCCGGATGCTAGGAGACGCCCGGCTTCACAACTCGCTGCGGGTGACCTTCACTTATGTGCTTGTGGGCGTTCCCCTGCAGCTGGCCGTCGCACTGCTGATTGCGCTGGTGCTAGACAAGGGGCTCCGCGGACTGCCCTTCTACCGTTCGGTGTTCTACCTCCCCTCCCTCCTGGGCGGGTCGGTCGCCGTCGCCATCCTGTGGAAGCAGATCTTTGGCACCACCGGCCTGGTCAACCAGGTTCTGGCGATGTTCGGCATCGCCGGACCCGGCTGGATCTCGGATCCGAGCACATCGCTCGGCTCCATCATCCTGCTGCACGTCTGGACTTTCGGCAGCCCCATGATCATCTTCCTGGCCGGGCTGCGCCAGATTCCCAACATGTACTACGAGGCGGCGGAAGTGGACGGCGCGACCACCCTCCAGAAGTTCTGGCGGATCACGCTCCCCATGCTCAGCCCCATCATCTTCTTCAACCTGGTGCTGCAGATCATCGGCTCGTTCCAGTCCTTCACGCAGGCGTTCATCGTCTCGGGCGGCAACGGCGGGCCCTCGGATTCCACCATGTTCTTCACGCTGTACCTCTACCAAAAAGGCTTCGGCCAGTTCGACATGGGCTACGCCTCGGCCATGGCCTGGTTCCTCCTCGTGATCATCGGTGCCTTCACGGCCATCAACTTCATCGCTTCAAAGTATTGGGTGTTCTACGATGACTAAACTTCAGACACTGCCCGCCCCCGAGCACGAACAGGGCAAAGACGGAAAAACTCCCGGAAGCAGGACCAGGGGCTACGGGACCAGGGGCGGCGCCGGCCGGCCACGGGAATCGCGCGGCACCCTGGCCTTCAGCCGCAGCGCGCGCGTCAAAGCGCTGGCCAAGCATGCACTGCTGATCATCACCGGCGGGATCATGATCTACCCGCTGCTGTGGATGGTGGTGTCCTCACTGCGACCCAACGACCTCATCTTCCGCGAGCCCGGCCTGTGGCTGAACAGCCTGGAGATGGGCAACTACACGGACGGCTGGTCCGCGCTGAGCCATCCGTTCGGCCACTACATGCTCAACTCGGCCATCGTGGTCATCGGCTCCATCCTGGGCAATCTGATCTCGTGCTCCATGGCCGCCTATGCCTTCGCGCGGCTGCAGTTCAGCGGAAAGAAGCTGTTCTTCGGCATCATGCTCCTGACCATCATGCTGCCGTTTCACGTGGTGATCGTTCCGCAGTACATCCTGTTCTCCCAGATCGGCTGGGTTAACACGTTCTGGCCGCTCATTGTGCCCAAGCTGCTGGCTACGGACGCGTTCTTCGTGTTCCTCATGGTCCAGTTCATCCGCGGCATTCCCAAGGAACTTGACGAGGCGGCCAGGATCGACGGGGCCGGACACCCCCGCATCTTCCTGCGGGTCATCCTGCCCCTGATGGTGCCGGCGCTCGCCACCACCACGATTTTTACCTTCATCTGGACCTGGAACGATTTCTTCGGGGCCCTGATCTACCTGACCGACCCCGAAATGTTCACCGTTCCCGTCGCGCTGCGCGCCTTCGTCGACTCGCAGTCCGCCACCAGCTGGGGTTCGCTGTTCGCGATGTCCATCGTGTCCCTGCTGCCCGTGTTCCTGGTGTTCCTGTTCGGCCAGCGTTTCCTCATCAAGGGCATCGCCACCACCGGCATCAAATAGGCTGGCCGGCTGGCGCGGTCGCAGCAAATACCACTTGTAATACAAGCCACATACTTATAACCTAAGCATAACGAGAAAACGTTTTCCCAGCAGAAGTGCCATTCGCTTCCAAGATCAACGAAGATCGGAGTTTCCAATGCCATTCTTTCCCCGGCCCGCATCGGCATCCGCGCCCGGCGCCGCCCCCGCAAAACCAGGAAGGGCAAAACGCCGCCTCCGCGCCACCGGAGCAGTGGCTGCAGCAGCCGCCGCCGTCCTCGCCCTGAGCGCCTGCGGCGGACCCGCCCAGTCCAGTGCAGATGGCACGGTGGAACTGCGGTTCTCCTGGTGGGGCAGCGACAAGCGCGCCCAGGTCACCCAGGCCGCCATCGCAGCGTTTGAGGCGGAGAACCCCAACATCAAGATCAAGGCCGAATACGGCGACTGGAGCGGTTACTGGGACAAGCTCGCCACCCAGGTTGCCGCCAACGATGCCCCGGACATCATCCAGATGGACGAGAAATACATCACCGAATACTCCTCCCGCGGGGCGCTGCTGGACCTTTCCAAGTACGGCATCGACACCTCGAAGCTGGACGAAGCGGCCCTCAATGCCGGCAAGAACGAAGACGGCCTGACCGGGATCGCGGCCGGCATCAACGCGGCGACCATCCTGGCCAACCCGGCGGTGTTCAAGGCGGCAGGCGTGGCGCTCCCGGATGACAAGACCTGGACCTGGGAGGACTTCGAGCGCATTTCGGCCGAGGTGACCGCCAAGTCACCCAAGGGGACCTACGGCGCCGCCGCCTACGGCACCGACGAGGCCTCCCTCGGAGTCTGGTTGCGGCAGAATGGCAAGTCCCTCTACACCTCGGACGGCAAGCTCGGGTTCGAACCGTCGGACATCGCCGGCTGGTGGGACTTCCTCAAGCAGCTGAGCGAAAAGAAGGCTGTGCCCTCGGCATCAGAGGTGGTTGAGGCCGAGGCGGCCCCCCTGGACCAGAGCGGCCTGGCCACCGGCAAGAACGGGCTGGCCTTCTGGTGGTCCAACCAGCTGCCGGCGCTGGAGAAGGCGGCCGGCAGTGAGCTTAAGGTGCTCAGGTTCCCCTCCAAGACGGGCAAGGCGGCGGACACCCAGCTCTGGTACAAGGCCTCTCAGTTCTGGTCAGCATCGTCACGGACCAAGCACCCCGAAGAGGCGGCCAAGTTCATCAACTTCCTGGCCAACGACACCAAGGCCGGCGAGGCCCTGTTGGCAGACCGCGGCGTGTACCCCAACTCCGAGGTCCGTGCCGCCATCCAGTCCAAGCTGACTCCCGCCGATGTCAAGGTGGTCAAGTTCATTGACCAGATCAAGAGCGAACTCGGCGAGGCTCCGGCACCGCCGCCGAAGGGCGCGGGCGCCATCCAGGAGATCATCAAGCGGTACAGCTCCGAGGTGCTGTTCAACAGGCTCTCCACCCAGGACGCCGGCACGAAGGCCGTGGACGAGATGAAGTCCGCGATCAGCAGCTAGCGCCTCGCAGGGAACGAAGCAGGAAAACCCCGGGACCCTCCCAACGGAGAGTGCCCGGGGTTTTCCGCGTGTGGCGGGGAGTTGTTGTCCACGTATCGCGACTTAGGGGGTCTTTGGGGCCATTATCTGTACAACGACTCCACCGGACGGTCAGTCCTCGGCGATCACGGCCACCGCTCCGCCGGGAACGAGCCCGCTGAAACGTCCGCCGCCCAGCAGTTCCTCGCCGTCGGCCTTCACCACGGCGTCCTCCCGGCCGTGGTTGATCGCGAAGAGGAAGCGGCGCCCGTCGGGCGAGACTCGCCGGGTCAGTTCGACGCCGGCAGCGGCCTCCGCTGCGGCCGTCACTCCCGCTTCGGCCAGGAGCCGGTCCAGGAGGCGTTCGATGCCGTCGCGGTCGGGGAGCGTGGCCAGGTACCAGGCGGCGCCGCGGCCCGCGGTCCGCCGGGTCAGGGCAGGGATTCCATCGAGCGGGTAACCGGTGAAGGTGGCCAGGGTTTCCGCGCCTTCCGCGTGGACGTGCTCGCTCCAGATCCGGCCGATGGTGCCGTCGCTCAGAGTTGCCTGCCCGCCTTCCAGCAGGGGATGGAACTCCTCGGTCCTGATGCCCAGCAGTTCCCGGAAAGCGCCCGGGTAGCCGCCCAGCCTGATGTGGTCCCGTTCGTCGACAATGCCGCTGAAGTAGCTGACCAGCACGGTGGCGCCTGCCTCGGCGGCCCCGGCGATGTTGGCCGCGGCGTCATCGGTGACGCAGTAGAGCGTGCACACCAGGACCAGGTCATAGCCCGCCAGCTCTGCAGCCGGATGGACGAAGTCCACGCCCACGCCGCGCAGGAACAGCGAGCGGTGGAAGGCGCGGAGCAGGTCGAGGTACTTCACGTCCTCGCTCGGGTGGGAATCCAGTTCGCTGGCCCACCAGGCCTCGTAGTCGAACACGATGGCCACCCGGGATTCCACCCTGGACCCCTTGACCGCGCCAAGCCGCTTCAGGGCTTCGCCCAGGGCCACCACCTCGCGCCACACCCGGGTGTCGCGGCCGCCGTGGGGCACCATCGCCGAATGGAACTTCTCGGCCCCGGCAGCGCTCTGCCGCCACTGGAAGAACATGACGGCATCGGCGCCGCGGGCCACGTGCGCCAGGGAGTTCCGGAGCATTTCGCCGGGCATTTTCGGCTGGTTGCGCGGCTGCCAGTTCACGGCCGACGTCGAATGTTCCATCAGGATCCACGGCCTGTTGCCCGCGACGCCGCGCGTGAGGTCCGCGCTGAACGCCAGCTCGATCTCCCGCTCCGGGTCCGCGGCCACCAGGTAGTGGTCGTTGGCCACCACGTCCAGGTCCTTCGCCCAGTCGAAGTAGTCCAAGGACTTGGTGGCGCTGGAAACCATGAGGTTGGTGGTGGCCGGAACGTCGGGAGTCACCTCCCGGATCACCGCCAGCAGGCTCCGGTAGTAGTCCATCAGCGCCCAGGAGCTGAACCGCTGGAAGTCCAGCCGCTGCGTCGGGTTGAGGGTGGTGGGGGCAGCCCTGGGCGGAATGATCTCCTCGAACGAGGCATAGTGCTGCGACCAGAAGGCCGTTCCCCAGGCCCCGTTCAGCGCCTCGATGCTGCCGTAGCGCCGTTCCAGCCAGTGCCGGAACGCCGCCGCGTCCTCCTCGCCGTAAAACTCTGACACGTGGCAGCCCAGCTCATTGTCCACGTGCCATAGCGCCAGGGCCGGATGGTCTTTGTACCGTTCCGCCAGCTTCCGGGTGATGGTCGTGGCATGCCGGCGGTAAACAGCGGACGACGGCGAGTAGTGCCGCCGGGACCCGCGCTCCAGGACGGTTCCCTCCGCCGTCGCCGGCAGGACTTCCGGATGCTTCCGCACCAGCCAGGCCGGGGGAGCGGCCGTGGCCGTGGCGAGGGCAACCTTGATGCCTGCACCGGCCAGGTTGTCCAGCACCTCATCCAGCCAGCCAAAGTCGTACTCCCCTTCACGCGGCTCCAGGAGCGCCCAGGAAAAGATGGCCACGCTGAGGAGGGTTATCCCGGCTTCCTTCATGAGGCCGATGTCCTCCAGTCGGACGTCGGCAGGCCACTGTTCGGGGTTGTAGTCACCGCCGAATGCCAGGCCGGGGGCGCTGTTCCAGGCCGGGGCCTGGGGAGGGGACGGTGGGGTGGGCATGGGACTCCTTCATGGTTGCCGAATACGGGGGTGAAGCAGAAACGTCGAAGCAAGAATGGAGTGAAACGCGAACTTTGGAAAACGCTTGCCGAGGATGGCCGATGTGGCTATTGTATCGATTCAGAGATTGTGTAATCCAGATCACGACTCCGCATTGACGAAGTTTTCTGAAAAAAGTTTGTGCCCATTGAGCGGCAACAAGAGCAAGGAGGCTCCCATGATCAGCAGAAGGAATTTTCTTACCGCGGTGGCGGCAGGAACGGTATCCGCAGCTGCCCTGGCCGCATGCGGTGCGCCGGCAGGCCAGACAGGCTCGGCCGAGAACCCGGTAACCATCACCTACACGTGGTGGGGCAACGACGACCGGGCCGAACGCACCCGCAAGGCCATTGCCCTGTTCGAGAAGAAGAACCCGGACGTCAAGGTCAACGGCAACTTCACGGACTTCGCCGGCTACTGGCAGAAGCGCGCTACCGAGGCCGCCGGCGGCGGACTCCCGGACGTCATGCAATGGGATCTGTCCTACCTGCGCGACTATGCCCAGCGGAACCAGCTCCTGGACCTCGGCACCGTCAAGATCAACACCGACGCCTTCGACAAGACGCTGCTGCCGTCCGGCCAGATCCGCGGCAAGACCTACGGCATCCCCACGAGCACCAACGCCTTCGCCGTCTACTACGACCCCGCCAAACTGAAGGAAATCGGCGTGGCTGAGCCGGCCGGCACATGGACTTACGCAGAGTACAAGGACTGGCTCACCAAGATCGGGCAGGCCGGTGGCGGAAAGTATTTCGGCGCGTCCGATTTCACCGGCATCTGGTGGCAATTCAACATCTGGCTGCGGCAGAAGGGCATCGACGCCTTCACCGGTGACGGCAAACTCGGCTTCAGCAAGGACGACCTCCGCACCTGGCTGAACCTGAACTCAGACCTCCGCGGCACCAACGCCGTCGTCCCGGCGGACCGCAGTGCCCAGGTCAAGCCGAAGAGCCCGTTCGGCTCCAACCTCACCGTCTCGGAGAACACCTGGGACAACTTTATGGCCGGATACCTCAAGGACAGCGGCGCCAAGGAACTCAAGCTGGTGCCCGTCCCCTCCGACGATCCGGACAACCTCGGCCTGTTCCTCAAGCCCTCCATGCTCATGGTGGCCAGCGCCAAGACCAGGAACAAGGATGCGGCCGCCCGGTTCATCGACTTCATGGTCAACGACCCCGAGGTGGGCAACATCTTCAAGACCTCCCGCGGCGTTCCCGCTTCCAAGACGCAGCGGGACGGCACCACCTTCGAAGGCACCGACAAGGCCGTGGTCGACTACGAAACGTCCATCGGCAAGTACCTCAGGGACGCCCCCGAACCGCCAATCGTCGGCTTCGGCACGCTGGAAGCCGCGTTCCTTCGCTTCAATGAGGACCTGAACTACGGCAAGCTCACGGTGGATGGTGCCGTGGACCAGTGGTTCAAGGAAGCCGAAGACGTCATCAAGCAGAACGCGTAGCGGACTCGCTGCAGAACCTGACAAGGACTCTTTCGTGACTCAGACCCTGACCCGCCACCGCGGCACCGCCGCTGCCCCGCCGGCGCGTGCCCCGCGCCGGCGGGGTGCGGACACCCGCGCCGGCTATACCTTCCTGCTGCCCTGGCTGCTGGGCTTCATCCTCCTGACCGTGGGCCCGATGCTGTCCTCGCTCTACCTCTCCTTCACCAACTACAACCTTTTCGAAGCGCCCAAGTGGATCGGCCTCGACAACTACACCAGCCTGTTCCAGGACGAGCGCTTCCTGCAGTCGGTGGGCGTCACGCTGGGCTACGTCGTGTTCGGAACCCCGCTGAAGCTCGCCGCGGCGCTCGCGGTGGCCCTGCTGCTGAACAATGCCACCCGCGGCCAGGGCTTTTACCGCTCGGCCTTCTACGCCCCCTCGCTCATCGGGGCCAGCGTCTCGATCGCGATCGTGTGGAAGGCCATGTTCGGCGACCAGGGTCCCGTGGACCAGGGCCTGTCCTTCTTCGGCATCAACCTCGGCGGCTGGGTGGGCAACCCGTCCATGACCATGCCCATGATGATCCTGCTGACGGTCTGGCAATTCGGCGCCCCCATGGTGATCTTCCTGGCCGGTCTCAAACAAATCCCGCAGGAACTGTACGAGGCTGCCTCCGTGGACGGTGCCGGCCGCTTCCGGAAGTTCGTGAACATCACGTTCCCCATGCTCTCCCCGGTGGTCTTCTTCAACCTCCTCCTGGAAACCATCCACGCGTTCCAGATCTTCGCTTCGGCCTACATCATCTCCAACGGTGAAGGCGGCCCGGCCGGCTCCACCCTCTTCTACACCCTCTACCTCTACCTCCGGGGCTTCAGCGACTTCCGGATGGGCTACGCCTCGGCCATGGCCTGGCTGCTGGTGATCGTCGTCGGCGTCATCACGCTGATCTTCTTCCGAACGTCCAAGTCCTGGGTCCACTACAGCGGTGATTCAAAATGACAACACTCAGCCCACCCACCCAAGTCCGGCCCTCCGCCGCGACCGAGTACAACCCCAAGGCCGACTCCCGCGCGGCCAAACGCACCCGCAGCATCGTGTTCCATGCACTGTCGCTGGCCCTCATCGCCGTCGTGCTTTACCCGGCGCTGTGGATGGTCAGCTCGGCCTTCAAACCCAGCAGCGAGATCATCGGCAACTCATCGATCTGGAGCTCAAACTTCAGCCTCGACAACTTCGTGACCGCCATGGGCGGCATCGGCGGCGTCTCCACCGCCCAGTTCTTCGCGAACTCGGTGGTGCTGGCCCTCGGCTCGGTGATCGGCACGGTGCTCTCCGCGACCGTCTCCGCCTACGCCTTCGCCCGGATCAAGTTCCCAGGCCGCAGCATCTTCTTCGGCATGATGATCGCCACCCTGCTGCTGCCGTTCCACGTGGTGATCATCCCGCAGTACATCATCTTCCAGCAGCTGGGGCTCGTGGACACCTACATCCCGCTGCTGATCGGCAAGTTCCTGGCCGCGGATGCCTTCTTCGTTTTCCTCATGGTGCAGTTCATGCGCAACCTGCCCCGCGAACTGGATGAAGCCGCGATCATCGACGGCGCGGGCCACGCGCGGATCTTCTGCAGCATCATGCTGCCGCTGATGAAGCCGGCCCTCATCAGCTCGTCCATCTTCGCCTTCATCTGGAGCTGGAACGATTTCCTGGGCCCGCTGCTCTACCTGAACTCGCCGGAAAAGTACCCACTGCCCCTGGCCCTTCGCCTCTTTGTGGACCAGACCCAGAGCTCCGACTACGGGGCAATGATCGCCATGTCCGTCCTCGCGCTGCTGCCCGTGCTGGTGTTCTTCCTGATCTTCCAGCGCTACATCGTGGAGGGCGTCTCCACCCAGGGCCTGAAGGGCTGACACCATGACCGCCGAGACCGAAAGCGTGCCCGTCAACAGGTTCGCGCTCTTCTCCGAGGCCATGCTGGCCGGCGTCATCGTGCTGGTGCTCTCCGTTCCCCTGGTCACCGTGCCGGCCGCCTATGCGGCCGGCACCGCCCACCTGGGGCGGCACCTCGCCGGACGGGACGACTCCGTCCGGGGCCTCTGGGGCACGTTCCGGTCAGCCCTGCCCGGGAGCCTGAAACTTGGGATGACGACGGCGGCCGCTGCCGCCGTCGTCATCCTCAACCTGCTGCTCGCGGCAGCAGGGCAGCTGCCGGGAAGGGCCGTGGTCCTGCCGGCGACGCTGCTCGTGGCCGCTGCGGCCACCGTGCTGCTGCTGAGGACGGCGTCCCGGTGGCGGTCCGGTGCCTGGGCCGAAGCACTGGCCGCGGCGCGGACGGAGTCCCTGGCGGACTGGTCCGGTTCGCTGCTCCTGGCGGCGGCACTGTGCCTGACGGCCGTCTTCGTGTGGATGCTGCCGGCGCTGGTGATCGTGGTGCCGGGCTGCCTTGTGCTCGCCGCGGCGGCGGTCAGGCTGCGCGCAGAGGCCAGGTCAGCCGGCTGACGTGACATCCCCTATATCCGAAAGGACCTCCGGACAACCGAACCCGGACGGCAAGTGGTACCGGCCGCTCGCGCAGCGCAACTACCGCATCTTCGTGGGCATCCAGCTTGCGGGCGGCACCGGCGTCTGGATGCAGCGGCTTGCCCAGGACTGGCTGGTGCTGCAGCTGACCGGGAGCCCGGCCGCGGTGGGCACTGCCGTGGCACTTCAGTTCCTGCCCCTGCTGGTGGTGGGGCCGCTCGGTGGCGTAGTGGTGGATCTGTTTCCCAAGCGCCGCATCCTTCTTCTTTGCCAGTCCATCACCGCCGTGCTGGCCGGCGGCCTCGCCGTCTGGGACGCAGGCGGGAGCACCGCCGTCGAAATTGTCTACGCCAGCTGCCTCCTGCTGGGCATCACCAGTGCCTTTGACGGCCCTGCGCGCCAGGTGTTCGTGAACGAAGTGGTGGGCGACGCCGGCCTTCCGGCGGCAATCGGGCTCAACAACGCCATCGGGCAGCTTGGGGCCATGGCCGGGCCCGCGCTGGGCGGACTCGTGATCGCCAGGGCCGGATCCGCGGCCGCCTTCGCCGCCAACGCCGTGCTCTGCCTGGCGGTGCTGGCCATGGTCGCCGCCATCCGGCCGGGGGAACTCCATCGGGGCACGCCGGCGGTCCGCGGCCGTGGCCAGGTGCTGGCCGGCTTCCGCTATGTGCGCGACCGCCCGCGGCTGCTCCTGGTCATGCTGCTCGCCGGGCTCCTCGGGGCATTTGGAATGAACGGTCCGGTGGTGCTGGCGGCCTTTGCCAGCTCGGTCTGGCACAGCGGCGCGGCCGGGTTCGGCCTGTTCAACACCCTGTGCGCCGTGGGTGCCCTTGCCGGCGCCCTTCTGGCCTCCCGGCTGCAGCGGTCAGGCCGGAAGGGGATCGTGGCCAGCGCCGGGCTCTTTGGGCTCGCACAGCTCATCGCCGCCGTCATGCCCAGCCAGGAGCTGTTCATGGCGATGCTGGTGGTGGTCGGTTTCACAACCCTGCTGTTCCTCACCAGCGCCGCCACCGCCGTGCAGCTGGAGGCCGGGGCAGGGGTCCGGGGCCGGGTCATGGCCCTGTACCTGCCGCTCCTGCTGGGCGGCCACGCGCTCGGCGGGCTGTTGGCCGGCTGGCTGACGGAGTGGCTCGGCGTCCGGGCGGGGCTGGTGGTGACCGGCGGGCTGGGGATCGTTTCCGCCGTCGTCATCGCGGGCCTGCTGTGGCTCCACGGCCGCCGCGCGGCTGCTTAATCTAGCGCTGACTCACCAGGGACCCGACGGCGGCCGGCGACAGTTCGCCGTCGCACACCCACACGCTCAGGCTCCGCCGGAGCGATTCCCCGGCGGCCAGCGCCACCGGCCTGTCCCAGGCTAGGGCCGACCCGACGCCGGGGTAGCCTGAGCAGCGGACAAACCACGGATCGGCGGCCTCGGCTGGCGCTTTGAACACGAGCGTCGCGGGCTGCCCCAGCCGGATGCCGGGGACTTCGCCGAAGGAGGCGGTCCACGCCAGCCACGGCGCAACGGCACCGTGGACGGCCGGTTCCCCCTCGGCGTCGGACGTGAAGATACGGGCGCCGCCGCACGCCGGAAGGCGCCAGAAGAAGCCGCCGTAGCCGCTGCCCGCGGCGCCGTTCGAGCCCGGGCTCCCCAGCGAAACGTCGACGACGGCGGTCAGCTCGGTCTCCAGGTCCAGGCGCCACGCGCGCCCGTCCAGGATCTCGTGGCTGAGCGTCCGCTGTTCGGTCAGCAGGGGCTGTCCGTCTGTTCCGAGCCAACGGAGCTGCCGGGTGTCCGGTTCATCGGGGGTGGCGGGGAGCAGCTCGATCCGGCCGTGGTCCTGCCGCGACACGTACTCGCCCGCTTCCCGCGTGTACGTCTTGCCGCCCCAGAAGTTGGTGCCGCTGACGTCCTGGAGCGCGAAGCCGGCGCCCAGATGCCACGGGTGGTCGGCGGGCAGGTGATCCGTCACCACGGTTCCGCCGGGGGTGGTGACGGGGTGCAGGTAGGGGCGCGGTGACAACTCCACGTTGAGTGCGGCGCCCGTGCGCAGGACTGCCAGCGGCCTGCCGCCGGCAGTGAACAGGGTGCCGGCCTCGGCGGGATCCGCGGGGCGCGCCCAGGGCAGGGCCAGCTCCTTGAACGTGGCGTGCGCGCTGACGGCCCGCTCCAGGGCGTCCTCGATGCCGGGTATCACGGCATGGGCTGCGTCGCCGTCGCCCCTCCAGAACACGTGGGCGGGGCTGACCGGCGCCGGCGGTTCTGCCGTGCGGACTGCCTCGAGCACCAGCATGAACGCGCCGGAGTCGTTGAGGGCGCTGGTGAGTTCCCTGCCGGTGGCGAGGTGCTCCAGCAGGTTTTCCGTCAGGTCGTCGCGGCCGAACTCCTGCGAGTGCTCTCCGTCCGCGTTGCTGATGTGCAGCCGGTCCTCCGTGTAGTGGAAAACGGCCGTTCCCGCGGAGCCCTGCAGGGTGATGTAGGGCTCCACGGACTCCGAGGCGCAGAGCGTCAAGGCGCAGGTGATCGGCAGTCCGGCGGCGGTCCGGATCCTGATGACGGACGTGTCATCCGCCTCGATGTCGTTCGCGCGGTAAAGGTCAGTCTCCACGGAGGCTATGTCCTCCACGGTGCGGGCGCCGGCGATCCGCAGTGCTGTGGCGATGGCGTGCGCCAGGGGATTGGTGGCAACGCCGTCAACCACGTCCACACCATCCAGGCTCCGCTTGCCGGCCCACCGGGAGCGCTTGTAATAGGCCCGGTCCCGCACCCAGCGCCCGGTCGCGCCAATGCCCTGCAGGGTCCCGATGGTGCCGTCGCGGAGGAGCTTGTCAATGGCGGCGAGGGCCTGCGAGCCGAGGCTCTGGAACCCGATCTGCACGCTGCGGCCGGATGCCCCGGCAGCCTCCTGCAGCTGCCGGAAGTCAGCCAGCGACGCCACCGGCGGCTTCTCCAGGTAGAGGTCTGCGCCGGAAGCCAGGGTGGCCAGGGCAAGCGGCGCGTGGGTCTGGATGGGTGTGGCCACGATGACCACGTCGGGGCTGTGGTTGCCGGCCAGGAGGGACTGCAGATCGGGGTGGACCGCCGTCGAATCCGGTAGCGCGCCCGGGGACGGCGGGTTCGGGTCCGCCACGGCCACGAGTTCCACCGCGCCGGCCCGGGCCAGCCGGTCCAAGTTCTTCAGGTGGTGGGCGCCGAAGCCGTGGACGCCGATCAGGGCGATCCGTGCCGGGGTTTCGCGGCGGTGCGAGGCTGGCTGGTTGGGCTGCGTCAGCGGCTCCATGGTGCTCCTGTCCGGCGCTGCGGTGCTGCGCGACGCCATCGTCTACCGTTGCCGGGTAGCATATGCGTTTAGACAGCAAGCGCTTTCCCGTATGAGTCTGCTGCCCAGTGTACTCCCTCAACCCCTTTTATGTAACGTTTCAAAAAATGCTTGACGACCAGAGTGTCGGCGGCTGATCATCAACAGGAGCAGCTGCGGAAGGAAGATGATGAAGATTTTGCTGGCCGGAGATTCGACCGTGGCCAACTGTCCCACCTACGAGTACCCGATGAGCGGCTGGGGCGCCCACCTTGCGCCGGAAGTCTACTCGTGGGGTGCCGTCCACAACTTCGCCAAGGGCGGGGCAACCACCGAATCCTTCCGGGAGGAAGGGTTGTGGAAGGAGCTCGTCCACCAGGCGGCCAGCGGGGATGTGGTGCTCATTCAGTTCGGCCACAACGACCAGAAGCGCGCGCACCTGGCCGCCCGCGGCGGTTATGCGGACAACCTCCGCCGGATGGTGGCTGATGTCCGGGCGAAGGGTGCCGCGCCCGTCCTCTGCACCTCGGTGGAAAGGCGGCACTTCCGCAACGGCATCCTGGAGGAGACGCTCGGGGAGTATCCCGCGGTGGTCCGGGAACTGGGCGCCGAGCTCGGCCTCGACGTGGTAGACCTCAACTCCTGGACCCGGTCACTGTATGCGGAGCTTGGCGAGGAGGGGTCCAAGGACCTGTTCTTCCACTTCGGCCCCGGTGAGCACGCGCACTGGGCCGGCGGCCTGCTGGATGACACCCACTTCCACGAGCGCGGAGCCCGCCGGATCGCCGCGTTCGTGGCCGCCCGCCTCGAAGTGCTGGGCTTCAGGCCGGAGCCGGACCTGCTGGGGGTGCTCTGAAGGCGCGGCCCTTTCCGGGCGGGGCCGTCAGTGGGGGGCTGCAGCACCTGCGGTGCTTTGCCGGACCACCAGCTCGGGGGTGAAGACGACGGCGCGGTGCCGCGCGTGCTGCGCGTCCAGTTCCTCCGTCAGGAGTTCGATGGCGGTCCTGCCGATTGCGTCGGTGGGCTGGCGGATGGACGAGAGCGGCACGACGGCGGACACGGCAAAGTCGATGTCGTCGTAGCCAATCAGGGCCACGTCGTCAGGGATGCGCACGCCGTTCATCATCGTCAGCGACTGCATCACCCCGAGTGCCAGCAGGTCGTTGGCGCAGAAGATGCCGTCCGGCATGTTCCCGGCGCCCCGTTCCACGAGGCTGTTGCCCACGCCGCGTCCGGCGAGCACGGACTGGCCGTCGGAGTCGAGCACCTCCAGCGCTGCGCCGTCCACCTCGGCCACGGCGCGGCGGGCGCCGAGGAGGCGGTCGGAAACCTGGCGGATGGACAGCGGCCCGCCCACGAAGGCCAGCTTCCTGCGCCCCAGATCGAGGAGGTGCCGGGCGGCAAGGTAGCCGCCGGCGTCGTCATCCACAGACACCGAACTGAAGCGGTCCTCGTCAGCCAGCCGGTCCACCAGCACCGTGGGAACACCGCGCTGCCGCAGGGCTTCCAGCCTGTCGGCCACATCCCCCACCGGGGAGATCAGCAGGCCCTGGACGCGCTGCTCCTGGAAGAGGTCGATGTAGTGCGATTCCCGGTTTGCGTCGTGGCCGCTGTCGCCCAGCAGCACGGCGCTGCCGTTGACGGCCGCAGCGTCCTCGGCGGCCCGGACCAGCGAGGTGAAGAAGGGGTTGCCGACGTCCAGGACCACGACGCCGATGGTCCGGCTGTGCCCTGCGCGCAGCTGCCGGGCGGCATCGTTGCGGACGAAACCGAGCTCGTCGATGGCCTGCAGCACCCTGTCCTTGGTGCGCTTGGAGACGCGGTCGGGATTGTTAAGGACGTTGGAGACCGTTCCCACGGCAACCTGCGCGTGGTTGGCGACGTCCTTGATGCTGGCTGCCCGCGACATTCTGCTGATCCTCCGAAGATCGATTTGCCCGTCCGGGTGAAAACGCTTGACACCCTTCTTCAACCCAGAGTACTTTGAATCGTACCAATGAAACGATTCAAAGGCGGAGAATATTCAAAGCCGAGTGAATTGGTTTCCGCTTCTTCCGCTGCCACCGAAACGTCCACAGGAGTACAACATGAGGGTTTGCTTCCGATCCTCCGTCCAGCCGGAGCTGCTGGCGGAGTACCGCCGGCGCCACGCCGCCGTCTGGCCGGAAATGCTGGCCGCGCTCAAGGACGCGGGCTGGAACAACTACTCGCTGTTCCTGGACGACGACGGGCTGCTGATCGGGTACCTCGAATGCGACGACTTTGACGCCGTGCGGGCCCGGATGGCACTCACGGACGTTAACGCCCGCTGGCAGGCGGAAATGGCCACGCTCTTCCGGGACAGCGATGTTCCGCCCGACGAGGGCTTCTGGGTCCTCGACGAGGTGTTCAATCTCGACGGGCAGCTGGCCGCGGCCGCCGGCGGCACCGCTCACGCCGCGGCCAAACTCTAGATTTCCCACGTACTGACACTGCCAAACACTGACGAAAGAAAGATCATGAACAACACAGCATCGGCACTGGGCCGGCTTTCGGAGCTTGCGATTGAGGTTCCGTCATGGGCCTACGGCAACTCGGGCACCAGGTTCAAGGTGTTCGGCACCCCCGGTACCCCGCGCACCGTCCAGGAGAAACTGGCGGATGCCGCCAAGGTCCATGAACTCACCGGACTGGCGCCCACCGTGGCGCTGCACATCCCATGGGACAAGGTGGACGATTACGCGGCCCTGAAGGAGTACGCGGCCGGCCTCGGTGTGGGGCTGGGCACGATCAACTCGAACACCTTCCAGGATGACGAGTACAAGTTCGGCTCGCTGACGTCATCGGACGACGCCGTCCGGCGCCGCGCGATCGACCACCACTTCGAGTGCATCGACATCATGCACGCCACCGGGTCGAAGGACCTGAAGATCTGGCTCGCGGACGGCACGAACTACCCGGGCCAGGATGACATGCGCGGCCGCCAGGACCGGCTGGCCGAATCCCTGCAGGAGATCTACGCCCGCCTGGGCGAGGACCACCGCCTGGTGCTGGAGTACAAGTTCTTCGAGCCGGCTTTCTACCACACGGACGTTCCGGACTGGGGCACCTCGTACGCGCAGACCCTGGCGCTGGGCGAGAAGGCTTTTGTCTGCCTGGACACGGGCCACCACGCGCCCGGGACCAACATCGAGTTCATCGTGATGCAGCTGCTGCGCCTGGGCAAGCTGGGCTCGTTCGATTTCAACTCGCGTTTCTACGCCGACGACGACCTGATTGTGGGCGCGGCGGATCCGTTCCAGCTGTTCCGCATCATGTACGAGGTGATCCGCGGCGGCGGCTTCGGCAAGGATTCCGGCGTGGCGCTCATGCTGGACCAGTGCCACAACCTGGAGGAGAAGATCCCGGGCCAGATTCGTTCTGTGCTGAACGTGCAGGAAATGACCGCCCGCGCGCTGCTCATCGACACCTCCGCACTGGCCGAAGCCCAGCGCAGCGGGGATGTCCTGGCCGCGAATGCCGTGTTCAACGATGCCTTCTACACCGACGTCCGGCCGGTCCTGGCCGAGTGGCGTGAATCCCGCGGCCTGCCCGCGGACCCGCTGGCCGCCTTCAAGGCCAGCGGCTACCAGAAGAAGATCAACGAGGACCGCGTGGGCGGCCAGCAAGCCGGATGGGGCGCATAAGAGTTATGACGAACAAGACTGTTGAAGACCTGATTGCCCGTTCCAACCGCCTGGGCGCGGACAAGCGGAACACGAACTTTGCCGGCGGCAACACGTCCGCGAAGGGCTTTGAGAAGGACCCGGTCACCGGCGAGGACGTCCAGCTCCTCTGGGTGAAGGGCTCCGGCGGGGACCTTGGCACGCTGAAGGCGCAGAACCTGGCGGTCCTCCGCCTGGACCGGCTGCAGGCGCTGAAGAACGTCTACCCGGGCGTGGAGCGCGAGGACGAGATGGTCGCCGCGTTCGATTACTGCCTGCATGGCAAGGGCGGCGCGGCCCCCTCGATCGACACGGCCATGCACGGTCTCGTGGACGCGGCGCACGTGGACCACCTGCACCCCGATTCGGGCATCGCGGTCGCCACCGCTGCCGACGGGGAGGCGCTGACCGCCAAGATCTTCGGCGACAAGGTGGTCTGGGTGCCCTGGCGCCGCCCCGGTTTCCAGCTGGGCCTGGACATCGCCGCGATCAAGGACGCCAACCCGCAGGCCATCGGCACCATCCTGGGCGGGCACGGCATCACCGCCTGGGGCGCCACCAGCGAGGAAGCCGAAGCCAACTCGCTTTGGATCATCGAACAGGCCGAGCAGTACATCGCCGCCAACGGCAAGGCCGAACCCTTCGGCCCGGCCCTGCCCGGCTACGCCTCGCTCCCTGAGGCTGAACGCAAGGCGAAGGCCGCCGCGCTGGCACCGGTGATCCGCGGCCTGGCGTCGGCGGACAAGCCGCAGGTGGGCCACTTCAGCGACGACCCCGCCGTGCTGGAATTCCTCGAGGCCGCCGAACACCCCCGCCTGGGCGCGCTGGGCACCTCCTGCCCGGACCACTTCCTGCGCACCAAGGTCAAGCCGCTCATCCTGGACCTGCCCGCGGACGCCTCCATCGAGGACTCCGTGGCCCGGCTGAAGGAACTCCACGCCGACTACCGCAAGGACTACCAGGACTACTACGACCGCCACGCTGATGCGGACAGCCCGGCCCTGCGCGGTGCCGACCCGGCCATCGTCCTGGTTCCCGGCGTCGGCATGTTCTCCTACGGTGCCAACAAGCAGACTGCCCGCGTGGCCGGGGAGTTCTACCTGAACGCGATCAACGTGATGCGCGGCGCCGAGGCGATCTCCACGTACGCCCCGATCGATGAGGCCGAGAAGTTCCGGATCGAGTACTGGGCACTGGAGGAAGCCAAGCTGGCCCGGATGCCCAAGCCCAAGTCCCACGCCACCCGCATCGCGCTGGTGACCGGCGCGGCCTCCGGCATCGGCAAGGCCATCGCCACCCGCCTCGCCGCGGAGGGCGCCTGCGTGGTCATCGCGGACCTGAACCTGGAAAACGCCCAGGCCGTGGCGGCTGAACTCGGCGGCCCGGACGTCGCCGTCGGCGTCCAGGCGGACGTCACCAACGAGGCCCAGGTGGCCGCCGCCATCGACGAGGCCGTGCTGGCCTTCGGCGGCGTGGACCTGGTGGTCAACAACGCCGGCCTGTCCATCTCCAAGCCGCTGCTGGAAACCACCGAGAAGGACTGGGACCTGCAGCACAACGTCATGGCCAAGGGCTCCTTCCTGGTGGCCAAGGCCGCCGCGAAGGTCATGATTGAGCAGGGCCTGGGCGGGGACATCATCTACATCTCCTCCAAGAACTCCGTGTTCGCCGGCCCGAACAACATCGCCTACTCCGCCACCAAGGCCGACCAGGCCCACCAGGTCCGCCTGCTCGCCGCGGAACTGGGCGAGTACGGCATCCGCGTCAACGGCATCAACCCCGACGGCGTGGTCCGCGGCTCCGGGATCTTCGCCGGCGGCTGGGGCGCCAAGCGCGCCGCCGTCTACGGCGTGGACGAGGAGAAGCTGGGTGAGTACTACGCCCAGCGCACCCTGCTCAAGCGTGAGGTCCTGCCGGAGCACGTCGCCAACGCCGCGGCCGTGCTCACCAGCAACGAACTCTCGCACACCACCGGCCTGCACATCCCCGTGGACGCCGGCGTCGCGGCAGCGTTCCTCCGGTGAGTAAGGCGGCAGTTACCGGTGTCGACGGCGGCGTGTTCGCCGCCGTCGACATCGGCGCCTCCTCGGGGCGCGTCATTCTGGGACGGATCAGCACCGACGGCGGTCCCGCGCGGGCCACGCTCGACGTCGTGCACCGTTTCCCCAACGCCGTGGTGCAGTCCGACGGCGGCCTCCGCTGGGACTTCGACGCCCTCTTCGCCGAGGTGCTCACCGGCCTCGCCGCCGCCGGCAAAGCGGCAGCCGAGCGGGGGGACACGATCACCAGCATCGGCATTGACACCTGGGCGGTGGACTACGGCCTGGTCACCAAGGGCGGCGAGCTCACCGCGCAGCCGTACAGCTACCGGGACGAACGCAGCCGTGCCGCCGTCGCCGGGGTGCACGGGAAGCTGGATCCGGCACGGCTCTACGGCACCACGGGGCTGCAGTTCCTGCAGTTCAACACGCTCTACCAGCTCGCCACCGAACCGGATCTGGACGGGCTGCAGGCCCTGCTGATCCCGGACCTCATCGCGTTCATGCTCACCGGGCAGCGCCGCACCGAGGCCACCAACGCCTCCACGACCGGGCTCTTCGACGCCGTCGCGGGGGAGTGGGCCAGCGAGCTGTTCGGACCCCTGGGCCTGCCCAAGGACCTGTTCCCGCCGCTGATCCAGCCCGGCGAAACCCTGGGAACCCTGCTGCCCGGCATCGCCGAGCGGACCGGGCTGCCCCAGGACACCAAGGTGGTGGCCGTCGGCTCGCACGACACGGCGTCCGCCGTCGCCGCCGTTCCCGCGGAGCAGGAGAATTTCGCCTACATTTCCTCCGGGACCTGGTCCCTCGTGGGGCTGGAACTGCACCACCCCGTGCTCACCGAGGCCAGCCGCGCGGCGAACTTCACTAACGAGCGCGGAGTGGACGGCACCACCCGGTACCTGCGTAACGTCGGCGGCCTCTGGCTGCTCAGCGAATGCCAGCGCACCTGGGCTGACGAAGGCTACCGGCCCGCGATCGGCGAGCTCCTCGACGCGGCCGCGGCGCTCCCGCCCGGCGGGCCGAGGATCAACCCCGACGATCCTGCCTTCATCGCCCCGGACAATATGCCCGACCGGATCCGCGCAGCAGCCCGCAATACCGGCGCCGTCCTTCCGGCCGAGCCGGCAGCGGTCGTCCGCTGCATCCTGGACAGCCTCGCCGCCGGGTACGCGCGCACCATCGCTGACGCCGAACGCCTCGCCGGTGTTGCCGTGGGCGTGGTGCACATCGTCGGCGGCGGCTCGCAGAACGGGCTGCTCTGCCAGCTTACGGCAGAGGCCACCGGCAAACCCGTCATCGCAGGCCCGGTCGAGGCAACGGCCCTCGGCAACGTGCTGGTCCAGGCCCGAGCCGCAGGTGTGGCCACCGGCGGCCTGCCGGAACTTCGCAGGATCGTCGGTGCGGGAACGAGCCTGCGCCGGTACGAGCCCCTCGGCCTCATCTCCAACGCGGCCAGGAACTAAACACCCTGCGGAATTCTTGAAACGTATCAAAACTGGGCTTGCCTAATGCGGCTGCCCGGCGCCAACGGCGTCGCCAGAGAAAGATTCAGAATGACCAACACCCCACAGATCGGCGGCTGGAAAGCCACTGTCGCTGTGTCCATGTCCAACTACATCGAAGCCGGATCCATCATCGCCCTGGCGACGAGCCTGACGCTGTGGCAGGAGTATTTCGGCTTCAGCAACCTGGTCGTCGGGCTGGTCGCCGCCCTCAGCGCCAACGCCTTCGGTGCCGCCGTCGGCGCGATGATCGGCGGGCCACTGGGCGACCGCTACGGCCGCAAATTCATCTACACCTACGACCTCATCCTGTACATGATCGGCACAGCCCTGGTGATTTTTGCCGTGGCCCCCTGGATGCTCATAGTTGGCGTGATCCTCACCGGGATCGCAGTGGGAGCAGGCGTGCCGGTCGCGTGGACCTACATCGCGGAAGAGGCGCCCTCTGCACAGCGGGCGCGGCACGTGGGCACCGCCCAGTTTGCGTGGTCGCTCGCACCGGCACTGGTCTTCCTCCTGGCCACCGTCGTGGTTCCGCTGGGGCTGCTGGGCAGCCGTCTGGTCTTCGCCCACCTGTTCGTCATTGCCTTCATCACCTGGTGGATCCGCCGCCGGCTTTCCGAGTCCCACACCTGGAAGAAGTCGAACGAAGCGAGGCTGCTGGAGGAGGCGTCCGGCGTCAAGCGCCGCAACTACCGCGAGTTGCTGACCAACGCCACCAACCTGAAGGCCCTCCTTTTCCTCGTGGGCGTCTACGCCCTCTGGAACCTGGTTGCCGGGCAGATGGGCATCTTCATGCCGCGGGTCTACGAGTCGTCCGGGGTTGAATCGTCCGCTGAACAGAACCTGCTGCAGGTGCTGCTGTGGACGCTTACCGTCCTGGCGACCTACTTCGGCTTCATGAAGTACGGCGACCGCATTGACCGCCGCCTGCTGTACGGAATCGGCGCCGTGCTGGGCCTTGCCGCCTGGGTCCTGCTGGTCTTCGTCCACGTCACAATGCCGGTATTGATCCTCTTCGCGGCGCTCTGGGGCATTTCGGCCGGCATCGGTGCGCAGGCCTTTTACGCCCTGTGGGCAGCCGAGATGTTCGCGACCCGCTACAGGGCGAGTGCTCAGGGTGTGCTCTTTTTCGTTGCCCGCATCGTGGTCGGCCTGCTGAGCTACTGGTTCCCGACGCTGCTGGCCGAGCACGGGGTGCCCTTTGTTGGAGCCATCATGATTGGGGCTTTGGTGGCCGCCATGCTCATCGGGGTTATTTGGGCACCTGACACCCAGGGCAAGAGCCTGGAGCAGATCGAGCAGGAACGCTACGGCGAGCCTGCGAAGCAACCGGTGGAGCAAACCACGGCATAATTCGGCCCGGACCAGCGCGAACGTACACTTGAGGCCCTTGGGAAACGCTTCCTCGGGGCCACAAGTGTACGTTCGCGCTCCGGCCGATATGCGGAGCCGCGAAGTCCGAATGTGACGGGCGCCGATTTGGCGATCCATCAGCGCGGGCTTATGGTCATTTCCATGACTAACCGTTGGTATGCGTATTTTTCGTTGGCTCTGGAGGGGCCCGCGTCTAACTGACACGCATCCAACTTTCCTTCAGAGCCAACAGGGCAGAGATCATTCTCTGCCCTTCGCCATTTCTACGGCGGGTTCTGATCAGGGGCCCGCTCCCACCCGGAACAGGATCCCCGAAAATGAGCGCAACAGCCACCGAAACCCAGCAGCCGGCCTCGAAACGCCAGTCGACGTCGAACCTGAGGGTCAGCGAGATCACCGCCCTGCCCACGCCGCAGGAGATGATCGCGGAACTGCCGCTGGACGCGAAGGCGGCCGACGTCGTCGCACGCGGCCGCGACGAAGTCCGGGCCATCATGGACGGCGTGGACGACCGCCTGCTGGTGATCGTCGGTCCGTGCTCCATCCACGACCCCAAGGCCGGCCTGGAATACGCCCGCCGGCTGGTCAGCCAGGCCGAGAAGCACAAGGAAGACCTGCTGATCGTCATGCGGACCTACTTCGAGAAGCCGCGCACCACCGTGGGCTGGAAGGGCCTCATCAACGATCCGCACCTCGACGGCAGCCATGACATTGCGACGGGACTTCGGGCCGCCCGCCGGTTCCTGCAGCAGGTCACGTCCCTGGGCCTGCCCACGGCCACGGAGTTCCTTGAACCCATCAGCCCGCAGTACATGGCAGACCTCGTCTCCTGGGGAGCCATCGGCGCGCGGACCACGGAAAGCCAGATCCACCGCCAGCTCGCCTCCGGCCTCTCCATGCCCATCGGCTTCAAGAACGGAACCGACGGCGACCTCCAGGTGGCGGTCGATGCCTGCAGCGCCGCTGCCGCAGCCCAGGCCTTCCTCGGCATCGACGGCGACGGCCGCGCCGCGCTGGTGTCCACCGCGGGCAACCCCGACACCCACGTGATCCTCCGCGGCGGCCGGAAGGGCCCCAACTACTCCGCCGCCGACGTCGAGGCGGCCTCCGCCAAGCTCGCCGCCAAGAACCTCAACCCGCGTCTCATCGTGGACGCAAGCCACGCCAACAGCGGCAAGAGCCACCACCGCCAGGCTGAGGTGGCGCTCGAGATCGGTGCCCAGCTCGAGGACGCGGGAACGGCCGCAGGAGCGGTCGCCGGCGTCATGCTGGAGAGCTTCCTGGTGGGCGGCGCGCAGAACCTCGACGTGGCCGAACACGCCGCCGGACACTCGGATCTGGTCTACGGCCAAAGCGTGACAGATGCCTGCATGGAGTGGGATGTGACGGCGTCCGTCCTCGAACAGTTGGCGGCATCGTCGCGGAAACGGCGGGCTTTCACAATGGCCACGTGAGCATCTAGAGTAACTAGAACACGGTTGTTCGATGGCTCAGCATCGGCGCACACCGCAGAAAGACCGGCGTCGTTGCTGAGAGCAAAGGAATATGGGTAATGTCCGCAGAGTCGAACTTCTCGAACGCCAAGTTCTTGACCGTGGCCGAGGTGGCTGAGGTTATGCGTGTCTCCAAAATGACCGTGTACCGCCTTGTCCATTCGGGGGAGATGCCAGCCGTCAGGTTCGGCCGCTCCTACCGCGTCCCGGAGACCGCCGTCGAACAGTACCTCAAGGGTGCTGTCGTGGACGGTCACACGGGAACCGCGTAACGGAGCCCCGCTGACCGCACCAATCCCGTGGTTGCTGCAGCCGCCTTGGGGGCCGCTGCATGCCGCGGGGCGGTGCTGGTCAGGGGATGCTCCAGATAAGCGGTACCCTGTTAAAGAACGTGTTACGTCATTGTAAGAATCTGTCAGTTGTTCAGTCTGTTGCTCAGTCCACGGACCTTCTCCATCAGACAGGTACTGCATCTAGTTTGTAAGGAACTTTCGTGGGTTCAGTTATTAAGAAGCGTCGCAAGCGTATGGCCAAGAAGAAGCACCGCAAGTTGCTTCGTAAGACCCGCCACCAGCGCCGCAATAAGAAGTAGAGCTCGCTCTACGCGTCAATGCCCGTCCCCTTTCGAGGGTGCGGGCATTTTGCGTTCCTGCGACACGCACACCGCCCTGCGACGCGCAAATGGTGTGGGGACACGCGAATTCGGGTGTCCTGTGACGGGAAGCGTGTCCGGGGGTGGAAGCGTCAGGCGCGGGGGCCGCGGAAGCGCGTGTAGCCCCGCCAGAGGCCGTAGACCGCTCCTCCTGCTGTGGCTGCCTTGAGGCCCAGGGTGGCTGCCCGGCGGCCGGCCCGGAAGTCGTAGACCGGCCAGTTGCGTTCGCGGGCGTGCTTGCGCAGGCGGGCGTCCGGGTTGATCGCGACGGGGTGGCCCACCATCGTCAACAGCGGGATGTCGTTGTAGGAGTCGCTGTAGGCCCAGCAGCGCTTCAGGTCCAGTCCGTGGTTGTCCGCGATGCCCTGGACCGCCACAGCCTTGGCGGCGCCGTGCAGGATGTCCCCGACGAGCCTGCCCGTGTAGAAGCCGTCCTTGGTCTCGCCCACGGTTCCGAGGGCGCCGGTGAGGCCCAGACGCGTGGAAATCACCGTGGCCACCTCGATCGGCGTCGCTGTGACCAGCCACACCTTCCGGCCCACGCGCAGGTGCTGCTCGGCCAGGGCCTTCGCGCCGGGCCAGATCCGGGAGGCGATCATCTCGTCATAGACCTCTTCGCCCAGCGCCTTGATGTCCTCCTCTGTGATGCCGGCGGCGAGCCTTAGCGCGGAATCCCGGACAGCGTGGACGTCGTTGAGGTTCTCGCCCCGGAGCACGAACTTGAGCTGCTTCCATGCCATGCCCGCCGCCTGTGCAAGCGTGAAGGCGCCGCGCTGGTGCATTTTCCTGGCGACGTGGAACAGGCTGGCGCCGCGCATGAGGGTGTTGTCGACGTCGAAGAAGGCTGCCTCGCCGTGTTGCTGCTTCGCAACCGGACGGTGGGCCACAGCGACGTACTTCTCCTCGGGCATGCCACTGAGTCTAGTCAATGCAGTACCGCGCACCTGACGGCCGTCGCGTCGCTCCGCGACAGGAACGGGGATACGGTTGAAGCATGGCAAACCCCGACGTCGTTCTCCTCACCAAACCTGACTGCCACCTGTGCGCCGCGGCGCGCGACGCCGTCGGGCGGGTGACAGCCGGGCTGGGACTTTCGTGGTCGGAGCGGCAGCTGGACGCCGACGACGAGCTGCGCGACCGCTACGCCGAGGAGATCCCGGTGGTGCTGGTGGACGGCATCCAGCGCGACTTCTGGAAGATCGACGAGGCGCGCCTGGAACGCGTCCTGCGCCGAGCCATGGCGGGGGATTAGCCAATTTCGAACAATGGCATTGGCTTTGTTGACATATCTGATGGGGATTTAGAGTGGACTCACAACGCGACGCAACGGAGCAGACAGTGACTTCGCTCGATTCACCACCCCAGGCCCTGCCCGGGCCTACCGGGGCTGCCGGAAAGCAGATCCCGCCGGCGGCCGTGGCCCGGCTGACGATCTACCTGCGCGCCCTGAACTCCCTGCTGGCCGAAGGCACCGAGCGGGTCTCGTCCGAATCCCTGGCTGAGCTTTCCGGCGTCAGCTCCTCAACCCTCCGCAAGGACCTGTCCCATGTGGGCTCCTATGGCACCCGCGGCGTGGGCTATGAGGTGCAGTACCTGAGCCGCCACATCGCCGCCGCACTCGGCCTGACGCATGACTGGAAAGTCGCGATTGTCGGCGCCGGCAACCTGGGCAAGGCGCTGGCCCGCTACGGCGGTTTCGAATCCAGGGGCTTTGACGTGGTTGCCATCTTCGACGCCGACCAGATGGTGGTGGGCAACGAAGTGGGCTGGCTGAGGGTCAGCGACGTTGCGGACCTGGAGGCGGTCCTGGAACGGACCGGCACCAACATGGTGGTGCTGGCACTGCCGGCCGCCGTGGCCCAGAGCATCTGCGACCGGGTGGTGACGGCCGGTGTCCGGAGCATCCTCAGCTTTGCGCCGGTGATGCTCCAGGTGCCCGACGGCGTGACGCTGAGGAAGGTGGACATGGCCACCGAGCTGCAGATCCTGGCGTACCACGCGCAACGGGCGCAGACCCCCGGCCAGCCGGAGTAGCTCCGGCCTTTCAGGAATCCGCGCCCGTTGGGGATGGCGGCTTGTTGCTCGCGATGCCTGGCGGCTTGCAAGCCGCCGGCAGCGGTCGCCTAACTAACGGCCGTACGGGCCGCCCGGCTGCGAGTACGGGTTGGCGAACGGCTGCGGCTTCTGGAAGTACGGCGCCGCGCCGGGCAGGTAAAGCATGATAATCGCGGCGATGCCGAGGACGCCCACCAGGGTGTTCAGGCCCAGCGGGAAGAGGCTGAACACGGAAAGCGCTGCAAAGACGGTGCCCAGGATGCGGGCCCAGTTCTTGCCCTTTCGGACGTTGAAGGCCACCAGCGCGTAGAGGCCGGCGCCGATCAGGGCAAAGACCACCATGGTTCCAATGATGAAGCCCTTGATGTCCTCGAACGCGATGTCCTGGCCGCTGCCGCGCAGCTGCTCCTCGAACGTGCTCCGCATGGCCGGGTCGTCCAGGGTGGGGATCGTGACCAGGAGGTTCAGGAGCGACAGCACGCCCGCAGCGATGATCAGCCAGAAGGAATAGTTCACGAGCTGCGGAACCCCGGCGCCGGTTGCTGCCTGGGCCTGTTCCGACGGGTACTGCCCATAGGGGGACTGGCCATAAGGGCTCTGGCCGCCGTAAGGGGACTGCCCAAACTGAGACTGTCCGTACTGGGGCGGGTTCTGCCCGTACTGCGACTGCCCGTACTGCGGTGCGCCGCCCTGTCCGGTCTGCCCGTACTGGGGCGGGTTCTGGCCGTATTGCGGGGCGTTCTGCCCGCCCTGCCCGTACTGGGGTGCGTTCTGTCCGTACTGCGGGGCGTTCTGCCCGAACTGCGGCGCGTTCTCGCCGTACTGGGGTGCAGCGGGCGGTGTTCCCTGGCCGTACTGCGGGCTGTTCTGCCCGAACTGGGGCGTGCCCTGCTCGTGCTGGGGCGCGTCCTGACCGTAGCGGGGCTGCCCGTCGCCTGGCTGACGACCGTTTTCCGGCTCATTGGAGCCGGGGTCATTGGAGTGCGGGACTGGAGGATTGCTCATGAGCGGTCCTTTGCATAGTGACGTCTGAATCGGCTACCGGTTCAGACGCCTGCCCTCCCCAGCATGGTTCACTTCCCACCGTACCCCTCAGCGGGTATGCGGTGGATCATTCCAGAGAGGTATTCCAAAAGGCGCCCCAACCTGCGGAAACGCTGTGCTGCAGGGCATTGTCTGGCCAGGATCGGTGTCCCCCGCAGGGCGCCATTCAGAGGCGGCCCCGTGCCGCAACGAACCAGGCCTGTGAGCTGGGCACCCACATCAGCGCCGTGGCCACCAGGCTGACCACAAAGCCCAGCCAGTTCCCGTCCTGGCCCGCGGGGAAACTCGAGCTGATGATGGCCAGCAGCAGCGACACCCCGGCCACGATGGTCAGGGCCAGCCGCGCCCACTCCTTGGCTTCCTTCAGCTTCAGGGCCAGGACAATCTCCGCCGCCGCCACAGCCAAGGCCACGAGGACGAGCAGGAACACGAGGACAGCCACGCCGGGAACGATCGCGAAGAGCACCAGGACGCCAAAGAGGCCGATCACACCGCCCAGCAGCCCCAGCAGGCCGCCGATCACCCAGATCCAGTAGGACACCTTGAGCTCTGTGGGCAGCCCGGTCACGTCGAAGAGGCCGGAGAAGCCCCCGCGCGGCATGATCTCGCTAAAGTTCCGTGGCCGGTCCGCAGGCAGTTCGAAGGCGAACCGGCCGCCGGCAGGCGGCTGCTGGCCCGGGAACTGTTGGTCCGGCGTCGGCTGGCCCGGCTGGTCTGGCGTCGGCTGGCCCGCCTGGCCCGTCTGACCTGCCTGGCCCGGCGTTGGACGTCCCGGTTCCTGGCCGGGGAACTGCGGTTCCGGCGTCGGACCATCCCTGCCGGATGGCGGCACTGCCCCGGGATCACGGGGCTCCGGTTCATCGCTGGGGGTGCTCATGGCACTCACTTTAAACCCGGGATTCTGCCAATTCCAGAAGGCCTGAACGCCAAGCGCCCCGCCCGCGGAGAGTCCGCGGACGGGGCGTGGGGGTTCCAGCAATCGTGCCTGCCGGACCTGCCGGAAACCTAGGCTGCAGGTGCGATGAAGGCCAGTTCAAGGTTGATGGCAACCTTGTCGCTGACGAGGACGCCGCCGGCTTCCAACACGGCGTTCCAGGTCAGGCCGAAGTCCTTGCGGCTGATGGTGGTCTCGGCGGAAACGCCGGCGCGGGTGTTGCCGAAGGGGTCCACTGCAACGCCGTTGAATTCGGTCTCCAGGGAGACGGGGCGGGTGACACCCTTGATGGTCAGGTCGCCCTGGAGTTCGTAGCTGTCACCGTTGGCAACAAGGCCATTGGAGACGAAGGAGATCTCCGGGAACTTTTCGACGTCGAAGAAGTCTTCGCCGCGGACGTGGCCGTCGCGGTTGGCATCGCCGGAGTCGAAGCTGGCGGTCTGGATGGTGGCCTCGACCTTGGTGGCCGTGACGTCGTCGGCGAGGTTCAGGGTGGCGGCGGCGTCCTTGAACTGGCCGCGGACCTTGCTGATGCCGGCGTGGCGGACGGTGAAGGCGATCTCGCTGTGGGAGTTGTCGAGGGTCCAGGTGCCGCGGGTGAGCTCGGTGGAAAGTGCCATGGTGGTGCTCCTTGTATCGGTGGTCAGGCGGGTGATCGTTGAACCTTTTGTTGAAGTCTCAACTAACTGCTGCATCCAGTATAAACATGCATTTGCATCTTTTATTCCATCGGCCGGGAACTTTCTGAAAAAACTTTGAGTTCTACTTGTTGTAGAAGATTTCGTCATTGCCCCTGCCCTTTGAGAAACTGGTAGACATGCCCCAAGCCACTGTCCATTTGCTCCGCCACGGCGAGGTCCACAACCCCGAAGGTGTCCTGTACGGCAGGCTGCCTGAATTCCACCTCTCCGAACTTGGCCGGCAGATGGCGCAGACGCTCGCCGAGCACTTCCGCGAACGTGCCTCCCAGGGCGCCAACATCGTGTACCTGGTGGCGTCGCCGCTCACCCGTGCCCAGGAAACCGCGCAGCCCACCTCGGAAGCGCTTGGGCTGGACATCCACACCGACAGCCGCATCATCGAGGCGGAAAACTACTTCGAAGGGCTGAAGGTCACCAAGGCCGAGCTGCGCAAACCCAAGCACTGGCCGCATCTGATCAACCCCTTCCGGCCGTCCTGGGGAGAGCCCTATAAGCTGCAGGCGGCCCGCGTCACCGAGGCCGTCCGGGAAGCCCGCGCCAAGGCCATCGAGCTGGGCGGCGACGGTGCCGAGGCGATCCTGGTCTGCCACCAGCTTCCGATCTGGGCCACCCGGCTCAGCGCCGAGGGCAAACCGCTGTGGCACGATCCGCGCAAGCGCGAATGCACCCTGACCTCCCTCACTTCCCTGGTTTTCGGCGACGACGGTGCCCTGCTGCGCGTGGAGTACAGCGAACCCGCCGCCGCCCTACTTCCCGGTGCCTCGAGCACCCCCGGAGCCTAGCTATGACTGAAACACCCAAGAGCTCCCGCCGCAGCGTCCTCGCCGCCGGCGGCCTGGCCCTCACGGCGATCACGCTGGGCCTGTCCGCCTGTGCCCAGGAGGACGCCCTGGCCAAGCAGGCCAAGGCCGGGGACAACAAGAACTATGTGGCCGGCGACGGCTCGGTGACCGAGTTCGCCGCAGCGGAGCGCAAGTCCGGCATCCAGATCCAGGGCACCCTGTTTGACGGCACCGCCGTGACACCCAAGGACTTCCTGGGCAAGGTCACCGTGCTGAACTTCTGGTTCGCCGCCTGTGCGCCCTGCCGGGTGGAGGCGCCGTCCCTCGAAGCACTGCACCAGGAGTTCAAGAGCAAGGGCGTGCAGTTCTTCGGTGTGAACCTGCGCGACGAGAAAGCCACAGCTGACGCCTTCGACAAGACTTTCGGCCTTACCTACCCGAGCTTCGACGACAAGGACGGCAGCGTGCTGCTGGCTGTTTCCGGTCTTGTGCCCCCGGGCGCCGTCCCCACGACGCTCGTGGTGGACAAGCAGGGCCGGGTGGCGTCGCGGGTGCTGGGGGAGATCGAGAAGGGCACGCTCAAAGCTCTCATCCAGTCTGCCGTGGCAGAGTAACCTCCCGTGAACAGCCCCTTCGCCGAAGCCATCCTGAACGGTTCGCTCCTGCTCGCCATCCCCGTGGCGCTGCTGGCCGGACTCGTGTCCTTCCTTTCGCCGTGCGTGCTCCCGCTGGTGCCCGGATACCTGGGCTACGTCACGGGCCTCACGGGCGTTGACCTGCAGAAGCAGAAGCGCGGCCGCATGCTGGCGGGCATCGGCCTGTTCGTGCTGGGTTTCTCGGTGATCTTCGTGCTGCTCGGCGGCGCGTTCGGGCAGCTGGGTTCCCTGATCTCCGGCGGGCAGAACGCCTGGATCACGCAGGTCCTGGGTGTCCTGGTGATCCTGATGGGCGTGGTGTTCATGGGCGGCTTCTCCTGGTTCCAGAGGGACGCCAAGATCCACGCGAAACCGCCGGCAGGCCTCTGGGGCGCGCCGCTGCTGGGAATCACGTTCGGCCTCGGCTGGGCACCCTGCATCGGCCCCACCTACTCCGCCGTCCAGCTCCTGAGCCTCTCCGGTGGTTCGTCCGCCGCGAAGGGCGCCTTCCTGGCCTTCGTCTACAGCCTTGGGCTGGGCATCCCGTTCCTGCTGATCGCCCTGGCGGTCCGGCGCGGCGCGGGCGTGATGTCCTTCTTCCGCAAGCACCGGCTGGCCATCCAGCGCACCGGCGGCGGAGTCCTGATTGCCCTGGGCATCCTGATGGCCACGGGTCTGTGGGGCACCTGGGTCACCGAATTGCAGTACTGGTTCCAAACCGATGTGAAGTTGCCGATCTGATGAGCGAGCGTGTGAAGTCAACCGAGAAATCCCCGGCCGAGGACGTCCCGCAGCCCGGGCCTGCCAAAAAGGGCGCCGTGAAGGCTGCCAAGGCCGGGGCCGCCGTTCCGTCCCTCGGCGTCGTGGGCATGCTCCGCTGGGCCTGGACCCAGCTGACCAGCATGCGCACCGCGCTGTTCCTCCTGCTCCTGCTGGCCGTGGCAGCGGTGCCCGGATCCCTGTTCCCGCAGCGCCCCGCCAACCCGTCAGTGGTCACCCAATACATCAAGGACCACCCGGACTACGGCCAGCTGCTGGACTCGCTGCAGCTGTACGACGTCTACTCGTCGGCCTGGTTCTCGGCCATCTACATCCTGCTGTTCATCTCGCTGATCGGCTGCGTGGTGCCGCGCGCCATCGCCCACTACAAGGCCATGCGCTCGCAGCCGCCGCGCACCCCGAAGCGGCTGTCCCGCCTGCCCGAGTACGGCACCCTGGTGGTGCCCGCGGACGCCGGCATCCCGGCGTCGGACGCCATTGAAGACGCAGCGGCGCTGCTGAAGAAACGCGGGTACCGCGTTGAGGTAAGGCACGACGACGGCGCGCGGCCAACTTTGGGGGCCGAGCGCGGCTTCCTGAAGGAAGTGGGAAACCTCGTCTTCCACACCTCGCTGATTGGCGTGCTGGTGTCCGTGGCCGTCGGCGGGCTGTTCGGGTACAGTGGCCAGCGGATCCTGGTGGAGGGTGACACGTTCGTGAACACCCTGGTGGGCTACGACCAGTTCAACCCCGGCACCAACTTCCAGAGCAGCCAGCTCCAGCCTTACTCGATCCAGCTGGACAAGTTCCAAGCCACGTTCGACCGTGAATCCCAGGGCAAGTTCGGCCAGCCCATCGACTTCACGGCGGACGTCACCACCAAGGAAAACCCCGGGGCGCCGGCCAAGAAGGAAGTCCTTAAGGTCAACGACCCCGTCACGCTCGGCGGCACCAGCATCTACCTGACGGGCAACGGCTACGCCCCGGTGGTCACGGTCCGCGACGGCAACGGCAACGTGGCCATGCAGGGCCCCGTGGTGGCCAAGCTGCAGGGCGAAAACTACTACTCCTCCGTGGTGATCAAGGTCCCGGACGCCAAGCCCGACCAGCTGGGCTTCGCCGGATTCTTCCTCCCCACGGCCTTCGTGACCGAGCAGGGCATCTCCTTCAGCGGCGACCCGGACCTCATCAACCCGCAGCTGAGCCTGAACTCCTACTACGGCGACCTGGGCCTGGACAAGGGTTCTCCGCAGAACGTCTTTGAACTCGACGTCAAGAACCTCAAGGAACTCAACGCCCGGAGCCTCAAGGCGGGCGGCATCACCCTGGCTCCCGGCAACACGTACACGCTGCCCGAAGGCAAGGGTTCCATCACGTTCGAGGGCGTGAAGAAGTACGTGGGCGTGGACATCCACCACAATCCCGGGCAGCTGTCCGCCCTCATCTTCGCGCTGCTTGCCGTGGCCGGCCTCATCGTCTCCCTTTACGTGAACCGCCGCCGCGTCTGGGTCCGCACCGGCACCCACGAGGACGGCAGGACCATGGTGGAGTACGGTCTCCTGGCCCGTGGCGAGGATCACCGGCTGGCCGGTGAGGCCGCAACGCTGCGCGGCCTCCTGGCGCAAAAGTGGAACCTGGACGCCGACAACACGGACACTGCACCTTCCAACTCCTCACCAGCAGGCTCGCCTGAGCCGAAGAAGGACCAGTAATGTTTCCCATCAACGAGACCATGGGCCAGTACAGCGAGCTCTTCATGCTGCTTGCGGCCGGCACCTACACCGTCGCCTTCATCGCGTTCGCGTGGGACCTGGCCAGGAGCAGCAAGACCCTGAAGTCGGTTGACCTCAAGGCTGCTGCTGCCGGTACGACGGCGGCTGCGTCCGCCAAGGTGCCGGTGACGGCAGGCGCGTCCGCAGCGGCAGCCACGGCGCGGACCGCGGGCAGCGGTGAGGACCGCCTGTCCGGACCGGCAGACCGTGCCGAGCGGCCGTCGTCGTACGCCTCCGGCACCGCAAACGGCGGCGTCGGGCAGACCGCGGATGACAGCATGCGCTACGGCGAACGCCGCGCACCGGCGCGCGTGGCTGTGGCACTGACCGTCCTGGGTGCCGCGATCCACGCAGCCGCCGTGCTGACCCGCGCGGTGGGCGCCGGCCGTGTGCCGTGGGGCAACATGTACGAGTTCCTCACCACCGGCGCTTTCGTGGCCGTCGCCGTGTTCCTCGTGGTCCTGGTCCGCCGCGACCTGCGCTTCCTCGGCACCTTCGTGGTGGGCCTGGTCATCATCATGCTGGTGGCCGCGTCCGTGGCATTCTGGACGCCCGTCGGCCACCTGGTGCCCGCGCTGCAGAGCTACTGGCTGATCATCCACGTGTCCATCGCCGTGCTGTCCTCCGCCCTGTTCACCCTGACCTTCGCGATGTCCGCGCTGCAGCTGGTCCAGTCGCACCGGCAGAAGACCATCGCGGCCGGGGGCGCGGACAAGCTGGGCTTCATGCGCCTGGTGCCCTCCGCCCTGAGCCTCGAGAACCTGTCCTACCGCATCAACGCGATCGCCTTCATCGGCTGGACCTTCACCCTCATGTTTGGCGCGATTTGGGCGGAGAAGGCCTGGGGCCGGTTCTGGGGCTGGGACACCAAGGAAGTATGGACCTTCGTGATCTGGGTGGTCTATGCCGGCTACCTCCACGCCCGCGCTACCCGCGGCTGGACGGGGACCCGCGCCGCCTGGCTGTCGATCGTGGGCTACCTGTGCGTGGTCTTCAACTTCACCATCGTGAACCAGTTCTTCAACGGCCTGCACTCGTACTCGGGGCTGTAGGGGTTCCGGGGCTTCTGCTCGGCGGGCGCCTTACCTGCGGGGTGCCGTTGATTTACCCAAAAGGGCCGCTCAGGCTCGCCGATTTACCCAAAAAGGCCGCTCAGCTTGCTGCTGGGCGGCCTTTTTTGGCGAACGGCGGAGGGTCAGCGGGCACGTTTCCAGCCGCGGCTTGTCAGGGCCTTGCGCACCTTGGTGACGGCGCTCGGCTCAATGCCCCGGGCGACGGGATCCAGGTCCAACTGCGTCAGGACCACCACGAGCCAGCCGAGGTCGCGCGCATCTTCGTCGCGGAAGATGTCGCTTCTTCGTTGCGCCGGGGTGGCATGGTGGCCGCCGTCGTACTGGATGGCAATCTTGTACTCCTCGTAGGACATATCCGGATCCTGGACCCAGCCGCCGGTCTCATCGAACATGGGGACGTTGATGGCCGGCTCGGGCAGCCCCGCGCCGAGCAGCAGAAGCCGCAGTTCGGTCTCCTTCGGCGAATCGGTGTTTGCGCGCATGAGAGCCCTCGCCTTCATTGCCTGGCGGTAGCCTGGGCGTCCCTGCTTCTCGGCGAGGAAAGCGTCCAGTGCCTCCGGTGTGGAAAGCGGACCCTTGCGGCGAAGAAGGAAATCCCCGGCAATAACCAAGTCCTGCAGGGAGAGGATGCCGGCCAGATCGAACCACGTCCGAAGCGGTGACGTGCAGGCCACGAAACGGCCCTCGCAGATCTCGTCGTCCGGGAGCACAAGCCGGTGGCCGCAGACGTTCTTCCTTCGCACGGCCCGGGCGCCGTCCCGGCTGGTCAGATGGATCACGGCGTGGTCCTCGAAACGGAGGGGCAAAGGGAAGCCCCAGAGCACAGCGGCAGAAAGATGGCTGACGACGGCTCCGGTTGCGAGTGCAAGACCGCGTGCCCGGACCAGGAGGGTAATCTCCACGGCCGCAGGCGCGCGTACCCCGTGGCAGGGGCTCGCCAGGTCGAGGGCCCGCGCTCGTCTCCGGGTCAGGCCGGCCGCCGTGGCCTGGCGGATGGTGAACGGCTGTCCCTGCAGGGCGCGAGGAAGAGGGCGTGGACGCGGCATAGGAGCATTCTGCTGCCCGAATCGGGCCTGCATCCCGTTGTCCACAATTCAGGGCCGGTGTGGAGGAACAGTGGCCGGTGACTGCTCCACCGTGTAGGCATCGTGCTGCTGCGCCGTTTTGCCAAAAAGGGCCGCCCAGATTGCTGCTGGGCGGCCCTTTTTGGTAAATCGGCGCTTGATGTATCGGCGCTTGGTAAATCGGCGCTTGGTAAATCGGCTCTTGCTGGATCGGTGCGGGGTGGCTGCTACTTCGCCTCGGGGTTGCCCTCGGCGTTGGCCTCGCCCGCGGCGCCCGGCTTGTGCGGACCGGGCTCACCCGCAGCCGGTCCGCCGGCACCTGAACTGCCGCTGGCGGTGCCCGGAGCTGCGCCGCTGCTGCCCGTGCCAGTGGCGCCCGTGCCCGCGGCACCCGTCCGGTGCGGGCCGCCGTCGGCCTGGTTCTTCCTCGCAGCGTCATCCGTCAGTTTGCGGAGCCGTTCCGCCTCGGTCTTGCGGCGGCGCTGCTCGAGGTTCCGCAGGAAGTCGGGGTCGTCGTCCGGGGCGGTGGGGTGGCGCTGGTAGACGGGCTGGGCTACGGCCGATGCCCGGGGGCGGCCGATCAGGAACCACAGCGCGGCGCCAATGAGCGGCAGGAGGGCAACCATGATGATCCAGGTTGTTTTGGAAAAACCGCGGGTGAGATGCCTGTCGGTGCGGATGACGTCCACCAGCCCATAGACGTAGATGGCGAGAACGGCGACTGCGAGTGCAACACGAGGCATGCAATCAGTCTAGCCGCCGTGTGCCCCGGCGGAGATTACAGTATGCCCACAGTCATGCGCCAGCAAAACGCCGGACAGGAGCCGCAGATGACGCAGGATACGTTCAGGCAGGACGGCTAAACTTGGATAGTGGCTTTTCTGAAATACTCCCTGATCCGGTTCGCGATCTTCCTGCCCCTGTTTGTGCTGTTCGTCTTCCTGCAGCTGGGGTGGTTTCTGGCCGTGGTCTGCGCGGGGCTGATTTCCTTCGCCATCAGCTACCTCTTTTTCCAGAAGCAGCGCGATGCCGCGACGGCGTCACTGCATGCCCGCTTCTCCGGCCGCGCCAAGCCTATCCGCACCGCCGGGGAGGTCGATGATGCCCTGGCAGAGGACCACCTCGTGGACTCCCACCCGGACGTCACCATCCGCAACGACGCCAAGAAGCGCGAACCCCGCGGCGGGGAAGCCTAGGCCTACAGCCCGCTGCTGAGCACGAGCCCCAGCGAGAACAGCACGGCGTAGCCGAGGTTGATCAGGCCCGTCTGCTTCAGGACCGGGATGAGGCTCTTGCGCTTCCGTCCGTTGATCATGAGCCAGGCCGGCATCAGGCAGGCCGGGATCAGGAGCAGGACGATTAGCATCCACGGCCGCGTGGGAGCCAAGATCACCACCAGCAGGATGGCCACGGCCAGCATCAGCACGTAGCTTTCACGGGCGTGCTTGTCGCCCAGCCGCACCGCCAGTGTCTTCTTCCCCGCCTGGATGTCCGAGGGGATGTCCCTGACGTTGTTGGCCATGAGCAGGGCGCACGCGATGAGTCCCGTCCCGATGGCGCCAATCACGGCAGGCAGGCCGATCTGCCCGGCCTGCGTGTAGGTGGTGCCGAGCGTGGCCACCAGCCCGAAGAACACAAACACGAAGACGTCGCCCAGGCCCATGTAGCCGTACGGGTTCTTTCCCCCGGTGTAGCCCCAGGCGGCCATCACGCAGCCGACGCCCACCAGCAGCAGCCACCACGTCTGGGTGATGACGACCAGGACCAGCCCCACGAGCATCGCCAGGCCGAAGGCACCGAACGCGGCATACTTCACGTGTTCGGGACGGGCAGCACCGGAACCGACCAGCCGCAGGGGCCCGACACGGTTCTCGTCGGTCCCGCGGATCCCGTCCGAGTAGTCGTTGGCATAGTTGACGCCGACCTGCAGCAGGAGCGCCACGAGGGCCGCCAGGACTGCGTTGAGCGGGCGGAAGGAGGCCATCTCATAGGCGGCCGCCGAGCCGATCAGGACAGGGGCGATTGCGGCCGGCAGGGTGCGGAGCCGGGCGCCTTGGATCCATTGTGCGGCTGTTGCCACGGTAAGTACCTCGTGTTGGGTCGGTGATACGTTCAAAAGCGTGTGCGCTGGGCCCGCGGAAGGCGCAGCGGCGCGGCAGGATTACTCTATTTTCCCTGATGCAGCGCATTGAGGCGTTCAATCATGGCCAGCCGGTCCGGCTTGCCGTTGGGCAGCATGATCAGCTGGCCGGCAGGCAGGACTGTTTTGGGAGCCAGCAGCCCGAGCGTGCGGTGCCATTCCTCGGCCCACGCGGCGCCGTCGCGTGCAGCGCCGTCAGCCCCGGACGCGCTCCGGGCGACCGCCACGTAGGCGGCCACTGCCTGGCCCCACTTCGCGGACTCGACGCCGGCCACAAAAGCCGCCGTCACGCCGTCGGACTTTTCCAGCTCAGCCTGCACGTGCGCGGCGGAAACCTTGACGCCGCCGGTGATGATGACGTCGTCGGCGCGGCCCAGTACGGTGAGCCGGCCGTCGGCGTCCAGGGTGCCGAGGTCATTGGTCCGGTACCAGCGGCTGCCGTCCTCCTCGATGAAGGACTCGGCGGTCTGCCGCGGCGCGTCCAGATAGCCGGCCGCGAGCGTGGCCCCGCCCAGGTGGATCCTGCCGTCTTCGGAGAGCCGCACGGATACGCCCTCAAGCGGATAGCCGTCGTACACGCAGCCGCCGCAGGTTTCGGCCGCACCGTAGGTGGTGACCACCCGGAGGCCGGCGTCGCGCGCCGACGTGAGGAGCTCGGCAGAAGCCGGGGCGCCGCCGAGCAGGATGCCGTTGAAGCGGCGCAGCACGGCGAGCGTGTCCGCCGACGGGTCAGCCAGCAGGCGCTGCAGCTGCGTGGGCACCAGCGACGTGAAACGGATGTTGTCCGTCAATTCCAGCGCGGCCGCGGTGAAAGCTTCGGAGGTGAAACCCCCGGACAGGTCCATCGCCCAGGGCCGGGTGCCGGCGAACAGCGACCGGACCAGCACCTGCACGCCGGCGACGTACTGCAGCGGCAGGGCCAGGAGCCACTGCCCTTCGCCCTTGAGCGCGAAGGCGGTGGCCATCGACGACGCCGCCAGGGCGTCCACCGTCAGGACCGTCGCCTTGGGCGTGCCGGTGGACCCCGAGGTCCGGACCACCGCGACAGCGTCCTCGAACCCCAGGGTCCGGACCGGCGTCACCACCGGATCGCCGTCGGGGCCGGCGGAGAGTTCGACGGCGGGGCCCTCACCGTGGAGGGCGGCCGCCAGCGCCTTGAGGGCCGGCTCGATGTTCACTGCGTGCGCCTTGCGTGTGCGGACCTGGGGAGCATGGGATGCCTTCCGACGAGTGCGTGCTTAGAAGTAATACGGGAACCGGGACCAGTCGGGGTCGCGTTTTTGCAGGAAGGCATCCTTGCCCTCCACGGCCTCGTCCGTCATGTATGCCAGCCGGGTGGCTTCGCCGGCGAACACCTGCTGTCCGGCCAGGCCGTCGTCGGCGAGGTTGAAGGCGAACTTCAGCATCCGGATGGCCTGCGGGGACTGCCGGGCGATGTCCGCCGCGTACTCGAGCGCCACCTCCTCGAGGCGCTCGTGGTCAACGGCCTCGTTGACGGCCCCCATCCGAACCATGTCCTCGGCGGAATATTCGCGGGCGAGGAAGAAAATTTCCCGTGCTGACTTCTGGCCGATCTGCCGGGCCAGCAGCGCCGAGCCGTAGCCGGCGTCGAAACTGCCCACCGTGGCATCCGTCTGCTTGAACTTCCCGAACTGGCGCGAGGCGATGGTCAGGTCGGAGACCACGTGCAGGGAGTGCCCGCCGCCGGCCGCCCAGCCGTTGACGACGGCGATGACCACCTTGGGCATGGTCCGCATGAGCCGCTGGACCTCCAGAATGTGGAGCCGCCCCGCGCGGGCCGGGTCGATGGTTTCCTGCGTCTCGCCGTCCGCGTAACGGTAACCGTCGCGGCCGCGGATCCGCTGGTCCCCGCCGGAGCAGAACGAGTGGCCGCCGTCCTTGGGGGAGGGGCCGTTGCCGGTGAGCAGCACGGTGGCCACGTCCGGGGTCATCCGGGCGTGGTCCATGGCGCGGTACAGCTCGTCCACGGTCCCCGGGCGGAAGGCGTTGCGGACCTCCGGCCGGTTGAACGCGATGCGGACGGTGGGCAGATCCCGAACCACCGTGCCGTCGTCGGACCGCTCCACCTGCCGGTGGTAGGTCAGGTCCTGGAAGTCGTCGAAGCCGGACACGGTGCGCCAGCGGGACGGGTCAAAGACGTCCGATACCTTGGCGGGGAATTCGTTGCTCACCGTCCAAGTCTAGTAATCGGCTCAGCTGATGCAGAACTCGTTGCCCTCGGGGTCGGCCATGGTGTGCCATTCGTGGGGCCCCTGGCTGGCGGTCCAGAGAAACGTGGCGCCGCGGGCTTCGAGCTCGGCGCGGACCTCGTCCTTGTCCCGGCCGTCCAGACGCACGTCCCAGTGCACCCGGTTCTTGATGGTCTTCTGCTCCGGCACGGTCTGGAACAGCAGGCGCCGGGCGGGTGCCTTGGCGTCGATTTCCTCGGTGGGCCGGATCGCCGCGCCGTCCTTCCACACCAGCTTGCCGTTGTGCGTCATGGTCTGGTCTTCCGTGGCGAAGCCCTGGCTGATCATGGACCGGATGAAGCCTTCGTCCTGCGGTTCCACGGACCAGTCCAGGGTTTCGGCCCACCAGTCCGCGAGGTCGTGCGGGTGATGGCAGTCGATGGCGATCTGAATGTTGAGTCCCATGGCACCAAACTACGACGGCGGCGCCGCCTCCGGATAGGGGGGCTGGCCGGGTCGGCAGGGCCTGCGGCGACTCTAGCCCTGGGCCCGCTGCAGCTGATCCAGGAGTTCCGGCGGGATGGTGTACAGGAAAATCACGGCGAGCAGGTTCTTGGTGGCGTGGACGAAATAGGCGAACATCAGGTTCCGCCCTGTCCACATATAGACAAACACCAGGGTGCCGCCCATGGCCAGATACGGCATGAGCGCGGGGAGGGTGAGGGCTTCCTGCCCCACGATGTGCAGGGCGGCGAAGAGAAGCACAGAAAGCCCGCAGCAGATCCAGATGTTGACCCGCCTGCTCAGCTTCCCGATCAGCAGGTGCCGGAACACGTACTCTTCGACGAACGGTCCCACCACGACAATCAGCGGCACCATCAGCCAGGCCGGAACCTGCCGCATGAGCGCCTGCAGCCCGGCCTGGTTGGCGGACGTCTCGGTGGTCCCGCCCACCGCCACCAGGATGGCGGTGATAATCATCATGGCGACGACGGCGAGGGGCACCATCACGAGCGTGAACCATGGCCGCGTGGCAAGCACCCTGAGGTCCCGGGCCACCACCCCGCGGGCGGCAAACAGCGCCAGCGCGCCGACGCAGCCGTAGAACAGGAGGTTCACGCTGTAGGACGCGACGGCCGGGGTCGGGGCGAGCGCCCGGAGCAGCGGCAGGAGCAGTTCCCCGGCCAGCGCGAAGAAGGCGGCAACGGCAACATAAAGCCCCACGGCGGTGAGGTCCAGCGGCGAAAACCGGTAGAGATCCGGCCGCGGAGCAGGGAGCATGCGTCTGGTATTCACCATGCTTCCAGCGTAGTGCGCCAGGACCCGCGCGGACGGACGGTTCGGGCCCCGTGCAGTTCTGCCCGTTACTGCCGCCGCGTTGCAGGGACCGAATCGCCGCCGGTAGAATATTCGGTATGCCTAACTTTTGGTTTCGGTGCGCCAAAGAAGTCCGCCGAACTCTTGCCCTATGGAGTGCAGAGAAGCGCTCCGCTTCCATCCTGCCCAAAATCCGCAGCACCGGGTCATCCGGCCCAGCTGCAAGGAACCGCGGCAGGGGAGTGGCCGCCGTCGTTCTTCTTTGCCTGGCTTTGACCGCGTGCGGCGGGAACGCCAGCGGCAACGGCAGCGACGGCCGGCCTGTGGTGCTGACGACTTTCACCGTGCTGGCCGACGTGGCCAGGAACGTGGCAGGGGACAAACTCCAGGTGGAATCCATCACCAAGGCCGGCGCAGAGATCCACGGCTATGAACCCACTCCGGGCGACATCAGGAAGGCCGCGCAGGCTGACCTGATCCTGGACAACGGGCTCAACCTCGAAGCCTGGTTCGGGCAGTTCGTGGAGGGCCTGGACGTGCCGCACGCCGTGGTGAGTGAGGGCGTGGAGGTGATGTCCATCGCCGAGGACTCGTACCAGGGCAAGCCAAACCCGCACGCCTGGATGTCGCCGGTCAACGTGCAGATCTATGTGGACAACATGGTGAAGGCCTTCTCCGAACTGGACCCCCAGAATGCCGCGGCTTTCGAGGCCAACGGCAAGGCCTACAAAGCCAAGCTGCAGGCTGTGCAGGATCAGATGAAAGCCAAGCTCGCCGCCGTGCCCAAGAACCAGCGCGCGCTGGTGACCTGCGAAGGCGCCTTCTCCTATCTGACCCGCGACGCAGGCCTCGATGAGGTGTACATCTGGGCAGTCAACGCCGAGCAGCAGGCCACGCCCCAGCAGATCACCGAGGCGATCGGCTACGTCCGGGCCAACAAGGTGCCCGCCGTCTTCTGCGAGTCGACCGTCTCTGACGCCCCGATGCGGCAGGTTGTGGAGGCCACGGGCGCCAAGTTCGGCGGCGTACTGTACGTGGACTCCCTCTCCGAGACGGACGGGCCGGTGCCCACGTACCTGGACCTCATCCGGCACGACTCCCAGCTGATCACCGCAGCCCTGTCAGGTGCGGGATCATGAGCGCCTTCACAGCCCACCGCGACGCCGAAGCCGCACAGGCACGGCCGCACCCAGCCATCCAGGTAGAGAACGTCACGGTGCACTACGGTGAGGTCCTTGCCCTGGATGCCGCCTCACTGGTCCTGGAGCACTCTCGGATCTGCGGGCTGGTGGGCATGAACGGGTCCGGCAAGTCCACCCTCTTCAAGGCCATCATGGGCATGATCAGGCCAGACGCCGGCCGCGTACTGATCAACGGGGCGCCGCCCGCCAAGGCACGCAAGGAAGGCGGCATCGGCTACGTGCCGCAGAGCGAGGACGTGGACTGGCAGTTTCCGCTCTCCGTCCGCGACGTTGTGATGATGGGCCGCTACGGGCGCCAAGGATTCACGCGCCGCCCCTCGAAAGCGGACCGGGCCGCCGTCGACGACGCGCTCGAGCGGGTGGAACTTTCCGACTTCGCGGGCCGGCAGATCGGCCAGCTCTCCGGCGGCCAGAAAAAAACGCGCCTTCGTGGCACGGGGCATCGCGCAGGGAGCCACCATGATGCTCCTGGACGAGCCGTTTGCCGGCGTCGACAAGCGCTCGGAGGCCACCATCACGCGGCTGCTGCGTGAGCTCGCCACGGACGGCTGCACCATCCTCATCTCCACGCACGACCTCCATGCCCTGCCGCAGCTGTGCGACGAGGCAGTGCTGCTCATGCGCAAGGTGCTCATGCACGGGGCCCCGGAAGTGGTGCTGCAGCCGGAGAACCTGGCCATGGCGTTCGGGCTGGACGTCCTGAACCGGAACGGGGACCCCAACCACGGCCCCGGTGCCGGACAACGCAACGGACAGCGCAACGATGAGACGGGGAGCTAAGCCATGGATCCGGTCAGTCTCCTGCTCGAACCCCTCGGCTACGACTTCATGGTCCGCGCCATCCTCACGACGGCGCTCGCTGCCGTGGTCTGCGCCGTCCTGAGCTGCTGGCTGGTGCTCATCGGCTGGTCCCTGATGGGCGACGCCGTCTCGCACGCGGTGCTTCCCGGTGTTGTGCTGGCCTACATCGTGGGCGCGCCGTTCGCCCTGGGGGCCCTGGTGTTTGCACTGGTCGCCGTGACCCTCATCGGGGTGGTCCGGAACACGAGCCGCGTGAAGGAGGACGCCGCCATCGGCATTGTCTTCACGTCCCTCTTCGCCCTCGGCCTGGTGCTGATCTCGGTGACGCCCAGCCAGACCGACCTCAACCACATCATCTTCGGCAACCTGCTGGGTGTCAGTGTTCCGGACCTCATCCAGGTGCTCGTGCTGGGCGTGGTGGCGTTTGCCATCCTCATCCTGAAGCGCCGCGACCTCACGCTTTACGCCTTCGACCCCACCCATGCCCACGCGATCGGGCTTTCGCCGCGAAGGCTTGGAGCACTGCTGCTGGGGCTGCTGGCGCTGACCTCCGTGGTGGCGCTGCAGACGGTGGGCGTGGTGCTGGTGGTGGCCATGCTCATCATCCCGGGCTCCACCGCCTACCTGCTGACGGACCGGTTCTCCCGGATGCTGGTGATCGCTCCTGTAATCTCCGCAGCATGCTCGATCGCCGGCATCTACCTCAGCTACTACCTGGACACCGCGTCCGGCGCCATGGTGGTCCTCACCCAGGGGGCGGTGTTCGCCGTCGTCTATTTGATCAGCCCCCGGCAGGGGCTGATCGGCACCCGGCTGGCCAAGGCCCGCCGTCGGAAGGCTGCCGCCCTCGCCGCGTAGCGCCGGAGGGGAAGTCCGACGGCGGCGCGAACCTTGACGGGGCCGCCCGCCGCCGGGCAGGCTTGACCCATGAAGTCCTAAATCCCGGCGCCGGCATCGTCCGGCGTTGACATGGCCACAGACAAGGCCCCGTAGAGCGTTCACTGAGCTCCGGGGCCGCCCTTTGGATTGCGAGGACTTCCATGACTGAACCACACTTCCGCGCCGAGCAGCTGCACCTGTCCGGCGTCACCCACGGCTACGGGGACCGCGAACTCTTCACGGGCGTCGAACTGGTGATCGCCGCGGGGGAGCACGCCGCTGTGGTGGGTGAGAACGGCGCCGGCAAGTCCACCCTGCTGCGGATCCTGGCGGGTATCGAGGCGCCCGCGGAAGGCACGGCCCAGCGGCATGGCCGGGTGGGCTATCTGGCGCAGACATCCGGACTCTCCGCCAGGCTGACAGTGGCGGACGCCATTGACGAGGCGCTCCGCGCACTGCGCGAGATGGAAGCCGAGCTGGAACGGCTGGAGGACGGCCTGGCGGGGGCCGGGCCCGCCGAGCTCGAGGCTTACGGGAACCTGCAGACCCAGTACCAGCTGCGCGAGGGATACGCCGCGGAATCCCGTGTGGAGGCGGCGCTGGACAGGCTTGGCCTGGGCGGCGTGGACCGCGGCCGGACGCTGGGGTCGCTGTCCGGCGGGGAACAGGAGCGCGTGGCGCTGGCGTGCCTGCTGGCCGATCCCGCCGACATCCTGCTCCTGGACGAGCCCACGAACCACCTGGACGCCAGCGGAACAGCCTGGCTCGAGGGCCGTCTCGCAGCGCACCGGGGAGTTGTGGTGGTGGTTTCACACGACCGCGTGCTGCTGCGGAAGGTCGCCACCGCCGTCATCGAGGTCGACGCCGAGCGCCGCACGGTGAACCGCTACGGCAACGGCTACGACGGCTACCTGAAGGAGAAGCGGGCAGAACGCCAGCGCTGGGTGCAGCAGTACCACGGCTGGCTCGACGCCATGGATGCGGAACGGCGGCAGGCGGACACCGTGGCGGGGCGGATGGGCTACGCGCGCCGGCGGGACAACGACAAGGCGGCCTTCGACTACAAGACCGGAACCTGGGAGCGCGCCGCTGCCAGCAAAATCCGCAATGCACAGGAGAGGCTGCGCCGTCTGGAGGACAACCCCGTGGAGCGCCCGCCGGAACGCCTGAAGCTCGACGCCGGGTTGCACAGCGGGCTCGACGGCGGGAGTTCCGGGAGCGGACACCCTGAAGCCGCCGATGGGGTCCTGCATGCCCGCAACACACGGGTGCCTGGCCGGCTCGACGTGCCCGAGTTCCGTCTGGACCGCGGGCAGAAAATCCTCATCACCGGGCCCAACGGTGCCGGGAAGTCCACGCTGCTCTCCGTTTTGGCCGGCACCCTCGAACCGGCCTCGGGCCGGGTGGTGCGCCACGGCCGGATCGGCTATCTGCAGCAGGAGCTGGAGCTGCCCGAACATCCGGCCCTGCGGTTGCTGCCGGCCTTTGCCGCCGGACTCGGCGGGAACATCGACGACCACGCGGAAGCGCTCCTGCGGCTGGGCCTCTTCCGCACCAGCGAATTCCAGGTTCCGGTGGGCGCCCTCTCGGCAGGCCAGCAGCGCAGGCTGGCACTCGCCCGGCTGCTGCTGGGACACAAGGACGTCATGCTCCTGGACGAACCCAGCAATCATTTGGCACCCGCGCTCGTGGAGGAGCTGGAATCGGCGCTCGCGGACTTCGACGGAACTGTGGTGATGGTCAGCCATGACCGGGCCCTGGGCGGGTGGTTTGACGGCTGCGCGGACCGGTCCCGTGGCCGGGCGGGCGAGGGCGCTTCCGGGAGATGGCTCAGGTACACGATGGCGGACGGCATGCTGGAAAAGGTGGCGCTGCCCGCCTGAGCAACCAGAAAACCCAGGCCCGGCGGGTTGCCGGGCCTGGGTTTTCGCACCGCCTGCGTGCAGCGCCGCCGGGGTTTTCGGACCGCCTGGGTGCCGCGCCGCAAACGGCAGCGGGGGACCGGAAAGCTACCGGAACAGAGCGCTGTAGGTTCCCATGATGATCCGGTCGCCGGGCCTGGACTTCCTGATGTAATCCACCACGGCCCAGTCGTCCAGCGAGATGCAGCCCGCCGTCGGGACCTTGTTCATGTGCAGGAAGATGGCGAATCCGGCGTCCTGCACGATGGAGGGACGGTTGTAGTTGATCACCACGCCCTGGCGGTAGTCATGCGTGGCGCGCGTGGCGAAGTACCACATGTTCTCGTCCCAGCCCACCCACGATGAGGACTCGAAGTACTTGTTGTACGTCGCCGTCCACGGGTTGCCGCCCCAGCGGGAGCGGGGGTTCAGCGTGCGGTAGGGGAGCTTCGTTCCCGGGTTGCCCAGGCCGAAGGCCTCCGTCACCGAGTACGAGCCCGTGGGCGAGTACAGGTAGCGCGTGGGGCCCGAGGGGACACCCGGAGCCTTGAAGCCGGAGGCGCCAACATAGCCGTCGGTCCGCCAGTCCTGGACGTACGTTCCGGCCATCCGGACGCAGTAGACGTTGGTGGCATACGACCGGCCGTAGCCCTGCGTAAACGTCAGCAGCACCCGGTTGGCGCCGTAGGTTGAGTACCTGGACCGCCCGTTGTTCAGCTTCTGGCATTCGGTGATTCCGTAAGCTCGCGTGCCGGCAGCCTTCGCGTAGCCGATGAAGCCGCGCTGGAACGACTGGATGCACTGGTCGCCGGCGCACCGTTCGTTTGACGTCGGGTAGCCCAGCCAGCCATCCGCCCCGCCGTTGGTGGCATACCGCTGGGCGATGCCCGCCCGGACGATCCAGGCCGGGGTCAGCGGAGACCAGTAGATGGTGCCGCCCTGGAACCGCTGGATACACCCGCCGGCGGCCTGCCCGCAGGCCTCGTTGGCCACGGGATAGCCCAGGGAGCTGCGGTTGCCGCCGGTCAGGATGTACCGGGTGCCGATGCCGCCGCGCGTGATCCAGGCGCCTGTGGCGGGCGACCAGTAGATGCTGCCGCCCTGGAACCGTTGGAGGCAGCCGCCCGCCACCTGGCCGCAGGCTTCCGTGGTGGTGGGGTAGCCCAGGACGCCGTTCTGCGCGCCGGCGGCACGCCAGCGGGAGCCGATGCCGCCGCGGATCACCTGGCCTCCGGTCTGCGGCGACCAGTAGATGGTGCCGCGGTCGAAGACCTGCGAACAGCCCCCGTTTCTCAGCCCGCAGGTTTCTCCTGCGGACGGCAGGCCCAGCACGGTCTCCGCGCCGGAGGCTGCCCAACGGCTGCCGATGCCCGTCCCGGTGGAGAAGCTGAGGAACCGGGTGCCGGTCCAGATGATCACCTTGCCGGTGGAGAATTTCTGCAGGGACCGTGATCCGAGAACGATTTCGTCGCCGATGGGATAGCCGAAGGCTGCCAGGCCGCCGCCGGCCGTCCACTGCGGGCCGGTTCGCCCGGAGGCCAGCAGGACCGGATGCGCTCCCGACTTGGTTGTCCAGTAGATCGAACCGCCCGTGAAGGTCTGCACGCAGAGTCCCGCCGCGCATTGCTCGTTCGACGTCGGCTCGCCGAGCACGCCGCCGGCCCCGCCAAGGCTCCGCCACTTGGCCCCGATGCCGCCTGCGGTGACAAATTCCGGGTCCGGGTCGGGGTCTGGCGCCGGATCGGTATCGGCCGGATCAGCCACGGAGGGATCTGTTACGGAGGGATCGGTGACGGCGGGGTCCGTTACGAGCGGGTACGACGGCGGCTCCGGCGCCGCCGGCTCCGTCACCGGATCTGTGGCCGGGTCAGTCACTGCTTCCGTTGCCGGGTCGGTCGCTTGACCCGTGGCGGGGTCGGTCGCCGGTTCGGAAGCAGGAGTCGTGCCAGGGTCGGTCTCCGCGGCGGCCGTGGTTCCGGCTGCGGGAGTGGAAGAGCCGGTCGACTGGACGGACGGCGGAGTCTCGGAACCGACGGCGAGGGCAGGAGAGGACGCGAGTGGTCCGGCCGCCAGGCTCAGGAGCAGGGCAGCCGCAAGTATTGGTTTTTTCACGAAGCATCCTCCACCGACACAACCGGTTCGCACGTGCCGGTCTGGCCCGTGGTCTTGGCGAAGTTCTCTGCAGACACTTCAGCCGATTTCCCTGCCTGGACCGTTTCCGTGATCAGGGCGTGGCCCTGGACAGCGGCGCCGACGGTGACAGCAATTGCCACGGTGTACTTCTTGGCTTTGTCCGAGGAGTTGACCAGGGTTCCCTTGAACGTCCACTGGCCGTCCGGACTGGCCGCGCAGGTGTGCTCTTGCAGGGCGTCGATCGCGTTCAGTGATGTGGACACGTCGGTGGGGAGAGAAGGGGCCGTCGTAGGTGGTGAGGATTCCGACGGCGGCTGGGACACCGCCGTCGTACTGGTTGTTGATGGTGAAGCGCTGGGGCCGGATCCGGCAGGGTCTGAGCCCCCGCCGGAACACCCCGCAGCTGCCAGCAGCAAGGCCGCAGGCAGCAGCAGTGCTCTCTTTCTCATAGTCCCCCCTGAAAAATGGCGCGAGTGCCGGCGTCCGCATGAGACGGTGCGGACACCATGGCCGGGAACGAATCCCCGGCCATGGTGCTCAGAGTAGCCCCAATCCGGGCCTCAAAGGGAGCCTTTTGTCCATTCGCGTTACTGTTTCGCAACGCGGCGCGGGGACCCCCGCGGCGATCCCGTTAACCCGCGCAAAACCCGGGCCTGACCTGCGCAATGTTGCCCGCGTCACTGAGTGGACCGGAAATCTTGTACGATGGATGGGCCGTGCGAACCTTCGATGCTCCACGAGTTTTTGTACGCATACGGTCCCCAGGAGGGGCCTGAAGTCGAATTATCTGTACAAAAACTCCAGGTTCCGGAACCGGCAGTGCCCCATCCAAGGCAACCCCCGACCCTACAAGGAACAGTTGTGCCTCAAAGTACCCCCACAGAACTTATGAGCCCGACGGCTCCATCCGCCGCCGTCGACTCGACCCTCAGCGCCGAGGGCTACAAGAAGACCCTGAGCCGGCGCCACGTCACGATGATCGCGATGGGCGGCGCCATCGGCGTCGGCCTTTTCATGGGAGCCGGCGGCCGGCTGGCCTCCACCGGACCTGCGCTGATCTTCTCCTACGCCATCGCCGGCGTCATCGCCTACCTGCTGATGCGCGCCCTCGGTGAGCTCATCATGTACCGCCAGACCTCCGGTTCCTTCGTGAGCTACGCCGGCGAACTGTTCGGCAAGAAGGGCGCCTACCTGTCCGGCTGGATGTACTTCATCAACTGGGCCATGACCGGCATCGCCGAGCTGATCGCGATCGGCCTCTACTTCCAGTTCTTCTTCCCCAACGTCCCCGTGGAGCTCTCCGCCATCGCAGCACTGGTGCTGCTGGTGGCCGTGAACCTGCTCAGCGTCAAGGCATTCGGCGAATTCGAGTTCTGGGCGTCCTGCCTCAAGGTCGGTGCCATCGTGATCTTCCTGGCCGTGGGCACCTTCATGGTGGTCACCAACGCCAAGGTGGGCGCCGGGCACGCGTCGCCGGTCAACCTCTTCGCCGGCGACGGCGGCATGTTCCCCAAGGGCGCCCTCGTGATGATCCTGGTGCTCAACGCCGTCATCTTCGCCTACAACGCCATCGAACTCGTGGGCATCACCGCCGGTGAGATGGAAAACCCGGAACGCGAAGTGCCCAAGGCGATCCGCGCCGTCGTGCTCCGCATCGTGGTGTTCTACGTCGGCTCCGTGACCCTGCTGGCCATGCTGCTGCCCTCAGACCAGTACAAGGCCGGCACCTCGCCGTTCGTCACCGTCTTCGGACAGATGGGCCTGCCGTGGATGGGCGACGTCATGAACATGATCGTGATCACCGCCGCGCTGTCCTCCTGCAACTCCGGCCTGTACTCGATCGGCCGGATCTTCCGCACCATGGCCAACAACGGCCACGCCCCGCAGTGGCTGACCAAGATGTCCAGCCGCCACGTGCCCTACGCCGCCATCCTGGCCATCGCCACCGTATACCTCGTGGGCATCCTGCTCAACATCTGGCTGGGCGGCTCACATGCGTTCGACCTCGCCCTGAACACCGCGTCGATCGGCGTCATCTTCACCTGGGGCTCCATCTTTGCCAGCCAGATCGCGCTGCGCAAGAAGAAGGGCAACGTCTCCAGCCTGCCGATGCCCGGTTCGCCGTGGACCAGCTGGGCCGGACTCATTGCCCTGCTGGCCATCACCGCGCTCATCGGCTTCGACACCATGACTGACAAGGCCACCGGCGAGGTCTACCTGCTGGGCCTCTGGACGCTGGCCAGCATCCCGTTCTTCGCCGTGGTGCTGTGGCTGGGCTGGCAGAAGGTCAAGAACAACGAGCCGAAGAGTGAGCTCTTCAGTTAGCTTTCTGTTTGACCACGACTTTTGATCACGACGGCGGGCCCTCCTTTCCGGAGGCGCCCGCCGTCGTCGTTCCTGCATCGGTTGCTCTGTAAGTGCCCTTCTGAGTGTTCAAAAGGGCACTTACGGAGCAACCCGTGTCAGGTTTTCAGGTGTTTTGCGAAGTGGTCCTCGATCCGGCGCCACGCTTCGGGGGCGGCGGCCGGATCCGGACCGATTCCCATCACGCGCGTGAGCGGGCGCAGTGCCCGGGGGCCATCCTCCTGGTCGTTCAGGAAGGAGTGCCCCGCCGTCGGGAACTCCTTGACGTCGTGTTCGACGCCCACCGCATCCAGGGCGGATTCCAGCCTGGCCGCGGCGCCGCGCAGGGTCCGGTCCTTCGCACCGTAGTTCCCGACGAGCGGGCAGGCGCCCCGGAGTGCAGGCTCAAGATCGCGGGGGAGGCGGCCGTAGTTCACCGACGCGGCGTCGAAGCCGTCGTTGGCCGCAAGGAGAGCGAAGCCGCCGCCCATGCAGAACCCGATGACGCCTGTCCGGCCGGTGGAGAGCGTCGATGCCTGGAGCCAGGACCGGGCGGCGGCGATGTCGGCAAAGACCCTGCCTTCGCCGGTGATCATGGATTTCATGGTTCCCACCAGGCAGCGGCGCGGGCCGCCGTCGCTGAAGAGATCGACGGCGAGAGTGAGGTAACCGGCCGCCGCGAGCCGGTCCGCGTGCCGGCGGATCTGGTCATTGAGGCCGAACGCCTCGTGGATCATCACGACGGCGGGAAAGGGGCCTTCGCCGGCGGGTGTGGCGAGGTAGCCGCGAAGGGTCTTGGAACCGCCGGCGGCGGCTGGCCCGCCCAGATCTACGTGGGGCATGCGCCCAGTCTTGCACGTGCCGTCTGTGCGGGGCGTCGGACCTGGCCCTTGGGGCGACAGGGCCCTGGAAGGTCAAAAACGGCGACGCCGGGCTCCCCCCAAGGGAGTCCGGCGTCGCCGATTCGCTGGTGGCGTATCAATCCCGCTTGAATTCGTCCTTGACGTCCTCGCCGACCTTCTTGGCGTCGGCCACAACCTGGTCTTTTTGGCCCTCAGCCTTCAGGCGGTCATTGTCCGTCGCGTTGCCTGCCGCTTCCTTCGCCTTACCGCCGAAGTCCTCTGCAGCGTTCTGGATCTTGTCTCCGATACCCATGGTGGGCACCACCTTCCGTTGCCGGTTGATCTGACAAAGCCGTTTCAGCCTAACACAAAGCATGCTTACTATTTCAAGCCGTGCTGCGCATTTTCCTCGTGAGGCCGCGGGCTGCGGCGCGGGGAGCCGGGAGCCCGGGGCGCAAAAATGTCGGCCGCTGACGCTAGGCTCGAAGGCATGGATCACAGCATCAGCCTGAGTCAGCACGTGAACGCCAGCCCGGAGAAAGTCTGGCAGGTCATCTCGGATGTGCCGGGATCCGCCGCCACCCTCTCCGGCGTCGAATCCATCCAGATGGTCAGCGAGGGCCCCTATGGCGAAGGCACCCGCTGGAAGGAGACGCGGTCCATGATGGGCCGGCGCGAAACCGTGGAAATGTGGGTGTCCCAGGCGGATCCGCCGCGCAGCACAACGGTGAAGGCGCTGCAGGGCGGAGCGGACTACACTTCCCGGTTCACGCTGGAAGAGCGGGGCGGCGGGACCGACCTGACCATGACTTTCGGTGCGGAGGTCCTCAGGCCTACCGTGTTCAGCCGGCTGATGCTTGCCGTCTTCGGGAGGATGGGCCTGAACATGGCGCGCAAGGCCCTGGCGAAGGATCTCGCCGAAATTGCGGCGAAAGCGGAGCAGCTGTAGTGGCGGGAAGGGCTGCGGGCAAACCCCAGGGTTCAGCCTCGAAGGTCACGCCCCCGAGGCTGGCGCCGGTCCGGCTGGAAGACCTGCAGGATGACGATGCGCCGGACTTCAGCCGCGCCGCACGGTATGACGGCATGCAGTACAGCAGGGCGGCAGCCGACGGGCTGGAGCTGAGCGGCATCACCTTCGCCGAATGCGCATTCGCCGGGGTTTCCTTCAATGAAGCGCAGCTGCGGGGCGCCACGTTCCGGGACTGCGTCATCGAGGAGGCCTTCGCCCCGGTCCTGAACGCCGCCCGGTCCACGATGCACGATGTCGTCGTCAGTAATCCCAGGTGGGGGTCGGCCGAGCTCTATGAGGGCGGCTGGCAGTCGGTGCGGATCGACGGCGGCAAGATCGACTACCTGAACCTGCGCGGCTCGCGGCTGGCGGACGTGCTGATCAGCGACTGCATCATCAGCGAACTGGACCTGGGTTCCGCCACCGCGGCCCGGGTGGCGCTGAAGAACTGCACCATCGGCAGCCTGGACCTTGCCGGCGCCAGGCTGAAGGACTTCGACCTGCGCGGCACGGACTTCCGGAGCGTCAGCGGCCTGGGGAGCCTGGCCGGCGTCGTGATCGACGAGTACCAGCTGGGGCTCCTGGCCCCGCTCCTCGCGGCCCACCTCGGCGTCGTCGTCGCCTGACGCGCCTGCGCCCGTAGGCCCCACCGGGGCCTGAGGAGTTTTTGTCCGCTTGTCACGACTTCGAGGCACGTGAAGTCGCGACAATCCGCGCAAAAACTCCTGTCCCGTTGACCGGTTGCCCGCACCGTGTAATCTTTATAGAACGAACGGTCGGTAATTTATTCGCTTCCGGCCCAGCTTCTGCGAAAAGGATGTTCTCATGGTCGAGGCTTTTCTGGTCGGCGGTGCCCGTACCCCGGTAGGACGATACGGCGGAGCGCTCTCGGCGGTCCGGCCCGATGATCTGGCCGCCCTGGTGGTCCGCGAGGCCGTGGCCCGGGCGGGTGTGGATCCGGACGCCATCGATGAGGTCATCCTCGGCAACGCCAACGGTGCCGGCGAGGAGAACCGCAACGTGGCCCGCATGGCCACCATCCTCGCCGGCCTCCCGCTGCACATCCCGGGCATCACCGTAAACCGGCTCTGCTCCTCGGGCCTGAGCGCCATCATCCTGGCCAGCCAGATGATCAAGTCCGGTGCCGCGGACATCGTGGTGGCCGGCGGCGTGGAATCCATGAGCCGCGCGCCCTGGGTCCAGGAGAAGCCGCAGACGGCCTTCGCGAAGCCCGGGGACATCTTCGATACCTCCATCGGCTGGCGGTTCGTGAACCCGCTGTTCACGAAGGGCGAGCTGTCGCGCGGCGGCAAGATGACCTTCTCCATGCCGGAAACCGCCGAGGAAGTGGGCCGCGTGGACAACATCTCCCGCGAGGACGCCGACGCCTTCGCCGTCCGCTCCCACGAAAAGGCACTGGCGGCGATCGAGGCGGGCAGGTTCAAGGACGAGATCGTCCCCGTGACGGTCAAGAGCCGCAAGGCCGAGACAGTGGTGGACACCGACGAAGGCCCCCGTGCCGGAACCACCATGGACGTTCTGTCCGGCCTCCGCCCCGTGGTTCCCGGCGGCTCGGTGGTCACGGCCGGGAATTCGTCCTCCCTCAACGACGGCGCGTCGGCCATCATCGTGGCCTCCGAAGCCGCAGTCCATCGGCTCGGCCTCACTCCCCGTGCCCGGATCATCGACGGCGCCTCCGCGGGCTGTGAGCCGGAAATCATGGGCATCGGCCCGGTTCCGGCAACCCAGAAAGTCCTCAAACGGAGCGGGCTCAGCGTCGGTGACCTGGGCGCCGTCGAACTTAATGAAGCGTTTGCCACCCAGTCCCTTGCGAGCGTGCGGCGCCTTGGGCTGGACCCGGACATTGTGAACAACGACGGCGGTGCCATCGCTTTGGGGCATCCGCTCGGTTCCAGCGGCTCCCGGATCGCCATCACCCTGCTGGGCCGGATGGAGCGCGAAGACGCGCGGATCGGCCTGGCCACTATGTGCATCGGGGTGGGCCAGGGCACGGCTATGCTGCTGGAGCGCGTCTAGTGCCGGGCCAGGAGAACGCGAACCAGGACGGCGCGAACCAAGACAGCACGAACCAGGACAGCGCGAACGGACACTTAAGCACCCAGGAGTTCAGCACCCTCCTGGTCGAAGAGCGCGGCGACCGGGTGGTGGTGCTCCTCAACCGCCCCGACGTCCGCAACGCGATCGACCAGCAGATGGTGGACGAGCTCCATGCCGTGTGCGCCGAGCTGGAAAAGGACCCCAAGGTCCTCATCATCGCCGGCACCGAGGGCGTTTTTGCCTCGGGTGCCGACATCGCGCAGCTGCGGGAGCGGCGCCGCGACGACGCGCTGCAGGGCATCAATTCCACGATCTTTGTGCGGATCGCCAAACTTCCCATGCCGGTGATCGCGGCGCTGGATGGCTACTGCCTGGGCGGCGGGGCGGAGCTGGCCTATGCCGCCGACTTCCGGATCGGCACCCCGGCCGTTCGGATCGGCAACCCGGAAACCGGATTGGGAATTCTGGCCGCTGCCGGTGCCAGCTGGCGCCTGAGGGAACTCGTGGGGGAGCCCGTGGCCAAGGAAATCCTGCTGGCCGGGAGGGTGCTGAAAGCCGAGGAGGCGCTCGCCGTCAACCTGGTCACCGAACTCCACGAGGCCGCCGAGCTCATGGGCGCAGCGCACCGGCTAGCCGACCGCATCGCCCGGCAGGACCCGCTGGCCGTCAGGATCACCAAATCGGTGTTCCACGCGCCGGCCGAGGCGCACCCGCTGATCGACCAGCTGGCGCAGGGAATCCTGTTCGAGTCGCAGGCCAAGTTCGACCGGATGCAGGCCTTCCTCGACAAGAAAAGCGACAAGAAGAAAAACACGGACAGCACCACAGACAGGACCACATCATGACCGCCATTCCCCAGAACGTCGGAGTCCTCGGCGGCGGCCGGATGGGCGCAGGAATCGCCCACGCCTTCCTCATCAACGGCGCCACTGTCGTTGTGGTGGAGCGCGACGACGACGCTGCCGCCGGCGCACGCGCCCGGGTCGCCGATGCCGTGGCCAAGTCCGCTTCCCGCGGACTTCTCGACGGATCCCCGGAGGACGTCCTGGCCCGGTTCAGCACGTCCACCGATTACTCGGCCTTCGCCGGCTGCGGCCTCGTGGTCGAGGCGGTACCGGAGGACTTCGAGCTGAAGGTCAGCGCCCTGAAGGCCGTGGAGGAGCAGCTGGCGCCCGGGGCGTTCCTCGCCTCCAACACGTCCTCGCTCTCGGTCACCGATCTCGCCGCCCAGCTGCAGCGGCCGGCAGACTTCGTGGGGCTGCACTTCTTCAATCCCGTGCCCGCCTCCACGCTGATCGAGGTGGTGGTGGCCAAGGAGACCGCACCCGAGCTGGCGGCCGCAGCGAAAGGCTGGACGGAAGCGCTGGGTAAGACCGCCGTCGTCGTCAAGGATGCCCCGGGGTTCGCGTCCTCGCGGCTGGGGGTGGCAATTGCGCTGGAGGCGATGCGCATGGTGGAGGAGGGCGTGGCTTCCGCGGAGGACATCGACGCCGCCATGGTGCTGGGCTACAAGCATCCCACCGGCCCGCTGAAGACCACCGATATTGTGGGTCTGGACGTCCGCCTGGGCATCGCCGAATACCTGCACTCGACGCTGGGGGAGCGCTTCGCGCCGCCGCAGATCCTCAGGGACAAGGTGGCCCGCGGCGAACTGGGCCGCAAGACCGGCAAGGGCTTCTTCGACTGGACCGACTGACCCGCCGACGCCCGGGCGCGCCTACAGCAGGCCGACGATGTAGCCGACGAAGAACAGCAGGCACAGCAGCACCACAATGCCGATAGCCACCAGCACGGCCACCTGGGTCCCCCGTGGCGGCCCTCCCTCGCCGTGCCCCTGTGGTCCGCCGGTAGAGCTTTCAGCGGGCGGTGTTTCCCCCGGCGGGACCCCGCCACCGGGTTCCAGCCCGGTGAGGTGGTCTTCAAGTGGGTCTGGGTTCTGGCCGCTCATGGAGTCCTCCTGTACTGGATTGCAGACGGTTACAGGGATTCGAGTTTCTGCCGGAGCCCGTTCAGGGCCGGATCACGAAGCTTCATGAACTGCGGCTTGAGGAACGGCTGCAGCAGCTTGTAGGGCCAGTTGATGCTGAACTGGGCGGTGTACAGGACTTCGGAGCCGGAGCTGAGCGACCGCACGTCGATCGAGTCAAAGGCCACGAGGTTCCGGTGTTCGCCACGGAGCTTGATGTGGTTGTCGAACAGTTCGATGACTTCGTACTCGATGGGCTGGCGCTTGTCCCGGAACAGCGCTTCGGCATGGTAGCGGTGGCCGACGGCGACAGGACCCTCGGTCAGCTTGTCCATTACCGCAGTGCCCGGGTCCCACTCGCTGGTGTGTTCGAACGCGGACAGGTAAGCGAACGCAGTCCGCGCCGGCAGGGACGAAGCAACAGTGCCTGCGACTGTGATCATGACACCAGCCTAGCCACGCGGGTCGCGGGGCACACCGTGCTGAGGAGGCCAGCCCGGCGGACAGTCCCGCGTGGAGCCCGGTGGCTAGTCAAGGGCCGCCCTGATGGAGGCGGCGTAGCCCTGGGCGTAGCCGTCAGCCGTAGGGTGGAAGACGTCCGCGGACGAGGCTCCGCAGGTGGCGGAGGCCGTGCAGAGCGGCGGCAGGCCCACGATCCACGGCTGTGCGGAGCCTATTCCGTGGCCGGCGAACGCGCGGGACACATCCACGTAAGTAACCTTTGAGCGTCCTCCATCCGCTGCCCGTGCTGCCTTGGCAATGACGGCGTTCAACTGCTGCGTCAGCCCGTTGATTGGATCAGCTGCCGGGCCGGCGCCGGGCTCGAACAGCAGCGGGTACCCGGTTACGTAGACGTCTGCACGCGGTGCCTTCGCCGTGACCTCCTTCAGCATTGCCAGAAGATCCTGGAAGAACGGGCTGGCCGCCGGGGTGTTGAGGGCGGTCTGCAGGACGGCGGCGCGTTGCGCCAGGGCAGACGTGCACGCCGGACCGGGATCCTGCGAACAGACCACCAGTGCGCCGACGGAGTCCAGGTCATTGCCACCGGCGGTGACGGTCACCAGGTCCACCTTCTTGCCCAGCGACGGGATCTGGTCTGCCCGCACGGTGCGTGTAGTGGCGCCGCTGCAGGCCTCATTCCCGGTCAGGCTGACCTTGCGCGCCGCGTCCAGCAACGCCGGATAGCCTTGGCCGCTCCTGAAACAGGTGTCCGCATATTGGCCTGTGCCTTGGCCCGCGGCATAGGAATCTCCCAATGCGACGTAGGAATCGAACCGGTCCGCGGACGCCGGGGCTGCAGTCAGGCCGGCGAGGGCCAGCGCCGCGAGGACACCGGCAAGGCGGACGGTTCGCCGTCGCAAAGGCTGTGTGGCTGTCATGACAAACCCCCATATGTTCGCTGAGGCCGGGCAATGGCGCTCATCGCCCTAGAGTACTCCCGCCGAAGGGCCCGGATGGCGGCACTCTGTACTCGTTTTTCTGCCGGGTGGTCTGGCACTACCTGCCGTGTACCCCGTGCGTCCGCCGGGGCAGGTGTGGTTAGCTGGCTCCGTGAATGCGAGGGGACAAATCGGCTGGGACGGGGCGGTGAACGCCTGGCTTGTGGCCGGCTCTGTCTACCGGATGGGGCGGCGGGAATGGCTCACGGAGGCAGGCTGGAAGGAAGCGTACAGCGACGGCATCCGCACGATCATTGACCTCCGGAATCCCGGCGAACGGCAGCGCCGGCCCACCGATCCGGACGTGGGCGAAGCACTCGCCGCGTTCGACGTCGTCCTGGCACCCACCGAAGATCCGGAAAACCCTGAGTTCAAAGCCCTGTGCGACCCCTACCTGAACGATCCCGCACACTATCCCGCCAACGCCCGCCTCTTTCCGGACAGGCTGGCCGCCGTGTTCAAGGCCGTGGCTGCCGCACCAGGGGGCGTCGTGATCCATTGCTCCGCCGGCAGGGACCGCAGCGGCATGATCGCGGCCATGCTCCAGGACCTTGCCGGCGCGAGTGATTCCGAGATCGTGGCCAGCTATCAGGCTGCCATGCGCAGCATCAACGAACGCCACCGGACCATGTGGCCGCCGCATCCGCATGAACGCTACCTCGACGAGGAAACCCTGTCCCCCCTCCTGGAGACGCGCGGGGCGCGGGTTCTGGACTTCGTGCGGCAGCTCAGGACGCGGGAATTCCTGCTGCGGAACGGGGTTACGGAGCCGGAGCTGGAAGCAGTCCTGGCCGCCCTCGACGCCAGGGTTGCCCTGTGATCTCTCCCGCTTCCGGCCGGGCGCTCCGGCGCGCGCTCGCCCTGGCAGCGGCGGTAGCGCTGGGCGCCCCGCTCGCTCCAGCACCCGCTTACGCTGCCTTGGAAACGACGACGACGGCGGAGGCCGACGGTGCGGTCGCCCCGCCGGCGGTGCCGTCCCCGGCTCCGGACCCGGCGGCCGGCGCCTCGGAGGCGGGCCTTGCCGAAGCCGTTGCACGCGACCTGGGCATGACACTGGAGGAATTCAACGCCGCAGGAGAGCAAGGAAAACGGGCGGCCGCGGAAAGTGCCGTTCCGGAAACGCCCGCTGCCCCTGCGCCAGCCGCCCCGGAACAAGGCGCCGGGGACGCCGCGGCGGGGCGATCCGGGAATGACCTTCGTGCCGCGAGCGTCGAGCAGCTTTACCGGGCGTACCTGCGTGAGGTGGGACCCGCGGGGCTGCAGGCCGTGGCCGAGGCGGACGGCAGGTTCATCATCCGCACGGGCGGGGTGAACGAGCCACAAGCGGAGCCGCAGCCCGCAACAGCAGCGGACGGCACCCAAGAAAACGGCGCCGGTCCCACGCCCAACCCAACCCCGGCTCCGGCGTCGGCGGACGCGGGGAGCGGCGGGCGTCTGTCGCCGTCGGAATTCGTGGAGCAGTATGCCAACGTGGTCCTCGAGACCGGCGAACCTCTGGCCCCGGAGGAGGACTTCTTCGGCGGACAGGGGTACCGGATCGACGGCGGGGTGGTCTGTTCCGCCGGCTTCAGCGCGTTCAGCGCCGACGGCAAGCCTGTGGTCCTCACTGCCGGTCACTGTGCCGACGACGGAGCCGCGCGGCTCGCCGAGGTGACCCTGCCGGCCGGGGATCCGGCCGGAGGATTCGCGGCCGAAAACGCGGTCACCGGGGAACTCGGGACCTTCGGCGTCAGCCAGTTTGGCGGCCCCGGGAACTCGAGGGTCGCGGACCCGGAGAATCCCGGCACCCCGGGGAACGACATCGCCGTCATCGACTCCATCCGCGCGGACCTCGACCCGCTCCCGGCCACCACCACATGGGAGGACGCCACCAGCCTCGGGACCGGCTCCGTGAAGATCGTGGGGATGACGTCGCCGTTTGTGGGCCAGGCCGTTTGCCGTTCCGGGCGGACCGCCGGATGGTCATGCGGCACCGTGGACGAGGTGGGGATCTACATCGTGGGCGGAGGCTCGGGGGACCCTGCCGACCTGCGCTCCTTCAGCGGATTCCTCTCCACGTCCGTGCAATCCAGCGGCGGTGATTCCGGCGGGCCATGGATCAGCGGGAACTACGCCGTGGGCACGCACTCCGCGGGAAACTCCAGCGACTCCACAGAGAACTTCGCGGTTGCCGCGACGCTGGAGGATTCGATGTCAGTCCTGCAGGGCGTGCAGCTGCGGCTGTTCCTGAACAGGCCCGTCCTGGCCGGGTCCCTTCCGGCAGGGCCGATAGCTCCGGGGCAGCGGATCACAGGGCGGCTGGCCACGGACCCGGCCACCGACGTTCCGGCGGGAACCCAGGTCCGGGTGACGTTCCCGGGCAGCGAACCGTTCGGCGTGGACGTGGACGCCACGGGCAACTGGACCTTCAGCGCGCCCGGCTCCGGCACGGGGTTCACGGCCCAGACGATGAACGGCTTCAGCCGCTCCGAGCCGAGCACCTTCAGCACCGTGCCGAAGCCCACCGTGCCGAAGCCCGCGGTGCCTGCGCCGGGCGGTTCCGGCACCGGTACGCCAGGCGCCGGCGGGTCCCCGGCCGCGTCCCCGCCGGCCTCGGCGCAGGGCGCCGGGCCTGTGGTGCTGACGCCCGCGCCGGAGCCGTCGATGGTGGCGGCGCTTCCTGCCGCCGGCCCCTCCGCGGCTGCAGGACCGGATGGCGCGGCATTTCCGGACCAGGATGCGGCGCCGCTGCGGCTCGCCGACACGGGGGTTTCGGGCCTGGCCACCGCTGTTGCCGGGGCGGGAGTTGCTCTGCTGCTCGGCGTCTTGTTGCTCCTAGTCGTCCGGCGCGGCGGCAGGCGCTAGCCGATGGTGGCGGCTTCGTCCAGGGTGTGCGGCTCGAAGTGCTCGATGATGTCGCGGACAGACGCGAGGCCCTCGGTGAACGCCGCCGAGGCGCGCCACTGTTCAACCTGCTCGAGAGACGCCCAGGGCCCCGTACTGATGAAGCGGTTAGGCACGTCGCGGTCACGCATCAGCAGGCCTCGCCCGCCCGGATAATCCTTGTGGGTTCGGTCGGCCATGTCCTTCCAGGCCTTCACGAAGTCGTCCTCGTGGCCGGGCTTCACGAGCCAGATGCCCAACGTGTACACAGACACATCCACCACCTCCATTGGTGTGCAGAGCGGATACCTGATTATCTTCCCGTGCCGCGGCGGGCGGAAGATGCTAACAGTTGGCCGGCTTATATTCGTAAGCGCCGGCGTCGGCCTGTCCGGATCCTGAGCATTGACCGTTCTGCGGCACAGACGCCTGGTCAAGGTCCACTTCGGACGGGCTGCTGCCGGCGCGGTCTATGGCCGGGCTGCCGCCGGCGAGGTGGAGGTCTTCCGGGGGATTGACGAACTCTGCGGGGGCCGTCGTCGAACTGTCGTCCAGAGGGACGTTGCTGGGACCGTTGACGACGTTGGACTGCTCCGTCCAGCCGGATCCGTCCATCCACAGGGCGTCGCGCACGGCCACGAGGATGTTGGCGCGGATGACGGTCGATGAGGGGCAGGATGCGTGGCAAACGACGCCGCGTGAATGGCTGCCGTTGAGCCATACCGTGTTGAATTCGAAGGTGGTGCTGTTTGTGGGGCCGAACCGTGTGCCCGGGCCGCGGAGGATCAGGCCGGCGGCCTCGGCGCATTCTGCGCCGCATGAGGACCGGATCAGGTTGTAGCGGAAAACGTTGCCGTCGGCTGCTCCGTCGGAGCGCCCGATCTCGGAAAACACGTTGTTGTCGATGGCCTTGTTGTGGTGGATGTTGTTGCGGCTGCCGTTGTACACCTCGAAAGCGCTTCCGTCCCGGCTGAAGTCGTAGGAGGAAGCGGTGGAACCGGTGACGGTGTTGCCGGAGAACTCGTTGTCGTTGCCGTTGATCAGCACGCCGAACGCGCCCGAATCGTCGGTGCAGTTGGCCGCGTCCGGAGTACCGCACTGGTCTCCGGGCGTGTTGACGTTCATGACGTTGTTGTCCGTCAGGACATTGTTGAAGTATTTGCCGAAGTCGGAGCCCGTGCCCACTTTGATTCCGGCGGTGTTGTCCGAGGCCTCGGAATTCTTCACCACCACGTGGTCGCCGTACACGTTGAAGCCCGCGTACCCGCAGTTCAGGGCCCGCAGTCCGTCCACCTCGATGTAGCTGCCGATCAACCGGAGGCAGTTTCCGCCCTCTCCGCTGGTTATGGTCGGCAGTGCCCCGTTTCCGTAGCTGTTCAGCCTGATGGCCGACGACGGCGTTCCGCTTTCGTCCAAAACGACGTTGCCGATCCACTCGTCACCCCTGCGGAAACTGAGGGACTCACCGGGTTTGAAGGCCGTTTCGTTGACTTTCATCAGCGACTGCCAGGGCGAGTCGGGGGACGTCCCGGAGTTGGTGTCGCTGCCCTCAGCGCTCACGTAGTAGTGGGTGGACGGCGTCGAAGGGGCCGTCGTGGAGACACAGCCCACCAGCAGGACCGCCAAGAGGAAAGCCACCATCGCGGCGGCGGCCCTTGTGGTACGTGTGCTCATGATTGCACCTGCCGGAGGCGGACAATGAGGGCCCGGTCCAGCAGCGCCGCTGCCTCTGGTCCGGAGCGGCCAGAGTATAAAGCGCCCGGGGCAATGTCAACGGGACTGTGCGGCAACGGGACGGGGGCGAGCGGTGGCACCCGGGGAGGCCCGCCGTCGAACGCCGGACTGCAGCCTCCTAGGCGAGCGGTGCGGGCCGCACGCGGACCGGGGCCAGCAGGCCGATGAGCAGGATGGCGGTGACGGAGCCGGCGGCCATGATCGAGGCCAGCACCACGATCTGGAACCGGCCGGCTTCCAGCGGGGAAAGACCGCCGAAGATCGCGCCGACGAAGGCTCCCGGAAGCGTGACCAGGCCCGTCGTCTTGGTCTGGTCCACTGAGGGAATGAGCGCAGAGTACACGGCGCTGCGGGCCATCTCGCGGGTGGCCTGCCGGGGAGAGGCACCCAGGGCGAGCCAGCCCTCCACCTGGTCCCAGCGGTCGATCACGGCCTCGTTGAACCTGCGGCCCGCGAGCCCCGCAATCGCCATCGAATTGCCGACGACGATCCCGCCGATCGCCAGGGCGTAGCGGGAGGTGAACTCGATGGCGCCGGTGCCGAACACGATGACCAGCGAGGCGAGGATGCCGGCGGCCATCGAGCCGGCCACAACAGCGAGGTGGTGCCAGGACCAGGCGAGGCGGCGTGCGGCGGTAATGGCGGCGACGGTGAACATGACCCCCAGGGCCACGGCCACCCATTCGGCGCTGGCGATCACGGCGCCGAGGATCAGGCTGACGGCGGCGAGCTGCGCCGCGCCGCGGAGGATGGCAAGGGCCGGCGAGAAGGCGTGCGGGACCCGGAAACCGCTGAGGACGGCGGCTGTCAGCGCCATCAGGAGGCCCACCGCGATCAGGGTGGGGGCCAGGCTGCCAAGCTCGATCACTGGATCAGCCTAACCGGGGGCTGGCCCGCGGAAGGTCAAGGGACGGCTGCCGGCAGCGGCGTCAGTCAGTGCGGCCCGCGGCAGGCCCGCCTGAGGCCCGCATCAAGCCCGCGGGGCAAGCAGCAGGTTGGTGATCCGGAGAGTGCACAGCCGCTGCCCGGCGTCGTTGGTGATCAGCACTTCGTGCGTGGTCAGGGTGCTGCCGAGGTGAATGGGGGTGGCCGTGATGGTGATGAGGCCGCTTCTGGTGGACCGGTGGTGCGTGGCGGAGACGTCCACACCGACGGCGGTCTTGCCCAGTGTGCTGGCATGGATCACCGCCGCCCATGATCCCACGGCCTCGCCCACCGCCAGGGAGGCGCCGCCGTGCAGGAGGCCGAACGACTGGCGGTTCCCCTCCACCGGCATGGTCGCCACGACGCGCTCGACGGACTCCTCGACGATCTTCACGCCCATCTTCTCGTCGAGCTCGCCGAGGGTGATCTTCCACAGTTCCCCGGGCGTGTGGGTGGCCGTTAGTTCTGCGTCGCGGGCTTCGGGCGTCACGTGCTCTCCTCGGTTGGGGTTCATTCGCGTCGGTTCCCGCCGTGGCCGGCGGGAAATCACCACTAGTGTGCAGCGGGGCACATTCATGTACTGTAGACATATTACCGAACGGACGGTCAGTAATGTTCTGGCCGGATCAGATTTGTCCCCCGTTGGAAGGACCCGTCAACGATGACCACCACCGCCACTGCCCCCGAGGCCACCCTGGACACCGTGGAAACCGTCCCCAGTTTCGTGCAGGATTCCTGGTGGACTCCCGACGCCGGCTCGGCGGCTTCCGCCGTCGCTGTCCGGGACGCGAGCACGGGGGAGATCCTGGCGAAGGTTAGCACCGACGGCCTGGACCTGGCCGCCGTCGTGGACTACGGCCGCACCACAGGCCAAACGGAACTCGGCAAGCTGACCTTCCACCAGCGTGCCCTCAAGCTCAAGGAGCTGGCGCAGTACCTGAACGCGCGCCGCGAGCACTTCTATGCCTTCTCTGCGCAGACCGGCGCCACCAAGATCGACTCGATGATCGACATCGACGGCGGCATCGGCGTGCTGTTCACGTTCGGCTCCAAGGGCCGGCGCGAGCTGCCCAACGCCCAGGTGGTGGTGGACGGGCCCATGGAGGTGCTGTCCAAGGACGGTTCCTTTGCCGGCGAGCACATCTACACCCGCATCCCCGGCGTCGCCGTGCAGATCAACGCCTTCAACTTCCCGGTCTGGGGCATGCTGGAGAAGCTCGCTCCCGCCTTCATCGCCGGTGTTCCCACCATCGTCAAGCCGGCCACCCCCACGGGCTACGTTGCCGCGGCCGTGGTCAAGGCCATCATCGAATCCAACATCCTGCCCAAGGGCTCGCTGCAGCTGATTTCGGGCTCTGTCCGGGGGCTGCTGGACGTGCTGGACTACCGCGACCTTGTAGCCTTCACCGGTTCGGCATCCACCGCGCAGTCCCTGAAGTCGCACCCCAATGTGGTGCTGGGCGGCGTGCGGTTCACCTCCGAGACCGACTCATTGAACGCCGCCATCCTGGGCCCGGACGCCGTCGAGGGCACGCCGGAGTTCGACGCGTTCATCAAGTCCGTGGTCACCGAGATCACGGTCAAGGCCGGCCAGAAGTGCACCGCGGTCCGCCGCGCCATCGTTCCGCAGGACCTGGTGCCCGCCGTCGTTTCCGCCATCGGCGCCCGGGTGGAACAGCGCGTAGTGCTGGGCGATCCCCGGGCCGAGGGCGTCACCATGGGTGCGCTCGCCTCCCTTGAGCAGCTCGCCGATGTCCGGGCTGCCGTGCAGTCCATGCTCGACGCCGGCGGCGAGCTTGCGTACGGAACCCTTGATTCGCCGTCGGTCACCCGGGCGGACGGCGCCAAGGGCGTCGTCGAAGGCGGTGCCTTCATGTCCCCCGTGGTGCTCAGCTGGGCCGACGCCGAAGCCGAGCCGGTCCACTCGCTGGAGGCGTTCGGCCCGGTGTCGTCGGTGATCGGGTACAAGGACATTCCCGACGCCGTCCGGCTCGCCGCCCGCGGCGGCGGTTCGCTGGTGGCGTCGGTCTGCACGAACGACCCGTCCGTGGCGCGGGAACTGGTCACGGGGATCGCGGCCCACCACGGCCGCGTGCTCATGCTGAACCGTGAGGACGCGCGATCGTCCACCGGCCATGGTTCGCCCGTCCCGCACCTGGTCCACGGCGGGCCGGGACGTGCCGGCGGCGGCGAAGAACTTGGCGGCATCCGCTCGGTGATGCACCACATGCAGCGCACCGCCATCCAGGGCTCGCCCAACATGCTGACCGCCGTGACCGGGATCTGGCACACGGGTGCCGACCGCAACTTCACAGTGGAAACCGAGGGCACCCACCCGTTCCGTAAGTCGCTGGAATCCCTGCGGATCGGCGACGCCGTCCGCTCCGACCTGCGCCAAGTCACCCTCGAGGACATCACCGCCTTCGCCAACTCCACCGGCGACACGTTCTACGCCCACACCAACCAGGAAGCCGCGGAAGCCAACCCGTTCTTCCCGGGCATTGTGGCGCACGGCTACCTGCTGCTCGCGTGGGGCGCCGGGCTGTTCGTGGAGCCTGCCCCGGGGCCGGTCCTGGCCAACTACGGGCTGGAGAACCTGCGCTTCATCACCCCTGTGGCTGCGGGCGACTCCATCCGGGTGACGCTGACGGCCAAGAAGATTACCCCGCGCGAGACCGACGAGTACGGCGAGGTGGCCTGGGACGCCGTCCTGACCAACCAGAACGACGAAATCGTGGCCACCTACGACGTCCTCACTCTCGTGGAGAAGTAGCCCCGCCCCTGCCGGGTCTTTCCGGATGCGTCCTCAGGTCTTGCCGGGTTTTTCCCGACGCTTCCTCAGCACGGCCCGGCAGAGTGGAATTTCCCCTGATCTTTCGGGGTTGCCCGGGCGTAAAATGACCCCCGTAGGAGGTGGCGAAATGACCCTAGCACTTAGAACAGCCACAACCATCCTGCCTGTCGATGATCCGGACCGCGCCCGCGGATTTTACGCGGAAACGTTGGGCCTCCCACACCGCGGCAAGGCTGAAGATGGAAGCGATTTATTCGGCAACGCTGACGGCCCCATGCTGCAGCTGATGCCTGTCAAAGACGGAAAGCATTCCGAGCACACCACATTGAGTTTCGAGGTCACGGACATCGAACGGACCGTCCAGGACATGGAGTCCAGGGGCGTTCGGTTCCAGGACTATGACCTCCCTGATCTGAAGACCGATCACCACATCTGTTCAACCGAGGCCGAGAAATGCGCCTGGTTCATGGATACCGAAAACAACATCCTCTGCATTCACGAAAGGCTTGGAACGCAGGCTGAGTATCAGCTCTGATCCGTCCCACTCTGATCCGTCCCACGGCCGGATGTTCCCAAACCCTTCCTCACCTAGGTGAGGGAGGGTTTGGTTTTGGCCGGCGAGAGGTGAGGGAGCGTTAGGACCAGGGGGTTAACGGATGCTCCTGCTGCTCGCCGTCCACGAACACGTCGGCCCGCTCGTTGAAGAAACAGACCAGCCCGTGGATCTGCCGCGCGTCGATGAACCGCGAGTCGTAGGCCCAGGCGATGTTCTTGCCCTTGGCAGACTCCGGGTAGCTCCAGTACCTGGCCTCGCCCTTATAAGGGCAGACGGTCCTGCGCGGGCTGGTCTCGAGCAGGTCAAGCCGGACGTCCTCGGGCGGTATGTAGTACCGGACGGGGAGCAGTGTCTCGTACAGCAGGTGGGCTCCGACGGTATCGGCCAGCACCACGCCGTCGAGCTTCACTGCGATGTGCCGCAGCGTGGCGCGGATGTCCACGCGGTGGAACGGGTCCCGGGGGTGCCCGATGATCTCCTCGTGGTCCTCGAGCCAGTGGAACGCGCCGAAATCCAGCACGACGTAGCCCGCCAGATCCGGATCCGAGGGCCGGAACGCCGCCCGGGGCACGCTGAAGGCGGATGCCACGACGTCGAGCTCCTCGCCCGCCGCAGTGTGCCGCCGGAACCCGGTCCGCGGGTCCAGCGCCGGCGGGGCGTCGGCCATCAGCCGGACGGGATACTCGTCCGGACCGGCGTCCCCTTCTGCTGCGGGCGGCTCGAGCCGTGCCAGCAGATCCTTCTCGGGAACGGCGTACACGGGAGTGACGCGCTTCGGTTCCCAGACCAGGAGCGCTTCCTGGGTATCGACGACGGGACTCCCGTCGATTCCCGCCCTGATCCTCTTGGGTGTGGGCTGGTACCGGAGATCAGGAAAGGCGCCGAACAGAAGTTCCGACAGTTTCGTGGCCATGCATTCAGGGTGGGCATCAGTATGCCCGGGCGTCAACGCCTAATTTCCAGCCTGTCAGGGTTTCGCGTGCAGGCCGTCGAACGCCATGCTGATGACGTCGTCGGCCAGCTTTTCCGGCGAGAGGGAACCGCCCGGCTTGTACCACTCGACGATTGAGTTGATCGTCCCGAACAGGAGACGGGTGACGGTGCGGGGGTCGATGTCCTGGCGCAGCGATCCCTCGTCGCGGGCAGCCGAGATCAGTTCCGCCACCTTGTGGTCGAAGGCGCGGCGGCGTTCCATGGCGTTGCGTTCGATGTCCGTGTTGCCGCGCAGCCGCAGCAGCAGCGTGACGAAAGGCAGACGTTCCACCAGCACGGCGATGGTCTGGCGCAGCACGAACTCCAGCCGTGCGTCGGCCGCCCCCGAGGTGGCCCCCGGCTGGTCCAGAATGGCCTCCAGGCCGCCGAGCGCGTGGTCGAGGGCGAGCTTGAGCAGGTCGCCCTTGGACGGCACATGATGGTAGATCGCCGACTTGGAGATGCCGAGGTTCTCCGCCAAAATGCCCATGGATGTGGCATCGTAGCCGTGGCGGTTGAAGACGTCGACGGCGATCAGCAGCACGGACTGCTGGTCGTAGCCGGGACGGCCGCGCTTGGTGGGGGCTGCTGGGCTGGCTGCTGTACTGGGCATACGGGCTATTTTCTCATGAACGTTCGGTAATTACGGCACGCGCGAAAACACAAAGCACCATAGCCGGGCCTGCTCGGGCGGCCCGGCTGCTAACACCGTCGGCAGACCGCCCATTCGGAGGGTCTGCGCGGCCGGCCATCAGCCTTTCCCCAAGGTCCGACCCCCACAGTTTCGCCAGGGGAATCAGTGCGGCAAAGCTGACCATCGGGACAAGGAGGTCCCCGTGGTCAGTGTTCGGTCTCAGAACCACACATTGGGATGACGACCGGGGCAATGGAATTGGCATGTGCCCCATGCCAAGGAGGCACTGAGCATGTCTGAAGAATCTGCAAACACCAACGGGCTGAGGCGCCGCACGCTGTTTCGCCTGGGCGCGGCCGGGGGAGCGGGAGCGGCGCTCGCAGCCGCACACACCTGGGCCGGTCCGCTGCTCGCCCAAAGGGGGCTGCTTTCGCCCGACGGCGCCTTCGCCGCGACGTCAACGGCGCTTAGCGACACCGTGTTCTACATTGAAAAGTACCCCACAAGCCCGCTGATCCTGACGCCGTTCAGGGACCCGCTGCCGATCCCCAAGGCGCTGGCCCCGGTGCCGAAATCAGTGGTGGATACGTGGAGCAACCCGCCAGGACCCGGACCGGGCCAGCAGAACTCGCTGCGCAACGAACAGCACCAGCTCTGGCCCAGCCGGATCGGCTACCCGGACCCGATCGTCTACAAGATCAACGTGCTGGTCCGGGCCCACGCGTTCACAACGTCCCAGGTGCTGCCCATTGACGACGAGGGCGAACCCACGGAATCCTTCGACGCGAACCGCAGGAAGTATCCCGCAGGCACCAGACGCACGCTTCCGCTGAGCACCATCTATGCGTTCAATGGCACCTTCCCCGGGCCCATGATCAATGCCGAGTACGGCAGGCCCGTCCTGGTCCGGTTCGAGAACCATCTGGATGAGAATCCGCTGAACCTGGACCGCCAGGACTTCGGCTCGCCCGACTGGTCCTTCCTGACCCACCTGCACAACGGCCATACCGCGCCGGAAAGTGACGGAAACCCGCATTACTCAATGGTGGCCGGGCCAAAGCGCCCGGGCTTCCTGCCGAAGATGTTCGTCGACAACCTGTACCTGAACTGGCCTGCCGGCGGCGACGACCGGGAAAAGCAGAGCTTCTTCTGGTTCCACGATCACACGATGGACCACACCGGCTCGAACGTCTACAAGGGCCTGGTGGGCCTCTACCCCATCTACGATCCGAAGAACGGCATGGACATGGGCGACGAGCGGCAGGGGCTGCGGCTGCCCGGCGTCCGCACCAACAACCCCGATGGGTCTTTCGACGTCAAGTACGACATTCCGCTGGCCTTCTCCGACGTCCGCCTCGATGACGGGACCACCATCCACAAGGACATCCACGACGTGCAGGGCGAGTTCCCGGCCGCGAAGAACCCGGCCGAGCACCCGGAGTGGTGGGGCAAGACGTTCTACAAGCACTTCCCCAACCACGGCTTCGTCGGCGATATCTGCACGGTCAACGGCACGGCCTTCCCTGTGCTGGAGGTGAAGCGGCGCAAGTACCGATTCCGGTTCCTGGACGCCTCCGTCTCGCGGATCTACGAGTTCAGGCTGATGAGCTCGACGCTGGGCCCGAAGTCGTCGGCGTCGCTGGGCTACGTGGATGACGAGCTCCAGGGCCAGTACCGCGTCCCGGACGCCCAGCAGTGCATGCAGTTCACCCAGATCGCGTCCGACGGCGGGCTGCTGCCGTTCCCGATCAAGCGTGATTCCTTTGAACTGTGGCCCGCAAAGCGCCGCGAAGTCATCATCGATTTCACCCGGTACCAGGACGGCACGCCCACCACCAAGGGCGACGTCGTCTACCTGACCAACGTGATGAAGATGCCCAACGGCCGGATGTGGTCCAACTCGTCCCGCTTCTTCCCCGATCCCAAGTACAAGGTTCCGGTGCTCAAATTCGTGATCGGAGACAGCGCGCCGGACGACAGCCAGATCCCCACGGCACTCCGGCCGCTTCCGCCGCTGCCGGGCAACTGGCAGAGCATGATGGACAACCGGATGATCTTCGAAGTGAAGCGCGGCGCCCTGGGAGGGGAGACCGAGTGGCTCATCAACGGCAAGCCCTTCGACCCTGCGGCGGTGGCCGCTAGCCTGAGGAATCCCGCCGGACGCACACCCCTGGCCCAGCAGAGGAAGGGAAGCTTCAACCTGTGGGAGGTCCGCAACGGCGGCGGTGGCTGGGTGCATCCGTTCCACCTGCACATGGAGGAACACCGCACGGTCATGCGCAATGGCAAGGACGTGACCCGTGGAGGGGATCCGGGGCACCCCGACGACGTTTCGAAGGAAGACCTGGCCGCGCTTGATCCGGGCGAGTCGGTGATCCTCTACCGCGGGTTCCGGGACTTTGTGGGACCGTACGTGGCGCACTGCCATAACCTGGCCCACGAGGACCACGCCATGATGTTCGGCTGGTCGATCACGCCGTGACCTGCCGCTGAAGACGTGCGCCCGGAGGCTACCCCTTCGGGCGCATGTCGTAGATCCGGCGCAGCTTGCCGCTGGATCGCTCGAGCGAGCCGGGCTCCACCACGTCCACCGTGCATGAAGAACCCACGTGGATCTTGATCTGCTCCTGCAGGGTGCGGGCCGCCGTCGTGCTGTCCGCGGCGGTGACATTGTCACGGCGCTCGATCTTCACGGTCAGCTGGTCCATGCGCTGGCCCTCCGGCCGGGTGAGCACCAGCTGGAAGTGCGGGCTGAGCTCGGGGATACGCAGTGCGATTTCCTCGATCTGGGACGGGAAGAGGTTCACGCCGCGGAGGATGATCATGTCGTCGCTGCGGCCCGTGATGCGTCCCATCCGGCGGTGCGCCGGGCGGGCGGTGCCGGGGAGCAGCCGGGTGAGGTCCTTGGTGCGGTAGCGGATGATCGGCAGGGCTTCCTTGGTGAGCGAGGTGAACACCAGTTCGCCGTGCTCGCCGTCACCCAGTACGTTTTCCTTGCCCGGGTCGGGGTTAAAGGGGTCGATGATTTCCGGCCGGAAGTGGTCCTCCCAGATGTGGCTGCCGTCCTGGGTCTCCACGCATTCGCCGGCAACGCCCGGTCCCATGACTTCCGAGAGCCCGTAGATGTCGCAGGCCTTGATGTTCATGGTGACTTCAAGCTCGTGGCGCATCTCCTGCGTCCACGGTTCGGCGCCGAGCACTGCGTACTTCAGCGATGTGGAGGTGGGATCGATTCCCATGTGGGCCATGGCATCGGCGATGGTGAGCAGGTACGTGGGCGTGGCCAGGATGGCGTCCGGCTCGAAGTCCTGGATGAGCTGGATCTGGCGCTCGGTCTGCCCGCCGGACATCGGAATCACCGTGCAGCCCAGGGCTTCCGCGCCGGCATGGGCGCCCAGCCCGCCGGTGAAGAGGCCGTAGCCGTAGGCATTGTGGACCTTCATGCCAGGGCGGACACCGGAGGCACGGAGGCACCGGGCCACCAGTTTGGCCCAGTCGGCAAGGTCCTGCTTGGTGTAGCCGACGACGGTGGGCCGGCCCGTGGTGCCGGAGCTGGCGTGCACGCGGGCCACTTCGCTCTGCGGGACGGCGAACATGCCGAACGGGTACTCCTGGCGCAGGTCCTCCTTGGTGGTGAAGGGGAAGTTGCCAAGGTCGGCGAGTTCGCGCAGGTCCGAGGGGTGGATGCCGGCGTCGTCGAACTTGCGCTTGTAGAGCGGAACGCGGTCGTACGCGTACGTCACGGTGTGCTGGAGCCGGCTGAGCTGGAGCGCCTCGAGCTGGTCCCGGGACATGGTCTCCTCGGGGTCGAGGGCGGCGCCGGTGGGGTGCGCTCCGGTCTCGGTGGGCGCGGCGACAGCGGGTTCAGGGGCGTGGAGGGTCATGGTCTGCTTCCTACTTCTTGGAGATGGTACGGCTGCGTCCGCGGAACTCTGCAATGAGTTCCCCCGGCAGCTGGGCGCCGGGATCGGCAGCGAAGATCTGGATGTCGTAGAGGCCGCTGCGGCCCGCGCTGGAGCGGCGGTCGGCGACGGCGGTGATCACCTGGCCCTGGTAGGCCGGCTTGAGGAAGTTGATGTCGACGCCGGCAGCAACGGTGATGCTGTCGGGGTCGGCGGGCGACGCGGGGTTGCAGGCGAGGGCGAACGCGGAGTCTGCGAAGGCGAAGATCATTCCGCCGTGGGCCATGCCGAAGCCGTTGAGCATTTCCTGCCGGAGGGTCATCCGGATGGTTGCGTGGCCGTCGCTGAGGGTGAGGACTTCGATGCCCATCCATTCCGAGGCGTAGTCGTTCTCAAGGATGTGGTGGGCCACACCGGGGATTGCCGTTTCAGCCATGCGTCGTTGCCTCCAGCTTTATTTACCGAATGTTCATTAGGTAATCCCATGGGAGGGGTTCATGTCAAGGGTGCGGGCCAGCCGGAGGGGCCCGGCGACGGCGATGACCACCAGCGCGGCCAGGACATGCAGGAGCGCCACAGTCCACCAGAGCGTGAGGTAGTCAGGCCCCAGCAGGGCGGGAAAGACCAGGGCGCCGGAGGTGTTGAACGCGGCGTGGAAGACCATGCAGATGGGAACGCTGCCGCTGCTGTTGTAGAGCCAGCCCAGCAGCACGGACTGCGCCAGGACCATGAGCAGGAACGGAAGCGGCGGGCGCTGCCCGGTGGGATCGGACAGCAGCTCCGGCAGGTGCCACGCCGCCCACACCAGCCCAAGGAGCAGTGCTGCGGAAAGGGCCGGGCGGTCCCGCTGCAGGAGCGGAAGGGCGTAGCCGCGCCAGCCCAGTTCCTCGAAGAGGCCGACGGTCACCAGCGTGAACGCGAAGGTGCCCAGCAGCATGAACCAGCCCGGGTTGGGTCCGAGCTCCGGGGCGGGCGCACCGCCGGAGACCGTGAGTCCGGTCGACAGCGTCACCAGAAGGCAGGGCAATCCCGCGGCGGCCAAATACCAGCGGCCGGCCACGCGCCACCGGGCCAGTTGCCGGAGCAGCTGCAGCAGCTCGGCCTTGCCGCCTGCGAGAAAGGCGGTGATGGCCGCGGCCAGGGCAGGCCCGAACGGTATCAGCGGCGAGCTGTTCGGGTTGAGGAGGGTCAGCGGCCACACCAGCCAGGAAATGGCGAACGCCAGGGCGAAGAACACCGCGAGCCGATGGGCGGCGGGCCATGAAGCGCGGCCAGCGGGGTTCATCGGGACCACCATCGTTCAGGACGTTGCAGCACAGGCGGCCGCTGTCCGGTACGTTGCTGCGGATGGGGCGGTCCCGGGGCGCTGGCCCACTCCGGGTCCGGGACGGCGAATGTGCGCCGACGTGGCAATCAACACCATTGTCTGCTCCCGGAAGCGCGGCAACAAGTGAAAGTATGGGGGAGGGCGCGCTTTGGCGCGTCCCGTCAGTAATCCGGCACGTCCAATGCAGCACGTTCCACGCAGGAGCTTCCAACCAGAGGACAGATCATGGCCAAAGGGATATATGTCAGTGCGACCACCCCGGGATCGGGGAAGTCGCTCATAGCGCTGGGCCTGGCGGACACACTCCACCGGCACGCGGACCGGATCGGATTCTTCAAACCCGTGGTGCACGGCGACGACTCCGGCGCGGACCCGATGGTGGCGCTCATGAAGTCCCGCTTCGACCTGGACGACCAGCGCTGCCGCGGCGGGCTGACATTCACCGAGGTCCGCGGCCTGCTCGCGGAAGGCCGGCGCGAGGACATCGACTCCCGCTGCGTGGAGATCTTCGCCGAGATGGGCCGGCACTGCGACGTGATCATCGTGGAGGGGACGGACCTCACCGGCCACGACGCCGCCGTCGAATTCGACCTCAACGCCCGACTGGCCAACAACCTGGCCGCGCCCATCGTCGCTGTGGTGGGCGCCAAGGGGCGCAGCGTGGCGGAGGCCGCGGCCGCCGTCGACGTCGCCCGCAAGGAACTGGCCGCCGAGAAGTGCTCGCTCCTGGCCATGATGGTGAACCGGGCGGACCCGGAGGATGTGGACGCGATCATCGCCGCCGTGAAGCCGGGCGCGTCCGGCCGGCCGGTGTACGTTTTCCCGGAACTGGAAGACATCGCCCGGCCCACCACGGGCGAGGTGGGCACGGCGCTGGCGCTGCGGCAGATCGCCGGCCGCGCGGACATGGAGCGGGACGTCCGTGACGTCAAGGTCGCCGCCATGAATGTTGGCAACTTCCTGAACGTGCTCGACGACGGCGCGCTGGTGATCGTGCCCGGTGACCGGGCGGATGTGATGGTGGCGTGCCTGGCGTCGTCGTTCTCGCCCGAGTTCCCGGTCCCGTCCGGGCTGATCCTCACCGGTGGCCTGGCCCCGGACGCGAACATCTATCCGCTGCTGGCCTCCGCGCCGTTCCCGGTGTTCGCCACGGAAGATGACACTTACACCACGGCCCGGCGCGTGTCCGAGGTCCGCAGCGAAATCTGGAGCGGCCACCGGCGCAAGGTGGCCTCCGCGCTGGGACTGTGGTCCCGGCAGGTGGACGAGGCCGAGATGCTCGAGCGCCTGCACCTGCCCCGCGCCGAGCGGATGACGCCGCTGCGGTTCCTGCACGACCTCATCGAGCGGGCCCGCGCCCAGCGCCGCCACATCGTGCTGCCGGAGGGCAAGGACATACGGATCCTGAAGGCCGCCGAAATCCTGCACCGCCGGGACGTCTGCGACCTGACGCTGCTGGGCCGGGAAGCCGACGTCCGGGAGCTCGCCGCCAGCCGCGGCATCGACCTCGCCGGCATCAACATCGTGGACCCCGCCACCTCTGAGCTGCGCCAGGACTTCGCCGCCAGGTACGCCGAGCTCCGGGCGCACAAGGGCGTTGACCTGGCCCGGGCACTGGAGGTCATGCAGGACGAAAGCTACTTCGGCACCATGATGGTCCAGCTGGGCGTGGTGGACGGCATGGTCTCCGGCGCCGCGCACACCACCGCCCACACCATCCGCCCCGCCCTGGAGTTCGTGAAGACCCGGCAGGGCGTGAAGATCGTCTCCTCGGTGTTCCTGATGCTCATGCCGGACCGCGTGCTGGTCTACGGCGACTGCGCGGTAAACCCGGACCCCAACGTGGAGCAGCTCGCGGACATCGCCCTGGCCTCGGCCGAAACCGCTTCCCAGTTCGGGGTGGAGCCCCGGGTGGCCATGCTGTCTTACTCCACCGGCGGCTCCGGCTCGGGCGAGGCCGTGGAGGAAGTCCGGCAGGCCACTGACCTGGTCAGGGAACGCCGCCCTGATCTCGCCGTCGAGGGCCCCATCCAGTACGACGCCGCCGTGGACGCCTCCATCGCCGAGTCCAAGATGCCAGGCTCGTCCGTCGCCGGCCAGGCGACGGTGTTCATCTTCCCGGACCTGAACACCGGCAACAACACGTACAAGGCGGTGCAGCAGAGCTCCGGAGCGGTCGCCGTCGGGCCCGTCCTGCAGGGGCTGCGCAAACCCGTCAACGACCTCTCCCGCGGCTGCACCGTGGAAGACATCGTGAACACGGTGGCCATCACCGCGATCCAGGCACAGAGCCTGACCGTCCCTCCGGAAACCCCCAACGCCCCAGAACCGTCCGCCGTTTCAGCAGCCAAGGCTTAGGAGGCCCCATGCTCGTGCTCGTCATCAACTCCGGCTCGTCCTCGCTCAAGTACCAGGTGCGCGACATCGCCGAAGGCAGTGTCCTCACCGAAGGCCTGATCGAGCGGATCGGCGTGTCCAACGGGGGCCAGGGCGACGGCGAGGTGGTGGGCCCGGCGGACCACGCCGAAGCACTTGAACAGGTGGGCGCGGCCATCCATGAGGTGCTGGGGGACCGGCAGCTGGACGCGGTGGGGCACCGGGTGGTGCACGGTGGCGAGCGGTTCGGCGAGCCCGTGCTGATCGACAACGAGATCACCCGCGCCATCGAACGGCTCAACCCGCTGGCGCCGCTGCACAATCCCGCGAACGTGCTGGGCATCCGCGCCATCACGAAGAAGTGGCCGGACATGCCGCAGGTGGCGGTGTTCGATACCGCCTTCCACCGCAGCCTCCCCGAGCACGCCTGGCGCTACGCCGTTCCCGACGAGCTCTACACCAACCACGGGATCCGCCGGTACGGCTTCCACGGGACCTCGCACGAATACGTCACCAACCGTGCCGCCGCGCTGCTGGATATCCCGGTGGAGGAGTTCGACGGCGTGATCGCCCACCTCGGCAACGGCGCCTCCGTTACGGCGATCCGGGGCGGCAAGTCCGTGGACACGTCGATGGGCTTCACGCCGCTGGAGGGCCTGGTCATGGGCACACGCTCCGGTGACCTGGACCCGTCCATCCTGGTGTTCCTGGCCCGCACCGGCTGGAATGCCGAGGACCTCGATTCGATGCTCAACCGCGAGTCCGGGCTCAAGGGGCTCGCCGGCAACAACGACATGCGCTCTGTGGTGGAGGCGGCCGAGTCCGGTGACTCGCGCGCGGCCACCGCACTGGCGGTCACGTCCTACCGGCTGGCAAAGTACATCGGCGGCTACCACGTGGCGGTTGGCGGGGCGAAGGCGCTGGTCTTCACGGCCGGGATCGGCGAGAACTCGCACCAGTTCCGCGCTTTGGTGGGGGAGAAGCTGGGCGCGCTGGGCATAGAGCTCGACGCCGGGCTGAACAGTGAGCGGTCCAAGGAACCCCGCGTGATTTCCACCAACGCATCCGCCATCCCAGTGCTGGTGGTACCCACGGACGAGGAGCGCGCCATCGCCGAGGCAACAGCCGCCGCCGTCGCCGCTGGTTGAGCTAAGGGGCGGCTGGGGAGCGAAACCACGCCGTATTGCCAGATATGGCCGCCTGTCGACGGGTTCAGGCGGCCCTTTTTGGTACATCGTCGACGTGGAGCGTTCGCCGGAGCCCGTGCTCTCGGCAGGCTCGATTAGCGGGGGCAGGCTCGATCAGCGGGCCTGGCTCGATCAGCGGGCCTTAGCCGGGCCAGATGTCCTGCCAGGCGAGGCGTTCGGTAAACTCGGCTGCCGGGAGCGGGCGGCTGAAGTAGTAGCCCTGCCCGCTGATGCAGCCGGTGTTCCGCAGGTGCTCGGCCTGCTCCGCGTTTTCCACGCCCTCCCACACGGCCTCGAGCCCGCAAGCCCGGATGAGCTGCAGGATGGCCGCGATCAGTGCAGGCTGCGCGGGGTCGCTGCCGAGGGCCGTGAGCAACGTCCGGTCCACCTTGACGCGGTCCACGGGCAGGCGCCGCAGGTAGCTGATGGACGAGTACCCGGTGCCGAAGTCGTCGATCTCCAGGCCCACCCCGAGCTTCCGCAGGGAGGCGAGCGTGTACCGGTCGAGCTCGTTGCCCTTGATGATGTCGCTCTCCGTCAGCTCCAGCACCAGGAGGGCAGGCTCGAGATCCGCGGCGGTGAGCGCATCCCGGACGTCCTCGATGAACTGAAGCCGCTGCAGGTCCGCGGCCGAGACGTTGATGCGCATGTCAAAGTTGTGGCGGCCGGTCTCCGGGGAACTCCGCCAGCGCCGGAGCTGCTCCACGGAGTTCTTGAGCACCCAGTTGCCGAGCTCCGAGATAAGTCCCGTCTCCTCGGCGATGGGAATGAATTCGTCCGGCATGATCAGGCCGCGTTTGGGGTGGTTCCAGCGGACCAGGGCCTCCACGCCCTCGATTTTTCCTGAGGCAAGCTCGATGACCGGCTGGTAGTACAGCACCAGCTGGTCGGTGGCGATGGCCTCGCGCAGTTCCCCGACCAGCTGGTTGCGGAGCTGCCGGGCGTGAAGCATGGCCGGCTCGAACACCCGCAGCTTGTTGCGGGCGTCGGCCTTGGAGGCGTACATCGCGATGTCCGCCTCCATGAGCAGTTCCTCGGACGTCTCGCCGGGATCGGCAATCCTCAGGCCCAGGCTCGCACCGCAGCGGATGGTTTTGCCGTCCACTTCCAGTGTCCCGTTCAGGGAGTCCAGGATCCGGTTCCCGACGGCGGCAGCCTTGGCCGGCGTCGTGGCAGGCAGCAGGACGGCGAACTCGTCACCGCCCAGCCGGGCCACCATGTCGCCGTCGCGCACGCACGAACGGATCCGTGCCCCCACAGTGGCCAGCACCTTGTCACCCATGGAGTGGCCCAGGGAATCGTTGACGCTCTTAAAGGCATCGAGGTCCAGCAGCAGCAGGGCCGGCGGCAGCCCGCCGTCGGCCGCCTCCGCCTGGGCATCGTTGACGGCGCTGACCAGCGCCGACCGGTTGTAGAGGCCTGTCAGGGCGTCCATGAGCGCCATCTGCTGCAGCTCTTTGTGTGCCGCATTGAGCATCCGTGTGCGCGACTCCACGCGCTCCTCGAGCTCCTGGTAAATGATCTGCAGGTCCTCGGCGAGCAGGTTGGTGCCCATGATCACCGCATCCAGCTCGTCCCGGGCCTCGGATATCTCGATGCGCGAGTGGAGTTCCCCCGCCGCCAGCCGGACGATGCCGTCGAGCAGCTTCCCGAGCCGGGGATCGTCGTTAGAGAACGTCGTCAAGGCGGCTCAACCAGTCCAGGGCGTCGTTTTCGGCGGTGAAGTATTGGGCCGGCACGGAGTTGAATTCTCCGCCCAGCAGAAAGTGCCCCAGCAGCCTGTCCACGGGGGATTCACCCAGGATCGCCCAGGCGGACACCGAGGGGATCGCCGCGTAGGCTGCCCGCGCCGCGCGGTTTACGGACCTTACCCCGGTCAGTTCAAGCACGACGGCGACCCTCCGGTTCCCGGCCAGCTCACCAATGCGGCTGTACAGTTGGGCGGTTGCGGTCTCATTAAGATCGGCGCCGCGCGGCAGTACGGCTTTGACAGCGAGGTCGTGCAGCCTGGTGCAGGCAACGCCGGGCGCGGGCGCCGGGCGCGTCGGGACCTCCGGCTGCAGCGGTGCGGCACCGGGAAACACTGTCGCTTCTGGCATTACCCCCCCCTGGAGAAATTGCTGATGGCGCCGGTCCGAAGGCTCCGCTGAGGCGATGAAACCACGGACGGTGGCGCTACGCTCCGGTGCAGCAGCTGTATCGAACAGCGTAGCGGCCTCGTCAAGCATCTGCAGTGATTCCGCTTCGTGTCCCTGCGCCATCAGCGCCCTGCCCAGGATGAAGGTGGCCTCCGCCGCGGTCTGGGTGGCGAGGATGGGGAATTTGCTGCGCAGCGGAGTCAGGAGGCTGATCGCCGTCCCCATGTCCCCGGTGAGGTAGTACCAGTGGGCGCGGACCAGGGACATCTCCAGGATGTCCCGTTCGCTGCCGCCCACCACCTCGGTGGCGAGCTCGGCGCGCTCGATGCAGCGCAGCGTTGCGGCGTCACCCAGCTTGGCCTGCAGGCGCATTTCCGCGGAGGCACGGTTGAAGCGTGCCCACAGGTCGACGTCCTGCGAGGGGGAGAGCTTGCCGGCGGCGAGGTCGTGGTAGTGGCCGCCTTCATTGACCCGGTTGCTGAGGAATGCCACGTTGCCGATCACCCAGTAGGCCTTGCCTGCCGTGTCCTCGTCCACGTGGTCGGTGAGCAGCGACTCCAGGTCCAGGCACTCCTGCCAGGCGTCCTCGTGCCGGCCGCTTTCCGCGAGGGCGGCGATCAGGGCCTGCTGGGCCTGGATGTGCAGGTAGACGTTTTCGAAGTCGCCCGCCACCAGCCGGGCGGCGGTGGTAGCGGCATCCACCGCTTCGGGGAGCCGGCCAAGGCCCTGCAGTGAATGTGCCAGCAGAATTGCTGCCCGGGCGCCCAGATCGGGGGCAGAGTTGGCAACGGGATGGGCAGCCAGTTCGACGGCGAGTTGTTGGCACTCCTGGATGGATCCCTGGTCCCGCAGGCATTCGGCCTGCAGCAGGACCATCTTCCACCAGCGCAGCTCGTCCCCGGCCTCCTGGGCCAGCTCGGCGGCGTGCCCGGCCTCGGCATATCCAGCGGCGTAGTCCCGCCGTTTCCAGCTTTCGCGCGCAGCCAACTCCGCGATCACGAACGGTGACAAATCGCGCTGCATAGGCATGCTCCCAATTATCCATAATCCTGCGCACGGTCGGCCGCGGAGGAGGACTGAACTCCGCTTGTTACGGCAATTGCAAGTCGCCTGCGGAGAAACATGGCAAAACCTGCGGAATTGACAGGAAATGACTTGACCAAACCTTGATCCAGTGACCGTATACTGTCGCCCGTAATGTGTAATACGGTTCACAGCTACAAACGACGAAAGGGACAGCGGATGAAGAAACTTGCCGCAACACTTGTTATGACCGGCATCCTTGCAGTGGCAGGTTTCGCTGCTCCTGCAAACGCGGCCCCGAAGGACAAGGACACCACCACGTCCTCCACTTCCAAGAGCGAAGTCAATTACGCCACCATCGGTTGGTGGCCCAACTAAGGTTGGCAGCAGTCATTCAGAGTTACGAAAACCGTCCCGGACCTGCTGGTCCGGGACGGTTTTTGTTTTGGGGTTGAGATGGGCGACGCCGGTCAGTCGGTTTGGGGCGCGCCTGCCGCTTCGTCGCCGTCGGCCCCGTCGTCGTCCGTTTCATCGGCCTGGGGGCCGTCGACCGGGAGGTGCACCGAGACGGTGGTCCCCTCGCCCAGCACGGAGGACAGCTCCAGTGAACCGCCGTGGCGACGGACGATGTCGTGGGCAATGGCCAGGCCCAGTCCGCTGCCCGGGATGGCCGCAGAGGAGGCGTTGGACGCCCGGTAGAAGCGGGTGAACACCTGGGCGATTTCCTGCTCCGGAATTCCGACTCCGGTGTCCATGACGTCCACGACGGCGCAGGGGCCGCCGGCCTCGGAAGCGGCGGTCATGAAGCTGATGCTGATCCGGCCCCCCTTCGGGGTGAACTTGATGGCGTTGGCCACGATGTTGGTGAAAACCTGCTCCAGTTGGGCCTCGTCGGCCTGGACCTTCACGTCCTCATGCGAGTCGGCGCCCGTGATGGTGACGTTCCGCGAATCGGCGAGCGGGCGCAGTGCGGCCACCACGATCCGCAGGACCTGGCCAAGCTCCACCTGCTTGAGGTTCAGGTTGCCGGAGGCGTCCTGCTGGGAGACGGTGAGCATGTCCTCGATCAGCCTGCGGAGGCGGTCGGAGTTCCGCGAGATGACGTCCATCATGGACAGAATGCCCGGCGGAACGGGGCCGCCCGCCCCGTCGCGGATCATGTCGAGGTAGGCGGTAATGGAGGTGAGTGGCGTGCGGAGCTCGTGGTTGACGGTGGCGAGGAAGTCCGTTTTGGCCTTGTCCAGTTCCCGCAACTGCTGCAGCACCTGCAGCTGGGCGCTGATCAGGTGGCCCTGGATGAGGCTGTGCGCGAGGTTGCCGGCCACGTGCTGGATGAGGGCGATCTCGGCCCTGGACCAGTCGCGCGGCTTCTCCAGCTGCGCGATCCAGATGATCCCCAATGCCGATTCGCCTTCTCCCACCGGCAAGGCAACCGAGGCCCGGACGGAGCCCAGACCGGACCATTCCCGCAGGTCCTCGGCCAGCGCGGCGGACTGGTCCGTCTGGTGATCCGGAACCGCCAGCGCCTCGGCGGCGGACCACAGCGAGGTGGTTTGCTCCCTGGCCTCGTCCTCGAACGCACCAAGGGTGTCCGGCAGCTTGGCATGGCCGGGCAGGGACCACTGGGCACTGATCCGGGGCACCCGCGAATCCTGGAAGGTGGTGAACCAGACGTGGTCCACGCCCAGGGATTCACCGAAGCCGCGGACCAGGTGGCCGGCCATTTGCTGGGGGCTGTTGGTGCCGCGGATGGCGGCGGAGACGTTGCGTAGGCTTTCGCGCAGGAACTCGGCTTCGGCCCGGATGCGGCGGCGTTCCCTCGCCCGTCCTATCAGGGTCTCCACCCGGTGGGTCAGTTCCCGGGGAGCCGCATCGCGGGAGATGTAATCGGCGATGCCCCAGGGCTCAAGCCGGGCAAGGTCGAAGTCACCTGCGAGGTCAACCAGGAGCAGCACCGGCGTGCCCTCCCACCGGTAGCCGTCCGTCAGCTCTGCATCAAGAAGTACGACGGCGGCGCGGTTGCCCTCCAGCTCCTCGGCGAGGGATCCGGCGTCGGACGCCTTCCGGACGCTGAAACCCGCATCGTTGAGGACAGACGCTACGGCGTCCAGGCGGGCGTCATCGGTGAGCGCGACCACTGCCTCGTGACGTGCGGAGTGGAACTCCGCCGGTGCCTGGACCATGTGCCCCCTGTGTTGCGAGTGCCTTTTGAGGCTACCGTGAATTTGGACTCACATTATCAGTAGGCCGCCGGTTGGCGGCCTCCTGGAGGGATGTACCTTGATACTTGTCCACGTTAGGCACGCACCGCGGAGGTTTGATTTGAATTTCAACAGCACCGGACGGAACACGCTCTTCAACCTGGAATTGGATGCAGAAGGCCTGCTCCGGCTGACCTGGGCCAGGGACGCCAGCATCACTGAGGCGGACGCCGAGGCCGCCATGGCGCAGGTCAACGCGGTCTGCGGCGACAGCCGCCACCCCATGCTCGTGGACATGGCCACCACCGCCGATGTGAGCCGGGGAGCCCGTGCCGTGTTCGGCCGTCCCTGCCAGGCCTCACGGATTGCGCTGCTCGGTGTGTCGCCGGTGGACCGGGTGATTGCCAACTTCATCCTGGGCATCAACAAACTCCCGTGCCCCACCCGGTTCTTCACGAACAAGGCCGAGGCCGAGTCCTGGCTGAAGGTCCCGTAGCCTTCAGCGGCCTTTCCGGTTCAGGGAGCCTTCCTGTTCAGGCTTTACTGTTCAGCGGGCCTGGAGCACCGCGAAATAGCCCGGGATCTGTTCCGGCCGGTCTGGGGATTTAAGCGGGCGGGTTTCTAACGTGACCGGGCCGTCCTCCACCACATCCCAGCTCGCCTCGGGGAAAGCCCTCCTGCGCTGTGCGGTGCCGAAGCGGCCGGGCATGGGCAGTCCGCGGATGGCCTTCTCGAGTGGCCCGGGGATGGAGTGCAGGGTGGCTCCGAGATGGCTGACGTACTGGACCGGATTTCCGTGGAAGTCGGTCTCAGCGAGGAATACGCGGCCACGCTTGCCCACAAGCGGGTGCAGTTGCCCGGCCAGGGCCGCCTGGGCGGGTTTCTTCAGCACATGCAGGACGCCCCGGATGAAGATGTTGGCCTCACCGGTGAACCCGGCCGAGGCCAGGGCGGCCGTCACGGCACGGTTGCCCGCTGGTGCTGTCATGTCAACCGCGGCGTAGGAGACCCGCTCCAGCCCTTCGGATTCGGCGGCTGCCCGTGCGATGGCGTTGGCTGAGACATCCACCCCCAAAACATGCGGAAAGTAGGCGGCAAGTGCGCGGCTGAAGACGCCGTTGCCGCACCCGACATCGACGATGGGAAGGCTGGGGTCCAGCTGCCGCGTCAGATGCTCCAGATACGCCCGCAGCTCGTGGTCGCTGCCCGAATCCCACAGCACGTCGCCGCGGGCGCCGGTGGCCCCCACCCTGCCCCAGTACTGGTCCCAGGCGACGCCGGGGTCCTTGGGCGCGTTGGAGGCCAGCTTCACCAGTTTGGGGAGCAGCAGGTATTTCTTCAGCGCCGAGAGCATCCTTCAAATATATGTTGCCTGGGACACGTCGCCGTTCAGCCCGGTCCCCGCGTACCCATCGATTGCTCCGGAAGTGCCCTTCTGAGCCTTCAAAAGGGCACTTCCGGAGCAGCGGATGGCTAATTCACGGCTCCTGGGCCGGTGACGCAGCCGCTGCGGCACCGGGAGCCGTAGTTGCGGGGGCCGGTGCTGCGCCAGAGCTGGCCGGGGCGGGGACCGGCGTCGTTCCCGTTCCGGGCGTCGGGACCGCAGGCTCCGCCGTCGTTCCCGGCGACGGCACGCCCGGCGACTGGACGCCCGGCGACTGGACGCCCGGCGTCGGCTCACCCCGTACAGGCGCACCTGGCTCGGATCCCGAGCCCGGCCCAGCTCCGCCACTGGCCCCGGGCGATGGCGTGGAACCCGGTGACGGAGTGCTAGCGCCAGCCCGGGGCTTGGCGCTGGGATCGGTCCGAATGATTTCCGTGAGCTGATCCTTGTAGGCGCTCAACCGTCCCTGGATCTCGGACAGGGGGACGCCCTGCAACGTGCGTCCGAACTCGGCAATCTCCTGCCACAGCGCATTGAGCCGGGCTATGCCTTCGGCGCTGAGCGGCCCGTCAAGCGTGAGGACCAACTGGCTGGCCAGGGCGTACGTCAGGCACCGGACGCAGTTGTAGTTCGCGGCGGCGGAGAGGTTCTCGGGCACCACCACATCCGCCTGGCCCATGATGAGCACCACCTGGAACCCGACGGCCACCGCCGCGCAGTCCGCGCAGCTGGCGAAGGCGTAGGCCTCGTTGCGGGTGTCCACCGGTCCGTCCTCGGCCCACACCAGCGCGAACGCGACGTCGTAGGTGACGGAGCCATCCGTGGTGTTGACGGCAAGTGCCTGGTTGCCGTCCTCCTCAGGGGCCGGGGGCCTGTCGAAGGGGAAGACCCACGACGGCGGTACAGCCCCGCCGGGTGCCGTACCCGCGCCCTCGCCCGGTTGAGGCTTATCGGGCACCGACGCAGGTGCGGTGCCCTGGCTCGGCACGAGGACCATGCTGAGCTGCGGCTGCTCCCGGGTGGGCAGGGCAGTGCCGTCCGGCCACAGCGCCACCGTCTGCCCCGTCCGTCCTTCCTGCAGGGTTCCGTCCGGGGCAGCCAGGGCAGGATAGGCCGCGGCCGTGGCATCGAGGAGTGTCCCGCGTTCGTAGGGCTGCACCGGGCGGTAGTTGTCAGGCAGCGGCCACCAGGCCCAGGCCAGCCCGGCAACGGCGGCGCCAGCCGCTGCCATTGCGGTGGCGCGCTGCAGCGGCTTGCCCCGGGTCTTGGTCCAGAGCCCGGTGATGAGCTGCCGCGCCAGCCGGAGCAGCATGTACACCACGCCAACCACGGGAAGGGCGATGGCGGCAATCGCCAGGAGCCGCACGGCAGCGTCGGCAAAGTTCCCCTCCGCGAGGCTGCCGGACAGCAGGGTTTGCTGGTGCTGCAGGCTCGCCCACGCGGTGCCCAGGAGCCGTGGAAAGGAGACGACCATCAGCACCAGGCTGGCCAGCAGCAGGGGGACAGTGACCAGCACCCAGACCGTGATGACGGCGCGCGCCCACGGCTTGAGGGCCTGCGCCTCGGGTTCGGGTTTGCCCCACCGCCAGGGCAGGAGTCCGAGCAGAGTGGGACGGATCCGCTGGAACAGATCCGGCACGCCCGTGGCATCGGCAAGGATGTGGTAGCCGTCGAAGCGGACCAGGGGCAGCAACTGCCGCGCCATTTGCAGGATCTGCGTGAGCACCACCAGCAGCAGCGCATCGAAACCCGTGGCCAACCAGACGCCCATGGTGGCGACGGTAACCACGGCGTTGAAGTACAGCCCGCCGATATCCGTTCGAAGCCTGCCGCCGCGCCCCAGACGGTAGGAATCGGTGACGTCCGTATAGAAGGCGGGCCAGACGAGGTAGAGCCCGGCACCCATCGCGCCCGGAGTGGCGCCGCCGCGGCGTGCGGCCGCCGCGTGGCCGAATTCGTGGAAGCCGGCCGACAGCACCGTGACGGCGAAAATCAGCAGGAGCAGCCACGGATTCGCGAAGGCGTCGTGCGTGGCCGACGCCAGGCCCTTGACCATCAATACCCACCAGCACGAGACCAGGAATCCCGCGGCGACAACTGCCACGATCAGCGGATTGAACAGCACAGCGAACGGCGCCGTCAGCTTCCGGGTGCGCGCGGGGTCCGTGACGGTGTACCGGAACCGCATGCCGAGCAGCGGATCCGCCCTGCGGACCTCCGGCTGCGACCCGTCCGCCAGCCGCAGCAGGCCGAGCGGCAGCAGCTGGCCCTCGATCAGGGTCCTGACGTTGTCCGCAGTGATGAGCCGGCCGGACCGGGTGCTCGCCACCTCGGCGATCTCATCGACATCCCGCATACCGTCGATGGCCTCAAGGACCTGAAACAGCAGCTGTGTGAGCTGGAGGGTCTGGCCGTCGGCACGGCGGACCAGCGAGGGGGCCTCCCGGTAGCCGGATCCCTTGGCCCCGCCAATGAGCTGGACTCCCTCCGCCCGCACCGGCACCCCGACGCCGGGATTGGTGCCAGAACTCATCACGACGGCGGTCCGCCCGCCTTGGGCGGGGGACGCGCCCGCCGCCGTCGGGACTCCCGCCGGGGTTGCGAAAGACGCGCCCGGGCCGCCCGGGGCGGAAGCCGCCGTCGGGCCGGGCGATGGGATCATGCCTGTTGCGGGATGCGGATCGGGTGTTGACGAAGGGGAGACCGGCGGGCCGTCCATGCCGGACGGCCCGCTGTGTTTGGCGCTCATTCAGGAACTACTGCTGCAGATCGGACTGCTGATCTGCCGATGCGGTGGCCTCGCCGTCGATGTCTTGGGTGATGATGGCGTCCTGCTGGGCCACGGCGAAGGCGTCGCTGTCAATCGAGCCAATGTTGGCTGCAACTGCGGCGTCGATGGGCGCCGCAACGTTGGCGTTCGCAGCCACGGCGCCGTTGATCGGGGCGGCGATGTCGGCGTCGGCTGCGAGGTCCACATTGACGTTGAGGAGGTCACCGTCGAGGGCAGTGGACGGATCGACGGGGAGGGCGCCGACACCTGTCCCGTCCGGAATGGTCCCGTCGGGAAGCGTACCGTCGGGCGTCCCGCGATCAAGGACGCCGGGACCGGTGCTGGCCGGTGTGCCTCCGTCAATGACGTCGGTGCCGGTGCTGTCGGGGGCCCCGCCGTCAACAACGCCGGACCCCTGCGTAATGGTGCTGTCCTGTACGGAGTCTGCCGTAGCGTCGGCGGTGATTCCCTGGTCGATGATGACGCCCTGGTCAGCGAGGGCCTGCGACTCTGAACCGAAGGACAGGACGTTCGCCGAGGCCGCGGCGTCGATGGGGGCTGCGACGTTGGCGTTGGCCGCCACGGCGAGGTCGATCGGCGCAGCTGCGCTGATGCCCAGATCGAGATCGGCGTTGAGGTCGAGTACGGAAGCCACTTCCTTGTCCGGCAGTGCGATGCCCGCCTGCGCATTCAGTTCGTCGTCGGAAAGCGGGGTCAATCCTTGTTCATTGCTCACGCTATGCTCCAGTTCCGGCGTCGGATTCCCCACCCCCAGCGGACAGGTGCACCGAGCCCGTATGCCCGACAATAGTAAGCAGGATTACTATTTTTCGGAAATACCCGGCCCTGGATAGGCGGAATCCCTGCCGCCTTCCGCCGCGCAGGGAGTAGCCTCGGAGCGCCGTCGCCCCGCACCCGCAACGACTTGCCAAAAATGGCCGCCTGGCTAGGATTCGGGCGGCCATTCTTGGTAAAGCGGCGCCGCAGCGAGGGGCGCAGGCGGCCGTTTTTGGCTATACGGTGCACGTCGCAGGCGGGAGCACCAAAGAAACGGGTCGGAGGGCGTTACGTGCGCACGGAGCCTATTTGAGCCCGGCGCCTATTTGAGCCCGGCGCCGGGCAGCAGCTCCGTAGCCCCGAGCGAATCCGCGATGAAAGCGTAGTCCCAGGCCCGCTCGCGCCATTGCACATAGCGGCCGGAGGCACCGCCGTGGCCGCCATCCATCTCGATCTTCATGAGGATCGGCTCGCTGCCCGTGGTCTTGTTGCGGAGTTCCTGCACCCACTTGGCCGGCTCCACGTAGAGCACCCGGGTGTCGTTGAAGGACGTGACCGCGGCGATCTTGGGATAGGCCACCTCGCGGACGTTCTCGTACGGGGTATATGACTTCATGTACTCATACACCGCGGGATCAGTGATGGGGTTGCCCCATTCCTCCCACTCGAGAGCCGACAGCGGCAGTTCCGGGTCCAGGATGCTGGTGAGTGGATCCACGAACGGAACCTGCGCCACCACGGCTGCGTACTTCTCCGGGGCGAGGTTGGCCACCGCACCCATGAGCAGGCCGCCGGCCGACCCGCCCAGCGCGGCGATCCGGTCCGGCGCCACCCAGCCGGACTGCGCCAGCCAGTCTGTGGCCGCGATGAAGTCCGTGAAAGTGTTTTTCTTGCTGAGCTTCTTGCCGTCCTCATACCAGTGCCGGCCGAGTTCACCGCCGCCGCGGATGTGGGCAATGACGAACACAACCCCGCGGTCCAGCAGCGAGAGCCGGGCGATGCCGAAGCCCGGGTCCATGCTCAGCTCGTATGAACCGTAGCCATAAACCAGTCCGGCCGCCGTCGAGTCCTGCTTGACGGCCCTGTGCCGCAGCACCGAGAGGGGGACGCGGGTGCCGTCGGCAGCCTCGGCCCATTCGCGCGTGGCCACGTAATCCGAGCCATCGTAGCCGCCCAGCACAGGGCTTTCCTTGCGCAGCAGGAGTTCACCGGCCGGCTGCTCCGGGGTAGGCAGGACGAAGTCGTAAATGCGAGACGGCGTGAAGTAGGACGTGTAGCCCAGCCTGATCACGGGAGCCTCGTAGTCGGACCCGCCCACCCCCGCGGTATACAGTTCCTCGTCAAACGCGGGTTCCACCGGGGCCTGCTGGGCGGCAGTCCCCAGCCCGGCCAGCGACATCACCTGGACCCGCTCGATGGTGTCCTTCCGGATCGAGACCACGAGGTGGGTGGCGGTAACCCCCGCCCCGTTGACGCGGACGTCGTCGGAATGCTCGACGACGGTGGTCCAGGCCTGCTCGGCCAGCGGCTTGGAAAGCTCGGCAGGGTCCACCAGCGACACCATGGAGTTCACGGCGTTGCGGTTGTGGGTGATCAGGATGCGATCCGTTTCCTGCCCGTCCGGGCCCTCGAGCAGGAACGGCTCGGCTTCGTAAAGCACGCGTTCGTTGCGGGAAATGACGGTGGACAGGCCGGCGCCGGGGTCGTCAAAACGCAGCAGGCGCGTCTCGCTGTACTCGGAGCAGCCAATGCCGAGCACGAGGTGGCGCCGGTCTGAGGAGAGCTCAAAGCCCAGCCACATCGCGGCGTCGTCCTCCTGGTAAATCACCTCGTCGTCCGTGACGGGAGTGCCGAGGACGTGGGATTTGACCTGGTACGGCCGCCACGAGTCATCCACCACGGTGTAAAAGATGCGGGTGCCGTCCGGGGAGAAGGACACACCGTAGAAGACGTTCTCGATGACGTCCGGCAGCAGTTCCCCGGTCCGCAGGTCCTTGATCCGCAGGGTGAACCGCTCGTCGCCAGCGTTGTCCACGGCGTAGGCGTAAAGGTTTCCGTCGATGGTCACAGCCGTGCCGCCCACGGAGAAGAACGGCTTGCCTTCGGCTTCGACGTTGCCGTCCAGCAGGACTTCCTCGCCGGGGATTTCGACGCCGGCCTCCACCGCCGGGGGAGTCCAGTCCGCCACCGGGTTGCCCGTGTTCTGGGCGCGGACGCGGCACTGGATGCCGTACTCCTTGCCCTCGATGGACCGGCTGAAGTACCACCAGCCGTCCTTGCGGTTCGGAACGGACAGGTCTGTCTCCTTGGTGCGGCCCTTGATCTCCTGGAAGATGGCCTCGCGCAGCGGTTCCTGGTGCGCCGTGATGGCCTCCTGGTAGGCGTTCTCCGCCTTCAGGTGCGCCACGACCTCCTCGGACTCCTTGTCCCGCAGCCACTCGTAGTGGTCCACGAAAGTATCCCCGTGGTGCGTGCGCTCGGCGGGCACCCTCTTGGCGACGGGCGGCCGGGATGTGCCAACGTCGGAGGAGCTTGCGGGTTGCTGCAGCGGAGTGTGGGTCATTCCCTCAATATATAGAGCTGCCCTGACATTTGGGCGGCCGTTCGCTACCGGGGGAGAGGCTGGCTCATGGCACTTCCGCACGCCGGCCGGGGCCCTGTCCCCGCTCCGGCGCCGGGCGTATCCTGAACTCGCGTCAGCAATAAGGAACCCACACGAGCCTTCGAGGGGGAAAGCATGACCATCCCGCCAGTACACGAACCAGAGCCGTTCCCGCCGGAGCCAGGACCCGATCCGATGCGGCCGGACCCGTCCCGTCCCGCACCGCCCAACCCTATCCCTGCGCCCGAGCCGCCCGGCCCGCTTCCGGTGCCGGACCCCGGCCCTGCGCCGCTGCGTCCGGACCCGACCCGCAGCTGAGCGGCCCACGCGGGCGACCGCCGTCGTCGAACACTCAGGACACGCAACTGGTCCGGGGACGCTGGAATCCACGCGTCCCCGGACCATTTGCGTGTCCTGGGACCGTTGCCGTGTCCTCCACCAGCCCAACCAGCGCGGAAAGTCCCATTTCTGCAACATTTGGAATTTTCCTGTTACCTGAGTCACATGCAGGCTAGGGTTATATCCGGTCGCAGCGTCGCGGCCGCGCATGAGGGGAGAAGTTTTGAACCAGAAGCTCAAGGTACTGGTCCGCGTGGACCTCGACTGCGGTGAGGCCCAGGTCGCCGCCCAGGGACATGTAACCGCCCAAAGCATCCAAGCTCTTTACGTCGTTATGAAGCGCGCCAACCACCTCCGTGAGGGCTTGCGGCTCGTCGTTGATGTCAGCCACGCCCGTGTCGAACCCGTCGCGCTTGAACAGCTGCGGGAATGCTCCAAAACGCACCACCTGCCACGCTCCATCGATCCGCAGCAGTCCGAATGCGACGTCCGCGTCCTGGCCCCGGCCGACCGCGGAATGGGCGCCGGAGCCAGCCGCTACGCGGTCGCAGCGGCTGCATGAGTCGGCCGCTGGTTAGCAGTTAGAAACTGAAATACGCACTGAGGCCCCGGACGTCCAATGGAGTCCGGGGCCTCAGTGTGTTCCGGAGGGGCCTCCGGGTGACCGGGTGTCAGAAAAGCCCGTGCTAGCGGTCGGGGTGCGGATCCCGCACGTCGCGCTCGCCGATGTCCGCCGCGCCCAGAACGTCGGCGACCGGCGTGTGCACGGGGTCATGTTCGCGGACGCGCAACTCAGGATGGTGCAGGTCCAGGGCCGGCCGTTCGGAGCGGATGCGCGGCAGCGAGGTGAAGTTGTGCCGCGGCGGCGGGCAGGACGTGGCCCATTCCAACGAAGCGCCAAAGCCCCACGGATCGTCGACTTCCACCTTTTCCTTGCTGCGGGCTGTGATGAAGACGTTCCAGAAGAACGGAATCAGTGAGGCGCCCAGCAGGAAGGAGCCAAAAGTGGAGAACTGGTTCATGGCCGCGAAGTTGTCCTGCGGCATGTAGTCAGCGTACCGGCGGGGCATGCCTTCAACGCCGAGCCAGTGCTGGATCAGGAAGGTGGCATGGAAGCCCACGAGCAGCATCCAGAAGTGGATCTTGCCGAGGCGCTCGTTGAGCATCTTTCCCGTCCACTTCGGCCACCAGAAGTAGAAGCCGGCGAACATCGCGAACACCACGGTGCCGAACACCACGTAGTGGAAGTGGGCCACCACGAAGTAGGAGTCGGAGACGTGGAAGTCCAGCGGCGGGGAGGCCAGGATGATGCCGGTCAGGCCGCCGAAGAGGAACGTGATGAGGAAGCCGATGCTCCACAGCATGGGGGTTTCGAATGTCAGCGAGCCGCCCCACATGGTGCCGATCCAGTTGAAGAACTTCACACCGGTGGGGACCGCGATGAACATGGTCATGAGCGCAAAGAACGGCAGCAGTACGGAACCGGTGACGTACATGTGGTGCGCCCAGACCGTGGCTGAAAGGGCGGCGATGGCGATGGTCGCGTAGACCAGGCCCTTGTAGCCGAAGATCGGCTTGCGGCTGAAGACCGGGAAGATCTCGGAGACGATGCCGAAGAACGGCAGCGCGATGATGTACACCTCGGGGTGGCCGAAGAACCAGAACAGGTGCTGGAACAGGAGGGCTCCGCCGTTTTCGGGGTCATAAATGTGGGCGCCGAAGCGGCGGTCCGCGCCGACGGCGAACAGGGCTGCGGCCAGCGGTGGGAAGGCCATCAGCACCAGGACCGAGGTGATGAGGGTGTTCCAGGTGAAGATCGGCATGCGCCACATGGTCATGCCGGGGGCGCGCATGCAGATGATCGTGGTGATGAAGTTGACCGCGCCCAGGATGGTGCCGAAGCCGGATAATGCCAGGCCGAAGACCCACAGGTCACCGCCGATGCCTGGTGTAAATGTGGTGTTGTTGAGGGGCGCGTATACCGTCCATCCGAAGGAAGCGGATCCCTGCGGGGTAATGAAGCCGGAAACGGCGATGGTGGAGCCGAACAGGAAGAACCAGTAGGCCAGCGCGTTCAGTCGGGGGAACGCAACGTCCGGTGCACCGATCTGCAGGGGCATGATCACGTTGGTGAACCCGGCGAACAAGGGGGTTGCGAACATCAGCAGCATCACCGTGCCGTGCATGGTGAACATTTGGTTGTATTGCTCTTTTGTCACCAGGACCTGCATGCCCGGTTCGAAGAGCTCGGCGCGGATGAGCAGGGCCATTACGCCGCCCAGGCAGAAGAACACGAAGGAGGTAATCAGGTACAGATACCCGATGGTCTTGTGGTCGGTTGTGGTGATCCACCGGACCACCATGTTGCCCTTACGGCGGGGCACCACCGTCGGAATCTCGGTGGCGGTGGTGCTTGTAGGTTGCTGATATGCGGTCATCGTCTGCCACTCCCCGGCATCGCGCTTCGACGCCCCGTTTGGGGCGAGGGTGCCGGCCGGACCGTGAGCGGTTCACAGAACCGACGGCATCAGGATAGCGCCTGCAGCACCCCCGCAAAAGGTTTAGTGGTTAGTAGCCCGTGGCGGGTCCGTGCACCCTCCTGGTGTCGCGGGACAGCAGCAGGGCCAGCCCGATCATGCCAACACCCAGCAGGAAGTGCAGCCAGTTGTCAGCCGTGTTGATGGGTACGAAGTTCGCCGCGGTCTCGTGGGGAATCAAAAGGCCATACAGCCAGAGCACCAGGTAGATGACGCCGCCATACAGCAGATAGCTCCTTGCCTGTCCCGGCGTCCGTCCCATGAGCAGGCCGGCCACACCGAAGAGGAGATGGACGATGTTGTGCAGGATCGATACCTGGAAGACGCCCAGAAGCAGGGCGTCGGAGGCGGGACCGGCCATTCCCAGTGCCGCGTAGTTCGTGGTGATACCGGGGATGAACCCTAGGATGCCGACGAGCACGAATACTGCTCCGACAACCTGTGCCGCCCGTTGCAGCCGGGACCTTGCACCGGCCGCGCTGTCCATGGTGGTCATGGCGACTACTCCTTCAAATGGAATTGGGTGAAACGTGAATTGACTGCTTTATGTGGCGAAGCCCGTTTCTGACGGCGCTTAAACCACGGTTTTGTTTCCGCGGCGGCGTCGCCAGATAAAAACGACGAGGAGGGTGATGATCAATACCGCCGCGATAACATACGGGGCGTATTCGAGGCGGTTGGTTTCCGACTCTTCCGGTTCTCCGGTGCCTGGGTTGGCTGGAGGCTCGGACGGGGTTGCAGACGGGGAAGACGTTCCGGTCGGCGCCGGTGTTCCGGCCGCATCGGACGTACCCGCCTGAACCTGCACAGATCTGCCCGCCGGGGCGGCGGACAGTGCCGCGGAACCCGGGGCGGAGGTTGCATAAGACGGCGCGGCGAGAGACAGCCCGGCACTGGCAAGGGCAAGGATGGCGGTGATAGTAGCGAGCAGTCTGCGCATAAGCTCTCCTGCGGTTGTCCGATGCTGGCATAAATATAGTAAGCATGATTAGTATCTCAAGATAAGAACCATTTGTAACCAGTGCTGCCGCTAATAACTTGCCCGCCGGGTTAGAACCGGCGGAAGGTTATCTGTACAAAACTCCGGGGCCTCGTTCAGGTCCACAGTCCTCGTTCAGTCCGGCACTGGTTTAGTCCGGCACTTCCATTTGGAACCCGCAGGCGCACCGCAGCAGCCGGGTGGGCAGGTGCACGTCATGGATGGTGCGGCGACGGCCGAGCTCGGTGCCGTAGATGCTGCTGGTTCCCGAGCTGACCGAGGCCATCGGCGTTCCGCAGTGGAAGTATTCGCCGCCGAACTGCAGCACACCCATCACCTGGCCATGCCGGTTCAGTACGCCTGCCACGTCGTGGACTCCGGCCGGGTGGGCGTAGAACTGGTCGCATTCAACGCAGGTGTACGAGACGTCCACCATGCCGTCCCGAGGGGGATGCAGGGCCTCGATCGATTCGACGATCAGGTGTTCATCCGTCTGGCACTGGGAACACCACAAGGGGTCGCCGGAGGGGCGCTGCGCTTCGCCGGGAAGATGGGCGTTGGAGATGGTCGTCATTGACGTGCTCCTGGATAGGGGGCATCGGCGCCCTGCTGCTTGAGCTCAGTCCCACGCTTAAAATACTCCCGGGCCGCCGCGCCGGGCAATAGTACCCCGAGCTGGCCGGGACGCCGCCGGAACAGCCGGCCGCCCGCCGTCGTAAACGCTGGATTCCCTGCCCTGGCGGCCCGAAAAGCGGGAGGAAAAAACGGTGCCGGAGCCCTTGTGGCCGGCCCGGGCCGGTGCTATAAAACATCTACAGCCAGCCGACGTGGCTGGCGGTGAACGGGAGGACCTGGGGCAATTTGGCTGCCAGAGGGGCGGTTAGCCCGGGAGCACGCCACCGCGCTAAATAGCGCACGGCAGCAGCATCCGGATCCTCTCGCGGACGGTCTCCGGCTCAACGAGCGGAGGCCGTCCCTTCGTATGCGCCCATTTGTCCGGGGCGGTAGCCGGGTCCACATATGGACCGGCCCTGCAGTCAATGCGGACTGCTGACAGCCGGGCACCAATTAGTTACGCTTGTCACACAGGTCTCCTTGTTGTACGCGGGGTTTAACGCCCCGCGTGCGTCCGTATTGCGGACACCGTGTGGCAGGAGCGCCAGGTGAATAGGAGCAGAGGCCAAGTCAGGGCGGGCGTTCTGGCGGCGGTGTTCTTGGCAGCGGCCTTTATGGTGTCCTGCACGCCGGGCAATGGTCAGCCACCCACGCCCGCCCCGGACGTCGACCACCACAACATCACCGTCTGGACTACCGAGACGCTTCCGGACCGCATTGCCAAGCTGCACGTCGTCATCGGGGATTTCACCGCTGCCACCGGAGTGAAGGCTGACCTCGTGACCGTTCCTTCGCACCGCTTCAACCAGGTCCTGACGTCGTCCGCCGCCTCCGGTGACCTTCCGGACGTGATGGCTTCGCTGTCGCTGGGGCAGGTCCGGACCATGGCAGCCGCCGGCCACGTCGACTTCAAGACCAACGAAGCCATTGTGCAAAGCCTCGGGGAGCAAACGTGGGCCGCCCGGGCGCTGGAACTGACGCGCGACAATGGCCAGCAGCTGGCCGTTCCGGGCGCCGCCTGGCATCAGCTGATCTACTACCGCAAGGACCTCTTCGCCCAGGCCGGGTTGAGGGCACCCCGGACGTACGCGGACATTGTTGCCGCGGCCAGGAAGCTGGATTCCCCGGAGCTGGCCGGCATTGTCGCGGCCAACAAGACTGGCCAGGCCTTCACGCAGCAGTCGTTTGAACACGTTGCGGTGGGCAATGGCTGCGAGATGGTGGATGCCAAGGCAGGCATTACGTTCGACAGTCCACAGTGCGTGGCGGCGCTCGGATTCTACGGCGACCTGCTCAAGAACTATTCCGTGCCCGGCATACAAGACATTGATACAGTGCGGTCCGCCTACTTCGCCGGCAAGGCCGCCATGGCCATCTGGCCGACGAACATGCTGGACGAGCTGGCCGGCACGAGGACTGATGCGCGGCCCAGCTGCCCCGAATGCGCCAAGGACCCGCTCTTCCTGGCGCGGAACACCGGAGTGGTCGCCAGCCTCCAAGGGCCGGACGGGCAACAGCCGGCGCACTTCGGCGAAGTGATCTCCTGGACCGTGACGGCTGATTCCGACGCCGAACCCGCCCGCCGCTTCGTGGAGTACTTCCTGACCGACGGCTACGCCGACTGGCTCGCGATTGCCCCGGAGGAACGTGTTCCTGTGCGTTCGGGCAGCACCGCGAACCCGTCCGAGTATGCAGATGCCTGGATGTCCACCCCCGTGGCAGCGGGCAGGACGGAGCGGTTCGGCAGCGTTTATGCCAAGGACGTTCTCTCCACCCTGCTGCAGGGGTCCAACGACCTGAAACACTGGGGCATTGTCCAGGGCCACGGCGATCTGGCCAGCGCTGCGATGGCCGAATTGCCCATCGCCAAGGCCGTCAGCGACGTTGCAGCGGGCCGGGCCCAGCCGCAGGCCGCAGCCACTAAGGCTGCCGCTTCGCTCCGGTCCATCCTGAAGTCGCTGAAGTGAGCCGCTGGCTAGCGAAAACCGGGACCGCCTCCAGCCAGCTCGCCTACGTGGCCAGTTCCATCATGAGGGGCGGCAGTTCGTCGGCCAGTTCCCGCGCCAGGTAGCCGAGGCTGCCCACCCGGCTGGCGAGCCTGTCGCCGGCTGCGGCGTGCAGGTGAGTGCCCCAGCAGGCGGCCTGGGCGTCGCTGGTGCCTCGGGCCCGAAGCCCTGCGATGGCGCCGGCAAGAATGTCGCCGCTGCCGGAAGTTCCCAGCCCGCCGTAGCCGGTGGTGACTTCCCAGTGGTCTCCGGTCGCCGGGAAATCAGCGGCGGACGAGCCGCCGGCGGACGAGCCGCCGTCGGGGTTGCCGCCGTCGGGGTTGCCGACGGCGGGTGGCCCGTCGGGGTTGCCGACGGCGGGTGGCCCGGCAATCATGCCCTGGCAGCTCACCACCGCGCGGTACTTCCCGGCGAGTTCGACGACGTCGGCCGCCAGGTCGCGCGTGTCCCGGCCCAGCAGGATCGCGGCCTCGGTGGGGTTTGGCGTGAGAATCAGCCGGCCCGCCCACGGGTCCAGCTCATCGGCCAGCCGGGGGAGGGCGCCCAGGGCGTAGGCATCGAGCACCACCGTCGGGCCGGCATTCTGTCCCGGGCCCTTGGCGGAGTCATGCCGCAGCAGCCCGCGGAGCAGGGCCTCGGTCTGCCCGATGTCGTCCAGCCCGGGGCCGATCAGCACGGCGTCTGCGGCATCGAAGTCCCCGAGCAGGTTTTCGAGCCCGGTATCGCCGACGGAACCGCCTGCGGATTGAGGCAGGCCGATCACTCCCGCCTCCGGCAGCGTCACGGCCAGCTGGACGGCCACCGACTCCGCCACAGCCAGGGTTACCCGGCCAGCTCCGGCACGAAGTGCTGCCGTACCGGCGAGCAACGCGGCTCCCGGAGTGCGCCGGCCGCCGCCGACGACCAGCACCGCGCCGCGGGAGTACTTGTCGGACCCCGCGGAGGGCAGCGGCCAGCTGCGCAGGAGCGTTGGCGTGATCAGGGACGCGGCAGTGTTAGCGGGCTCAGCGCGGGTGGACATCGGCGTCCCCGGCGTGTTCGGTCACTTCGACGCCCTGCTCCATAAGGTGGTCTGCCACGTTGAAGCTCTCCAGCGTCCACGGGCCAACACCCTCCGGCCGCACGTAGCGGGTCATTGAGGCGTTCAGGACCGGAGTGCTGGCTGCCACGTCCAGGAGCTCCCGTTCGGACATACCCTCAAGGATGTAACGGAACAGCATGACGACGGCGTCGTGGCACACCAGCATCACGCGGTGGCCGCTGCCCAGCGCGTTCAGTTCCCCGATCACGGAACGGAGCCGCAGCGCCACGTCCGCCCACGATTCCCCGCCCGGCGGACGGTAATAGAACTTGCCCAGCCACCGCCGTCGTTCTGCCTCCTGGGGAAGCCGGGTTTCCACCCCAAAAGCGGTCAGCATGTCCAGGATGCCCAGCTCCCGGTCGCGGAGACGCTCGTCCGAGCGGACGGGGACGGGCCAGCCGGCCGTTTCCACGGCGATCTCTGCCGTCTGGTAGGCGCGCATGTATGGGGAGGAGATGACGACGTCGGGCTGCCGGCTCTCGGGAACAGCCGCCAGCGCGCGGCCCAGTGCCGTCACCTGCTCCCGCCCGGTGGAGGAAAGCTCGACGTCGGCATCACGGGCTGGGACCGCGATCACCTCGGCACCGGAAACCGTGGCATCGGTGGCCGCCACGTTGCCCTGGCTCTCGCCGTGCCGGATCAGGATGAGTTCCACGGCGCCGGCTGTCCATGCAGCGGGCACCGGGGCATCCTTGTGCGTTCCCTCAGCGGAGGTTCCGTTTTGTCCCACGATTGCACTCCCGTTCAGCCTAGGCCTGCGAATTTTCCACGTTACTAGTGCCGTACCCGCAATGTCAGCAGAGTAATCACCCGCGGCCCCACCACACGCTCTCTCACCTTTCGTCGCCTTTTTGGGGACGCTCCCTCACGTTTCGTCGCCTTTTTGGGGACGCTCCCTCACGTTTGGTCGCCTTTTTGGGGACGCTCCCTCACGTTTGGTCGCCTTTTTTGGGACGCTCCCGCAATTCCCGCAGGAGGAGGTGCGGAAGCGTTGGCCCCGAACCGACAGGAGGTGCGGAAGCGTTGGCCCCGAACCGACAGGAGGTGAGGGAGCGTCCGGTTGTAAGCCGACAGGAGGTGCGAGAGCGTCAGGGGATTCGTTTGCCGCCCGAGCGTTTGAGGAAGAATGCCAGCAGGGCCGCCAGCAGGAGGACGGGCGCCACCCACAGCAGGAAGGCTACCGCCCTGATGGTTGCGCCCGCGATGACAAACAGCACTGCAACAACTGCGATGATCCAGATCAGCTGTTTCACTGGGTACCCCTCACGCATTCACTCATCACGCTGGTTACTAAAAGATAAGGGTCACTTCCCCAGCGTCGCGGCGTACTGCCCCAGCCGGTCCTTCCCCAGGGCCGCGCCCACAGCGGCGGTGGCGCCGTAGTCCGGCAGGATGATCGACTGTCCGTCGGTACTGGTCCCAAATCCCGCCGTCGGAAGTGTGAAGAACACCGCGTCCTGCATCCGGACATTCCGCAGGCTGTACACCAGGCTGGCCAGCGCGGTCGCGTTCAGTCCCTTGTCCACGGTGATGTACTTCGCCGCCGTGTTGACCAGCTTGTACAGCGTCACCGGGTTGGTCAGGGTGCGAGCGGATAGCAGCTTGGCCAGGGTGGAGCGCAGGAACAGCTGCTGGTTCGCGACCCGGCGGTAGTCGCCGTCAACAAACGCGTAGCGCTCGCGGACGAACTCGAGGGCGCGCTGGCCCTTAAGCCGGTTCACACCTGCCGGAAAATGCTGCCGGGTGTCGTGGGTGGACGTGAAGGCCTCCGGATTGTTGACGTCCACGCCGCCGAGCGCCTCGGTGATGCCCCTGAAACCTTCGAAGTCGATCATGACGGCGTGCTGGATCTTCTGCCCGAACAGGGACTCCACGGTCTTCACGGCAAGCGGCATACCGCCCTGCTCAAGCGAGGCGTTGATCTTGGCTTCGCCGTACCCGGGGATCGGAACCCAGAGGTCGCGCATGAGCGAGATGCCGTAGGCGTGCTTCCCGTCGGCCGCAAGATGCACCAGCATGAGGACGTCCGCGCGCTGGTTCGGCAGGCCGTTCGGCGCCGGCGCGTCGCCCTTGCGGTGGTCGCTGCCGATCAGCAGGATGTTCATGGGCAGCGGAGGCGGCGGGGGCGGCTTCACCGGTTTGGGGGCCGGCTTCTTGGTGGGCGAGGGCTTGGTGGTTGCGGTCTGTGTGGGGCTCTCTGGGGCCGCGCTGATCTCCGTCTTGGCGGTCTGGGTATTCCAGATCTGCGCCAGGTTGAATAGGAAGCCGCCGGCCACCAGGGCAATCCCGAGCAGCCCTACCAGGACTGCGTTGCGTATGGTCCGCTTGGGTTTGGCGCCGCCATTGGCGCCTGGAGCGGGGTCGCCGTTGCCCCCGGCTCCCGGACTGTTCCGGGATTTCATGATCGGACGGTACCACCAAAAGCCGCCCGAGAGAACGACGGCGGCCCGCCGGTTTAAGAGGGGGCGTTCAGCCGGGCGAAACGAAGGACCGAGATGATCGCCGGGGCCAGTTCGTCTTCCATTTGCCGGTAGTAATCGGCGCTGCGGCGGTAGGGGTCAACGACGTCGTTGTCCGCCGCATCGGGGGCCAGCGCGAGGTGCCGGACGGATGCGGCCCGGGCGGGAAGCTTGCGCCAGAGCTTGGTGTTGGCCGCGAGCCGTTCACCGTTGAGGCCCGCGCCCTGAGGGGCCTGCCCTTCACGCTCCTCCAGAACATCGAGCATCCTGGCGAACTCGCGGATGGTGAAGGTGCGCTTCAGCAGGGAGGCATCCAGCTGTAGCACCTCGCCTCGGTGCCCGGACGTCATGGTGAGGACCAGGTCCACGTTCCGCAAGATCTTGGCCGACAGCTGGCGCGCCGCGAAGCCCTCCGCGGTGCCGCCGAAGGTGCGGATGATGTCCGCGGAGAGCGGCTGTACGGGATCGCCCACCAGGGCACGGGTTCCGGCGCTGCGCACCTCGAAGCCACCGGGAAGCACCTGGTCAAGGCCCGCCTGGAGCAGTCGTTCCGCCACCGGGGAACGGCAGATGTTGCCCGTGCAGACGGTCAGGATTCGGACTGGTGCAGGCGATTCCACGTATTGGCTCTCTCAGGCTGGTGTGCAGGACAGGTCTGTCCCACCGATTCAACTTAACATGTGAGCCGCCCTGCTTTCCGGATGAGCGTGGTGCGCCCTCCCAAACAACTCCCAGCTTTTCTTCATGCTGCTGCCGGGCCGTTGGTGCCAGCATGGAGCGGGGACCGCGAAACGGCGTTGCGCCAGAAGGCAGGATCCAATGAGAGCTGATCCGATGCACAGGTGGGACCGGCCGGCCGGCCGGAAGCTGCTCCCGGCCGCGCTGGCGGTGGCCCTTACGGGGCTTGCTGCGTGCGGAACCGGACCGCCGCCGTCGCCCTCGCCCTTGCCCACAGGGGCGACAAAGCCGGGGCATGTGTTCGTGATCAACCTGGAAAACAAGTCCTTCCGGGACGTCTGGAACGACCAGTCGGACGCAGGGTACCTGTCCCGGACCCTGCGTCCCCAGGGCGTGCTGCTGAGCCGGTACTACGCGATCGGGCATGCTTCCCTTCCCAACTACATCGCCCAGATCTCGGGGCAGGGGCCAAACCCCGCCACCGAAGGCGACTGCCCGGTCTACGAGGCGTTCAACGAAAGCGGCACAACGCCGCCGGGCCAGGCGCAGGGCAGCGGCTGCGTGTACCCGGCGTCTGTACCGACGGTTGCCGGCCAGCTGAGCGCGGCCGGGAAAACCTGGAAGGGGTACATGGAGGACATGGGCGCCCCGTGCCTCCATCCGGAGCCAGGCGCCCGGGATTCGAACCATGCAGCGCAGGAAGGCGAGCAGTACGCCACCCGGCACAACCCGTTCGTGTACTTCGCCGGGATCACGTCGTCGCCCGAGTGCCAGGCCAACGACGTCGACTTCTCCCACCTCGACGCCGATCTCAAGACCGTGGCAACCACACCGAACCTGTCCTACATCAGCCCGAACCTGTGCAACGACGGGCACGACAGCCCGTGCGTCGACGGGCGGGAAGGTGGTCTGGTCTCGGCCGATGTATGGCTCCGCAAGCATGTTCCGGAGATTCTGGCATCCCCGGCGTACATGCAGGACGGGATGCTGGTCATCACCTTCGACGAGGCGGAGGGAAAGGAAAGCGCGGACGCCGTACTGCCCGGGGGAGCGGCGGGCGGTCTGATCGGGACGCTGGTGCTGTCACCGCTGGCCAGGGCAGGCACCACCTCGGACCGTTCATACAACCACTACAGCCTGCTGGCCAGCATCGAGGACGCGTTCGGCCTGCCCTACCTCGGGTACGCCGCCGCCCCCGGATTGAACCGCTTCGGGTCGGATGTTTTCAGCCGCTGAACCAGCAGGGATGTCAGCAGCGCCGCGGCAACGTGCGCGTACAGCAGCACGTGCAGCGGCTGGGTTGGCACACCGGCCAGCAGCAGACCGGGGCCGGCGAACTGAACGGCGGCCGCATGTCCGTGACCGTCGAGGGTGGTGGACAGCGGACTGGAGAAGAGCGCGAAAGCCCAGTGAATGGTTTGTTGTCCCGCCCCAGCCAGCACAAGCAACGCCCAGTTTGGAACACCAATCCGGGTGACCGCCGCACCGGCCAGGCTCAGCAGCGCGGCGGCGGCGACGACGATCGGCACCGCAGGCACGGGATGCCCGGACACGGCGTGGATGACCAGGCCCAGGGCAACACTGACGGACCCGAAGAGCCAGCCGGCAACCGCGAACTGCGAGCGACCTCCACGTTGCGCCATGCGCCCATCCTCCATCAGGTTGCCCGCCGGTGCCAGTGCGTCCTAGTAGGCTGGAAATGAGAGTCACCCCGATCTGCCGTAAGGACAGCGTGGAATGGCAGCACTCATGAATGAGCCAGCGAAGAAGGCCGGGCTCCCGAACCGGGAGGACGAATTCGTTCCGCAACGGATTGCCGGCCCGGTGGTGGCCGGCGTCGTGCCCGGGCAACCGCCCGCCGTCGTGCACAGCGCCGCCCGACTGGCCTACTCCCTGAACGTCAAGCTCATCTGCGCCTATGTGGACATCACCTCGTACCTCAGCAACGAGCGGGACGACCAGGACCTGCTCCAGTCGACGGGGGAGGACGGAACCGTTGACGACGTCGAGCAGACCAGTGCCCATCTCAGGGAGCATTTGCAGGCTGTCCTCGGCAAAGCCGGGATCCGGTGGTCGCTTCTGACCCTCGTCGGGGAGCCCGCGCGGGCCCTGGCCCGGCTGGCCGATTCGGCAGATGCCTCGGTCATTGTGGTGGGCACGCGTGAAGGCAGGGTGGGCGCCCGGCTGGAGCAGTTGCTGCTTGGCTCGGTGGCCGTCCATCTCACGCACCGGCAGGCCCGGCCGGTGGTTGTTGTTCCGCTCGCCCCGCAGAGACGGCACCGCCCAAAGGAAGACGGCTGACACTATTCCGACGCGACTGACGGTCCAAACCACGGACACCATCCACCCACACAAGATGAATGCGAGGGACTTCATATGGCCGACCTGATCGATTTTTTGGAAGCGCGGATCGCCGAGGACGAGGCGGATGCCCGGAAGGGCCTGGAATTGGAAGGATCGGCGGGACCCGTCGTCGGCTGGTTCAATCCCGGACGAGTGCTTTCAGAATGTGCAGCCAAACGGAAGATCCTGGGCAATGTCCCTTTGGTCACCGATGTTCCCACCGCTATCGGCTCGACGAGCGAGTACGTCCTGATGTCCCTCGCCGCCGTCTACAAGGACCATCCGGATTACGAGGAAGGCTGGGCTGTCGACGGGCTGTGATGCTCGACGGCGGATCCCGGTACCTGTGGGCCGGCGGCTCCGCCGCCCGGCGCTAGCCCGTGGTGCCCGTGTCGTCGTGCGCCGAGCCCACGGGCTTGGACTCCGGTGAGCCGCGCTGGCGCAGGTAGATCGACAGGACAACCATGGAACCGACGGCAAGGAATTCGGACTGCCAGTTCTGCAGGGTGCGGTTCCAGAACTCCGGCGAGACGATGTACTCCGCCCAGCTGACGGGCTGCTGGAAGTTCTGGATCTGCTCCTGGTTGTAGTTGCTGTTCCCGGCGATTGACTGCACCAGCCACGACAGAAGAAATATCAGCCCCATCGTCAGTCCCAGCGAGTTCGAGAACAGGGTGCGCCGCCAGCCGGAGACACGGGCCCACTTCGGGGACCTGGCATTGCTGTACTCGCCCACCAGCTGGTCCTTGTCCGACTCCGGTCCGGTCTCGTTGAACTGCTTGGACTCGGGGGACCCCTTCTGGACCAGCCAGATTGTGGCGAAAATGTACAGCAGGAACTGCAGGTACTCGGACTGCCAGTTTTCGGAGACGTCGACTGCGAAGTTCGACGACGTCAGGTACTGTCCGAGGCTGATTTCCTCCAGTCCGGAGGCCACCTGCTCCTCATTGAAGAGGGCATGGCCTGTCAGCGCCTGGCCAAGGAGTGCCAGCAGGAATATGGTGCCGAAGAAGAGGCTGAGGCCGTTGTTTCTGAGTGCTTTTTTCACGGTCCGCCTATCCCCGGACAAGCCCGACGACGGCCATGTAGGCCAGTCCGCCGAAGATCAGGATGAGGTACAGGGCAAAGCTCCAGCGCATGCTATTTGCCTCCTACTTCGCACGTGTACGGCGCTTCTTCGCCGTTGGGGGTGCAGCCTGCGCCTGTAATTCTCCAGCCGGCATTGGAGGCGGCCAGGAAGACAGTGTCGTGCTCGAATTCGACGAAGGCGTCACGGCCGAACTGCTCGGTGCTCAGCAGCCTCCCTGCGTCCGGCATTTTCGCCTTCTCCAGCTGGCTCTCGCAGGTGCCGGCATCACTGGTACGCGCCGTCTCCTCCCGCGTTTTGGACTGGAGCAGCGAGCACGCCGCCGTCATGTCGGAGCCGGCCACGTCCCGTTGGAACGCTTCGGCTGCTTCTGCGGCCCCCGTCCCGTCAGCGGCGCACCCCGACAGTACGCTTCCCGAGAGCGCCAGCAGGGAGAGGAGGCCAAGCCGCAGACTCCCGACGCCCCTAGGCGTCTTCACGTTCCGGGTTTTCTGGCCGAATGAAGATGTTGCTCGCTGCAATTCCTCCTCCTCGTGCAGGGACGGCACCAATTACTAAGGTTGCTTATTGTGTAGCCTGTGCCCGCGGCGCCGTCAAGGTGGCACGCCTGCAGGGCGCTCGCCCAGGGCCGCACACTGTGCAGGACCTGACACTGTGCAGGATCAGTCCGTGCCGGAATTGCCCAGTTCGTAGATTGCATGGTCAAGCAGGTCCCGCTGGATGGGGCGGAGCATGTATGAGCCGTGGAGGTAGGCGTCAATTTCCATTGCCCCGGCCTGCATGGCTTCCCTTCGTTCAGTTGGAACCGTTCCAGGAGGGCCCCTTACACGCCGGACCGCTACATCCGTATCTCACGGGTGTAGCGGTCCGGTGATGTCGCAGGGCCAGGCTCAGGCCCGGTCA
>NZ_BAEG01000009.1 GCF_000238915.1 Arthrobacter globiformis NBRC 12137 | reverse complement strand
CGTCATCTCCAACGCCGCGGCACCGTTCGGCGGCGTCAAGCAGTCCGGCCTGGGCCGTGAAGGCGGCCTCGAAGGCATCGAGGAATACCTCTACACCCAGTACATCGGCATCGCCGACCCCTACGCCGGCTAACCGCGGCGGCCGGCTCACACCCCAAACGACAACCCTGACCTGTGTGCACCTGGGCGCGGAGCACCCTCGGTAGTTGGGCGACAGCTGTATCGACGACGTCGTCGTCAATGCACACAACGCGGTTGCGCGATCACTTTGGACGCCAGGCTGCCGGCAACACTCCCGAACCTGATAGTGCAAAGGGTGCCGGGATGCCGGGACGTGGGACAGAATGGGTCTATGACCCTAATCGCAATTATCGGCGGCCACGGAAAAGTTGCTAGGGAACTCTCCAAAGTCCTGGCTGCGGACGGGCAGGAGGTCACCGCCATCTTCCGCAACCCCGAACACGCGTCCGACGTCGCGGCAAACGGCGCCACCCCAGTCGTCCTGGACGTGGAGAATGCGACGACGGCAGAAATCGCCGAGGCGCTCTCGGGTCACGACGCCGTCGTATGGTCGGCCGGTGCCGGCGGCGGAGACCCCGGGAGGACCTACGCCGTGGACCGTGACGCCGCGATCCGCTCCATGGACGCTGCTGTCCTGTCCGGCGTCGGCCGCTACGTTATGGTGTCCTACCTTGGAGCCGGACCGGACCACGGAGTGCCCCGAGACAACCCCTTCTTCCACTACGCGGAGGCCAAGGCCGCCGCTGACTCCTATTTGCGCGGCACCAGCCTGGGCTGGACCATTCTCGGCCCCGGCGCGCTCACGGACAAGCCGGGCAGCGGCCTGATAGACATCCACGTCAACGAGCCCTGGCAGGCTGCCGAAACCGCCCGCGCCAACGTCGCCCTCGTCGCTGCGGCCGTCCTGGAGCTGCCCGCCGCAATCGGCCGGACTATCGGGTTCCGCGACGGCAGCCAGCCCATCGCTGCAGCCCTGGAGGCGGTGGCCTAGCCCGTTCGGGGAAAGTGGACACAATGAGCAGCTGACACCCATTATGGACTGCTGCTCGGAGCTAGCACCTTCCGTTTCAGTCAGGCCGTAGGAGAGGGGACCAGCGGCCGTTGCGGGGTCCCGGACCGACCGGAGGGCACGACGATGAGACGTGCGGTTACTACCGCCACCGTTCCTCCGAACTCGGCAACCCTGCGGGGGGTCCGTCCGTTACCCCTAGCTGGCCAGGGCGTGTCTACCTGTCGACAGGGGACTGGTGTCGGCTGACCGCGGCTTACTTTCCAGGGAACGCCTCCGCTGACTTATCCGACCTCCCGGTTGGCACCGCCTGGGTCATCTGGCGTCGTTCGGGCTGTCCGCGTTCCTGATCAACTGTGCGCTGCTCGTCCTGGTCGGGCTGGGGCTGCATACACAGCAGCGGGAACGGGCGGCGATGAGGGGATCCGGTGCTTCGTCTGACCACCGACCGACGGCTGGGCATCGAGGACTCCATCGCGATCATTCGCAGCCGGATGACCGAAGGCGAGGAGGCGTTCATCGCGCTCTCCTGGACATCACTGCCTCCACCGAGGACATGGGAGGAAGCCACCCAGAAGCAGTGGCAGACCACCGAGTTCTGGCGGCAGTGGATCACGGTGGGGGAGTTCCCGGACCACCCGTTGCGGGAGGAGCTGCAACGCAGCGCGCTGACGTTGAAAGGGCTCACCTATGCGCCGACCGGAACGCTGATCGCCGCCCCCACCACGTCGCTGCCCGAGACGCCCGGGGGAGAGCGAAACTGGGACTACCGGTACACGTGGGTGCGAGACTCCACCTTCGCGCTGTGGGCCGTCTATACCCTCGGCCTGGACCGGGAGGCCGACGACTTCTTCTCCTTTATCCGCGCCGTTGCCGCCGAGGACGACCTGCAGCTCATGTACGGCGTCGGCGGCGAAAGGGACCTGCCCGAGTCCAGGGTTGAGGGACTCGGCGGCTACGACGGGGCGCGCCCCGTCCGCATCGGCAACGCGGCGGTCCACCAGCGGCAGCTCGACGTCTGGGGCACGATGCTGGATTCCGTTTACCTTCACACCAAGTCCCGTGACCAGCTCCCCGAGCCGCTATGGCCCGTCCTGCTCCGCCAGATCGAGCAGGCCGCCTCGCACTGGCGTGACACCGATCACGGCATCTGGGAGGTCCGTGGCGAACCGCAGCACTTCACGTCCTCCAAACTCATGTGCTGGGTGGCGTTGGACCGCGGCGGGCCGTTGGCGCGGCTGCACGGCGAGGCCGATTACGCCCGGAAATGGGACTCAATCGCGGAGGAGATCCGCGATGATATTTGCCGTAACGGCCTCGACGATCGCGGAGTGTTCGTCCAGTCCTACGGCACCACGAACCTCGATGCCTCGCTGCTCCTTGTCCCGCTCGTCCGGTTCCTGCCCGCCAATGATCCACGCGTGCGTGCCACGGTCTTGGCCGACGCCGATGAACTCACCCAAAACGGACTCGTCCTGCGCTACCGCCCCGAGCAGACCGACGACGGACTCACCGGTGCTCAGGGGATCACCATGTGCTCGTTTTGGCTCGTCTCCGCCCTCGTTGAGATCGGAGAAGTGGCCCGCGCCAAAGCACTGTGCGAGCACCTGCTGTCCCACGCCAGCCCACTCGGGCTCTACGCCGAGGAGCTGGATCCGGTGAATGGCCGTCACCTCGGCAACTTTCCACAGGCGTTCACCCACTTGGCCCTCATTAACGCGCTCATGCACCTCATTCGCGTGGAAGAAACGGACCGTGCGAAGCAATTCTCCCCGGCTCACCGCAACAGGTAAATTTCTCCGCACGGTCATAGCCAGCGAGCTCCGGTGTCAATGTCCTTGACCCTCTGCCGCTCTGTGGACCATGGTGCGGACAACTTCGGCCGGGCACACGGGGTGGGCGTGTGTACCCGGCCGTGTACCGGATCAGCCTGTTGGCGGATCCGGAGGCGGCTTACGCCGCCAGCGGCATTGCCTCATGACGGGCCTCGACGACGAGTGACTGCCCGTGGACCGAGACGGCCACCAGGCCGCCGGACTGAAGGTCCGACGCCACGAACAGATCCGCGATCCGGTCGTCCAGCTCGCGCTGGATCACGCGGCGCATCGGCCGGGCCCCGTATTCGGGCTCGTAGCCGCGTTCGGCGATCCAGTCGACAGCCATCTCGCTGACCTCGAGAGTGATGCCCTGGGACTGCAGGCGGGCTTCCGTCTGGTTCAGCATCAGCCGAACGATCCGGCGCAGCTGCGCCTGGTCCAGCTTGCGGAACAGGACGATCTCGTCGATCCGATTGAGGAACTCCGGCCGCATCGTCTCGCGCAGCCGGCCCAGCACCCGGTCCCGCAGCGCCTTCTCTGGGCCGAAGCCGTTGCCCTCGTCCGCCTTGGATACGAAGCCCATCGCGCCGCCCTTGCTGGCGAGGAACTCCGAGCCGAGGTTGGAGGTCATGATGATCACGGTGTTGCGGAAGTCCACCATGCGGCCCTGTCCGTCGGTCAGCCGCCCGTCGTCGAGCACCTGGAGCAGCAGGTTGAACACATCCGGGTGGGCCTTCTCCACTTCGTCGAGCAACACTACGGAGTACGGGTTACGACGGACGCGTTCGGTCAACTGCCCGGCTTCGCCGTAGCCGACATAGCCCGGAGGGGCTCCGACCAGCCGGCTTACGGTGTGCCGTTCGCCAAACTCGCTCATGTCGAAGCGCACCATTGCATTCTCATCCCCGAACAACGACCCGGCCAGGGCCTTGGCGAGTTCAGTCTTGCCCACACCCGTTGGGCCGAGGAACAGGAAGCTGCCGACAGGCCTGTCCGCGTCCCCCATGCCGGTGCGGCTGCGCCGGACCGCCTTCGCTATCAGCATCACGGCGTCGTCCTGCCCGACGATCCGCTGATGCAGTTCCTCCTCGAGCCTGGCCAGGCGTTCCCGGTCGTCTTCCGTGAGACGGCTGGCCGGGATTCCGGTGGACCGGGAGATGATCCCTGCGATCTCCGCTTCACCGACGACCGCCTCGGCGACGTCGGACGCCTCAGGTGCACTGGAAATCGCACCGGTAAGCTTCCCTTTCACTGCTTTGATCTCATCCCGCAACCGAGAGGCCTCTTCATAGCGTTCCGCGGCGACGGCATCGTCCTTGGACTTTTCCAAGGTTGCGAGCTGCTCGCGAAGGACAGCCACGTCGGTCTGTGAGCCGAGTTTGAGGCTGAGCCGCGCACCCGCCTGGTCGATGAGGTCGATGGCCTTGTCGGGCAGGAAACGGTCCCTCACGTAGCGTGCGGAGAGTTCGACGGCGGCGCGGATCGCCTCGTCGGTGTAGCGGACGCCGTGGTGTTCCTCGTACCGTCCGCGCAGGCCGTCGAGGATCTGTACGGCGTCCTCGATGCTCGGCTCGCCGACCTGTACGGGCTGGAAGCGGCGTTCCAGTGCCGCGTCCTTCTCCACCGTGCGGTATTCGCTCAGGGTGGTGGCGCCGACGAGATGAAGTTCACCACGGGCCAGGCGCGGCTTCAGGATGTTTCCTGCGTCCATGCCGCCTTCCCCTGCGCCGCCGGCTCCGACGACCGTGTGAAGTTCGTCGATGAACAGGATGATTTCCCCGGCGTGTGAACCGACCTCGTCCATCGCCTTGGTCAGGCGCTCCTCGAAGTCACCGCGGTACCGCGTTCCGGCCAACATGGCCGGCAGATCCAGGGCAATGACGCGCTTGCCGCGGAGCTGTTCGGGCACGGCGCCTGTGATGATCGCCTGGGCCAGCCCTTCGATGATCGCAGTCTTGCCCACGCCGGCTTCTCCGACCAGGACAGGGTTGTTCTTGGTGCGCCGGGCCAGGATCTCGATGGTCTGCTCGATCTCGTCACTCCGGCCGATAACTGGGTCCAGGCCGCCTTCGCGGGCACGTGCCGTGAGGTCGCTGCCGTATGTGTCCAAGATCGGGGTGTCAGACCCGGCGGCAACTGCCTGCGGCCCTCCCGGCTCCGCGCCGGTCGGCGTGACCCCACGCCGAGCGGACTGCTCGCGCGGACCCGACTGCAGGGACTCCGGCGTCACCCCGGCCGCGGCGAGCACCTGCCCGGCCGGGGCCTCCTGGTTGATGACGAGCGCGAAGAACACGTGTTCGGGATCGATGTAGGTTGAGCCGAAGGCCCGGGCAACCTGGTAGGCGTCGAGCAGGGCTCGCTGGGCCGACGGCGTGAGGGCCGGCGTCGTTTCCGCCCTGGCGGTTGCCTGCTCCGGGAGACGCTCCTCGGCCGCCGTGGCGATGACAGCAGGTTCCGCGCCTGCGTGGCGGATGTAGTCGGCGGCGGGTTCCCTCTCGACCATGACACGCAGGATGTGCAGCGCGTCCACGTGGATGTGACCGTGCTGCGCGGCGAACTGTGCGGCACGCGCGAGCACGTCATGGGTGCGCCGGCTCAGCAGCCGGGTGATGTTCATCGGGTGCCCGGGGCCGGCCGCGCGTTGGCCCTGCAGGTAACGGGCAAGGAATTCGTCGAACGAGCCGTGGCCGGACTCGGCCGGTCCAAAAAATGCAGCCATGTAACCTCCGTAAGATAGTTGAGTGTGGTTGACTCAACGTTGGAAAAACGGATTTATTCCCGGGTGCAGAAGTGGGCAGGGTGCGGACCCGGGAAAATCGGGGCACCCGGTGCCTGGACGCAGCTCACGCGATGGCGCAAGCCCGAGCGGTATCACTTCTGGTCATGTCCCC
>NZ_BAEG01000010.1 GCF_000238915.1 Arthrobacter globiformis NBRC 12137 | reverse complement strand
TCCCTGTTGCGGTTCCGGTGTTGCCGAGGTTGACGTCGGCCACAGCGGTCGCGGCCGGTGCCACCGCGGCAATGCTGCCGTTCGATGTACCGGTGTTGAGATCGAGGCCGGCATTAACGCTGACCGCGGAAGAATTCGACGGCGCTGGGCCACCCAGCAGACCCAGCGACGTCGAAGCATTAAGGTCCGCCGAAGCGGTTTCGGACGCGATGTTGACCGTGCCCGTGGCAGTTGTATCCGCGCTCGCCGCGGTTGCGCCGAGGGCTAGTAGCCCTCCGGCAAAGAGGGTGCCTAGTAGGCCCCTGCGAATTGTCTGGTGCATTGTGACGTCTCCTGAAAAGTTGTTGTCAGGCGCTCATGGCAACCCGATTGGCCGTGTTTCTGCCGCATGGAGGCAGAAGGGGCCCAACTAGTCAGGAGAGGAGCCGGGGTCGATGGCCACCGGCGAAGGAATATGCTGAAGGGGTCCGCTGACAGGGACAAATCCCATGAGCGGCAGGTATTCAAAGGCGCTGTTTAGCCAGGCGGCCGAAGCCGAAGGGCCGCCGGACGACGTGCTGCTACCCGATCCTGAGGCAGGAGACGGAAGCAGCGCCTCCGGTGACGGCGTGCCATCGCCACCGGATGGTGAGTCTCCGCCGGCAGGAACCTTCGGGGCAGACCCCGCGGGGTTGGCAGCTTTCGGCGCGGCAGCATGGCTGAAATGAGCCGGCAGCCCGGTGGCCGGTTGGACAGCTGGCGCGGACGCCACGGAGGGGGCGGGGACCATGCCGGGCCAGGACCCTGGACCGGCGGAGGTCTGCCCCATTTCGGCGAGGCCAACTGCGGGTAGCCGGCCCGGATCGGCGACAATCCCCGTCACGACATCCTTGGCGGGCACAATAATCGGTGCCGTCAGAGAAGGTACCTGCGCGAGCACGTCAGTGACGGGCTTAACGGGAAGCTCGACAGGGAGAGCCTCGGTTACCGGGCCCACGACGTCGGTTACTGGTTTCACGACGTCGGTAACGGGCTTAACGCCCTCCGCGACCGGCTGCACGATGGTTTCGGCCGTGTCCGTTAGCGCTCCATCAGCAACGGAGGCAACGGGATCGGTAACCCCGGCCAGGGTGTCGTCGGGAATCGACCCGCCGAGAGGTAGTCCGTCGAGCGCGGTGTCAACGGGCTCCACAATGTCCGCCACAACCGGGGCAACCACGGTCACAGGGGTTGGCTCTGGCGGCGTGGAAGGAACGGAAGTGACGGGAGGCGGCGCAACTGTCGCCGGCAATGGTGCCGGGATGGCTGCCGGGTCGATTGCTGGAAGTGGCGGGGGAGCTACGGCTGGCGTGGGCTGAGCAGCGGCGGGGGCTTCATGTGCCTTGGCGGAGACCAGCGCGCCAACGCTTTCCGCCACGCTGTCCGCATCTCCCCTGATGGATGAGACAGCCGAGGAAATACTGCCGCCAAGCGAGTCAGAGCTGCTGTTGGCGTCGGCGGCAGGGGCGGACACAGCCAGCCAAGCCACAGCGGCCGCACCTGCCAAGAGAACAGGGCGCAAGGGGCGCAGCGCAGACCACGACAAAGCCGCAATGGTCATGCTCAACACCCCCAAGCTCACCGAATGAATCGACGATCGACTCCAGCCTAAGCCTGCCCCAAAGTGAGAGTCCAGACCCGGCACAATAATTCTTTCGACTCGATGAACGCCGGAAAAGCTGCTCAGTGAGCGTCGTTGGGATAGGCGACACCGAGCTGGGCGCGCACGCCGTCGAACAGCCGCATCGTGTTCAGCGAGTCCTCGAGGGGCATGACCGGGCTCTCGGTGAGGCCCTGCTGGACGCACCGGGTCACCTCGCGAAGCTCATACGTATAACCCCGCCCAGTCACCTCGAAGTGTTCAGTCCGCGGGGTCTCCTGCCCGATCCCCACCACCAGCTTCTTGGGGTTGTTGATCGAGCCGAGTGTCTGCAGGTAACCCAGGCTGCCGGCAACTGTTGCGGTGCGGGGGCCGTGGGCGAGCAGGGACGAGGTGAGCTGTGCCTGCGCGCCGTGGTGGTAACCGAGCGTGAGCGCATTCTGGGCGTCCACGCCGTCGTCGTTCAATGTGCCCATGGCACTGACCGTCTGCGGGAAACCCAGGGTGCCAAGCGCCCACAACAGCGGGTAGACCGTAATGTCAAGAAGCGCTCCGCCGCCGTCCTGAACGGCCCACAGCCTGGCGGTAGGGGAGTAGGGTGCCGGGAAGCCGAGGTCTGCCGTGACCCACTGGACGGTTCCGAGTTCGCCTGAATGTGCGATCTCGAAGGCCCTCTGCATGCTGGGCAGGAAGCGGCTCCACACGGCTTCCATCAGGAACAGCTTCTTTTCACGGGCTACCTGGATCAGCTCGGAGGCTTCGCGGGCGTTGATGGTGAATGCCTTTTCGCAGAGCACATGCTTGCCCGCGCGAAGAGCCGCCAGCACTACCCGGTGGTGCTGCGCGTGCGGCGTGGCCACGTAGACCACGTCCACCGCGTCATCGGCGAGCAGCCGCTCATAGCCGTGGTGCCCGCCGTCGTCCCCGTACGCCACGGCAAAGCCGAACTCGCCCGCAAAAGCGTCCGCGGTGTGCTGGCCTCGGGAGCTGACGGCGTAAAGCTCCGCGTCCTCCAGCAGCGCCAGGTCCCGCGACACCAGGGAGGCGATGCGGCCGGTGGCAATGACACCCCACCGCAGCGGTCGGCCCGTGGCGGCAAGGGGATCCTGGTTGGACTGGCTGAAGAGCCATGGCTTGGCGATCGGTGACGTCATGACGCCATCCTCTCACCCGGGTGAGGAACGGTCGGGTTGAAACGTGCGGAAGGTGCGGGAGGGTTACGCCCTGCCCGCACCCGCCGGCTTCCTACACCGCCGCCGGCTCCGCAGCGCGGCCGCGGACCGGTTCCTCCGTGAGCTTGCCCTGCTGGAGGCGGAACCGGCGGTCCGTCTTGTTGGCAAGTGTGCGGTCGTGCGTGACCACGAGGATGGTGGTGTTGTGGTCGCGGCTGAGGGAGCTGAGCAGTGCGATGATGTGCTCGCCCGTCTGCTCATCGAGGTTGCCCGTGGGCTCGTCGGCGAGAATCAGCTTGGGTTCGTTGGCGAGGGCCCGGGCGATGGCCACGCGCTGCTGCTCGCCGCCGGAGAGGCGGTTGATGCGGCGGCCGTGCTTGTCCGGATCGAGCTGCACCTGCTCCAGCAGTGCCCGTGCCCGCTCGGCCCGGACGGACTTCCGCACCCCGGCGAACTCCATGGGCAGCATGACATTGTCCAGCGCGGAGAGGTTGGGCACCAGGTTGAACTGCTGGAACACGAAGCCGATGTCCCGGCGCCGGTATTCGGTCAGCTTGCCGTCCGGCATGCCTGCCAGGCTCACCCCGTTGACGACGACGTCTCCGCTGGTGGGCTTGTCCAGCGCACCCAGGAGGGAGAGCAGTGTGCTTTTGCCGCTGCCGCTCTTGCCCACGATGGACGCCAGTGTGCCCTGCCCCAGCTCGAAGCTGACGCCGTTGACCGGCTTGATGGTGCGGTCGCCGGACTTGAACGTGCGGACCAGATCCTTGACTTCAATCATGGCTATTCTCCTCGGAGGACTTCGATGGGGCGGATGCGGGCGGTGAGCAGGGCCGGAACCAGCGCACCGATGATGGCGACGCCGAACACGGCCGCGATGCCGGCGGCAAGGATTCCGGGGGACACGCTGGCGGTGACGGAGGTGAGCAGCTGGGAGGCGCCGCCGAACGGACCGCCCTGGCCACCCGGGAGTCCGCCCGCAGCCCCGGCGAACCCGCCGCCGCGCTGGCCGGCGGGGGCCGCCGTCGTGCCTGTGCTGGAGCTGACCAGTGCGGAGGCGATGCCGCCGCTCGCGAAGGAGGCGAGGACGGCGCCCACCACGCTGCCGAGGGCCACCAGGACCAGGGCCTCGAGCACGAACTGCAGACAGATGGTGCGGTTCGGTGCGCCGATGGCCTTGAGAACGCCGATTTCGCGGCGGCGCTCGCGGACCAGCATGACCATGATCAGCAGGATGATCAGCCCCGCGGTGCCAAGTGCCGCGATGAACGCCACCATGGAGATGTTCTTGACGCTGTCCAGCGAGGTGACGGCGGTTTCGAGGTTGCGCTGGCCCTGGGTGACGTCGGCCTTGTCGGTGCCGAGCGCGTTCTGCAGGGCCGTCTTGGCGGCGTCCACGTTCTCCATGCTGTCGACGGTGACGATCATTGTGGACAGCTCGCCGGGCAGCTCGGCCAGTGTCTGGGCGGTGGGGAGCGTGACGTAGAGGGCGTTGTTGCCGAACGCGGTGCCGGCGTCGAACAGGCCCGCGACGGTGAAGGTCTTGCTGTTGATGGTGAAGGTGGAGCCCACCTTGAGGTTGTTCTTTTCAGCAAGGGTGGTGCCCAGCAGCGCCTTGGTGGACTCCGCCGTGTAATCGCCCAGCCCGGTGCCCGAGGTCAGTTCCAGCGCCTTGCCGGTGCTGTCCACCTCTGCGCCGGTGCCGGTCGCCGTGATGGGCAGGGCCCGCGCCGGCTGGGTGGTGGCGGTGGTGCCCGTGGATCCGGTACTTCCCGTGGCAGCGGTGGTTCCGGAGCTGTCCTGGTTGCGCGCGCCCAGCGTTCCGGCGTCGACTGCCGCGGTGAGGATGGTGGTCAGCGTGGTGGTCGTCTGGCCGCCGGGGCCGCCCTGCCCGCCGCCCGGACCGGCCTGGGTGCCGGCTGCCGCCTGCGCGGCGGCCTCGGCCGCGTTCCGCAGCCGCAGCGCCTTGGTTCCGACGACGGCGGTCACGTTCGGGACGTCCGCCGCTGTCGCTGCCTGCTCGGCAGTGAGCGGCTCACCGCCGCCTTCGAAGCCCTGGCCGCCGGCCGGGTTCACCGTCAACACCGTCCCTACCGAGGCGTTCAGCTCCTGTACTTTGGCCCCGACTGCCTGGTTGGCCACGAGCATGGCCAGGGCCAGCCCGATGGCGACCGCCAGCACGGCCACAACCGCGGCGGTTCGGACCTTGTTTCTAAACGCATTGCCTACACTTCGGGCGAGGACGCTCACTGCACTCCTTGGGATCACATGCCGGGGGATTGGCCGGCTTCGGATCCCACATTGGTGCCCGCTGCTGTGCAGGAAACGGGCTGAACCTATGTTTCCGCTGTGAGGCGAGGAGCGGTGGAGCGTCCGGTGGCAACGGAAGAGCCCCGGCTCTCCGGGTGAACTGGTCACCTGCGGGGGAGCCGGGGCTCTGTGGCGTCTGTGGCGGAAGCCGCTACTTGGTGATCGGGCCGAGAACCGGATCGTCCACGTAGGCCGTCTTGACGTTTTCCTTGGTCACGATGACCGGCTCCAGCAGGTAGGCGGGAACGGTCTTGACCTTGTTGTTGTAGGACTTGTCATCGTTGATTTCAGGCGTCTTGCCGGCCTGGATGTCCTTGACCATGACGATCGCGTGCTCCACGAGCTTGCGGGTGTCCTTATTGATCGTGGAGTACTGCTCGCCGGCCATGATGGACTTGACCGACTCAACCTCGGAGTCCTGCCCGGTGACCACCGGAAGCGGCTTGCCGGCAGCCTTGACGGCGGTCAGCACCGCGCGGGCCAGGGTGTCGTTCGGGGACAGGACGCCGTCCAGCGATGCGGATGTGTAGCTGCCGGTCAGGAGCGTGTCCGCACGGCGCTGGGCGTTTTCTGCCTTCCAGCCCTGGGTGACAGCCTGCTCGAAGGACTTCTGTCCGGAGAGCACCTTCAGCGTGCCGTCGTCGATCTTCGGCTTCAGAACGCTCATGGCGCCGTCGAAGAAGACCTTGGCGTTGGCATCGTCAGGGGAACCCGCGAAGAGCTCGACGTTGTACGGGCCGTTCGGCTTCTTGGCCTGCATGCCTTCCAGCAGCGCCTTGCCCTGCAGCTCGCCCACCTTGAAGTTGTCGTAGGCCACGTAGTAGTCCACGTTCTCGGTGTTCAGCAGCAGGCGGTCGTAGGCGATGATGGTGGCGCCGGCGTCCTTGGCCTGCTTCAGCTGGGTACCCAGCTGGGCGCCGTCGATCGCGCCGACGACGATGACCTTGGCGCCCTTGGTGATCATGGCGCTGATCTGGTTCTGCTGCTCCGAGACGCCGCCGTTGGCGAACTGGACGTCCGGCTTGAAGCCCGCGTCCTTAAGGCCGTCGTTGAACAGCTTCTCCGCCAGGACCCAGTTTTCCGAGGTCTTCTGGGGGAGCGCGACGCCGATCGAGGAGTCTTTGGGGAACGCCTCGCCGCCGGCGGTGCCGCCGCCCGTTGTGCCGGAGTCGGAACGGCCGCAGGCTGTCAGCGCCAGTGCCGCAATGGCAGCGATTGCTGCCGCCTTTCCTGCCTTACCAATCATTCGCATTTGCTCGGTTCACTTTCTATAGGGGTGGGAAATGCATCCGGGGAGCGGGCGGTGCTCAGGCTTCCCGGGAGATGGTTTCCTTCGTGGAGGTCACTTCGTCGGGCTGGAGCTGGGTGCCGCCGCTGGGGCGGTTGAAGCCCTGGGTCAGCAAGCCGATGATGGAACGCTTGCCCTGGCTCTTGTTGTAGACGTCGAATGCGACGGCGATCAGCAGGACCAGGCCCTTGATGATCTGGGTCAGGTCGGCACCGACGCCGAGCAGCTGCAGCCCGTTGTTCAGCACGGCCATGACCAGGCCACCGACGATCGAGCCGATCACGGTGCCCACACCGCCGGTGACAGCCGCGCCGCCAATGAACACAGCGGCGATCGCATCGAGTTCCCAGCCCACGCCGTCGAACGGGCCGGACGCCGTGGAGCGGCCCACGAAGATCATGCCGGCCAGGCCGGCAAGGATGGACATGTTCATCATGACCAGGAAGTTGACCTTCTTGGACTGGACGCCGGAGAGCTCAGCCGCGTGCCGGTTGCCGCCCACGGCGTAGACGTGGCGGCCGACGACCGTCTTGGAGGAGATGAAGCCGTAGATCAGGACCAGGACGGCGAGGATGAGTCCGGGGATCGGGAACGACGTTCCCGGGCGGCCCGTGGCGAACAGGTACGTGGCGTACAGGATGGCACCGCAGACCAGCACGAGCTTGGTGACCACCACCCAGCCTTCGGGGACCTCAGCGCCGAGCGCCTTGGCGGTGCGGCGGGCGCGGAGTTCGCTGAAGATCACGAACGCCACCCCCAGCAGGCCAAGGAGCAGGGTGAGGTTGTTGTAGCCGGTGCTCGGGCCGACCTCGGGAAGGTATCCGGAGCCGATGTACTGGAAGTCGGCGGGGACCGGGATGGTGTTGGACTTGCCGACGAACTGGTTGAAGCCGCGGAACAGCAGCATGCCGGCCAGTGTCACGATGAAGGCTGGTATCCCCACATAGGCCGTCCAGAACCCTTGCCAGGCCCCGATCAGGACGCCGAGCCCGAGTCCAAGCAGGATACCCAGGTACCAGGGGATGCCCCAGTCCCTGATGGCCAGGGCCACGGTGACGCCGACGAACGCCGCCACGGAGCCGACCGACAGGTCGATGTGGCCGGCGATGATGACCAGCACCATGCCGATGGCCAGAATCAGGATGTAGGAGTTGCCGTTGAAGAGGTTGATGACGTTGCCCGGGGTGAGCGTGCGGCCTTCGGTGGCGAATTGGAAGAAAACGATCAGTGCAACCAGGGCGAAGATCATGCCGAATTGGCGGGTGTTGCCGCCAAAGAGCTTCTTGAGCGCGTTCATTATGTCAGTCCTTGTTCTGGAAGGTTCTGGAGGGTTCCAGAGGGTCAGGCGGTTTTTCGGGCGGAAGTCATGAGTTTCATCAGGCTTTCCTGGCTGGCGTCGTCCTTGTTCAGGACTCCGGTGATGGCGCCTTCGAAGATGGTGTAGATCCGGTCGGAGAGGCCCAGCAGTTCGGGGAGTTCGGAGGAGATCACGATGACGCCCTTGCCCTGGTTGGCCAGCTGCTGGATGATGCCGTAGATCTCGTACTTGGCGCCGACGTCGATGCCGCGGGTGGGCTCGTCCAGGATCAGCAGGTCAGGATCGGTGAACATCCACTTGGCCAGGACCACCTTCTGCTGGTTGCCGCCGGAGAGCTTCGCCACGCCTTCCTCCACGGAGGGCGTCTTGGTCCGCAGCGATTTGCGGTACTGCTCAGCCACCGTGAATTCCTTGTTGGCATCCACCACGAAGTGCTTGCTGATCTTGTGCAGCGCGGCCGAGACGGTGGTGGTCTTGATGTCATCCAGAAGGTTCAGGCCCAGGGACTTCCGGTCCTCGGTGACGTAGCCGAGGCCGGCGTCGATGGCCTGCTTGACGTTCTTGAGGTGGAGTTCCTTGCCGTTCTTGTAGATGCTGCCGGTGATGAAACGGCCGTAGGAACGGCCGAACACGGAGCGTGCCAGTTCGGTGCGGCCGGCCCCCATCAGCCCTGCGAAACCCACGATCTCGCCGCGGCGGACGAAGAAGTTGGAGCCTTTGCAGACCAGGCGGTCCTGCACCTGCGGATGCCCCACGGTCCAGTTCTTGACCTCGAACAGCACCTCGCCGATCTTGGGCGTGTGGTCCGGGAAGCGCGATTCCAGGGTGCGCCCCACCATGCCCTTGATGATGCGGTCCTCGTCAACGCCATCGCGTTTTACGTTCAGCGTCTCGATCGACTTGCCGTCGCGGATGATGGTGATCTCGTCGGCGATCTGCTCGATCTCGTTGAGCTTGTGGGAAATGATGATGGACGTGATGCCCTTGCCCTTCAACCCCAGGATCAGGTCCAGCAGGTGCTGGGAGTCGGATTCGTTCAGCGCGGCGGTGGGCTCGTCCAGGATCAGCAGGCGAACCGACTTGTTCAGCGCCTTGGCGATCTCCACGAGCTGCTGCTTGCCGACGCCGATTTCCTTCACCGGGGTATCCGGGTTCTCCCGCAACCCCACCCGGGCAAGCAGCTCGCGGGTCCTGGTGCGGGCCTCGGCCCAGTCGATCACGCCGCGCTTGACCGGTTCGTTGCCCAGGAAGATGTTCTCCGTAATGGAGAGCTCCGGGATGAGCGCCAGTTCCTGGTGGATGATCACGATGCCGGCGTGCTCGCTGGCCCGGATGTCCTTGAACTGCTGCACCTCGTTCTGGTACACGATGTCGCCGCTGTAGCTGCCGTAGGGGTACACGCCGGAGAGGACCTTCATGAGGGTGGACTTTCCGGCGCCGTTCTCCCCGCAGATCGCGTGGATTTCCCCGGCCTTCACCCGCAGGCTCACATCGGACAAGGCTTTAACGCCGGGGAATTCCTTGGTGATGGAGCGCATCTCCAGGAGAACCGGCTCGCTTTGCGTGTTGAGGGACGTCATTTGCCCTTACGCCTCCAATGCATTGACTTCGTTGTCTTCCCTGCAATCCGCAGGGCCGTCTGATGAAAAAGTAGATGGAGCATGCCGTTGTCGTCAAGTATTTAACGCAACGGCCGCATAACGAAACGCTACGTCCGCCGGATTCCGGCGTGCTGGAACACCAGGGCTGCGGCGCCGAGAGCCTCCGCGCGGTCGTTCAGCGAGGACATCGTGAGGGTGGTGGTTTCGCCGATGACCGGCACGGCATGCCGCACCAGCCCGCGCCGGATCGGGTCCAGCAAGATGTCGCCCAGCCCGGCCAGGGGGCCACCAACCACGATGACCTCGGGGTTGATCAGGTTGGCCACATTCCCCAGCGCCCTGCCCACCGCAAGGCCCGCGTCGTCCACGACGCGCAGGGTGGCGGCATCCCTCGCCAGCGCCTTGCGGACGATGTCCTCGGGCGTGAGCGGGCGCTCCTCGCCCCGGCTCAGCAACTCAATCATGGTGGTGGTGGAGGCAATGGTTTCCAGGCACCCCCTGTTGCCGCAGCGGCAGATCAGGCCGTGTTCGTGGATGGTCGCGTGGCCGATTTCGCCGGTGATCCCGACGTTGCCGTAGTACGGGTTGCCGTTGAGGATCAGGCCCGCGCCAATGCCGGATCCGATCTTCATGAACAGCAGGTTGCTGATGCCGCTGTGCGGCCCCCACGTCACCTCGGACAGGGCGCCCAGATTCGAGTCGTTGTCTATGAAAATGGGGAACTGGAACGCCTCTTCGAGGCGTTCCTGGATGTCGATGCCCACCCACTCGGGCAGGATCGCCCCCTGGGCGACCGTGCTGGTCCGGCGGTCGATTGGGCCGGGGATCCCGACGCCGGCACCCACCACGGCGGTGCGCTCCGCCCCGCTGTCAGCCAGTAGTTTGTCGAGCAGGGCGACGGCCGCCTGGATGCCCTGCTCCGCGTGGTGCCCGAGGGGCAGGAGCACGGATTCCTCGGCGATGACGTGGTAGCTGAGCGAGGCGAGAACCACCCGCAGGTGCCGCCGGCCAAAGTCGATGCCCACCGCCACGGCACCGTTGCTGTTGAGTCTGACGTTGAGTGCGCGCCGCCCGGAGCTGGTGGTCGGCTCGGTGGATGCCAGCCCGGAGTCCTGCATGATTTTGACGATGTTGGACACTGTCGCGGTGGACAGCCCCGTCTGCCGCGCGAGCTCCGCCTGGGTCGAGGGGCCGTTGAGCAGGCATTCGATGATCCGCTGCTGGTTCAGGTGCCGGAGGGCGGACTGCGACCCGGGGTTTTTGGTTCGGCTCCTCGTTGAGCGCGATGGTGAGGGCATGAAATGAACATTGCACCATCAGCAGCCTTGTAGTCAAGAAGTTAACGCAATGCCCCAGCATGCGGATGGGTGCGGGCGCCGGGCGATCCGTCCCACTGGCAGCGCTGGTCGGTGCAAATGGACCGGAATCGCCGGTGCCGCCCGCGGATACGCTGAAGAAAACGACGTCCAGTGTTGGGCGGCCACGAAGACTTGAGGTGATCACGGTGAAGCTGGCGCTGATGCAGGCGAACTCCAGTGTTTTGGACATCGAACGGAACTGCGCAGCCATCGACCGGGCGGCTCAGCGGGCCGCGGAGGCGGGTGCTGCCGTGCTCCTGACCCCGGAGCTATTTCCGGTGGGTTATGCGCCGCTGCGCATCAGGGCGGAGCTGGACCCCGAAACCCTGCCCGGCATCCGGCGTACCCTTGCGGGGATCGCTGCCGCGCGCCGGATCGCCCTGGTCTACAGCCTGCCCGCCGTCACGGCCGACGGTCAGTGGCAGATCACCGCGACGGTCCTGGACGGCCGCGGGGACGAACTCCTGAGCTACGCCAAGGTGCACCTTTTTGGCCCGGAGGAGCGCAGGGCGTTCAGCCCCGCGGAAGCAGCCCCCGCCGTCGTCGATGTGGGTGGCATCAAAACCTCGCTGGCCATCTGCTACGACGTGGAGTTTCCCGAAACGGTGCGCGCGGCGGCCGCGGCCGGCGCGCACCTGCTCCTGGTTCCCACGGCGCTGGCCCACGGCTTCGAATCGGTGCCGCAGCTGCTGCTGCGGGCCCGGGCGCTGGAGAGCCAGCTGACGGTGGCGTATGCCAACCACTCCGGGGAGGAGGACGGCTGCACATTCCTCGGCGGAAGCGTCATCGCCGGCCCCGACGGCGGACTGCTCGCCGCGGCCGGTCCCCACCCGGAACTGCTGTACGCCGAGGTCAGTGCCGAGGCGGCCCGCCAGGCGCGCGATGCCGTGCCCTACCTGCGCGAACGGCGGCCGGATGTTTACCGCGCCTGGGAGGAAGCCCGCCGCGCCGAAGAGGACGGCGGCGCCGCAACGCCTTCATAGGGTCCAGCTAGGAGGGCGGCAGCTCGTCCACGTACTGCAGCGCAATCCAGAGTTCGGCCCGGACCTGCGCCTGGTTCAGGTCGGTGTCCAACAGCTCGGCCACCGCGTTGATCTGCCGCCGGACGCTGTTGCGGTGCAGGCCCAGCGCCTTGGCGGTTGCATCCCAGTTCCCGTTCTCACCGAGCCATGCCCTCAGGACGGACAGGTGCGCGGTCCGGCGGTCGCTGTCCTGGCTGAGCACCGGTTCCAGCAGCCGGCCAGCCAGCATGGCGCCGGCTTCATGACCCAGCAGCCCGGCGACTGTCCACGTCACTTCACCCACCCTGGCACTCTTGCCGGTTGTCTGGACGCGCTGCCGCAGCGCCGTCACCCGCTGGTTGGCGCTGCTCAGGTCGGTGAGCTCGGTGACGTCCCCGATGACCAGCCGCCACCCCAGCTTCTCGACTTCGCCCAGCAGTGCGTCGTCCACCTTGAGCCTGGTGATGGCGGCGAAGCCGTAGTCGGTGAGCTCCACGAGCTTGGTGTCGAACAGGCGGCGCCACTGCAGCAGCTCCCGCACCGGGCTGTCGCCGGCGCGTCCGGCGGCCTGATCCGGCCGGGTGCCCGGCACTGCGCCGATTCCCTGCACTGCCCTGATTCCCTGCACTGCCCTGATGCCCTGCACTATGCGCAGCGGACCGGAACGCGTGGACGAAGTGCTCTGGGCCAGCAGGTCGCGGAGTCCGTTGATCTGCCGCGCACCGCCGGCGGACAGGCTGTCCGGATGCAGCAGCAGCGACGTCGCCAGCTGGCTCGGGGCCAGTGACCCGCTGGTCCGTTGCCGGACCAGGAGCTCCAGGAGTCCGACGGCGGAGGAGACAACGCTGTTCTGCGCCGGGGTCAGCGGCGTGTCGGTGCCCAGCACCAGCGCCCCGAGGTTGGCGTCGCGGGTGCTGCGCAGCGGATGTCCGAACACGAGCCGGGAGGCGGGGCGGTCCAGGGAATCCATCTCCACGCGGGGACCGCTTCCGCCCAGGAGCCTGCCGAGCAGGGGCTGCAGGGCTGCAGCCTCGACGCCGGAGCCCGCCCGGGCGCGCAGCCGCCCGTCGGCGCCCATCAGCATGGCCCACACCGGAACGCGCTGGGCCAGGGCGGCGAGCAGTTCGTGTTCCGGCCGGGCGGACAGGACGGCGCGCATCAGCTGCCGGTTGGTGTCCGCGAGATGCCTGAACAGTTTCGCGTTGTCCGATTCCAGGAGCCGGGAGAACTCGAGGCCAATCGCCGCGAACGGAACAGTACTCGGCACCTGCACGAGCGTCAGGTTCTGCCGGATGCAGGCTTCCACCACCGCCTCCGGGACAGCACTGAAGTACGGCTCCAGGCCAAAGCCGAGTGCCACGACCCCGGCCTGCACCAGGCGCCGGACATACGCGCCGGCCCCCGCGCCGGCAGCGCTGTCGGCGCCCGCACCGCCATCTGCGGCGCCAACGAAGGGCAACCCCGCCGTGAGGAGGAATTCGCCGTCGAGCAGGTAGGGCGTGGGGTCCTCGAGCTCACTCGGCTCAACCCACCGCAGCAGGCGGGAGCCGTTGCCGCCGTCGTGCAGCATCAGAAGTTCGGAAGGCAGCTTCGCCAGGAGCTGGTCCAGGGTGACACCGCTCTGATGTTCCGCCGCCGAACCGCCCGCCGGAGAAGTGCCGCCGGCCGTCTCAGGCGCACCAGCCTGTTGTGCATTACGTCCCATGCCAGAACACTCTAGGTCATTTTGCACAGCATTGAGAGGTGACTCACACGCCTAGGCTGGAGCGACGGAAAGCCCCCAACTACTCACGAACGGACGTCAATGATGACTGTGCCCACCCAAGCAGGACAGCGGCCTCCGGTGCAGGCCGGCCGCCCCGGGCTGGCAGCCCAGCTGCTCCGCCGCAAGCCGATCGGGCAGATGGTCCGGGAAGCCGAGACCGGCCATGGGGGAACCCGTCTGGTCCGCAGCTTCGGGGTCATGCAGCTGACGATGATCAGCGTGGGCGCCACCCTCGGCACCGGCATCCTCGTGATCCTGGGCGAATCCGTGCCGCTGGCCGGGCCGGCCATCTGGATCTCGTTCGCCATTGCCGGACTGGCCGCGCTGCTTTCCGCCGTGTCCTACGCCGAAATGGCTGGCCTGGTGCCGGCGGCGGGCTCCAGCTACTCCTACACGTACGCCACCATGGGTGAGGGCATGGCCTGGATCTGCGGCTGGTGCCTCGTGCTTGAGTACGCCGTTTCCGTGGCAGCGGTGGCAGTGGGCGCCGGCCAGTACGTCAACGAAGCGCTGGCGGTCTTCGGGCTCGCCCTGCCGGATGCGGTGTCGCAGCCTCCGGGCGACGGCGGCCTGGTCAACATCCCGGCCATGGTGATCGTGGTGCTGGCCATGGTCCTGCTGGTCCGCGGCGCCAAGGAGAGCGCGTGGATCAACACTGCGATCGTGCTGGTCAAGGTGGGCATCCTGGCCTTCTTCTGCGCCGTGGCCTTTACCGCCTTCAACGGCGGCCACTTCGAGCCGCTCCTGCCCATGGGCGCCGCCGGCGTCTCGGCTGCCGCCTCCCGGGTGTTCTTCTCCTACATCGGCTTCGACGCCGCCTCCACCGCGGGCGAGGAGGCCCGCAATCCCAAGCGCGACCTGCCCCGGGCCATCATGCTGTCCATGCTGATAGTGACCACCATCTACGTGCTGGTTGCCGTTGCCGCCATCGGCGCCCGCCCGTGGGGCTGGTTCGACGGCACCGAGGCTGCCCTGGTGAAGATCCTGGAGGAAGTCACCGGCCAGCCGTGGATTGCGCTGGTATTCGCCGTCGGCGCTGTACTCGCCATTGCCAGCATCGTGCTGACCGTCCTCTACGGACAGACCCGCATCCTTCTTTCCATGTCCCGCGACGGGCTGGTGCCCGGCGTCTTTGGCCGCGTCTCCCACCGCACCGGCACACCCGTTGCCGGAACTCTGATCGTGGGAATCGCCGTCGCCCTCACCGCCGGGCTGGTCCCGCTCGGGGCGCTCGCGGATGCCACCAGCATCGGCACCCTGTTCGCCTTCGCCCTGGTGAACGTGGCCGTCATCTACCTCCGCCGCACTAGGCCGGAGCTCAGGCGGACCTTCCGGGTTCCGCTGTTCCCGCTGACACCGATCCTGGGCGCACTGATGTGCGTCTACCTGATGGCCAACCTGGGTGCCGAAACGTGGGTGACCTTCGGAGTCTGGATGCTCGTGGGACTGGCCGCCTACTTCGGCTACGGCAGGAGGCACTCGCGGGTGGCCGCGCTGGGGCAGGAGGAATACCGTGAGCTATCCGGCCGTGATTTTTCCCCAACTCCCGCACCCGCTGAAGCGACAATCTTTCACCAGTAAGACAACAGACGAGACCACGGAGACACACCTTCCATGACAACCGCTACCGAACTGCCGGCATCCGATCCGTCCAGCACCACCACCGCAGCACCCGGCATCTTGCCCGGGGCCGGGTCACCGGGCCAGGCCCCGGTGACCATGCTGAACCCGGACTTCCCGTTCAGTTACGACCACTACCTGTCCCACCCGGACGGCCTTGGTTCGGTCCCGCCGGAACTGCACGGCACCGAAGTCGCCGTGGTGGGCGCCGGGCTGTCCGGGCTGGTGACGGCGTACGAACTGATGCGGCTCGGGCTGCGTCCGGTGCTCTACGAAGCGGACCAGCTCGGCGGGCGCCTGCGCACCGCCAGCTTCCCGTCAGCCCCGGATGTGGTGGCGGACCTGGGCGGCATGCGGTTCCCGGTGTCAGGCAAGGCGTTTTACCACTATGTGGACCTGCTGGGCCTGGAGACGCGGGACTTCCCCAACCCGCTGGCACCGGTGACCTCCAGCACCGTGATTGAACTGGCGGGGCAGAAGCACTACGCCGCCACCTCCGCGGACCTGCCGCCGTTCTTCCGCGAAGTGGCCGATGCCTGGAAGGCGGCCGTGAACGACGGCGCGCAGTTCACCCAGATGCAGGAGGCCATCCGGGCGCGGGACACAACCCGGATCAAGGAGCTGTGGAATGAGCTTCTTCCGGAGCTCGACGAGGAGACGTTCTACGGCTTCATCGCCGGCAGCCAGTCGTTCCGGAAGGCGGGCTTCGCGCACCGCGAGGCGTTCGGCCAGGTCGGCTTCGGCACCGGCGGCTGGGACACCGACTTCCCCAACTCGATCCTGGAAATCCTCCGCGTCGTCTATACCGACGCCGACGACCAGCACCGGCTCATCGCCGGGGGAGCGCAAAGGCTCCCCGAGGCACTCTGGCGCCACGCGCCGTCGGGCATGGCGCACTGGCCAGAGGGGACGTCCCTGGCGTCCCTGCACTCCGGCTCCCCGCGCGGAGCGGTGGAACGGATCAGCCGCGACGCCGACGGCAACCTCCGCATCCGGGAACGCTGGGGGAGGGAAGCCGCCTACCCGGCCGTGGTCACCACCTGCCAGTCGTGGCTTCTGTCCACCCGGATCCACACCGAGGAGGCGCTGTTCCCGGCTGAGCTGTGGACGGCGATCGAGCGCTCGCACTACATGCAGTCGTCCAAGACGTTCGTGATGGTCGACCGGCCGTTCTGGAAGGACATCGATCCGGAGACGGGCCGGGAAGTGCTGTCCATGACGCTCACGGACCGGCTTAACCGCGCCACGTACCTGCTGGACAACGGGCCCGACCAGCCGGCCGTGATCCTGCTGTCCTACACCTGGAACGATGACGCCCTGAAGTGGCTGGCACTCGACGCCGACGAGCGGGTGGAGCTGATGCTGCACTCCCTCGAGCAGATCTACCCCGGCGTGGACATCGCCAGCCACATCGTGGGCCAGCCCATCACTGTCTCCTGGGAGGCCGACCCCAACTTCATGGGCGCGTTCAAGGCGAACCTGCCCGGCCACTACCGCTACCAGCAGCGGCTGTTCACCCACTTCAAGCAGGACCAGCTGCCGGAAAGCCAGCGCGGGATCTTCCTCGCCGGCGACGACGTCTCCTTCACCGCCGGCTGGGCCGAGGGGGCAGTGACCACGGGCCTGAACGCGGTGTGGGGCGTGCTGAACCACCTCGGCGGCTCATCGGCACCGGGCAACCCCGGCCCCGGCGACCTGCTGGACGAGCTGGGACCGATCAGCCTGGACTAGGTGGGCGGAGCCGGCGACACCGGAATGGTACTGGGACGCGCCAGCGGTCGGGGGACACCCGACTCCGGGTGTCCCCCGACCGTTTTGGCGTCCTGGCACCGGATGCGGGTCCTCGGCTCAGCGGTTGTGCCAGTGGAGTTCGCGGTGCGCCCGGGCGAGCTCGCGGTAGCGCGCCGCGTTCCCCTTCACGCCGTCGAACTCCTCATCGGTGAGTTCGCGGCGGACCTTGGCCGGGACCCCGGCCACGAGCGAGCGGGGCGGGACGACCGTGCCTTCCAGCACGACGGCTCCGGCCGCCACGAGCGATCCGGCGCCGATCACCGCTCCGTTGAGGATGGTGGCGCTCATGCCGATGAGGCAGTCGTCCTCGACGGTGCAGCCATGGACGACGGCGCTGTGCCCGACACTGACGCGCGCCCCGACGCTGCAGGGGAAACCGGGGTCGGCGTGCAGGACCACGTTGTCCTGCAGGTTGCTGCCGGTGCCCACGGTGATGGCGGCGGTGTCCGCACGCACCGAGACGCCGTAGAACGCGCTGGCGTCCTCGGCGAGCGTGGCACGGCCGATGACCGACGCCGTCGGGGCAACGAACACGGAGGGGTGGATGTCCGGCGTGTCGCCGGCGAAGGGATAAATGGGAGCCATGCCCCAAGCCTAGGACAAGCCGGGCTTTGAGTACCGTCTTCCCGGAGGGCGCTTCAGTGTGCTCCGCCGACGTTCAGGACGACGACGCCGGCCACCACCAGTGCGATCCCGAGGACCTTCATGGGGTTCAGTTCCTCGCCGAGGAAGACGGCGCCGATGGCCACGATGGCAACAGTTCCGAGGCCCGACCAGAGGGCATAGGCCACGCCGACCGGCACACTCTTGATCACCTGCGACAGCAGCGCGAAGGCAATTCCGTAGGAGCCCAGGCACCAGACGCTGGGCCAGAGCCGGCTAAATCCTTCTGTCGATTTCAGGAGGCTGGTGCCCAGGACCTCCGCGGCGATCGCCAGCGCCAGATAGACGTAGCCCAAGAAGTATCGTCCTTTCTCATTGCTGGAGCCCTGGCCGGCGTGCTGCCGGCGCTTCGCACCAAGACGACTCCCATCCTAGGTGCGCGCGCAACAGGAGAATTACCCGAGGGCCCGTGAGAGCTGCTCGCCAAGAATCCGGGTGCCCTCGGTGAAGGCTCCCGGGTTGGGGCCCGCGTAGTTGAGCCGGATGAAAGGCCCGGCAGGTTCGGCCGGGAACCACTCCGCTCCGGCAGCAATGATGACGCCGGCGCTTTCGCAGTTCCGGGCGAGCTGTTCGGCGTCGGTCCCGTCCGGAAGACGTGCCCACAGGTTCAGCCCACCCTTCGGGACATTCTCGATATGGGCCTGGGGCGCGTGCTGAATCAGGCTCGTGAGCAGCAGATCGCGGCGGGACTGGAGCTGGTGCCGGAGGCTCCTCAGGTGGGTCTGCCAGGCCGGCTGCGTGACGACGTCGAGTGCAGCGGCCTGGAGCAGGCCGCTGACATACATCGACTCGGCTGCCCGGTCGGCCAGGATGCGTTCGCGCGCCGGGCCGCGGGCGATGACGGCGGCCACGCGGATGGCAGGGGAGACGCTCTTGGTCAGTGAACGGAGATACACAACGTGGCCCGAATCGTCGCGGGCCGCCACGGGTTGGGGTGTGGTGGTGATGCCAAAGTCGTGTGCCCAGTCGTCCTCGAGGAGGAAGGCGCCGTTCTTGCGCACGACGTCCAGTACCTGTTCGCCGCGCCGGCCGTCCCACTGCGCGCCGGTGGGGTTCGCGTAGTTCGGCTGCGCATAGAACATCCGGGCGCCCGTCTCCTCGAAGGCGCGGGCCAGCTCGGCCGGGTCCGGTCCGCCGGCACCGCTCGGTACGGGGATGACCCGGACGCCGGCCTGCGCCGCGGCCAGGATGGCGCCCCAGTAGGTCGGGGACTCCATGAGGAGCGGCTGTCCGTAGCCGACGAGCGCCCTGAAGATGGAGCTGAGGCCGCTTTGGCTGCCCGGAAGCACGACGACGTCGCTCGGGGTTGGCGGCGTAATGCCGGCCGGGGTGGAGCTTCCCAGCTCATGGGCAAACCAGGATTGCAGCTCGGGAAGCCCTGCCGCCGGGGGACGGGACAACGCTGCCTCGCCGCGGGCCGCCCGCGTGAGCGCCGCGCGCACCAGCCGCTCCGGCAGGAGCTCGCGGTCCGGATAGCCGGAATGGAACGCAATGACGTCGTTCGATGCGGTGCGCATTGCAGCGGAACCTGGCCGAAGCGGGGCCTGCGGTGACCGCAGGGCCGCCGTCTGCCAGCCGTAGTCCGAGGGCCGCGCGGTCCGGACGGCCCGCACGAATGTCCCCACCCCCGGACGGCTCTCGATCACGCCCTCCCTCGTGAGGGCCTGCAATGCCTTTTGGACAGTAACGGGGCTGGCCTGGTGCTCCGCGACGAGCGACCGCGTCGACGGCAGACGCGATCCCGGTGCGGCCGCGGCAACCCATTCCCTCAGCCGCGACGCGATCCGGGAGCTGCTATCGTTGTTCATGAGAGACAATAGTAGCGCTACTGTTCCAGTCCGCCCAGTGATACCGTCGCCAACTTCGTCAGGCGCCGGCTCGCCACACGGCGCTGCCTCACCTGCCGGAATCTGGTGGGGCCTCCTGGGCGTAGTGGCTTTCTCGTTAACTGTTCCCTTTACCCGCCTCGCCGTGGAGGGGCTGTCGCCGCTGTTCATTGGCTCGGCCCGGGCGGTGGTGGCGGCTGTCCTGGCCGCCGCAGCCCTGTTGCTGACACGCCAGCGCCTGCCGCGCGGTGTGCAGTGGCTTCGTCTGGCGGTGGTCGCCGGCGGCGTCGTCGTCGGCTTCCCGATGCTTACGTCCTTCGCCCTCACCGCCGCGCCGGCCAGCCATGGGGCCGTGGTGATCGCCCTGCTCCCGGCTGCGACTGCAACGATGGCGGTGCTCCGCGGCCGCGAGCGTCCACGGGCAGCATTTTGGATCGCGACAGGAGCGGGCGCCATCGCCGCCGTCGCATTCGCCAGCGCACAGCCGGGGGGCTTCGGCCAACTGCATGGGACGGACCTGCTGTTCTTCGGCGCGGTGCTGGCCGCGGCCGTGGGGTACGCCGAGGGAGGGCTGCTGGCCCGCGAACTCGGCGCGTGGCAGACCATATCCTGGGCACTCGTCCTCGCCTCGCCCCTGATGACCGCGCTAGTGGCTTTCTCCGTGTCGCAGCAGCCGCCCGCGGCCACGCCGGTGCAGTGGGCTGCCTTGGCTTACCTCGGCGTCGTCAGCATGTTTCTGGGCTTCGTTGCCTGGTACCGCGGCCTGGCCATCGGTCCCATGTCCCAGGTGAGCCAGGTCCAGCTCGCGCAGCCGGTGATGAGCATCTGTTGGGCCGCGGTTTTGCTTGGCGAGCAGCTGACGTGGGCGGTCATTGTTGGCGGACTTGCCGTCATACTCTGCGCCGGCGCCGCGGTCCGCGTCCGGCACAACCGGCGGGCAGCGCCCTAGCGGAGTTGTTCCCGCTGCCGCGCCGCATGAGAGGCTGTGCGCAGTACTGAATGCTCACAGGGGGAAACATGCTTGGGATACTGGCCGCCATTCTCTATTTCGCGGTTCCGGCTGCGCTCGGTATCACAGTGCTGTACTGGATCATCCGGCTCGGAGTGAAGCACGGCCTGCGGTCTTACGAGGCAGAGAAGGCCCGGGACTCAGCGTCCCGGGTCTAGTTCGGATCCGGCGGCAGTCAGGGAAGGACGACGGCGATCGGCGCACCGGGCTCTGCCACGCGCTCAAGCTCCCGCACGACGTCTTCCGCCTGGTCTGCTGTCAGCCCTTCGAGTGACTGGACCGCCCAGACCGCGGGGAACGTATTCGCGGCGAAAGGCAGGCGCGTGGGGTCCGCCACGGACACACTCAGGCGGCGGGCCATGGCGTACCTGACGTTGCCGTCGAAGGGATCAACGCCCGTGTAGTGGATTCCGGCCTGGACGAACCGGAGGCCGTCGTCGCCCGGGCCGCAGCACACGTCCAGCACGGCGTGCCTGCCTTGGGCCTTGAGCAGGGCGATGAAGGGTTCCAGTGAGGTTTCCGTCAGCAGAGTCATCGTGTTAACCAGTCTTGGTTAAAACCCGCCGCGTGGGAACCGCCACCGAAAACCGCCGCCGCGGGCGCACGGCCCGCGGCGGCGAATTTAGCGGCGGAGCATCAGTTAAAGACGACTGTCCGGTTGCCGTCCAGCAACACGCGGTGTTCGGCGTGCCACTGCACGGCCTGGGCGAGGGTGCGGCCTTCCACGTCCCGGCCCATCTGCACGAACTGCTCCGGCGTGCGCGCGTGGTCCACCCGGATGACTTCCTGTTCGATGATCGGGCCCTCGTCCAGCGCGGCGGTGACGTAGTGCGCGGTGGCGCCGATCAGTTTCACGCCGCGCGCATGGGCCTGGTGGTAGGGCTTGGCGCCCTTGAAGGACGGCAGGAAGGAGTGGTGGATGTTGATGGCCTTGCCGGTCAGCTCAGTGCACAAGTCGTCCGAGATGATCTGCATGTAGCGGGCCAGGACGGTTAGTTCGACGCCCTCTTCGGCGATGATCTTGCGAAGCTGGTCCTCGGCCTGTTCCTTCGTGTCGGCCGTCACCGGGATGTAGTGGAACGGGATGCCGTAGAACTCGGCCAGCCCGGCCAGGTCCCGGTGGTTGGAGACAATAGCGGGAACCTCGATGGGCAGGGTGCCGGAGCGCTGCAGGAACAGGAGGTCGTTCAGGCAGTGGGCGGACTTGCTGGCCATCAGCAGCGTTCGCACTTTCCGGCCTACGGGGTTCAGGTTCCACTGCATGCCGAAGGCCTCGGCCACTGGCTCCAGGGCGGCAACCACCTCGGCCTGGGAGGCGGTGGTGGTGGCTTCCACGCGCATGAAGAAAGTGCCTGTGGACTCGCTGCCGTACTGCTGGGAGTCCGTGATATTGCAGCCGGCCACGAGCAGGGCGCCGGCGACGGCGTGCACAATTCCGGGGCGGTCGGGGCAGGACAGGGTTACTACGTACGATTTGGCGAGCTGGTCTTCATTCACGAAGAACAGCCTACCCGCGCGTCGGCGCCGCTTTTGATAGTGTTGTGGCGTCGCAACTGGCGTTTGGGTGGCTAACCACCAGGGAGCGGCATTCACGAAGACCACGGATCGTACGCCTGGGCCGAGGGTCATGTTTTGCCGGTAGCGCTGCGCTTCTCGAAGTGCAGCCACCCAGTGCGCTGCGGCGCCCTTAATAGACGTGCGCCCGGAAGCGTTTCCGGATGGTGGTCATCGAAGGGGCGGAGCAACGTTCAAGCCGGTAGCCTGACCTTTAGCAGTGCCCATCCCTAGCCAGGAGTTCTTCGTGACTACTTCACCGACTTCCGTTAGCACTTCCTCCGTCAGCAACCAGCCGCTGGCTGAACTCGATCCCGAGATCGCCGCAGTCCTGGACCAGGAACTCGGCCGCCAGCGCGGCACCCTGGAAATGATCGCCTCCGAGAACTTCGCTCCCCGCGCGGTCATGGAAGCCCAGGGCTCCGTTCTGACCAACAAGTACGCCGAGGGCTACCCGGGCCGCCGCTACTACGGTGGCTGCGAGTACGTGGACGTCGCCGAGCAGCTGGCGATCGACCGCGTCAAGGCCCTGTTCGGTGCCGAGTATGCCAACGTCCAGCCGCACTCCGGCGCGCAGGCCAACGCTGCCGCGCTCCACGCCATGATCACCCCGGGGGACAAGATCCTGGGCCTCTCCCTGGCACACGGCGGTCACCTCACGCACGGCATGAAGCTGAACTTCTCCGGAAAGCTCTACGAAGTTGCCGCCTACCAGGTCGAGCAAGACAACTTCCGGATTGACATGGACAAGCTGCGCGAGCAGGCCATCGCCGAAAAGCCCCAGGTCATCATCGCCGGCTGGTCCGCATACCCGCGCCACCTCGACTTCGCCGCGTTCCGTTCGATCGCCGACGAGGTAGGCGCCCTGCTCTGGACCGACATGGCGCACTTCGCCGGCCTCGTCGCCGCCGGACTGCACCCGAGCCCGGTCCCGCACTCCGACGTCGTCACCTCCACCGTGCACAAGACGCTGTCCGGGCCGCGCTCCGGCGTCATCCTGGCGAAGCAGGAATGGGCCAAGAAGCTCAACTCCGCCGTCTTCCCCGGCCAGCAGGGCGGACCCCTCATGCACGTGATCGCTGCCAAGGCCGTGGCCTTCAAGATCGCCGGCACTGCCGAATTCAAGGAGCGCCAGGAGCGCGTCCTGGAAGGCGCCAAGATCATCGCCGACCGCCTCAACCAGTCCGATGTTGCCGAGGCCGGCGTCTCCGTCCTCACCGGCGGCACCGACGTTCACCTGGTGCTGGTGGACCTGCGCAACTCGCAGCTGGACGGCCAGCAGGCCGAGGACCTCCTGCACTCCGTGGGCATCACCGTCAACCGCAACGCCGTGCCGTTCGACCCGCGCCCGCCGATGGTCACCTCCGGCCTGCGCATCGGCACCCCGGCCCTGGCCACCCGCGGCTTCGGTGCCACGGAGTTCACCGAGGTTGCCGAGATCATCGCCACCGCGCTGAAGGCCGGCTCCGCCACGGACGTCGAGGCCCTGCAGTCCCGGGTGGACAAGCTCGCTGCCGACTTCCCGCTGTACCCGCAGCACGAGCAGTGGTGATCCGTGACTAAAACCGCAAAAACCGCGCAGATCCTTGACGGCAAGGCTACCGCCGCTGCCATCAAGGCCGAGCTGGCCGAACGCGTGGCCGCACTCAAGGCCAAGGGCATCACTCCGGGACTGGGCACCATTCTGGTGGGGTCTGACCCCGGCAGTACCTGGTACGTGGGCGGAAAGCACAAGGACTGCGCCGAGGTGGGCATCAACTCCATCCGCCGCGACCTGCCCGAGGAAACCACCCAGGACGAGCTCCTCGCCGTGGTCCGTGAGCTGAACGACAACCCGGAGTGCACGGGCTACATCGTCCAGCTGCCGCTGCCCAAGCACATCGACCAGGACGTCATCCTGGAGGCCATGGATCCGGATAAGGACGCCGACGGCCTGCATCCGATGAACCTGGGCCGCCTCGTGGCCAACATCAGCGGCCCCATGAAGTCCCCGCTGCCCTGCACCCCCAAGGGCTGCGTGGAACTGCTTAGCCGCCACGGCATTGACCTGAAGGGCAAGCGCGTCCTCGTGGTCGGGCGCGGCGTCACCATCGGCCGCCCGGTGGGCCTGCTGCTGACCCGCAAGGACGTCAACGCCACCGTCGTTCTGGCGCACACCGGCACCGCCGACCTGCCCGCCGAACTCCGGCAGGCCGACGTCGTGATCGCCGCGGCCGGCGTGCCGCACCTGGTCAAGGCGGGGGACCTGAAGCCCGGCGCCATCGTGCTCGACGTCGGCGTGAGCCGTGTTGACGACGGCACCGGCAAGGCGGTGGTCACCGGTGACGTCCACCCCGACGCCGCCGACGTCGCCGCCTGGCTGTCCCCGAACCCGGGCGGCGTGGGTCCGATGACCCGCGCCATGCTCCTGGCCAACGTGGTGGAAACCGCGGAACGGCAGGCAGGCCTCCGCTAGGATCCGACAGGCTGGGCCCACGCCGGCAGGGTTCCCCTGGCCGAGGTTAGGGTGCCGGTGGGGCGTCTACTCCGACGGGAGTAGGCGCCCTACGCCGTTAAGCGGACGACGGGCGGGGCCTCCCCGGCTAGGCTCGGACCTATGCAGCGCCGTTTCCGGGGACCGCCCACAGCCGCCATCGTGGTTGCCGTGGCCGTCTTCGAGGTGGTGGGCACCGTGGTCGCCTCCGCCCGGCAGCCGGACCACCGGCCGCTGGATGCCCTCGCGTTCGTGCTGCTGCTGGCGGGGCCGGCCTCCCTGTCGCTGCGGCGCCGCGCCCCGCTCGTGATGCTTCCGGCCGCGGCGGCGTCCGTCGTGGCGTACCTGGCCCTTGGCTATGCGTGGGGTCCGGTGTTCCTGTCGTTGGCGCTGGCGATCGTGCTGTCCGCCGCTGCCGGCAAGCGCTGGCAGACCTGGGCCGTGGCCGCCGCCTGCGCAGCCGTCCTGGTGGCCGGCGCGGCGGGCAGCGGCGACGAGTTCGCCCTGGTCCGGGCATTCGCCGGCACCTCATGGCTGGCCATCCTGGTGCTGATGGGCGAGGGCGTTCGGCTGCGCACCGACCGGGTGGCGGAACGCCGCCGCCAGCACGAGGCCCGCGAGCAGGCTGCCCGTGACGAGTACCGGTTGGCCCTCGCCCGTGACATCCACGACGTCGTTGCCCACTCCCTGTCGCTGATCAACGTCCGTGCCTCGGTGGCGCTGCACCTGGGAGAGAAGGACCCCGCCCAGTTCCGCCCCGCGCTGGAAGCCATCAAGGCGGCGAGCAAGGATTCGCTCGCCGAGGTCCGCCAGCTCCTGGGCGTGCTCCGCGAGGACGCCCCGCTGAGTCCGGCACCGCCGCCGCGGCTGGACCGGATCCCGGGGCTCGCCGACGACGCCCGCCGCGCCGGGCTCGAGGTCAGCCTGACCCAGCCGGAGGCGGCCGCTGTGCATCAGCTTCCGGACGCCGTGCAGGAAGCGGCGTACCGGATCGTCCAGGAGGCGCTCACCAACGTGGTGCGTCATTCCGGCGCCCGGAAGGCCGCCGTCGTCCTCGCCCTGGAGGGCACGACGCCGGCGGCGGACGCCGGAAGGCAGCTCACCGTGACCATTGACGACGACGGCGCCGGGGCCGCCGGGGTGCCGGAAGGCAACGGAGTGACGGGGATGCGGGAGAGGGCGGCCGCCGCGGGCGGTTCGCTGCACCTGGCGCCGTTGAACCTGTCGCCTCTGCGTCCCGGCTGGCGGGTCCGGGCCGTGATTCCGCTGGCCGCACCGCCGGCCATGCCCGGACCGGAACGGGAGACGCGGTGATCAACATCCTGCTGGCCGATGACCAAACCCTCATCCGCGCCGGCTTCCGCGCCCTCCTGAACGCCGAACCGGACATGGAGGTGGTGGCCGAGTGCGGCACCGGCCGCGACGCCGTCCGCCTCGCCGCACGCGAACGTCCGGATGTGGTGCTGATGGACATCCGGATGCCCGAGACGGACGGGCTGGAGGCCACCCGGAAAATCATGGCGGACCAGAACCTGACAGGCACCCGCGTCATCATCCTCACCACCTTCGAACTGGACGAATACATCGCGGAGGCGGTGCGGGCGGGCGCGGCAGGGTTCCTGGTGAAGGACACCGAGCCCGAGGAGCTGCTCCGCGCCGTCCGCGTGGTCCACGACGGCGACGCCCTGCTCTCGCCGTCCGTCACCCGGCGCATCATGGCCCAGCTGGCGCTGCAGTCCCGGGCGACGGCGGCTCCAGTATCGCTGGAGAACATCACCGAACGTGAACGCGAGGTCCTGCGGCTGGTGGGCGAGGGGCTGAACAACGCGGAGATCGCGGAACGCCTGGTGATCACGCCCCTCACGGCCAAGACCCACGTATCACGCATCATGACCAAGCTGCTGGTCCGCGACCGGGCACAGCTGGTGGTGCTGGCCTACGAATCGGGGCTCGTGCGGCCCGGCTGGGCGGGTTAGGGCAGCACCAAACGAGGCTCTCTCACTTCCTGCAGGTTTCCAGGTGCGGCCGCATGGTTTTGTGAGACAGCTTGATGGGAGCCTCGCCTTCAGGTGACCGCGCGAAGGAAGAAATACGATGCCGGTTTCCGTGAGGAATCGGTTCTGAGAGAGGGTCCCCTCGAAGGCGGCAGGGGCAGGACTCCCGGCGGAGTACGCGGGGCACCCAAGGTGACTCCCGCCGTCGGACGACCCGCCGCCGTCGGACGACAAGACTCGAAGCAGAGCCGAAAGACGGCCCCTTACCGAGATTCTGGGAGCATGACATGACTTCATCCCTAGCCGCCACTTTCGCGGTCCAGTCCGCGCAGCTGCTGGCCGATCCCGTCGCCCACGGTCCCTGGGGCACCGGCCCGTGGGGCACCGGATTCTCGCCATGGTTCCTGCTGTTCCCGCTGTTCTGGATCCTGGTGATCGGACTGTTCATCTTCTTCGCCCGGCGCACCTGGCGCAGGAACCACGAGTGGGCCACGGCCCGCGGCGGTGAAAGTGTCCTGCGGGAGCGCTACGCACGCGGCGAAATCGACGAGACCGAGTACCGCCAGCGCCTGGAGGTCCTCCGCGGCGACTCAAGGGGGGACTCCCGGGGGAACCGCAGGTAACACCTACCGCAACGCGGGGTCAGATGACCCCGCGTTGGGTCCGGGTTTTTTGAGATTTAGCTATTCCTTTGGCCCGTGCCGCGTACTAGCGTAATGGGGTGCCCGAACTCCATTCCGCCGAAGGAACGTCCAAGAAGCCTGTGCCCGCCAACGAGACAGGGCCCACCAACCAGACAGAACCCGGCGCCGTGCCCGCCGCGCCGCGGTACGTGATTACCGCAGAGAACCTGACCAAGACGTACGGCGACGTCACCGCCGTCGACGGCATTTCCTTCAGCGTCCCGGCGGGGGAGTCCTTCGGGCTGCTCGGCCCCAACGGCGCGGGGAAGTCCACCACCATGAAAATGATCGGCGGGGTGTCCCAGCGGACCTCCGGGAACCTGACCATCATGGGGCTGGACCCCGAGCAGAACGGTCCCGAGGTGCGCGCACACCTGGGTGTGGTGCCGCAGCAGGACAACCTGGACGAGGAACTCAAGGTCCGGGACAACCTGCTGGTCTACGGACGCTACTTCGGCCTGCCCATGAGCTACCTCAAACCCAAGGCCGACGAACTGCTGGAGTTCGCGCAGCTGACGGATAAAGCCAAGTCCAAGGTGGATGCCCTGTCCGGCGGCATGAAGCGCCGCCTCACGATCGCGCGCTCACTCATCAACGAGCCCCGCATCCTGCTGCTCGACGAGCCCACCACGGGCCTGGACCCGCAGGCACGCCACATTCTCTGGGACCGGCTGTTCCGGCTGAAGGAGCAGGGCGTCACCCTCATCCTCACCACGCACTACATGGATGAGGCGGAGCAGCTCTGCGACCGGCTGATCGTGGTGGACAAGGGCCGGATCATGGCGGAAGGCTCACCGGCCGCGCTCATCCGGGACTACTCCACCCGCGAGGTCCTGGAGCTGAGGTTCGGGTCGGAGCGCAACGCCAGTATCGGTGCCGAGCTCGGGGGCATCGGCGAACGCCTGGAAACACTCCCGGACCGCGTGCTGATCTACACCCACGACGGCGAGGCGGCACTGGAGGAAGTCTCCGCGCGCGGGCTGCGGCCGCTGACCTCGCTGGTGCGCAGGTCCTCGCTGGAGGACGTGTTCCTCCGGCTCACCGGCAGGAGCCTCGTTGACTGAGCTGCCGACGGCGGGACGCACCCTGCGCGCCCACCCACCCGGGGTGTCGGCCGCCAAGGCGCGGCGCTGGGGCGCCTTCTACTACGCCGAGCAGGTCCTGCGCGTCATGAAGGGGTACGGCTGGTCCATCTTCCTGTACAGCGTGGGCCAGCCCGCGGCGTACCTGTTTGCGATGGGCGTCGGCCTGGCCACGCTGGTGGACACCAACACCGTCTCCGCGTTCGGCGGGGTGAGCTACATCGCCTTCATCGCCCCGGCGTTGCTGGTGTCCGCCGCGGTCATGACCGCAGCCAACGAGTTCACGTTCCCGGTCATGGACGGCTTCAAATGGCGCAGGGTCTACTACGGTCCGCACGCCTCCCCGCTGACCCCCGAGCAGATCGCTGCCGGGCAGATCATCGCGGTGACACTGCGGTTCCTGCTGCAGTCCGTCATCTACTTCGCCATCGTGGCCATGTTCGGCGCGTCACCCAGTGGCTGGGGATGGGGCTCCGTGCTGGTGGCAACCCTGGCCGGGCTCTCGTTCGGCCTGCCGCTCATGGCGTACGCGGCATCCATCAAGGAGGACAAGGGCCAGTTCGCCATGGTGATGCGGTTCATCGTCATGCCGCTGTTCCTGTTCTCCGGCACGTTTTTCCCGCTGGACACGCTGCCCGTCCTGGTCCGCTGGATCGGCTGGATCTCGCCCATCTGGCACGGCACGGAACTGGGCCGGGTGATGACCTTCGGCTACGAGGAATCCCCGGTGCTGACCATCATCCATGTCGTGTTCCTGCTGGCACTGGCCTGGTTCGGCTGGGTCCTCACCAAGCGCCAATTCGTCAGGAGGATGGGACAGTGACAGTCCTGACCCAGGGCCACGCCGTCACGGAGGAAGCCCGGAACCGGCGCTTCGGCCCGCTGTACTCGCGCAACGCCCGTGCGGTGATCGGGCGCGGGCTGATGGCCACCAAGAGCAGCAACTGGCTGGTCATGCTGTCCGGGTTCTTCGAGCCGGTGCTGTTCCTGATTTCGATGGGCGTCGGGATGGGCGCCGTGGTGGGCTCCGTCACCGGCCCGGGCGGGCAGGAGATCAGCTACGCGGCGTACATCGCACCGGCGCTCCTGGCGGTTTCGGCCATGAACGGGGCGGTGTACGACTCCACCTGGAACGTCTTCTTCAAGATGAACTTCGCCAGGCTCTACCAGGGGATGCTGTACACGTCGCTCGGCCCGCTGGACGTGGCCATCGGCGAGATCTTCCTGGCGCTGCTGCGCGGCCTGCTGTACGCCACCGGGTTCACGGCGGTCATGGGGCTGATGGGCCTGATCACCACCCCGTGGGCACTGCTGATGATTCCGGCCTCGGTGCTGATCGCCTTCGGGTTCGCCAGCTTCGGCATGGGCATCACCAGCTTCATGAAGACCTTCCAGCAGATGGACTGGGTGAACTTCATCATGCTGCCGATGTTCCTCTTCAGCGCCACCTTCTATCCGCTGAGCGTCTACCCCGAATACATCCAGTGGCTGATCCAGGCCATGCCGCTGTGGCACGGCGTGGAACTGCTGCGGCAGATCAGCGCTGCCGCCTTCACGCCGGCCACGGCCATCCACATCGGCTACTACCTGGTCATGATCGTCCTGGGCCTCATGCTCACCACCGGGAGGCTGCGGAGCCTGTTCCTGAAGTAGGCAGGTGTTCGCCGCCGGTGGAAGCGTCCTGGGGCGCTCCGGGGATTTGAGAGAATAGCTTCATGCAATCTCTGGGCAGCTCCAAGTCGTCATCCACCCCCGGCCGGGGCGGATTCTCCATGTTCCGCATCAGCGGTCCGGGCCTGCTGGTCCTGATCACCGCCTTCCTGGTGGCCGTGATCTTCGCCGCCAACCAGAACGACGTCGTCGGCTGGGTTGTTGCCGTCATCGCACTGTTCTGGCTGGCGCTCGCCTCCTTCGTGGTCTTCAGCATCCAGCGGGCGGCCAAGAAGGCCGGAGCCAAGATCAACGAGGCGCACAACGCGTTCAACGCCGCCACCGGCCGCGCACCCTCCACCGTCTCGGCCGACCACGGCGGTACCCGCCTGGTCCGTGAACGCGGCGAGGCGGAGGAGATCCGGGACATGAAGCTGGACCACTCCTTCAAGATCGTGCAGGTGCAGGTGCGCGTGGTGGAGCAGGAGCGCGCCAAGGGCGCAGCCGCGGACCAGGACACCATCCGCCGTGCCCTCGAGACCATCGAAATCACTGCCACCAACGCCCGTGACATGATCAAGTCGTCCGGCGGCTCCGGCGAGCCCGTGACCGGAACCATCATCGACTAGAGTGGAACGGGTGAGCTCGGCATTGAAGAAGGACCACCTTCGCATCGCAACAGTCAACGTCAACGGCCTCCGCGCTGCCTACAAAAAGGGCATGGCCGAATGGCTTGCGACCCGCGAAGTGGACATCCTGACACTGCAGGAAGTCCGGGCCCCTGACGCCATCGTGCGCCAGCTCATCGGCGAAGGCTGGCACATCCTGCACGCCGAAGCCGAGGCCAAGGGCCGCGCCGGCGTGGCCATCGCCTCCCGCGAGGAGCCCCTCGTCACCCGTGACCACATCGGCGATGACTACTTCGCCACGGCCGGCCGCTGGGTGGAGGCGGACTTCCGGGTCCGCGACGCCGAAGGCAACGCCTCCCAGCTGACCGTCGTGAGCGCCTACGTGCACCCCGGCGAGGCCGGCACCCCCAAACAGGAGGACAAATACCGCTTCCTGGATGTCATGAGCACGCGTCTGCCCGAGCTCACCAAGCACAGCGACCACGCCCTGGTCACCGGTGACCTGAACGTCGGCCACACCGAGCTGGACATCAAGAACTGGAAGGGCAACGTCAAGCGTGCCGGCTTCCTGCCGGAGGAGCGCGCCTACTTTGACCGCTTCTTCGGTGAGGAGATCGGCTGGAAGGATGTTCACAGGGGCCTGGCGGGCAACGTCAACGGCCCCTACACCTGGTGGTCGCAGCGCGGCCAGGCCTTCGACAACGACACTGGCTGGCGCATCGACTACCACCTGGCCACCCCCGCCCTCGCGGCCGCAGCAGTTTCGGCCGTCGTGGACCGGGCGCCCTCGTGGGACACCCGCTTCTCTGACCATGCCCCGCTGGTAGTGGACTACCGGCTCTAGTTCCTAAGGCTCCTGACGAATGACCTCCACCCCCACCGTGACCGACGCCGCAGCCGCGCAGCCCGAAGCAGCCAACGGCACCCCGCCAGAGGCCGGAATCCGGCACCGCATCCTCTCCGGCATGCAGCCTTCCGCCGACTCCCTGCACCTTGGCAACTACCTCGGCGCCCTGGTGAACTGGGTGCGGATGCAGGATGAGTACGACGCCATCTTCTTCATCCCGGACCTGCACGCGATCACCGTTCCCCAGGATCCCGCGGAGCTGGCCCGGCGGACGCGCGTCACGGCCGCGCAGTACATCGCCGGTGGCGTGGATGTGGACAAGTGCACCCTGTTCGTCCAGTCCCAGGTGCCCGAACACGCCCAGCTGGCCTGGGTCCTGAACTGCATCACGGGCTTCGGCGAAGCGTCCCGTATGACCCAGTTCAAGGACAAGGCGCTCCGGCAGGGCTCCGAGTACGCCAGTGTGGGGTTGTTCACCTACCCCATCCTGCAGGCCGCGGACATCCTGCTCTACCAGCCGCACGGCGTGCCGGTGGGGGAGGACCAGCGCCAGCACGTGGAACTCAGCCGCGACCTCGCCGCCCGGTTCAACACCCGGTTCGGCAACACCTTCACCGTTCCCGAGCCCTTCATCCAGAAGGAATCGGCCAAGATCTATGACCTGCAGCTGCCCACCGCCAAGATGTCCAAGTCCGCAGAGTCGCCCAACGGCCTGATCAACCTGCTCGATGACCCCAAGGTCATCGCCAAACGGATCAAGTCCGCCGTGACCGACGCGGAGACCGACATCCGGTTCGACCGGGAAACCAAGCCCGGAGTGTCGAACCTGCTGACCATCTACTCGGCCATCACCGGGCAGACCGTCGACCAGCTGGTGGCCGCCTACGAAGGCAAGATGTACGGCCACCTGAAGGTGGATCTGGCCGAGGTGGTGACCGAGCGGCTGACCCCCATCCGTGACCGCGCCAACGAACTCCTGGCGGACCCGGCCGAACTTGACCGGCTGCTTGCCCTGGGTGCCGACAAGGCCCGGGCGATCGCCTCTGCCACCCTCGCAGACGTCTATGCCAAGACCGGCTTCCTGCCATATGCCGGAGCCCGCTAGCAAGATGCCGGCCCCCAAGCCCGCCAACAGCGGAGTCAGCAACGGAATGAGCCTCGGCGTCATTCTGGCCTTCCCGCCTGAAATTGCCGAGGAACTGCAGCGGTGGCGGGCGTCCTTCGGGGATCCCATGGCCACCGTGATCCCGGCCCACATCACGCTCGTCACCACCACGCCCACGCACGACTGGGAAGCGGCCCGGGAGCACGTGCGGGAGGTGGCCCGGACGCAGGCCCCGTTCATGGTGACCATCTGCGGAACGGGGTCCTTCCGGCCCGTCTCCCCGGTGGTTTTCATCAAAGTCGAGGAGGGCTTCCAGGAGTGTGTTGACCTCCACGAAAAGCTCCAGACCGGACCGCTCGAACGTGAGCTGCCCTTTGCCTACCATCCCCATGTGACCATTGCCCACGACGTCGCCCCGGAGAGCCTCGATGAGGCGGAAACGGTGCTGAAAGACTACAGGGCCACCTTCCCGGTGGTTAGCATGGGACTCTACGAGCACGACACCGGCGGTATTTGGCAGCTACGGGAAGAGTTTGACTTTGGTACCGAACCAGACGACGAACGGGACGCCCTCCGAGCAACAAACGCCGACGGAGCCACCGCTCCCCACTGAGCGTGCCCAACTGAAGCTGGAGGTCATCCGCAAACAGGTGGAGTGGGGCAAAGCCCGGAGGTCCGGCCAGGGGACTTTCCCCCGGCTCATGGCCCTGGTCCAGTTCCTGCAGGCCCGGCTGAACGCCTTCCGCCCCATGCGGGCCTGGCAGCACTACACGCGGCAGCACGGCCCGCTGATGAGTGCCGGCACCGGCTTCAACATGTTCTTCTCCATTACCGGTCTGCTGGCCACCGGGTTCTCCATCGCAGGGCTGGCGCTGCGCGGCCAGCCGGCGCTCCTGGACCGGATTACCGCCAGCGTGGCCGAGAGTGCCCCCGGGCTGCTGAAGGTCAACGGCAGTGACGGGCTGGTGGACCCCAAGGATCTCCTGAACCCCGACGGTCTCGGCTGGACGGCAGTGATCGCCGCCGTCGTTACCGTCATTACGTCCCTGGGCTGGATCGCCGGACTCCGGGAGGGGCTCCGCGGAGTGATGATGCTGGGCCCGCGCAAGCTCAACCCCGTGGTCCTCAAACTGCACGACGCCGGAACGCTGCTGCTGCTCGGCGTCGCCCTGGTCATCAGCTCGGGTGCGTCCCTCGTGTTCGGTACCGCGGCGGGCTGGGCGATGGAGCAGCTCCGGCTGGACCCGGCCGTGGCGGGGCCGGTGGCGGCGCTGATCAAGATCGCCGTACCGCTGCTCCTGAACTGGATCACCGCGCTCATCATGTTCCGCCTGGCCGGCGGCCTGAAGCTCTCCCGGCAGGCGCTGCTGGAAGGAACCATCCTCGCCGGCGTCGGCACCACGGTCCTGCAGGTCTTCAGCACCGAACTGCTCGCCGGGGCCGGACGCAACCCCATCCTGGCACCGTTTGCCATCATCATCGGCCTGCTGATCTGGTTCAACCTGGTCAGCCAGGTCTACCTGGTTTCCGCGTCCTGGTCGGCCATCCGCGAGGAGGACCTGAAGGCCTCTCCGGCAGCCAAAACCACCGGCTGGGGGTCACGGCAGGTGCAGCCCGGAAAAACACCGGTGGAGCGGCGCCACCCGGCCGAGCACCCGCGCCCCGTGGGCGTCAGTGTCCGGCGTCGAGGTACTGGTCGGCCCACGCCGCGATAATCTTGGCCGCCCGCGCGGCCTGCCCCTTGCCGGTCAGCAGGTGGTCGCTGCCCTCCAGCGAGACGAAGTTCCGCGGGTGCCGGGCAGTCTGGAAGATCGTGCTGGCGTTCTCGATGCCCACGGTGTTGTCCGTGGGGGAGTGCAGGACCATCAGGGGCTTGTGCAGCCGCCGGATGCAGTCCGTGAGGTCGGCGTTCTCGAGATCCTCCACGAAGTGCCTGCGGATCTCTACGCGCTTGCCGCCCAGATCCACCTCGGCGCTGCCTTCGCTGAGGATCTTGTCGAGCGCCGCATCGAAGACGTGGGCGACATGTTTGGGGGAGAAGGGCGCCCCGACCGTGGCGACCGCATCGAGTTCCGGGATTTCAGACGCGGCCGCGAGTACGGCGGCGCCGCCGAAGGAATGCCCCACCAGAAGGGAGATGCCCCGGCCCTCTGCCCGCATGTACTCCGCCGCGCGGACGGTGTCCGCCACCTTGTGGCTGAAGGACCCTGCGGACCACTGCCCTGCGGAGCCGCCGAGGCCAACGTTGTCGAAGCGCAGCATGCCGATCCCGTTGTCGGCCAGGGCCTTGCACATCCGGGACGCCGCGGGGCTGTCCTTGCCCAGCGTGAAGCCGTGCGAAAAGACGCCCCATCCCTTCACCGGACCGTCCGGCACGTCGAGGATGCCGGACAGCAGTTCACCGGTGGTGCCTTCGAACGAGACTTTTTCGGAGCGGGACACGGCGTCCCCTTTCGTGTGATGCGAATGGCTTTGTTGGGAAAACGACGACGGCGCCGCCCACCGTACGTTTCCCGTACAGGGTGAGCGACGCCGTCGTCCGTTACGTCCGCTGGTAAACGGTGTTAGATCTTGCGGGCCAGAATGGCCTGCTTGACCTCTGCGATGGCCTGCGTGACCTGGATGCCGCGGGGGCACGCCTCGGAGCAGTTGAAGGTGGTGCGGCAGCGCCACACGCCTTCCTTGTCGTTGAGGATCTCCAGGCGCATGTCGCCGGCATCGTCACGGGAGTCGAAGATGAACCGGTGGGCGTTCACGATCGCTGCCGGGCCGAAGTACTGGCCATCGGTCCAGAACACCGGGCAGGAGGACGTGCACGCCGCGCACAGGATGCACTTGGTGGTGTCGTCGAAGCGCTCACGGTCCTCGGCGGACTGCAGGCGTTCCTTGGTGGGCTCGTGGCCCTTGTTGATGAGGAACGGCATGACCTCACGGAAGGACTGGAAGAACGGCTCCATGTCCACGATCAGGTCCTTCTCCACCGGCAGGCCCTTGATGGGCTCAACCGTGATGGGCTTGGACGTGTCCAGGTCCTTCAGCAGGGTCTTGCAGGCGAGGCGGTTGCGGCCGTTGATGCGCATGGCATCGGAACCGCAGACGCCGTGGGCGCAGGACCGGCGGAAGGAGACGCTGCCGTCCACGTCCCACTTGACCTTGTGCAGGGCGTCCAGCACGCGGTCGGTGCCGTACATCGTCAGCTTGAAGTCGTCCCAGTGGGCTTCGGCGGAAACCTCGGGGTCGTAGCGGCGCACGCGCAGGGTGATGTCGAACGTCGGGATTTCCCCGCCGCCGCCAACACCGGCGGGAAGTTCGATCTTGGAGGCTGGCTCAGCAAGTTCAGCGGACATATTAGTACTTCCTCACCATCGGCTCGTAGCGCGTAAAGACAACCGGCTTGGTGGCAAGCCGGACACCGGCGATTGCCTCCTCCGCGGAACCGTCGGCCGGTGCGTGGTCTTCTTTGTACGCCATGGAGTGCTTCATGAATTTTTCGTCGTCGCGGTCCGGGAAGTCCTCGCGGAAGTGGCCGCCGCGGGATTCCTCACGGTGCAGGGCAGCAACCGTCATGACCCTGGCCAGCTCCAGCAGGAAGCCGAGCTCAACGGCCTCCAGGAGGTCAAGGTTGAAGCGCTTGCCCTTGTCCTGGACGTTGATGCGCGTGTACCGCTCCTCGAAGGACTCGATGTCCTTCAGGACCTGGTTGAGCGTGTCTGCCGTGCGGAACACCTGCATGTTGGCGTCCATGGTGTCCTGCAGTTCCTTGCGGATCGCGGAGACCTTTTCGGTGCCGTTCGCGTTGCGGGCCACATCCAGCAGCTGGATGGTGAACGCTTCCGGGTTCTCCGGCAGCTCCACGAAGTCAGCCGTCTTGGCGTACTCTGCGGCGGCAATGCCGGCGCGCTTGCCGAACACGTTGATGTCCAGCAGGGAGTTGGTGCCCAGGCGGTTGGAGCCGTGCACGGAAACGCAGGCGACCTCGCCGGCAGCGTAGAGGCCCGGGACCACGGTGTCGTTGTCCTGCAGGACCTCGGTGGTGATGTTCGTCGGGATGCCGCCCATGGCGTAGTGCGCCGTCGGGAAGACGGGAACCGGCTCGGTGTAGGGCTCCACGCCGAGGTAGGTGCGGGCGAACTCGGTGATGTCGGGCAGCTTGGCGTCGATGTGGGCCGGCTCAAGGTGCGTCAGGTCAAGGAGCACGTAGTCCTTGTTCGGTCCGCAGCCGCGTCCTTCACGCACTTCGTTGGCCATGGAGCGGGCCACGATGTCACGCGGGGCGAGGTCCTTAATGGTCGGCGCGTAGCGCTCCATGAAGCGCTCACCCTCGGAGTTACGCAGGATGGCGCCTTCACCGCGGGCGGCTTCGGACAGGAGGATGCCCAGGCCTGCGAGGCCGGTCGGGTGGAACTGGAAGAACTCCATGTCCTCCAGGGGGATGCCGCGGCGGAACGCGATGCCCATGCCGTCACCGGTCAGGGTGTGGGCGTTGGAGGTGGTCTTGAAGACCTTGCCGGCGCCGCCGGAGGCGAACACGACGGACTTGGCCTGGAACACGTGCAGCTCGCCGGAGGCGAGGTCGTAGGACACGACGCCGGCAACGCGCTTCTGCTTGAACGGCGTGCCGTCCTCGCGTACTGCGTCTTCCTCCACGGTCAGGAGGTCCAGCACGTAGTACTCGTTGTAGAACTCAACGTTGTGCTTGACGCAGTTTTGGTAGAGGGTCTGGAGGATCATGTGGCCCGTGCGGTCGGCGGCGTAGCACGCGCGGCGCACCGGAGCCTTGCCGTGGTCACGGGTGTGGCCGCCGAAGCGGCGCTGGTCGATGCGGCCCTCGGGCGTGCGGTTGAACGGCAGGCCCATCTTTTCCAGGTCCAGTACCGCGTCGATGGCCTCTTTGGCCATGACCTCGGCGGCGTCCTGGTCAACCAGGTAGTCGCCGCCCTTAATGGTGTCGAAGGTGTGCCATTCCCAGTTGTCTTCCTCGACATTGGCCAAGGCTGCACACATGCCGCCCTGCGCCGCACCCGTGTGGGAGCGGGTGGGGTACAGCTTGGTCAGTACTGCTGTTCGCGCACGCTGACCGGACTCGATCGCGGCGCGCATCCCGGCGCCACCGGCACCGACGATGACGACGTCGTACTTATGGACCTGCATACCAGACGCTCTTTCTCTCAAAATTCGCAATAAAACAGCGGGCGCGGTCTGAGCCGTCTCCGCACAAAATTGCGGCCCGCCAATGGCTGGCGGGCCGCCACGGGATGCTACGCGGGGCAGAAGCCGCCGGGCAGCTGGACGCCGTCCACGACCGGGCACGGGTTGAAGGTGAAGATCACCAGGGTGCCGAGGATGATGATGACGGCGGAGGCTGCGTAGAGGACCATCTTGAGCCAGAAGCGGGTGGAGTCCTTCTCGGCGTAGTCGTTGATGATGGTGCGCACGCCGTTGGTGCCGTGCAGCATGGCGAGCCACAGCATGGCCAGGTCCCAGAACTGCCAGAACGGATCTGCCCACTTGCCGGCAACGAAGCCGAAGTCGATGGCGTGGATGCCCTCGCCCACCAGGAGGTTCACAATGAGGTGGCCGAAGATCAGCACAACCAGGACCACGCCGGAAAGACGCATGAACAGCCAGGCCAGCATTTCGAAGTTGCCGCGCGAGCTACCGTTGCGGCGGTACTTCGGGGCGATCTTGCCGGACTCGGGCTTGCCGCCGATCTGTCCGCTGCGCGGGGACTGGATCTCAGTTGCAGACATGGCTTAGTGACCTCCGAGCGCAAGGGACAGGTGGCGGATGGCGAAGGCGACCATGGTGACGACCCACAGGCCCAGCACCACCCAGAGCATCTGACGCTGGTACTTGGCGCCCTTCTTCCAGAAGTCGACGGCGATGATCCGCAGGCCGTTGAAGGCGTGGAACACGATCGCTGCGACGAGGCCCGTTTCACCCAGGGCCATCAGCGGGTTCTTGTAGGCGCCGATGACGGCGGTGTAGGCCTCAGGCGACACCCTCACCAGCGAGGTGTCCAGCACATGGACCAACAAGAAGAAAAAGATCACTACACCAGTAATGCGGTGTCCAACCCAAGACCACATGCCTTCACGGCCGCGGTACAAGGTGCCAGCTGGTTTCGTCGGCACTGAATAAACCTCCCTGCGACACAGCGGCGCTGGCGTGGGATCCACGCGGGGGGAACGCCTACTGCGAGAGCACTCGTAGCTCAGGCCTAAATCTAGGCTTCGCTCACAGCTTATTCAATTCAGGTGTCCCTTGCCCGCCACGTACTGTACGGATTTTCGGCAATTTTGAGACGAACACCACATGTGTTGCCACTGTATCCGCACCCCAGCTCCCGGCGAAAGGCCGCCTTGAGGCGCGTCGGCTAAAGTAGGCACTGATGAGTAACGACAAAGTGACAAGCCAGGATTCACCGCTCAGCCGTTTTATCGCTGTGATTCCTGCGGGCGGTGTGGGGACCCGCCTCTGGCCTCTGTCACGTGCAGCAGCTCCCAAATTCCTTCATGACCTCACCGGTTCAGGAAGCACGCTTCTGCGTGCCACCTACGACCGACTCGAACCGCTGGCCGGCAACCGCGTCCTCGTGGTTACCGGTGTGGCGCACCGTGCGGCCGTGTGCCGCCAGCTGCCCGAGGTCCAGGACGGCGACCTCGTGCTCGAGAGTGAACCGAAGGACTCCGGCGCCGCGATCGGCCTGGCCGCAGCCATCCTGCACCAGCGCGATCCGGACACCATCATGGGCTCCTTTGCCGCGGACCACGTGATCAGCCCCGACGGTCTCTTCCAGGACGCCGTACGGGAAGCCATCCACACCGCGGCGGCCGGCAAGATCGTGACCATCGGCATCAAGCCGACCCACCCGTCCACGGGCTTCGGCTATATCCGGTCCGGTAACTCGCTGCACATTCCCGGCGCGTCCAGCGCCCAGGCCGTAGTGGAGTTCGTGGAGAAGCCGGACGAGGACGTTGCCCAGCAGTACGTGGACAGCGGCGAGTACGTCTGGAACGCCGGCATGTTCGTGGCGCCCGTGTCCCTCATGCTCAAGCACCTGGAAGCGAACCAGCCCGAACTGTTCAACGGCCTGCAGGAAATCGCCGAGGCCTGGGACACGCCGCAGCGTGACGAAGTCACAGCCCGAATCTGGCCCACCCTGCCCAAGATCGCCATTGACTATGCAGTCGCCGAGCCCGCAGCGGCGGCCGGGGACGTCGCCGTAGTGCCCGGTTCCTTCCGCTGGGACGACGTCGGTGACTTCGCCTCCGTGGGCCGGCTCAACAGCGCCAAGGAAGTGGACGAGGTGACCGTCCTCGGTGAGGGCGCACGCGTTTTCACCGAAAACGCCAGCGGCGTGGTGGTCTCGGACACCAAGCGTGTCATCGCGCTGATCGGCATCAAGGACGTCGTCATCGTCGATACCCCGGATGCGCTGCTGGTCACCACCAAGCAGCACTCGCAGCGGGTGAAGCAGGCGGTGGACGCCCTGAAGGCCAGCGGCGACACCGACGTCCTCTAGCAGAACGTCTTCCTGCAGAACGTTCCAGGGGCCGGTGCACTTCAGTGCGCCGGCCCCTGCCGTTGTGCGCCCACCGGTCCTAAGTAGACCGGGGACGGCGAACACGTAACGCGGAGAAGGCGATGCCGCTAATTTTCCCGGCCTCGCTACAGTTGAGGTGTGCGCAATTACACTACTGAAGCTGAGCCCACCGCCCTGGTGGGGCCGTGGCTCGAGCCCCTGCTGCCGGAACTGATCGATTTTCGCCGTGACCTGCATGCGCACCCCGAACTGTCCTTCAGGGAATTCCGGACCACGGACAAACTGGTGGAGCGGCTGGAGGCTGCCGGCCTCGAGCCCCGCCGGCTCGAGGGCACCGGCCTGACCGTTGACATCGGCGAAGGCCCGATCGCCACGGCGCTGCGCGGTGACATTGACGCCCTGCCGATCATCGAGGAAACGGGACTGCCGTTCGCCTCGAAGAACCATGGCGTCACGCATGCCTGCGGCCACGACGTGCACACCACCACCATGCTGGGCATCGCCCTCGTGCTGCACCGCATGCACCAGGAGTCCCCGCTGGGCGGATCCGTGCGCATCATCTTCCAGCCTGCCGAGGAAACCATGCCCGGCGGGGCGCACTCCTGCATCGAGCAGGGCGTGCTGGAAGGCGTGCCCCGCATCCTGGCGCTGCACTGTGACCCGCGCATCGAAGTGGGCAAGATCGGCACCCGCATCGGCGCCATCACCTCGGCGTCGGACACCATCCGGATTGAACTGTCCGGCCGCGGCGGGCACACCTCGCGCCCGCACCTCACCGAGGAACTTGTTTTCGCGCTGGCGCAGATCGCCGTGAACGTGCCGGCCGTCCTCTCCCGCCGGGTGGATGTCCGCAGCGGCGTCTCCGTTGTGTGGGGGCACATCTCCGCGGGTTCGGCGCCCAACGCGATCCCCGGCACGGGGTACATGGCCGGAACCATGCGCTGCCTGGACCGCGACGCGTGGCACAGCGCCGGCGAACTGCTGGACGAAGTGGTGCACCAGGTGGCCGCGCCGTACGGCGTCGACGTGCGGCTGGAGCACACCCGGGGCGTTCCTCCGGTGGTCAACTCCGAGCACGAGACGGCGCTGATCGAGGCGGCCGCACGAGCCGAGATCGGCGAAGGCGCAGTAGTGCTGACGCCGCAGTCCATGGGCGGGGAGGACTTCGCCTGGTTCCTGGCCGAGCTGCCGGGGGCCATGATGCGCCTCGGCACCAAGACGCCCGGCGGCGAGGAGTACGACCTGCACCGCGGCGACTACATCCTGGACGAGCGGGCCCTCGGCTTCGGCATCCAGGTCCTCACCGCCGCAGCGCTCCGCACCATCCGCGATCTCTAGGCCCCGCAACGCCATAGCGCGAACTGGCAGCTGATCCCCTCAAATCCCTGGTTTGCGGGCATCAGCTGCCAGTTCGCGCTTTCCTTCCCGCCGGTAAGTTGTGCACAATTGAATTGCCCGCTACCGTTGTGGGTATGCCCGATGCTCCCCGTCTTGACCGCCAGGTGTGCTTTGCCCTCTATTCCGCGTCGCGGGCCGCCACCGCCGTCTACCGCCCGCTCCTGGAGGAACTGGGCCTGACGTACCCGCAGTACCTCGTCATGCTCGTGCTGTGGGAGAACGAGCCGCGCGGCGTGCGGGAACTGGGGGAGGAGCTGGGCCTCGACTCCGGAACCCTCTCGCCCCTCCTCAAGCGTCTCGAGGCGCTGGGCCTCGTGGAGCGGCGGCGCTCGGCGGAGGATGAGCGCCGCGTCGCCGTGCACCTGACCGGGGCAGGCAAGGCCCTCAGCAGCAAGGCCTCCGGCGTACCCCAACACCTTGCCGCCGCAGCGGGCCTGAGCCCCAGCGAACTTGACCAGCTGCGCGAAACCCTCGGCAAGCTCACAGCTGCCCTGCACGGTTCGCTTTAGGCAGCCCCCAAACCTCCCAACCGGAAGGAACACTTTGAAAACTCTCTACACAGCCGAGGCCCTCGCGTCCGGCGAAGGCCGCGACGGTTCCGCGCGCACCAAGGACGGCAAACTCGACGTCAACCTGGCCAGCCCGGTGGAGCTGGGCGGCAGCGGCCACGGCACCAACCCGGAGCAGCTGTTCGCTGCCGGCTATGCGGCCTGCTTCCACTCCGCCCTCCGCGTGGTGGGCCGGCAGGCAAAGGCAGACCTCACTGACTCCGCTGTCGCAGCCAAGATCCACTTCGGCGCCCTCGAGGACCGCGACGGCTACGGCCTCGCCGCCGAGCTGGAAGTCGCCCTCCCGGCACTGGACCGCGGTACCGCCGAGACGCTCATGGCCAAGGCGCACAGCATCTGCCCGTACTCCAATGTGACGCGCGGCAACATGGACGTCGCGCTCACGCTCGTGGAGTTCGCAGCGTGAGCGCCGGCGCAGCAACGGCATTGCCGGTGATCACCCGCGAGATCCAGCTGGCCTCGCGCCCGTCGGGACGGCCCGTCCCGGAAAACTTCAGGCTCGCCGAGACGGCCGTCCCGGCCCTCAAGGAGGGCCAGGTCCTGGTCCGGAACCTGTTCATCTCGGTGGACCCCTACATGCGCGGCCGCATGAACGACGCGAAATCCTATTCAGCGCCGTTCGCGCTGGACGAAGCGCTCGACGGCGGTGCGGTGGGCGAGGTGATCGCGTCCCGGTCCGATCAGCGCAAGGTGGGGGACGTCGTCGTACATCAACTCGGCTGGCGGGAGCATGCGGTGGTGGACGCGGAGCGGACTACCCCCGCGGACACAACCCTCGCCCCGGCCTCTGCCTTCCTGGGTGCGCTGGGCATGACCGGACTCACCGCGTACGCCGGTCTGCTGAAGGTGGCGGAGTTCAAGCCCGGGGACGCTGTTTTCGTCTCGGGGGCCGCCGGTGCGGTTGGCTCGCTCGCGGGACAGATCGCCAAGGCGATGGGAGCCTCAAAGGTAATTGGCAGTGCGGGCACACCGGAAAAAGTTGCCCGGCTGCTGGAACTGGGCTTCGATGCGGCGTTCAACTACCGCGATGCCCCGGTGCTGGACCAGCTGAAGGCCGCCGCGGGCAGCAACGGCATAGACGTGTACTTCGACAACGTTGGCGGTGACCAACTCGAGGCGGCGCTGTCCGTCCTGAACGTGGCCGGCCGCGTGGCCATGTGCGGCGCCATCGCCCAGTACAACTCGACGGAACCGCCGGCCGCGCCACGCAACCTGGCCGTGGCGATCGGCAAGCAGCTCACCCTGCGCGGGTTCCTGGTGGGCGGCCAGCGCCAGCATGCCGCCGAATTCGCCGGGCGGATGGCCGGCTGGCTCGCCGACGGGACCGTCCGGTACGACGAGACCATAGTCGACGGCCTGGAGAACGCACCGCAGGCCTTCATGGACATGCTCGACGGCGGGAACACCGGGAAGATGCTCGTCCGGCTCTAGCCCGTGCAACGGCCGTCACCCCCGAGCGCGAACGGACACTTAATCTCCTACCCCAGGGGCCACAGGTGTGCGTTCGCGCTCGACGCGTTAACGGGACATGCCACAGGACACTAAAGTGGGGTCATGAGTGCGCTTCGGCGCACCCGGGTGCCGGCCAGCGGCATCCAGTACGCCAAGGGGTGACGGCCGTGCAGAACGACGCCAACGAAACGGGCGCCAACATCGACTGGACGGCCCTGGAAGCCGCCGCGCTCGACGCCATGAAGTCCGCCTACGCGCCCTACTCGAACTTTCCGGTGGGGGCCGCGGCCTTCACGGCGGACGGCCGGATAGTGAGCGGCTGCAACGTGGAAAACGCCAGCTACGGCCTGACCCTGTGCGCCGAGTGCGTCCTCGTGGGGAACCTGCAGATGACCGGCGGCGGCCTGCTGCGCGCCTTCTACTGCGTCGACGGCGGCGGCAACGTGCTCATGCCCTGCGGACGCTGCCGGCAGCTGCTGCACGAGTTCCGGGCACCCGGCATGGAGCTGATGACCACGCAGGGGATCAAGACCATGGACCAGGTGCTGCCCGACGCATTTGGCCCCGAACACCTGGAGGGAACCCGGTGACACGTCCTTTGAAGGAAACCCAGGCGTTCGACGCCGTCGAGATCATCCGGACCAAGCGCGACAAGGGTGCCCTGAGCCCCGAGCAGATTGCCTGGACCATCGACGCGTATACCCGCGGCGTCATCGCGGAGGAGCAGATGGCCGCCCTGAACATGGCCATCCTGCTCAACGGCATGGACCGTGCCGAGATCGCGCAGTGGACCGCGGCGATGATCGCCTCGGGGGAGCGGCTGGACTTCTCCGGCCTCCGGCGGCCGGACGGCGGTGTGAAGGTAACCACCGACAAGCACTCCACGGGCGGAGTCGGGGACAAGATCACCCTGCCGCTGGCGCCCCTCGTCGCCGTGTTTGGAGTGGCAGTGCCGCAGCTGTCCGGGCGCGGGCTGGGCTACACCGGCGGCACGCTGGACAAGCTCGAGTCCATTCCGGGCTGGCGCGCGTCCCTGAGCAACGATGAAATGCTGGCCCAGCTCCAGGACGTGGGTGCGGTGATCTGCGCCGCCGGCGCGGGGCTCGCTCCCGCGGACCGGAAGCTCTACGCGCTCCGCGACGTCACGGGCACCGTCGAGTCCATCCCGCTGCTGGCCTCGTCGATCATGAGCAAGAAGATCGCCGAGGGCACAGGCTCGCTGGTGCTGGACGTCAAGGTGGGGAGCGGGGCGTTCATGAAGGACGAGGCCGGCGCACGCGAACTGGCTGAGACCATGGTGGCCCTCGGCAAAGACGCCGGAGTGGAAACCGTGGCCCTGCTGACCAACATGAGCACTCCTCTTGGACTCACCGCCGGCAACGCCATCGAGGTGGAGGAATCCGTCGAGGTCCTTGCGGGCGGCGGCCCTGCCGATGTCGTCGAGCTGACGGTCAGGCTCGCAGAGGAGATGCTGCGGTGTGCCGGTGTTTCCGGCGCCGATCCCGCCGCTGCGCTCAAAGACGGCAGGGCCATGGACGTCTGGAACCGGATGATCGCTGCGCAGGGCGGCGACCCGCGGGCCAAGCTGCCGGTGGCCAGGGAAACGGAAACCATCTACGCGCCCGCCGACGGTGTTCTTGTGGAGCTCGACGCGTTCGCCGTGGGTGTGGCGGCCTGGCGGCTCGGCGCCGGCCGGGCGCGGAAGGAAGACGCGGTGCAGGCAGCCGCGGGCGTCCGGATGCACGCCAAGCCCGGCGCAACTGTGCGTGCCGGTGAACCGCTGATGACCCTGCTGACGGACACGCCGGAGAAGTTTGCCCGGGCCAAGGAGGCGCTCGACCATGCCGTCACCATCGCGCCGGAGGGTTCCAGGCCTGCCCAGCAGCTCATCATCGACCGCATCGCCTGACCGTGCAGGCCATCAATGACTTCATCCTGGCTGCCGCCGGCCAGCCCTGGGTCCTGTTCATCGTCCTCGCCTGCTGCGTCATCGACGGCTTCTTCCCGCCCATCCCCAGCGAATCCGTGGTGGTGGGGCTGGCCGCTGTCGCCGCTACGGCGGACGTTCCCAACCCGTGGCTGCTCGCGGCGGTAGCAGGACTGGGCGCGTTTACCGGCGACAACGCCGCCTATCTCATCGGCCGGGGCGTGGGCACACAGCGCTGGGCGTGGATGCGGGGGCCGCGGATGCAGCGCGCGTTCCGGTGGGCCGGACGGGAGCTGCGCAAGCGGCCGGCGTCGCTGATACTCGTGGCGCGGTTCGTCCCCATCGGCAGGGTGGCAGTCAACCTGACCGCCGGAGCCACGCATTATTCCCATCCCCGCTTCATCGGGCTGACTGTGCTTTCCGCCACCCTCTGGGCCTCGTACTCAGTGGCCATCGGGCTGTTCTTCGGCCAGTGGTTCGAGGAAAACCACCTGCTCGGGGCCGTAATCGCCATTATCTGCGCCATTGTTCTGGGCATCCTGGTGGACGTCGGTATCAACCGGCTCAGGAACCGCGTTCAGGACCCGTTGGAAGAACGTTGACTTTCCAATCAAGGCGTAGCGGACTATCCTCCCGCCATGCGACACTAAAGAGCGATTTGCGTCACTTCCCGTCTTGTTATAGTCCCTAGGAGCAACACCCGCGTGGAGTTTATTAATGAGGCCGTGCTCCATGCAGCGGGTCAGTGGTGGATTTATCCCGTTTTGCTGGTGTTTTTCTTCGTTGACGGGTTCGCGATGGTGGTCCCCAGCGAGACGCTCATCGTGGCATTGGCGGCCTTCTCCCGGCACAGCGGCGAGCCCAATCTCTGGATCCTCGGCCTGACTGCCCTGACCGGCGCCATCGCCGGTGACAACATGGCCTACATGCTGGGCCGGAAGATCGGCCTGGAGCGCTGGAAATGGATGCGGCGGCCCAGGGTTCAAAAGGTCTTCGGCTGGGCGCGGTACGAACTGGAGAAGCGCGGCGCCGTGCTGATCTTCACGGCGCGCTACATCCCGTGGGGCCGCGTGGCCGTGAATTACGTCGCCGGCACCACCGGGTACCCGCACCGCAGGTTCTTCCTGCTGGATGCCTTCGCCTGCTTCACGTGGGTGGGCTATTCGATTGGCATCGGCCTCGTCGCCAGCTCCTTCCCGTGGCTGCACCACAACCCGCTGCTCGGTGCCGGCATCGCCGTCGTGTTCGCCATCATCCTGGGAATCATCATCGACCACGCCCTCCGCTGGTGGCACAAGCGCCTCGGCCGCAACGATGCCGCCGCTGAGCCGGAAGGGACCCCCGCGTTGGACGGGGAGACTGTCCCGGACGGCGGTCGGGAACAGGCCAGTCGCGTGGCCTAACTGCGCGGCCGAGCGGTCTTTCGCGCCGCCCGTTACCGGGCAGCAACGCGCGTTGGCATTGCTGCCGGTCCAACCCTAGAGTTGGTACGTGACTGAGCCAATCGTTGACGCCGCCCCTGCCCTTGACTTCGACCTGAAGAGCCTGCCCAAGGTATCCCTTCACGACCACCTCGACGGCGGCCTGCGCCCTGCCACCATCATTGAGCTGGCGGAGGCGGTGGGGCACACCCTCCCCTCCACCGACCCGACCGCGCTGGGCGAATGGTTCCGCGAATCCGCCGACTCCGGCTCGCTGGTCCGCTACCTGGAGACGTTCGACCACACGGTCGCCGTTATGCAGACCAAGGAAGGGCTGTTCCGCGTCGCCAAGGAGTTCGTGGAGGATCTGGCGGACGACGGCGTGGTGTACGGCGAAGTGCGCTGGGCACCTGAGCAGCACCTCCAGAAGGGACTGACCCTGGACGAGGTTGTCGAAGCGGTCCAGGAAGGCCTCGAAGCCGGTGTGGAGGCCGTGGCCGAGACCGGCCGCGAGATCCAGGTTGGCCAGCTCATCACGGCCATGCGCCACGCCGACCGCGGCCAGGAAATCGCCGAACTCGCCGTTCGGCACCGCGACAAGGGCGCCGTAGGGTTCGATATCGCCGGCGCCGAGGACGGCTTCCTGCCCTCGCGCTTCCGGGACGCCTTCACCTACCTGGCCGAAAACAACTTCCCGGCCACCGTGCACGCCGGCGAAGCCGCCGGCTTGGACAGCATCCAGTCCGCCCTGGTTGACGGCCGCGCGCTGCGCCTGGGCCACGGTGTCCGCATCGCCGAAGACATCATGGTGGAGTTCGACGAGGACGACGCCGACGACGAGGACAGCGACAACATCGGCCTGGTCACCCTGGGCAACCTGTCCAGCTGGATCCGCGACCGCGGCATCGCCCTGGAAATCTGCCCGTCCTCGAACCTGCAGACCGGAGCCATTGCCGCCTTCGGTGAGGGCATCGGGAGCCACCCGCTGGACATGCTCTACCAGCTGGGTTTCAACGTGACCATCAACACCGACAACCGGCTGATGAGCGGCGTGACGCTCACCGACGAGTTCGAACTGCTGGTCGAGACCTTCGACTACGACCTCGACGACCTGCTGGAGCTCACGCTCAACGCCGCCGAGGCCTCCTTCCTGCCCCTCGAGGAAAAGGAAGCCCTCGTGGAGTACATCAACGACGCGTACGGCGACCTTGGCTGAAAGCCCCGACCCGGTGGGGGAGCTGCTGCGGGTGATTGCCGCCCTCCGCGAGCACTGCCCGTGGATGGGCGCCCTCACCCACGAGTCACTCGTGGAATACCTGCTGGAGGAGGCCTACGAAGTGGCCGAGACCATCGAGACCGGTGCGGACGAGGCTGACCTGAAAGGCGAGCTGGGCGATGTGCTGCTCCAGGTGGTGCTGCATGCCCGGCTCGCCGAGGAACGCGGGGTGTTCGGCTTCGGCGACGTCGCGCGCGGCCTCACCGGGAAGATGATCCGCCGCAACCCCCACGTCTTCCGCCCGGACGGTTCCCTCCAGGACTCCTTTCCCGCCACGGTGGAGGAGATCGTGCTCAAGTGGGATGCCGTGAAAAAGGCCGAAAGCCCGGAGCGCAGCACGCCCTTCGAAGGCATCCCGGTGGCATTGCCGGCATTGGCCCGGGCCCAGAAAACCCTTGACCGGGCCGAACGGGCCGGGCTGCTCCCGCCGGTTGAGCCCGTCGAAACCAGGCCCCTCGAAACCAGCCTCGCCGAAACGATGGAGACCGAAGCCGAACTCGGCGAGCTGCTGCTCGCCGTCGTCCGTTCTGCCCGGGACAGGGGGTTCGACGCCGAACGTGCCCTCCGCGGGGCCGTCCGGCGATACCAGAACCGCTACCCGGAATCTTCAGCACCCGGATCATGACGTCCGGGTTCTGGATAGGTTTCCGTAACGTGCACCACTCTCGACTAGGCTAGTCCCAGACGAGGACGTCGAGATTTTCCGCTAAAGTTCCCCAGTAAATTGCCCATAAGGAGCAAATCCATGGCGCTTATCGATGCCATCCACGCCCGCGAGATCCTCGATTCCCGTGGCAACCCCACCGTCGAAGTTGAAGTTCTCCTCTCCGACGGCCAGATCGGCCGCGCTGCCGTTCCGTCCGGTGCGTCCACCGGCGAGCACGAAGCCGTCGAACTGCGCGACGGCGACAAGGGCCGCTACCTCGGCAAGGGTGTCCAGAAGGCCGTTGACGCCGTCATCGACCAGATCGCACCGGCCCTGACCGGCTTTGACGCCACCGACCAGCGCAGCATCGACCAGGCCATGATCGACCTGGACGGCACCGCCAACAAGGCCAAGCTGGGCGCCAACGCCATCCTGGGCGTCTCCCTGGCCGTTGCCAACGCCGCAGCAGCCTCCGCTGACCTGCCGCTGTACAAGTACCTGGGCGGCCCGAACGCCCACGTCCTGCCCGTTCCGCTGATGAACATCCTCAACGGCGGCTCGCACGCGGACTCCGACGTCGACATCCAGGAATTCATGATCGCCCCGATCGGCGCCGAGACCTTCTCCGAGGGCCTGCGCTGGGGTGTTGAGGTTTACCACAACCTCAAGTCCGTGCTGCAGCAGAAGGGCCTCTCCACCGGCCTCGGCGACGAGGGCGGCTTCGCCCCGAACCTGCCGTCCAACCGCGCTGCCCTGGACCTGATCCAGGAAGCCATCCAGAACGCCGGCTACACCCCGGGCACCGACATCGCCCTGGCCCTGGACGTCGCCTCCTCCGAGTTCTTCAAGGATGGTGCCTACCAGTTCGAGGGCAAGGCCCTGAGCGCCGCCGAGATGAGCGCCTACTACGCCGAACTCGTTGCCGACTACCCGCTGGTTTCCATCGAGGACCCGCTGGACGAGAACGACTGGGAAGGCTGGAAGATCCTCACCGACACCATCGGTGACAAGGTCCAGCTGGTGGGTGACGACCTGTTCGTCACCAACCCCGAGCGCCTGCAGCAGGGCATCGACGCCGCCACGGCCAACTCCCTGCTGGTCAAGGTCAACCAGATCGGCTCCCTGACCGAAACCCTGGACGCCGTTTCCCTGGCCCAGCGCTCCGGTTACACCACCATCACCTCGCACCGCTCCGGCGAGACCGAGGACACCACGATCGCCGACATCGCCGTTGCCACCAACGCCGGGCAGATCAAGACCGGTGCCCCGGCCCGCTCCGAGCGCGTTGCAAAGTACAACCAGCTGCTGCGCATCGAAGAGGAACTCGACGACGCCGCACGCTACGCCGGCCGCAGCGCGTTCCCGCGTTTCAAGGCCTAGTAGCCCAAGAAACAGCTGACCGGTGGCTATGGTGGAAAGACCATAGCCACCGGTTTTGTTTGTTTTAGGCGCCCACACGTTACAGGAGTGTCATGGCTACCCGCCGTCCCAAAGTTCCCAGGGTGACCCCACCTGCACAGCAGTCCTCCGCCGGATCGGCCGGGGGAGACGTCATCCAGGCGGACTTCGGCGGCCCGCGTCCGGCCACGGCCACCCATGAATCCGGGACGGGACACCCAGGCGCGGGCGCGAAAGCACCGGGCAGCGCCACCGGCGCCGGCACCAAAAGTGGCGGTTCCAGGACAGACGCTACCAGGACGGCCACTGGCACCAAAGCAAGTCCGGGTGACAAGGCCGGCCCGAAGCCCGGAGCCGGCAGCAAGGGAACCGCCGGAAAGCCTGGCAGCGCCGGGAACAGCCGCGGAAAGTCCGGGTCATCAGCCGTTGCGGCCGAGGAAGAGAACCTGGACCCCGTTCCCGCCAAGGCGTTTTCCGGGCGCATGCTGGCGCTGGCCGTGGTGATGGTTGCCATCACCATCATGCTGGCCCCCACCGTGAAGATCTTTATCGACAAGCGGGCGGAAATCGCGGCCCTGGAGTCGGACATCGCAGACAGCAAGGCGACCCAGGACAACCTCAAACGGCAGGTCTCGCGCTGGCAGGATCCTAACTACGTCAAGCAGCAGGCCCGGGACCGCATTAACATGGTTATGCCGGGAGAGACCGGCTACTGGGTGTTCGGCAGCGACCTGCCGGCCGGCGCATCAGGCAGCCAGCCCAGTGCAGCAGAAACACAAGACCCCGCCGACGTGCCCTGGGTGGATTCCCTCTGGGAGTCCGTCAGGCGCTCGGCAACAGACTAGGAGCGGCGCCCGCCGCGGGACTGTCCACCGGATTTTCGGGGCAGCCAGATCCGGGCAGGAAGGACGGCCACGCCAGTGGACGACAACACGGCAACCGCCCCCGGTGAATCCCGGCAGCCATCAGCGCAGGACCTCGATGTGCTCAGCCGCCAGCTGGGGAGGCCGGTGCGTGACGTTGTGGAAATCCCGGCGCGCTGCGTCTGCGGGAACCCGCTCGTGGCGGCAACATCCCCGCGCCTCAGCAACGGAACACCATTCCCCACCACGTTCTACGTGACCCACCCCGTCATCACGTCGGCGGTCTCCCGGCTTGAAGCAGGCGGCCTCATGAACGACATGAACGACCGGCTTGCCGCCGACGAATCGTTGGCGGCCTCCTACCGGAACGCCCACGAGGCGTACCTGGCTGCCCGCGCCGACATCGGAGCACGCTCGGGCATCGGTGACGTCCCGGAGATCGACGGCGTCTCCGCCGGCGGCATGCCCACCCGCGTCAAGTGCCTGCACGTCCTGGTGGGACACTCGCTGGCCGCCGGGCCGGGCGTCAATCCGCTGGGAGACGAGGCCGTCGCGGCCATCAGCGAATGGTGGACCGCCGACCGCTGCTACTGCGACGGCGCCTGGGACACGGCCGGTGAGGCACCTTCCCGGGACCTCAGCCGCCACGGCCCGCAGGGGCTGCCGGACATCGTCGGCCGGCCGGCGCCCGTCCGCAAATCCAGGGCGGACGCAACCACAACGGACGCCCCCGCCACAGACACCACCGGCGCAACCACAACGGAGGCAGGCGCATGACCCGGGTGGCCGCCATTGACTGCGGTACCAACTCCATCCGCCTGCTCATCGCCGACATCGACCGCAGCAACGGGGCCGCCAGGCTCACCGATATCGTGCGCGAAATGCGCGTGGTCCGCCTCGGCCAGGGCGTCGACGCTACCGGCGAGCTGGCGCCCGAAGCGCTGGAGCGCACCTTCGCGGCCACGGCTGACTACGCCGCGCTTATCCGCGAGTACCAGGCCCGGAAAGTCCGCTTCGTGGCCACCTCGGCCAGCCGGGACGCCCGGAACCGCCAGGTCTTCGTGGACGGCATCCGGAACCTCATCGGCGTGGAGCCTGAGGTGATCACCGGCCAAGAGGAAGCAGCGCTTTCCTTCGCCGGCGCCAGCAGCGTGCTGCCTATCTCGGCCGAGGACAAAGTCCTGGTGGTGGACCTGGGCGGCGGCAGCACGGAGTTTGTGCTCGGTGACGCCAACGGCGTGATCGCCGCGAAGTCGGTGGACATCGGCTGCGTCCGGCTGACCGAGCGCCACCTCACGTCGGATCCGCCCACGGCCGAACAGATCGCCGCCGCGGAGGCAGACGTCGACGCCGCCATTGCCGAAGCGCACCTGGACGTTCCGCTGGAACGCAGCACCGCCGTCGTCGGGGTTGCCGGCTCAATCACCACCATCACCGCGCACGCGCTCAAGCTGCCCGAATACCTGCCCGGGGCCATCCACGGCGCCGAACTGTCCATCTCTGCGGTCCAGGCGGCAGCCACCGACCTGCTGCAGATGCCGCGGGCGCAGAGGGCCGAACTGCCGTACATGCACCCCGGCCGGGTGGACGTCATTGGCGCCGGCGCGCTGGTCTGGCGACGCATCCTCAGCCGCATGGGCGAACTCAGCAGCGGCCGCATAATTACGGCCACCGCCAGCGAGCACGATATTCTTGATGGAATTGCCCTGAGTGCCGAGGCACCAAGTTAACCAAGTATTGGATCCTGCATGACCAGAGCAACAGCCCGGCTTCGCCGGACGGTCTCGGCCCTTCTGTCCGCGGTGCTTGCCGGCGGGATCGCCGCGTCCGCCGTCGCCACCGCACCGGCCGCGCAGGCCGACTCCTGGCGGGACAAGGAGTACTGGCTCAAAGAAGCCGGCATCACCAAGGCGTGGGAGGTCTCCAAGGGCGCCAACGTGAAGGTTGCTGTCATCGACAGCGGCGTGGACGGCGGCCACCCCGACCTCAAGGGCGTGCTGGCCGGGGGCCATGACGTCTCCGGTGCCGGCGCCCCCGACGGCGAGAAGAGCATCGGTGCCAAGCCCGAGCACGGCACGCTGGTGGCCACCATGCTCGCGGGCCGCGGACACGAGCCGGCGAAGAAGGCGACGGCCAGCGCCAAGCCTTCCCCGAACGCCACCGCAACGGCCTCCAAAACCAAGCCGGACGGCATCATGGGCGTGGCACCCGAGGCGCAGATCCTGTCCGTGTCCACCTGGCTGGGATCGGCCAACCCCGGCGGCAAGAGCGACCAGGACCAGATCCCGGAGGCTGTGCGCTGGGCGGTGGACAACGGCGCCAAGGTCATCAACATTTCGCTGGGCAGCACGTCGCCTGAGTGGCCGCAAAGCTGGGACGCCGCCTTCCTGTACGCCGAGCAGAAGGACGTGGTCATCGTGGCCGCGGCCGGCAACCGGGTGGGCGGCAACGTCCAGGTCGGGGCTCCTGCCACCATCCCCGGCGTGCTGACCGTAGCGGGCCTGGACCTGAACGGACAGGCAAGCACCGATTCCTCCTCCCAGGGCATCAGCATCGGAGTGGCAGCACCTGCGGAGAAGCTCGCCGGCGGACTGCCAGGCGGCAGCTACGCGGAATGGGCCGGCACGTCCGGTGCCACGCCCATCGTCTCCGGCGTTGCGGCACTGATCCGCTCCAAGTGGCCCGAGATGAGCGCCAAGCAGGTCATCAACAGGATCGTCTCCACCGCCAAGGACGAGGGCTCACCGGGCAAGGACCCGCTGTACGGCTTCGGCGTCCTCAACGCGGAGGCGGCACTCAAGGACGACGTGGCCGAGACGAAGTCCAACCCGCTGGGTTCCATCGCGGACTGGATCCGCGTGCACCGGCGCGGGAACCTCGCCACGCCCGCTCCCGAGCCGACGGCCCCGGCAGCCACCGCCCAGGCGACCCTGCCCAAGGCGACCGTGCCGGTTGCGGTGCCGCCGTCGCAGCTGGACAGTGCTTTGCCGGCCGCGGTGGTCATCGGGTTTGGCGGGCTGTTCATAGCCATCATTGTGGCCGGCACGGTCCAGCTCCGGAGGGCGTACCGGGCCACCGGAGGGGGAGTGGAGGACCCGGAAACGGGCGCGGTGACAAAGGTGGAACCGGCCCACAGGCGAAGTTAGTGAAGATTTTCACAAAGTACTGTACTCTGGAGTTATGGCAACCACCCCACAGCTCCAGGATCGTCCGCGTGTGCTCGTCGTCGGCGGCGGGTACGTCGGCCTTTACGTAGCCCTCAAACTGCAGAAGAAGATCGCGAACGCAGGCGGCATCGTCACCGTCGTTGATCCGCTGCCCTACATGACCTACCAGCCCTTCCTGCCGGAAGTTGCCGGCGGAAACATCGAGGCCCGCCACGCAGTGGTCTCGCACCGCCAGCACCTCAAGCAGACCGAGCTCATCCAGGGCCGCGTCGTATCCATCGACCACGCCAACCGCACGGCCGTGGTTGCCCCGGCTGACGGTGGCGACAACTTCGAGGTGCCGTACTTCGACGTCGTGCTTTCCGCCGGCGCCATCACCCGCACGTTCCCCATCAAGGGCCTGGCGGACAAGGGCATCGGCCTGAAGACCATCGAGGAAGCCGTTGCGCTGCGCAACAAGGTCCTTGACCGCATCGAGGTCGGCTCCACCATGACCGACCCCGCCGAACGCGCCCGCGCCCTTACTTTCGTGGTGGTGGGCGGCGGCTTCGCCGGCATCGAGTGCATCACCGAAATGGAAGACCTCGCCCGCGCTGCCGTCAAGAACAACCCGCGCGTCAAGCAGGAGGAAGTCCGCTTCGTCCTCGTCGAGGCCATGGGCCGCATCATGCCCGAGGTCACCGCGAAGCAGGCCGAGTGGGTCGTCGAGCACCTCCGCAGCCGCGGCATCGAGGTCCTGCTGAACACGTCGCTGGACAACGCCGAGGGTTCCCTCAAGCTCATCAACCTGCCGGACAAGACCCCGGCCCAGGAATTCGAGACCGACACGCTCGTGTGGACCGCCGGTGTGCAGGCCAACCCGATGGTCCGCTCCACCGACTTCCCGCTGGAGCCCCGCGGCCGCGTCCGCGTCCTGCCGGACCTGCGCATCTCGGGCGACGAAGGCATCATCGACAACGCCTGGGCAGCCGGTGACATCGCCGCGGTTCCCGACCTGACCGGCGGCGGCCTGCCGGACGGCACCTGCGTTCCCAACGCCCAGCACGCGCTGCGCCAGGCCAAGCGCCTCGCGAAGAACCTGTGGGCTTCCCGCTGGGACAAGCCGCTGGTGGACTACAAGCACAAGAACCTCGGTGCTGTGGCCGGCTTCGGTGAGTGGAAGGGTGTTGCCAACATCAACCTGCTCGGCCGCATCGGGCTCAAGGGCCCCCTCGCGTGGCTGGCACACCGTGGCTACCACGGCATGGCCATGCCGACGTTCGAGCGCAAGTTCCGCGTGATCTTCAACTGGGTCCTGAGCTTCTTCGCAGGCCGCGACACCACCCAGCTGCTGGACCTGGACAACCCGCGCGGCGCCTTCGTGGCCGCCGCCACCCCGGCGCCCAAGCCGGCAGCTCCCGCCGCTCCGGCTCCGGCCGCACCGGCTGAGAAGGCTGCCGACGCTCCCCAGGGCGGCGCCAAGGATCCCGTCAAGGCTGAGGCCAAGTAAATCCCCACCGCCTCCCTCGCTTCGCTCAGCTCAGCCAGGGAACCCTCGGCGGCGGAGGCCCCACAAACGACGACGGCGGCCGTTCCCTTTTGGGAACGGCCGCTTTCGCGTTTCCCGGGCGGGGCGGTCTACCTTGGTGCGGCCCTCCCGGGAACGGCAGGGTGCAGCCATAGACTGGCTGCATGACGGGTGAAAAGAACCTCCAAACTCTCCTTGCCTCGATGCGTCCGGTGCTCAGGGAGGGGGAGTACGTCTATGTGCTCTGGCCGCACGGCAAGCCGCTGGCGGGGCACATCGAGGCCGCCGTCCGGGAGGCCGAAGGGCTCACGGTGGTCCTGCCCCGGGCCGAAGCGGACGCGCTGGACCTGCCTTACGATTTCGTGGCCGCCTGGATCACCCTCGAGGTCCACTCGGCCCTGGAGGCGGTGGGCCTGACCGCGGCCGTCAGCAGGGCACTGACCCAGGCCCGGATCAGCTGCAACGTTCTGGCCGGCTTCCACCACGACCATCTCCTGGTGCCGGTGGCTGATGCGGCGCGGGCGCTGGAGGTCCTGGCCGGCCTCTCAGCCGCCAACGCCGCCGAGCCCGAACCGGTGCGGGAAGTGGTCCTGCGCAGCGAACAGCCCGGGGACCGCGACGCCCTCCTCGCCCTGACCGCCGATGCGTTCGCCGTTTCGCCGGTCACCGGCCTGCCCGTGGCGGGGGAGCCGGTTGAGGTCAAAGTGCTCCGCGAGCTGCTTGTCGCCGAGGAATACCTGCCGGAGTTCAGCATCGTCGCCGAACTCGACGGCGAAATCGTCGGCCACGTGATCAGCACCCGTGCGTGGGTGGATGACCTTGAGCTGCTGGGGCTCGGGCCCATCTGCGTGACGCCCCGGCTGCAGCGCCATGGCATCGGCTCGGCGCTGATGCGCGAAACCGTCGTCCGTGCCAATGCTGCGGGGGAGAAGGGCATCGCGCTGCTCGGAAGCACCGAGTACTACCCGCGCTTCGGCTTCGTTCCGGCGGCGTCCCTGGGCGTCGAGGCGCCGGACAAGAACTGGGGCGACCATTTCCAACTGCTGCCCCTCGCCCTGTGGCCCGGCGGGGTCCACGGCACATTCCGGTACGCGGGGCCATTGGCCGCCGTCTGAGGCGATACGATTGACCGGGCGCCCCAGTAGCCCAATTGGCAGAGGCAGCGGACTTAAAATCCGCGTGTTGTGGGTTCGAGTCCCACCTGGGGTACAACTTTGCTCCGCCACGTCGCCGGTGTTCCAATATGCAACGAGTGTTATGAGGATGTGACCTTAGTCACTTATGTTCACGCTCGAATTGGATTAGCTTGAACTTAGCTCAGGAACCCCTGACCAAAAATCGCATCAAAGGCCGTTCGCACCTTTCGATCGAGGAGACTCTAAATGATTTCACTCCCCCAGACGGCGCCAAGGGTCGCTAAGCTCACAGCGCTTAGCATCGGCGTCGCCCTTCTGGCCACGGCTTGTGGTGGCGGTTCCACCCCAAGCGCGACCGAATCCTCCGCAGCGGCAGGCGGCATCGCGTGCCCTGCCCCCAGTGCCACGGCCGGGGCAACCAGCACCACCACGGAGACCGGCGGCGTGCCGGCAGCAACCACCACCACCCCCACACCGCTGAAACTTGGATCGCTCCTGCCGACGACGGGGTCGCTGGCGTTCCTCGGCCCGCCCGAAATTGCCGGCGTTAACCTCGGCATCAAGGAAGTCAACGACGCCGGCGGCGTGCTCGGCAAGCCGGTTTCGATCACGCACCGTGACTCCGGCGACACCAAGACCGACATCGCCACCCAGTCCACCACAGCGCTCCTCGGCCAGGGTGTCAGCGCCATCATCGGTGCGGCCTCCTCGGGTGTGTCCAAGACCGTGATCAACCAGATCACCGGAGCGGGCGTCATCCAGTTCTCCCCGGCAAACACCTCGCCGGACTTCACCACCTGGGATGACAAGGGCCTGTACTGGCGCACGGCTCCTTCGGACGTGCTGCAAGGCAAGGTGCTGGGCAACTACATGGCAACCTGTGGCGCCCAGACGGTAGGCATGATCGTCCTGAACGACGCCTACGGCACGGGCCTGGCCAAGAACGTCAAGTCCGCGTTTGAAGCGGCCGGTGGCCAGGTTGTGGCCGAGGAGCTCTTCAACGAGGGCGACTCGCAGTTCAGCAGCCAGGTGGACAAGGTCATCGCCGCCAAGCCGGATGCCATTGCACTGATCACTTTTGACCAGGCCAAGAGCATCGTCCCGCTGATCACGGGCAAGGGCATCAAGGCGACGCAGCTGTTCATGGTGGACGGCAACACGTCCGACTACAGCAAGGACTTCAAGCCCGGCACGCTGAAGGGCGCACAGGGAACCATCCCCGGCACCTTCGCCAAGGAGGACTTCAAGAAGAAGCTCCTCGCCATCGACCCCGCCTTGAAGGACTACAGCTACGCCGGTGAGTCCTACGACGCCGTCAACCTGATCTCGCTGGCAGCGGAGGCCGCCAAGAGCACGAAGGGCACGGAGATCGCCAAGCAGCTCAAGGCAGTTTCCGAGGGCGGCGAGAAGTGCACGGACTTCGCGTCCTGCGTCACGCTGCTCCGCAACGGCAAGGACATCGACTACGACGGCGAGTCCGGCCCGGTGACCTTCTCCGACGCCGGTGACCCGACGGAAGCCTCCATTGGCATCTACGAGTACCAGGACGACAACAAGTACACGCCGGCCCGGGAGGAATTCGGCAAGCTGTAAGCCGCCTTCCCGCCGCACAACAGAAGCCCCCGTCCGGCCGGACGGGGGCTTCTGTGTGTCTTCTGTGGGGCAGTTAGTCCTCGTCGGCCAGCGTGCCGAGGTACAGCTGGATGACCTTCGGGTCCTTCATGAGCTCACGGCCCGTGCCGGTGTAGGCATCCCTGCCCTGGTCCAGGACGTAGCCGCGGTCGCAGATCTGAAGGCAGCGGCGGGCGTTCTGTTCCACCATGATGACGGACACCCCGGCACGGTTGATCTCGTGCACGCGCAGGAAGGTCTCATCCTGCTTGACGGGGGAGAGGCCCGCCGAGGGTTCGTCCAGCAGCAGCACTGCCGGCTCCATCATCAGGGCCCGCCCCATGGCCACCATCTGCCGCTCGCCTCCGGACAGCGAGCCCGCACGCTGCGCCCTGCGTTTACCCAGTTCCGGGAAAAGGCTGGTGACGAAGTCGAAGCGCTCCGCGAAGTCCTTGGGCCGCTGGAACATGCCCATCTGCAGGTTTTCCTCAATGGTGAGGGTGGAGAAGACGTTGTTGGTCTGGGGCACGAAACCAACGCCCTGGGTCACCAGTTTGTTCGCCTTGAGCCCTGTGAGGTCCTGGCCCCTGACCACCACGGATCCGGAGTGCACCTTCACCAGGCCGAACATGGCTTTCAGCAGTGTGGACTTGCCGGCCCCGTTCGGGCCGATGATGCCAATCAGTTCGCCCTTCCGGGCCTCGATGCTGCACCCGTTGAGGATGTTGACGCCGGGAAGGTAGCCGGCCACCAGATCGGTGACCTTGACGACGGCGCCGTCCGCGGCTGCGTTGCTTGCGGCCGGGGCCGCGCTCGTGGCACTCATTCCTTGTCCTTTTCTGGCTGGCCGACAGCTGTGGATCCGGCGTCTGTCCGTCCGTCGTCTGTGCGTCGGGTATCCGGGGCGGCTTTGGTGACCGGGCCTGCTTCGGTGATCGTGGGCGCCACGATGTCCACCGCGATGATGCCCGCGTCCTCGGTACCGACGATCGATTCCTCGTCTGCCGCGAGTTCCTGCTCAAGCGCCTTGATGCCCTCGGTGTCGCCGAGATCGACGTCATGGTGGGCGCCCAGATAGGCGTCGATGACGGCGGGGTCCTTCATGACATCGACCGGGGGTCCCTCGGCCACGATCTTGCCCTCGGCCATGACCACCACCCAGTCCGCGATGTGCCGGACCATATGCATGTCGTGTTCCACGAAGAGGACGGTCATGCCCTCGGACTTAAGGTTCTTGATGTGATCCAGCAACGATTGCGTCAGTGCCGGGTTGACCCCTGCCATCGGTTCATCCAGCATCACCAGCTTGGGCCGGACCATCAGGGAGCGGGCCATTTCCAGCAGTTTGCGCTGGCCGCCGGACAGCGACGCCGCGTAGTCGTCCTTCTTGGTGTCGAGCTTGAACTTCTCCAGCAGGACGTTGGCGTGCTCGGTGATTTCCTTTTCGCGGCCGCCCCAGATGTTCTTGAACAGGGCCTTGGACAGCCTCTCGCCCGGCTGGTTGGACGCGCCGAGCCGCATGTTTTCCATGACGGTCAGCTTGCCCATGACCTTGGTGAGCTGGAACGTGCGCACCATCCCCATCCGGGCCACCTTGTAGGAGGACACCCCGGCGATGCTCTGGCCCTCGAACTGCCACTTGCCGGAGTTCGGTGTGTCAAAGCCGGTGAGCAGGTTGAACAGGGTGGTCTTGCCGGCCCCGTTGGGGCCGATCAGGGCGGTGATCTTGTGCCGCGGGATTTCCAGGTATTCGACGTCGACGGCGTTGATGCCGCCGAAGCTGCGGGTGACGTTTTCGGCGACGACGATCGCATCCCGCTTCTTGCAGCCGGGGGTGTTGTCCCCGACGGCGATCGGCCGGGCGTCTGTCATGTAGTCGACGCCCGCTTCCATTGATTCTTCGCTGTGCTTGCTCATGCGAACGCCAGCTCCTTCTTATTGCCGAAGACACCCTGCGGCCTGAAAATCATCAGCAGCATCAGGGCGATGCCCACCAGGATGTAGCGCAGCTGGCCGGCCTGGACAGTGGTCAGCCAGGTCACCGCGCCGGATTCGATCAGCCCGTACAGGACGCCCTGCGTGAGGGACAGGACTACCCAGAAGATCATGGCGCCGATCACCGGCCCCAGGACCGTGGCCATGCCGCCCAGCAGGAGGCAGGTCCACAGGAAGAATGTCAGCTCGGTGCCGTAGTTGGCGGGCTGCACGGCGCCGCGCGGGAGCGTGAAGATCATCCCGGCCAGTGCGCCGAAGGTGCCGCCGATCACCAGCGCCTGCATCTTGTGGGCGTAGACGTTCTTGCCGAGTGAGCGGACCGCGTTCTCGTCCTCGCGGATGCCTTTCAGCACGCGGCCCCAGGGGCTGCGCATGAGGAGCCAGACGAGCACGCAGCCGATGGCCACGAGTCCCCAGCCGACCACCCGGATGAAGAAGTCACGGTTGTTCATACCGAAGTAGGAGCCCTCCGGGAAGGGGTTCATCGAGTAGAATCCGCCCTCGAAGGCGGCGAGCCCGTTGGCCGAACCGGTCACGGACGTGAGCTGGTTGGTGGTGACGACGTAGCGGACGATTTCCGCCGCCGCGATGGTGACGATGGCCAAGGTAGTCCGCCCGTAGACGGAGGGTGGGAATGCCCAGCACCAGTGCAAAAAGCACGGAACAGATGACGGCGATCAGGAGGCCGATAAAGAAGGGCACCCGGAAGGTGAGTGTGGAGATGGCGAAGCCGTAGGCCCCGACCGCCATGAAGCCGGCCTGGCCGAAGTTCAGCAGGCCCGAGTAGCCGAAGTGCACGGCGAGGCCGAGCGCGGCAAGTGCGTACGCCGCCGTCGTCGGACTGAAAATTTCACTGGCTGCGCTGGAGAGGATGAATCCGAAGTCCATGGCTGTCTCCTAACCCACGCGCTCGCGGCGGCCCAGGATGCCCTGGGGCCGGAACAAGAGGACAACGATCATGATGAAGAGTGCTCCCACGTATTTGAGGTCGGCCGCGAGGCCGAACACGGTGGTCAGTTCGACGAAGATGCCGACGATGATGGATCCGACCAGGGCGCCGAAGACGGTGCCGAGGCCGCCGAGGGTCACGCCGGCGAAGATGAGCAGCAGGATCTGCGAGCCCATGTCGAACGTGACGCCCGGGCGGTAATAAGCCCAGAGGATGCCGCCGAGTGAGGCCAGCATGCCGCCCGTGATCCAGACCAGGCGGATGACGCCGTCGACGTCGATTCCGGAGGCGGCGGCCAGCGCGGGGTTGTCGGCCACGGCCCGGGTGGCCTTGCCCAGCCGCGTCTTCAGCAGCACCATGCCGATGAGGGCGATGACGACGGCGCTGATGACCAGGGACCACAGGTTGTTGGGGGAGATGGAGACCGGGCCGAGCTGGACTTCCGCGCTCTGCGCGAACGGCAGCTGCTGCGTGGCTCCGCCGAAGTAGAACTGGATGATGTAGCGGACCGCCAGGGCCAGACCGATGCTGACAATCATCATGGGCACCAGGCCGGTGCCGCGGCGGCGCAGCGGCCGCCAAAGCCCGGCGTCCTGCGCGTAGCCGAAGAGTCCGCCGCCGAGCAGGGCCAGGATGATGGCCAGCCAGAAGGGCAAGTTCATGGCGCTGAACCCGAAGACCAGCACGGCGCCCAGGGTCACCATCTCGCCGTGCGCGAAGTTGGTGAGCCCGGTGGTGCCGAAGATCAGGGACAGGCCCACTGAAGCGAGGGCGAGCAAAAGGCCGAAGCTAAGGCCGGCCACGAGCCTGTTGAGCAGGTTCTGGCCGAAGTCCTGCTGCTGCACAACGATGCCTTTGCCGAACGCGAAGATGACGGAGAGGTTTGACGTCTGGCTGAACGTGACGGTCCGGGGATTCGACTGGCCTTCGGCGAGCTTGATGCCTTCCGGAAGCGTGGATTCGTCCAGCTGGATCTCGTAGGTCCCCTGGCTGGGAACGCCGATCCGCCAGGACCCGTTGGCGCCCGAGGTTGCCTCCCCGGTGAAGGTCCCGCTCTTGGCGGTGATCTTGACGCCTTCGATGGGGCGCCGTGTATCGTCGCGGAGGAAGCCGCTGATGGTGTCCTGGAACTGCTGGTTCGACGGGGGTGGTGTCGGAGCTGGCGTGCCTGCCTGCGATGCCGGCGCTGCGACCAGCAGAAGTGCCACGACGGCGGAGGCAATGGCCCCCCAAACCTTCAGCAGCCCGGCCGGCCGCCGGATAGGCAGCCCTCTCGGTGTGCGTCTCAAATTGAAAACCTCCACGTGGGGGTGGTTGCGGCTGCCTCATTGCAGCCGCTGCGAACGGAGGGCGCCGGATATCATTGCTGGTGGAGCGGGTATTGACTAGCTGTGATATCCGTCACCCTGACCCGCTTATCGTACAGCGCAAGCAGTACAAACCGCGTGGGCGGAGCTGGCCATCAGATAGCGATCCGGTAACAACTGAAATCCCGCGTCACCAGCAGGAACTTTCCGTGCCGCTGGTCCGTGGAAATTGATAGCGTGACCAGTAGATTCATCACCCGACCCCATACATGGAGGACACCCGCAATGGCACTTGGCGGAAACCCGATCTTCAACGGAAAGAATTTCCGTGGAGCCACCCAGGCACCGCCTGTCCCGCAGGCGTACGGCCACAACAACTTCGGTCAGAACCAGTTCGGCCAGCCGGCGTACGGCCAGGGCCGCGCCCCGGGCCAGGTCATGGATGCACAGTCCGGCTGGATGTCACAGCAGCAGAACATGTCCAACGACCAGCTGCAGCAGATGTACCACCGGCCTGCCGCCGGGCCGTCCGAAACCGGGCGGATGACCTTCGACGACGTCATCGTCAAGACCGCCATCTGTCTCGCGGCCGTGGCGGCCGGCGCCGCCGTCACGCTGGTCGTGGCGCTGCCCCTGGCCAGCCTGCTGATGATCGTCGGCGCGCTGGGCGGCTTTGTGCTGGCCCTCGTCAACACGTTCAAGAAGCAGCCGTCGCCGGCCCTCATCCTGGCCTATGCAGCCCTCGAGGGCCTGTTCCTCGGCGGCCTGACCCGCATCCTTGACGGCATGTACCCGGGCGTCGGCCTGCAGGCGGTCATCGGCACGCTGTCGGTCTTCGCCGTGACCCTGGTGCTCTTCAAGAGCGGCAAGGTCCGTGCCACCCCCAAGGCGATGCGCTTCTTCATGATTGCCACCATCGGCTACGCGGTCTTCGCCCTGATCAATATGGTCATGATGTGGACCGGCGCGGTGGACTCCCCGTTCGGCCTGCGCACGAGCATGGAGATCGCAGGCATTCCGCTGGGCGTCTTCATCGGCCTGCTCGCGATCGGCCTCGCTGCCTTCTCGCTAATCATGGACTTCACCAGCATCGAGGCGGGCGTCCGCAGCGGAGCGCCGGAGCGCTTCTCCTGGACCGCCGCCTTCGGCCTGACCGTCACGCTCGTGTGGCTGTACGTGGAAATCATCCGTCTGCTGGCCATCCTCCGAGGCGACGACTAACGCCTAAGCCGGCAGACCGCCGTCGTACGTTTCAATCGTCGTACGTTCATAAGGGAGTGGGCCCCGCCAACCGGCGGGGCCCACTCCCGCGTTTAAGGCTGGAGTTTTGGACAAAAACTCCAAGCGGGCGGCTAGGTGAGGCGCTCCAGCACCACGGCCATGCCCTGCCCGCCGCCGACGCAGAGGGTGGCGAGGCCCATCGTTCCGTCCGTCTCGCGCAGGCCATTGAGCAGCGTGGTGGTCATGCGGGCCCCGGTCATGCCGAACGGATGGCCGAGGGCGATGGCACCGCCGTGGACGTTGAGCCTCGCGGGGTCGATTTTCAGCTCGCGGGCGCTGGCCACCACCTGCACGGCGAAGGCCTCGTTGAGCTCCACAAGGTCGATGTCCCGCATGTCCAGGCGCGCGCGGGCCAGCGCCTGCCGTGAGGCTTCCACCGGCCCCATCCCCATCAGCTCGGGGGACAAGGCTGTGGCCGCGGTGGAGACGATCCGGGCCAGCGGCTCCAGCCCCAGGTCCCTGGCCAGGTCGTAGCTCATGACCACCAGGGCGGCGGCACCGTCATTGAGCGGGCACGCATTGCCTGCCGTGACGGTTCCCTCCCGGCGGAAGACCGGCTGCAGGGCACTGACGGCGTCGAGGGTCACACCCGGCCGCGGTGAATCGTCCCGGTCCACCACCGTGCCGTCGCGCCGCTCATACGGCGTGATCTCGCGGGCATAGAAGCCCGAGGCGATCGCGGCCTCGGCCCGGCTCTGGCTCAGCACGGCCCATTCGTCCTGGTCCGCACGGCTGACGCCGTAGGAAGTGGCCACGTTCTCGGCGGTCTGGCCCATGGCGATATAGATGTCCGGCATGCGGCCGCCCAGCCGCGGATCCGTCCAGGGCGTGTTCGACTCGGCCCGCGCGGCCGTGCGCTGGCGGGCCGGCTCGAACAGCGGGTTGTGGTTCCGGGCCCCGGTTTCGCCGGCCCCGGCCCAGTCCTGGTAGCGCGACACGGCTTCGACGCCGGCCGCCACGAACGCCTGGCCCTCGCCCGCCCGGATGGCGTGGAAGGCCATCCGGAGGGTCTGCAGGCTCGAGGCGCAGAACCTGTTGACGGTGGCGGCGGGCACGTTGTCCAGGCCCGTGAGGATGGTGACGACACGGGCCATGTTAGAGCCCGCTTCGCCGCTCGGTTCGGCGCACCCGAGGTACAGGTCGTCCAGGCCCGGCCCGCTGTCTCCGGTGGGGTCGAACGCCGGCAGTTTGGCCAGCGCTGCGCTGACCATCGCCGCCGCCAGGTCGTCCGGCCGCTCGTCCTTCAGCGACCCTTTGAAAGCGCGGCCGATCGGGCTCCTGGCGGTTGAAACAATGACTGCTTCAGGCATGCGACCAGCCTACGCCCCGACCAGGGTGTAGCAGCAGCTACACCAGCCGCATCGCCCCGGCGGCCGGGGTGACAGTGAAGATGTCCGGCGCGGTGTACCCCGCCTCCGCGAAGGCCCGTACGACGGCGGTACGCACCTGCTGCTCCTCGCTCGCCGGGGTCAGTGCGATGGCGGCGCCGCCAAAACCGCCGCCGGTCATCCGGGCGCCGATGGCGCCGTTGGCCCGGGAGGTATCGGCGGCGAGATCCAGTTCGGCGCACGAGATCTCAAAGTCGTCGCGCATGGACGCATGGCTGGCGTCGAGCAGGGCGCCGATCGCCGACGGGCCCTGTTGCCCGAGGAGTTCCACGGTCTGCAGCACGCGGTCGTTCTCGGTGACCACGTGCCGCACGCGGCGGAACGTGACCTCGTCCAGCAGGCCGCTGGCCTCCTCCAGATCACCGGGCGTGACGTCCCGGAGCGCCTTGACGCCCAGCACCTCGGCGCCCAGTTCGCAGGACGCCCGGCGGGAAGCGTAGCCGCCGTCGGCATGGGAATGGGACACCTTGGTGTCGATGACCAGCAGGACCAGGCCGGCCGCCTCGGCCTCGAAGGGAACCAGTTGGACACTCTGGTCCCGGCAGTCCAGGAACACGGCGTGGCCCTTGGAACCGCGCAGCGAGGCTGACTGGTCCATGATGCCCGTGGGTGCGCCGACAAAGTCGTTCTCCGCACGCTGGGTGGCCAGGACCATGTCCTCCGGGCCCATGCCTGCTCCAGTGAGGTCGTTGAGTGCCGAGATCGCGGCGCACTCAATGGCGTGCGAAGAGGACAGCCCGGCGCCGAGGGGCACGTCGGAGTCCAGCAGCAGGTCCAGGCCCGGGACGTCGATGCCGCGCTGCTGCAGGGACCAAATGACGCCCAGCGGATACTTGGTCCAGCCCTTGGCTGTCCCGGGCTGCAGCGAAGCTGTGTCCGCCGTCGTGATTCCCTGGTCGCCGTAGGTGGAGAGCAGCCGGATGGTGGAATCGGGGCGGACCCCCACGGCCACCCGGGCGGTCCGGTCGATGGCGAAAGGCAGCACGAAGCCCTCGTTGTAGTCTGTGTGCTCGCCGATCAGGTTGACCCGGCCGGGAGCCTGCCACACGCCGTCGGGCTGGCGGCCGAATGCGGCATGGAACCGGGCCTCGAGGTCGGTGGTGGCGGGGGCGGTCATGCGTGGGCTCCTTCGATGAGGTCTGGTTCGGTAACGCCTTGTTCGATAAGGCCGGGCGCGGCCGGAGCGAGCGCCTCGGCCGGGGATGCCGGAACGGTGACCGAGCGGAGCCGCTCTGCCACCTGTTCGGGGGTGGTGTCGTTGATGAAGGCGCCCATGGCCGCCTCGGAGCCGGCCAGGAACTTGAGCTTGTCCGCCGCCCGGCGCGGGGAGGTCAGCTGCAGGTGGAGGTAGCTTGCGGGGCGCAGCAGGTCATCCACCGGGGCCTGGTGCCAGGCCGAAATGTAGGGCGTCGGGGTGGGGTAGAGGGCGTCGAGGCGCTTGAGCAGGTCGAGGTAGACGTGGGCCAGTTCGTCCTTCTCCTCCCCGGTCAGCCCCGCCAGATCCGGGACCTGGCGGTGCGGTACGAGGTGGATCTCCAGCGGCCACCGGGCGGCGAACGGAACGTAGGCACTGAAGCTGTCGCTTTCCAGCACCATCCGGCTGCCGTCCTCCCGTTCGGCGCGCAGCAGCGAGCCTGTCAGTGTTTGCCGCCCATCGGCGTCGTCATAAAACCTGCGCGCGGCTGAGCCCATGACGGCGGCGCGCGGCGTGACATAGGGGTAGGCGTAGATCTGGCCGTGCGGGTGGTGCAGGGTGACGCCGATGTCCGCGCCACGGTTCTCGAACGGGAAAACCTGCTTGATGCCGGGCAGCGCGCTGAGGGCGGCCGTCCGGTGCGACCAGGCCTCCACCACTGTGCGGGCACGGGTTTCGCTCAGGCCGCTGAACGATCCCGTGTGTTCCGGGGTGAAGGTGACCACCTCGCAGCGCCCGAAGGCCGGGCCCGTGGTTCCCCAGCCCGGGCTGGCGGGGACCGGGCCAAGGGCCGGGCCCAGGGAGGGGAATCGGTTCTCGAACACGACGACGTCGTAGTCCGGCGCGGGGATCTCCGACGGGTTGGCGTCTGTGGTGGGGCAGATGGGGCACTGGTCCGCCGGCGGCAGGTGGGTGCGCGTCTGCCGGTGCGCGGCCACTGCAACCCATTCGCCGGTCAGTGCGTCATACCGGACTTCGCCGGGCTCCCCGCGGGCCGGGAGATCCCGGCGGTCCTGGGTGAGCTCCACCGACCGCGGGCGGGGCGAGCCGGCGTCGTCGAAGTAGAGCAATTCGCGGCCGTCGGCGAGGTGGGTGCTGGTGATATGGGTCATGCGTCATTTCCTTTGAACGCGGTAGCCGGCGTCTGGCCGTCCGGGAGGCTGGTGGGGCGGTCGGGAAGGGGGTCGTGGTCCCAACTAGGTAGCACTTCAGGGGGCTCCCAGCCGTGGGAACGCCCTGAGCTGCTACCTGGTTGGGAGGCCGGGGGTATGTGTGCCAGCCGCAGTTCGCCGACGGACTGCCGGAGCAGCTCCTCGGCGGCAGGGCCGGCGGGGCCTGTGCTGATCCGGTCGTCGGTGATGAGGGTGCCGACGGCGGACAGCGGAGCGATCCCGGCCAGACCCATGGTCCCGTACTTGGTGGCGTCGGCGAGTACTGCCAGCTGGTCCGATGCCGCGATCATGGCGGCGCTGACCTCGGACTCGAGGAGGTTTGGCGAGGTGATGCCGGCCGTGGGGTCGAAGCCGTGCACGCCCATGAAGCAGAGGTCGGCGTGCAGGTTGTCCAGGGCGTGCACCGTGACCGGGCCGACAAGGGCCTCGGACGGTGTGCGCTGGCCGCCCAGGACCACGGTGCGGATGCCGCCGTCACCGGCTGCCGCCAGCGCGCTGGCTGCCATGAGGGAGTTGGTGGCCACCGTGAGCCCGAGATCCCGGGGGAGCAGCCGCGCCAGCTCGTGGGTGGTGGTGCCGCCGGAAACCAGCAGGGTCATGCCGGGCCGGAGCAGCATGAGGGCCTCCGCCGCGATGGCCCGTTTCGCGTCTGCTTCCCGGGCCGACTTTGCGCCGAAGCCCGGTTCGACGGCGCTGAACGCGGCAGGGCGTGTGGCACCGCCGTGAACCCGCAGCAGCAGGCCTTCGGCATCGAGCGCATCGATGTCGCGCCGGACGGTCATCTCGGAGACACGGAGCAGGTCCGCGAGTGCCGCGACGCGGACCGTGCCTTCGGCATCGAGTTCCTGGAGGATGAGGTGCTGCCGCTGTGTTGCGAGCATGTTGCTCCTCCTTTCCTCGCGGACTGAGTGCGGGCTCAGGCCCTGTGGGCCCGGTCACTGTTTGTGGCTGCTCCTATTGTGGCACAAAGCGATCAAAAACAAATACTTTCTAACAAATAATAACAAACATTGGTCCCCGTCGGCGGTTGCACGCAGGCTGGTGCGCGCGTTGTACCGTAGGTCCATGACTTCCGGCGCGACTTCCGAAACCAGCCATTCCACCACGGGCAGCCATGCCCCGACGGCGAGTGATTCCCCAACGACTTCGAGGCGCTACGCCACGGGCAGGCAGTACGAGCTCAGGCGTGGTGACGCGCTCGCCGTGGTCACCGAGCTCGCTGCCGGGCTGCGCTGGTACGGCCGCGGGAACGTCCAGCTGACGGAGTCCTACGGGGATTCCGACATTCCGCCCGGCGCCACCGGGATAACCCTGGCGCCCTGGGCGAACAGGGTGGAAGACGGCGTCTGGCACCTGAACGGCAAGAAGCAGCAGTTGGACATCACCGAGGTTTCCAAAAACAACGCAAGCCACGGGCTCCTGCGCAACGCGGCATACTCCCTGGTCGCGGAATCCGAATTTGCCGTGACGCTCGAGGCTCCGGTGTTCCCCCAGCACGGCTACCCCTTCCTCGTGCGGCACCGTGTGGAGTACTCCTTGGCCGAGGACCTGGGCCTGGAGGTGCGGCAAACGCTGGTCAACGATTCCGAGACCGAGGCGCCCTTCGTGCTCGGGGCGCACCCATACCTCCGGATCGGCGACGTGCCCTCCGAGGAGCTCACGCTGACTGTCAATGCCGCAACGCGGCTGGTGGCGGACGAGCGGCTCATCCCGCGCAGCTCCGCACCCGTCTCGGCGGACAGCGACCTGCGGCGGGGGAGGACGGTGGGGGACCTGGATCTCGACGCCGCCCTGACCGATCTGGCGTTCGACGGCGGGATCGCCCGTCACACGCTGACCGCGCCGGACGGCCGCAGCGTCAGCCTGTGGCAGGACGAGACCTGCCCGTTCGTCCACGTGTTTGTCAGCCGCATCTACCCGGGCCGGGCGGCGGCTGTGGCACTGGAACCGATGACAGGGCCGGCGAATGCCTTTAACTCGGGGGACAGCCTCCGCTGGCTGGCGCCCGGGGACTCGTTCACCATCACCTGGGGCATCCGCGCCGACCTCGCCGGGGCCTGACCAGGCAGTAGCCGGCCAGGGCAGTGCACAGTCGGGCCGTGGCGCGTTTCCCATAGCAGGGCGGCTAGGGAAGTATTGGGCTATGACGCCAGCAAAGGACGCCACACCAGACGACGCCGCCAACACGAGCGCCAGGGCGAGTGCCAGCGCCAGCCCGGCAGGCAGCGCCAGCGCCGCCGGCAGGGCGAGCACCGCAAACGCGGGCCGGCCCTCCGGGCGCGCTCCATTCGAACGCCTGGAGCCCCGGCGCATCCGGACGGACCGTGACCTTGAACAGGACATTCCCTACGGGGTGCGCATTGCGGCGGCATGGGCCTGGCGGCTGGGGCTGATCCTGCTGGTCATCGGGGCCCTGGTCTGGCTGCTGGCCAAGGTCAGCTTCCTCATCATTCCCGTTATGGTCGCTGCGCTGCTGGCCGGCCTGCTGAGCCCCGTGGTGAAGTGGCTGCGGGAGTCGCGCGTGCCCAACGGGGCCGCCGTCGCCATCACCGTCCTGGGCTTCATCGGACTCATCGCCGGTTCCCTGGCCCTCGTCGGCCGGCAGTTGGCCCTCGGTTTCCAGGAGCTGTGGAGCGAGGCGCTGACAGGTGTCCAGCAGGTCCAGGACTGGCTGGCCGAGGGCCCGCTGCACCTGACCGCCGCCCAGATCGACCAGTACATCCAGGAGGCCACGGCCGCGCTGCAGAACAACAGCAGCAGTATCCTGAGCGGCGCCCTGTCGTTCGGGAGCACCGCAGGCCACTTCGCGGCGGGGCTGATCCTGGCTCTGTTCATCCTGATCTTCTTCCTCCTCGAAGGCAGCCGCATCTGGTCCTTCCTGGTCCGGCTCCTGCCGCGGCAGGCGCGGATCCCCGCCGACGGCGCCGGCCGGCGCGGGTGGGCGTCCATGGTCAGCTACGCGCGGATCCAGATGTTCGTGGCTTTCGTGGACGCCGTGGGCATCGGCGTCGGCGCGGCGATCATCGGAGTTCCGCTGGCCTTGCCGCTGGCCGTGCTGGTGTTCATCGGTTCCTTCATCCCAGTGGTCGGTGCGCTCGTGACGGGCGCCATCGCGGTGCTGCTGGCCCTGGTGGCCAACGGCCCGGTCAACGCCCTGATCATGCTGGGCATCGTGCTGCTGGTGCAGCAGCTGGAAAGCCATATCCTTCAGCCGCTGGTCATGGGCAAGGCTGTGGCCCTGCATCCGGTGGCCGTGATCATGTCCGTTGCCGCCGGTTCCTACCTCGCAGGCATCCCCGGGGCGCTGTTCTCGGTCCCCATCCTGGCCGTAGCAAACTCGGCGATTCGGTATATTGCTGCCAGAACGTGGGAACATGAACTTGTGCCGGCCGCCGCGGGTACTGCAGACCTGGGCTCTGCCGATGAGGACAACACCTTCAGGGACGTCCGGCTGCCGGGCTCGCATTCCGGCCACGGCAAACCTGCCGGCACTGCACACGGCGCCCCGGGCGGCAACGCCGCCCCCGGTGCCGACGTCGAATCACCCAAAGGAGAATAGTTCGTGAACACCCCCGAAAGCCTTCCCGTCACGCTGGACGATGTCCTTGAGGCGCAGAAGCTGCTGGACGGGATTATTGCGCGGACCCCGGTGGAGTCATCCCGGGCCCTGGGCGCCATGGTGGGCGGCGAGGTCTACTTCAAATGCGAGAACCTGCAGCGTGCAGGCTCCTTCAAGGTGCGCGGCGCCTACGTGCGGATGGCGCGCCTCTCCGAATCGGATAAGAAGCGCGGGGTGGTGGCTGCCTCCGCCGGCAACCACGCGCAGGGCGTGGCCGTCGCGGCCAAGAGCCTGGGCATCAAGGCCCGGATCTACATGCCGCTCGGCGTGGCGCTGCCCAAGCTCGCCGCCACGCGCAGCCACGGCGCCGAGGTGGTCCTGCACGGGCACAACGTGGATGAGGCCCTTGCCGAGGCCCAGCGGTATGCCGACGACACCGGAGCAGTCTTCGTCCACCCCTTCGACAACGTGGACGTTGTGGCCGGCCAGGGCACCCTGGGCCTGGAGATCCTCGAGCAAGTGCCCAACGTCGACACCATCCTGATGGGGGTCGGCGGCGGCGGGCTGCTCGCCGGAGTTGCGGTGGCCGTCAAGGCCCGCGCGAAGGAACTCGGCCGCGAAATCCGCATCATCGGCGTCCAGGCGGAAAACGCGGCCGCCTACCCGCCGTCGCTGGCAGCGGACGCCCTGGTGCCGCTCAAAAAGGTGTCCACCATGGCCGACGGCATCGCCGTGGGCCGGCCCGGGCAGCTGCCCTTCAGCATCATCCGCGAACTCGTGGACGACGTGGTGACCGTCAGCGAAGACTCGCTGGCGCGGGCCCTGATCTTCCTGCTGGAACGCGCCAAGATGGTGGTGGAGCCCGCCGGTGCCGTGGGCGTGGCTGCCCTCATGGATGGCAAGATCGAGAACCCGGGAACCACCGCCGTCGTCCTGTCCGGCGGCAACATCGACCCCATGCTGATGTTGAAGGTGATTCAGCGCGGCCTTTCCGCCGCCGGCCGCTACATGACCGTGCGGATGATGCTCGATGACCGCCCCGGCTCGCTGGCGACGATCGCCCGCATCATCGCCGAGAACGACGCCAACGTGACCGGCCTTGACCACACGCGCGTGGGCGGTTCCATCAGCATGGGCGACGTCTCCATCACGGTGAACCTTGAAACCAAGGGCCACGAGCACGGCGAACAGGTCCTCGGCGCCCTGCGCGCGGAGGGCTTCCAGCCGATCGTGGTCCACTAGGGGCCGCAATGCTGGACACCCCGGGGGAGGCGCCCGCCACCAAGGAAACAGCTGCCGCCCGCGCCAAGGGCGGGCTGCTGGTGGTGGGATCGTTCGTTGTCCTGCTGTTCGCCATCGAGCTGCTCAACACGGTGCTGGTGCACTCGCTGAACGGCGTCTTCGGGCTCAGGCCCAGAAGCGCCGACGGCATCCTTGACGTGTTCACCTTCCCGCTGCTGCACGCCAACCTCAACCACGTGATGTCCAATGCGCTGCCGCTGATCATCTTCGGGTTCCTGGTGTTTCTGTCCGGGATCCGGGTGTTCCTCACGGCCGTTGCCTGCAGCTGGCTCGGCTCCGGGGTGGCCGTCTGGATGTTTGGCGCCGGCGGGATCACCGTGGGTTCGTCCGGCCTGGTCTTCGGTCTCTTCGCGTTTCTCCTGGTGCGAGGGTTCTTCAACCGCAGCTGGTGGCAGATCCTGCTCTCTGTGGTGCTCTTCCTGGCCTACGGCAGCATCCTCTTCGGGATCATTCCGAACGTGGCAGGGTACGTGTCCTGGCAGGCCCACCTCGGCGGCGCCGCAGGCGGCGTCCTGGCCGCCGTCGTGCTGCGGGCACGGGCGTCCCGCCGCTAAGCCCTGGGCGGCGTTGTCGGCGAGGCGTTACCAAGGCGATTTAAAGCACGACGCCGGCCGTCCCCGGAGTGGGGAGGCCGGCGTCGTGCGTTTGCTGTGACCGCGGACGGCTGCGGTGTTAGCCCGAGTAAGGCTTGGCGGAGAGGATCTCCACCGGGATGTCCTTGCCGTTGGGGGCGGTGTAGCTGAGCTTGTCGCCCTCCTTGTGGCCCATGATCGCTGCACCGAGCGGGGACTTCTCGCTGAAAACGTCCAGGTCGGAGTCGCCGGCGATTTCACGGGAGCCGAGCAGGAAGGTCTCCTCGTCACCGGCGATGCGGGCGACGACGATCATGCCGGGCTCAACGATTCCGTCGTCGGCCGGTGCTTCGCCGACATGAGCGTCGCGGAGCAGGACGGTCAGCTGGCGGATGCGGGCCTCGATCTTGCCCTGCTCTTCCTTCGCAGCGTGGTAACCGCCGTTCTCCTTGAGGTCGCCCTCCTGACGGGCAGCGTCGATCTTCTGGACGATTTCCGCACGGCCGGGGCCGGAAAGGTGGTCCAGCTCTGCCTTCAGGCGGTCAAAAGCTTCCTGGGTAAGCCAAGCTGCAGGCGCGCTGTTAGTGGTAGACACGGACTTCTCCTCTAGTGGGTGTACAAGCGGTCTTACAAACAAAGACCCCGCCACGGTGGCCACCTGTGGAACTCAGTAACCATCTCAGCGGGGTAAAGGTATTGATCCATTGTAGTCAATCCTGTGGAGTAAACCCAACAAGCAAGCGGCGTGGGTCACATACCTTCTTCTGCTGCTGGCCCTACGAAGCCGCGGGCTTCGGAATCCAGCAGTTGTCCACGACACCCGAGACGGCCTGCGACTCGGTGCGAAGGACAACGCGCTGGGCGAGGGTCCGCCCGCCGTCGGCACTCTGGCCCTGCGCCTCCTGATCCGCCGGCGGAATGTCGACCACCTTCCAGCCGACGACTGCGAACTTGGAATCGAGCGCCTTGATGGCGCACTTGACGGCCGTGCCGGGTTCCCTCGTCACCTGGAAGTCCACCTCGGCCTGCGTGGCATCCGTGGTCCGGTAACCGATGTCCTTGAAGGTCACCGACGCCGTGGCGTTGGACGTGGAGACCCAGGCCAGAAAGCCCATCCCGACAGCCAGGGCAACGATGACCGCCCAGCGCCTGGCCTTTCGGGACAGCCTGCGCTTTGGACGGCCATAGCGATTGGCTAGGCTAATGTCTGCAGGCTCGGCAATGCCCGACTTGTCCTCGGTAGTCACCCTTCCAGTTTAGTGGCGATCACCCGGGGAAATATCCGGAGCCAGCATTGCAGTCAGTCCCAGGAGAAAGAGGAGCAGTCCCAGATGACAGCGTCCACCAGCCAGTCGTCCACGCTTCGCCTGCTGGCAGTCCACGCCCACCCGGATGACGAGTCCAGCAAGGGCGCAGCCACCATGGCCATGTATGCCGCGGCCGGTGTGGACGTTATGGTCGCGACCTGCACGGACGGCTCGCGCGGCGACATCCAGAACCCGGCCATGGAGGCCGAGCCCCATCCGAAGCGCGACATGGCAGGAGCCCGCCGGCTCGAAATGAACGAGGCCGCCCGGCTGTTGGGCATCCGGCAGCGCTGGCTGGGCTTCGTGGACTCCGGGCTGCCCGAGGGTGATCCGCTCCCGCCGCTGCCGGCCGGGTGCTTCGCGCTGCAGCCCCTGGAACGGGCAGCGGCCCCCCTGGTTCGACTGGTCCGGGACTTCAAGCCGCACGTCATCGTCAGCTATGACGAAAACGGCGGCTACCCGCATCCGGACCACATCATGGCCCACCGGGTTGCGGTGGAGGCCTTCGACGCCGCCGGCGACCCTGCGCGGTATCCGGGCACCGGCGAGGCCTGGGAGCCGAGCAAGCTCTACTACGACCGCGCCTTCAGCCCGGAACGTTTCCGGGCCCTGCACTTTGCGCTGGAGGAGGCCGGGCTCCAGTCGCCCTATGCCCAGCGCCTTGCCGCCTGGCTCGAGGCCGACGCCGAAGGGCACACGCCGCCGCCGCCCACGCACGAAACCACCACCCAGGTGGACTGCGGCGACTTCTTCGAGGCCCGTGACAACGCCCTCCGGGCCCACCGCACCCAGGTGGACCCGCTGGGCTTCTTCTTCGCCGTGTCGGCGGAGATGCAGGCACGGGTCTGGCCGTGGGAGGACTACACGCTGATCCGATCCAAGGTGGCCTCTGAGCTGCCGGAAAAGGACCTCTTCGCGGGGCTAAGATAGAGACAAGAGACATTTTCTATCCCTTGTAGAAATACAGTGTAGAAAATACCGCGTAGAAAATCCCGCGTGGAAGAACGTGCGGCGGCCGGATCGGCCGCGGCCGCGCGCGTACCAACGGGCCGGACGTTAGCCCCTGCGGCGCACGGCGGCCCCAGCCTTGAGAAGGTTTGAACAGTGCACCATTTGCTCATCGCCCTGGCATCGTCCCCGGCACCCTCGCCGTCGCTGCGCCCCGGCCTGTCCCAGGACCAGGTCACCCCCGGCCTGCTGGGATTCCTGCTGACCGCCTTCATTGTGGTGCTCACCGCGCTGCTGATCGTGGACATGGTGCGCCGCATCCGCCGCGTGCGGTACCGAGCCCAGGTGGAGGAAGAACGCCAGGCTGCCGCCGAGGCGGCTGACATAGCCCGCGACGATGCCGCCAACGGCAATGCAGGCCGCACCGACACCTGATCCCCGATCGGGGCAGCCCGGGCCGGGGGAGCGCAATGCCCTCGGCGCGGAACCCTCTGCCTACCTGCGCCAGCACGCCGGCAACCCGGTGCACTGGCAGCCGTTCGGCGACGCCGCCTTTGCGCGGGCCGCGTCCCGGGACGTCCCCGTGTTCCTGTCCATCGGCTACGCCGCCTGCCACTGGTGCCACGTCATGGCCCGCGAATCCTTCGAGGACCAAGCCACCGCCGACTACCTGAACAGCCATTTCGTCGCGGTCAAGGTGGACCGGGAGGAGCGCCCTGACGTCGACACCGTCTACATGGGCGCCACGCAGGCCATCAGCGGCGAGGGCGGGTGGCCCATGTCCGTCTTCCTGACCCCCGAGGGCCTGGCCTTCCACGCCGGCACCTACTTCCCGCCACGGCCCATGCCCGGCCGTCCCTCCTTCCGCCAGGTCCTCGAGGCCGTGCATGAGGCCTGGACCGAACGCCGTGACGCCGTGGAGGACAATGCCCGCTCCCTCGCGGAGAACATGGGCCAGGTGCAGCTCGCGGCGGCTGTGGACGTGTCCCGCCCGCCGGAACTGCTCGACGCCGGTTTGCTGCCTGCCGCCGTGCGCTCCCTGGCCGGGTCTGAAGACCCCGACGACGGCGGGTTCGGCACCGCCCCCAAGTTCCCGCCGTCGGCCGTTCTGGAGTTCCTGGTCCGGCACGCCGCGGTCCCCTCGGAGACTGCCGGAAAGGCCAGGGACATGGCCGGGCGCACCCTCGCGGCCATGGCCCGCTCGGCTCTCTTCGACCAGCTCGGCGGCGGTTTCGCCCGGTATTCGGTGACGCGCGACTGGTCCGTCCCGCACTTCGAGAAGATGCTGTACGACAATGCCCAGCTGCTGCGCGTCTACGTGCACTGGATCAGGCTCGGCGGAACGGCCGGGTTCCCGGCAGCCGAGGCCACGGACATCGCGTCGCGGACCGCCGACTGGCTCCTCTCCGCACTCGGGCTGCCGGAGGGGGGACTGGCGTCCTCGCTGGACGCCGACTCCGTGGTGGACGGGGAACACCACGAAGGGGCGAGCTATCTCTGGACCCGCGATGAGCTGGAGCGGGTGCTCGGCGCGGAGGACGCCGCGGCCGTCGCCTGGATGATGAACGTCGGCACCCAGGGAGCCGTCTCCGAGCTCGGCTCGCCGCTGCACCCGGGACGGGCGCTGGACGGTGACGAGGCTCAGCTCTGGTCGCGGGTGAGGCCCCGCCTTCAGGAAACCAGGGCGCGCCGGCCGCAGCCCGGGCGGGACGAGAAAGTGGTGGCGGGCTGGAACGGACTCGCCGTGGCTGCGCTCGCGGAGGCCGGGGCAGTTTTGGGCCGCCCGGACCTTGTGGCGGCAGCCGGCCGGATCGCCGGCTATCTGGAACGGGTCCACTGGCGGGCGGAAACGGGGCAGCCGGATGCGGGCGAGCCAGCTACAGGGGAGCTGGTCCGCGTGTCGCATGGCGGCGCAGCACGCGGGATCGGCGGCCTGCTGGAGGACTATGCGTTCTGCGCGGACGGCTTCCTGTCGCTGTATTCGGCCACCGGCGATCCACGCTGGTACACGCTGGCGGAGGCACTGATCCGCGCGGCGTGCACCCGGTTCGTGGACGCCGGGAGGCTCGCCGATTCCGCCGGGGAGTCGGAGCAGGTGGTCAGGGCCCAGGGCGGAAAACCGGGGCTGGACCCCTTTGACGACGCCACGCCCAGCGGCGCGGCTGCCTTTGCCGGCGCCCTGCTGGGCTATGCCGCCCTGACCGGCTCGGCGGAACACCGGATCATGGCCGGCAGCATCCTGGCCCTGGTGCCCCCGCTCGCAACGCGTGCACCGCGCGTGGCGGGCTGGCTGCTGGCCACGGCGCAGGCCGCGCTGGCGGGGCCGCTGGAGGCCGCCGTCGTCGGGCCTGCCGGTCCCGAACGGGACGCCCTCCACCGCGCGCTGCTGCTGTCCCCGAGCCCGGGGCTGGTGGTGGCGGCAGGGGACGCCGGGACGGACGACGGCGGGAAGCCGGCCGGAGTGCCGCTGCTGCGGCAGCGGCCGGCCGGGCCCGGCGGCACGCCCCTCGTCTACGTCTGCCGCGGCATGGTCTGCGACCGGCCCGTGGCGACCGTGGAGGAGGCGCTGGAACGCGTCAGCTCAGCACTGCAATGAGGATGGCCGCGAAGTGGGCGGCGAAGGCCAGCACCGTGAAGGCGTGGAACAGTTCGTGGAAGCCGAAATGCCGGTAGCTGATGTTGGGCTTCTTGAGCGCGTAGAACACGGCCCCGGCGATGTAGAGGGCCCCGCCGACGCAGATGAGCAGGGCCGCCGGGACGCTCGCCGCGAAAAAGGCGGGAAGGTAGAACAGGGAGCCGCAGCCGAGGCCGATGTAGATGGGCACGTACAGCCAGCGGGGTGCGTCGGTCCAGAGGAGCCGGAACAGCACGCCCAGGATCGCGGCGGACCAGATGAGCCAGAGCAGGAACACCGCCGTCGGCCTGTCCAGCAGGCTCCACGCGAGGGGCGTGTAGCTGCCGGCAATCACCAGCATGATGTTGGTGTGGTCCAGCCGTTTGAGGACTCGCTTGACGCCGGGGGACCAGTTGCCGCGGTGGTACACCGCGCTGATGCCAAACAGCAGGACACCGGTGAGGGCGTAGATGGCCGACGTTATTTTGCGGTCCGGGGTGGGAGCCACGGCAACCAGGGCAATCCCGGCAATCAGGGCGAGCGGCGCGGTGACCGTGTGGATCCATCCCCGCCACTTCGGCTTGATCGTCAGCAGCTCGGCGATGCGTGCGGCGGCGTCATCCATGCCGGTGGGCTCTGCCCTCGAAGGCTCCGGTCCGCCGTCCGGGGCGTTGCTTTTCATGTCATCCAGAATAACCTACGGCTCAGTAAGTTACCTACGGGTAACGTCGCGTGTGGCGGGTTCTGCTGGCTCCGTCGAGGGGGCTTCCGGCGGCCGCCTGCACGCGGCCGCCGCCTCCGGGCGGTAGCCTAGGACTTGCACAAAAGTCGTACAGCAGGAAGTCAGGTGAGTCTCCGGATGGAATGGCCCGGGTTCCTCTATGGCTTCTATGAGCGCAAGCTTCTGCGCTCGCTGGAGCCGGAACGGATCCCCCGGCACATCGGCGTCATGGTGGACGGGAACCGGCGCTGGGCCCGGCAGTTCAATGCGCCGACCAGCCAGGGCCACCAGGCCGGCGCGGACAAGATCCACGAGTTCCTCGGCTGGTGCCAGGAGCTGGGCGTCCGGGTGGTCACCCTGTACATGCTCTCCACGGACAACATGAGCCGTTCCGGCGAGGAGCTTGACCTGCTCATGGGCATCATTGCCAACACGCTGGACCGGCTCGACGAGGACGCCGACATATCGGTCCACGCCATGGGCGCCCCGGAGCTGCTCCCGGACTACTTGGCGGACCGGCTGACCAAGCTCACGGCCAGGACGCCGGTGCGCGAGAAACTCCACGTGAATGTGGCCGTCGGCTATGGCGGCCGGCGCGAAATCGTGGACGCGGTGCGCGAGCTGCTGCACGACGCCGTGGCGCACAAGGCGGACATCAGCGAACTCGCCGACTCCCTGAGCGTGGAGGACATCTCCCGCTTTCTGTACACCCGCGGCCAGCCCGATCCGGACCTCGTGATCAGGACCTCCGGCGAGCAGCGGCTCTCCGGCTTCCTGATGTGGCAGAGCGCCTACAGCGAGTTTTACTTCTGCGAGGCACTGTGGCCGGCCTTCCGGAAGGTGGACTTCCTTCGCGCCCTGCGCGACTACGCCGGCAGGCAGCGCCGCTTCGGCTCGTAAGCCTTTTTCGGCGTCTGTTGGCCCCTTCGGGCCGCCGCCGTTCACCCCGAATTCACACACCGGCAACAGGAATCGCCGGAAGAAGACGTTGGAAATTAGTTCGGGGCGATTTACGTTAAACCCATCAGCAGGCAAACCGCCGGCTGATCGGGGAGGCCAGTACATGGAGCGATTTTTCGCACCGGCTGTATGGGAGGCCGGATCCGGCCTCGTGGCCAATCCGCCTCACCACTAACAATTCCGGGCACGTGCCCCGGGGCTGGAGTCGATGTGGCTATTTCTGAACAACTGCCCGATGTCATCACGGACAAGGGTGAGAAGGCTACCTCTCGCGCCAAGCGAGCCAATTCAAAGACCGGTGCGGACACGAAAGACGCCGCAGCCGGTCTTGCTGTTTCCGGCCCACAGACTGAATCCCAGCCATCAGTCTCCACGTTCGTCATCGACACCTCCGTGCTGCTCTCCGACCCCCGCGCCCTGCTGCGCTTCGCGGAGCACGAAGTCATTGTGCCGATCGTGGTGATCACCGAACTTGAAGGGAAGCGGCATGACCCCGAACTCGGCTACTTTGCACGGAAGGCGCTCCGGCTCCTTGATGACCTTCGCATCCAGCACGGGGGGCTGAACCGGCCCGTCCCGCTGGGCGACGCCGGCGGTACGCTCATGATCGAGATGAACCACATCTCGGCCGAAGTCCTGCCGGCCGGATTCCGCGCCGGGGACAACGACAGCCGCATCCTCGCCGTCGCCAAGAACCTCTCCAACGAGGGACGCAACGTCACCGTGGTGTCCAAGGACCTCCCCATGCGGGTCAAGGCTTCGGCCATGGGCCTGCTGGCCGATGAATACCGCAACGAGCTCGTCAAGGATTCCGGGTGGACCGGCGTCGCCGAGATCGATGCGAGCGACGAGGAAATCTCCACGCTGTACGGCCACGAGCCGGTCTTTATCCCGGCGGCCGCCGAGATGCCGGTCAACACCGGCCTTGTGGTGCTCTCCAGCCGGGGCTCGGCCCTGGGCCGTGTCGGCGCCGATAAGCAGGTCCGCCTGGTGAAGGGGGACCGCGACATTTTCGGCCTCCACGGGCGCTCCGCGGAGCAGCGGCTCGCCATCGACCTGCTGATGGACCCCTCGGTGGGCATCGTGTCCATGGGCGGCCGTGCGGGCACCGGTAAGTCGGCGCTTGCCCTGTGTGCCGGCCTCGAGGCGGTGCTGGAGCGCCGCGAGCACCGCAAGGTGATCGTCTTCCGCCCGCTTTTCGCGGTGGGCGGCCAGGAGCTCGGTTACCTGCCGGGCTCGGAAGCGGAAAAGATGAACCCCTGGGCGCAGGCGGTGTTCGACACATTGGGCGCTCTCGTGAGCCAGGAAGTGGTGGAGGAAGTCATGGACCGCGGCATGCTGGAGGTCATGCCGCTGACCCACATCCGCGGACGCTCCCTCCACGATGCCTTCGTGATCGTTGACGAGGCCCAGTCCCTCGAAAAGAACGTTCTGCTGACCGTCATGAGCCGGATCGGGCAGAACTCGAAGATCGTCCTCACCCACGACGTTGCCCAGCGCGATAACCTCCGGGTGGGTCGGCATGACGGCATCGCAGCCGTCGTCGAAACCCTGAAGGGCCACCCGCTCTTCGGCCACATCACCCTCACCCGGTCAGAACGCTCGCCCATCGCGGCGCTCGTCACGGACCTGCTCGAAGGGGCGTAATTACCGCTGGTTGAGCCTGTCGAAACCGAGTCTTGGTTTCGACAGGCTCAACCAGCGAGGTTCAACCAGCGGTGACCCTAGGAGGAACGCGGTCACGCCGTTCAGTTCGTAACCGGGCGAGCGGGAGACGCGCAGGGAGGCTGCATGCCAGTCCGCCGCTGTCAGCTGGTGTGGTGAGACAGCCCCAGCGACAGCCGGGTGTTGCCGGGCCCCTCCAAGACCAGGGCAATCGCCTGGTTGGGAAGCTCGAAGACCATGGTGGCGTCGACTGAATCGCCTTGCGGGAGCTGTGTCACCCCAGGTGACGTCCACAGCGGACGGAGGCTGCCGGCACCCAGCCCCGTCACCGTGAACTGCGACGCATCCACTGCGACGCCTTCACCTTCCAGAGCGGTGAACTGCACCAGTATCCGCACCCGGTGCGTCCCGGCGGACGGTCCCTCGTCCAGCACCTGGACGCGTTCGGGCGGAAGCCAGCCGTCTTTTTCCAGCGGGATGATGCCGTTGACCCGGGCCGTTCCGCCGGGGATCACTGCACTGGCCCCCAGCGGAGTGCTGGCCTCCGGCTTGGCGGTGAGAAAGAGATATCCCAGCACGAGTCCCAGGGCGCAGAGCAGGGAGAGCGGTATCAGCAGCAACTTTCTGCGGCGCCGCGTACCGGTCCTGCCGGTGACCGTGTCAGGTGGTGCCGATACGCCGGGAGCCGTGGTTGACATGCCACGAGTCTGCGGCCGGCAGGTTGGGAAAAGCCTGCGCAGACCCCCGCATTCCGGGTGGCCCCTTAGGCCGGGTTGGGCCGCAGCGGCCACTGGATATGCTCGCGCACATCGGTGAGGTTCATCGGCTCGGCCACGAAAAGATCATCCAGCATGTACTCGTCCACGGCCAGGATCCGGATGCGGTGCCCTGGAACCTGACCCCCGCTGTCGAGCGGCTCGGCAACCACACACACGCCGGTCCCGGCATCGATGCGGATCCTTGTCCGGCCGGGGCCGCAGAGAGGTGCTGCCGCATCCAGCGGCCGGTACCCGGGGTTCGGTGAGACTACGGTTTCCAGCGCGGGGCGGCCTTCGTGCGCCACCTCCTGAACCGGCTCCAGCACTTCGACGGCGTTCGCGTTGGGGAACTCCAGCGGCACCGGGGCGTTGCCCGCCAGTTCCACCGGATCCAGTGCAGCAGCGAACCGGCCGTTTCCGAACGAGGGTTCGCCGTACGCGGCTTCCGGACGGCGCCGCACCAGCCCGCCGTCGTCGTAGACCGGCGTCACCAGATGTGCAGGAAGAAGCCACGACTTCCGGGTGGCGCTGATGTACAGGCCGTCGCGGGAGTCGTTGATGCCGGTGGTGCTGCCGAGCAAGGTGCCGTCGCCGGACTCCAGGCGGAGGGCGCCGGGACGGCGCAGCCATGCGCGGACAATGTCACTGTCAGGAATGCCGCCGCCGGGAACGCCGCTGCCTGGAAATTCGGCGTATTCGAAGCGCAGCGACTGCCATTTCCACGGGGACGAGCGGCACAGATTGCGAAAGGAAGTGGCCGACGCGGGCGCCGCACCGCCGCCGTGTTCCTGCCGGTGTTTGGCGTCCCAGGTCCCCATATCCACAGTTTACGCGCGGCCCCCAGCGGCAGGCGGGGCGAATCCAGTAGCATCCGAGGGTGATCCAACGACTTGCCGAACTCTGGGAAGCGGCACCGCCGGCATTCTGGCTGCTGCTGGCGGCGTGCGCCTACTTCGCGGTGATGGCGGTGCGGCTCACGGTCATCGACGTCCGGCACCACCTTCTGCCGAACCGGATTGTCTTTCCCTCCTATGGCATTGCCGGTGTGCTGCTTCTGGGGGCGGTGCTGACGCTCGCGGCGGCTGACCCGTCAGGACTGCCCGACGGCGCTGCCCGCCTTTTCGGCGTGCCGGCGCTGAGGATAGCGGCCGGGGGAGCGGTGCTGTGGCTCTTCTACTTCGTGCTGCGGCTGGTCTACCCGCCCGGCATGGGGTTCGGGGACGTGAAACTCGCCGGTGTCCTCGGGTTGTACCTGGGCTACCTCGGCTGGCCGCATGTTTTCGCAGGGACGTTCGCCGCGTTCCTGCTGGGCGGCCTCTGGAGCATAGGCCTGCTGGCACTGCGCCGCGGGACTCTCAAGTCGGCCATTCCGTTCGGGCCGTTCATGCTGGCCGGAGCAGCCGCGGCGATGGTCCTGCTGCCCGCCTGACTGGCACCCCAACCCACAGCGCGAACTGGCAGATAATGCCCTCAAATCCCGCGTTCGAGGCATCAACTGCCAGTTCGCGCTCCGTGGTCCGGCGAAACGTCAGCGGCGCTGCCCGGCCAGCTCGCCGTCGTCGTTCTTTACACCGTCAGCATCGGGCACTGTCGGCTCGGGCACTGTCGGCTCGGGCATTGCCGGTTCGCGAACGGCGGCCTCGCGGAGGGCGGCTTCGAGACGCTCGGCCTCCTGGCCGCCCACCGCCTCGCCGCGGGCCACCATTCCGGCGGTGTCCGAGAGCGGGATCTGCTTCAGCGTGATGGCCAGGACCAGTGCGACGGCGATGAACGGGACGAGGTACCAGAACACCGGTGCGAGGGAATCGGCGTAGGCGTTGACGATCGCGTCGCGGAGCTGCTCCGGAAGCTGGCCGAGAGTCTGCGGATCCAGCGTCCTGGTGGACTGCGAGGCCTGGCCGGCCGATGCTCCGGCGCCGGTAAACGCATTTGTGAGGGACTCCGCCAGCCGGTTGGTGAAGATGGACCCGAACACCGCGACGCCCAGCGCAGCCCCCACTTCGCGGAAGTAGTTGTTGGTGCTGGTGGCCGTGCCGATCTGGTCCGCCGGAACGGAATTCTGCACCACGAGGACGATGACCTGCATGATCAGGCCGAGGCCGGATCCGAACAGGAACAGCTGGACGCAGATGACCCAGATGGGCGTCTCGGCCGATAGCGTGGTGAACCACAGCATGGCGGCGATGGTCAGGCTGGCGCCCAGAATCGGGAACATCCTGTACTTGCCGGTCTTGGAAATCCGGATGCCGGAGTAGATCGACGTTCCCATCAGGCCCGCCATCATCGGGAGCATGAGGAGCCCGGACTCGGCGGCGGAGGTGCCCGACGACATCTGCAGGAACGTGGGTACGAAGGCGATGGCGGCGAACATGCCCAGGCCCAGGGTGAAGCCGATGGCGGTGGAGTTCACGAAGATCCGGTTCCGGAAGAGGCTCAGCGGGATGATGGGGTCTTCCGCCCGGCGCTCGACGGCGACGAACGCCGCGGCGGCGAGGACCAGGCCGGCTCCGAAGGCCCAGGTCAGGGGAGAATCCCAGCCCTCGTCCTTTTTGCCGCCAAAGTCCGTGAAGAAGATCAGGCAGGTGGTGGCGATGGAGAGGAACAGGACGCCCATGATGTCGATCCGCTTTTCGGGCTTCTTGTTCGGAAGCGTGAGGGTGAACCAGGCGATGGTGAAGGCGGCGATGCCGACGGGGATGTTGATGTAGAAGGCCCACTCCCAGGTGAGGTGGTCAACGAAGAAGCCGCCCAGCAGCGGGCCGGCCACTGCCGAGAGGCCGAAGATGGCCCCCAGGGGTCCCATGTACTTGCCGCGCTCCTTGGCGGGAACGATGTCCGCGATGATGGCCTGCGAGAGGATCATCAGGCCGCCGCCGCCCAGGCCCTGGACGGCGCGGAAGATCACGAAGCCCCAGAAGTCCGTGGCGAAGGCGCAGCCCACCGAGGCAAGCGTGAACAGCGCGATGGCTACGAGGAACAGGTTGCGGCGGCCCAGGACGTCACCGAACTTGCCGTAGATGGGCATCACGATGGTGGTGGCGAGGAGGTAGGCAGTGGTGATCCAGGCCTGGTGCTCGACGCCGCCCAGCTTGCCGACGATGGTGGGCATGGCCGTGGAGACGATGGTCTGGTCGAGGCTGGAGAGCAGCATGCCGGCGATCAGCGCGGAGAAGATGATCCAGATGCGTTTCTGCGTCAGCAGCAGCGGTCCGGCTGCGGCCTTGGAACTGACGGCGGTGCTCATGACTGTCCTTCTGCGGAGGGGTTGCGGGGGCGGGAATAAGGCTGGGAGAGCAGGAGCCTTGCCGCCTCGAAGTTTTCGAGGAGAAGCTCGCGGTAGGTGCGGGTGTTGCCTTCGGAGAAGTAGGCCATGCTGGTATGCCGGGCGATGTTGCCCATGACCACCACGGCCATCCGCACCACGGGGTGGTCCGCCGGCACGCCTTCGCGCTCGGCGAGGAGCCGGGCGAAGTGGGCTTCGCGCTCCTCCGTGGCGCCGATGATCTTGAGCATCAGCTGAGGTTCCTTCTTGATGACGCCGATCAGCTGCCGGGTTTCCTCCTCGGAGCTGCTCATCCGCTCTGACAGGCTCAGCGACAGCTGAACGAGGTCCTGCAGCAGGCTGGCGGAGATCTCTCCCTTCGGGGAACCGTGTCCGCCGCGGAGGAACTCCTCGAAGAGGTCATGGGGCAGCTCATCGTCGACGTGGCCGAGGATGGCGTCTTCCTTGGTGGGGAAGTAGTTGAAGAAGGTCCGGCGGGAGATACCCGCCTGTTCGCACACGTCCTCCACGGTGTAGCCGCTGAGGCCGCGCTCGGAGGTCAGGGAACGGGCGACGGCGGTAATCGCCGCCCGCGTGGCCGCCCGTTTGCGCTCGCGGAGACCGCCGGCAATAGTTGCACTTTCGTTCACGGAGTAAAGTTTTGCACTAACTACTAAACAGTGCAACTTTCTAGTGGCCGGGGTTGCGCCCTGCCTCGCTGCCGGCCAACAGAAAGGAACAGGCCAATGCTCCGACAGCCGGTCAGCACAGACGTCGCACCCGTCCCCGCGGGCCCCTACTCCCAGGCCATCGTCGCCAACGGTTTCCTCTTCACCGCGGGCCAGACACCCCACAGGCCCCATACCCGGCACGAACAACCGTCGGCTCTTTCCTGGGTGACTTCCTCGTCGAAATCGACGCCGTGGCATCCATTCCCTAGAGCGGTCGCACACTGCTTAACGCCAGCGGCCGCCCGCCTTCGCAACAGAAGGTGGGCGGCCGCCGTCGTACTTTTTTGGAAATTAGGCCTTGTGGGCCGGAGCCGTCATGGTGGTGACGTCCAGTGCCTTGTCGAGGTCGGCCTCGGAAACCTTGCCTTCGCCGTCGCCGACGAAGCCGAGCTTCTCGGTGGCCTGACGGACGGTGAGGCCCTCCTTGACGGCGGTCTTGGCGATCTTGGCGGCGTTTTCGTAGCCGATGTACTTGTTCAGCGGGGTAACGATCGACGGCGAGGCCTCGGCGAGGAAGCGTGCGCGCTCGACGTTGGCGGTGATGCCATCGATCATCTTGTCGGCCATGACACGGCTGGTGTTGGCCAGCAGGCGGACGGACTCGAGCAGGTTCGCGGCCATGACCGGGATGCCGACGTTCAGTTCGAAGGCGCCGTTGGTGCCGGACCAGGCGATGGCGGTGTCGTTGCCGATGACCTGGGCGCAGACCATGATGGACGCTTCACAAATGACGGGGTTGACCTTGCCCGGCATGATCGAGGAGCCCGGCTGCAGGTCCGGAATGGCGATTTCGCCGAGGCCGGTGTTGGGGCCGGAGCCCATCCAGCGGAGGTCATTGTTGATCTTCATGAAGGAGATCGCGATGTTGCGCAGCTGGCTGGACGCTTCGATGAGGCCGTCGCGGTTGGCCTGGGCCTCGAAGTGGTCGCGGGCCTCGGTCAGCGGCAGGCCGGTGTCGGTGGCGAGCAGTTCGATGACGCGCTCCGGGAAGCCTGCCGGGGTGTTGATGCCGGTGCCCACCGCGGTGCCGCCGAGGGGAACTTCGGCCACGCGGGGGAGTGCGGCGTTGATGCGCTCGATGCCGTAACGGACCTGCGCGGCGTAGCCGCCGAATTCCTGGCCGAGGGTGACCGGGGTGGCGTCCATCAGGTGCGTGCGGCCGGACTTGACGACGTCCTTGAACTCAACGGCCTTGCGCTCCAGCGATTCGGCGAGGTAGCCGAGGGCCGGGATGAGGTCGTTGATCAGGGCCGAGGTGGCTGCAACGTGGACGGAGGTGGGAAACACGTCGTTGGAGGACTGCGAGGCGTTGACGTGGTCGTTGGGGTGGACCACCTTGTCGCTGCCGGCAGCCTTCAGGGCGCGGGACGCCAGCTCGGCGAGGACCTCGTTGGTGTTCATGTTCGAGGACGTGCCCGAACCGGTCTGGAAAACGTCGATGGGGAAGTCGCCGTCGTACTTGCCCGTCGCTACCTCGTCGGCAGCGTCCGCGATCGCCTTGGCCAGCTCGCCGTCGAGCACACCCAGTTCAGCGTTGGCCTGGGCAGCGGCCTTCTTGACCCGGGCCAGCGCCTCAATGTGGGCGCGTTCCAGGGTTTTTCCGGAGATCGGGAAGTTCTCGACTGCACGTTGCGTCTGCGCGCGGTACAGGGCGTTCACGGGGACGCGGACTTCGCCCATCGTGTCATGTTCAATGCGGAACTCTTCAGTGGAAGTCATGGGGCTAGCTTAGGACGCCCGGGCGCCGCATCGAAAACCGTGAACGGCTTGCTACAGACGGCCTGCCCGGGCGCTTTCAGCCCGCTTCTAGAGGTCGCCGATTCCGGAAACAAGCTCCGCGTGGCCCTCGCCGAGGCTGTACGAGAGCCCGATGACCGCCGCCCGGCCCGACTCGATTGCGTCCGAAATCACACGCGAGCTGTCCACGAGGCGCTGCGAGGTCTGCTTGACATGCTCCACCACCATGTCGTTGACCTCCGTCTGCTCGTTCCGCAGGGAGGTGAGGACCGACGGCGTGATGCGCTCCACGAGGTCGCGGATGAAGCCCACCGGCATCTGGCCGGTTTCTACGGCGGATTTCGTGGCACTGACCGCGCCGCAGCTGTCGTGGCCGAGGACCACGATCAGCGGCACGCCGAGCACGCCGATGCTGTACTCGAGTGAGCCCAGGACGGCGTCGTCAATGACCTGGCCCGCGGTCCGGACGACGAAGACGTCGCCGAGTCCGACGTCGAAAATGATTTCAGCGGCGAGCCGCGAGTCCGAGCAACCGAAGATCACCGCGAAAGGATGCTGGTTCTCCACCAGCGAGGACCGCCGGGAGGCGTCCTGGTTCGGGTGCGAGGATTCACCGGTTACAAAGCGTTCGTTGCCTTCGCGCAGACGGCGCCAGGCCAGGGCAGGAGTCAGGTAAGTTGTCACGGCCCCACCTTACGGTGCGGGGCTCGCCGACGGGGAAACGGTGACAGCAGGGTTACTTTCCAGGGACTTGACGACGGCGGCAGCCAAGACCGCGAACTCCTCCAGGTTGGCGTCTCCCGCCAGGACCACGGTGGTGCCGCGGTAGGCAAGCACCATGCTCTTCTCGCCCTTGCCGGTGTCATGGAGTTCCCATTCCTTGCCGCCGGCGTTGCGCGTGCCGGTGACCGGGGCGCTCTTGGTCTGCTGCACGAGCCAGGTGGGGTTGGCCTTGCTGGTCTGTGTCAGGCCGATGAATTTTTCCTTCGGGGTCACGTACCCGACCTCCCAGGCCGCGACGCCGGTGCCCGAAGCCGCCGCCCAGCGGGCGTAATTCGGGTGGAATGTGTCACCTGCCGCGGGGGCCACCGGTGTGAATCCCGCCACACCCTTGGCGTTGCTGGCGACGGCGCTGACGTCGATGTTGGGCCGGAAGCCGTCCGACTTCGGGGACGGATTCATCAGGACGATGGGCAGGAACGCAGCGACGCTTACCAGCAGGGCGATGATCATTCCGATCACCGAGGCATTCGCCCGTTTTGCGGCAGCCGCGGGGATTACCGGCTTGACGGGGTGGCCGGCCGTAGCTGGGGATGGGGTGGGAGCCTGCGCGCGGCTCGAGGGGGCGGACTGGTCCTGCGTATCACTCACCCTTCTATAGTCGCCCATGCAGGGTCCGAACTCACATTCGAAACCGGCGGCGGTGAGGCCCTCCGTGCGTTACGAGGCGGGGTCATTCGCCGCCCAGGGGCCCGCGGCGGCGACTATGATCAGTTACAGAGGAATCACCGCGATGGTCGACTCAGGCCTGGCGGGTTCAATGATCGCCACTCGAAGAAGAGGTTCACGTGTCACCAGCGTCCATCACCCAGAAGTACTCAACGCTTTCCCCGTCGCTCGCCGTCGGAATTGACGAGCCGGACCGCAACCTCGCCCTTGAACTTGTCCGCGTCACCGAAGCTGCGGCAATCGCCGGCGGCCACTGGGTGGGCTTCGGCGACAAGAACAAGGCGGACGGCGCCGCCGTCGACGCGATGCGTTCCTTCCTGCAGACCGTCCACTTCAACGGCGTCGTGGTCATCGGTGAAGGCGAAAAAGACGAAGCCCCGATGCTGTTCAACGGCGAACAGGTCGGTGACGGCACCGGCCCCGAGTGCGACGTCGCCGTCGACCCCATCGATGGAACCCGCCTGACCGCACTCGGCATCAACAACGCCCTGGCTGTCCTGGCCGTCGCCGAGCGCGGCTCCATGTTCGACCCCTCCGCCGTGTTCTACATGGAGAAGCTGGTCACCGGTCCTGAGGCCGCCGACATGGTTGACCTGCGTCTGCCGGTCAAGCAGAACCTGCACCTGATCGCGAAGGCCAAGGGCGTGAAGGTCAACCAGCTCAACGTCATGATCCTGGACCGTGACCGCCACCGCCCTCTGGTCGAGGAAATCCGTGAAGCCGGCGCGCGCACCAAGTTCATCATGGACGGCGACGTTGCAGGTGCCATCGCGGCTGCCCGCTCCGGCACCGGCGTTGACGCCCTCATGGGCATCGGCGGAACCCCGGAAGGCATCGTGGCGGCCTGCGCCATCAAGTCCCTGGGCGGCGTGATCCAGGGCCGGCTGTGGCCCACGAGCGACGACGAGAAGCAGAAGGCGATCGACGCCGGCCACGACCTCGAGCGGGTCCTGTCCACGAACGACCTCGTCACCAGCGACAACTGCTACTTCGCCGCCACCGGCATCACCGACGGCGACCTCCTCCGCGGCGTCCGGTACAACAAGGAGAAGGTCCTGACGCAGTCGATCGTCATGCGCTCCAAGTCCGGCACCATCCGCTTCGTGGACGGCGAGCACCAGGCCAGCAAGTGGGAAGGCTACGCCCGCAAGAGCTAGTCCCTCCGCTTCCCCAGCGCCCTCCTAGCGCGAACGAACACTTGAGCCCCGCATCCGCCATGGATCCGGGGCTCAAGTGTTCGTTCGCGCATGGTTGCGAGCCGGTCAACGCTCAGGTTCCCGAGGCCTGGCGCCGAAGCTGCCCCTGCAGCGTTGCCCTGACCTTCTCGAGAACGAAGGGTTTATCGCCGTCGAGGTCATCTTTGAAAATTCTGAGCTCGGTCCAACCGAGGCGGTCCGTGGTTTCCTTACGCTTCCTGTCACGCGCGGCCTGGTCCGGACTTGAATGGTGCGCGCCGTCATATTGCAGCGCGAGTCGGTATTGCGGGTAGGCGGCGTCGGGCCACATCGCGGGCTGGCCCCAGCTGTTGCTGATCACATGGTTTAGAACTGGTTCGCCGAGCTTGGTGCGGGCAAGCACCAGGCGCATTCTGGTCTCCTGCGGGGAGTCAGCCCCAACGCGGATCTCTGGGAGTGCAAGCCGCGCCGTTTTCATGCCCCGCATGCCCGGGTGCGCGGCAATCATGCGGCGTAGGTCATCGATCGTGGCCAGGGGAGTCCTTGGTTTCGGGAAGTCGGGCCCGTGGGCAACCACCACCGAATCTCCTGCTGCGATCAGCTCATCAACAGTGAGAAGTCCTGCGAGATCAAGCCAGGTCCTGGCTGGTGAGGTAACCCGGACGCCGTCGTGCATCACCACCTCTCCGGGCTTGAAAGTCATCCGGTGACCAACCACGTTGCGCCGCCGCGGCTGGCTTCCGTTACGGTCACGCGCAACCTGGATCCGCCAGTCCTCCTGCATCCAGCCGGGAAGGCCAAACTCCCAGATGCGGGCCCCGGAGTGATGGGTAAGGGTCGATTTGTCATCCAGCGCAGTGTAGGCGCGCAGGTTCGCCGGAGTCGTCGCATCCCCCTGCAGTGGAACGCGGATCCCGCGTGAAGGAATGGCTACATCAGGTTTTCGCTGACGCCGCCGGGACACCCCCGACGCAGCGGCACGGGATGAAGTGAATGATCCTCCGAGCAAGTCACGGGGAAGCGGCGAGAGACCCATGCTCCAGTGTGCAACGGTCGAAGAGCCCGTTGGACGTTATCCACAGGAGCAATTCTTGCTTTAAGCGCGAACGAACACTTGAGCCCCGCTAATTTCCGGGCGGCGGGGCTTAAATGTTCGTTCGCGCTCAGCGGGCGGGGCCTAAGTGTTCGTTCGCGCTCAGCGGGCGGGGCCCAAGTGTTCGTTCGCGCTCAGCGGGCGGGGCTTAAATGTTCGTTCGCGCTCAGCGGGTGGGTCGCTTGATGAGTGCCTTGATGCCGTCGCGCAGTTTGCGGGCCACCTGGTAGGCCGCGTAGCGGGGCCGGTTGACGGGCAGGTCCCAGGTGCCGGGGTAGGCGATCTCGCGCCCGCCGAAGGACTTCTTGAACGCGGTGAACCCTGCCCACTTGTGGTCGGGCTGGTCGGCCGGGGCCACGCCCCACAGGTCCACGTGCTTCAGGCCCTTCTCCTGGGCATCGGCCATGAGCGTCACCAGGAGGGGAATGCCCGCGCTGAGCTTGCGGTGGGTGTCATCCATGGCCGCGTGGGCGTACGTCCGGGTGTCCGCCGAATCGTAGGCCAGAGCTGCCGCTACCGGGCCGCCATGCAGGTCGGCGATGAACAGTGTGGCCGCGCCTGCTGGCATCAGGGACTGGGCCACCTGCGTCAGGTACTCGTCACTCTGCGGTTTGAAGCCGTTCCGCCGCGCCGTCATGTGGAGGAAGTTCAGGAGCACGCGGATGTCCTCGGGATCCTGCGTGGTGCGGAACGTGACGCCCTTCTTGTGGATGTTCCGGTACAGGTTGCGGTTGACCGGCTTCATCTCCGCCAGGACTTCCTTGAAGTCCCGGTCAAGGTCCACGATCCAGCTGAGTTCGGGCTGCTGGTTGACCGGGGCAGGCTGGAGGCCCCGGCTCCGCAGTGCCTCGGGAGCACCCTCAGGATCGAGACCGGCAGTCACCGGCTCGATCCGGATGAAGACGGCGCCGCAGGACTTTGCCAGTGCCCGGAGGGCCACCAGTGCGGCGTCGAACGCCTCAACCGACTCGGCCACAGGCCCGTAGGGCGCATAGAGGACCTTGCCCGCGGGGTTCTTTTCCTCGATGGCCAGGAAACTCCAGCCGGGACCGGACTGCCGGTGCACGTGGCGTCCCAGTGACTTCTGGAAGTCCTCCCAGGCTTTCGTTTGCAGGAAATACTCCACAGCGGTCAGGCCTTCATCGAGGTGGTCACGGCGAAGGCCACGGCGTTCTCCGTTGCCCCGGACACAGGGTGGACATTGACGGGGGCGTCGGTGTCCGGCAGGAAGGCACTCGCGCCGTGGCCCAGCCGAAGGTCGCCCTTCGGCGAGTCAAGGATCACCGAACCGGCAACGACAATAACCACCGCGGCGCCCGACTGCGCCAGCGGAACAGGCTCGCCGTCCGGCTGCAGTTCGATCCGCTGGAGCTGGAACTCGCGGAACGGCGGGAAGTACAGTTCCTGTCCGAGTTCGGAGGTCACCGGCTGGAGCATGGGAACGTCCACGGATTCGAAGGCAATCGTGTTCAGCAGCTCGGGAATGTCAATGAATTTGGGTGTCAGTCCGCCGCGAAGCACGTTGTCCGAGGACGCCATCACCTCGACGCCGAGCCCGTGCAGGTAGGCGTGGACTTTGCCGGCCGGGAGGTACACGGCTTCGCCGGGTTTCAGGGACAGCCGGTTCAGCAGGAGGGAGATCAGCACCCCGGGATCGCCGGGGTACTCGCTGTTGAGGCTCAGCACCGTGGAAAGCTCGAGCTGGTATGGAGACAGGGGTGCGCCCGAGGCCAGCGCGTCGACCACCCGGGACGTCGCTTCCCTGACTGCCTCGCCCCCGGCGATCAGCCGTTCGAACGCCAATCTCAGCGCCGTCGCCTCCTCGGGCTGGGAAAGGTCGTCGATGACGTCCTTCAGAACCTGCGGGACACCGTCTCCGGGGAGCTCAAGGCAGCCCGCCAGGTGGAGGAAGATGTCGCGGGACTTCTCCGGTTTCCGGAAACCGCACAGCGACTCGAACGGAGTCAGCGCGAAAATCATCTCCGGCTTGTGGTTGTCGTCATGGTAATTGCGGTTTGCTGCGGCGGCCGGTATGCCGGCGGCGTTTTCGCGGGCGTAACCGGCCCGGGCCTGCTCAAGGCTCGGGTGCACCTGCAGCGACAGCGGCTTGGCGGCGGCGAGGAGCTTAGCCAGGAACGGCAGCCGCGGACCGAACTCGGCTACCGAAGCCGCGCCCAGAAAATGTTCCGGGTCCTCGCCGATGAGTGCGTCCAGCGGCGTCGTCGTGCCGTCCGGCCGGGTGGCCACCGACGGCGAGTCAGGATGGGCACCGATCCACAGCTCGGCTTCCGGACCGCCGGACTCCGGCCGGCCGAGCAGGCCGGCGATCGCCGTCGTCGATCCCCAGGCATACGGCCGCAGGACATTCTCTATCTGGTACACGCCTGGTGTTCCCCCTTTTTTTGATGTACGTATTGCTCAAAGCGTGCTGCGGCTATTGCTCAAAGCGGTGCGCACTGGCCGTTGGTGGCCACGAGGTCGCGGATAGCCTGCTCGTTGCCCTCACGCTTGAACTGGTTCAGCATCGCTTCCGTGATCGGTTCCCCCTCAGGGGTGGTGGTCACCGGGGTGAAGTCCGACGACGACGAGGGTGACGGTGAGGGGGTGGTGGCCGGAAGGCCCGCCAGGGGACCTGCGGCGCCCGCGGCGGAGAGCCTGCCGGGCACGGAACCCGGCTGCACCAATGTATCCTCCAACGCGGCGTCCCCGGGCGCGGCGGCCGGCGACGATTCGGAGCTGGCGGACGCGAGCAGCTTCTTGACCCGGTCATGGATCTGGTCGAAGTCGGGCACCGTGGAGAAGGACGCATCGAAGTCCGGCGGGCCGATGGTGAGCCGCTTGATGTCCTGGCCCTTGGCCTTCATGGCCAGATCTACGAAGCTGCCGAGCTGGCTGGCGGAGACGTTGGAGTCCACCACCTTCGTGCCGGCGTTGGCGATGTCCTCGAATTTCGCCAGCAGCGTTGCAGGGTCCAGCTGTTTCAGCATGGCCTGCTGGACGCACTGCTGCCGCGCGATCCGGGCGTAGTCGTCCACGAATTCCCGGGACCGGCCGTACCAGAGGGCGTGGTAGCCGTCCAGCTTCTGATCTCCGGCCGGAATCCAGCCCAGGGGCATGCCATGGATGCCGTTGGCCTCGTCAATCATGTCGCCGCTGATGGGCACCCAGCCGCCGGCCTTGATCCGGATGCCGCCCATCGCGTCAATCAGCTTCGCGAAGCCGTCCATGTCCACCAGCACATACGCCTGCACGGTGATGCCGAGCGTGCCCGAAACCGCCTCCAGGGTGGCCTGCGCTCCGGGATCGGCGACACCGGGGTAGAGGTCCTTGTGCTCGTTCGTGACCTCGGTGTTGATCGCGTTGATGAGGCATTCGTCGCCGCAGTTGTAGCCTTCCGGATAGATCTTGCGCATGGGCGAACCCTCGCTGAACTGGGCGTTCTGCAGGTTACGCGGCACGGAGATGATGGCTGTCTGGCCGGATTTGGCGTCCACGCTGAGCACCGACAGGCTGTCCGGGCGCCGGCCGGTCCGGTCTGCACCGGCGTCGCCGCCCATCATGAGGAAGTTGTAGCGGCCGTCCACGGGGTCGATGGCCGGGCCGCCGGCAAAGATGCTGCCGATGGCATTCCGGCTGACGTTCAGCAGGTAGGCGGCGTACCCCAGCGATCCGCTGCTCACCACCATGGCAAGGACAAGGGCAACCACGACGGCGGGCCGCATCCGGGTGGGCAGCAACACCGGCCGGATGAGCCGCAGGGTGTTGACGAACAGCACCAGCCAGCCCACTGCCAGCGCAGCAAGGACAAGGACGATGAGCAGCGACGCAACCGGATTGGTGATGATGTTGATCAGCAGGGTCCGGTTGGTGAACAGCAGTACCAGGGAAAGGACCACGAGCAGCCAGGCGCTGAGCGTCACGCGCAGGGCGATCCGGCCCAGCTTGCGGTCGCCGGCCACGATCTGGGCGCTCCCGGGCACCAGCAGCGTGAGCAGGATCAGCAGGAACGCGCGCTTGGTCCGGACAGGTTCAGCAGCGCTCGAGGGGTTGCGGACGGGATCCGTCAGCGGGCCCTGGGACGGCAGGTCGGTGTTGGACATGGCAGACCCCTACCGGCCGCTCCGCAGAGCCACGTTTGCGTCGGAGAAGACTTCGTTCACTTTCTGGCGCAGGTTGGCGCCCTTCCGGCTCGCCACGTCATTGAGTTCCTGGGCGAAATCCAGGAGCTCCGTGCGGAGGCGGGCGGAGAGTTCATCGGTGCCCGACGCCAGCATGCGGACGGCGAGCAGGCCTGCGTTCCGGGCCCCCGCGATGGAGACCGTGGCCACGGGACCCCGGCGGGCATCTGGACGATGGAGAGCAGGGAATCCATGCCGTCCAGGGTCTTGAGCGGGACCGGGACACCGATCACCGGCAGGGGAGTGACTGACGCCAGCATGCCCGGCAGGTGCGCGGCGCCGCCGGCACCGGCAATGATCACGCGGAGGCCGCGCTCGTGCGCGGTCTGTCCGTAGCGGATCATCTCCGTGGGCATGCGGTGGGCGGAGACAACATCCGCCTCGAACGGAATGCCGAACTCGGCCAGGGCATCTGCCGCGGCCTCCATGACGGGCCAGTCCGAATCCGAGCCCATAACGAGGCCGACGAGGGGAGCGGGGGCACCGGTTTCCGGGGCTGCAGCGGATTCGTGGCTCATGGGGTCTCCTCGGTGGTGCCTGATGCCGCGGCCGGCAGTCTGCCGTCACGGATGATGTTCGCCACAACGGTGGCCCGCTGGCGGAGGGAGTCAACGTCGCCAGCGGACGCGCCCACCAGGTTGACGTGCCCGATCTTTCGGCCGGGACGCACGGACTTGCCGTAGCAGTGGACCTTGGCGGCCGGTTCTGCGGCCAGCGCGGCCGGGAAGGCGGAGAAGAGGTCCTGGTTATCGCCGCCCAGGAAGTTCTTCATCACGGCCACCTGGCCCAGGACGTCCGTCGCACCGAGGGGCAGGTTCAGGACCGCCCGCAGGTGCTGTTCGAACTGGCTGGTGACGGAGCCGTCCTGCGTCCAGTGCCCCGTGTTGTGGGGCCGCATCGCCAGTTCATTGATCAGGAAGCCGGCGCCGCTGCCGGGCGTCTCGAACATCTCCACGGCCATGACGCCGGTGACGCCGAGCTCATTCGCGATCCGGAGGGCAGCCTCTTCGGCGGCCGCGGCCACCTCAAGGGAAATGTTCTGTGCCGGCGCGATCACTTCGTCGCAGACACCGTCCACCTGGATGGTGTGGACCACCGGCCAGGCGCGGGACGCCCCGTCCGGAGTGCGGGCAACGAGTGCCGAGAGCTCGCGGCTGAACTCGACCTTGGCCTCGGCGAGGAGCGGGCTCATGGCCTCGAACCAGTCGGCGGTCTCCGCGGCTTCCTCTGCCGAACCGACGATCCGGACGCCCTTTCCGTCATAGCCTCCCCGCGGCGTCTTGAGCACCACGGGCCAGCCGATCCGGTCCCCGAAGCTGACCAGCCCCGCGACGTCGTCCACTGCGGCCCACTCGGGGTTGGGCAGCTCGAGGCGGTCGATGGCCTCACGCATCACCAGTTTGTCCTGGGCGTTGACCAGCGCGTCCGGGCCGGGCTGGACGTTCACTCCGGCTTCGATCAGGGCATAGAGGTGGTCGCCCGGGACGTGCTCGTGGTCAAAGGTCATCACGTCCAGGCCCTTGGAGAATTCCATCAGGGCCGCGAGATCCTTGTAGTCGCCCACGGGGGCATTGGGGACGGCGGAGACTGCGGATACGTCTTCGCCTTCAGCCAAAACACGGAGTTCAAAGCCCAGGGCGGTGGCGGCCGGGGCCATCATGCGCGCAAGCTGGCCGCCGCCAACCACGCCGATTACTGGAAAAGTCACATGTTCCAGCCTACAGAAAAGGAGCGCGGTTGCTGTCTTTCATGGCTGGGAAGCTCCCCAAGTCGCCCGATTTTCTGCTGCGCGGCGGCTGATGGGGCCCTCCGTCGCCGGGACGCACTGAGGCTACTCCCGGGAAACGGCGCTAAAATGGGAGCTTGGCCCAACGGCCCCCACTATTCAGACGGCCACGGAGGGTCATGATTAACACACTTGCAGAGCGCATCCGGGGACTCGCCTCGCTATTCTGGCGCGAGGTGGCGAAGTTCGGTGCCGTGGGCGGTGTGGCGTTTGTCATTGACAACGGGCTGACTTATTACCTGATGCACGGACCCATGACGGACAGCGAGGCCAAGGCCCGCTTTGTGGGCGCCACCGTCGCCACCGTCTTTTCCTGGATCGCCAACCGTCTGTGGACGTTCCGGCACCGCCGCCAGGCCAACGTGCTCCGTGAATTCCTGATGTTCATCCTCATCAACGGCATCGGCATCGGCATCTCCACCGGCTTTACGGCCCTGGCCAAGTACTCCCTGGGCGTCACGGACAAGAACATGCTCTTCGCCGCGGGCATCGTCGGCATTCTGGTGGCCACGGTTGTCCGCTTCTTTGCCTACCGGTTCCTCGTCTTCAACCAGGAACTGGACCAGGAGCCGGAGTTCTCGCACGACCACGAGATCCTCGAAGTGCACCACCACCACTCCGCCCAGCCGGCCGAGCGCGTCCTGGAACCCGACGTTGACGACCCCGAGCGGCCCGTCCGGCCGAGCTAGGCCCGGCCTCCAGGGCTAGCTCCGTCCGGCCCGCCGGGCAGCTCACTCGCCGTGGATGCGCTCGGCCGTCAGCAGCTTCTCGGTCAACTCCACATCGCCATGGACCAGAACCACCGAACCGTCGGTCTTCCACACGCCGAGGGCGTTGGCCAGCGCCGCCTCAAGGCCGTCGGCCGCACGCACCAGGAGCCTCGCGCTCGGCTCGTGAACCGCGGCAAACTCCGCCAGGAGGGCCTCGTGCCGAACGGCTGCCCCGCCTGAGCTGCGCACCGCAGGAGCACCAGGGTCGGGGTCATTGTGGGCCATGAACACGTCACCGTGGGAGCGGACCTCCGCGGCGTAGTCGAGAACTCCGGCGGGCAGGTCGCCCGGCCATCGCATGGCCAGGGCCGGCAGCGGCACTGCAACGACGGCGTCGAAGCCGTCCTCCGCGGCGTCCGGCTCGGACGTGGCAAGCAGGTCGGCGTCGCCGGGTCCGAGCACCACTTCCAGGCCCAGCTGCCAGGCGGCGAGGGCCCAGACAATGGATTTCCAGTGTGCGGGCAGGTCCAGCCGCAGCCGCATCCCCGGCTCGGCGTCGAGTTCGTCCTGGAGCAGGTTGCTGGTCTTTGCGACCCAGTTGTCGAGCACGCGCCCCGAGAGTTCCACCCGCTCCGCATCGGGGCCGTACCAGGTCAGGCGCGGCGAAGTGGAGTGGCCCGAGCGCAGGGCCGTCATCAGATCAGTGGCCGGGATGTTCATGGCTTCATCTTGCCACGCCTTCCGGCGTGATCTCCGGCACAACAGTTTGTAACGTCGTTTGCCTTAACCGGCCGACCAGCGGCAGAATTGCCGGAATTGCCAGCGCGCCGGACGGGATACTAAGGTTGCTGTCAAATTCAGGGCGGGCGCCGCGCGGTACGGGAAAAAAATTCCCGGGCGTGGCGCGCCTGCTGATCTGGCCCGGCATTGATTATTATTCCGTCGCGGCTTGACTCCCCCTACTTACACGCGTGTAATTAGATATCGAAAAGCCGCGGCGAACTCTCAGGATCACCACGTAGTGTCCTGAACGTCGGGGCCGGGGGCCGCACTACTCAGGAGGGGACGCCATGGGGCAAGCGGAGCGTATGCATGATGATGCTGTTATGGCCGGCCAGGCCACAGCAAAGTACAGGTCTCGGGGGGTACCCAGCGACTGGTACGTAGATCCGGCTGATCCGGACGCCGCAGAGCGGTACAACAAGGACACGTCTGCCTCGCTTCAGGATCAGGCCACGGCCTTCCTGGCCCAGCATGACGCCCTCCAGAATGAGTCCCTGCTGGCCGGCCGGCCGGAGCAGGACGAGGACGATCTTGATCCCCCCATGGAGATCCGGAACCCGGCACCCTCCACCCTGGCCCAGCCGGTGTGGATCGGGTTGCCGCTGGGACAGGATTTCGACGACGAAGGCGAGCTTGGCTGGCAGACCGACGCGCTGTGCGCCCAGACGGATCCGGAGGCCTTTTTCCCGGAAAAGGGCGGTTCCACGCGGGACGCCAAGAAAGTCTGCGGAGCGTGCAGCGTCCGCTCGCAGTGCTTGGAGTACGCACTGGCCAATGACGAACGGTTCGGGATTTGGGGTGGCCTCTCCGAGCGTGAGCGCCGACGGCTGAGGAAGCGAGCGGTCTAATTCTTCAGGAAGTACACGTCACTGCCGTTGTGGTCGCCCACAACGGCAGTGATTATCTGCCCAGGACACTTTCAGCGCTGGCCGCACAAACCCGGCCGGCGGACACCGTAATCGGGGTGGATACCGGCTCACAGGACAATTCGGCTGACCTCCTGCAGCAGGCCATCGGCGACGCCAATGTCATAACCGTCAACGGCGGCAAGACGGGAATGGGCGCCGCCGTGCGGGCCGGTCTGGCCGCCCTGGCCCCGTGGAACCGGCGGGGCACGCAGGACCAGTCCGAATGGATCTGGCTGTTGCACGACGACGCGGCACCCGCCCCCGAGGCGCTGGCCGAACTCCTGCACGCCGTGGAGCGTGCCCCCTCCGTTACGGTCGCGGGCTGCAAGCAACTGGACTGGAACGCCAAACGGCGTCTCATCGACGTCGGGCTTTCCACCAGCCGCTGGGCAGAGCGGCTAACGCTGATCGAGGCGGACGAACTCGACCAGGGGCAGTACGACGGACGTTCCGACACCTTCGCCGTCAACTCCGCCGGAATGCTGGTTCGGCGGGACATCTGGGAACACCTCAAAGGGTTTGACCCCGCGCTTCCCGGCACGGGCGACGACGTCGACTTCTGCTGGCGGAACCGGCTGGCCGGGCATCGAGTGGTGGTGGTTCCCAGCGCAAGGATGTTCCACGTCTCCCACCGGCCGCACGCGCTTGGCACGGCCTCGGCCGCACGCCGCGCACAGGTCCACCTGCGGCTAAAGCACGCCCCGCTGTGGGCGCTGCCGCTGCACGCTGCCGGCGCCCTCTTCGGGAGCCTCCTCCGGCTGGTCTTCAGCATCGCCGTGAAGGATCCCGGCTACGGCTTTTCGCAGCTCCTGGCCACGGCTGCGGCTCTCGCCAGGCCGGCTGCCCTCGCCCGCGGGCGGCGCAACGCTGCCCGCACCCGCCGCGTGCGCCGGTCCGTGGTCAAAGCCCTGCAGACCGAACGGCGCGAAGTGTGGGGCCACCGGCGCTCCCTGATGGAGGCGCTTGGCGCGGACGACGCCCGGGCAGCCGAGGACAGCAACGATCCGCTGGAGGAACAGCCCAGCGGCGACTCGACGGACGACTTCGCGGCCCTGTCCACGAATGAACGGGGCTGGGTGGGCAACGGTGCCGCCGCCGCCGCGATCCTTGCCGCCGTATCGTCCTTCGCCGGCCTTGCCGGGCTTTTCCAGGCCGGCGCCGCTGCCGGCGGAGCGCTCCTGCCGGTCTCAGCCCGGCTGGAGGACATCTGGCACCACGCCTCCAGCTGGTGGATCGGACTGGGCGCCGGACTTCCGGGGCACGGCGACCCCTTCGGCTACGTCCTCTGGATCCTCGGCCTGCTGGGCGGAGGCAACGCCAACGGTGCCGTCATCTGGCTCCTTCTGCTGGCCATGCCGCTCTCCGGCCTGACTGCCTGGTTCGCCTCCGGTGCCCTGACCTCCTACCGCCGCTTCCGGTTGGCGGCTGCCCTGGTCTGGGCGGCGGCGCCCGCCCTGCAGGTGGCTGTCAACCAAGGGCGCGTCGGAGCCCTGCTGACGCACCTCATGATGCCTCTGCTGGTCCTCGCACTGCTGCGGGCCACCGGCTCCGCGATCGGGAGCGGCCGGTTTGCCCCCGTTCCGGCCGGAAGCCTCGCGGACCAGCCGCCAGCAAAGCCCGGCGTTAACGGCACACCGTCGTGGACGGCAGCCGCGGCCGCCGGGCTGGCCCTGGCGGTTATCACGGCCGCCGCCCCGTCGCTCCTGCTGCCGGCCGCCGTCGGCATCATCATCCTGAGCCTGGTGCTGGGGACACGCGGACGCACAATCTGGTGGGCGCTCCTGCCGAGCGCTGCAATGTTCGTGCCGTTTGCGCTGTCCACCCTCGACCGGCCCAGGGCATTGTTGGCCGACCCCGGACTGCCGCTGCCTTTCGAAGCTGCTCCAGTGTGGCAGCAGATCCTGGGCCAGCCGCTCAGTTTCGACACCGCCGGCGGTCTCGCCGGGCTGGCACTCTTTTCCGGCGGCTCCGTGCCCTGGGCGCTGCTGCTGGCCCTCCTGATCGGAGTTCCGCTGCTGGCCTTGGCCGTTGCAGCGCTCTTTGTTCCGCTCCGCGTCCACCCGGACCGCCGCGGGCGCGTCGCCAGGGCCCTCTGGGCAGCGGCGCTGCTCGCGCTGGCTGGCGGGTGGCTGGCAGCACACGTCGCCACCGGGGCCGGCACCCAGGCGCTCGTTGTGCCTTTCACCGGTCCGGCCGTGTCCGCGGCTGTGTTCGGATTGCTGGGGGCCGCCGTCGTCGGCGGTGACGGCCTGCTGGCGCTTGCCGCTTCCGGCCCGGGCACTGTGGGCCCGGGCACTGTAAACCCGGGCACTGTAAACCCGGGCACTGTGTCCCGTGGCGCGGGAGCGCGGCACGGCGCAGTGGCCCGCAGTGCCGCGGCGCTGGCGCTGGTGCTCCTGCTCGCCGGGCCGCTGGCCGGGCTGGCGGCCTGGACAGTGCAGAATGTCACGCAGCCAGCGGACTCCGTGGTCCACGCTGACACGGCAGACCTCGGGACGCCCCGGCTCGTGGGCCCGACGGACCCGCGGATGCTGCCCGCCACCGCGGTGGACCGCGGCGAGGGGCCGGAGCAGACCCGGACGCTGCTGATCAGCACCGGCGACGACGGAACGTACAGCGCCACCCTCATGCGCGGTGGCGGCACCACGCTGGACAGCCTGTCAACCATTGCGGCCGCCCGAAACATCAGGGGCAATCCCGGGCAGGAATCTGTCCGCGACGACGACGAAGTCACCGCGGCGCTGCGCACCAGCGTGGCCACCCTGGTGGCTGCCCGCGGGGTAGACCCGCGGCCAGAACTGGAGCGGCTCGGCGTCGGATTCGTCGTCCTGCGCGCCGCAGACACGGCAGCGCAGCTGACGGCCAGCCGGATGGACGCGGTCCCCGGGCTGACGGCCGTGGGGCCCACTGATTCGGGCTGGCTCTGGCGCGTGACCCCCCTTAATGGCGCGGTGCTGCAGCCGGCCGACGTCGCCCATCGCGTGCGCATCGTCGACACCAAAGGCGCCACGATCGGCCTGGTTCCGTCGGGTCTGACCGGCGCCGAAGCCTCGGTGCCCAAGGGGCCCGAGGGCCGGCTGCTGGTACTCGCCGAGCGGGCAGATCCCGGCTGGACCGCCTGGCTCGATGGCCGCAAACTGACCTCCACCACTTCCGGCTGGTCCCAGGCGTTCACACTGCCCCCGCAGGCCGGCCAGGTGACACTCCGCTACGAAAGCCCGTGGGCACTCTGGTCGGGCGTCCTGCAGGCCGCCGTCATTGGCCTGACCGTGCTGCTGGCGCTCCCGATGCCGGCCCGGCGCCCCAACACCGGCCTGTCCAGGGACGAAGGCTCCCTGCGTAAGGAATACCAGAATGCATGAGGAAGAGAACGACGGCGGGACTCCGGCGACGCAGGGCAGCGGAACGGCAGCCCGGGCTACTGGAGGCAACGCTTCCGGAACCCGCTCCGGCGGTGCCAGCCGCATCGCCGGCCGCCGCGGCATCGTGGCTGGGGTGCTTTCAGGTGTGGTGCTCCTCGCCGCCGGGGGAGGCGTTGTAGCGGCAACCACCCTGGCGCCTCAGCCGTCGTCGGCCAGGCCGCTCGATCCGGCGGAAGCGGCTGTGCCGGCCGGAAGCGTCCAGGACGTCTGCCCTGCCCCGGCGCGGCTCCTCGAAGGAACGCCGGTGGGGACCGACCCCCAGTTCAGCCCCGAATCCGCCACAGCCAAGAGCACCGTGTCCGCGGCGGTGGTCAGTTCGGCGGGCGGCAGTCTCCCCGGCAGTGCGCTCTCCGCGCTGAAGGGGTCCGAGCTGCAGCGGATCGCCAAGGCGCCCGCCTCGCCGACGGCTCCCGCCGGCTCCTCCGGAGTGATCGCCGGGGTGGTCGAGGAGGAACCCGTGGACGACGTCAGCGTGCTGTCCGCGGACGCCCTGGCCAACCGGCAGCCGGCGGCTGCAGCCCTTATGGCCTACACGGCCACGGACGGGGACCTGCAGGGTTCGGCGGCCGCCGCCTGCCAGGTGCCCTCGAACGACCTCTGGCTCAGCGGCGCCAACACCGCAGTGGGCCGCAGCAGCGTCATCAATCTCACGAACGCCTCCACCACCCCTGCAACGGTGAACCTTGAGCTTTACGGAAAGGCCGGCCAGGTCAAGGCCTCGGGCAGCCGCGGCCTGCTGGTGGGGCCGAAGTCGACGCGCTCAATCGTCCTGGCCGGTCTCGCGCCCGGTGAGGAACGGCTGAGCGTGCACGTCCGAAGCTCCGGCGGGCCCGTCAGTGCCTTCATCCAGCAGAGCGTGTTGCGTGGGCTGACCTCCGGCGGCGTGGATTTCATCGCACCCGGGATCTCCGCGGCTCCGTCCCAGGTGATGACAGGCATCGACATCCAAGATGCCGGGGACGTGAAGTCACTGACCGGCGAACCGGGTTTTGACGACGCCGGACCGTCGCTGCAGATCACCGTTCCCGGCCCGTCGGATGCCGTGGTGGAGGTCAAGCTGTTTGGCCGCGCCGGGCAGCAGGCCCTGCCAGGCGGGGGCGTCGTCACGGCCAAGGCCGGCACCGTCACCGAAGTGCCCCTTGCGGGCGTTCCTGCCGGCAAGTACACCGTCTCTGCCGCGTCCGACGTCAGCATCGTGGCCGCCGCGCGCGTAAGCCGGGGCCTGAAGTCCACCCAGAGCCTGGACTTCGCGTGGTCGCCGGCCACCGCCCAGCTTGGCAGCCAGCACATAGTCCCGCTTCCCCAGGGCGGGGAGCGGCAGCTGGTCTTCGGTGCCCTGGACGACAGGGCAACCATTTCCTACACCCCGATCACGGCCGACGGGAAACTCCGCACCGCGGCGACGGCGGACATCGCGGCCGGCACGACCACAACCCTCAAGGCAGCGGACAAGATCGGCAACTCGGCCGTCGTCGGATATGTGGTGTCCGCCTCCGGTGGAGCGGCCTACGGCACCGTGCTGCTGGAACGGGAGGGCAGGAACGATGTTTCCACCGTGGCCATCGCTCCGGGCGCCGAGGGCCAGGAAAAAGTACCGGTGACACTGGGCTACTAGCCGCGGACGTGCGGCGACTTGAACCCGGCCTAGTAGCGCCGGCGGTACACCGGGTCCAGTGTTTCCGGGGCGACGCCCAGCATTTCGGCGGTATGTTCCACCACCACGTCGTGCACCAGGTCCTGGAGTTCCTCCTTGACGGGGCAAGCCTGCTCAACCACGCGGCGGTACAGCGTGATGATGGGGCCCTCGTCCTCGGTGGCGGGGGTGTAGCAGCCCAGGGGAGCGGGCGAGCCGTCGGCCACCAGCTGTTCCAGGTTCGGCGGGATCTCGTCGACGGCGAACCGGACGCCGTCGAGCGGCTTGCCCCAGATGTCATGGAGCCGCTGGGCGGAGTCCATGACGAGTTCATCAAACCGGTCCGAGCGGCTTCGGTAGCCGGGGAGCGTGGGCAGCAGCAGTTCGCCCCGGAGGCCGCGGCCGTGCCGGTTGCGCCGGCGCTGGGTGAAGCTCCGGCCAGCGGGGACCCCGGTGGCGCCCCCGGATGTTTCCGGGTCAGCCAACCGGACCGTGAAACCCGAAGCATGGTGCGATGACTGCATATACAGACTTTAGACCCGCCGAATGATTTGCGCGACATAACCGGACCGGAGCCGCGCTGCCGTGGCGCGGGCCGTCCGTCAATGTCGGGAAATCTGCCCGGGGCAGAGTATTCTGTGTTTTCGTGGGTGCAATACGTCAGTGTTCCAGGTCAGCCTGCCGCCAGTCTGCGGTGGCAACTCTGACGTACGTCTACGCGGACTCGACGGCCGTCCTCGGCCCGCTGGCAACCTACGCGGAGCCGCACTGCTACGACCTTTGCGAGCAGCATGCCGGTTCGCTGACCGTCCCGCGCGGCTGGGAAGTGCTCCGCCTCGCCATGCCCTCGCAGCCGCCCCAGCCCGGTCCTGACGACCTTCTCGCCCTGGCCGACGCCGTCCGTGAGGCAGCGTCCCGCCCGGCGTCCCCGGCCCCGGGCCAGCGCGCCGCGCACTCGGCGCTGGAGGCACCCGCCGCAACCGAAGGCACCCGCCGCGGCCACCTGCGCATCCTGCGCGAACCGTCCTAATTCTGCACAAAACTTCCTCATACCGAACTGGCGGTAGGCTGGAAGCTGAAATCCGTCAGCCACAGCGCTTGTGCCCAGCAGGGAGCATCCACCATGCCAAAGATCAGTCCTGAACTGTTGTCCGTTCTGCGGTGCCCGGTCACCGGATCGGCTCTGACCCAGGAGGGCGAGGAACTCGTTTCAACCTCGGCGGCGGAGGACGGCGAACGGCTGCGGTACGCCATCGAAGACGGCATTCCGCTGCTGCTTCCCCCGGAACTCCGCGCCGCAGCCTCGGCCGCCCGGTCGGACCAGCACGACGCCGGCCCCGCAGCGGCCGCCCCCACCGCCTAACACCCAGCCAGCACCGCAGAAGGCTAGACGCCGGACACAGCAAAGGATTCCCATGACGTTCGATTACAAGGTTGCCGACATCTCCCTGGCCGAGGCCGGGCGCCACCAGATTCGCCTCGCCGAGCACGAGATGCCGGGGCTGATGTCGCTGCGCCGGGAATTCGGACCCAGCCAGCCCCTCAAGGGCGCCCGGATCGCCGGGTCGCTGCACATGACCGTACAGACCGCCGTGCTCATCGAGACCCTCACCGCACTCGGCGCCGAGGTCCGTTGGGCCTCCTGCAATATCTTCTCCACCCAGGACGAGGCCGCCGCCGCAGTGGTGGTGGGCACCGGCACCGTGGAGAACCCGCAGGGCGTTCCCGTGTTCGCCTGGAAGGGCGAAACGCTGGAGGAATACTGGTGGACCGCTGAGCAGATCCTCACCTGGCCCGGCGCCGACGCGAACCCTGAGCTCGGCCCGAACATGATTCTCGACGACGGCGGCGACGCCACGCTGCTGCTGCACCGCGGCGTGGAGTTCGAGGCAGCAGGGGCCGTTCCGGCCGCCGCGGCCAACGACCCCGAGGAATACGGGATCGTCCTTGACGTGCTGCGCCGGACGCTGGCCGAGGACCCGAAGAAGTGGACCCGGCTCGCCGCCGGCATCCACGGCGTCAGCGAGGAAACCACCACGGGCGTGCACCGCCTCTACCAGCTCGCCGAACAGGGCAAGCTGCTCTTCCCGGCGATCAACGTCAACGACTCCGTGACGAAAAGCAAGTTCGACAACAAGTACGGCATCCGGCACTCGCTGCCGGACGGCCTCAACCGGGCCACCGATGTCCTCATCGGCGGCAAGGTCGCCGTCGTCTGCGGCTACGGCGACGTCGGCAAGGGTGCCGCCGAGGCGCTCCGCGGCCAGGGCGCCCGCGTTATCGTCACCGAGATCGATCCCATCTGTGCGCTTCAGGCAGCCATGGACGGCTACCAGGTGGCCAAGCTGGAAAGCGTGCTGGACCAAGGCGACATCTTCATCACGACCACGGGCAACAAGGACGTCATCATGGCCGAGCACATGGCCGGCATGAAGAACAAGGCCATCGTGGGCAACATCGGGCACTTCGACAACGAAATCGACATGGCAGGCCTCGGCCGGATCCCCGGCATCCGGAAGGTCGAGATCAAGCCCCAGGTCCACGAATGGGTCTTCGGCGGCGACTCCGCGGACAGCACCCGGTCCATCATCGTCCTGTCCGAAGGGCGGCTGCTGAACCTGGGCAACGCCACCGGCCACCCGTCGTTCGTCATGAGCAACTCCTTCGCCAACCAGACCATCGCGCAGATCGAGCTGTTCACCAAGAAGGACCAGCCCGAAGGCGAGCGGGAATACGAGAACCAGGTCTACGTGCTGCCCAAGATCCTGGACGAGAAGGTGGCACGCCTGCACCTCGATGCCTTGGGTGTTGAGCTGACCGAACTGTCCAAGGACCAGGCCGACTACCTGGACGTGGACGTGGCCGGCCCGTACAAGCCGCAGCACTACCGCTACTAGCCGCAGACCCTAACCCGGTACCCCGGCACGCCGTGGAACTCCACGGCGGCCGGGGTTAGCTCCGCCGTGCGATAAAATTGGCTGGTCAGCGCTACCGCTGGGCACACGACGGATGCCGATCGGCAACCCGGTGGGACACGGAGAAACCAGTCATGACGGAAAAGAACAACCGGAAAACCGGCAAAATCATCGCCGTCGTTGCCATTTGCGCTGCCGTTGCCGCCGGCGGCATCGGCGTAGCCACCGCGCCTGGCTGGGCCAATCCCGCACCGCAATCCGAGGCTTCCAGCCCCGTCCGCAACGAACCGGGCCTGGCCACCCCCGTGGTCAAGGCCGTCGAACTGGGCGTGACACCGCTCGACGGCGCCAAGGGCGTCAACCCCGCGGTGGCGCCCTCCGTCAAGGCGGTCAACGGCCGCGTCCAGGACGTCGTGCTGGTCCCGGCCGCCGGGGGAGAGTCCGTCAAGGGCACTGTGAGCGCCGACGGCAGCACGTGGACGGCCGTGGACCCGCTGCTCTTCAACACGCCGTACAAGTACAGCTACACCATCGTGGACGAGGCGGGCCGGGAAACCAAAAAGGTCCAGACCTTCACCACCGTGGAGCCCGCCAATGAAGCGGACGCCGCCGTGTACCCGGAGAACGGCTCCACGGTTGGCGCAGGACAGCCCATCGACATCGTCTTCAGCGAACCCGTCATCAACAAGGCGGCGGTTGAAAAGGCCGTCAAGATCACTGTCTCCTCCAAGCAGCCCGTCGCCTGGCACTGGTACTCGGATCAGAAGGTGCGCATCCGCCCCGAGAAGTTCTGGGCGTCCAACACCCAGGTCACCGTGGACATGAAGCTGTTCGGGGTGGACTTCGGTCAGGGCATGATCGGCAACTTCAACGCCAAAGTGCAGTTCACGGTGGGCCAGCAGCGCTTGGCAGTGGTGGATGACAACACCAAAACCATGAAGGTTTACTTCGACGGCAAGCTGGTGAGGACCGCGCCCGTCACCCTGGGCGGCTCGGACTGGCTTTCCCCGTCCGGCTACGCCGTGATCATGGAGCAGGAACGGCATTCCAAGTTCAACGCTGGCAGCATCGGCCTGAAGCCCGGCGACAAGGGCTACTACCCGCCGCTGACCGTGGAGTACGCCAACAGGCTCACGTCCTCCGGCGTCTATGTCCACCAGGCACTCGAATCGGCATGGGGCTATGTGGGCGTATCCAACGTCTCCCACGGCTGTGTCGGGCTGCTGCCCGTGGACGCAGCCTGGTTCTTCAACAACATGAAGTCCGGCGACGTCGTCCAGGTCCTGAATACGGGCGCCGCCCCCGTCGAGCCGCTCGAGGGCTACGGCGACTGGAACATTCCCTGGGCCCAATACGCGAAGCGGTAAACCCCCAGCACGCGAAGCGGTAGAGACAGTACTAGCTGTCCCGGGCCGCCGTGAACGGGAGCCGGTGCAGCCGTTCCGCGATCCGGTTGCTTTCCCTGCGTGCCGCGCCCAGCCTGCGGAGTTCGCGTGTGCGGCGTTCGGCCAGCACGGCAGCCAGGTAGTCGTCGGGAGTGGTTCCCGGTGGCGGTGACGGTGCCACATATCCGGACATCTCGGTGGCGAGGGCTGCGGCCATGCCGCTGCGCGACAGGGGCGACATCCGTGGCGCCTGGCGCATGAATTGCGCGGCACGCCGTCCCAGGGCGTCCGGAATCCGGCCGATGTCCGCGGCTTCCGCCCAGGCGGCGAGGTGCCTCGGAGCCACGGGGACGATTGCGGGTTCCACCGGGACCCGGCGCCGCAGCGAATAGGTACCGGCCACGATGTCCCCGAGCCGGCGGGACCTGCTGTCGAAGAGCGCGACGGTGATGGCAACGCCGCCGAAGGTCTGGTAGATCTCCAGGAAGCCGATCAGCGCCCTGATGACCGCATGGCGGAAACGGATGGCCCCGCCGTCGTCACGCACTATCCGCAGCCCGGCCGCCAGTTTGCCCAGCGAGAGGCCGCGGGTCAGGGTCTCCACCGCTGCCGGGACAATGACGAAGCACAACACCACGCTGACCAGGGTGAGCGCCCCGGCGGCCGCCTCGTCCAGTTCATCCCGGGCGGCGCCCATTGCCATCAGGATGGCGATCAGCAGCGCGGAATGCACCACGACGTCGAGAATAAGACCGAGGGAGCGGGCAGCGAAGGACGCCGGTCGGAGCTCAAGGACGACTGCCTCGCCTGTGATGAGTGGACTCAATTCCTGCCCCGTACGTCGTTCCGGCCACCGGTCGCCTAAAGTCTAGTTCTCCGCAGGCTAGGGTAGGAGCGTGGACATGGACGCCTTCGCCGCCGTCAACTCGGACACATGGTCGCGGCTGCATCACCTTGCGAACAAGCGGCGCCTGAGCGGTGCCGACGCCGATGAACTGCTGCGCCTGTACCAGGTGACCTCCGCCCACCTCTCCCTGCTGCGTTCCACCGGGCCGGAAAGCGGCCTGTCAGCGTCGCTGTCCGCCACGCTGGCGCAGGCGCGCACCCGCTTCACCGGCGTGCGGTCGAACTTCATGGAAGACCTGGCGCAGTTCTTCGTGCTGTCCCTTCCGGCCGCTCTGTACCGGATCCGCTGGCTGACGGTGGCCTGCGGCGCCGCGTTCTGCCTTGTCGGCTGCGCTTTCGCACTGTGGATTGGCACTTCACCCGAGGCCCTGCGTGCTGTCGCCTCGGAAGCGGAAGTCCAGCGGTATGTCGAGGAGGACTTCATTGACTACTACTCGGAGAACCCTGCGGCGTCGTTTGCCGGCGCCGTCTGGACCAACAACGCCTGGATCAGCGCCCAGGCCGTCGCCCTGGGCATCACCGGTTTCTGGGTGCCCATGATCCTGTTCGCCAACGCACAGGGTGTGGGGGTGGCCGCGGGGATGTTTGCCGCGGTTGGGAAGACTGACGTGTTTTTCAGCTACATCCTGCCGCACGGCCTGATGGAGCTGACGGCGGTATTCGTGGCCTGCGCGGCCGGGCTGAGAATCTTTTGGGCGATGGTGTCGCCAGGCACCCGGACCCGCTCGCGCGCCGTTGCAGCAGAGGGCCGGTCCATGATCACGGTGGCGCTGGGCCTCGTTTTGGTGCTGTTTGTGTCGGGCCTCGTGGAGGGCTTTGTTACGCCCAGTACCTTGCCGGTGTGGGCAAAGATCAGTATCGGCGCGGCTGTGCTGGCGGCATACTGGTTATATGTGCTGGTCTGCGGGGGACGGGCCTACCGCGCCGGCGCCCGCGGCGACCTGGGCAGCCAGGACGCCGGCTACACCGAAGTCGCGGCCTGATTCTTACCGCCAGCCGAATATTCGACGCAGGCGGCGGGGTGGCACATCGCGGTGCCGGAGCGGCTGACGGTAGGCTCTTGGGGAGATACAAAGCGCTGCCTGGCCCGGCCTTGCCGGTGGCCATGGAGCGTGGACGCCTACGGAAGTGAAGCTGCAGTGAAAGACAATACTCCGACACCGTCCGGACGCCTTGATCCGCGGCTGGATCCGGCGGCGAACCCCGCTCCGGCTCCCGCGGAGGACACCGACGAGCCGGCGTTTGAATGGATGAAGCCCGCGCCTGCAGCCCGTGCCGCCGAGGGGGAGGGCGCCACCGGTCCTGCACGTTCCGCGTCCGGCTCCGCAGATCCCGCTGTCGGACAGCCGGAAAGCCGTGCCGACCGCAAGGCTGCCGAGGCGGCCGCGGCCGAGAGTGCCGAAACTGACCGGAGCGCGGCGGCAGGCCAGCCGTCCCGGTCCGATGCTCCGTCCTCGGTCCGTTCCTCCTCCTCCATGGGCACCCACTACAGTGAGCCGCTCCCCACATCCGCCCTGCAGGTGCGCCCGCCGCAGGAGGAAGTGGAGCGCCGCAACGCCGAGCGCGAGCAGGCAGCCCGCGCCAAGCCGGTGCTGCCGCGGTTCCTCCAGGTCCTGCTGGCCATTTTCTATCCGGTGATCCTTTTGGTCCTTGCCGTGCGCGCCGTGACCAGCCCGCTCTTCCTGTGGGCCGAGTACCACCGGCCCGGTTTCCCCGGGGACGGCTACGGCTTCAACGCGGACGACCGCATGACCTACGGCTCCTACGCCGTGGACTACCTGAGCAACTGGTCCGGTCCGCGCTACCTGGGCGAACTGGTTAACCGCAGCGGCGAAAAGCTGTTTAAGGACGGCGAGGTCAGCCACATGGCCGACGTGAAGCTCGTCTTCCTGTCCGCCTTCGGGGCCGGGGCACTGATGATCCTGATCAGCATCATCGCGATCATCTACCTACGGCGGCGCACGCCCGGCGGAGTGCGCCGGGGGCTGTTCGCCGGCTCCATCGTGACGCTGGTGCTCATCATCGGCCTGGGCACGCTCGCTGCCCTCGGCTGGCAGCAGTTCTTTACCGAGTTCCACCGCATCTTCTTCGCCGCCGGCTCCTGGACGTTTGCGCTGGAGGATACGCTCATCCGGCTCTTCCCCGGGCAGTTCTGGATCGACGCCGGACTGGTCATCGCCGCGCTTGTCCTGATTACCGCTGTGGTGACGTTGATTCTGACCTGGCCCACCCGCAGGCGCCGCGGCCTGGCACCGGCACGGAAGGGCCGCAAGGGTGACGGCCCGGATGGCAACGACGTGAACGACGACGCTCCGGAGGCAGGCACCGTACGGCCCGTGAACCTGTAGCGGCTTCCGGGCAGATCAGTCTGCTCAGCCGTACAGCCGCTCGATTTCCGCTGCAAAGTCCTTGACGACGGCGGCCCTCTTGAGTTTGAGGGAGGGCGTCAGGTGCCCGGACTCCACGGTGAAGGCTGCGTCCAGGACCTGGAACTTGCGGATGGATTCGGCCTTGGACACGAGGCTGTTGGCCTGGTCCACCGCTTCCTGGATGGCACTGCGTACCGCGGGGTCCGTGCAGGCTTCCGCGGGGCTGAGCGGCGGAATGCCACGCCCGGTGCACCAGTGCCTGAGGCCTTCGGCGTCGAGGTTGACCAGGGCAGAAATGAACGGCTTCCCGTCACCCACCAGCACGGCGTGGCCCACCAGCCGGTGTTCGCGGATCTTTTCCTCAAGCGGCCCGGGTGCCACGTTTTTGCCGGCAGCCGTGACCAGCAGGTCCTTCTTACGGCCGGTGATGGTGAGGAACCCGTCGGCGTCCAGGGAGCCCAGGTCCCCGGTGCGGAAAAAGCCGTCGGTGAACGCCTCGGCGTTAGCCGCCTCGTTCGCGTGGTAGCCCTTGAATACGCCGATGCCGCTGACCAGGACCTCCCCGTCCTCGGCGATGCGGATGGTGGTGCCCGGCGCCGGGATACCCACCGTGCCCACCCGGGTGAGGCCGGCGGTGTTCGCCGTGCAGGGCGCGGTCGTCTCCGTCAGGCCGTAGCCTTCGAGCACGGCGACCCCGGCGCCATTGAAGAAGTGCGCATCGCGCGCATTGAGCGGGCTCGCGCCGGAAACGGCGTACTTCATGTTGCCGCCGAACACCTGGCGCAGCCGGGGATACACAAGGCGGTCGAACACTGCGTGCTGGGCCCGGAGCATTGCGCCCGGGCCGCTGCCCTCGCCACGCGCGGCGGCATCAAGCGCCTGCGAGTAGCGGACGGCCACCCCCGCGGCGGCACTGAACAGCCGCGACTTCCCGGCATCCTTCGCCTTCTGTTCCGCTCCGGCGCGGATCTTCTCGAAGATGCGGGGCACAGCGAGCAGGAAGGTCGGCTTGAAGGTTCCCAGGTCATCAAGCAGCTGTGCGTTTCCCGAAGTGTGGCCGAGAGTGACACCGGCGGTGAGGCACACCACCTGGACGGCCCTGGCCAGCACATGGGCCAACGGCAGGAACATCAGGGTCCTGGCGTTCTCCTGCTGCAGCAGTTCGGGCAGGAAGGCCACGATGTTCCGGGCCACGAGGGCGAAATTTCCATGCGTGATCTCGCAGCCTTTTGGCCTGCCGGTGGTTCCGGAGGTATAGACGAGGGACGCAACATCCGACAACGCCGCTGCCGAGCGGTGCCGCTCCAGTTCGGCGTCTGACACCCCGGCCCCCGCGCCGGCGAGGCTGGCAAAGTTGGGGGCGTCGCCGTCGTAATCCATCCGGACCACCGGCACCAGGCGGCCGGCCAGGACGCTGGAGGCGGACAGGACCTGCTCCAGCAGCGCCGCCTTCTGCCGGTCCTCAACGAAGACCCGCCCGGCGCCCGAGTCAGACAGGATCCACTCCACCTGGCTTGCCGAGGAGGTTTCGTAGATGGGCACGGTCACGCCGCCGGCAAACCAGATGGCGAAATCCACCAGTGTCCACTCGTAGCGGGTGGCAGAAAGGACCGCAACGGTGTCCCCGGGGGCCAGGCCACCGGCAATGAGGCCTTTGGCCAGTGCCGTGACCTGGTCCAGGAAGTGCCCGGCGGTGACGTTCTGCCAGCCGCTGGCGTCCCGGCGGGCGTAGACGGCGTGCGAAGGATTGTGCCGGTAGCAGTCCAGGAGCAGGTCGGTGACGTTGCTGCTGTCCTCCAGGGCAACCATCAGTTCCGTGCTTGCTTCCCTCACAGGCGGGTCTCCATTTCGTTGCTGATCACGTCGGGTCTCCACCTGCAATCGTGCCTCAGATCCAGGAGGGCATCCACATCCTGAGCCGCCAGTCCTGGTAGGTGATCATTTCGGCGGTCCAGACCGGGTAGAAGAAGGACGAGATCAGGACCGCGGCCACCACGAACAGGGCCACCCCGTACAGCCCGGAACGCCGCCGCCACGGCGGGTCGCTGGTTTTCCCCAGGACCAGGCCCAGGCAGTAGACGAGCGCCAGGACCAGGAAGGGCTCGAAGGACACCGCGTAGAAGAAGAACATGGTGCGTTCCGGGTACATGAACCACGGCAGGTAGCCGGAGCCGACGGCGGCCAGTATGGCCCCGGCGCGCCAGTCGCGCCTGCCCGCCCACCAGAACAAAAGGATCACCAGCGAGATGGCGGCGCTCCACCAGATCAGCGGGTTTCCGACGGACAGGATGGCCGTGGTGCAGTTGGCAAAATCGCAGCCGGGGGTGCCCTGTTTGGGGGACTCGTAGAAGAACGAGGTGGGCCTGCCCATCACCAGCCAGCTCCAGGCGCTCGCCTCGTACGGGTGTTCCGAGCTGAGGCCCTGGTGGAACTTGTAGGCCTCAAGGTGGTAGTGCGCCAGGGACCGGACAGAGTCCGGCAGCCAGCCCCATTCCGCGCTGGGGTTTGTCTCCGCCCACCGCCGGTAGTAGGCATCGGTGGACCGGAACCATCCCGTCCAGCTGACGGCGTACGTCACGGCGGCCACGGGCACGGTGCTGAGGAAGGCCAGGAGCCCGTCCTTGATGATTCCGGCGCTGACCCAGCCGCGGATGCCGGCGATCCGGCGGGCGCTGAGGTCCCAGAACACCGTCAGGAGCCCGAAGCCGGCCAGGAAAAACAGCGCCGACCACTTGGTGCCGACGGCCAGGCCCAGGCAGACGCCCGCCGCAACCCGCCACCAGCGGACCCCCAGCCACGGGCCGGACAGGAGCTGGAGCGCTGATGGCCTGCCGGTGGGGGAGGCAGCCGCCGCCCTGCCGAGCCTGGCGGCCAGCCGGCGCCGGCCGTCGTCGCGGTCGAGCAGCAGCGCGCCGAATGCCGCCAGGACCCAGAACATGAGGAAGATGTCCAGCAGCGATGTTCGGGACATGACGAGGTGGTGGCCGTCGACGGCGAGCAGCAGCCCGGCTGCTGCCCCCAGGATCAGGGAGCCGAAGAGTTTCTGGGCTATCAGCGCAACGAGGGCGACCGACAGGGTCCCGGTCAGTGCCGCGGCGAACCGCCAGCCGAAGGGATTGTCAGCGCCGAACAGCCACATGCCGGCCGCGATCATCCACTTGCCCACGGGCGGGTGCACCACGTATTCGGGGGTGTTCAGCAGCACGTTGGGGTTGCCGGCCACGAATGCGTCGTTGGCCTTGTCAGGCCAGCTCCGCTCGTAGCCGCTCACCAGCAGCGAGTAGCCGTCCTTGACGTAGTACGTCTCGTCGAACACGAGGTTGCGGGGGACATCCAGCCGGACGAACCTCAGGATCCCGCCCACAACGGCGGTCAGCGCGGGAACCAGCCAGAACCAGAGCCGGAGCGACGGCGGGTAGTCCCGCCAGGTGCGGATGCCGCCGATCAGGCGCCGCGTGAGGGCGGCTGCCGTGAAGGCCTCCGAGGGGCGGCTGATCCAGCGCTGCACGTGCGGGCCGCGGCCTTCCGTGGCGGGTGCGGAAGCCGGGGTACTTGCTGGTTCGGCCCCGTCAGGCCGCACGGAGGTCTGTGTCACGAGCCCATGCTACCGTTTGCGGCTGCTTGGAACCTGGGAGAGGCGAGCAGGCCAGGCGGCAGTAGGCTGGATCCGTGGACCATGATGCGAGCACCGCCCCTGACAGCAGTTCCGACCCTTCCAGCAGTGCAGAACCGGCAGACACCGCCGGCGGAAGGGCGCAGGACCTCCGCAGCGGCGGTCCGGGACGGATCGTCCTGGCGGCAACACCCATCGGCAATGTGGGCGACGCTTCAGCAAGGCTGGTGGAGCTGCTGGCCACGGCGGATATTGTGGCTGCCGAGGACACCCGCCGCCTGCACCGCCTGGTGCAGAGCCTGGACGTCGCCGTGAGCGGGCGGATCATCAGCTACCACGAGCACAACGAGGCCACCAAGACCGCGGAGCTCCTGGAGCAGGTCCGCGCCGGGAAAACCCTTGTCATGGTCACCGACGCCGGCATGCCCGCTGTCTCCGACCCCGGCTTCCGGCTCGTCGAAGGCGCGGTCGCCGCCGGCCTTACGGTCACGGCCGTCCCCGGCCCGTCGGCTGTCCTCACCGCCCTGGCCCTGTCCGGCCTGCCCACCGACAGGTTCTGTTTCGAAGGCTTCCTCCCGCGGAAGGCCGGCGAACGCGCCGCCCGTCTGGCGGATCTCGACGCCGAACGCCGCACCATGGTCTTCTTTGAGGCCCCGCACCGGCTTGAGGCCATGCTGCGGGCACTGCACGAGCGCTTCGGCCCGGACCGGCGCGCGGCGGTCTGCCGCGAACTCACCAAGACCTACGAGGAAGTCCTCCGCGGCTCGCTCCGCGAGATGCTGCAATGGGCGGAGACCAGCGAGGTGCGCGGCGAGATCGCCGTCGTGGTGGCCGGCGCCCCGGAGCGTGCCCCTGGCTCGCCGGAAGATGGCGTCGCCGCCGTCAACGAACTCGTGGCCAAGGGCGTCCGGCTCAAGGAAGCCGTGGCGGCCGTCGCCGAGGAAACCCGCGTCAGCAAGCGGGAGCTGTACTCCGCCGTGCTCGCGGCGCGGTGACCTCCCCGATCCGGTGACCCCGCCGCAACGGTGCGCTTCCAGCCGCCGGCGGCACTGCCGGGGCGGCTGTGCAGCTGCACAACGAATGGCGCCACTGGCAGTGCGCCGATGCGTAGACACTGCGGAGATCCCGGCAGTACCGTGGCTTTAATCCAGCCAAGCTAGCAGCGGGCGGCAGGCGGCGGCACGCCGTATGCGGGAGCTGCACATAACCGGCAATCCGATTGCTGACGAGGGAGTCACCGTGTCTGTTACTACACAGTCCACTGCTACCGCAGAACGCGAAAGCGAATTGCTCGCGTCTGTTCCCACCGGCCTGCTCATCAACGGCGAGTGGCGTCCCGCGGCGTCGGGCAAGACGTTCGACGTCGAGGATCCCGCTACCGGGAAGACACTGCTGAGCATCGCCGACGCCGGCGCTGAGGACGGCGCTGCTGCCCTGGACGCGGCCGCCGCTGCCCAGGAGTCCTGGGCCAAGGTGCCGCCGCGGGAGCGCGGCGAGATCCTGCGCCGCGCCTTTGAACTGGTCACCGAGCGCGCCGAGGACTTCGCGCTGCTGATGACCCTGGAAATGGGCAAACCGCTGGCCGAGGCACGCGGCGAGGTCACCTATGGCGCCGAGTTCCTGCGCTGGTTCTCCGAGGAAGCCGTCCGTGCTTTCGGCCGCTACTCTGTCTCCCCGGATGGCAAGTCCCGCCTCTTGGTGACCAAGAAGCCCGTGGGCCCGTGCCTGCTGATCACGCCGTGGAACTTCCCGCTGGCCATGGCCACCCGCAAGATCGCCCCCGCCGTCGCGGCCGGCTGCACGATGGTGCTGAAGTCCGCCAACCTGACCCCGCTGACCTCGCAGCTGTTCGCTGCCGTGATGCAGGAAGCCGGACTGCCCGCCGGCGTCCTGAACGTCATCCCCACGTCCACGGCCGGCGCCACCACCGGCCCGCTGATCAAGGACTCCCGTCTCCGGAAGCTCTCCTTCACCGGGTCCACCGAGGTGGGCCGCCGCCTGCTGTCCGACGCCTCCGAAACCGTCCTGCGGACCTCGATGGAGCTGGGCGGCAACGCCCCGTTCGTGGTGTTTGAGGATGCCGACGTCGATGCCGCCGTCGCCGGGGCCATGCTGGCCAAGCTGCGGAACATGGGT
>NZ_BAEG01000011.1 GCF_000238915.1 Arthrobacter globiformis NBRC 12137 | reverse complement strand
CCTCCAGTGTGCGCATGTTCCCCAGCGAGGACAGCGAGAACGTGATCACCCCGATGGTGCGGAAGCTGCCCCGCCTCAGTGCCCGTGCCGCACTGTTGGGCCGGTACCCCAGCTCGTTCATCGCCGCAATCACGTGCCGCCTGGTGGTGGCGCGCACGTCAGCGCTCCCGTTCGCGACCCGGGACACAGTCTGGGTCGAGACTCCCGCCAGCGCCGCTACATCCACCATCGATACACGATCCAGTCGACCTCGCTGCAGGAGTCGGTTCCCGTCAAGATCCGAGCACATCTGTCCTACCTAGTTTGCCGCGAGGCGATTGATGGCACTCGCGAGAGAAATGTTGACTGAGTTAGCGATAAATCAGCACCCTTACTATGCGCCTGGCCGTGAGCTGCCGCACCGTGTCCCCTTATTTTGCGCGGTATCACGCGGAAATTCCAGCCCAAGATAGAAATTCAATGGATTTTGCTCCACCTCTTGATAGTGCGCTAACTCAGAGTGTAAGTTGGCTCACGTAGCCCCAAGATGGGGTGGTCACGAACACGAGGGAGTGTTGTTCATGCAGAGAACTACAACTGGAATTCGTCGGAACAAAAGACTTGGCAGGGCGGCTCTGTGCGCCTCTGTGCTGACGGTCGCCATGCTTGGGCTGGCGGGCTGTAAGGGCGGCGCTGCCGCGGACGATGCTGGGGAGAAGGCAAGCGGCAAAGGGCTGGTCATCGGCTGGAGCCAGCGCGGCATCAGCGGCAGTGACTGGTGGAAGACGCTCGTTGAGGGCGGCCAGGCCGAGGCGGGCAAGATCGGGGCGCGCCTCGAGTTGCTGGATGCCAATGGTGACACCGTGCGGCAGAACGCTGACGTGCAGACCCTCATCACGAAGGGCGTGGACGTCGTGGTCATGAACCCGAACGACCCACTTGGCGTCGGACCCTCGGTTCAGGCGCTGAAGGATGCGGGCATACCAGTCGTCACCGTCAACTCAAGCCTGGACAAGTCCCTGGTCCCGGACATGTTCTGCTACGTTGCGGAGGATCAGGTGCACACGGGCTCACTCGCGGGCGAAACCGCTGCTCAGAAGGCACTCGAGAAGTACGGCGACAAGGGCCAGATTAAGCTTGTCGGCATCGGCGGCTTCCCGGGAGACGTGCTAAGCGACCTCCGATTCAACGGTTTCATGACGGGGTGGAACCGCGTCATGGAAAAGCACCCGGGCGTCACCACCGTGAAGCTCGATACGAAGTACGGGGAGTGGAAGCCCGATAAGGCGCTCGCCCCGATCCGTGACGTCGCGACCGCCAACCCGGACCTCAAGGTCATCTACAGCATGAGCGACGTCATGCACGGCGGCATTGTCCAGGGCCTGCAGCAGGCCGGTCTTTGGGGTGATGGGATCATCATGGCCAGCTATGACGGCGGCATGGGAGCCATCAAGGAAATGGTGGACGACCCGAAGGGCCCGTTGCAGGCCGACGCATCCAACCAGCCATGGGACCAGGGAGTCGCCGCAGTGCGGATGGCACTTGCCGCCTTCAACGGCGACCAGTCCCAGTGCCCGGACAAGACGAACTACATCGACACGACGGTGATTACGCCCGCCGAAGCGCCTGAGTACTACGTCCCCACGGACACCTACGTCCGCGCTAAAGACTGAGCCCCTGCCCGGCGCTGCCCCGTGGTCGGCCGTTCCACCCAGAGCCCTATATAAGGAGCATGATGCTCGCCCATAACCCGGTCTCGCCTTCCACCGCAGCGGTGGAGACGGCACGAGACACCCACGACGGCGCTGCGGAGCTGCGGCTCGACGGCGTCACCAAGTCCTATCCTGGCGTTCAGGCCCTGAAGGGCGTCAGCTTCAGCGTCAGCCGCGGATCCATTCACGCACTCGCCGGGCAGAACGGCGCGGGCAAGTCGACGCTCGTGAAGATCCTCTCCGGCGCGGAATCCCCGGACGGCGGAACCATCCGCCTCGGTGGCGAGCTTCAGCGGTTCCGTGACCCGATGGATGCCCAGCGCGCCGGGATCCACACGATTTACCAGGAGCTGTCGCTCGTGCCGTCACTCTCGGTGGCCGAGAACATCTTCCTCGGCCAGTTGCCCCGGCGGGCGGGGGCCTCTGTCGACTGGCAGCGCATGCAGGCCGAGGCCCGGACCGCGCTCGACCGCGTCGGCTTCCATCTGGATGTCCGCCGTCCCGTAGCAAGTTACTCCACAGCGGAGCAGCAGGCCGTGGAGCTGGCCAAGGCCTTGCACAAGGACGCCCGGGTCCTGCTCCTGGACGAACCCACGTCCACGTTGCCCCTGCCCGATGTTGAGCGGCTGTTCACCGTCCTCCGGTCGCTGTCCGAACAGGGCGTGACGCTGCTGTACATCTCACACCGCATGGACGAGCTCTTCTCGCTTTGCGACGCCGTGACCGTGCTGCGCGATGGCGTGAACGCCGCGGATCTGAAGACGGCAGACTCCAAGGCCGCCGACGTCGTCACGGCAATGGTCGGGAAAAGCCTCGAAGGGTCCATTGCCGACGCAGCCCTCCGCGGGGAACGCTCGCCCAGCCTCGGCGCCGGCCCCCGGGAGAGCGTCATCCTCTCCGCCCGCGACCTCTCCGAGCAGGGGTACGTGGACAAGGTGTCATTCGAACTGCATGAAGGCGAGGTCCTCGGTATCTCGGGGCTCATCGGCAGCGGCCAGTCAGAACTGGCTGGCCTCATCGCGGGTGCGCGGCGGCGGACCTCGGGCGAGATCCGCGTCGACGGGAAAGCAGTGGACTTCCGTGCCCCCCGCGACGCGATCCGGCGCGGGGTCGGGCTGCTGCCGCAGGACCGCAAAGCCGCGGGCTTCATCCCGGACATGGGCGTCGCCGGCAACATCACTTTGGCCAGCCTGCCGCAATTCAGCCGGCTGAGCGTGATCCAGTCGCGGCGGGACCGCGGCGTGGCCGGGGAGATGGTGGCCCGGCTCGGCATGAAGGTCTCCGGGGTGAACCAGCCGCTCAAGACGCTGAGCGGCGGAACCCAGCAGAAGGCCATCCTGGCACGCTGGCTTGTCCGCCAGTCACGCATCCTCGTGTGCGACGAACCAACCCGCGGCGTGGACGTCGGGGCGAAGGAAGACATGTACGAGCTCATCCGCGAGTTCGCACAGGCCGGAGGAACCGTCGTGGTGGCGAGCTCGGAGATCACCGAGGCGATGATGTGCGACCGCGTCCTCGTAATGGCGCGCGGCCAAGTCGTCGCCGAACTCGACCATGACGACATCGACCCTGCCGGCAACGCCATCCTTGAGCGCTTCGCCTGAGGGCCCCCTCGATCAGTTTCTATTCAGGAGAACAACCATGTCCCGGACCCTGTCGCCCCTGCCTCCAACAAGTGGCACCCCCTCCCCAACCCCATCCGCCAGCGTCGGCTCCCGCCTGCGGGGCAGCGCCCTCCGCGCCCTGCCAAAGAGCTACCTTATCTTCGTGCTCCTCGCAATCATCGCGGTGGGCTATTACGTCTCCGACGACTTCCTGACGTTCCGCAACGCTGAAAACGTGATCACGGCCGCGTCGATCGTCGTCGTGCTGGCGATCGGCCAATACTTCGTCATCCTGACGGGCGGCATCGACCTCTCCGTAGGATCGATCCTGGCCATGTCGACGGTACTTACGGCACTGACCTTGCAGGCCGGAATGCCCGCCGGCGCGTCCGTCATGTTCGTGCTGGCCTGTTGCGCTCTCGCCGGACTGATCAACGGCATCCTCGTCGTCTGGTTGAACATCCCCCCGTTCATCGCCACGCTCGCCATGATGAGCGCTGTTAAGGGCTTCAGCTACATCATCCAGTCAACAAGCCTGATCGAGATCCGCGACCAGGGGCTCATTCAGGCCTTCTCCCGCGGCAGCTTCCTCGGCATCCGCAACCCCGTCCTGATCTTCATCATCGTTGCGGTCGTCGCGGCACTCGTGGCCAAGTACACGACGTTCGGCCGCTCCCTCTACGCGATCGGCGGCAACCCCGAAGCCTCAAGGCTTTCGGGCCTGCCGGTCGCCCGGAACCTGATCATCACCTACACCATCTCCGGCGTGCTCGCGGGCCTGGCAGGCCTTGTCGCCGCGGCCCAGCTACGGCAGGGAAGCTCGCTTATCGGCGTAGGTTACGAACTCGACGCCATCGCAGCCGTCGTCGTGGGCGGGGCCTCCCTCATGGGCGGCAAGGGCGATCCCCTGAACGCGGTAATCGGCGTGTTCATCCTGACGACCATCATCAACATCATGAACCTCGTCGGGATCTCCTCCGAACCGCAGCTGGTCATCAAGGGAGCAGTAATCATCCTCGCCGTCTTCCTCTCCAGCGCAGGCGGCGTCCAGAGGATCTCTGGATTCTTCTCCAAACATTTCCGGCGAACCCAGGCTGCTTAGAACCCAGGCCGCCTGACCGCCCACCCATCATCAACTCATTCAGCTTCAGAAAGCAGGAATACATGTCTATTCGTCCCTTTGGCCGCACCGATCTGACTGTCTCCGATATCTGCGTCGGCACGAGCGCGCTCGGCAGCTTTCCCGCCCAGTACGGTTATGAAGTCGATGAAGACACAGCCGTCGCCACCATCCACCGCGTCTTCGACGGGCCCTTCACCTTCATCGACACCTCCAACGAGTACGGCGGAGGGGCCAGTGAAGAGCGGATTGGCCGGGCGATCGCCGAGCGCGGCGGCATCCCCGACGGATACGTCGTCGCGACGAAGGTCGACCCGGTTCCCGGCAGCACCGACTTCTCCGGAGACCGCGTCCGCCGGTCCGTCGAGGAAAGCCTCGAGCGCCTCGGCCTCGACAAGCTCCAGCTCGTTTACCTGCACGACCCGGAGAAGATCTCGTTCGAGGAGGGAGTAGCCAAGGGAGGCCCCCTCGAAGCCCTCATCGATCTCCGGGACCAGGGTGTTATCCAGTACCTGGGCGTCGCCGGAGGCCCGATCGACTTGGAGCTGCAGTACCTCGCCACAGACGCGTTCGACGCCGTCATCAGCCACAACCGCTACACCCTCGTCGAACAGACCGCCGAGCCCCTCCTGGAAGACGCAGCCCGCCGCGGAGTCGCATTCGTCAACGCCGCCCCCTTCGGCGGCGGGATGCTCGTCAAGGGACCACGGGCCGTCCCGCGATACTGCTACGCACCTGTCGACCAGGCGACGATCGACCGGGTCCTGCGCATGGAAGCGCTGTGCGGGCAGCACGGCGTCCCACTCGCCGCAGCTGCCCTGCAATTCTCCGTGCGCGACGAGCGCGTGGCTTCCACCATCGTTGGAATGTCCCGCCCGACCCGCGTCGAGGAGACCCTCGGCCTGCTCAACCACGACATCCCCCAGGAACTCTGGGACCAGCTCCTGCCCCTTGCAAGCGCCGGCCGGAACGGCATTGAAACCGTGACGGTCTGACCGCCGGGGCGCGAAGCAGGAATTTACGAAAGGAAACCAAAATAATGACCAGGAAGAAGCAGCCTGAGCCGGTGGATGTCGTCATCGTCGGCGCAGGCGCCGGCGGGGCCACCGCGGCAAAGGTGCTGTCCGAGGCTGGCCTAAAGGTGGTGGGCCTGGAGCGGGGGCCATGGCTGAAGCCCGAGCACGCCTCGGGAGACGAGCTGAAGTTCCTCAACCGGAATTTCATCTGGCAGGACCCGAAGGTCAAGCCGCGGACCTACCGCCCCAACGACAAGGTCGAGGCGGAAATCACCAACTTCTCCGCCACGCCGCAGGTGGTGGGCGGAGGCACCACCCACTGGGGTGGCATGGTTCCGCGCATGGCCGAGAGCGATTTCAAGCTGCGCAGCCTGCACGGCGATGTTCCGGGCGCGAGCCTGGTCGACTGGCCTATCTCCTATGACGAGCTGGAGCCGTACTACACGCGCGTCGAGTGGGAGTTCGGCACGTCGGGCCTGGCGGGGGCCAACAAGTGGGAAGCGTGGCGCAGCCGCGGCTACCCGACCAAGCCGTCACCGCTGAGCCAGATCGGGCGAACCTTCGCCACCGCGATGTCCAAGCTCGGCCACGGCACGTTCCCCATGCCGCAGGGCATGGTGACCGAACCCTACCGGGGGCGGCAGCCCTTCAGTGAAAACGGCTTCTGGCAGCAGTACCCCGATCCGGGCAGCGGCAAGTCATCGACGCTGATCAGCTTCATCCCGGACGCGGTTGCGACTGGGCGCTACGACCTCCGCCCCGACTCCTACGTCAGCGAGATACTCGTCGGCAAGGACGGCCGCGCCACCGGTGTCCGCTACCAGGACGAGGACGGCGACGAATTCGTCCAGCATGCGAAGGCCGTGATCGTCTGTGGCGGCGGCATCGAGACCCCGCGCCTGCTGCTCATGTCGAAGTCAGGGCTCTTCCCGGACGGCCTCGGCAACGGCAACGGCATGGTCGGAAAGAACGCGACCTTCCACCAGTACTCCTTCTCGGTCGGCTTGTTCGACCGTGAGGTCAGCGATCCCCTGTACGGGTGGGCGGGCCACTACATGAGCCTGTGTTCCTTCGACTTCTACGAAACAGACGAGAGCCGGGGCCACATTCTGGGGTCGCTGATCTTCCCGTCAATGATCGGCCACCCGGTGAACTGGAGCTTCCCCGGCAGGCCGACCTGGGGCCAGGCGGCGAAGGACGCTGACCGCGACTTCTTCAACCACAGCATGAAGATCGGTGTCCTGCTGCATGATTTGCCGGTTGAGGACAACCGCGTCGACCTTGACCCGAACGTCAAGGACGCGTGGGGTCTGCCGGTGGCCCGCATTACCCATACGCCCCACTCCAACGACTTTGCCCAGGAGCGCTGGCAGGTCGCCAAGAACGGGGAAATCCTCGAGGCTGCCGGGGCTAAGAAGGTCATTCCGGTCAACATGGAGCGGATCACGGGCAACACCTCGCACGAACTGGGCACCGCCCGCATGGGCAACGACCCGGCAACGTCCGTCGTCGACCGCTGGTGCCGCTCGCACGAGGTACCAAACCTCTACGTTTTCGACGCGAGCTTCTTCCCGACCGCGACCGGTATCAACCCGGCCCTGACGATCATGGCGAACGCCTGGCGGTGCTCTGACCGCATCCTCCAGGTCGACCGCCACGGCTGGTCCGAAAACTGATTCGCACCTCACACACGAAAGGACAGATCTCACATGGGACAGGCGGAATGGGCTACGGTACCCATCTCAACCCGGGACGTCGACGGGCCGGTATTCTTCACCGAGCACGAGTGGAATACGATCGAGGCCGCAACGGCCCGGGTCATCCCCACCGACCACCACCCGGGCGCGCGTGAGGCCAAGGTCGTGCGCTTCATTGACCGGATGCTCGCGGGAACGCAGTTCATCTTCCCGGCCGCGGACGGCAACGGGTTCCTCCGGATGGAGGGCCGCGACGAGGCCGCGTGGCAGGAGCGCATCAAGCAGCGCCGGGAGTTTTACCGCGAGGGCGTCGTGGAGTTGGACCGGCTGGCGAAAGAGCGTGCCGACGTCGAGTTCCTCGAACTTCCGGCAGAGGACCAGGACGCGGTGCTCGAGACGCTTTCGGGCGCAACGAAGCCACATGCTTTTTCATTGGAGCACTCCGAGGTTGGTCTTGGGGGCGCACCGGCAGGAAACCAGCCGGTCAACGAGGACTTCCTGGAGTTCTTCCCGCTGCTGGTGCTAAATACCCGTCAGGGGTTTTACGGCGACCCGGTGTACGGAGGCAACGAGAACCGCGTCGGCTGGGGTGTTATCGGCTTCGACGGACCTCCGTCGCTCGCCTCAACCATGGACGGCAGCTACACCACCCGCAAGTACATGGTGGAGGGGGCCGAGTGGCCGTACGACCAGCATCCCGAAGTCCTGCGGTACCGGCGTCCGTGACAGCTGGCGCGCCGACCACCGGCGCGTTCCGGGGCTCCTCGAGGGTAGCCGGGGATAATGGAGTGGTGTCCACGAGTCCCGCGCCTTCAGATGCCCGAAACACCAATGGGCGCGGGGAGCGGCTGGCCTCCAGGTCAAAGGCTCCCCGGATGTCCGACGTTGCCCGGCTCGCCGGGGTGTCCCAGCAGACGGTGTCACGGGTTGTCAGGGGAGCGACCAATGTGGATCCGGATATCCGCCAACGCGTGGAGCACGCAATAGCGCAACTCCGGTACCGCCGAAATCCCGCAGCCGCGGCGCTCGCCAGCAACCGGACCATGACGATCGGTGTTGTCAGCTTCGAACTGTCGGTCCTGGGCCCAACGGTGGCCCTGTACGGTATTTCGGAAGAAGCCCGGCAACATGGCTACGCTACGCGTTTAGTCACGTTGGCCAGTCTCGAACGGCGGGACATCCGGGCAGCCTTCGAATCCATCAATTCGGATACGGTTGACGGCGTCATCGTGCTCGCGCCCCTGTTGGATGCGATCACGGTGCTCGAGGACCTCGACATCGGTGTCCCCGTGGTGACCTTCCAGCAGGGATCGCACCCGAGCCCCACAAGCGTTTCCGTTGACGAAGTGCGGGGGGCCCGGATGGTGGTGCGCCACTTGCTGGACCTCGGGCATGAAACGGTGTGGCATGTTCAAGGCCCTCCGGGCTGGATGGCAACATCCGCCCGGGTCCAAGGATGGGCGGCGGAACTGGGCGCGGCCGGACGCGTCGTTCCGACGCCGCTTGCAACGACCGATTGGTCGGCCGCTGAGGGATACCGCGTGGGACGTGAACTCGCCGCAAGGAAGGATGTCACGGCGGTCTTTGCCGCCAACGACCCCTTCGCGCTCGGCGTGATCAAGGCCATGGACGACGCCGGGCGCAACGTGCCGGGCGACGTCAGTGTTGTGGGATTCGACGACGTCAAGGAAGCACCCTTCTTCCGGCCCGCACTGACCACGGTGAAGTTGGACTTCGAAGCCATTGGTCACATCGCCGTAGGCCGCATCCTCGCCATGATCAAAGAGGAGGCGGAGGGGGACATCCCCCTGCTGGAACCGTTCCTCATGCTCCGCGACACCACAGCGCCGCCGCGAAGCCGGCGCTGACACCACCCGCGCCTGCCTACACCCATACCCAGGGCTGAACTCCCGGCTCTGGGACAACAAGGGCTCCTGCCCTATTTCTGAAAAGCAGTGACCCCAAGTCTTGCAATTCCCTACCTAACCGGAATACCTTGAGTTAGCGCTAACTCAGGTACTCGAAGAAGAGAAAAGAGAGAAAAAACAATGGTCGATCCATTTGTCGTCGTGGCAGTCTCGCCGCGGACAATCAATGTGAAGAATCCCGGCGACGGCGTTGCCAACGTCAAGCGCATCAACGAATTCATCGACACGGCAGTCATGGTCGGGGCCTGGGAGGGCTCTCCGGTCAAGCTGGTTGTCCTGCCCGAAATGGCAATCCAGGGCATGATCGCCAACACGCCAGGCAACCGCGAAAAGGAGCGTCACTTTGCCGTGACAATTCCCGGGCCGGAGACGGACGAGCTGGCAAAGAAGGCCGTGGAACTCAACACCTACATCTCTGCCGAACTGTACATGGTGAAGGATGAGGACTTCCCGGACCGCCACTTCAATGTCGCCTTTATCATCGATCCGCAGGGCGAAATTATCTACAAGCGCTACAAGGCCACCAGTGATGCCTACGAGGGCGGCATGCTTGGCAACATGAACCCGCACGACGTGTGGGACGAGTGGATTGAAAAGAAGGGCAATGGCAATGCAATGGACGCCATTTTCCCTGTGGCTAAGACCGAGATCGGCAACATCGGGTACGCCATCTGCCACGAGGGTGTCTACCCCGAGGTGCCGCGTGGGCTCGCGATGAACGGCGCCGAGATCATTATCCGGGGCACCCTGATCGAGCCGGCCGTGCAGAACGGCATGTGGGAACTGCAGAACCGGGCCCACGCCATGTTCAACTCGGCGTACGTCGTCGCTCCGAACCTGGGGCCCGAGGTCCGTGACGACGGGAGCATGCAGGACCTGTTCGGCGGCCAGTCCATGATCGTCGGACCGCGGGGCCAGATCCTCACCAAGCAGCAGGGCTGGACGTCGGGTGACTCGTTCGTCTGCACCACGATCGACATCGAAGCGCTCCGCCGGGCTCGGGTGTCGAACGGCCTGTACAACCAGTTCAAGGACCTGCGCACCGAGCAGTACCGGGTTATTTACGACAACCCGATCTACCCGAAGAACCAGTACCTCGACGCACCTCCCGGTGAGGACTGGCTGGCCCGGGAAGACTCAACCCGAGCCGCCAATATCGAGAAACTCATCGAGCGCGGTGTTCTCACGCCGCCGTCCGGCTACACGGCCTAACGTGGGGGAATTGGCCGGGGATCACGTGTCTCGTGGGCCCCGGCCAATTCTGCCCGAACGCTCAGCTGTAGCGGGCCCCTCGCCGGAGGCTTTGGCGCCAATCATCCCGGACAGATTACTCAAATGTGCTCACCATCCGACCGAAGAGGATGCTCAATGATCCGCCAGCCAGCGCTGACCGGCGAAGACGACAAATCAGATCCGAAAGAAGTAAGAGGAAGCGACAAGCCTTCACTGCGAGCCGCCATTATCGGCTTCGGAATATCCGGCCGTGTCTTCCACGCCCCGCTCATTCAGGCAAACGATTCTTATGTTCTGGAAGCCATCGTCACTTCGGACCCAGGAAGGACTGATGCTGCCCGGGCAAGTTATCCGCATGCCCGGATCATTCCCACCCCTGAGCAACTCTTTACCCGGGTTGATGAAGGGGAGCTGGCCCTGGATGTGGTCGTCATCGGCACACCTCCCCTCAACCACAAACAACTTGCCAAGGCAGCCCTCGAACGTGGTCTGCACGTCGTTGTCGACAAACCGTTCGTCCCGTGCTCGGAAGATGGTGAAGAGCTTATTGCCGCGGCGACTGACGCCGGCCGGTGCCTGACCGTGTTCCAGAACCGCCGATGGGATGGTGATTTCCTTACCCTCAAGCAGCTGATTCGCGAAGGAAAGCTTGGCAAAGTCCGCACATTTGAATCCCGCTTCGAGTGGTGGATGCCGGAGGGGTTCCGGAACTGGCGCGACACAGCCCTGCTAGCTGAGGGCGGAGGGATACTTCACGACCTCGGCGCCCACTTAGTCGACCAAGCCATCCAATTGTTTGGTCCGATCGCCGAAGTCTACGGGGAAACCGCCCGTCACGGCGATCCCGATCAGTCCGATGCAGACCAGGATGCCTTCCTCTCGCTACTGCACCGGTCCGGAACGCGGTCCCGCCTGTGGATGAATGGACACGCTGCCCGGCTAGGTCCCCGCTTCCACGTCCTGGGCTCCCAGGCCGCCTACACGAAATGGGGACTTGACGGACAGGAAAAGGCGCTGAGGGAGGGAATGCTCCCCACCGATCCTGAATACGGCATTGAACCTCCGGAAAGTTGGGGGAAAGTAGGTGTGGCCGGATCTTTTCGGGATGAGCCGACCCGCCGGGGTGACTATCCCCGGTTCTATGCGCAGCTGGCGCATGCCTTACAAACCGGGGGTGCACCGCCTGTTGATCCCAGCGACGCTGTTGCAGTCCTCAAAATCATCGAGCAGGCTCGCCGATAACCGTGATTCCGACAAGCCTGCCGGGCTGGCCATGTCATCGGCGGATCCCACCGACAACGGTTAACCTCCCGTCATTGTCAGAAGAACCGCCAGGTCCGGGCGCATACTCTGAGAAGGAGCCGCACCCCCAATCCTGAAGGAAGCCCATGCCCGACGCCACACGTCCCTTGCGCAAACTTGGATTCCTCACCATTGGCCTGTTCGATCCGGCGGATCCGGCTGCGGGACACCAATCCACGTTGCAGATCATGGAACTTGGCGAGCGGCTCGGTTTCGACAGCGCGTGGCTGCGCCACCGCCATCTGCAGTTCGGAATCTCCTCCCCGATTGCGATGATGGCCGCCGCGAGCCAGCGCACCTCCCGGATCGAGCTTGGAACCGCTGTGACCCCGTTGGGCTGGGAAAACCCATTGCGCCTGGCCGAGGATCTGGCCACCGTGGATCTCCTCGCCGGGGGACGAATCAATCCGGGGCTGAGCGTGGGGGAACCGATGCACTACGACACCGTGAAGCACGAGCTGTACCCGGATTCCGCCGAGCTGGAGGACTTCAGCTACGCCCGCGTGGATCGGCTTGGCCGCCTGATCGCAGGGGAAACGGTGCGGGAGTTTTCTGGCAGGCAAGGTGTGGTCGAGGAATTCTCCAACCGCGTCGAGCCGCACTCTCCCGGGCTTCGGGCTCGCCTTTGGTATGGAGCGGCCAGCAGGAAGTCCGCCGTCTGGGCCGGGGCAAACAATTTCAACTTGCTCTCCAGCAGCGTCGTGTTCCCCGAAAAGGATCAGGAACCGGACTTTGCCCAGATTCAGCAATCGCAGATTCGTGCCTTCCGTGAGGCCGCCGCAACGGCACAAGCCCGTGGACCAGCCCGGGTATCGCAGGGCCTGGTGGTGATCCCGACCGACTCGGCATCGCCCAGCCAGCGGGAGAAGTACCAGCGGTACGTCGATGAACGCACTCCCCGCACACGGGCGCCCCAAGGGCCAAAGGGCATGCTGTTCGCCCCGGACCTCGTCGGTACCAGCGAAGAAATCGCCGAGCAACTGTACGCACATGCAGGATTCCAGGAAGTTGACGAAGCGGTGTTCGCACTGCCCTTCAGCTTTGACCACGAGGATTACGTCCAGATCCTTACCGACATCGCAGGCAAATTGGGTCCCGTCCTGGGCTGGACTCCGGCCGAAAATGGGCACGACCCGCAACGAGCGGCACGGCCTACGCCCTAGAGGCTGGTGGGAGAGCGCTGCTCCGGACCCCTGCCCCGAAGCCCCAGCCCGCCGTCGTAGCCCATGGAAACACGGCGCAATGTTTCGGCCCCGGCCGTAATCTGGTCACATGCCTCGTTTCGCGCTTGATATTGAGTCCGTTCCCCGCCCTGTTCGCGCCCAAGCACTGCTGGATGCAGTGAACCATCGGGTCGTCATTGCCGATGGTGCGATGGGAACCATGCTGCAGGGGCGGGACCTCTCGCTCGAGAAGGACTTCCTGGGCCTGGAAGGCTGCAACGAGATCCTCAACGACACGCGCCCGGACGTCCTCGCGGACATCCACGACGCGTACTTCGCTACAGGCATCGACGCGGTCGAAACCAACACCTTCGGCGCCAACTGGTCCAACCTCTCGGACTATGGCATCGACGACCGGATTGAAGAGCTCGCCCGCAAGGGTGCGGAGATCGCCCGTGAGCGCGCAGAGGCGGCAGAAAAAACAGACGAACGGATGCGGTGGGTCCTGGGGTCGATGGGGCCGGGCACCAAGCTCCCCAGCCTCGGGCACACCAGCTACGACTACCTCAAGCAGACCTTCGCCCTGCAGGCCGAGGGCCTCATCGACGGCGGAGCGGACGCCTTCCTGATTGAGACCAGCCAGGACCTCCTGCAGACCAAAGCCGCGGTCAACGGCTGCAAGCAGGCGATCGTTTCCCGCGGCGTCCGGCTCCCCATCTTCGTCGAGGTGACCGTCGAGACCACCGGAACCATGCTGATGGGATCCGAAATCGGCGCGGCGCTGACCGCACTCGAGCCGCTCGGCGTCGACGCCATCGGCCTGAACTGCGCCACCGGGCCGGACGAGATGAGCGAGCACCTGCGCCACCTCTCCAAGCAGTCCTCCGTGGCCATCGCCTGCATGCCCAACGCCGGCCTCCCGGTGCTTGGCGCCAACGGCGCGCACTATCCGTTGTCACCCAGCGAACTCGCCACCGCGCACGAGCAGTTCGTGCGGGAGTTCGGCCTGGGTCTCGTGGGCGGATGCTGCGGCACGACGCCGGAACACATGGCCGCCGTCGTCGAACGCCTTGCGCCCTTCCGCGCCAGCGCCGCCGTCACCGGCGGCGGGAGGGGCACCGACGGCGCCCGCGTCCCCACCGAACGCGAAGCGGGCATCGCCTCCCTTTACCACCACGTGCCGTTCGACCAGGAGTCCTCGTACCTCGCTATTGGTGAGCGCACCAACGCGAACGGTTCGAAGGCGTTCCGCCAGGCGATGCTCGAAGAACGTTGGGACGACTGCGTCGATATTGCACGCGAGCAGGTCCGCGTCGGCGCGCACCTGCTCGACGTCTGCATTGACTACGTGGGGCGCGACGGCGTAGCTGACATCAAGGAGGTCGTCTCGCGTTTCGCGTCGGCCTCCACCCTCCCGCTCGTCATCGACTCCACCGAACCGCCCGTGCTGCAGGCCGGTCTCGAACACATCGGCGGGCGCCCGGTGGTCAACTCCGTCAACTATGAGGACGGCGACGGCCCGGACAGCCGTTTCGCGCGCATCATGCCGCTCGTGAAGGAACACGGCACCGCCGTGATCGCCCTGACCATCGACGAGCACGGCCAGGCCCGCACCACCGAAGGCAAGGTGGCGATCGCATCCCGCCTCATCGACTCCCTGGTGGGCGAATGGGGAATGCGCGTGGAAGACATCATCGTCGACGCACTGACCTTCCCCATCGCCACCGGCCAGGAGGAGACCCGGCGCGACGCCATCGAAACGATCGAGGCCATCCGCCAGATCACCGCGAAGTACCCCGGCATCCACACCACCCTCGGCGTCTCGAACGTCTCCTTCGGCCTGAACCCGGCAGCGCGCATCGTCCTGAATTCGGTGTTCCTGCACGAGGCCGTGCAGGCGGGCCTGTCCAGCGGCATTATCGACGCCGCCAAGATCGTGCCGCTCGCTTCCCTGCCGGAGGAGCAGCGCCAGGTGGCGCTGGACCTCGTCTGGGACCGCCGCGAATATGATGCCGACGGCAACGTCACCTACGACCCCCTGGCACGCATCCTGGACCTCTACGCCGGCGTCGACTCGGCAGCGCTCAAGGACCAGCGCGCGGCGGAACTCGCGGCGCTTCCCACCGGCGAACGCCTGCAGCGGCGCATCATCGACGGCGAGGGCAAGGGCCTCGAAGAGGACCTCGACCTGGCGCGCAGCGAAGGCATGACCCCGCTCGGCATCATCAACGACCAGCTGCTCGAGGGCATGAAGGTTGTTGGTGAGCGCTTCGGCGCCGGCGAGATGCAGCTGCCGTTCGTGCTCCAGTCGGCCGAGGTGATGAAGAACGCGGTGGCGCTGCTCGAGCCGCACATGGAGAAGTCGGACGCCTCGGGCAAGGGCACCATGGTGATCGCCACCGTGCGCGGCGATGTGCACGACATCGGCAAGAACCTGGTGGACATCATCCTCACCAACAACGGCTACAAGGTGATCAACATCGGCATCAAGCAGCCGATCGCCGACATCATCGCCGCGGCCGAAGAGCACGACGCCGACGTGATCGGCATGTCCGGCCTGCTCGTGAAATCCACCGTGGTGATGAAGGAGAACCTCGCGGAACTGCAGTCCCGTGGGCTCGCGAAGAAGTGGCCCATCATCCTCGGCGGCGCAGCCCTGACCCGCGCCTACGTGGAGCAGGACCTGGCGGAACAGTTTGAGGGAACCGTCAGGTACGCCAAGGACGCCTTCGAGGGCCTGGCACTCATGGAACCGCTGGTGCAGGTGGCCCGCGGCGCCGCGCCGGACGCCGTCGGCCTTCCGCCGCTGAAGAAGCGGATCCATAAAGGCGGCGCGAAGCTCACGGTGACCGAACCGGAGGCCATGCCCGGCCGCTCCGACGTGGCCGCCGACAACCCTGTGCCCTCGCCGCCGTTCTGGGGCACGCGCATTGTGCGCGGCGTGGCACTCCACGACTACGCGGCGTTGCTCGACGAGCGCGCCACCTTCATGGGGCAGTGGGGACTCAAGCCCGGCCGCGGCGATGACGGCGACTCCTACGAGGAACTGGTGGAACGCGAGGGCCGGCCGCGGCTGCGGTACTGGCTGGACCGCATCCTCGCCGAGGGAATGCTTGATGCGTCCGTCGCATACGGCTATTTCCCGGTGGTCTCCGAGGGGGAACAGGTGGTGGTGCTGCACCACGGGGAGGATCACGACGGCGTCCTTGGCACCGCGGGGCTGCTCGCCCCCGACGGCGGCTCAGGCGGCCCGATCGGCACCGATCGGTTGCGTTTCGACTTCCCGCGCCAGCGCCGGGACCGGCACCTCTGCCTCGCCGACTTCGTGCGCTCGCGCGAATCGGGGCAGATCGACGTCCTGCCGATCCAGCTGGTCACCGCCGGCTCGAAGATCGAAGAGGTGACTTCCGAGCTGTTCGCCGGGAACCACTACCGCGACTACTACGAGCTCAACGGCCTGGTCATGCAGCTCACCGAGGCGCTGGCGGAATTCTGGCACGCGCGCATCCGCTCCGAGCTGGGCTTCGCGGCCGAGGAGCCGAAGGACAAGGCAGGGTACTTCAAGCTCGATTACCGCGGTGCGCGGTTCTCGCTCGGATACCCCGCGTGCCCTGATATGGAGGACCGCCGCAAGGTGACGGAGCTGCTGCGTCCCGAGCGGATGGGCGTGATCCTCAGTGATGAGCTGATGCTGCACCCCGAACAGTCCACCGACGCGTTCGTGTTCCACCACCCGGAGGCGAAGTACTTCAAGGTGTGAGTTGGTGCCGTTCCCTGTCCTGAATGGGCTGAGCCCGGGCGGCGCGTCCGCCCGGGCTGGAGACCGGCTTGACCCGCCGGAGGGCGGCGAGAATGGCCCGCCCCACCACGGCGATTCCGATGATCGTGGTGACGGCCCGCAAAGTGTCCCAGCCCGCCGTCGACGTCAACAGCGAGTAGAGCAGGAAGCTGGAGAGATTGGTGCCCAGCGGGGCGCCGGCCACGTAGGAGATGCCGGTGCCGGCACCGACAGCGAAGGGCCAGAACCACAGGTTGGTCAGCAGGCCGAACAGGTAGGACGCGACAACGCCGTAGCCGCACAGCATCCACAGTTCGGCCCGGCCCTGCACCCGGCGGGGGAGCAGGCCGGCCCCCGCGCCCACCCACGCACAGGCAAATATTTGGAACGGTGTCCAAGGCCCGATGCCGCTCCACAAGGCGCTGGAGACGGCGATGGTGGCGGCGCCGAGGAGCATTCCGAAGCGGGCACCGAAGGCCCGGCCAGCCAGGATCAGCAGGATGAAGACTGCCTCCACGCCCCCGACGCCGGTGCTGGCCACCCGCACTGCCGAACCGACGGCGGCCAGGACACCGAGCAACGCCACCGTATGAGCGGAGCTGACCGAGCCGTCGAGGGACACCACGATGGCGACGACGGCGAGCGGTGCCATGGCCAGCGCCGCGTAGGGGAGGGCCGCGGCGGCATCCTCCGGGAGGGCCGCTGCGAGCAGCGGCCAGCAGAACGCAGCGAGGGCCACAAGGTTTGCACCGGCGAGAGCAGCGAGCTCGACGCCTCGCGGCATCCGGATGCGGCGGGATTTTTTGGCAGCTGGAATGTCTGTCCGCCGGTCAGCGAACCGTGGCCCTACGATGTGCTGCGCCGTTGCCGCATCGGCTGTGTCCGCACTGGCCGGGGTGGCTTCTGACACGGAAGCGGGCGCGACGCCGTCGCGCATCGGGAGGATCCGGGCGCCGAGGCCGTGGGCAAAACCGAGGTCGTGGGTGGCAATCAGGACCGCAGCACCGGCGTCCGCTGCTGCCCGCAGCGCGGCGGAAACTGCCGCGCGCGCCGCAGGATCGAGTCCGCGCGTGGGCTCATCGATCAGGAGCACCTGCGGGTCATCCATGGTCTGAAGGGCGATGGCAAGGATCCTGCGCTCGCCGGCAGAGACGTCCCGGGGATGCTCGTGGCCAATGGGAATGCTGACGTCTCCCCGCAACCGGGCAAGGTGTGACTCCGCTGAGCGTGCGGGAAGCGGGCCACTGCCCCGGCCCGCTTTACGCGAAGCGCGCGCCAGGCGCCGCTCGGCGGCGCGGAGCTCTCCGGCGACGGTATCCCGGGTGAAGAGATCGTCCGAGGCGTCCGGGACAAGGGCGACGCGGCCGCCGTCGACCGTACCGCCGGCGACCGTTCTTCCACCGCCAGTGCCTTCACCGAGCGGGCCTTCGCCGAGGGCGAGCGCCACCAGGAGGGACGACTTCCCGGCACCGTTCGGCCCCACCAGGGCCACCACTTCACCGCGGTGCAGGGTGAAGGAGGCGTCGCGCACGAGCAGCGTGCCCTGGCGGTTCACCGCGACGTTAGTGGCGGCCAGCACGGGCACGCGCGCACCCGGATGCGCCGGCGTCGGACCGGCAACGGCAGCGGGCGATGTCTGCGACGGCGCAACACCGGGCACCAGGGCGCCGTCGTCGATGGTCCACCACGAGTCGGCAACGGGCACGAGCGGTTCCGCCCGGTGCTCCGCCACGATAACGCAGACATCCGCTTCGCGGGCAAGGCCATTGAGCACGGCGATGACGTGTCCGCGTGCTGCGGTGTCAAGGTCGGCCAGGGGCTCATCAACCAGGAGCAGGGCCGGTTGCTCCACCACCGCGGCGGCGATGGCCACGAGCGTTGCCTCACCGGCAGAGAGGGTGCTGACATTCCGGTCCAGCAGCGCCGACACCCCGATACTCTCCGAGACCGCCAGCACCCGGGCCCTGGCGGTCCCGGATGCCACGCCGCCCAGCTCAAGCGCGAGGCCAATTTCATCCCGGACCAGGGTGGTGGCGAAGGCGGCACGGGGATTCTGCAATACGACGCCGATGAGGTGGGCAGTATCGCGCGGCGGCGTGGTGGCACGGTCCGTTCCGCCGACTCGCACGGTGCCGGAAATTTCTCCGCCGTCAACGTGGGAGAGGAGGCCCGCGATACCCCGCAGGACCGTGGACTTGCCGGAACCAGTCGGCCCGGTAATGACCGTCATGGACCCGCTGGGTGGTGCGAACCCGGCGACGCGCACCTGCGCGTCGCCAACCCGGAATTGTGCGTCCCGGACGAGCAGCGGTGCGTCATCGCCGCGGCCGGGTTGGTGTGGTGCCCGGCTCCCGAAGCCTCGCAGCTCAAGGGCCGCGGCAACCCGGCTGGCGTGCTCGAGGGTGCGCTCGAGCACGGGAACAAGGGCGCGGGGTCCGAAGCGTTCGCCCCGCAATCGGAAAGCCAGGCGCACGGAGCCCACGGCGTCGGCGAGTGCCGGGAGCGCCGCCCACGCCACCACAAGCATCCGGGCCATGCCCTGCATGGGGCCGCGGCGGGCCAGGTGCACGAAGCCGCGGGCCACGTCCACCCAGGCGTTGAGGATGCCGAAACCGAGGATCATCCCGGCAATCGGCAGGGCCGACAGGACCGCCTGCCACAGGCCTGCTGCCGTTACCGGGCCGAGGATGACCACATGCGCGTACGGGGCAGGCAACGGGATCGCCGGTGTGTTGAGCAGCACCGTGTCACCAATGCCCGCCCCGTTGAAAAGGATGCGGTAGATGACCCGCGCCGCGATGAATACGACGGCGAGAACCGCCGCTGCGCGTAACGGCGCGGGTCGAAAGGTCATGCCGCGGGTGCGGCCGGTGCGCCGTCGACCGTGTAGAGCAGTTCCAGGCTCTGTCCCGGGCTGACCTTAAGGGTAGCGAGGCCTTCCTGCGCGTAGGCCCAGGCACCCGTGGCCGGCTTGACCCAGAGCGCCCAGTAGGCAAAGGCGGCCGGCATGCCGCTGCATGCTTCCTTGTAGGTGCCGCCCTTGTGCTTGATTTCGAGGTCTGCGGCGGGCACACCGTTAACACGGCACACGAGTTCGGTGGGGTACTGGGTAGTGCCCTCGGTTTTCACCTTTGCTTCGTCGAGCACCTTGGATGCGAGAGTCGGCGCGTCCACGGCCACGCAAACGGACGTGTCGGCGGCGTCCTGCTTCAGGGCGCCCGAATCGACGATGACCCTCACACCGGCGCAGGGCTCGGAGGCGGCGCTGGATGAAGACGTTGCCGGGGAAGCCGGTGCAGAGGCAGTTGGCTGGGTGGCGGCCGGCGTGGAACAGCCAGCAAGAGCAAACAGGAGACCTGCGGCGGCGAGCGAGCTCGCGGCGGCGGTGCGGATCTTAGGCAAAGTCACCTGACAAGGGTAGGCCGTTGCTTATCCGGATTTGGATGCCGTCGCGTTGTGTGACGTTAGTTCTCGCGCGGGGCTTAAGTGTTCGTTCGGGCTCAACCAACAGAACGGCCCCGCTTCATTTCGAAAGCGGGGCCGTTCTTGGGTTTCGACAGGCTCAACCAGCGGGGTTTGGGCTGGCTCATCCAGCGGCGTCAGCCGCGCAGGCGCTCCATGCCGGGGTCGAACAGCGGTTCGGCGCTGACCGTGGCGGCGACGCGGCGGCCGAAGTACTCGATCTCCACGGCGTCACCCTCGGAAACCGCGGCGGGCAGCCAGGCGTAGGCGATCGGCTTGCGGATCGAGTAACCGTAGGCCGCGCTGGTGACGTACCCGGCCGCTACCCCGCCCACGTATACGGGTTCCTTGCCCAGCACGATGGACGTGCCGTCGTCGACCGTCAGGCAGCGCAGCACCTTCTCCGCCGGCTGTTCCTTGCGGGCCGCCAAAGCCTCGGCCCCGACAAAGCCCACCTTGTCCTTGGCCACCGAGAAGCCCAGGCCCGACTGGTAGGGGTGGTGCTCGGTGGTCATGTCCGTGCCCCAGAGGCGGTAGCCCTTCTCCAGGCGCAGGCTGTTGAAGGCGCCTCGGCCGGCGGCGATGATGCCGTGCTCCCGGCCCGCTTCGAAGAGCAGGTCCCAGAGCTTGAGGCCGTATTCGGCGGTGGTGTACAGCTCCCAGCCGAGTTCGCCCACATAGGACAGGCGCATGGCGGTGACGGGGATGCCGCCCACCGAAATTTCCTTGGTGCGGAAGTACTTCAGGCCGTCATTGGTGAGGTCGTCGCTGCTGACCTTGCCGATCACTTCGCGCGCCAGGGGGCCCCACAGGCCGATGCAGCAGGTGCTGCCGGTGATGTCGGTGACGTGCACCCACTTCGCCGGATCAGCGGCCGACTGCTTACGGGCCTCTACGCGCAGGTAGTCGAAGTCCACGTTGCTGTTCACGCCGAGCTGGAAGTCTTCCTCCGCGAGCCGGGCGACGGTCACGTCACTGCGGATGCCGCCGTCGTGCTCCAGCAGCAGGCAGTAGGTGACCGCGCCGGGCTTCTTGGCGATGTTTCCGGTGCTCAGGCGGTGCAGCAGCTCCTGCGCGCCGGGTCCGTTGACGGCCAGCCGCTTCAGCGGCGTCATGTCGTAAAGCGCGACGGCGGTACGCGTCTTCCACGCTTCGGCCGCCGAAATGGGGGAGGAGAACATCGCGGCCCAGGGTTCGCGTTCCGGCGCCTGCCACTCTGCCGGCAGTTCGTCCAACAGGGCACGGTTGGCCTCGAACCAGTGCGGCCGCTCCCAAGCTGCCGACTCGAGGAAGAAGGCGCCGAGTTCCTTCTGCCGGACGTTGAACGGGCTGACCCGCACGTCCCGCGGGGATTCCTTGGGCTGCAGCGGGTGCAGGACGTCGTAGATCTCCACGAAATTCTGCTGCGAGGTCTCGCTGACGTAGTCGTCGGAGGTCTGGACCTTCTCGAAGCGGCTGAGCTCTGTACCGTGCAGGTCGGTGCGGGAACGGCCCTCGGTGAGCAGCTCGGCCACGGCCTTGGCCACACCGGCGGAGTGCGTCACCCACACGGCCTCGGCAACGAAGAAGCCTGAGAGTTCCGGGGCTTCGCCGATCAGCGGGCCGCCGTCAGGGGTGAACGAGAAGATACCGTTGAAGCCGTCCTCAATCTGGGTGGCGTGCAGGGCGGGCAGCAGGTCCTGGCAGTCCTCCCACGCGGGCGCGAAGTCCTCCAGGGTGAAATCAAGTCGCGACGGCATCCGGTGGTCGGACATTTCCTCCGCGCCGACGCGGGGCAGCTGTTCCATGTCCACCGGCATCGGCCGGTGGGCGTAGCTGCCGATGCCGATCCGGTCGCCGTGCTCGCGGAAGTACAGGTCGCGGTCCTGGTAGCGCAGGATGGGCTTCTGGGCGCCATTGGGCAGGTCGTTCACGCCCTGGAGTTCCTGCAGCGGCGTGGTCTTGACGTACTGGTGGGCCAGCGGCAGCAGGGGCACGTCCAGGCCCACCAGCTTGCCGAGCTCACGGCCCCAGAAACCTGCACAGGACACCACGATGTCGGCAGGAACCACACCGGAGGACGTCTCGACGCCGGTGACCTTGCCCCCCCACTGGCTGATGCCGGTGACTGTGGTGGAGCCGAGGAAGGTCACGCCGCGCTCGCGGGAGCGCTCAATCAGCAACTGCACGGCACGGGCAGCCAGGGCCAGCCCGTCGGTGGGGATGAGCAGGCCGCCCAGGACCTCGCGGCCGCCGGTGAGCTTGCCGGTGTTCAGCAGCGGATAGATCTTTTCGCATTCATCAGCGTCGATAATCCGGCTTTCGACGCCCCAAGAGGTCATCACACCCATCTTGCGCTTCAGGTCGGCCAGGCGTTCGGGAGTGGTTGCCAGCTCCAGGCCGCCCACCTGGTTGAAGCAGGACTGGCCGTCCTTGCTCAGGGAGAGCAGCTTGTTGACCGTGTATGTGGCGAATTCGGTCATGGTCTTGGACGAGTTGTTCTGGAACACCAGGCCGGGGGCGTGCGACGTGGAGCCGCCGGCCAGTTCCAGTGGGCCCTGCTCGACGACGGTGATGTCGTTCCAGCCGCGGCTGGACAACTCGTCCGCGAGGTTGGTGCCGACGATGCCGGCTCCGATGATAACGACGCGTGGTGATGCGCTCATGGGGTGTGGTTCTCCTGGTTCGCGTTAGCGGAAAATTAGCGGAATACGACGGTGCGGGTCTTGTTGAGCAGGACGCGGTGCTGGCAGTGCCACTTCACGGCGCGGGAGAGCGCCTGGGTCTCCGCGTCCCGGCCCACCGTCACCAGTGCGTCCGGGTCAAGGGCGTGGTCCACCCGGAAGACCTCCTGCTCGATGATGGGACCTTCATCGAGGTCTGCGGTGACGTAGTGGGCCGTGGCACCGACCATTTTAACTCCGCGGTCGTAGGCCTGGTGGTACGGTTTCGCGCCCTTGAACCCGGGCAGGAACGAATGGTGGATGTTGATGGCCCGTCCGCGCAGCTGCCTGCACAGATCGTCCGACAGCACCTGCATATAGCGGGCCAGTACAACAAGATCGGCGTCGTATTCGGCCACCAGCTCCAGCAGCCGGGCCTCGGCCTCCGGCTTGGTGGCTGCCGTCACCGGCACGTGGATGAAGGGCAGGCCGGCAGCCTCGGCCATGGGCCGCAGGTCCTCGTGGTTGGAAACCACGACGGCGATCTCCGCACCCAGGCTGCCGGCCCGCCACCGGAAGATGAGGTCGTTCAGGCAGTGGCCGAACTTCGACACCATGACCAGCAGCCGCTGCGGGCGGCCGTCGTGGATGCTGAAGTCCATGCCGAACTCGCCGGCGACGGCTGCGAATTCGGCGGTCAGGCTTTCGGCCGTCTGCTGGTCCCGTTCGATGAGCTGGTCGAAACCAAAGGCGGTGCGCAGGTAGAGCTTGCCGCTGACGTGGTCGTCGAACTGCTGGTGCTCCACGATGTCGAAGCCGCGGTCGGCCAGGAATGTGGTGATGGCGCGGACGATGCCCGGCCGTTCGGGACAGGCCAGGGTGAGGACAAATTCGGCATTGCGGGCTTTTGCCGGAGCACCGGAGTTGGCGGCGGTGGTGGCGGCGACCGCGGGCGCGCCTTCAAGGAGTGTGGACAAGGGGTGTCTCCTGGGTTGATGCAGACGTCGCTGCGGTTGTGGAGGTGACCCTAGCCGCGTTGCTTTGGTCACCGGACGGGCTTGCTTAGACGTGGCCGTTTACTGTCAGCCCGGGGGGAAGGTTGGGCTCCTCCTCAGACTCGATGACCATGATGTCGCCGTCCACAACGGTCACTTCGTGCGTGCGGACGGGGAGTTTGGCCGGCGGTGCGTCAACCTTTCCGGTCCGGAGGTTGAACTTGGAGGCGTGCAGCGGGCACTCGACCTCGCAGCCTTCCACCCAGCCGTCGGTCAGCGAGGCGTCCTGGTGGGTGCAGGTGTCGTCGATGGCGAAGAGCTCGCCCTCCTCGGTATGGAAGACGGCGATGGGCGGCGCCGTGTTCAGGCGCAGGGCTTCCCCTGGTGCCAGTTCGCTGAGCGGGCATGCCTTGTGCATGGGGGGCCTCTTTTCTGGTGTGGAAGGTATATATGGATGCTGCTGGCGGCGTGTTCCGTATAGCTCAACAGCCGTCGTAATATGCAACAGCGTGCTTTCGCTCACACTGTTTTGTCAAGGGCTAACGTCCCGATTACGCGCTCCGTCTTTAATGAGTCTCCGACCCCTTGACAGGCACCGTGGTATGAATCACTGTGTTGCATATAGCGATTCTTGTTGCGCTAAAAGCAATTAAAAGAGGGTGAAGAAATGCAGACGCTTGCGATCGTGGGAGCCTCGCTGGCCGGACTTTCCGCCGCACGGGCAGCCCGCGCCCAAGGCTTCACCGGACGGCTCGTCATCATCGGCGATGAAGAGCACCGTCCGTACGACAGGCCGCCGCTCTCCAAGGACTTCCTGCTGGGATCCATTACGGCGGAGGACCTGTCCCTGGAAACCGAAACCGACGACCTCGACGCCGAATGGCTGCTGGGTACACGTGCGGTGTCCCTGGACGCTGATTCGAAAACCGTCAGCCTGGCCAACGGCCAGGTTGTCCAGGCCGATGGCATCGTCATAGCCACCGGTGCACGTGCCCGCCAACTGCCGGCCCTCGCCGGCTTGAGCAACGTCTTCTCCCTGCGCACCCTCGCCGATGCACAAAGCCTGGCGCCGGAACTGGTGCCCGGAAGCAAGATGGCCGTCATCGGGGCAGGCTTCGTCGGCGCCGAGGTTGCCTCTTCCGCCGCCTCCCGCGGGATGGATGTCACCCTGGTTGACACCAAGCCCGTACCGTTCGCCGCCCAGCTGGGCATGGAGATGGGCTCGGTGGTGGGCGGCCTGCACACGGCCAAAGGCGTCCGGCTCATCTCCTCGGCTGTAATTGAGGACTTCTACGCAGGCGAGGGAAATGTCACCGGCCTTCGGCTGGCCGACGGGACGTTCGTCGCCGCCGACGTTGTGGTGGTGGGCATCGGTGCGGAGCCGAACGTTGAATGGCTTGCCGGTTCCGGCGTGCAGGTCGACGGCGGCGTGCTGTGCGATGCGATGGGGCGCACCAACGTTCCGGGCATTGTGGCAGTGGGCGATTGCGCCGCCTGGTTCGACGCCGCTGTCGATCGGCACCGCAGGGTGGAGCACTGGACGGGCGCCCTGGAACGGGCGGCCCTGGCGGTTCAGGGGCTGCTCGATGACGACGCCCCGGCGCAGCCGCTCAAGCCGCCGTACTTCTGGTCGGACCAGCACGGGGTGAAGATCCAGTTCGCCGGCCACTCGGCCGGCTATGACCGCCTGGACGTCGAAGCGGGGGATGCTGCCGAGCATAGCCTGCTGGCCGTCTACTACCGGGATGACGTTCCCGTCGCCGTTCTGGGCATGAACCAGCCGCGGCTTTTCACCAAGTGGCGCAGGAGCCTGGTGCCGTCGGCACCCAAGCCGGCAGCCGCCGTCGTGCCCTCAGTTTTGACGCCGGCCGGCGGACCTGCCCTTGCCGGCGCCGCCGCGGGGCTTTAGCCCCCCACTCTTCTTGTCATTCGTGTTGTTTGTGTTGTTTTGTTAGGAGAACAAATTGTCTGTTGAGGTATCCACCCCGAGCCTGATCCCGACGCTGGGCGGGCACCTGTACACGGATCCGGCTATCTTCCGGGCCGAGCAGGAGCGTATTTTCGAGCAGATGTGGTTCTGCGCGATCAGGTCCGCGGACCTGGACAAGCCCGGGGCATGGCAGACCGTGCAGGTGGGCCGGGAAAGCGTGCTGATCTCGCGGACCCGCAAGGGCGAGATCCGGGCCTTCTACAACGTCTGCCGGCACCGCGGCGTGAAGCTGTGCATGGAGGAAAAGGGCGAAGCCGCCCGCAACTTCCAGTGCCCGTACCACGCCTGGACCTATGACTTCGAGGGCAAGCTGATCGCCGCCCCGAACCTGACCAAGATGCCCGACATCGACCGCGACGAGTACGGCCTGTCCAAGGTCCACATCCGCGAATACCTGGGCTACGTGTGGGTGTGCCTCGCCGAGGAGCCGCCGTCCTTCGAAGAAGAGGTGATGGGTGCGATCGAGGAACGCCTGGGCAACGTCCACGCCATTGACGGGTACGACGTGGCGAACCTGTCCGTGGGCCGCCGGATCCGCTATGACGTGAAGGCCAACTGGAAGCTCATCATTGAGAACTTCATGGAGTGCTACCACTGCGCCACGATCCACCCGGAACTGACCGAGGTCCTGCCGGAGTTCGCTGACGGCCTGGCCGCGCAGTACTTCGTGGGCCACGGTGCGGAGTTCGGTGAGGACATCAAGGGCTTCACCGTGGATGGCTCCGAGGGCCTGGACGTCATCCCGGGCGTGGCCGAGGACCAGGACCGGCGCTACTACGCGATCACGATCAAGCCGACCGTGTTCGTGAACCTGGTTCCGGACCATGTGATCATCCACCGCATGTTCCCGATGTCCGCAGACCACACGATCGTTGAATGCGACTGGCTGTACCTGCCCTCCGTGGTGGAGTCCGGCAAGGACGTCAGCGCCTCCGTTGAGCTGTTCCACCGCGTGAACATGCAGGACTTCGACGCGTGCGAGCGCTGCCAGCCGGGCATGGCCTCGAAGTCCTACGCCAAGGGCGGCGTGCTCGTCCCCAGCGAACACCACATCGGCGCTTTCCACGACTGGGTCCAGGAAAAGGTCGGCGACGTCCAGCTGTCCGGAGAAGCCCTGCTGGGCCTTACCGCGGACACCCCGCCGCTGGAGGAACGGGCCGAAACCCTGCAGCGCAAGGAAACCGCAAAGTCCTAGTCCGCTGATTGAGCCTGTCGAAATCTCGGCAGGCTCAATCTGGTTTCGACAGGCTCAACCAGGGGCCGGGGTCACCGGCGGGTGTAGCCCATTTTTCCGCTGATGTTCAGGCCGGCCTCCTGGAGGCCCTGGATCAGGCCGGGCGTGTTTTCCGGGTCGAAGCGGAAGGCCGGGCCGGAGATGCTGACGGACCCGATGACCGTCCCGAAGTGGTTATAGACGGGCACGGCAACCGCGGTCAGTCCGATCTCGAATTCCTCGTGGACAATTGCGTAGCCGTTGTGGGATACGTCGAGGAGTTGGTTTTCCAAGGTGTCGCGGTCCGTGATGGTGCGCGGGGTGCGGGCCGGAAGGCCCGCCTCCTGGAGGATCCGGGAGCGTTCTTCAGCCGGCAGGGCTGCCAGCAGTACCTTGCCGCTGGAGGTGGCGTGGAGGGGTGTGAGGCTGCCCACCCAGTCCGATGTTGCCAGCGTTGACGGGCCCATGGCCTGGTCCACGTTCACCGCGTAGTTGGAGCGGAGGACGGCGAGGTTGACGGTTTCCTTGTACTGGTCTGCGAGGCTCTCCAGAATGGGGCGTGCCTCGTGGACCAGGCTCAGCCGGCCCGGAATGGAGCTGGCCAGCCGCAGGATCCCAAAGCCCAACTGATACTTGCCGCGGTCGTTGTTCTGCCGCACGATCTCCCTGGACACCAGCGATCCGAGCAGCCGCGATACGGTGGACTTGTGGACCCCCATTTCGTCCGCGATGTCGCTGACGCCCGCGTGCCCGTCCCGGGCGAGGATCTCCAGGATCTGGAGGGCGCGGTCCACGGACTGGACGCCTCCGCCTTGGGCGTCCGGATCCCTGCCGGTCCCTACTTCGTCTCTTGCAGCCATCAGAGGTGCTCCCGTGTTGTCGCTGTGACCAGCGGTCAGGCTCTGCGCCTGCCAGCCTGCTTCACACGTTCGATCCTAGACTGCGGCGGACGCCGCGGCGTCATTTTCCTGAACACAACGTTTATTTCGCGGACGCAGCGGAGGCCGTGCCGCGCGGCAGTCCGCCCAAAATCTATGTGCCGGCCAGCCTATGAGCCGGCCAGCGGCGGCCGCAGCTCCGGTCGCCACGGGAGCGCAAAAGCCGGAACCGGCTCACCCGGCTGGACGCCGCGGGACGGAACCACCATGACGCCGTCGGCAGTGGCCAGTCCGCGCATCATTCCGGGGCCTGTGTAGTCGACGGGAGCCGCCAGGTCCTGGATCCAGCGGAAGGGCATGAGCCGGGTGGACGCGCGGTGTGCGTCGATGATGGTGCCGCACGGCACCGGGCTGATGCCGGGTATTGGCTGGTGGCCGAGGGCAGCCAGCAGCGGACCGCCCACGGTGAAGAGCGCCATTAGGGCGGCGAGCGGATTCCCGGGAAGCCCGACGACGAACCGGCCGTTGGGCAGTTTGCCCATAGCGGCGGGATGGCCGGGTCGCATGGCGATGCCGTCGATGAGGAGCCGCCCGCCGAGCGCCAGCACGGCATTTCGGAAATGGTCCGCGCCTGAACGCCCTGTGCCGCCGGTGGTCACGACGACATCGGGCCACTGCCCCATCGGAGCCTCGGAGGCGCCCAGCGCCGTGAGCCATTCCTCGTAGGAGTCCCCGATCCGGACCAGTGGTCCCGGGGTGCCGCCAAGCATCTGGATGACAGTGCTGAGCTGGGGCCCGAAGGCATCCCTGACCTGGCCCGGTGCCGGGAGCCTGGCCGCGACCACCTCTGAGCCGGTAACCAGCATCTTGACCAATGGCTTGCCGCGCACCGTCAGTTGGTCGAATCCGGCGACGGCGGCAAGCGCGATATGCGCAGGGTTCAAGGTTGTCCCGGCGGGGATCAGCACCTCGCCGGCTGCTGATTCCTCGCCCGATTTGCGGATGTGCTGGCCCGGACGGGGTTCGCCGGGGGATGCTCCCTCGCGCAGCATCAGCATGACCTGGCCGGCTGCGTTGGTGCCAAGCCGTCCGCTCTCCACCCGGAGCACCGCCTGGGCGCCCGGAGGGATGACGCCGCCGGTGACTACGGGGCTTGCCTCTCCGCTGTGGAGGGGCTGTCCCGCTTCCGTCAATACCCAGGGGCCGTCACCACTGACCGTCCAGCCGTCCATGGCGGATGAGGCGTAGTGGGGCATCTCCTGAAGCGCGACGACGTCCGCTGCCAGGGTTCTGCCGGTCGCCTCCCCGAGGGGCATACTCTCTGGTCCAAGGGGCCCGGCGCAGTCGAAGGCCAAACGGCGCGCGTCATCCCACGTGAGCTCCCCGTGGGCGGCCCGCCCGTTATCCTTGCCCGGCCTGTCGACCGTTTGCAAGGCTGGAGCTACCACTGGCCGTCCCCTCGTTGGATGGTTCGTTTCCCGAAAGCGGTGCTTCGGCGCTTACCTCCCCAGGTATTTCAGGCCTCCGAAACACCGTTTACGGGAAACGAAACTGCTTGTGCCCGGCGGACGCGGGCCGGGCGCCGCATCGCCGGCGATCGAACTGATATTCCAAATATAGCGTAAAGATATATCAGTGCGGAAGGGCTGCAGGCACCTGATTTTCCGCGGTTTTGATACGTGCCGGTTCCAGCCGCACCACGACGGATTTGGACGTCGGGGTTCCACTGGTGTCAGCGACGGAGTCGAGCGGCACCAGCACGTTGGTTTCCGGGTAGTACGCGGCTGCGCAGCCCTTCGGCGTCGAGTAGCTGACGATGCGGAAGTTCTCTGCCCTGCGTTCTGTACCCCGGAACTCAGAGACCAGGTCCACCATGTCGCCGTCGGCATAGCCCAGCTCGGTGACGTCAGCCTCGTTGACCAGCACTACGCGCCGGCCTCCGTGGATTCCGCGGTACCGATCGTCCTTTCCATAAATGGTGGTGTTGTACTGGTCGTGCGAACGCAGGGTCTGCAGGATCAGCCGGCCGGGCGGGACCCGAAGGTACTCCAAAGCATTGGAGGTGAAGTGCGCCTTGCCGGATGGGGTCTTGAATTCCCTGCTGTCGCGTGGCGGGTGGGGCAGCACGAAGCCGCCGGGGTGCTGGATTCTCTCCTCGAAATTCTCGAATCCATCGATGACAGCCTCGATGTGCTCCCTGATCAGGGAATAGTCGTCCCGGAGCGAGAGCCAGTCGGCCGCCGGAGTGCCGGGAAGGGGGTGGCCGTCGGCGTCCGTGAACACCCTGTGCGCGAGGTTGCAGACGATGGCCACCTCGGACATCAGGTGCTCGCTGGCTGGCTTCAGCCGGCCGCGGGATGCGTGAACAGCGCTCATGGAGTCCTCCACGGTGACCCTTTGGTCACCGGAGCGCTGGGTATCCCGCTCGGTGCGGCCCAGCGTTGGGAGAATCAGGGCGCGTTTGCCTGTCGACAGGTGCGAATGGTTCAGTTTCGTCGAGATCTGTACGGTCAGCCGGGTATTCGCCAGGGCCTTCTCGGTGGCATCCGAGTCAGGAGCCGCCCGCACGAAGTTCCCGCCCATGCCTACGAACAGCCTGACCTTGCCGTCCCGCATCGCCCGGATTGCGGCGACGGTGTCATAGCCGTGCGCCCGGGGTGAACGGAAGTGGAATTCCTGGTCCAGCCGGTCGTGGAAGGCATCGGGCATCCGTTCGAAGATGCCCATGGTCCGGTCGCCCTGGACATTGGAGTGTCCGCGCACCGGGCAGACTCCCGCTCCGGGCTTGCCGATGTTGCCCTGCAGCAGCAGGACGTTGACCACGTCGCGAAGGGTGGGCACTGAGTGCTTGTGCTGCGTCAGGCCCATCGCCCAGCAGACGATGGTGGATCCCGAGGCCAGGAGCCGTTCACCAGTGGCGTTGATCTGCTCCATGGTCAGGCCGGTCGCCTCGACGATGTCGTCCCACTCCACCTGTTCCAGCTGCGAAAGGTAGGAATCAAGGCCCACCGTTTGCTGCCTGATGAAGTCGTGGTCAAAAACCGTGGACAGGCCAGGGGTGTTCCTGCCTGCACGTTCCGCGTCCAGCAGGTATTTCCCGAGGCCCTGGAAGAGTGCCTGGTCCCCGCCGGCCCGGATCTGCAGGAAGTCGTCGGTCAGCTGCGTGCCCACCAGCGTTCCCGCGATGGTCTGCGGGTTCTCAAAATGAAGGAGTCCGGCCTCGGGGAGCGGGTTGATGGAGACGATGGCGGCGCCGTTTTTCTTGGCCTTCTCCAAAGCGCTGAGCATGCGCGGGTGGTTCGTTCCCGGGTTCTGGCCCGCCACGAAGATGAGGGACGCCGTCTCCAGATCCTTGAGGCTGACCGAACCCTTGCCAATGCCTATGGTCTCCACCAGCGCCGACCCGGATGACTCGTGGCACATATTTGAACAGTCCGGAAGATTGTTCGTGCCCACGCCGCGGACGAGGAGCTGGTACACGAACGCTGCCTCGTTGGAGGTCCTGCCGGACGTGTAGAAGACGCTCTGGTCGGGGTGGTCCATGTCCCTGAGTTCCTGGGCGATGAGCTCCAGCGCGTCGTCCCAGCCGATGGGCCTGTAGTGGGTTGCTCCCTCATCCAGGACCATCGGGTGGGTCAGCCGCCCCTGCTGCCCCAGCCAGTAGTCATCACGGGTTTTGAGGTCGGCGACGGAATACCGGGCGAAAAACTCCGGGCTGACGCGGCGGCGGGTAGCCTCCTCCGCCACGGCTTTTGCCCCGTTCTCGCAGAATTCCGCGGCATTGCGCTTCTCATGTTCCGGCCAGGCGCAGCCCATGCAGTCGAATCCGTCTACCTGGTTGACTGCCATCAGGGTCTGGACGCTGCGCAGCGGACCCATCTGCTCGAGGGAGATTTTCAGCGCGTTCGCCACCGCGGGGATGCCCACGGCCTTGGTTTTGGGTTTGCTGACGGTCAGCTGTGACTCGTCGATATTGTTGCGGGGGGCTTTCGAGGCCATTGGAATTTCCTTTGGATCTGTGGCGGGCAGTGCGGGCGTGCGCTGCCTAGGGGGCTTCGACCGTGATGGTGTCGCCGTTCTCGCGGAAGAACATGCGACGGCCGCCCCCGGAGGCGCGAAGCAGCCAGATGATGTTGCCGTCCTCGGTCAGGTCGTCGATCCAGCCGCTGTGGGGAACCGTGTACGACTCCAGCACGGTGACGAAGTCGCCTGGCATGAGCGCGGTCCAGTCCGCCACGACCTTGGTGCCGGTGGGCTGCGGCGCAGTGCTGCCTGCCATCAGTGCCCCCGGTTACCGCGTGAGCACAGGCGCGCTGGTTGCGCGCGACTGTTCGCGCGCCGCCTCGGCGGTGTGGAGAAGGAGCAGCGCAGTGGTGACTGAGCCCACGCCGCCGGGGACCGGTGTCAGCGCGGCAGCGACCGGACGGACGCTGGCTTCGTCGACGTCGCCCGTGAGTGAGCCATCGGAGAGCACGTTGGTTCCCACATCGATGACCACTGAATGTTCCGAAACGTCCGCCCCGGTGAGCAGCCCGGTCCGGCCCGCGGCAACAACCACGACGTCGGCCGTCTTGGTGTATGTCCCGAGGGCGCCGGACTTCGAGTGGCAGACCGTTGTGGTGGCGTCCTTCTGCAGCAGCAGCAGGGAGAGCGGCTTGCCAACGACCGTGGAACGGCCCACGACCACCACGTTGCGGCCTGCCACAGGGATTTCGAAGTGGTCCAGGATTTCCACCACGGCGCGTGCCGTGGCCGGGGCAAAGGCACGTTCCCCGACGGCGAGAAGCCCGAGGCTCAGCGGGTTCGCGCCGTCGATGTCCTTTTCCGGAGCGATGTACTTCACCAGCTCCTGGGTTCTGACGCCCGGAGGCAGGGGAGTCTGCAGGATGATGCCGTTGACGGAAAGCTCTGCGCTGAGGTCCTTCAACACGGCGATGAGCACCTGTTCGGTCGCGTCATGGCCGACGTCGATAATCCTGCAGTTGATGCCCGCGGCTTCGGCGGCGCGCTCGATTGAGCGCACGTACCAGTGCGTTGAGCTGTCCTCGGTCGCAACCACGACGGCGAGGGTTGGGCAGGTGCCCTCTTCGGCGAGGACTTTGGCTTCGGTCTGGGCCTGCTGCTGGATCAGTTTGGCGAGGGGTTTGCCGGAGAGCAGGGATGCCGTCATCGGAGGATCCTTTCCCGTACCTGGCGCGAGAGGGAGTCAGCTGCCAGCACGACTTTTACTTCGAGTCCGTCAGTTTGTTCAGCCAGTGCTGCGCGCACCTGGGCGTTCTTGATGGCGACGACGTTGATGTCGATGTTGACCCGCGCCGTGGTCGCTGCTGCCCGGGCCGCGTCGGCTGCGGCGGCAATGTCGCTGATGACATTGGGGTTCGCAATATCCAGAAGTTCGGCTGCGAGATCCACGACGGCGCCGGACAGCTTGATCAGCCGGGCTGGCGGTTCGGCGGCCTGGGAAAGCGCGTCGTCGATGGCGGCTGCGCGGGCCTCACGCTCAGCGTCGCTTTCGGCCGGCAGCTTGTACGAAGCGATCACAGCTTTGAAGGCGGCTTCGTCGGCGTCGGCCAGCCCCAGCGTCTCACCTACGAGTTGGTCGGCGGCGGCAATGATTCTGGACGTCGTCTCAACGTGCTGCTCATATTTGCCGCCGGTGCTGAAGCGCGCCACCATCGCCACCAGGGCCGCACCCTGTGCCGCGTGGAGCGCTGCGGCAGCGCCGCCGCCGGGCGTGGGCTTCCGGGCGGCAAGCCGGCCGAGGTAGTCATTAATTGTTTCTGAACCGATCATTTGTCCATTCCTGGGCTGATAGGGGCTGGAGCGGAAGGGGCTGCACGCAGCCCGGCTCCCGTTGCGAGGATGAGCCGGGCTGCGTGTCCCCGAAGGGCCCTGCGGGCTGCTTAGCCGCGGAGCCTGGTCATTTTCGGGTCGTACAGCGGGTCTTCTGTGACGGTGGCGGTGATGCGCCGTCCGAAGTATTCGATGTCGACGGAGTCGCCGACCGAGACGGTGCCCGGCAGGTAGGAGTAGGCGATGGGTTTGGCCACGGTGTACCCGTAGGCGGCGCTGGTGACGTAGCCGACGGCCTGTTCCTTGTAGAAGACGGGTTCCTTGCCGAGGACGATGGACCGGCCGTCGTCGATGGTCAGGCAGCGCAGCCGGCGGGCGGAGGCCTCTTCGGTCCGGCCTTCGAGCGCGCCCTTGCCGATGAAGCTCTCCTTGGCCATCTTGACGGCGAATCCGAGCCCTGCTTCGAAGGGGTCGTGCTCCGTGGTCATGTCGGTTCCCCAGGAGCGGTAGCCCTTTTCGAGCCGCAGGGAGCTGAATGCCGCGCGTCCGGCGGCGATGACTCCGAAGGGCTGTCCTGCCTGCCAGAGCGCATCCCACAGCCGCTGTCCGTTGTCGGCGCTGGTGTACAGCTCCCAGCCGAGTTCACCGACGTAGGAAAGCCGCATGGCGGTAACGGGAATGCCGCCGATGACGACGTTCTTGGCCCGGAAGTACTTCAGGCCGTCGTTGGTGAAGTCGTCGTCGCTGACTTTGCTGACGAGGTCCCGGGCGAGCGGGCCCCAGAGGCCGATGCAGCAGGTGCCGCCGGTGGTGTCGCGCACCTGGACCCAGTCGGTGGCGGATCCGCTTTGCGTCTGGTGCCGGGCCGCCCGCTCGAAGTAGGCGGTGTCGATGTTGCCGTTGGCGCCGAGCTGGAAGGTGTCCTCGCTCAGGCGGGCCACCGTGATGTCGCTTCGCACGCCGCCGGCGTGGTCGAGCAGCAGGGTGTAGGTGACCGCGCCCGGCTTCTTGGCCAGGTCCGCCGTCGTCAGTTCCTGCAGGAGCTTGAGGGCCCCCGGGCCGGAGACCTCGAGGCGCTTGAGCGGGGTCATGTCGTACATGGCTACGGCCGTGCGGGTTTTCCAGGCTTCGGCGGCGGCGATCGGGGAGCTGAACATTCCGGACCAGGCGTCGCGTGCGGGCGGCAGCCACTCGGCCGGCATCTCCTTGAGGAGTGCGGCGTTGGCTTCGAACCAGTAGGGCCGTTCCCAGCCGCCGGCTTCCAGGAAGAACGCGCCGAGTTCTTTGTGCCGGGCGTGGAAGGGGCTCACGCGCAGGTTGCGGGGGGAGAGTCTGGGCTGGAGCGGGTGCAGGACGTCGTAGATTTCCACGAAGTTCTGCTGTGAGGTTTCGCTGACGTATTCGGGGGTGAGCTGGACGTCCTCGAAGCGGGTGATGTCGCACTCGCCCAGGTCGGTCTCGGACCGGCCGGTGGTCAGCAGTTCGGCCATGGCCTTGGCCACGCCGGCGGAGTGCGTGACCCAGACGGCTTCGGCGACGTAGAAGCCGTCGAGTTCCTTGGATTCGCCAAGGAGCGGCCCGCCGTCGGGGGTGAAGGAGAAGATGCCGTTGAAGCCGTCCTCGATCTCGCTGTCCGCCAGCGCGGGCAGGAGCTGCTTGGTGGCCTCCCACGCCGGCAGGAAGTCCTCCAGGGTGAAGTCGAGGCGGGAGGGCATGTGGTGTTCGCTGACGGTCTCGGGCGCGTAGGCCCCCAGGGTGTCGACGTCCACGGGCATGGGCCGGTGGGCGTAGGAGCCGATGCCGTACCGGTCCCCGTGTTCGCGGTAGTAGAGGTCCTGGTCCTGGTGGCGCAGGATCGGCAGCCGGGCCCCGTTCGGCTGGTCGTTCCTGCCCTGCTGCGCCGGTACCGGGGTGGTTTTTACGTACTGGTGGGCCAGCGGGAGCAGGGGAACGGCCATGCCGATCATGGCCCCGATCTTCGCGCCCCAGAACCCGGCGCAGGACACCACGATATCGGCCGGGATCACGCCGTCGGCGGTCTGCACGCCCGTGACACGGCCTCCGGACTGCTCAATGCCCGTCACGGTGGTCGAACCGCGGTATGTGACCCCGGCGGACTCGGTGCGTTTGATCAGCAGCTGCACCGCACGGGCGGCGCTGGCCAGGCCATCGCTGGGCACGTGGAGGCCGCCCAGGATGTTTTCCCCGTCCAGGAGCGGGTACAGCTCCTGGCACTCGGCCGGGGACAGGAGGCGCCCTTCGATGCCCCAGGCGGCGGCGTAGCCGAGTTTGCGCTTCAGGTCAGCGAGGCGGGTTTCGGTGGTGGCCACTTCCAGGCCACCGACCTGGTTGAAGCAGCTCACCCCGTCCTCGGTCAGCGACAGCAGCTTCTCCACCGTGTACTTGGCGAAAGAGGCCATGGTCTTGGACGGGTTGGTCTGGAAAACCAGGCCCGGGGCATGGGACGTGGACCCGCCGGGCATATTCAAAGGCCCCTGGTCCAGGACAGTGATGTTATTCCAGCCCCGGGTGACCAGCTCGTCGGCCAGGTTCGTACCGACAATGCCGGCTCCAATAATGACAATACGCGGCGTCGATGCCATGCGGTTCTCCTGCAGATTTAGGTAGTGGGCGTCTGCGGCCTGTGGATGGCTGCTTTAGCGGAAGACGATGGTGCTGGCCTGGTCGATCAGCACCCGGTGCTCGCAGTGCCACCGCACCGCGCGGGACAACGCCAGGGCCTCGGCGTCCTGCCCGATGGTGGAGAGCGTGGTGGGCCCGTGGCTGTGGTCCACGCGAATGACTTCCTGCTCGATGATCGGACCTTCGTCCAGGTCGGCGGTCACGTAATGCGCGGTCGCGCCAACCAGCTTGACCCCGCGGTCGTAGGCCTGGTGGTAGGGGCGCGCGCCCTTGAACCCCGGCAGGAACGAGTGGTGGATGTTGATGGCCCTGCCCTCCAGGGACCGGCACAGGTCATCGGAAAGTACCTGCATGTACCGGGCCAGGACGACGAGGTCGATGTTGTACTCATCCACGAGCTCGAGCAGGCGCCGTTCGGCATCCTGCTTGGTTTCCGGAGTCACCGGAATGTGAACGAACGGAAGGCCGGCAGCCTCGGCCATCGCCCGGTGCGTTTCGTGGTTGGAAACCACCAGGGCCAGGTCCCCGCCAAGGCTGCCGCCCCGCCAGCGGAAAATCAGGTCGTTGAGGCAGTGCCCGAACTTGGACACCATGACCAGAACGCGCGTCTTGGTCTCGTCGTGGACGTTGAACTTCATGTCAAAGCGCTCCGCGATGGTGCCGAACTCGTCTTCGATCTTCTGCAGGTCATAACCCGTGGCGCCGGAGAAGGCGGTGCGCAGGTGCAGGGTTTGGCGGAGACCGTCGTCGAACTGCTGGTGCTCCTCGATGTTGAATCCGCGCTCGAACAGGAAAGTGGTTACCGCCTGAACGATGCCGGCACGCTGGGCACACGACAGTGTGAGCACAAACTTGCCGGTCGGGGTTTCTCCAGCGGCTTCCGTCAGCGGCGCCGGGCTGGCTTTTGTGGCTGTCTCCACGAGCGTCATTTCAAATCCTTTAGATATATGGTTGATAACCTTATTGATATATCAGCGGTGATGGCCAGCGTATACTGGTGTGCGGATGAGGTCAATAGTTGGCCCGTAGGAGAGGCGGAACGGTGGCTTTTGAAGCTTTGGCGGTGACTGAGGCCGGAGGTTCGAGGTCGTTGGCCGATGTGGCCTATGAACGGATACGTGACAGCCTGCTGACCCTGGAGATCCGGCCCGGGGACCCCCTCTATGACGAGGGAATCGCAAAGGAACTCGGCGTGGGCCGTACTCCCGTCAGGGAAGCTTTGAAACGGCTTGAAGTGGACCGGCTTGTGGTGACGTATCCCCGGCGCGGCACGTTCGCCACGCGCGTGGAGGTTACGGACCTGGCGTTCATCTCGGAGATCCGTGCCCAGCTTGAGCCCCTCGCGGCGGCGCGTGCCGCCCGTGTGGCCACCCCGGCGGCCCGGGACCGGCTCCGCCTCATCGTGGAGGAAGTCGAGGCCTTCGACGTAAACAGCGCATCTGTGGTGGAGACCCTGCGCCTGGACGCCCGGGTGCACCAGGGAATCTACGCCGCCGCCGCGAATCCACACCTGGAAGACGCGTTGATCCGCTACGACAACCTGGCAACGCGCATTTGGTGCATGGTGCTGGACCGGCTGCCGAACCTTTCCGGGCATGTGCATGAGCATGTCGAGCTGCTGAAAGCGGTGATCGGCGGAGACGAGGCCCGTGCGGCGGAGCTCGCCCGTGCCCACGTCGACGGCTTTGAGAAGGCTGTGCGGACGGCCCTGTTTGCTGCCTGAACAGCCCGCCTAGTGCCTACAGGGCCCTGTCGACCGCCTGAAAAAGTGTCCCCGTCGTCCTCACGACGGGGACACTGCTGTTTGGGCCCGGGGCTAGCGCCACGTGTGCTGGGACGCGATAAGCTCCTGGGCCTCCTCCTCCGTGTCAACGCTCGGCATGGAGCCCGGCAGCGGGCGGCGGGCGGATTCACGAAGGAAGTAGATGGCGATCGCACCGATGACAGAGGTGCCCATCAGATAATAGGCGGGGGCCATGTCGTCGCCGGTGGCCTCGATCATGCCCTGGATCAGGAATGGTGTTGTCCCGCCAAAAATCGCCACCGAGAAGTTGTAGGCGATGCCCATGCCGCTGTAGCGGCTTGAGGTGGGGAACAGTGCAGGCAGCGCCGAGGCGAGGTTGGCCACATAAAAGGTCACAGGGAAGGCGACCAGGGAGAGGCCCGCGAGGGTGGACCAGATCTCGCCGATGCCGATCAGGGTGAAGGCGGGGACCGCGAACAGGACGGTGCTTCCGGCGCCGATCCACAGGACCGGGCGCCTTCCGATGCGGTCAGAAAGCCTGCCGGTGAGAGGGATGCACAAGGACATCACCACCAGTACCGGGATGGTCAGCAAGGTCCCGTGAACGGGGTCGTAGCCCTTGGATTCGGTCAGGTACGTCGGCATGTAGGACGTCAGGGCGTAGCCAACGGTGTTGGCTGCGCCGGCGAGGATCATGGCCAGCACAATCGGACGCCAGTACCTGGCGATGATGCCTACCGGACCCTTGGCGACTGCTGCATCGCCGGCGGCGGCTTCGACGGCGGCTGACTCCTGCGCGTCCAGGGCTGCCTGGAACTGGGGGGACTCCTCGATCTTGTTACGGAAGTAGATGGCGATCAGACCCAGCGGCCCGGCCACCAGGAATGGCAGTCTCCAGCCCCATTCCTCCATCGCGGCTTCGCCGAGGGTGACCTGGAGGACCGAGACCGTGGCAGCGCCCAGGGCAAACCCGATGTAGGAGCCCATGTCCAGGAAACTGGCGAAGAAGCCGCGCCGCTTGTCGGGGGCATACTCACACACGAACGTGGTGGCACCGGCGTATTCGCCGCCGGTGGAGAAGCCCTGCACGAGCTTCAGGAGCACCAGCAGGGCTGCGGCCCAGACGCCTATCTGTGCGTAGCCGGGCAGCAGGCCGACGGCGAAGGTGCTGGCCGCCATCAGCATCAGTGTGGCGGCCAGCACCTTCTGGCGGCCCACCTTGTCGCCAAGCCAGCCGAACACGACGCCGCCGATGGGGCGGGCAATGAAGGTGGCCGCGAATGTGCCGAGCAGGAACAGTGTCTGGACGGACCTGTCCGCTTCCGGCAGAAACACCGGACCCATGGTGGTGATCAGATAGCCGAAGACGCCGACGTCGTACCACTCCATGGTGTTGCCCACGACTGTGCCGCCGAGGGCCTTCTTGAGCATCCGCTGGTCCACGACGTTTATGTCGGAGGCCGTGAGCCGGCGGGAGGCCTGTCTACTCTTGCTGCTCTGCTCGGTTGTGACATCACCTTTGAGTGTCATGAGGGGTTCCTTACTGGTATTGACGGGACTGGCGTGCAGCGAGCTGCTGTTCACCCCGCGGACGGGTTCGGCTGGTCTTCGGACTCCAGGGCCAGGAAGCCGCTGTCCCGGACTATGACTGCCTACATGCGACCGCGCGGGGGATCGCATCATGTTCCGTAGTAATCAACAAGACTCATTCTATGCAACAAAGTGCCTCAGCTCACAGTGATAGCCACGAACATGACACGAGTTACGCAAATGGCCCCCATCGCAGGATGGGGGCCATTGTGTTTGCCGGTTTCTTACTGTGCCACTTTGGCGAGGGTTTCGCGTTCGGCGGCGATGGTGGTGTTGTCCCCGTGCCCGGTCCGAACGACCGTGTCCGCGGGGAGGGGGAGGAGGCGTTCGCGGATGGAGGCCAGGATGGTGGGGTAGTCACTGTAGGACCGGCCGGTCGCGCCGGGTCCGCCGTTGAACAGGGTGTCCCCGGTGAACACGGTGTTCCCGGCCTCGAGGTGGAAGCAGGTGGACCCGGGTGAGTGGCCCGGGGTGTGGATCGCCTT
>NZ_BAEG01000012.1 GCF_000238915.1 Arthrobacter globiformis NBRC 12137 | reverse complement strand
TTCCGAGCGGTGCGTGTTGAACACCGGGTGCTGCAGGTACGCGGAGGAACGCTCGACGGCGGCGTCCAGGGCGAAGCCGTCAGTCGCCTCCGCTGCCCCGGCACCGAAGGCGGCGAGGAGGTCGGCCACGATGGCCGGCGTCGTTGTCTCATCGGTGGAGATGCCAACGGTGTCAGCATCGATGCTGCGGAGGTTGATGCCCTTCTTCTCGGCGGCGGCGATGATGCCGCCGGCCTTGCCCGGGACGGAAACCGTCACGGTGTCGAAGAAGCTCGTGTGCAGGACGTCCAGGCCGGCGGCCTGGAGTGATGCGGCCAGGGTCCTGGCGTGGCCGTGGGCGGTTTCGGCGATCGCCTTCAGGCCCTCCGGTCCGTGGTAAACGGCGTACATGGAGGCAACGATGGCCAGCAGCGCCTGCGCCGTGCAGATGTTGGACGTGGCCTTCTCGCGGCGGATGTGCTGCTCGCGGGTCTGCAGCGCCAGGCGGTAGGCGGGGACGCCGGCGTTGTCCTTGGAGACGCCCACCAGGCGGCCGGGCAGGGAGCGTTCCAGCCCCTTCTGCACGGCCATGTAGGCGGCGTGCGGCCCGCCGAAGAACAGCGGAACGCCCAGGCGCTGGGCGGAGCCGACGGCGATATCCGCGCCCTGCTCGCCAGGAGGCGTGATGAGCGTCAGGGCGAGCAGGTCAGCGGCCACCGTGACCAGGGCGCCGCGCTCCTTGGCGGCGGCGATGACCTCACTGTGGTCGAAGACGCGGCCGGAGACACCAGGCTGCTGGAGGACAACGCCGTTGATGTCGCCGTCGGGCAGGCCTTGGGACAGGTCCGCCACCTCCACCTCGAAACCGAGGGCTTCGGCGCGGCCCTTGACGATGGCAATCGTCTGCGGCAGGCAGTCCGCGTCCAGGACAGTCTTGCCGTCGTGGGCGGTCTTGTTCTTGTTGGCCCGGCGCATCAGCAGCACGGCCTCGGCCACGGCCGTGGCTTCATCCAGCAGCGAGGCGTTGGCGATGGGCAGGCCCACCAGGTCCTGGACCATGGTCTGGAAGTTCAGCAGCGCTTCCAGCCGGCCCTGCGAGATCTCCGGCTGGTACGGGGTGTACGCGGTGTACCAGGCGGGTGCCTCAAGGACGTTGCGGCGGATCACCGGGGGCGTCACGGTGTCGTAGTAGCCCTGGCCGATCATCTGCACGGCGGTCTTGTTCTTGGCCGCGAGCTTCCGGAGTTCCGCGAGTGCTTCCACTTCGCTCAGGGCCGGCGCGAGCTGCAGCGCTGAATCCTGGCGGATGTCGTTGGGCACTGCCGTATCAACCAGCGCGTCGACGGTGTCGTAGCCGACGGCCTTGAGCATGGCTTCGACGTCGGCCTGGCGGCGGGCGCCAATATGCCGGTCGACGAAGGACGAGGAGGCTGAATTAACGGTCAAAAGGAACTCCATAACTAAGGCGACGCAGGGTACGCCACAATGATTCGGGTTCCTCCCCGCTCTGTATTGGACCTGAGAGTTTCCGCGATGCTGCGCTTTCGCACAGCTCCGCTTGCACCGTCGGTGAGCACAGCGTGCCCTGAACTGTTCGCGCGAAGGCGGAACATTTCCAGCGGGCAGCCTGCTGCTTTCCAGAGTTGCCTTGCCGCGGCGGTACATGGGCCTGAGAGATTCCTGGGGAGGTTTTGCTCCTACGGCGCCTGCTTGTACCTACTTGCAGGACTCTCCCGCCGCAGATCAAAGGCTTATTCAATTGAGCGGTGACAGCTGTCACAGAGGCTATTGTCCTACGCCGGGATCGCGTCTGCAAACTGTGGCGGCGTGGGCTGGCACACCCCCGACGGCGGGCAACCCCGGGAAGCCCGCCTACCCCCTGAGCCGGACAAGTGCGGCCAGGAGGCTTTCGACGTCGGCCGCCGTCTCGGCGGGCGACGCGGCCGGCCCGATGGACAGCATGGCGTTGAAATAGAGGCCGTCGCCCATATACAGGACGGCCTTGGCCAGGCCTGGCCCGACGTCGCGGGCGATCTCATCAAGCCACCGCTGCTGGATGTGGGCAAACCGGCGCCGCGTCTCCTCGTGCGCCACCTCGGCAAGCCTCGTCGCGGCCACGATGGCACGGTCCAGCGGAGTGTCCGCCCAGACGGACGATTTGATGAAGTAGGCGGCCGCACCCTCCGCAGCCGCAGCCATGGCTTGGGCATCCGCTTCCGCATACTCGTCGAGGCGGTCCAGCAGGACGCCGATCAGCGCTTCCTTGTTCGGAAAGTGGTACAGGAGCCCGCCCTTGGACACGCCGGCGCGGGCTGCCACGGCATCAAGGGTGGCGGCGCGCTCCCCCACCTCGATCAGGAGGGATTCAAAAGCATCGAGCACTGCGCCGCGGGCGACCGGTTTTCTGGGCATGGCTCCCATCATGCCCGGTTCCGACGCCGGGTTTATAACTATACCGTCTGGACGGTATAGTTACTTCATGACCCTGCACTCAACCCTTCGCCCGGAGAACACGTCCGCAGAGCAGGCCCGCGGTGGCGCGCGCGACTGGTTCGCCCTGGCCCTGCTCATGTTCCCGGTCCTCCTGGTGGCCGTGGACAACACTGCGCTGACGTTCGCCCTTCCCGCAATCGCCCGCAGCCTCGACCCCTCGGGCGTACAGCTTTTGTGGGTGGTGGATGCATACGCCCTGGTCCTCGCCGGACTCCTTGTTGCCATGGGCAGCCTCGGCGACAGGATCGGGCGCCGCCGGCTGCTGCTGGTCGGCATTTCCGGCTTCGCTGTGGTCTCCGCGGCGTCCGCCTTCGCCCCGAGTGCCGAATGGCTCATTGCCGGCCGCGCGGCTCTCGGATTCTTCGGCGCCATGCTCATGCCGTCCACGCTGTCACTGATCCGCAACATCTTCCGGGAGCCGGGCAGGCGGAGGCTGGCCGTGGCCATCTGGGCTGCGGGGTTCTCCGGCGGCGCAGCGCTGGGACCGATCTTTGGCGGCTGGCTGGTGGAGCACTTCTGGTGGGGCGCCGTCCTGCTCGTGGCCGTGCCCATCATGCTGCCGCCACTGGTGCTGGGTCGCTTCCTCATTCCGGAATCCAAGGATCCGAATCCCGGCCGCGTGGACGTGGCCAGCGTGGTGCTGTCGATGCTGGCCATGGTGCCGGTGGTCTACGGCATCAAGGAACTGGCCACCCATGGACCCGGCGTGACGCCGTTCGGGGTTCTGGCGTTTGGCCTGGCCATGGGACTCCTGTTTGTCCGCCGCCAGCACGCCCTCGCGTCCCCGCTCCTGGACATGTCCCCACTGCTGGATATGTCACTGTTCAGGAACCGCGTGTTCAGCACAGCGATCACGGCAAACATCCTGGCGCTGTTCTCCTACAACGGCTTCATCCTGTTTCTGGCCCAGCACCTGCAGCTGCTCGAAGGCATGTCACCGTCAGAGTCGGGCACCGCCATGCTGCCGGCCCTGACGGCCACCGTGGTGGCGGGATTGCTCGTGGTTCCGCTGGTCCGGAAGGTCCGGCCGGGCTTTGTGGTGGCCGCCGGACTGGCGCTGAGCGCCGCCGGCTACTGCATCGTGGCGTTCGGGGATCACGACGCCGGGCCCACCGCACTGCTGGTCGCCCTCCTCGTCCTGGCGCTGGGCGTGGGTTCTGCCGAGACCATCTCGAACGATCTGATACTGGGCGCCGTGCCGGCGGAAAAATCCGGCGCAGCGGCGGCCATATCGGAGACCGGCTACGAAGTGGGCTCACTCCTCGGGACAGCCCTCCTGGGGTCCATCCTGACCGCGTCATACCAGCAGCATCTCGCCCTCCCGGAGACCGTTGCCCACGCAGTCCCGGCAGAGTCGGCGGACCAGGCCAGGGAGACCCTGGCCGGTGCCATGGAGCTCGCCGGGTCGCTGCCGGCTCCGCTGGCCGAGGGGCTCACGGCGGCCGCCCGGGCCGCCTTCGATTCCGGCGTCCACATCACCGCGGCGATCGCGCTGGTACTGATGGCAGGAGCCTCGGTGCTCGCCGCCGTCGTACTTCGCCGCATCCCGCCCGCGAAGTAGCCGGCACAGAAACGGGCAGCCCCGGAGAATTACTCCGGGGCTGCCCGCTGCAATCGGCTCTTGGCTTGTCCCGCCGGCCGGCTACTTGCTGTCAGGGTGCGTGACGTTGGCCGACGCCTTCATGTTCTCGGCGCCAACCATCCACGCGTACTGCTCGAGCTTTTCGATGAACGTATGCAGCAGGTCTGCAGTGGTGGGGTCCTCCTCATCCACCTCGTCATGGACCTTGCGCATGGTGCCTACGGCCGCTTCGAGCGCTGCCACGATGCGGTCGATCGCATCCTTGGTGTTGATGAGCCCGTCGGGGAACGGGGGAAGGTGGGTCGACTTCGCAACAGTCGTGCTGCGACCGTCCGGCAGGGCGTGCAGGGCACGCATGCGCTCCGCGATGTCGTCGGCAAAGGCCCGGGCGGCGTCGACGATCTCGTCGAGCTGAAGGTGCAGATCCCTGAAGTTGGTTCCAACGATGTTCCAGTGCGCCTGCTTGCCCTGGATGTGCAGTTCGATCAGGTCCGTCAGGACGGCCTGCATGTTGTTGGTCAGTGTCGGTGAAGCCTTCATGAATCCTCCTCGATTGGTCCAGTGGTTTCGACGCTACATCAGCGGCCCAGGGACCGGGAGCGCCGAGGCGCCAATTTCACGATCAGCTTACTTACTACTTTGCGGGTCGTAAATGATCAGCATTCAAATAGCCCTTGCCACACCCGCGCTGCACGTGCATACTAAATGAACGTCATTCATTTAGTGACGGTCGTCTCACTGGAGTAATCATCATCATGATCGAAGTAACCTGCCTCAACGCGCCTGCCTCCCTCGCCCGGACAGCGCCGTCCGGCCGCCCCGCCTTGAGGGCGGGCGTTGTGCAGCACCGCTGGCACAGCAGCGCCGCCGCACTCCGTGCGGAACTCAACGACGGCATCGACCGGGCGGCCCGGCTGGGCGCCACCGTGGTGTTCTTGCCCGAGCTCACCCTCTCCCGCTACCCCGCAGACCAGGTTCCGGAGAATGACCTTGCACGGCAGGGCCAGGACCGGCTGCGCCCCTCCGACACCGCCGAGGACCTGCTGACCGGCCCCACGTTCCGCTTTGCCGCCGAGGCCGCCCGCCGGAACGGCATCACCGTCCATGCCTCGCTCTACCAGCGCGCCGGCAACCCGGACGGCTCGGACGACGGCCTGGGCCTGAACACCTCCATCCTCGTGTCCCCGGCCGGCGAGCTACTGGCCGCCACCCACAAGCTGCACATCCCGGTGACCGCCGGATACTACGAGGACAAGTTCTTCCGCCAGGGTCCCGCAGCGGGGGACGCCTACCAGGTCCATGCCCCGGCTGAACTCGGCGGCGCCCGGCTGGGGATGCCCACCTGCTGGGACGAATGGTTCCCCGAGCTGGCCCGCATGTACTCCCTCGGGGGCGCCGAACTGCTGGTGTACCCGACGGCGATCGGTTCCGAGCCGCTGTTCCCGGACTTTGACACCCAGCCGCTCTGGCAGCAGGTCATCGTGGGCAACGGCATCGCCAACGGCCTGTTCATGGTGGTCCCGAACCGCTGGGGCCAGGAGGGCAGTCTGAACTTCTACGGCTCTTCCTTCATTTCGGACCCCTACGGCCGCATCCTGGTCCAGGCGCCCCGCGACGAGTCGGCAGTCCTCGTGGCCGACCTCGACCTGGACCAGCGCAGGGACTGGCTGACGCTGTTCCCGTTCCTGTCCACCCGCCGCCCCGACACCTACGCACGGCTCACAGAACCGGTCCGTCCCAAGGAGCCGTTCGGCACGCCGGACCTGCTTTCGGCAAGCTCAACCAGCGGCTCCGCAACCGCCGGGGCAAACGCGTGAGCGCGTGGCGGATGCCGGCCGAGACGGCGCGCCAGGAGCGGCTCTGGATGGCCTTTCCCACCGGCGGCTACACCCTCGGCGACACCGCTGAGGCGGCGCACGCCGCCCGTTCCGTCTGGGCCGCCGTCGCGAACGCCGCCGTCGAGTTTGAACCGGTCACCATGGTGGTGGACCCGTCCGACGTCGGGACAGCCGCACGCTATCTGTCCCCCGCCGTCGAGGTGCTGACAGCGGAACTCAACGACGCCTGGATGCGCGACATCGGCCCGACGTTTGTCCTGGACGGAAAAGACGCCCTGGGCGCCGTCGACTGGGTCTTCAACGGCTGGGGTGCCCAGGACTGGGCCAGCTGGGACAAGGACGCGCTGGTCGCCGCCGAGGTGGCCGGACGGTCCAGCGCTCGGCACCTCGTGTCCGAACTGGTCAACGAGGGCGGCGGAATCCAGGTGGACGGCGAGGGCACGGTGCTGGTCACCGAAACGGTGCAGCTGGATCCGGGCCGCAACCCCGGTCTCAGCAAGGCCGACGTCGAGGCCGAACTGGCCGGGACCATTGGCGCCACGAAGGTGATCTGGCTGCCCCGCGGCCTTACCCGCGACTCACAGCGGTTCGGGACGCGCGGGCACGTCGATATCGTTGCCGCCATCCCGTCCCCGGGCACCCTGCTGGTCCATTCCCAGCAGAACCCCGCCCACCCGGACTATGAGGTCAGCCGCGAAATCATCAGTTTCCTGTCCTCCACTACAGATGCTGCGGGCCGGGAATGGTCCATCGTCGAAGTCCCGGCGCCCGTTGCGCTGACGGATCCGGAGGGCTTCGTGGACTACAGCTACATCAACCATGTGGTGGTCAACGGCGGCGTCATCGCCTGCACGTTCGCCGACCCCAATGACGAGAAGGCGCTCCGCATCCTCGCGGATGCGTATCCCGGGCGCAAGGTGGTGGGCATCGATGCCCGCGAACTCTTCGCCCGCGGCGGGGGCATTCACTGCATCACCCAGCAGCAGCCCGCTGCAGTCTAGAAAGGGCAAGTCATGAGCCAAACCACGAGCATCCAGCCCGGAGGGAAGAGCACTCCCCCGGCTGGCGAAGCAACGCACGGCATCACCGGGAAGGGCCTCAAGGGCGGGCAGCTGGGCCTCCTGGCCGTCGTCGTCCTGGGTATCTCGACCATCGCGCCGGCCTACACGCTGACCAGCGCGCTGGGTCCCACGGTAAACGAGGCGGGGCTCCAGCTGCCGGTGATCTTCCTCATCGGCTTCATCCCCATGATCCTCGTGTCGCTCGCCTACCGGGAGCTGAACGCTGACTCTCCGGACAGCGGCACCACGTTCACGTGGGTGACCAAGGCGTTCGGGCCGTGGGTTGGCTGGATGGGCGGCTGGGGCCTGCTGGCCGCCAACATCATCGTGCTGTCCAACCTCGCCGGGGTGGCGGTGGACTTCTTCTACCTCTTCCTGGCGCAGCTGACCGGGTCGCCGGAACTGGCGGACCTCGCCGCCAACAAGCCGCTGAACGTGCTGACGTGTTTCGTCTTCGTGGCGCTGGCCGTGTGGGTCAGCTATCGCGGCCTGCACACCACCAAGGTTGTCCAGTACGGCCTGGTGGGTTTCCAGCTGGTGGTTTTGGGCCTCTTCGTGGCCATGGCCTTCGCCAACTGGTCCACGTCCAGCACCGCCATCCCCTTCAGCTGGGACTGGTTCGACGTGACAAAGATCGAGACATTCGGCCAGGTTGCCGCAGGCATCTCGCTGTCCATCTTCGTCTACTGGGGCTGGGACGTGTGCCTTACCGTCAACGAGGAAACGGCCAACGGGAAGAAGACCGCCGGCCTGGCCGGAACCCTGACCGCCGTCGTCGTCCTGGGCATCTACCTGCTGGTGACCATCGCCACCATGATGTTCGCCGGCGTCGGTGACACGGGGATCGGCCTCAACAACGAGGAGAACCACGCGAACGTCTTCACCGCGCTGGCCTCCCCCGTCATGGGCCCGTTCGCCATCCTGATGTCCCTCGCGGTCCTGTCCAGTTCGGCGGCGTCGCTGCAGTCGACGTTCACATCGCCATCGCGCAGCCTGCTCGCGATGGCCCACTACGGCGCCATGCCCCGGCAGTTCAGCCACATGAGCAGGAAATTTTCGACGCCGGGCTTCGCCACCGTCGCCGCAGGCGTGCTGTCGGCCGGGTTCTACGCCGTGATGCACGTGGTAAGCGAGAACGTCCTCAACGACACCATCCTGGCCCTCGGCCTGATGATCTGTTTCTACTACGGGCTGACAGCGTTTGCCTGCGCCTGGTACTTCCGCGGGAGCGTTTTCAGCAGTGTCCGCAACTTCGTGCTGCGGCTGCTGTGTCCGCTGCTGGGCGGCATCGGCCTGACGGTGGTCTTCCTGCAGACCGCCATCGACAGCTGGGCGCCTGAGTTTGGCAGCGGTTCGCAGGTCTTCGGGGTAGGGCTCGTCTTCGTGCTCGGCGTCGGGATCCTGGCCCTGGGGATCCTCTTCATGCTGGTAATGGCGCGGCTGCGGCCCGGATATTTCCGGGGCGACACCATCCGCCGCGACACCCCTGCGCTGGTGGTGCCCGAATAACACCGCCTGCGAATGCGGCGATGCCCCGCCTCCCGGACCGGAGGCGGGGCATCGCTTGCATTGGAGCAAATCGGCGTGGAGCCAATCAGCGTCTCCAGGACCCCCTTGTCCCGTCAGCCCACCTGCTCCCCTACCGCAGGCGACTCACCAGTAGTGGGCGACGTCGACGACGAGCCGGGAACCGGACCCGGGGCCATCCAGCGTGTACACCTTGAATGGCAGCCGGGCACGGACGCCCAGGCCGAGTGTCGTGTAGCCCTCGAAGCTTCCTGCCCACGCCACCTGCCGGAACGTGTGGTACCCGGAAACGTTGGTCACCTCGGACCGGTTGGCCGGAATGAAGGTCGCTTTGCCGGTGGCATTGTCATAGGCCGGCGAGTTGATGGTCAGTTGCAGGAAGGCCGCGCCACGAAGCTTGACCGGCAGGCCGGACCCTTCCTGGGCCACTTCGGAAACGTAGCGGACGTTGTAGCCTTTGGCTTTGCCCTTGAGGTCGATCACGAGGCGGTCGAAGCAGTAGTGCTGCCCTGTGCGGACGTTGGTGACGGCTGCGGTACTCATGGTCTTGTCTGCCTTCGCCAGCGAGCCCCACACCTGCCCGCAGTAGGAGGCTGCCGAGGCGGAGCCCGGAGCCAGCAGGCCCAGCCCAACAGCCAGAAATATGACTGTGAGCCAGGCGGGAATTCTTTTCATTTGGCCACCCCTTTCGGATGAGTGATTGGATAGCTCCAGAGTAGGAGCGTCAAAGGCCCTATACGAGGGATGTGGCCGGTTCGGGGCGCAACCGTTAACATCGCAAAATACGGGTCACGGGGCCGTGATTCCGGGCGTGCTTTTGTGGGGTTCGAGAGGCGTTCGTGGCCCTTTCTCCACGCTTCCGTTACCGCAGATAACGGCGCTTGTGCGGTCCCAAAAAGGCTGTGCGGACGCAAAAAATCTGTGAGGGCATGAAAAGCGAGGCGCCGGCCTCCCCATGGGGAGCCGGCGCCTCGCGTGGCTTTGCTTTGGCGGCTGCCTGGCTATGAAGGCTGCCTGGCTGCAAAGCGGAATATGCGCGGAGTGGCTGTTTAGCCTTCGCAGTCGTGGCAGTACTTCAAGCCGTTCTTTTCCTTGGCTACCTGGGACCGGTGGCGGACCAGGAAGCAGGAGCCGCAGGTGAACTCGTCGGACTGCTCGGGGACGACGATGACCGTCAGTTCCTCGTTGGAAAGATCGGCGCCCGGAAGGTCGATTCCCTCGGCGGTGTCGTTCTCGTCGACGTCGATAACGGCGGTCTGGGCACCGCCGCCGCGGGACGCCTGGAGTGCCTCCAGCGATTCGGAGGGAGACTCTTCTTCTGTCTTGCGTGGGGCGTCGTAATCGGTAGCCATAGCGTTGTTCACTTTCGTTGCTGCACAGCGCCATTCAGGCACCTCAGTGAAGCAGTTTAGGTCATAAAGCGGCAACGTCAAGAATAGTGTGGCCAACGCGACACTAAATGGTCTTTTCCGCCTGTTTCGTGGGCTGGCCGGCGGTATTTCCGTGCATCCTGAGCGCGTGGTCACCCCCGACGGCGACCCCGCTGAGCGCAGGCAGCCACGCCCATCGTGTGACCTCCTGGAGGGCGTCGTTGGCCTGCTCGGCAGTGGCAGGAACCGGCGGCAAGAGCAGGGCGTCCGCGAGCGCCGCGCGCATCCGGGTAAGCGACTTTGTGATGGTCATGGCGCAAAGCTATGCGGCCAGTGTTGTGGACACGTTTCGGCCGCGTCTCCGGGCAGTTAAACCGCATTGGCCCTACTGCCAGGTCCGGGGCCAACGGGACCTGGCCCTACCGCGGGGACTGGCGGGGCGCCGTCGTCGGTCTTAGCCTTGATCTGTTCTCGGATCTGACCACCCAGCAGGCGGAGGCACCCCATGGCTACGAAACTGAACCGCAAGGCGTTGGAGCATGCACGCAGTCTCCTTAAGAACGGGAAGGTGGAGCGGGACGTCCGTGATGACTGGAGCGAACACGCTCCCTCAGCGGGCGACGAGAATTCCTTCATCGATAAGCACGGCTTCGACGAGTTCTCGAAGTGGCACCTCGGCATTGACCGCGAGAAGTCCGAAGGCACCAAGAGCAGCGTGAGCTTCCCATTCGGGGACCTCAAGAAGGTCCACCGCTGCGCCATCATTTCGCTGGAGAGCCGGGCGGCACAGTACGACCACGACGACATCCGCAAGGCTGCCAAGGACCTGCTGGAAGAGATCGACGCGGACTGACCGCAGCGTAGCCCACACGACGGAAACCCCTCCGTCCCGGCGAGGCGCCGGGGCGGAGGGGTTTGCGGCCCTGAGGCTCAGCAGGTCAGGGCTTCACCGGCACGTGGATCAATGACCCGGGAATCCCGCTGGAAATAGACGTTGCCAGTGACGGCGAAGTCATATTCGTCCTGGGAATGGACCAGCCGGCGGGTGCCGACCTCGTCGGTCACCCAGATGATGTGACCGTCTTCAGTGCGGTCATCGATGACACCGCCCCAAAGAGTCAGCCCTCGGCGGCTGAAGGTAATAACGTCCCCCTGGGCGAGTGATAACCACTTCGCCGTGCGGCTGCTGTTCACAGTGCATCTTCCCTTTCCGGTTGCGCCCGAGACTGGTCTCAGCCGCGGTTGTACATGACGTGCTTCGTGCGGGAGAAGTCCTCCAGGGCATAGATGGAGAGGTCACGGCCGTAGCCGGAGCCCTTGAAGCCGCCCAGGGCATTCGTTGGCGATGACCAGGTGCGAATTGACCCAGACGGTGCCGAAGTCGAGCCGGCGGGGAACGGACAGCGAGCGGGCGGAGTTCGTGGTCCACACCGAGGCGGCAAGCCCGTAGACGGTTTCGTTGGACCGGGTGATGGCCTCCTCGTCGGTGCTGAAGGTCTCCACCGACACCACCGGGCCGAAGATCTCCGTGCTGGCGACCGGGGCACCGGCGGGCACGTCGGTGACCACGGTGGGTTCGATGAAGTAGCCCGGCCCCTCCAGCGCGTTGCCGCCGACGGCGATGGTCAGGCCGTCCTTGCGGATGTCCTCCAGTGCAGCCAGGACACGTTCGTAGTGGGCCCTGGAGATCATGGACCCCATCTCGACGTCGTCACCCGCACCGGGAGCGCCGACCGAAATCTCACTCACTTCCCGTACCAGCAGCTCCGTGAACTTCTCCGCGACGGACTCGTGGACCAGGACGCGGCACGCCGAACCGCATTCCTGCCCGCCGTTCCAGAACCCGGCGGAGCGTACGCCCTTGGCGGCCGCTTCCAGGTCGGCGTCCTCGAACACGACGACGGGTGCCTTGCCTCCCAGTTCCAGGTGCACCCGCTTGACGGTGGCGGCGGCGCTTTCGGCGACCTTCTGGCCGCTGCCGACGCTTCCGGTGATCGCGACGAGGTCGACGTCAGGGTGTTCGGAAATCCGGTTGCCCACCACACGGCCGGAGCCGGTGACGATGTTCAGGACACCGGCGGGAACGTCGTTGGCGATGAGTTCGGCCAGCTTGAGGGTGGTCAGCGGGGTCTGCTCCGACGGCTTGAGCACCAGGGTGTTGCCGGCGGCCAGGATCGGGGCAATCTTCCATGCGGCCATCAGCAGCGGGTAGTTCCAGGGCGTGATCACACCGACCACGCCTACGGGCTCGCGGAAGACCACCGAGGTGTGGTTCTCTGCATAGTCGTCCGCACCGAGCGTGGTGAAGGCACGCGCAGCACCGGCCGAGAACCTGAAGGTGTCAATCGCACTCGAGATGTCGTCCTCGGCCACAGCAGCGGGCTTGCCGGTGTTGGCAGCTTCGAGGGTTTCGAGCAGTTCGCGGTTGTCCTCAATGATGTCCGCGATGCGAAGCAGGACGGCGGACCTGTCCTTGGGAGTCTTCGCTGCCCACTCCGCCTTGGCCGCGACGGCGGCCGCGACCGCGGCGTCGGCGTCCTCAACCGATCCGGAGGGAACCTGCATGATGGTCTCCTCCGTGGCCGGATTCACCACATCGGCGGTGGAGTCCGACACGGGGCCGACGAACGCCCCGCCGATGAACTGGCCGAAAGGCGGAAGGGACGGCACCGGGGCGTCTCCGGTCCTGCGGACGGTGAACAATGCTGATTCTGTCGTGGTCATGGTTTTTCCTTCAGTCCTGTCTTAGCTAAGGGATGTGCCTACCGGACGGCGGCGGGCGACTTTTCGGTCTCGTGTTCCCAGAACTCGGCTCCTTCGATGCCCAGTGCCTTGGGATCGAAGGTGGGGTTCAGGCCCAGCTTCCGCTGGCGTTCGTAGTCGCGGTAGATCTTCCGGACCAGCGGGAACAGGAAGACCAGGCAGATGAGGTTGACCCAGGCGATCAGGCCAAGCCCGATGTCGCCGGCCGCCCAGACCAGCTGCGCGTTCACCACGGATCCGAAGAACACGATGGCCATGGTGCCGACCTTCAGTACGGTCTTCCACCCATGCCCGCTCTTCCCGTCCAGCAGGTAGAGGAGGTTGGAGTTCGCGACATAGAAGTAGGCCAGCAGGCAGGTGAAGCCGAAGAGCAGCACGGCGACTGCAATGAACCCGGCCCCCCAGCCCGGGACCAGCGTGTCGATGGCTTCCTGGACCCAGTTGGCGCCGACCGGCACGCCCGGCATGTTGTTGATGAGGTAACCGCCGGAACCGTCCGAGACGTTGTACTTGCCGGAAACGACCATCATCAGGCCGGTGGCCATGCAGATCAGCAGCACGTCGATGTAGATGCTGAAGGTCTGGACCAGGCCCTGCTTGCCCGGGTGTGAGGTGCGCGCTGCCGCGGCGGCGAACGTTGCTTCACCGAGACCGTTGGAGGAGGCGAAGACTGCCCGGCGGACGCCCCAGGCCACAGCAGCACCGGCAATGCCGCCAAGGACGGGGTGGATGCCCACCGCGGACTGGAAGATCAGGGCCACTGCGGCCGGAACGCTGCCGATATTGATGCCGATGACGGCCAGTGCCAGGAGCAGGTAGCCGATGGCGAGCACCGGGACCAGTGCCTGGGTGACCTTCACCAGGCGGGTGGTGCCGCCAAAGATGACCAGCGCTATCAGCACAGTTACGAACACGGCGGGGATCCAGCTGTCCAGGCCGAAAGCCAGTTTGGCGCTGGCCGCGATGGTGTTGACCTGCAGGCCCGGGAAGACGAACCCGTAACCGATGACACCCAGCACCGCGACGAGCGCCCCCACCTTGGGCAGCTTCAGGCCGTACTTGATGTAGTACGGCATGCCGCCGATGTCCTCGTTGGCGTTGCGGCGGTCCTCGTCCTGGACCTGGCGTTTGAACGTCTGGGACAGGGTCGCCTCCGCGTAGCCGACGGTGCAGCCGACCAGCCCCGTGACGGCCATCCAGACGAGGGCGCCCGGCCCGCCGGCGCTGACAGCAGTCGCCACACCGGCGATGCTGCCAACGCCGACCCGGCTGGCGAGGGCGAGGACGAGGGCCTGGAACGATGACAGGCCCCCGTCGCTGCCGCTTTCCTCCCGGAGCTGGCGCAGCATGTCGGGGATTCTCCTGAACTGCACGCCCTTGGTGGCAACCGAGTAGGCGACGCCGAGCCCGAGCACGACATAGGCCATGGGTGCCCAGATCGCGTCGGAAACACCCGACAGGAGCTCCTCGAAATCACCCATGCCTTATCCCACCGTCTGCTTGAGGGCAGAGAGAGCCTGCTCAACGCGGGCCAGGTCTTCGGCGTTGAGGTCGGCCGTCGGGCGACGGGGTGCGCCGGCCGGAAGGCCCTGCAGGGACAGGCCGGCTTTGACTGCCGGGATGAACGGCACGGAGAGGAGGGCGTCGATGACCGGGTACAGGTCGTTCCACAGTGCACGGGCGCCGGTGAGGTCGCCTTCGGCGATGAGGCGGCTGACGGCGACGATTTCGTTGGGGACGACGTTGGCGGTGCCGGCCATCACGCCCGCTGCACCCTCGGCAAGGGCGCTGTAGAGGTAGACGTCCCAGCCGATGAAGGTGCCAATGACGTCAGAGTGGTGGTGGATCAGCTGCAGCGCCTGTTCCCAGTTCGCGCTGGAGTCCTTGATGTACTTGATGTTGTCCACTTCTTCGGCCAGTGCACGGACCGTGGCCGGGTCCAGGTTGACGCCGGTGACGGCCGGGATGTTGTAGAGCATGACCGGGATGGTGACGGACCGGGCGACGTCCTTGATGTAGGTGACCGTTTCCTCAAGGGACAGCGGCTCGTAGTACGGCGTGATCAGCATGAGCACGTCAGCGCCGGCCTTCTCTGCCGCCTGCGACAGCCGGATAGCCTCGGCCGTCGAAGTAGCGCCGGTGTTGGCGATGACCGGGACGCGGCCGTTCGCCTGGTCGATGACCGTGGTGATGAGCAGCAGCCGCTCCTCGGAGGACAGGGCGCCGACCTCGCCCGTTGAACCGGCAGCCACAACGCCGTCGACACCGGCGTCGATGGAGCGGTCAACGATGCGCCGCAGGGTCTCGACGTCGAGGGTCTCGTCCTGGTTGAACGGGGTGGACAGTGCGGTCAGGACACCGCGGAGTTCGTTGGACATGAATGTTCCTCTTCTTAAGTACGGGGGTTTTAGTACGGATGGAAAACGTGGGTTGGGTTTTGGCAGTGGTCGTTGTTAGGCGACGATCGAGAGGCCGGACTGCGGCGGGGCCTGGCGGTGCGTGGCCAGCAGGCTGGCGGCCTCCTGCGCTGCCGAGAAGCCCGTGGTGATGGAGCTCTCGGTGTAGAGGGTTCCGAGGTAATCGCCAGCCAGGAATACGCGGTCGGTCCCGCGCATGAGGGTGGACTGGAGCTTGGCCCGGCCGGGGAAGCAGTAGGGGGACGCTACCTTCCAGCGGTCGGTCTTGGCCTCGACCACGCTGTCGGCGAACCCGTGGCCGAGGACCTGGTCGAGGTCGGTGAGGTGGGTCTTGATGACTTCCTCGTCACTCTTGTCCAGGAGGGCCTTACCGAGGCTGGCCGGTGAGAAGGTCATGAAGCTGCCGCCGGGTTTGCGTACGGATTCGGTGCCTCGGACGATGCTCGCCTGGTTCAGGGCGATCGCGAATGACCGCTTCGGCGCGGCGATGGCGTAGATGTCGTCCCACGGCCGCGCCGAGGTCTCGTTGGTCAGGAAGGCGGTGCTGACGTGCGGGCCGTACTTGATCTGGCTGAGCGCACCGCGCAGGTTCTCCGGCAGGTCCACGCCGACCTTGTGCGTGACGTCAGCCGTGGTGGCGAGGACAACGGTGCGGGCCTCAACTTCGTGGTCGGCTCCGCCCTGGCTGTAGCGGACGACGACGGATTCCTTCTTGTGAACGACCTCCTGCACGGTGGCGCCGAGCTGGACGCGGTCGCCGAGCGAGGCTGCGACCGATTCGGTCAGGGTTGACGGGCCGCCGACGATGCCCTGGCTGAGGCCCTGGCCGATACCCAGCACCAGGCTGAAGTATCCGATGCCGGCGCCGGCGGAGATCTCGTTCATGTCACCGGCCGAGCGGGTGACAGTGGTCTTGAACAGCGCGGCCGCGTCCTCGGACAGGTTTCCGATGAAGTCCTGGAACGAGCTGTCGTTCTCGAAGTCGTAGATGCGCTGCTGCCGCATCGCGCCGGACTCCCCCGCACGCTTCCGGACAACGCCCGTGTACTTGGCGACGCCGCTGACAACCTTCAGGCCGGCCCGCAGCGTGTCGATGCGGGACGACAGGGACATCGGGATCCGGAACGGATACGTGGCGATGTGCCCCTTGCGGATGAACTTCCCGTTCATTGACAACGCCTGGAGCGATCCCGGGATGTTGACGGCAGTCACGCCGACCTCGTTGAGCAGGGCATCAGTGGAAGATCCTGCGCCGGCAAAGACGTGCCCGCCCCAGTTCAACCAATAGGCACCCCGGCGCTCCGAGCGGATCCGTCCGCCGACGCGGTTCTCCGACTCCAGAACAACGGTGTCCCAGTGCCGAAGCCGCCATGCTGCCGACAGGCCAGCGAGTCCAGCGCCGACGATGACTACATCTTTCATGATTTTGAACTTTCTTACTCAGGGGATCCAGGGTGCCGGGGCTGCCGGTCCAGAAGACATCCGCCGGTGGGGAAGGTATGTGGTGGCAAAAGCCTGAACGCTTCTTCCTTGGCAGCGCACAGGCGGGTTTCGCCGGTTGTTGTAGCCGTAGTTGGCATGTGCGTCCCGGGAGCGGTGTGTGCCCCTAGTCACAAATTAAAGATACATCATTGTATGATTAATGCAATAGCTTTAATGGAGTCGCACGGGAGTGTTGCTGCGAACCAGAGTCCACGGGCCTCCGGCAGGTCGACCGACCTCGCCAAAACGACGTCGGCCGGTCACCTCACAAGGTGACCGGCCGACCTCGTACTTCCATCAACTCCCCCGAGCTTTAGTACGGCTGTTGGACTCTAAAGCGCTCGGAAGCCGCGACAACTGGACAAAAACTCCTCGCGAGCCTGTCCGGCGCCGACTTCGTTGAGCTATTGATGGACGGCCACAGGCGAAGCCGTCAAGTACGGGCAGCGCCGTCGTTAGTGCGCGTACCCTGCGGCCGCTTCCGTGAGCGTCTTGCCCTTCGTCTCCGGAGCCAGCCACTGCGAGAGCCCGGCACCGAGGAGGGCGACTCCGGCTGCGATCAGCATGGTCGGGCCGGCCCCGAGGGACTCCATCGACATTGGCAGGAGGAAGATGCCGATGCCCGCGCCGACGCGGCTGACAGCGGCCGCGAAGCCGGTTCCGATTCCCCGGATCTCGGTCGGGAGGACCTCTCCCGGGTAAACGTTCGTCAGCGTGTTGTAACCCGCATTGAAGAACGAGAAGACCAGGAAGAGGATGAGCACAACAAGCGCCCGCGCGCCGGCCCACAGGCCGATGATCGCGAGGACGACGGCGCACAGCCACTGCGGCGGAACGGTCAGCGTGCGGCGGCCGATCTTCTCGATCAGCAGGAACGTGACGACGACCCCGGCCAGGGCAACGGCGGAGAGCCCGACTCCACCGGCGAGTCCACCGGCGAGGCCGTACTGTTCCAACACGCTGTCGGCGAAGGTGGCGATGGCGAAGTACGGTGTCACGGCGCAGAACCAGAACGCCGAGATGAACAGCGTGGACCGCCAGTACTCCCTGGAGAACAGCATCCCGAAGCTGCCCTTGCGGACGTCCTCGTGCTGGACGTCGTCGAGCGCGTCATCGGGCATGTACCTCGCGGCGAGGGCTCGCGCCTCATCCTTGCGGCCCACGCTCCAGAGCCACCGAGGGGATTCCGGCATGCCGAGCCGGGCGAGGAAAATGGCCACGGCGATGAACGTGCTTGTACCCAGGATGAAGTGCCAGCTCAGATCGGTGTATTCATTGAGCAGGTGGCCGATCAGGAACGCGATCATGAAGCCGCCGTACCAGGCGATGCCGATGGCGGCCATCAGCTTTCCCCGCAGGTGGGTGGGTGAGAACTCGGCCATCAGCGGCCAGCCGACCGCGTATTCGGTGCCGATCGCGATGCCCATCAGCAACCGCACCACGATGAGCCACACCGGTGAGTCAACGAAAAACTGCATTCCCGACGCGATGGCGAACAGACCGATATCGAACATGAAAATCGGCTTACGGCCCCACCTGTCAGCGGCCAGGCCGCCGAGCGGTGATCCGATCAGGATGCCGATCAGAGCAGCCGCGGCGATCAGACCTTGCCAGAACGCATCGAGCTGCAGGTCCTCGGCCATCCGCCCCGACACCGGTCCGATGATGCCGAGGACATAGCCGTCCAGGACCATGCCGCCGATCAGCACGGTGACCATTCTGATCAGGAAGCGCCGTTTGCTGGCTGCCGAGGCCGGGCCCCGTTGGGCGGTTGGGTTCTTCATGGATGACATCGTCGTCACTCCTGGCGGGTTGGGGATATATGAGGTGATCTCTGGCCCCCGGGCGGGTTTCGCTGGCTGGTAGAGCCGTAAGGGGCGGCGCCCGGGAACGGGTGTGTTCCGAGTCACAACTTAAAGATACATCATTGTATGATTAATGCAATAGCTTTATGGGTCCTGAAGACAGCTGAGCATCGCTGGAGGATATTCCGAGGGGTTGGTCGTCGAGGCGAAAAGAAAACCGCTCCGACACTGGACTACTTCACAGTGTTAGAGCGGTTTTTTGTGAGCCCCCTGTCGGATTCGAACCGACGACCCCCGCTTTACAAACTGAGGTATCCCGGGTGTTCCCGGCGGTGGCCTGAAACGGTCCTGACCAGCAATTTTGCAACTATTGATGTCGGAATAGTACCCCGCACGTTCCCTGCAGTTCCCGTTTAAAGCGTGTCATAAACGTGTCGCGTCCACGGTGCACGACTGTATCCATCAACACTGCGCTAGAGCAGCGCCTGCCCACTAGTTTCATCGTCCCTTGCTACCGTCGAGTGGGAATATCGCAAAAGCGGGTACCGGTCGGGTACCCGACTCGGCGACGCATGCCACCAGCCCAGCACCTCCCGGGGGTGTGCAGCAATCGCGTGTACCTAGCCAATCGTCTTAGTGGCAGCGTTGTTGGAAGCTAATTTCGTCCCTTCTTGGGCGCCCGAACAACCTTCTCGTGGATTAGACGCCAGGTGACCATATCCATCGCCCGCAGTGGAGTGATAGCGGGTCCGGGTGCCATCGCTGCGATGGCTTCCCAGTGATCCATTCCGCCAACCAAGTCAGCCTGGACCTCCTGCAGCCAGGCAGACACCCAAGTTCTCCCTGGGCGTTTGCCCGGGGGCGGCGGAGCAACCCGGGGGGTCTCGCCCCGGTAGCTATAGGCACGCAGCACATACAGGTCGAACAACGGAAGAAGACCTGGCCGCTTGCGATGCAGCACCTTCGTCAGCTTCGTCAACTGCACCTGCGGTTGCGGATCATCCATGTGAGTGGCATAAAGGTTCGTGATAGCCGCCAGAGTCTCTGGGGAAGCTTCGTCAAGCGTTCCCTTGATGTCCCTATGGGTCAGCCTGTTGTTCATAACGTGCAATAGGTTCAGGAACCCGTAATAGGTCTGAAGCGGTTGTTGCCCGGCATTCAGGAGTCCGACCGCTGGAAGGTCCTGGTGTCCGACCTCACGAGAATCAGGCGTGCCCGGGTAGCCGTCGTAGGCAGGGTAAGACCAGCCGGGTTCGGTCAAGTAGCATCGAGCAAGTTCGTACGCGTGGTCGACCGAGGTCTGGAGGCCCCCGACCGTGAGCAGGTCAGTCATGAGCTGAGCATAGGCGTCCCGTTTCCCGAAACACCCGCTGACTCGCCAGGGCGGTGCTGCGCCGAGCCGATGTGCCGATGTTGATCGTCCGCCGGCGTTAAGGGCCGACCCGCCCGAATTTCCGGGGATTTGGCTCCACGGGCCCTAGGTTGGATACATGCAAGAACCGTCTGTGCTGGGTGGCCCGTGACCAGCTCGAAAGCCCTCTCTTCCAGTCTTTGGCCGCATCAAACGGCGGCCCTCGAAGTGATCGACGAATATCTCAACCAAGAGCAAGCGAGCGGCCAATCTGCACTGATCACTATGCCGACTGGGACTGGGAAGACGGCGGTTGTCGCTGCGGCGATCGAGAATGCATCTGCTGGCACAGGTCGTTCCGGTAAGCACTTCCTCGTCGTTGCACCGTGGCGAGGAATCCTGGGGCAGCTGAAACGAGATCTTGAGTACCGGGTTTGGGAACGGCTCAACGCACATCGTTCTGACAGCTTCCCGGTCATCTTGGAGTTGCCTACAACAAAGCAAATCAGCAAGTTGGCAGACGTCGAGGAGCCAACCGTCTTCGTAGCCACAACCGCGAAGCTTCTGAAGATCTACGAAGAATGCGACCGGGACGAAGTCCGAATGGCGGAGTTGTTTGCGGATATTAAAGCAGTCTTCGTTGATGAGGGCCACTACGAGCCAGCGCCGCGGTGGTCTACGGCCATCAGATCTCTCGGGTGTCCAACGATTCTCCTGACAGCCACGCCCTACCGGAACGATCAGAAATTCTTCAATGTCCATCCCTCTCACCGGTTCCGTTACTCGCATCAAAAGGCGGCCAGCGAGGGCTTCCTAAGATCTCCCCACTTTCGAACCTTGCCCGCATCCACCTCCGACATTTTCGTAAGCGAGCTAGTCGAGTTCGTAAGAGAGAAGATCGCGACTCATCCGGACACGAGGGTGATCATCCGCTGCGGCAACGCCGAGAGCATCCGCGACATCGTTGCTGCCCTGCGGAAGGCGGGACGCCAGGCCATAGGCATTCATGAAAAATTCGAAACGGACGAGAACGTCGGGCTTCTGCGATCCGTTCCCAACCCAGACAAATCGGAGGCAGACTATTGGGTTCATCAATTCAAACTCGTTGAGGGCGTAGACGACCCTAGATTCCGCATCCTCGCCTTCTACGATCGCCTTGGTACGGACCGGAGTACGATCCAACAGATCGGTCGAGTACTCAGAAATCCTACAAAAGACCCTGACGACAGCGCGGCCTGGGTAGTCGCACGAGACGGATTTGACGTCGAGGCGGTGTGGAGGAACTACGAAACCTTCGACGAGAAGGCCGGCGAGGCAGCCGCCACCACTCCAAGTCTCGCAAAGGACCTGCTCTCCGCTCAGCCGTCCAGTGTCTACTACGGTGGCAAGTTTCGCTCGTTGCTTGATCTTGAAGCGGACGACGCGTGGAAGCACTTTTCTTACCCGTTAGCCACCAGGGTTTTTCGCTCTGCTTCCGTGATGAACCTTGATGAGATCGCCGAACGAGTTTCGGAGGAATGGCAGGCCGAAGATCGAGAGGTCCTGAGGTGGCAATACCCCGACGACCGCACCATAGTCCTGCCGTTTATCGACGTAAGCAACTCGATGTTCCTCCGCACGGGGCTTTTCATAGAGGCGACGTTCGGCTTCACAGTCCTTCGCGTCAAGGACGCGCATGTCTTCGTGTTCGATACCGAGGGCCGCACACCAATGCTAATGACGGATGCCTTCAGCCGCGAGACGCCGATGCGGCTGTCGCGGCTGCTGGCCGGTGATTCCCTCCTCACGACTGTCTCTATGGATAACACCGACCTGAGCAAGCGGTCGATTCGGGCCAAGACTATCCGGGCGGCCGCCATCGGTGACCTAGCGCCAGATCTGACCGACTATGCCTACATCTGCTCGGTGGCCGAGGGGTATCCTCAGGTGAGAAGCGACGGCAAAAAGTTCCGCCGCTACCTCGGCCTCAGTCGATCGCGTGTTCGTGACAGCCGCAGCGCGGAGCGGACCTTTGCTGAATACGCGGCATGGATTGACGAACTGTCGTTGACACTCGAGGACGACGCTCACCAACCTACTTCTACGTTCCATCGCTATGCCCGTTCATCAGACGACCCGTCGGACAAGTCGCCCACCCACATCCTGCTTGACGTCGACGTGGAGCGCTTCGAACGCCAACTGGAGGGCGGCTCATCCGAGCAGCTGCGCCTCGACGACTACGCGAACGACGTGATCAACGGGCAGACAACACTTGAGGTCAACGGCGAGACGTTCACCGCCCGCGTCGCCTGGCAAGAAGACCGCGGGCGCTACGAGTTCAGCTGTCCGAAGCTCGCCCAGATGGACTTCAGAGATCGTTCTGCCCCACAGCGGGAGCTGACCAGGGTCATTAATGCAGAACAACTGCTTCGCGTTGTCCCGGCCGAGCAAGGCTTCATGTATGCAAACGGGAGCTTCGTACAACCAATGCGTCCCGACCAAGACACCAAGCGGTTCTGGCTGCTCGACGTTCTCACTGCTGTTGACCCGCTAGCTTCCGCAAGCAGTGAAAAAGGACGTCCTCGAAGCGACGGCAATTGGGACGCCGACTCGGTTTTCGGCCTTATTGATCAACTCGCGACGAGAGCTCCGATCGGAACAAGCCCAGAAATGACAAAGTACTTTCCTAACCTTGACATGCTGCTATGCGCGGATTTGGGCGCCGAGATAGCGGACTTCATCGCCGTCCAGCCGGATCGGATCGCATTCCTACATGCGAAGGCCGGCAAGGGATCCAAGCTCTCGGCATCTGCCTTGCATGAGATCGTTTCTCAGGCAGTGAAAAATCTCCTCTGGCTGCAACCGATCAATGCCGACGTCCCTCAGGTTGGCTACTGGGGGCAGGATTGGACGTTGACGATGAAGGGGAGCCAACATGTGGCCAAGAGACTTCGGGTTGGACGCTTCAGCAATGGCCAGGAGATGTGGTCGCACGCACGTTCAGTCATTACAAACCCCAATGCGGACCGGGAGGTCTGGCTCGTACTCGGAGCGGCGATGAGCGAGTCAGCGCTGCGCGCCGCCGTCGAAAATCCAACACCCCAACTCATACAGATCTACTCCCTCCTACAGACTGCCTGGAGTGCAGTCTCCCAGGTGGGTGGCCGGCTGCGCGTCTTCTGCTCGCCCTAATGGACGCGGACAATTCCTCCTCCGTGCTTCGCCCTACCATCCCCGTGAAATATCTGCACATCTCGGCCCGTTCGTCCCGCCGTCACTGTAAGCCAAGTGCATGAGCCATGGTCTCTTGTTGGCAGGATGCGGCGTCCCGGCAATCAGATGCATCCGACAGGAAGCCCGATGAACCGCGCCGTCATTGACGTCCACGATCCTCCCCCGGCGAAACAAGGAACTCGCCAAGGGGAGACCCTTTCGGGTGGCGCGGGCAGGCGGCTGACACCAATTGGCGCCGGGTCTTCGGGTCGTCGGTAGAATCGGTTCATGGCTGATCCAGCCGTCGTGGACATCCACGGCAGGTATTGCCAGATCTCCAATCCGCTGATGCCTTGGGGAGCTGGCCGGACCGGCGGGAGCATCTTAGTGTTGCCGCAGCACAGCGACCGACGCGTCCAAGTCGATGTAGCCCCGTTCGCCAAGCTCGTGCATAAAGGCGGTGGCTTCCGCGCCGATCTCGGGGTCAACGCTGCTGAGGGCAGAGGCAATAATCTGTGGGACTGCGTGCTCGATCAGCATGTATTGGTCTCCGCGACTTTCGACTGCGCCGGCAACAAGAGTCCGAACAATGCAGAGAACAGGTCCCGGATACTGCTTTGAGGCTTCGGCGAGCTGCTCATGGATCAAGCCACCGATGTCGGGTCTGGGAGACAGGACGAGAGCCTGGTTGAGCCGGGGGACCCACCATCCGGCAGAAAACTTGCCGCTTTTGACGTACCAGAAGAAATCTTTCAATTCTTTTGCCGTTGAGGGCTTCTCCTCCACTTTGGCGGCACGCCAATCCCAGAGATCACCGGCCTTTTTCAGAATGTCCGCTCCAACAGAATCGGCTTCCATGAGCTGCCAGCCAATGTGCCCCAGCACATCACCCCGAAGATCCACGCTGGCCTGTTCAAAGAACAGGTGCATGAGCTCGTCGTCTTTGCCTATTCCCCCAACGATGTAAGCATGGACGATCCAATCACCGATAAGTCGTTCAGGACTTCGGCTGTTGGCCCATCCGACTGCAAGGGGTTGCCCTCGCATGAGGGCCGCAGCAATTGGTCCGCGCAGCACCTCTAGTAACTTCGGATGGAAATTATGAGTGGCGAGCGCTGTTGAGAGGGCAACCTGATGACGGGAGGTCTGGCCACCGTCTCCTCCGAAGATCCGCGAAGCGTTTGCCAGTAGCCAAGGCTGCGCGTGGGTGAACAGGACTGCTACCGATTCTCCAAAGACGGCTGCGACCGCACCATGTGGATCGTCGCGTCCGAGGAGCTCGTCAAGAGACTTGATGACAGGACCGTCCTCGGCATTGAAGCCATTCCAGCCTGTCAGGGCCACCAGTGCCCGAACGGCCCGGGGAAGTGTCCGGTTCACCGAGAGCGTGAAAGCGTCCATGTCGCCAGTGGCAGTCGTCAAGTAATCGGTTCGAAGTTGCTGATCACCGGCCATGCTCAGGATCGTAGGAGCAAGGATCATCACATCCGAAAGCGGGGGCACCGAGTGGCCTGCGCGCTTCTGAAGCATCGTTACGGTCAGGCGGACTGCAGCATCTTTGGCCGCCGAGTAGTCTCGGTCGTCGTCGAATTCGCGTCCTTCTGGTTGGAATGGCAACCTATCAGGTAGCTCCACTGTTCGCTGAATTATCGCCACAACCTGGGGCCAAGGTAGCTCGTGTCCAGCAGCGCATGCGTTCTCCCACCCCCGAAGGACTGCCCGTAGGTATGTTGGCCTAAGAGAGAGAATGTCGTTGGTGAGTCCATCGAAAAGATCCGCCCGGTCCGTGACCACGGCCGTAAGTTCGCGCCCTTGACCCTCGTGCGAGGGACCATGCCATTGCTGCGGATCCGGGTGCCACGTTTCGAGGTGGCGCAGGAGGTCTTGGGCGGCCATGGCGGCTATGTCATTTTGACCCAAAACGCTTTCCGGCCCGCTCCAAGAGGTCATGGCGAAATCGGGAGAGCACGGATTCTCAATCACACCGAACTGCTGGTCTAGATCCTGAAGTTGCTCGCCCAATGTCGCTGGTAGTGCGTCCTTGCCTACGGTCGATAGAAGGCGATGACGCCAACGAGCAGTGTAGGATTTCGCCTCTGTGTCTATGTCAAGGCTGTCGTCCAGCTGAACAGCAAGTCGCTCCTTTAACCGCTCGAGAGAGCCCAGCGGACCGCGCTCGAGTGTCACCACTAACGGCAGTAGCTTTTCGGGACCGAGTGCTGCTGCTGTGGCCCTGAGGAAAGCCGCGAACTCGATCCGGAACTCCGGCAGCCCGAACTCTGGCCTGTCGATAAGAGGGTGCACCGCGGAGACAAGCGTTTCCCTCGAACCTGGTTCAGCGTTTCTGAGGGCTTCGGCAGTAACAAACAAGCAGATGCGGTTCACCAATGACAGCTTGCTGCGCATGAGGGCTGCCACCGTTTGCGTTGGGGCAACCGCCATTTGCCTCATTGCGGCATTGCGTATGGCATCAATCAACGCCGTTTCGACCCCAGGTGGGCCTGCTTGCCGAGCCCCGATCTCCGCGCGCCCTATGTAACTGAAGTCGGTACCGGTTTCGTCGTCGAATTTACCAGTGACTTTTTCGTATGCCTCGAGCCAAAGGACGAGGGTTCCAAGGCGTCTGTCGCCGAGAGCCTCAGCAATCCTAGGCAGCGATTCCTCGTACCAGTAGTCTTCAAGGCCAACCCCACAGTCCGAAGCCTCCGCTGTGAGAGCCTTCAACTTCTTGGGCTGGAAGAGCGCCGTGGCGAACTTCATGCCCAGCTTGTGCTGGCCGTCTATCAGGAGCTTCTCGGTCATCGTGACCAAATGGCGAGGGTCAGTGCGCCAGCCGAAGTTGTTGTGACCCCACTGGCGAAAGGCAACAGCCAGGCTTACTGCGACCTCGGCCGGAACTGTGGCAGCAATCTCGACTAGTCCTCGTCTCACCCAAGAGTTCTTGCTGACAGCGAGCGTGAGTCCAACATCTACAACCTCTCGAGGAACTGCTTGCGCCATGCGGACCAGGAAGTCCATTTCCGGCCACGGCTCCTCACGGACGTTGCCTTCGTTGTCCATTCGTGGCTCCGGCGGGTTCCTGAAGGCACCTTCATCTGCCAAAGGAGTTACCCATAGGGGATTTTGCAGACCGCGGTAGAAAACACGCCTTAGAGGGAGGGAGCCAATTCTAGTCAGTAGGTTGCGGACCACTGTCCTTTCCGGGGATACGTACCGAACCGACTCGCCATGTTCTTGATCACCAGCGGGTCGGTTTGCCTCGGCCAGTAAATCATCAAGAAGCCGACGGTTATCGAAAAACTTAGTCAACCGAATCGCAAGTGTTGCCTCGATAGCTTCGAGGTGCTCCAGGATCTGCTCGTTGGTCGGTATGGTCCGTTCGTCTTGGCCAACGTGATTGTCGAGGTGGGTGAAGTCCATAAAAAACTTCCGCGCGGCGCGCCACCTTTCGTAAGCTGGCCCCCTAGCAGTTCTGGCTCGAGCCACAACTACGGCATCACGCTCTTGGGCACGTCCAGTCTCCTGTTCTACGGCATGGATTATTCGTCGCAAGGATTCGTAGAGCGGGCGTGGGATCGGAATTAGTTCGATGCGCTCCCCTGAAACGGCAGTCGTCAGGTCTGTGACCTTTGTCAGGACATCGGAATGCTTCTCGGCTAGCACCTGCAGCTGTTTGAGCAATTGCGACGATTTTGGCGATACTGGGTCGAGCATATCCGGAACATCCGCAAGAACGTCCGGGAGACGATTCATAAGCTCCCGAACACAGTGGCCGATCAATGAGGCACGAGCCAAAGATTCATCGGCTTGCGGGTCTTCGTCAACGAGGCGAATAAGACGCCGGTAAAGCCCGGCCAGCCGTGGACTCACGTCTAGGAGCTGATCGTTCAACGCCTGACGTTCTGGGTTGAACAATGGACTAGGCTCACTTGCCAATGGATGTCCCCTTGGTTACGCACCGGCTAGCCGGATAAATTCTGCTCGAAACTACACATTATCCTCATGCTCAGAGTGGCAGTTGCCCCAATGTTCCGCCGCGGAATTGTCTCCTGCGGCATCCCACATCGGGATGCCGCAGCCGACAGCTGGCGGTAACGTTTGGCGTGGAGGGCGAAACGTCGGCAGCGCCCTCCAAGACGAGGTTTGGCTAGTCCTGCCCTTCCTCCTGGGTGAGCTCTTGCGGGAGAGGTCCTCGATCGAGGAGACGCGAGACCGCGACAGGAATACCTTCGAATCTGGTGCCTGTCTTGGTCTTGTAGCCGTAAACGTTCAAGGGCGTACCTGTGGTGCTCTTGAACGGCCGCTTGACATCCGCAGCGAGCCCTTCGTCCCAGATGCCTGACCAAGCGGCGCTCGGGCCCTGCCCGTGTTTGACCAGCGAGGGGTAGGCCTTTTTGGCGGCGTCGAATGCTGTGACCTTGTCGAACAGGACGACCTTCTGCCGCTTGACAGTCACGACAGTGCCGATGGACTCCCCGGCGGATCGCAGGGAACCGTCTGGGCCTCCGGCAACCCAGCCAAGACGGTGGTTCGTCATGGCCTCCGACTGCTCTGTGCCTTCAATCGGAGCCCTTGACGGGTCGTCGCCGGAGATTACGTGTGCCTTCCCGGACGAAAGCAACGCCGCCAGCGCCGTGAGCAAGGAGACACCTGGGGCTTCCTCCTGGTTGTTGGTATGGGCATCAGTGACGAGCTGGATGACGCTCATGCTCATGGGGCTGTTGACCCGGAACTGCTTGGCGAACTCCGACCCCATGTCGAGTTCCCGGGAGAGGTTTTCCAAGATGAAGAATGTCAGCAGCACATCGGCGGCCAGCGTTGAAGTGCGCTCCAGTGAGCCGGATGTTGCACCGTTTTCCTTCATCAGACTACTGATCTGGTGCTTCAGCTGGCTTCGTCCCCCCTCCATGGCCGACACGAACGCCGCCCAGCCGCCAGGATGCCTCGTTGCCGCGAAGCGGATGTACTTGATCATTTGCGCGGTGAAGCGTGCCGGCGTGCCGTGATCACGCGCGATGTCGTTCAGAGCGTCGGTGGGGCCTTTATCCTTATTGAGCTTGCCCTGGCCGAGGTACAGCGGAATGAGGCGTTCCTTTGCCGAAGGGGTGCTCAGCTCGTTCTCAGCGGTCAGGATCAGCTGGGTCATAGGCTTGTTCGCTTTCTTGCTCGTCATGTCTGCATTCATGCGCAGCTTGGAAGCGTTGTTAAAGATCGCCCTGGTGATGTCGGCCAGCTTGGCGTCTTCCTGCTCAGCTTGACGTCTCAGTGCCGAGGGTGCCAAGTCATCGATCACCCAGATCGGGGTGCGGGCAACGGCGTTTTCCATGGCGGCGGCGGTGTCCTTAGCGGAGCCAGGAAGTTCCTCGTGCCAGTCGCCGCGGTGGCGGGCCCAGAAATGCATCATGCACTCAGCAGTCCAGCTCTTGCCCTTGCCTTTGGGTCCCCACACGTAAATGGTGGCCTTGGGACGGATCGGGATTGCCGGGCGCAGGGCGCCGGCCAGGACGACGGTAGCGGTCGCCAGGTCCGTCCACGCCTTGGCGTGGATGTAGGTGTCCATGACCGCGTGGAAGTTGTTTCGCACCTCCTCGCGGAAGGCCGGGTCCTCGTAGTCGCCGGCCAGGTTGTCCCCGACGCCGTACTTCCGAGCCGATTCAATTTCCCTGTCAGTAATACCCGGTACCGCAGTTCCGCGCGAGTCTTCGGATCCGATGATTTGATCACCGACGAGGAAGACCGGGTCGCCGTCTTCGACGGGGACCCATCCCATCTGCATCCACCGTGTTTTGAAGCTGGCCTCGTCTGGGCGGTGTCGCTTGACTGCCTTCAGCCAGTTGGCGCCCCTGTCGCCCCGCGGAGGCCATTCCGGGTGCAACAGCAGCTCACGGGGAAGGCTGGCCTTCTGACGGTGCCAGTCTTCGGGCTTGTAGCTGAGCATCGTTTCAGGTCCGCTGACGATGACCGAGCGGTCCTGGCCGTTCAGGTGCCAAGAGATCTCGATTTCGACGTGCGCGTCGTCGATGTCCTCGGACTTGACGTTCGGGTCGAAGACGCCGGTCTTGAGTTCCTGGTCGGTGGGCTGCCGCCTCGTCTCCATGGCCAGCACGCGGCCGCCGAGGTCGACGCGTCGGTCCCAGCGGTAGGCCTCGATGGTTCCGCCTGCACCGGTCCGCAGGGGCACGCATTCCTCCACGAACTGTCCGTTGCTGCTGACCCGCCAGGCACCCGGCCGGTCTTCCTCGTTCTTCGCAGGAGCGTCCGGCATGACGTCGTCCAGCAGGGCGATCAGGGCTGCCCAGTTGCCAGATCTGGCCAAGAAGTCATCGACACCGGCTTTTGCCATGGACCCGTCGTCACCGGAGGTGACTTCCGGGTTCAGGTAGAGGATTTCGGACATCCGGGATTTCTCGGACAGCTGGGCGGAGAGCTTGTTTGCGGCGGCATGCACGGCAGGGTTGACAGAGATGTCGGCGTCGAACGCGATCCAGCCGATACGGTCTTTAAGCGCGATTTCGCGCCAGTCCACCGCGTTGCCGGAGGCGTTGTAGACACCACCGATGGAGACGATCAGGACACGCTCGTCGTGCGGGATCCGTTCGAGCAGTTCACGCAGCTTTGCTACCGGGTTCTCGACGCCTTCGGAGCGGAGCTCCGAGTACGAGATACCGTTGTGTACCAGATACGCGGACAATGCGGAGTCGCCCTTGAGCATTCCTTCGGCGAACATGACCACCGGGGTGGTGTCGACCCATTCGGTCGGGATGGCCGGGTGCAGGTCCAGCGGGGTGCCGACGTTGGCGACGAACTCGTACTTCAGCGGCTTGCCGGCGTCGTTGTTCTCAGGGAATTCCGGGCGGACCTGATAAGTGTGCGGGACCGGCCGCTCATTCTCACGCTTGGCCTTCACAATGCCAGCGAGGGAGTACCACGGCATGACCATGCCATCTTTACCAGGGGCTGAGAGTGTCCGCTTGAAGCGTTTGCCCTGGCTGGAGTTCCCGACGACCTGCATCTTGCGGGCCATCTCCGCATAGTTGGTCTTATCGATGCGGGTGTAGCCGCGGGCGGCCGCGACGAGCGGAGCGACGCCGGAATCCTTCAGCTTGAAGGCGCCGGAGCCGGTGATGCTGGCAGCGTAGTCGGACGCCTCCCACGGCGGCAGTCCCGTTTCTGCGGGGGAATTCTCTTTCGTTCTTCTCGGTCTTCTTTGATCCTCGGGGATGGTGATGGCGGGTTCCGGCATGGCCGGTACCGGCTTAGCCACGTCGCGGGAATCCTGGGCAATGAGTACTATCGGTTGGTTCACAGCTGTCCCTATGCGCCAACTTTGCCGACGGCCAACAATGGGCCGTCAGCCACGGGCGATGACGGCTCGTAGGCGCACGGCTGCATTGAGGAAGGCGAGCATACTCATCTTCGAGGCGGGCGACCCCTGTCGGATGTGCCGTCAGGCCGAAAACATCACCTCTCTACCTTCCGTTGCACCTTTTCGACCCACGTTGGACCAAGGGGTCTAGGCCAGAAGTCCGGACGGATACAGGCAACGGAGTCTAAATCATAACTATTTAGACCTTTAGACCAATTAAAGAAGGAGAGAATAGTTCCGCTTGTACTTTCTTCAATCGGACAGAGGGCAGAGAAAGAACAGGGGCCAGCATTGTTGCTGGGCGCCATGTGGTCTAAACGGTCGAAACCGGAGCCAGGCTCGTTGAGAAGGGCTCTGCCCCGCGCGTTCATGGCTTTGACGGGTTTCGACCGCACTGTCAAAGACACCGACAACAAGGGTGCTGGCGTCGAACACATGCCGAACTAGGACTCCTGTGTCGGGGCGGCGGGCTGGTTATGGCTGAGAACCAAGGCACTTTCATGCACCGATCAAAGTCCGAGGGAACCGCTGCTTGAGTCCCGCAGGACTTCCGCCGGCCGGACGTAGCGGGCGAGGGTGGCAAGATTCTTGTGCCGCGTGGTCCGGGCCAACCGATCCGATGGCACCCCCTTCTCGGCGGCCGTGGTGGCGTGGCCTGCCCGCAGACTATGTCCGCTGATGCGCAGATCGTCAAAGCCTGCGGCCGAAGAGCGCTCCTTTAGGATTTGGTTGACCGACTCGCCGGTCAACATTTGTCTTGTCACCCTCCGATCAGACCAGGCGATGCGCTGGAAGAGTGGGTCCTCGTCCTGTATCCCGCTGGCGGTGATCCAGTCCCGCAATGCGAACAACGGATCGCTTAGTTTCACCTTCCCGCGCAGTATGCCGACGACGACGCCCTTGCCTTCCTGGTCTCCCTTGCTGCGGCTAAGGGTGAGGACCACACCGTCCGTTCTGAACGCCAGGTCCCGCACCGACAAGTTCGCCAGCTCGGAGCGGCGAAGGGCTCCGGCGAATCCCAGCAGGATCAGGGCCGTATCCCTCTTGCCGCGCAGAGACTCTCGGTCGATGCAGTCAATGATTCGGCGGAGCTCGTCCGTACTCAACGGGTGCGCCTGCATCCGCGGCGCAGAGCCCTGCTGCCGTTTGAGTCCCTTCAGGACGAGCTCAACCCCGGGGTTGGTTGTCGGATCCAGGTGCGCGCTGTCTCGGTGCGCGGCGCGGATCGCGGCACGGGCCGTGTCGAGCGTTGACACCGACCGGCCTTCCTTGGCGCGTTCTGTCAGGTAGGCGGCGACGGTTCCGGCTGCGGCGGGAAGCGCCGGGAACCCGTAGTGCTCGCACCATGAGGCCCAATGGCGCCAAGCAGAGGCGTAAGCCCGCTGTGTGTTCTTGGACCGGGCAGCCCTGACCGCCTTGCTGATGTCTTCGATCTGGACCGCGGTGAGACTGCCCTGTACTGCCCGAAGTTCTGTCATGAGTTGCACTCCGGGGTTTGGTGGCCCAACCCGAACCCCGCCTGGTGAAACTTAGCGCAGGTTTCGGCACTTCCGCTAAGTGTCCTTATCAGTTGTTCCGAGCTCCTGCGGTCGCAGAGATCAGTCCGTATTGTCATGGCCGTGAGTTTCTTTTGGTCAGCGCCCAGAGCATTGTGGCTCGGTCCTCCACCGGGGTCATCACGAACGCTTGAACAACAAAACCGACGGGCGGCCTTTCCGTTCCCATTGAAAGCTCCTCAAGGCAATCCGCATAGTCAAGCATTGTTTCCTTGGGGTTCCGGTCCCCAGGGCAAATGGCTGCGAGGAAGTCGTCCACCCACGTCCTCGCCGCCACCAGGTTAATGGCCCGACTCACTGTCTCGGAAAAGGTGTACCCGTCGTCCCGATCTCCAAGGATGCAGTCCTGGTGATCGCAAACCCACGAGACACTGTGGGCCAGTGCGTCCTCAAGGCGCAGAGCTACAGCAGCAAGGAATAACAGGTCCTCCAACTCGTCCTCTAACAACGAAAAGGGCGACCTCCGGAGGGCGAATGTGGACCGTGCTATTGACTCTCGGCTGTAGCGGTACTCATGCTCCAAGTGGTCCTCCCTCTATGTCGTCTGCCCACTATGTGTAGGGGAGGTTGGATGTGCGTCACCGCGTGAGGCCGGCCGCGCATGAGCTCAGCGGAGCCGCCATGGGCACGATGGATGACTTGGTCGCACGCTGGCAGTGGATGTCGGGCGGGATGGGCCGGCGATAGCCGAGACACCGAGAGGAGTCCCAGCTGCCCAACCGAGGGTCATATAAAGGAGGCAGGGCTCTTGCAAGCCCCGCCCAAGCTCTGGCCACTGTCGGATCGAAGAACTAAACCCACTCGCTCGTCGATCCCTACCAGCTTCCCCGCCGTGTTTTTCAAGGAGGCGACGCCGCACACAACGCTGACATTTGCGCGCGAGGCGGGGGGCCACGCGTGTCTCAACGCGGGTCACGTCGCGCGCCCTCCACCCGCAAACCTCCGAGCACTTCGGGAAATACGTTGCCGTTGCTTCACCACCTTCTCGTAGCGCGCACGCCAGGCCGCGCACCACATAGTGCAGCGGGCCCTCCTCTATCGTTAGCAACTCCGTAGCGAACACGACCGGTCTGACTGGGACGCCCCGAGGGACAGCATCTGGAAGTAAGGGAAACGGCGGGTTGGTCTTGGGTCCCAGTTCGGGGGATTTGCGGCATTTAGGAACCGCATTCCTGACAAGAAAATAGCTGCGAATCCGCGACGCTCCTCAGCGGAGAGACTTGCGGCCGGCGTCTACGCATGTTCCTTGTTATGAGAAACCAGTTGCGGCAGAAGCCGTCACCATCGAACAGATCCCCGCGAACGGACCAAGGATCACATGTGCAGGAAATTCCCACGTTCCCCGGCGTCTGTAGAAGAGCCGTCCACCATGTCGGTTCATCCGTGGGCATCACCGGCAGGTGCTCTCAATGAGCGCGCAGCACCCGCGCCGGAAGACACCCGAAAGCATCCACGCAGCGATGCTACCTTCCGCCTGCACCCTGGACGCCGTCAGCACCGCCCAGCGCGTCGACCCGTACTGGGATGAGCTCTGGGTGCCGGGCAGTCAGGCCAACTGGACCACCGCACATGCCGAGAGGTACTACCGTGACCATGGAGCCGCACCGGGTGTCCCGCAGCGCCTCCTCATGGAACAAGATGAATACCTCCCTCTCCTGACGACAAATCGCGGCCGGGTCAACCGTCAGAACGCGTGGTCCGTCACACATGCCTACCGCACCGTCACTGCAGAACAACTCGCCGCGTTCACTGGATGCCGGACGTTCCTTGACTACCGGAGCGCACCCCTAGCCGCTTCCTTCGCCAGCGACCTCATCGACTTCGGCTGGTTCCCGGTTCCCCGGCGGTACGCGGGCATCAAGCCAGGTCGGAACATCCTTTACCGGCCGGCAGCCACGGAGGTCTACAAGCTGCTTATCGAGCCGACCCTGACCGGCCCCGAGTCGCTGACCGTGACCGGCGGCCAGCCTTGGTCCTCCGGCGGGCAATACGATAGGCACAACGTCTTGGCAGCCGAAGTAGCGCTCAGAGCTGCCGAGGTCTTGCCCATCGGGACTGTCCTAGGCGAAACCTTCGCCTCCGTGGACCTGCTCCTGGGCGGCGGACTCGGCAAGACTGCGAAGAAACCGGACAACCGCCGCGCCGACGGCGTAATCGTGCGCACGGATGGGCTACGGATCGCCTACGAGATCACGGCCACAGCATCACGAGGCCTGGAGAGCAAGGTCCGGCGGTGGGCCCAGGCCCTCGCGGCGCATCCGCTCGAAACGTCGGGGCTGGTCGTAGTCTTCATCGCAGCCCCGCACCCCGACCGCAAAGACGGTAAGAATCCACTCACGGCGCTCCGCAACGCGATCAGTGACGTCCTCCGCGAGTTTCCAGGGACAGGCAGCGACTCACCGGCGGCACGCATCGGAGTAGCTTCGTGGCCCGACTATTTTCCTGCCCGCCACGAGATCAGCGAGCTCTTCTTCCGTCTCGAAGCGGACTTCGCTGTTGGCCAGGGACGCGGTGCCGACAAATGGGTTCCACGCGGCCTTCTCGATGAACAAAAATTCGAGCCGTGGAAGACCTTCGATGCAACGGCCATCATCGACAACGCACCTCTGCTCGGAGCGACACCCCATTGGCTGCGCGAAGCAAGGAAGGATTACACACCCATCATCGGCAGCCCCATGGACAGGGCAGGCGTATCCGTTCCGCACCCGGCACCTGCCAAGCCAAACCTGACGAAAGGCCGAGCACTCGGGGCTGGCGTAGGTTCAGCAGAAGATACGCTGCTCCCCAGGAGACTTCGAATCATCGGTTGACGCCGGTTGGCGTCGGGGGCCGGCGTCCATGCCACGATCCCAAAGGCCTGGTCGCCGACGCCATGGCCGCAGCTCGATACCTGAGACAGCGATGCCGAGAACGGAGCGTAAGCTACCCCTCTAAAGCTTGCGGCCTGCCCATTCCCGGTACGAAGCGTCAGCCAGCACATTCACACGCGCTAGCAAGGCGGACGGCGGCTGGGAAACGTCCAGCGGAAACTCAACGATAGACACCGAACTGTTGCTGATCCTCCGTGTCCGGGGGACGCCGGCGCCCGCGTAAATAAGCCATGCCGTCGGTACGGTCAATGCCGTGCAATAGGCCAGCATTTGGTAATGATCGGCGTTCGGGTAAGCACCAGATGTGGACGCGGCCTTGTACTTGGCGTCGAAAACTATGGCCGGTACACGATCTACCGAATGGACGATGTCCACGTACATCCGCACACGGTCACCCTTGCCGTAGCCCACTTCGGCTTCATCCATGTACGCCTCGTACTGCCCGCGTGTCTCCCCCGGATACATATCCAAGGCCTCGCGCAGAGCAGTCGTCACGAAATCTTCGAAGACAGCCGCCATATTCACCACAAACGATGCAACCACGTGCTGCCCCAGTCCAGCCTCCGCGGACATGTTCCGCAGGATGATCTCAGCTAGGCGCAGCGCCGGGACATACCGTTCATTGAGCCTGGATTCGGTCCACGCCGGCAAAGGCGCCCCGAACCGCACAGCGGACACTCCGTCCAGCTTCGAATCAATGTGCGCCAGCCGCTCCCGCACCCCTTCAGAAAGCCGCGGCACCTGCATCATCAGCCGGACGGAAGCCCTCAAGATCCGGTTCTCGGGAATGTCCACCGTGAAGTCGTCGTAGGCAACCTCCAGTGGCAGGAGCATTCCCGGCCGCCGGGTCATCTGGTCTCCCACCCGGATCCGTCCGCGCACCGTCCGCAGCGCTTCTTCTACGTGCACGTACCCGTTCAAAGCCCCACGATCCAGTGCCCGCTCGCAGTGCCGGGTCAGCGATTCCCCCAAGGCGGCAAACAGGTCATCATCCTCTTCACCGGCAACATCATCCGGTCGGAAACCAGGATTGATGGCGTAGCCCAGCAGGAACAGGAGCCGGCTCAGCCCTACCTTCTCCTTCGGCTTCACCCGCACCAGCAAGTCGCCAATCTGAACCGCACCGACCCTCCCCGCGGGCAGGACCGTCCAGAGGCCCCCGTGCGCCGGAAGCACCGACACCAGACCGGTGTCCCGCAACGTCGCAGCGACTTCCCGCTCTAACTCGACAGGCTCCGCGACCGTCTGCAGCTCGTCCAAAACAATCTCGGACGGCATCACGCCTCAGTTTCGTCCGATTCCGACCGCGTACCAACTGTGGCGTCCCCGGCGCCCGCACCGGGGACGCCCGGCTCCAAAGTGAGATCGACGGGACCTACGTCCGCACCCGCCTTCCGCCGCATTGCAGCCAGCCCGAATTTCTCCCGCACCTTGTCCCGGTTGAGCCGCCCGAAGTACTGCTCCTCGAGCAGCGGCAGCAGCTCGTACTTCCAGATTTCCTCGAGCCCCTCATCGGTCTCAGCGTGGGGCTTCATGAAGTAGGACGGCCCGATCATGAGATCACGGTTCGTCTCCTCAATCTCGCTGTTCAAGGCATTCAGCAGTTCTGCCCGCAAAGTGGGCTTTCCGTTCGCCTTGAGGAAGCGTTCCAGCAGCCCCGAAATCATGCCGTCCTGCGGGTGCAACTCAATGAATGCAAATCGACGCCGAATGGCCGCGTCCACCATGGCAATAGACCTGTCCGAAGTGTTCATTGTGCCGATGATGAACAGGTTGGGCGGCAGGGCGAAGACCTTATCCGGGTTGTACTGGAGGTTGATGCCCTCGTTGCGGTACTCCAGCAGGTAGTACAGCTCGCCGAAGATCTTGGCGAGGTTGCCGCGGTTCATCTCATCGATGATCAGAAAATACGGCTTATCGCGGTTGCCCTCAGATGCCGCTTCGTCGGCGATACGCCGCAGCGGCCCCGCTTCGAGGCTGAATGCCACGTTACCGTCCTGGCTTTTCGCCGGCCGGTAGCCCTCGAAAAAGTCTTCGTAGGCGTAGGAAGGGTGGAACTGGACCGTCTTGACGTGGTCGGAGTGCTCCTCCCCCGCCAGGAACTTGGCGATCGCCGTTCCCAGAAAGGTCTTGCCGGTTCCGGGAGGGCCGTAGAAGACGATCTGCTGCCGGGTCTGGAGGAGCCGGATCACCTCCTGTAAGTGCTGCTGGTCCACGTGCAGCTTTCGTGCCAGTTCTGGCGTGGCCTTCTTCAGGTGGGGTACGACGGCGATTTGCGGCACGTGTGCCACAACTTCCGTCTCGTTGTCGGGGTCAGCTTCCACACCGAACCAGGCCGTGATGATGGAAAGCGCTTCGGTGAGGTCGACGACTGACCCTTGCTCGGCCAGCAGCCGCGGCAGGGGTGCGGGCATGTCTTCATTGCTGATCGGCGTCTTCTGCCACCCGACAGCGCGTCGCAAGCGGGACGTCGCGTCCTCGACGTAGTGAGCCTCCCCGGTCACGACCCCTAGATAGAGACCATCTTCGAAGGCGGTGAGGACGAAGTCGTCCACCTTCATGATGCTGAGGAAGCGATGGTATTCCATGGCACGGAGCTTGCGCTCCGAATATTCGATGTGCTGGTAACCCTTATTGACGGCTGCCTGTATTTGGCTCAGGTTCGATCCTGGCGTGGGTGACCCAAGGTGTTGCGCGGGGGTGGATACGAAACCGTCCTCAAGCCAGGGGTGCAGCATGGTCGTCCCTGCCTGGCTCTGCCTGACCAGCCACGCTCGCTGTCCGGAGTCTTCCGCGCCTACCCGCCACTGGCTCAGATAGGGCTCGCTGTACCATTCCACGAATTCATTCGAGCTACCCTGTTGGACGAGCCGAATGGCGTGGAGGTCTTTGGCAATGGCGGCCTCGTCGTTGTCGCTTCGACCTGTTGCACCGCCAATGACGCCTGCAAACGCATGCCAAATCTCTGTCCGGTGCTCCCTCTTTACAACAGGAGGCAAGTATCCCGGCCACGCAATGTAGTCCACGCTGTAACGGATCATGGGGCGGTCATCCGGGACTGACTGGGTTACGTCGCGATACGCCCAAGGATCCGAAAGTGCGGCCTCAATCAGACTCATGGGTTGTGTCGCTACATGCTCAACGAGCCGAGAGAGCCATTTCATGTGCTCTGCCACTTGAATGTTGAATCCGACACCACCGTGGAAGGCGCCTTCGGCGCCCAGGCCCTCTTGAAGCATCGGAGGTAACGGCACTTCGTCGTGTTCGATCCAGGAAAGGATTTTCTCGATCCTGGCGATCTTTGTTTGGGCACCTACGTTAGAGAGAGGCAGTACCTGCAGGTAGGCCAGTTCCGCCGCCAAGAGGATCACGCCACGGCCGGCACCTTGCAGCTGACGTTCGAACTTCGCCATGAAGGTTCCGGGGCCGACGTCGAGCTCACTTCTTCTTGCCAGCTCGCGAGCGTTCTCAACAGTCCACGTTGTCGTCGTGCCGTCGACGGCGGAAGGAGCGCTGCGAAATCCGCTCTCGAGGATCAGTCGCCCTGCGGCTTCGAGCTGGGGAGCTATCGTGACAGCGGGAGTGCTGAGATCGAGCTCGGCAGCCGCGGCCTTGTCTCCGCGCCATTTCCGGAAGTTCACAACGTCCTGGGAGGCCCATTCGTCCTTCGGATCGGCGTTCATGACTGTCCACATGATGCCTTGGGCTTCCAGGCGGTCAAAGTCACCGAGCCCTGCAATAGCCAGCTCCGACCGGAGTTGATCAAGGACGTCCAAGAACGCGTCATAGCGTCCTTGCGGAGTCCGTACGGCGTCCTTGTAGTCAAAGCCGATGATGTTCCAGAACTGTCGGACCGCTTCGGGACGGTAAGGCGGGAACTCGGTCGGATCCACTGCCATGAGCAGGACAGAACCCACTCCGGTGGCGATACCGTCGGAAAGTTCTCGAGAGTTCAGCTCCTTAAGACCGGCGACCAAGGCATTCAGCTTCTCTGTCTCGGGCGCCCCCGACCAAAACGTCGTCAAGAGAGCTTGCAGGTCTCGCGACGAAGCCTCATCCAGCTTGTCCAAGGCACCGATGGTTCTGTAGTTGACGAGGTTCGTCGTCCGCAAGGCCCGAATGAAGTGTGGGTGCCATGCAGGATCCCCGGCCAGCAATTCGGTTCGGACTGCTGAAAGTTTGAAGGCCAGTTCCTTCTTGTAAAGGTTCTCTTCTGCGTCGAGGTCCAGCGTTTCCATGAATTTTCCGGCAAACTCGATGAGCCTGGTCCAGTCAATGTTCTGGTTCATGCGGAGATCTCCTTGGCTGGGTGACGCGGGCCTTGACCGGGCGGTGGGGTAAGCGCCGACTCATAAGGGACTCCGGTCTTGATGGCATCTTGCATGGCCTCGAAAACCTCAAGTATTTGCATCTTCGTTCTGTAGTCACCAAAACTGGCAGCGTCTACACGTCTAGTCACATTGAATGTGTCCATCACATAGCCCACAGTGTCGCGGTCCAACCCATAAAGATGAAAATATGCGGCGTCTAGTTCGGCCGAGATGATGCGGCGCCTAGCCGGAATCCACGAGAACGGGCCTCTCTGGTCGCCAAGCTCGTGTCCAACGGACTGCATGTCATTAGCCGTGAAGACAAGCTCATAAGCGCGGTCGCTGATCCAGCGCTCGTAACTCACACTTGTATCCCATGCAACGGGACGACTATATTCCTGGGGGGAAAGAACTGGCAGTTGATCGACGATGAAAAAATTCATGTTTACGCCACCTACTTTTTGGCGGGCAACATAGTCAAAGACAAAGCTACTCAGATTTGCCAACAGGCAAAGCCTCATCCCAGTAGGCTGGTCGATCCTGATGAGAGGAAGACTATTTGTAGCCGCAGCGGGTGGCACAGGGGCTACCGAAAACGTTCGCTGATTCTTGGGGGCAGTTACACTTGCAAATCCGATCTGCCAAGACCTGGCAGCGGCCGGTACTAACGGGTGATCCACCCAGTAACCGGGCACTGCAAGTCGCTCTGGATTGGATTTCTCATTTTCGCTGATATATTTCGGCTGTCGCTGGCGGTGGACCGCAGCTTGGCTCCACACAACGTCCGCATTTCGATGATCCCAATGCGAGACCATCTTGCCTTCATAAACCCGCACAACCATTTTGCCGTCTGAAACTAAATTGCCATCTGACCGCATCGTGAAGTCCCCGGTTTCAAGTGATGCCGCACTTCTAAAGTGACCACTGTCATTCGTAACGTCGAACATCCGGTCGTAAGCAATCTCGCCCCAGGCGCCACTTTTGAAAATTGGGACACGCCCATAAATTTCACGGGTAATGTCGACGTCTCGCTGGGCTTTGAAGACCGGGAGAGTTCCACTGATGGGATTCATCAGCTTAATATCGCTTGGAAGAAGAAAGTAAGATTCGAGGGCAATCTTGTCCGGATGCGAAATCATGAAACCGATTCTCATTTTTTCCGCCCGAGATTGCTGACCCAGTATCGTCAGCAAGCTGAAGCGCTCACTTGCATGCGCACCAACGAAATACCTCCCTCCACCGCTTTGTGTATTTTCAAAGTCGAACAGACTGAGAACTCGCGCTTCATCGCTTAGTGCCTGGAAGAGCTCCTTTGTCGTATCGTCGGTGGCGATTCCCGTCTTGACTATGACACCCGCGCGACCGGAAGGAGACACAATCTGGCTAAAGAGTTCGGTAAAAACGGTGTAAGTGTTTACATCACCCCGACCGCCTAATGGAAACCTCCCAGACTTTCTGACGAAGAAGCTAAAAGCCTCACTTTGACGCCGACTACGATTATATTCAGACAACAATGAAGTGCCAACATCCGTTTTAGCTAAATCACGAATCAGGGAGCGTCTCTCCGATGCAGTCTTCGCGTTTGCCACGCGAGCATCCCGGGCACCAAAAAACTCCTTCTCCTGGAGCTTGATTTTTTCCCATGGAGGGTTGCCCAGCATGCAGGAGAACCCTTTTGGCCATCTTTCGACGCTAGCATCAGCGGACTGCGGATCGCCGAAAACCTCAGGGAACTCTAGGTGCCAGTGGAAGAATCTGTATTCTTCTGATAGATGTCGCACCATAGCGACAGTCTCCGAATGACCGGATAATTCGTCCGCCTCGCCTAGCTGCCGAACCAGTGCCGACGTTGGAGGCTCAGCTTCCTCTGTTATGAGAGGCCATACAAAGGCAGCACACCAAGCGTCGGCGTGGAGCCTCCGCTGTTCCATGTCCCTTGAATGGTCAAATGCCGCATAGGCCGCTGCTCGGTCACGGGCTTCGGCCGCGCTATATACGGGTTTCACCAGTTCACGTCGCTGGCCAATAAGAGCGGAGATGCCCGCAACCGGAGGCGCAAAGTTAAAGCTATCCTGTCCTCCGTGTTTAAAGCGGCTGCCGGGACTGCTCCTGGCATTCTCGAGTCTGTTCCGCTTTTTGATTTCCGCCGAGTACTTGGCATCATCACCGTCGAGTACGCCAAAGGCTTCGTCAGGTACCCCTCCCGCAAGCAGCGCAGGCGTTGTTCCCAACAGGCTGTTGCCGATCTTGATCCGTGCGTCCAAGAAGCCCAGCGGTTTCCCGGGTTGCATGGCTTCCAACCACAGGGACACCTTGGCAAGTTCGGCGGCGAGGTCATTCATGTCCACGCCATAGATGCAGCGTTCCACCACGTCATGCAGTGCGCTCTGCACCTCGCCGGGTGTGGGCTCGTTCTCGCCTGCGCGCACCTCGGCCAGGCGACGGGCAATCCGGCGGGCGGCGGCCACGAGGAAGCCGCCGGAGCCGGAGGCAGGATCGCATACGGTCAGCGCGAGTAGGCGTGCCTCGGCGTCGTCCCGTCCGGCTGCACCGTTGACAGCTTGGTCCAGCAGCGGGTCCAAGGCGGTGTCCAAGAGTGCGGACACGAGACTCGGCGGGGTGTAGTAGGAGCCGGTGGTCTTGCGCTCGTTCCCGGCGAGATGCGCAAGTTCAAAGGACCGCGTCTCGGTATCGACGCGGGGCACCAATTCCAGCAAAGATTCGTAAACGGAACCTAATTCCTCGGCCCCTAGATGCCGGTAGTCCACGGGCTGCAGACGGCCGGTCTTTCCGGCCACCCAGCCCAGGACGCGGATGGCCTTGAGGAAGTCCTGGTTTGCCAACTCTGCACCTAGCAAGAGGTCCCCATGCGGTTGCCCGGCCAGACGAGCGGCGCGGGGATCGGGATCAAAGAGTCCGCCCAGTGCCGGCAGACCGATAACACCGAGGCCCTCGCCGCCCAGGGCGCCCAACACTAGTTTTTGGGTACGCCACAGGTCCGGGTGCGGGCCTCCGTCGCGGGTGCGGGACATCTTCCGCAGCCTCTGTGTCGAGAAATAGGTCTCGTAGCGGTGGCGGGCCTCGGTGGTCGCCGCCGGATCGAGGAGAGCGCCGCGATCCTCCACCACGAAAATGAACAGCAGGCGGTAGGCAGTGCGAAGGAGTGCCTTGTGGAAGTCGCGATGGCTTAGGTCCCCGGAATGCAGGGCATCCACGAGCCAGCGGTTGTCCGGGTGGCGCAGAAAGCCCGAGCCCAGGAAGTCCAGAGCTTTCTCGACGCCGGCACCCAGCTTGTCGAGGGCACGAGCTCCGGCTTCGACGGATTCACCGCGCCAGAGTTCCAGCCAGCAGTCAGACGGGGGCGATTCGGAGCCGCCGCGCTTGTCCAGCCGGGACTGGTGGCAGAGTTGCCAGAACAGCTGGAACTCGGAATAGAGATCCGACTCGAAGATGGTCTCGAGATCGAACTCGATGTATGCGGAGCCTGCCAGCGCGGTGGAGTCCCGCAGGAGACGGAGCCTGAGGCCGTTGCTGAGAATGGCCCAGAGGTAAGTGTCCTCACGGTTCAGGAATTCCTGCATCATCGCCTGAGGCGCGCGCCGGGCGGCACCTTCAACCTTCGGGGTGCGCTTGTCTAGGTCCACGCCAGGGCCAAGCAAGTGTATGGGTACGGACTCCCAACGGTGCGAGATGGGGTACGCCTCGCCGCCGATCGTCAGGCCGCCGGGGGTCGCCGGAACCTGCCCATAGCCGAGTTCGCGAAGTAGCACCAGAAGCCACTTCTGCCGGGCATCACCGGTGCCGGCGCCTTGCCCGTCCGGGCGTTTGGTGGCGTCCGATTCGCGCCAGGCGCGCCAGGCACCCTGAAGGTACATCCACGTCCGTGAGGCCGCGTCACGGACCGTTTCCGTGCCGGCAAGGTGGAAACTGGCCGGAGCCATGCTCCTGGCATCATTGACTTCCCCGGCCTGGACGCGCCCCAGCAACGAGGGGGGAACGACTCCTCCGACGACGGTGATGGCTTGGAATGCCGCGCTCATTTGGTGCCTCCGGCAGGGCTGTAGACGTAGACGCCCAGGACGTCTACGGGAAGATTCGGTTCGACCGTGAGGCCACGGATGCCGAGCTGGCCGGCACGGTCGCCACGGGCGGCGATCCTGACCTCTCTGTGGGCATCGCGGATCTGTTCGGCCACGTCTCGGGCTTTCTGCTCGAGTTGGTCCTTCAGCTGGTCCAGAGATCCGAGGATGGCGGCCATCATGTTGGTGACATCGCCGGCGTTCGCGTCCGGTCTGGCCTGGAGCAGCGCTTCGACGGCATCTTCCGGGAGCCAGACGGGGTTCTGCGGCATGCCTGTGAAGGCCAGGACGCGGGCCTCCTCTGCCATGTCTGTCTTGTCGCCGAGTCGCGCGGGAAGCACCAGCTTGGTGCGGAAGCGGACCAGGAGGGCCACGGTAAGTTTGTCCACCGCGCTGGTTTTGATGAACCCGCAGCGGCGGGCCGGGCGTTCCTTGCCCGTGAGTTGCGCGTCCAGGGCGGAGTTCAGGACGTAGTTTGCCGCTGCAGCCACGACGGGGTCCGTCCGTACCAGCACTGAGGTGTGGTGCGGGGCCGGGAAGTCGTTGACGAAGCGGATCTTGGAATCCGAGCCCAGGGCGTTGCGGATGCCCGGCACAGCCGCTGTCAGCTCGGCCACAAGCCCATCGGGGGTGGTATCGACGTGCGCGCCCGTTTCTTCGAGAGCTGCTTTCACAAAGCCCGCGACATCGTCGGGGTCGCCCAGGCTGCGCCGGGCTGCGTCTACCACTTTCTGCACTTCTTCCGGGCGTATGGCATTTTGCGCGAAGCGGGAGCGGCTGAGCTTCTCCTGTTCCGCGCTGCTTCGCCAGTCAGCATCCAGTTCCTCAGCTTCCGGGGTGAGGCTGAACAGCTCCAGCTGATCGCCGTTCTTGCCGCGCATCATGATGCCTTCCAGGAGCGCGGACAGGATCTGATCGCTGCGCGGCGGGACGGGTACACTGATGCCCAGGTCCCGTCGGATGCTCTCATGCTTGCGCAGCAGAACATCCAGCACGATGCCGTCAATTCCGTTGTCATCACCGTAGATGGTGAGGGCGCGGACGGTATCCGAGAGCTGTCCGAACCGGTCCACCCGCCCTTCGCGCTGTTCGTGGCGGGTGGGGTTCCAGGCGAGGTCATAGTGAATTACGGCTTGGAAACCGTCCTGCAGGTTCACGCCCTCGGACAGGCAGTCCGTGGCCACCAGCACCTTAGGAGTGTCGCTGGCGCGTTCCGCTTGGGCGGCGATGCGCGCGGCACGTTCCTCTGAGGGGAGTTCGCCGGTGACTACCTCGACGTCGAACTTCTTCTTCCCAACTACCCGCAGGTATTCCGAGACGTAGTGTGCGGTTGGGATGAAGCGGCAAAAAACGATGGGCTGGAAGCCCTCGGCAATGAGCGCTCGGATGCGCTTGACCAAGAGCTGAAGCTTGGCGTCCTGCCCGGGGTTGGCCTGAAGCTCCCCCGCTGTCTTGAGGAACGCATTGAGCTGACGTTTTTCCCGCGACGTTTCATCCAAGGCATCCGGCCGGGAGCCGGGCACCACGTCGATACCCTCGCCGCCGTCGTCCTCCACCTGGTCCATCACCACTGCCATGCCTCGCTTCTCGGCGGCGGCGTCCGATTCAGCATCTTCACCGACAGCACGGGTGTTCAGGGTAGCGGCGGCCGATGCAGGCGAGGAAGCCATGGCACGCAGCAGGGACAGCGCGGACCACCAGCGGATGCGTTGGTCGCGCTTGCTGCCGGAGGTGTCCTGCACCTGGCCGCGGACGTAGTTCAGGACGGCGTCGAAGAACGCCCGGTGCTCCGGGGAGAGCTTATAGGCGACCTCGATTGTCTGCCGGTCGCTGGGGAACTTGGTGTCCGACTTCAGGTAGCTGCGGATGTCCACGCGGCGGCGCTGGACCATGTGCTCCGCGAGTTTGCGGCGGCCCGTCTCGGCAGAAAGGTCCACGGTCTTGAGGCTGCTATCCAGCAGGCCGATCAGGTTGCGGAAGGCACCGTCGTTGCCGCTGTGCGGCGTTGCCGTTACCAGCACGAGGTGACGGTCCGGGTCATCGGCCAGTCCCCGCACCAGCTCGTACCGCTGCGTGCGGCCGACGCCGCCCTTGCCGGAGTCATCGGCAGTGACGCCGTGGGCCTCGTCCACAATCACCAGGTCTGGTGCGGTCCGCATGAAGTCGTGGCGCTTGGACTCGGACTTGATGAAGTCAGTGGAAACGATCGTGTGTTTGAAATACTCAAAGATGGACTTGTCGTAGCCGGCTTCCCTCTGCAGCCGCTTCACTGTCCCTGGCAGAACCAGCTCGGCGTCAATACCAAACTTCTCAGAAAGTTCCTGCTTCCACTGCTGGGCCAGGCTCGGCGGGCATAGAACGGCGAGTCCGCTGGCGTCGCCCTGAGCCAGGAGCTCGGAGGCGATCAGTCCAGCCTCGATGGTCTTGCCAATTCCCACATCGTCGGCGACCAGGAGGCGCACGACATCCTGGCGAAGCGCCAGCAGCAGTGGGACGAGCTGATACGGGCGCGGGCTCACATTCAACCCTGCCAGGGAACGGAACGGGCCACCGCTGGAGCGGAACCCGATACGGAGCGCGTCGCGGAGCAGCCGGGCGCTGCGGTCATCGCCCAGGTCGGTTGCCAGCGGCAGACCGAAGGACGCCGGATTCACTTCTTCGATGGAGGGGATGACTCCGGCGATGTCGTCCATAGTGCCGCCCAGTGGCTGGAGGACAAGGAAGTCGGGGGTGCTCTCGGGCAGAACTACCCATTCCCGGCCGCGGGCCGCTACCAGCGAGCCAACCGCAAAACTGTGTTCCGCCGTCGTACTAGTCACTCCACCACTCCAAATACGTTCGTGTGTCCACTGACAAATGCTTCAATGTCTTCGTCCTGACCGCACCTGATGACGTTCCAGTTGCCGTAGGTCAGTGCCAGGTCATCGACGGGAGGTCTTGACACGTCCTCAACAATCACAGCAATGCCCACCGACAACTTAGCGGTGTAGACGAAATCCACCACATTCCCCTCAATGCTGGGGCCGATTTCATCGGGCAGATTTCGCCCGTTCTGCAGCAAGTAGTCCAACAGGCTTTGGGCCCGCGGGCTGACCACAGTGCCAGGAGGCATAGCGTGCTTGGGTTTCGGCGTCGGTGCTGCGGCCACCGTGACAGCGCCGGCCAACTGCATCAGCCGGTCTATGACGAGCCTCCGGTCGATGACTTCGTGGTCACGCTGATTGCCGTAGGACAACAGGCACCGGTAGCAGCCACGGACGCAGCTGTTTTCCATGTCGTTGCCCGTAGCGGCATCGACGTGCAGAATTTCCAGCGCCTTGGCGGCGACCCTGGCCATGGCGTCCGGCTCGCTTTGCAGCCGGCGCAACACCCCGGCGCCGCCCTCCGCGGCCTCGATGAAGAGCAGACGTCCTCGATCCTCGCTGTCCGCGAGAAGCTCGCTGGAGAGCTCAGAGTCCTCCAGCTGGAACACCGCTTCGATGCCGCGTTCCATGGCGAACTGCATGGTGGTTGCTTCTGCGGGCGTCACGTTCTCCGTCCAGCGGACGACGGCGATGTTGCGGCGGTCCTCAACGTAAGGCGTCACCATCTGCTTCTTCTTGGACTGTTCAACGGTCATGTCATCCGCATCCGTGGCGTCACCCGCGTCTCCGGTATCCGCGGTGGCTTTCTTTTCCGACAGCCATTCGCCCGTGATGAGATCGAGCCAAAAGCCATGCCGATCCTGGTTGGCCCGGTTCCGTCGACCCAGGTTGGTCACCCGGACAGTCGCTCCATCGCCGTAGTGCACCGCACCGATGACCGCCTTCCCGTTCAGCATCTGCGCATCGGAGCGGCCTGGCTTCTTACCGTGCGGGGCAAACCGGTAGTTCGTGACGAGCTGGAATCCTTGGCGGTTGCGTTCCTCCTCGTCCGCGCTGATCCGTTCGCGGCGGCGCGTGATGACGGACTGCAACTGCATCAGGTTTGACCAGCTGCCGGCCAGCGGTTCATTGCACGATTCGCAGATGTCGAGTCCGGCCTCCCGCTGGTGCAAGTAGCCACAGGCAACGCAGACACGGGCCTCTCCGAGAACCACATCTCCCACGCCCCCGCCGTCGGAGTCCCGCGGCAGGCTGACGCGCTTAACCTGGTAGCGGGCGCCTTCGTGGTAGATCAGCGAGTCCGGACCGAACTCGCTGATCGCCAGGAATCGCGAGCGCTGAAGCCATGTGCTGTTGTTATCCTTGCCCCTGCGGATGCCCGGGATAAATGCAGCCAGAGGCAGCCGCGGGAACGAGTATCCCGGAAGAAAGCCTTCCGAAGCCAAGTAACGCAGGGTGTAGAAGTCCGATTGGCCCTTTGAATCGCTGTCATTGAGAAGGATTTCTAGGCGCTGGCCGGCCTCGCGGTGCCGGTTGGCCGCGGCCTCGCGCTGTTTGGAGTCGGTGGAGTGGTCCTGGCTGGCTCGGTGCGCGGCGTCCTGCTCGGTGATGGCGCTCCGGTAAAGCTGACGCCACCTCTCACAAGCCTGATCGAAGTTGGCCAGAGCGTTGTCAATGACGGCAGCAGACCACGATTCAGTCCACCATGACGTGTCCTTCAGTTCCCCCTCGATGCTTCGCAGGAGGACCTCTGCAGATGTCTTGGCGCTTTTCGCGGCCTGTTCATCAGCTAGGACAGATCTAATCTCGGGCTGAAGAGGGTAGCTCTTGTCTTCAAGCTTTAGAAGACCGCTCATGGACTTACCCAGACCCGAGCTGGTTGCGGCGAGGGCTTCAGCGAGCCAGATGGCGTGGACGTGTGACCTGATCAGGTCTTCGTTGGCGAAGTCCAACCGTGGCGGCTGGACCTGACCGGAAACCATGAGGTTCGAGCGTTCGAAGTAGTAGGAGTCGTGAGGGCTGCCGGTGGCGCAGTAGGTCAGCACCAAGGCCGGCTGGCCCGAACGCCCCGCACGCCCGCTGCGCTGCGCGTAGTTTGCCGGCGTCGGCGGAACGTTGCGCATCGCCACCGCATTGAGGTCTGCGATGTCGACGCCCAGCTCCATGGTTGGAGAACAGAACAGCAGCGGAAGCTCTGCTTCGCGGAACGCCTGTTCTCTGGCTTCCCGGTCTTCTGCACGTACCTGGGCAGTGTGCTCCGCCGCCTTGAGGCCGGCCAGCTCCTGTCCTTGCTCCAGGTACAGGTCCTTGAAGAACTGGATAACACGGGGCTTTTGGTCGGCATGATAGGTGCGGCGGAGCAGATCGGGGGCGCCGTATTCGCCGTCGCCCTTCCTCAAAACCATGCTGGACAGTTTGAGACGGTAGCCGGAGACCTTGCCTTCGACAACCTCGGCAATAAAGCCGGTCTCGAGCAGAATTTGGAAGAGAGACGCGATGACTTCGTCCACCTCGGCGCGTTTGAGCTTAGTGCCGGGTGAGGCCGTCTTGGCAAGCCATCGGCCGAATGTTCCGTAAGAGGTCACGGGGAGAGTCGTCCGGTAGGCCATCTTCTTGGGCTCCGTGGTCACGAGTCCAACGCTGGCCGCTGACTCCTGCTCTGGCAAAGCCCAAATACCCGTCAGGAATTCACGGCTGCGGTTCTTGACCCGATCCAGCCAGTCTGCCGTAAGTTCCTCGGCATCGATGGCAAGTACGCGGCGAAACTCATCCAGCAGGACCCGGATAATCTCCTCGCGTTTGCCGGGGTCCGCGTCCCGGAGCACGTAGTGTGCACTCTCCCAGCGGCGCTCTTGTTCCGCCAGGTTCTTCGCGAGGGGGTAGTCCACTACCAGGAGACCGGTCTGTTCAAGGTTGGGCAGAGTGATCCGCCACCCGCGCTGCAAATCCCGCAGCGCACGGTAGGTCACCACCTCGTTCAGGGCCCGCTTGGTCGGTTTAGGGTCCAGCGGATCTTCGGTCCGCGCATAGTCGGACCAAGCCAGGCTGAGCGTCTTGATGATCGCATCACCCAGCTCCATCGCGTCGACTCCGACATCCCCGGCCGAAGCGACTGCGCGGTAGAGGGCAGAGCGAAGCTGGGCCACTTGGACGAAGTCGTTCAAGTGGCCGGCTTGGAGGGACGCGTCCTGTCTGTTGTCCACGAAAGTCAGCAGTTTCTTAGCCCGTGTACTCAAATCGCTGCCGGCATCTGACTTCAATAACTGCACGAGCTTCGTAGCGATCACGGTCATCGCGCTGCTGCGCCCCTCCTGGTCTAGAGTCACAACCTTGGAGAATTCACCGCTCCGGGCGGATTCATAGGTGACCTGGCAGTTCAGGCAGAAACCAAGGCTTCCCGGGACCCATGCGGCGAGCTGGCCATCGTCCTGGGTGTACTCGTTGTCCCGGGCCGCTGCGCCGTCAGGCTGGACGCGGTAGCGCGACGGAATCCGCTTGCGCTTGGACTCGATGACTCGATTCCCAGACACTGCCTCGTTTAGCCAAGAAGCGGGGATACGGCCCGCCTCAATGGCCTGATCCGGCCATTCCTGCTCAGTGGAGATGTATAGATAACCGTCCTGGCCATTGTCCGGGCCGCCGGTATCCTGCATTTTCAGTTCGTGCCGGGCGATGAAGCGTGATTCGCCGCCAGTTTCCGTCAACCGTGCCATGAGGTATTCCTGACCGCACTCGCGACAAAAAGCGAGGGGGTAGAGCCGCTTCTCCGCGTCTCCGACGGTCAGCTGGAAGTCGGTCTCGATGAGCCTCGTGTCCTCGGACTCCGCTGTTGCATAGAGGGAGCCGGCCTTGGAAATGAACTGATGAAGGCGGAATGCGAACAGCGGACGGTTGGTCTCAGCGTGCTTTGCCTTCGAACCCGCAAGAAGAGTCGCGCGGATAGCAGTGGCGCAGCTGCTCGCTGTTTCCCCCGTCTGCTTGGCCAGTTCCTCTGCGGCATGGGTGACGGTCTGTGGTTGTCTGCGGATGATCTTGCCGGATTCCGGCTCAGTAGTCAGGCCAAACGTGTCCTCAATCCAAGATGCCAGCGGATCTGAGGTCATCAGCGTGTACCCGCCGTCCAGCGTGGGGCTGCTGTACTCCGCATCACCGCGTTCTCTTACAGCAGCCTTCAGATCCTGGTCCGATCGGTGCTGGTTGGTGGTCGCTTGGACCAAGGTCTCGGTCACCACGTGCTCCGGCGAAACAACGGTTCCAAAAATCCGAGAGGCAACCTCGGCTACGTCCCTCTGCTGCTGGGCCACAGTTCCACCGCTCGACATCGTGGCGGACGTGCCAATGCACTGCAGGGTGCTCTGGGCGTTACAAGCGTCCCGCAAGCGACGTACGAGCATGGCAACATCTGCGCCCTGCCGGCCGCGATACGTATGAAGTTCGTCCAGAACGAGGAACTGAAGACCGGAGGCCGCTCGGATGAGGGACTGCCGTTCCTCCGGCCGGGTAAGGACGTACTCAAGCATCACGTAGTTAGTCAGCAAAATGTCCGGGGGGTTCTTTAGGATGTTCTCGCGGGTCTCTCCGCGTTCCTGGCCGGTATAGCGCGCGAAAGTGACCGGCGGCTTGCCGTCGAATCCGTTCTCGAGGAACTTGGATAGCTCCTCCATCTGGCTGTTGGCCAAGGCGTTCATCGGGTAAACGATGATGGCCTTGACGCCCTTACCTGTCCCTTCGCGGAGCACACGGTCCACAATCGGGACTATGTACGCAAGTGATTTGCCGGAGCCCGTGCCCGTTGTTAGGACGTATGAATCCTTCTTGGCGGCGATTTCAATGGCATCGCGCTGATGCTTGTGCAGCGTGATGGGCGCCGAGCCCCGATCGCCGGCATCTTTCTTGGGCCTGAAAATGGCATCGCAGCCGGGGTGAAGGAGCCCACGCCGGACGAGCTCGTCTATGCGGCCGCCGGAGCTGAATGAGGGATTCAGGGACAACCACGGGTCGGGCCACTGCCGTCCCCTGTCTCCGAGCTCGACGACGGCATCCTTGATCCGCGGGTCCTGGATGTCAACGAAGCCTTCCGTGAAGGACCGGTAGCCGGCGATGAGCTTTTCACGAATTCCGAACGCATCCACGCGTGTTCCCCCTGTTGACAAGACCTTTGATAACTAAAGCGAAGTTTAGCCGGGTGCGGCCACCCGCTTCGCGAGGCCACGGTCCGACCAGGCGCCCGCAAACACTGGAATGAGCCGCCAAATCGATTGACGACTCATTCCAGTGCACAGGAGAGGTCTCACCCGCGCCGGTCTCAATTCAGATGGGGCGGACAGACAACACCGATCTGGCTATGACCGGGGCTTGGGCGCGAGACGGTCCAAGACCGGGGTGTAGTCCTCCACGTTCCTCAGCCTCTCGATGTAGGCGGCGTGGGTCATGGAGACGTCCGCGTGACCCAGCATGGCAGCGGCGGCCCCGTCGGTCAGCTCCCTGGCGAGAAGGGACGCAACCGTTCGCCGAAAGGCGTGCGGAGTGATGACTGCCATGTTCTCCATCTTGGACGCGGTCAGTGCGGAACGCAGCTGCCTCCGTATGCTTGACGCCTGAACATAGGTGCCGGTCCTGGACCAGAACAGAGCCCCGGCTTTGTTGATCTCCGGAGATTCGAAGCTCCTGCGGATGAGTACGTCGACGACAAACCGAGGCACCGGGATGACCCGCTCGCTGCTGCGGCTCTTGAGGAAGCTCTGGCGGTACTTGGGGCCGTGACGAGGCTCCACCAGCGTTCCGGTGAGTGCGATCTTTCCGACATCGCCTGACAGGTCGATGTCTTCCAAACGGATTGCCAGGACTTCCCCGATACGCGCCCCGGTTCCGATCAGAACGTCAACGACATCTGCCAGTACGTTGCTCGGGCGGGGACCGAATTGGCCGGGTTCTGTCCGCCAAATCCGGACAGCTTCGCGAACATCGTGCAGGGTAGCTGCGCTCAGGCCAACGGGCTTCTTCCGGGGCCTGTTCAGCCGATCGACCTCACGCACCGGATTGCCTCCCACGTACAGGTCGTGCCTGATGGCGTAGGACATGATCTGCTTCAGCACCGTTTTGGCCAGCCGGGCATTCGTGTGCCCTTTCCCGTCCACTACCAGGGACCTCAGGAAGTTGTCACAGGTCGAGGTGTTGATTTCATTGATCTTCAGCGCACCGAGAGCGGGCTCAATGAGGCGGTAAATGAGCCCTTCGTACTGGTCCCACGTCTGCCGCCGGATACCGCCCGTGCTGGCAGCCGCGACCATGTTCCCATTGCCGTCGACAACGACCTTAGGGACCTCGATACTGGCGAGCCACTTCTCGGCGACATCGTTGAGCGGAGGGTTGGCGGTCACTCGACCTGCGAGCAGCTGGCGCTCTTTCATGGACGCCAGCAAGGCTGTCTCGGCTTTGCCCTTGGTTGACCCGAACTTGCTGTAGCTCCGCGTGACACCGTCCCAGCCACGGAACCTACAGCTGGCCCGCCATTTTCCGGACGCTGCGTCTTTCTTGGCACTGATCGTTCCCCAGGCACCAACCGGGAGGCTCGACCGCCCCATCAGGCAGCAGCCTTCGAGGTCTTGCCGATCCAAGCCTGGACATCGGCCCGGTCGTAGCGGACGACGCTATGGAGTTTGAGGGCAGTTGGTCCGATCCCAGCGGAGCGCCAGTTCCGGAGGGTCTTGGGTGCCACCTGCAGCCAGACGGCCACTTCCTCGGTAGTCAGAAGTTGCACTGCGTTGCCTTGGTCCGTTGCCGGTCCCAAGGTCTTTCTGCTTGTCTGCATGGTTTCCCTATGCAGCCCGACAGCCGACGGGCCTAACGCGGCCCCTTGAAAGCGTGTCGTAAGCGTGTCGTGCCCAATTTTTCGGCATAAAAAACCCCCCATCTCGGGCAAAATCGCCGGAATGGAGGGGTTACTGGAGCCCCCTGTCGGATTCGAACCGACGACCCCCGCTTTACAAGAGCGGTGCTCTGGCCAACTGAGCTAAGGAGGCGTGCCCGTCAGGGCAGGTGTGCGCTATGGCGCTAGATAAGGTTAGCCCAAGGACAGCCCGCCCGTAAAAACGGACATGCGGTTAAATGGAAGGTGGCCCGGTGCCCGGAGAATCCGGACGCCGGGCCACCGCCCAAAAAGAACCGCTTAGGCCTTGGCCTTGATGGCCGCCTCAACGAAGGCCGGGAATTCGGTCTGGGCGCTGTCGCCCTTGCCCCACTGCTTGCCGTCCACGAGGACCGTCGGCGTACCGCTCACGCCAATGGCTGCGGCTTCCTGGGTGGTGTACTTGACCCACGGGCGGTACGTCTTGTTCTCGACGCAGGAGCCGATGTCCTTGGCGCCGACGTCCGTGGCCAGCTTCTTCAGCTCGTCGTCGGAGAGCCCGGCGCCGCCCTCGGCCGGCTGGTTGGCGAACAGGGTGTCCACGAATGCCGAGTACTTCTCCGGGGATTCGTTCACCACGCATGCGGCGGCGTTGGCCGCACGCGAGGAGTAGTTGGTGGTGGAGCGGCTGTCCAGGAAGCCCAGGGCCCGGTACTCCACGGTGACCTTGCCTTCGTCACGGAGCTTCGTCAGCGTCTCGTTGTACGTCGCCTCGAAGTTCTTGCACACGGGGCAGATGAAGTCGATGTAGAGGACGACCTTAACCGGCTTGCCCTTTTCGGCTTCCGCGCCCGGCGCCGTGACGGTGGCAGGCGCCGAGGCTGCCGGCGACGGAATGTCTGCGACGTTCACGGTGGCGGCGGCCGATTTTGCCACTTCGGTGCCCTTAAGCAGGGTGATGCCGCCGTGGACGTTGCCGTTGGCCGGGGTGGGACCCTGGTCCGCCACCGGGGCGTTGTTCTTAAGGCTGCTGGTGACCACCAGTGCGACGACGGCAAGGATGGCCACGACGGCGACCACGATGCCCCAGCCAATGAGCAGTTTGTTCCGCTTGTCCTTCTTAAGCTGCGCCTCCCGGATCTCGCGGGCTTTCTCGCGGGCCTCGGCCGTGCGTTCTGCTTTGGACTTGCGGGGTTCGTTTGCGGGGCTCATTAGTTCCTCGTGTCGTACGGACAAGTGCGGGCCACCAGGGGCAACTCCCCCAGTTTAGGGGAGAACCCTGGAGCTTGCGCTTTCAAGTATTCGTTTCAGCCTGACCAACGGACGAATGGCCCGTAAGATTCCGGCCCGATAGGGTTGATGGGAGTCACAAGCAACCTTAGGGAGCCCCCATGCACGGAGCCGTAAGCGACAAATCCGACACAAAAACGGAAAGCTCGGCCGTGCCCGGCGACAGCTCGGACACCACCAGGTACGACTTCATGGTGGTCTCGAACCGCCTGCCGGTGGACCGCTGCGCGCCCGGCGAGCCCGGCGATGACGGCTCCGGCTGGCGGCGGTCCCCCGGGGGCCTGGTCACTGCGCTGGCTCCCATGATGACCCGGACGGACGGCGCCTGGGTGGGGTGGCACGGTGCCGCGGATGAGACAGTGGAGCCGTTCAGCCACGGCGGCATGGACCTTGTGCCGGTCCAGCTCAGCAGCGATGACGTTGAGCTGTATTACGAAGGTTTCTCCAATGCGACGCTGTGGCCCCTGTACCACGATGTCATCGCGCCGCCGGAGTTCCACCGAACCTGGTGGGACGCCTACCGCACGGTGAACAGAAGGTTCGCTGACGCCGTCGTCCGTACTGCCGACGAAGGCGCAACTGTCTGGGTGCAGGACTACCAGCTTCAGTTGGTGCCGCGGATGCTGCGCCAGGCGCGGCCGGACCTGAAGATCGGGTTCTTCAACCACATCCCGTTCCCGCCACCGGAGATTTTCGCCCAGCTCCCCTGGCGCCAGGCCATCATCGACGGGCTGCTGGGGGCCGACCTGGTGGGCTTCCAGCGCAGCAGCGACGCCGGCAACTTCATGCGTTCTGCCCGTCGCTTCCTTGGTGCCAGCGTCAAGCAGCAGCAGGTCCACGTCAAGGATACCGAGGGCGATCTCACGCACATCGCCCGCGCCCAGGCCTTCCCCATTTCCATCGATGTCCAGCACATCACCGAACTGGCCCGGAAGCCCGAGATCATCGAACGCGCCCGCCAGATCCGGCAGGACCTCGGCAATCCCAAGACCATCCTGCTGGGCGTGGACCGGCTGGACTACACGAAGGGCATCGGCCACCGGCTCAAGGCGTACGAGGAGCTCCTGAATGAGGGCCACCTCAAGGTGGGCGACGCGACGCTGATCCAGGTTGCCAGCCCCAGCCGCGAGCGCGTGGAGCAGTACCGGCTCCTGCGTGAAGAGGTCGAGGGTACCGTGGGCCACATCAACGGCACCTACGACACCATCGAAAACACGGCGGTCCGGTACCTGCACCACAGCTACCCGGTCGAGGAGATGGTGGCGCTCTACCTGGCGGCGGACGTCATGCTGGTCACCGCACTGCGCGACGGCATGAACCTCGTCGCCAAGGAGTACGTGACGGCGCGGACCAACAACGACGGCGCCCTGGTGCTCAGCGAGTTCGCCGGCGCCGCCGACCAGCTTAAGCAGGCCCTGCTGATGAACCCGCACGACATCGACGGCCTGAAGGACGCCGTGATGCGGGCGGTGAAGATGTCCCCCAAGGAATCCGCCCGCCGCATGCGCGCCATGCGCAAGCAGATCCTGGACCACGACGTCGACCACTGGTCGGCCGACTTCCTGAACGCCCTCAATGAGAAGGTAATCCGCGATGACTCCTGAGGCAGAGCACACCGGCGGCGCCGGCACCCGGCTGACCTTGTCCCCCGAACTGCTGGAGGCAGTGCGCCGCATCGCCGGCACGGAGCACCTGCTGGTGGCCATGGACTTCGATGGCACCATCTCCCCCATCGTGGACCACGCCGGGGACGCGCGCCCGCTCCCCCGCTCGGCTGCCGCCTTCGCCGAACTGAGTTCGCTTCCGCGTACAACGACGGCGCTCATCTCCGGGAGGGCACTGGACAGTCTGCGGGCGGTCGCCTCCCCGCCGGAGGAGACCCTGCTGATCGGCAGCCACGGCGCCGAGGCGTGGCTGGGTCCGGGGTCGGCGCCGCTGACCCTCGACCCCGAGCAGCTGTCACTTCTCGACGAGGTCCGGGGCATCCTGGCGGAGATCGCGGACCTCGCGCCCGGCACCGTCCTGGAGGAAAAGCCCGCCGGCGTCGTGCTGCACACACGGCTGGCGGCGGACGACGTTGCAGAGGACGCCGTCGCGGCCGCCCGCGCCGCACTCCAGGACCGCCCGGGCGTCTACCTCAAGAATGGCAAGCGCGTCCTGGAAACGTCCGTGGTGCACGCATCCAAAGGTGAGGGCGTGGACTTCCTCCGCCAGGCCACCGGAGCCACCGGCGTGCTGTTCGCCGGCGACGACACCACGGACGAGGACGCCCTGGCCCGACTGGGGCAGCACGACGTCGGCGTGAAGGTGGGCCTCGACTTCACCCAGGCGCAGTTCCGGGTGGAGGCCCCGGTCCATGTCGCCGAACTCCTTGAGGCCCTGCTGCGGGAACGCCGGAAGGCCGTTGCTCCCGCATCCTGACGAGGCTGCCCTGTAAACGCCGCTGTGCGGCATCTCATATGTGACGTCCGTAACATTTTGTCCGATTCGCGATAAATCTGACATACTCTTCTTTGTGATGTGGCGCACAGGAACCGTGCGGCGTCACTGGATGCTCCTCGGCCTCGGCCGGGGAGTCATCATGTAGGGCACAACTGAATTACATGAACCATTCACTACGGATCGTCCGGCACGTACCTGCCGGTGAAGGGATTGATAACTGTGGCAACAGTTACTTTTGACAACGCTACGCGTCTGTACCCGGGCACTGAAAAGCCCGCTGTTGACAAGCTCAACATCGAAATCGCCGACGGCGAATTCCTGGTCCTCGTTGGACCCTCCGGTTGCGGTAAGTCCACCTCCCTGCGCATGCTCGCAGGCCTCGAGGACGTCAACGCCGGCCGGATCCTCATTGGCGACCGCGATGTCACCGACGTTCCGCCGAAGGACCGCGACATCGCGATGGTTTTCCAGAACTACGCCCTGTACCCGCACATGACCGTGGCGGACAACATGGGCTTCGCCCTCAAGATCGCCGGTGTGAGCAAGGAAGAGCGCGCCGAGCGCGTCCGCGAAGCCGCAAAGCTCCTGGACCTTGAGCAGTACCTCGACCGCAAGCCGAAGGCACTCTCCGGCGGTCAGCGCCAGCGTGTTGCCATGGGCCGCGCCATCGTGCGTAACCCGCAGGTCTTCCTCATGGACGAGCCGCTCTCCAACCTGGACGCCAAGCTCCGTGTCCAGACCCGCACCCAGATCGCTTCCCTGACCCGCCGCCTGGGCGTCACCACCGTTTACGTCACCCACGACCAGGTCGAGGCCATGACCATGGGCGACCGCGTTGCTGTGCTCAAGGACGGCCTGCTGATGCAGGTGGACACTCCGCGCAACCTGTACGACCGCCCCAAGAACGTCTTCGTGGCCGGCTTCATCGGCTCCCCCGCCATGAACCTGCTGGAACTTCCCGTGGTCGACGGCGGCGTCCAGTTCGGCGGCACCGTCTACCCTGTGCCGCACGAGATCCTCGATGAAGCCCACGGCCGCACCGTCACGCTGGGCAGCCGCCCGGAGGACCTGGAGACCGCAGCCCAGGGCGAAGGCATCCAGGTTGAGGTCGACGTCGTCGAGGAACTCGGCGCCGACGCTTACGTTTACGGCCACACCACGCTGGACGGCAAGAGCCACGACATTGTGGCCCGCGTCGACGGCCGCCGTCCCCCGATGAAGGGCGAGTCCATCTGGGTCCGTCCGCAGTCCGGCCACGTGCACCTGTTCGACACCAAGACCGGCGAGCGCCTGGGCGACTAATCCTCCCCACCGGCACCCTAATCCCGCTCCTCTTCGGCCAGGGAACCCTGCCGGAGTGGGCCCAGGTTAGCACCGCACGAACCTTGGCGGCGGTCCTCCCCAACCGGAGGGCCGCCGTCGGGCTTTAACCGCTGCCCCCTTTTAGGCACCCCCCGCAAAATACGGAAGAATTGACCCATGACCGAGGAACACAACGCGCAGTGGCACGACGAACCCACCGACTACGGGCAGATCGGCAAGCTGCCGCGGTTCGAAGCAGCCAGCGCCAATGACGACAAGGCAGCCTCGGTCGCAAGCAACCTCAACATCACGGCCGCTGCCGCCGACCCCGAACTCCTCGATCTGCCCTGGCACATAGCGCTCGAAGACTGGCCGGCGGAAAACCTGGCCGCCCTCCCCCGCGGTATCTCCCGGCACATCGTTCGGTTCGCCCACCTCGGCGGCTCCGTCATCGCCATCAAGGAAACGTCCGAGCACGTCGCCCGCCACGAGTACCACATGCTCCGCAAGCTTGCGCGCCTGGACGTGCCCTGCGTGGAGCCCGTGGCCGTCATCACCGGCCGCACCACCCCCGACGGGCGCCCCCTGAACCCGGTCCTCGTGACCCGCCACCTGAAGTTCTCCATGCCGTACCGCGCGCTCTTCTCCCAGATGCTGCGCAAGGACACACTCACCCGGCTCATCGACGCCCAGGCGCTGCTGATGGTCCGGCTGCACCTCATCGGCTTCTACTGGGGCGATGTCTCGCTGTCCAACACCCTGTTCCGCCGGGACGCAGGCGCCTTCGCCGCCTACCTGGTGGACGCCGAAACCGGCGAACTGTACCCGGACCTCTCTACCGGCCAGCGCGAGTACGACCTGGAAATCGCCCGCGTCAACATCGCCGGCGAACTCATGGACCTCCTCGACGGCGGGCTGATCGAAGAGAAGGTGGACCCCGTGGCCACCAGCGAGCTCATCATGGAAAGCTACCGGCGCCTGTGGACGGAGCTGACGGCCAAGGAATCCTTCGAACTGGGCGAGCGCTGGCGCGTCGGCGCCCGCATCCGCCGGCTCAACGAGCTCGGCTTCGACGTCGAAGAGTACGCGATCAAGACCACCCAGAACGGCTCCACCATCCAGCTGCAGCCGAAGGTCGTCGACGCCGGCCACCACATGCGCCGCCTGTTGCGCCTGACCGGCCTCGACGCCCAGGAAAACCAGGCCCGCCGCCTGCTCAACGATATGGACTCCTTCCGGGCCGACAACAACCCGGAGATGGACGAGGAATACAGCGCGCACCTGTGGGTCAGCCAGATCTTCGAGCCGATCGTCCGTTCCATCCCCCGCGACCTCTCCGGAAAGCTCGAACCGGCCGAAGCCGTGCACGAGGTGCTGGAGCACCGCTGGTACATGTCCGAAAAGCAGGAACGGCACATCCCCCTGGCCGAGGCAGTCCAGTCCTACATCGACTCGATCCTGCGCCACCGCCGCGACGAGGCCGCCATCATGCTGAACCCGGACACGGAGATGCTGAAGATCCTCGCCGTGGAGACCGAGGAGTCGCGGTACGGGGCCGATGAGACCGAGGACGAGTATCCCGACGCCGACGACTGAGTCTCTCCGGCGGGCTTTAGCCCTGCCTGAGAGCGCCTCCTAGATCGTCTCTTAGATTGCCTTGCCCGGGTTCAGGATGCCGGAGGGGTCAAATAGGTCCTTGACCCTGCGCTGCAGTTGCCGCAGCGGCTCGGGCTGTTCCAGTCCCAGCCAGCGCAGCTTGTACTGCCCTACACCGTGTTCGCCTGTGATGGTTCCGCCCATTTCCAGTGCCGCCACGATGGACGCGTCGAGCGCCGTGTTCAGGCGGCGCAAGGCGCCGGCGTCCACCACGTCGTTCACGCGGTCAATCCAGAAGGTCGGATGCAGGTTGCCGTCGCCGGCATGGGCCACGACCTTCAGGCTGACATCGTGGACCTCGGCCAGCGCTTCCAGCGCCGCCACGTAGTCCACCAGCCTGGAACGCGGCACCGCAACGTCCTCGCCCACGCGGTACTCGTCATCCACCTCCACGCCCCTGCTGTTGCGCCGCAGTTCCACCAGCTGTTCCGCCTCTGCGCTGGTCTCGGTGGTGACCACGGCACCGCCGGCCGCCAGGACCTTCCGCACCACGTCGGCCTCCGCTGCCGCCCCGAAGCCGTCCGTCTGGACCAGGAGCAGTGCGGCTCCCCGCGACGCGAGGTCCGATCCGTGCAGCTCATCCAACTGGGCCAGCGACCCGCCGTCGAGCAGTTCCATGATGGCCGGCTGCACGCGCGCCTTGCCGACGGCCAGCACACCGGCCGCGGCCTGCCGGAAGTCAGGGTAGAACGCGGCGATCGTGTGCACCTCGCGGGGCAGGTACTTCAGCCGGACCGTCGCTCCGACCACGATACCCAGCGTGCCCTCTGAACCCACGAACAGCCCGGTCAGGTCGTAGCCGGCCACGCCCTTGAACGTCTGGTGGCCGGTGTGCAGGAGCGACCCGTCCGCGAGGACCACGTCCAGTGCCAGCACAGAGTCCCGGGTCACGCCGTACTTCGCGCACCGCAGCCCGCCGGCGTTGGTGGCCACGTTCCCGCCGATGGTGGAGATCCTGAAGCTGGCCGGATCCGGAGCGAACATGAGTCCGTGCGCCGCAGCAGCGTCGTTCAGGTCGGCGTTGATAACGCCGGGTTCGACGACGGCGGTCTCGTCATCCGCGTTGATCTTCAGAATGCGGTTCATCCGTTCCAGGCCAAGGACAATGCAGCCGTCGCTGGCATGGGCTCCTCCCGATACCCCGGTCCCGGCACCGCGGGGCACCAGCGGCACATTCCGGGCCGCGCAGGCTTTGACGGTGGCCTGGACATCATCGATGGACTCAGCCAGTACCACCGCGGCGGGCAGCCGGTAGTCCACCACGGGCGCCTGGTCCACCGCGTACACGGCAAGTGTGGCCTCGTCCCGGAGGACTTTCCCCGGCCCCAGGATGGATGTCAGTTCGTCGGCGATGCTGCCCATGGGTCTCCCGTTCGATCACTTTGCTTTCAGTCTAGGTCTCATGTGGTGGGCACCTATCCGTGCTGGCCCCGTCGCCGGAGGACAGACGGCATGTCCCCAGACTGGAAGCGTTTCCAACTTTGTGATGCCGGTGACCCCGCAGGCCGTCGAATTGACCCGAATTGTCAACGGGTTTTAGGGTGTAAACGCTTTCATTCGTGTGCATCCCCCCTTTAGGATGGCCCAATGTCTGTTGACTCGTTTCTGCACTCGGCATCGCCGCTGGCTGGCGCCCTGACGCCCATCCATGCCCCGGACAAAGCGCACGGCTGGTGGCGATCAGCCGTCATTTACCAGGTGTACCCGCGATCCTTCAGGGACATGAACGGCGACGGAATCGGTGACTTCGCGGGGATCACCGCCGAGATGCCGCAGCTTGCCGAGCTCGACGTGGACGCCGTCTGGCTCTCACCCTTCTACCGCTCACCACAGCGCGACGCCGGATACGACGTCAGCGACTACTGCGACGTCGACCCGATCTTCGGTACGCTCGGCGACTTCGACGGCATGGTGGCCGAGGCGAACCGGCTGGGCCTGCGCGTCATCGTGGACCTGGTCCCGAATCACTGCTCTGACCAGCACCGGGATTTCCAGGCGGCGCTGGCTGCCGGCCCTGGCAGCCCCGAACGGGACATGTTCATCTTCCGCGACGGCCAGGGCGCCGAGGGTAACGAACCACCCAACAACTGGGAGTCGCACTTCGGCGGCTCAGCCTGGACCCGCATTACCGAACCTGACGGTACTCCGGGCCAGTGGTACCTGCACCTCTTCGATTCATCGCAGCCGGACTTCAACTGGGACAACCAGGCCGTGCATGCCGAGTTTGAGCGCATCCTGCGCTTCTGGCTGGACCGCGGCGTGTCCGGGTTCCGCGTGGACGTGGCCCATGCCCTGGTCAAGGCCCCGGGCCTCCCCGCCTGGGGCGGGCGCGCGGATGGCAGCAGCTCCGACGGTTTCCCCGGGCACGAGGCACCGATGTTCGGGCAGCCGGCCCTGCACGACATCTACCGTGCGTGGCGCCGGATTCTTGAGGAATACGGTCCCGACCGCATTCTCTGCGCCGAGGCCAACGTGGACCCCCTGCCGCGGCTGGCCAACTGGGTCAGGCCCGACGAAATGCACCAGGCCTTCAACTTCCCCTACCTCCATGCGGGGCTGGACCTCCCCCGCCTGCGCCACATCGTCACCGAGTCCCTGACGTCCTTGGATGCCGTGGGTGCGCCCAGCACCTGGGTGCTGTCCAACCACGACGTCGTCCGGCACGCCACCCGCTTCGGGTACGCCTGGTCCGGGCCGCGGGACGGCGACGGCATCGGCCCCCAGGACCCCCAGCCGGATGAGGAGCTGGGCAGGGCCCGGGCCGCGGCGGCGTCGCTGTTCATGCTCGGGCTCCCCGGCGGCGCCTACATCTACCAGGGTGAAGAACTTGGGCTCCCCGACGGGATCGATATCCCGGACCACCAGCGGCAGGACCCGACGTTCGCACGGACTGGCGGCGCCCGGCTGGGACGTGACGGCTGCCGGGTCCCGCTGCCCTGGAAGGCGTCCGAGCGACACAGCGGATTCGGCGACGGCGACGCGCCCTGGCTACCGCAGCCCGAGAGCTTCGCGAAACTGGCCCGTGACGCCCAGGCCGGGGACCCGTCGTCGCACTTGAACCTGTACCGCCGCATGCTCAATGCCCGCCGCGAACTGGACCTTGGGCGCGGTTCCCTCTCATGGGCGGAGGAATGGTGCACCGCTTCGTCCCTGGCCTTTCTCAACGGAGACATCCTGGTTGTCATGAACGTCGGCTCCGATCCGCTGGAACTTCCCGCCGGCGAGGTTGTGCTCCGCAGTTCGTCGCCCTCTGGCTACGGCGAGGATGACCGGCGGTTTGCCTTGGGCTCCGGCGAAACCGTCTGGCTGCGGATCCCTGTCGAGGGCACAGAGGGCTAAGACATGGCCGGCATCAAGGACGTTGCGGAACGGGCCGGGCTTTCCATAGCCACCGTTTCGCGCGCCTTGAGCGGCAAGGGCAACGTGTCCCCCGCGAGCCGCGAGCGAGCCCGGGCAGCTGCGGCCGAGCTTGGCTTCGTGCCGTCCTACCAGGCATCCAGCCTCGCCTCCGGCCGTACGCGCAACATCGGCCTCGTGGTCCCCACCGTCCGCCGCTGGTACTTCTCGTCCGTGGTGGAGGGCATTTCCGCTGCCCTCCTCGACGCCGGCTACGACCTGACGCTCTACAACATCACGGAGGGGCCGGTCCGGCGCCGGAGCATCCTCCAGGACTTCCTGCTGCGGAAACGCGTGGACGCGGTCATCGCGGTGGCGCTGGCGCTGACGGAAGGGGAGATCGGCCAGATGCTTGCCATCAACCGTCCGCTCGTAGGCATCGGCGGACCACTGCCCGGAGCTTCCACCATCCGAATAGACGACCACGCTCTGGCGGAGTCGGCGGTGAACCACCTCATCCGGCTCGGCCACACGCGGATCGCGCACCTCACGGGCGATTCGGTGTACGAGCAGGACTTCAAGATCCCGCGCACACGTCTCGACGGATATGAAAAGGCGATGACGGCTGCAGGACTCCCCCTGCGTTCCTCGTGGGTGGTCAGGGCGGACTTCACCATTGGGGGTGCCTACACCGTTGCACGGGACCTTCTCGGCGGAGCTTCGGAACGGCCAACGGCAGTCTTTGCAGCGTCGGACGAGATGGCGATAGGAACCATCCTGGCCGCCCGGGACTTCGGGCTCCGGGTGCCCGAAGACCTGTCAGTCGTCGGCTTCGACGGACACGAACTGGGCGAGCTGTTCGGCCTGACCACGATTGATCAGGATCCGCGGGGCCAGGGAGCATTGGCGGTGCGCCTGCTGTTGGGGGAGTTCGACGCCGGAGCGGAGAGCGCCGTCGCGAACACCGAATACCCCACGCGGTTTGTTATTCGGCGGAGCACGGCGGTACCCCCGTCCTAGGGCCGCACTAGTCTGAAGCGCCGCCCATGAACCGCACGTACCGGTCAAGAACCTCCGGCCAGTCCTTCTCCCAGGCAGCCCGGGTGCCGGCCGGGTCCTCGGCACCTTCCCAGCCGTCGTGGACTACGCGCACCTCCGTGCCGTCCTCGACGCCACGGAACGCAACACGAAGCTCAGTGGACCAGATCGCGGTGCTGCCGGGGTACCACGACGCGTGGAAGGACAGCGGTGGCTGCCATTCGTCAATGGTTCCCCATGTAGCGCCCCGGCCGTCGTCGGCGGTCTCCAGGATGAGGTTTTCCTCGAACTCCACGTAGGAGCCGGGCCCGTACACGCTGATGTTCTCCATGGGCCACCACAGATGCGTGTGGTCTGTGAAGCCCATGAACGCCCGGGCTACCGGCCCTGGGACCACTGCAGTGCAGATGACAGGGTCCAGGTTGTCTACGGGCTCGGGCACATCGCTGCCTGCGGCGTGGCTGAAGAGATTTTCCATGGCTACCAACTCTACCGGCCTCTCCACCGCGGACGCTTCCTCACATCCCGCCGCGAAACCCCGGACGCTTCCTCACATCCCGCCGCGAAACCCCGGACGCTTCCTCACATCCCGCCGCGAAACCTTGGACGCTTCCTCACATCCCGCCGTCCCGATGAATGTAGCGGGGGCTAGCTGCTCGCGCCGGAGGCGATGACGCCGGCGCCGAGGGCGGTGATGATGCCGCTGCTGACGCGTTCGACGCCGGTGCTCACTTTAGGGCGACGCAACCACCCCATCGCCTTGTAAGCGACGAGCGAGACGACGGCCAGGTAGGCGAACGCGATGACCGCTTCCACTGCCCCCAGGATCATCGCGGTGCCCATGGTATCGCCGCCCTGTGGGATGAACTGCGGAACGACCGCCAGGTAGAAGAGGCCAACTTTGGGGTTGAGCAGCGTGGACAGCGCACCGGCACCGAGGCCAGCGATCCTGCTGTAACGAAGCCCGCCTGCTTCGTTGCCACCCTGCATGCCGTCCTTTGCGGCCTTCCGCGTCTTCAGGAACGAGGAAATGCCGAGATAAAGCAGGTAGAGGCCGCCCGCGATCTTGATCCAGCGGAACACCTCTGCGGACTGCTCCAGGATCGCTGCGAGTCCGAGCCCGACAAGCGCCGCCCAGGCGACGGCGGCAACGGCCGACCCCGCCGCAGCCGCAATCCCTGCGATGGGCCGGTTCAACGCGATGCGCAGCACCAGGAACGTGTCCGGTCCGGGCGTAAGGGACAGAACCAGGCACAGTCCAGCGAAGGCTACAAATGAAGCGAAGGTCATGGCGACGATTATCCTCGACCGGAATCCTGCCGGCCAATTTCATCCAAGAAGTCCGGGCCCGCAGAAACGTAAGGGAGCGTTCGGGAAAAACCTGCAGGACGTGAGGGAGCGTTCGGGAAAAGCCCGCAGGACGTGAGGGAGCGTTCGGGAAAAGCCCGCAGGACGTGAGGGAGGGTTAGGGAAAACCTGCAGGATGTGAGGGAGGGTTGGGTCTCCCTAGGCGTTAAAAGGCTCAGGCCCCGACGTTCATCGTCGGGGCCTGAGCCGTAAATAG
>NZ_BAEG01000013.1 GCF_000238915.1 Arthrobacter globiformis NBRC 12137 | reverse complement strand
TCTTGCCGGTGGCTTGGCCGTTGTCGGCGGGGCGGCGCTGATGTTCGTCCCCGGCGGTCAGGTCGCAGGTATGGGGTTGATGAGCTTCGGTGCCGACGTCGTGGTTCAGAAAGCGACCACCGGCGAAGTCAACTGGGGCCAGGCCGCGATCTCCGGAGGTCTTGGGATGGTCGGCGGCGGTGTCGGCTTGATGGCGGGCAAGCTCGTCAATAACCCCGTGGTCCGCATGGCCGTGGAAAACGGTGTCGACGGGGCGATTAGCGGTGCCGGAGGGTACCTCAGCGGCCCAGGGCCCCACACGCCGTCCGGGCTCGTCCGGGCAACCGCCATGGGTGGAGGTACGGGGGCCGTACCCATCGGTGGACCCGCAACCAAGGTGGACCTACCAGCGCCAACCACAAAGCTGGGAAACCTTTCAGCCGTGCCTGAAGGCGTGGTCTACCACCGCGTAGATGAACTAGGCGACGTGAAACCCTACGTCGGTCAGGCGAAGAGTGACTTGAGGTATTCTTTGCGGCAGCAGGAACATGCGAGAGATTTTCCTGATGCGGCGTTCGAGTTTACCGTCCTGGACCGTGCTGCGCCCGGTCTTGAGTTGGATCGAGTTGAGGAGTATTGGATCAGAAAACTAGGCGGGCCGACGAACAAGGGCAATCCAGATGGTTCGCTCTCAAATAAACGGCATCAAATGAGTGATATGAGGTATGCGGAAGCCGGAGGAAATCCTTGGTAAAGGCGGAAAAGATCAATACTCTCAAAGACGGAGACGTCTTTAGCATCTCACTTGGTGACGGAACTGCTGCAGTAGGCCAAATTGTGTCTTCCTACTTGGCGTCCTACTACGTCGTGCTCTTTGACTTCGTTGCGCCGGAGAACGAAATTCGTTCAAAGGTTTCAGATGCACTTCAGGCCACACCGCTCTTTGGTGGACTGACACTTGATGCTCTCTTTCGTCCCGGACGTTGGAATGTGCTGGAAAACCGAGCCGTTGACAGTAAGAGATACCTTCCGGCGTATAAAACGGGAACCAGTGACCTTGGGAACTGTATGGTTGAGGATTTTAAAGGTGAACGAAGCCGGGCTGCTTCCGATATCGACGAGGAGAATATTCCGTTTAGAAAAACATCCGCACCAATAATTTTCGAACGGGCGATGAAAGCGCATTTAGGCTTGGAACCTTGGCACCCGGCCTTCGATGGGGTCCGGTTGGGCAATGTGATCACAAGTGCGGAGCTCTTCGGAGATTGAGAAGGGCCAGAACAGGCGCAGCACGTCGCCGTCGGACTCCAGGGCAACCGGGTTGCGGGTCATGGAGTGCCCTGCGGTGGAGAACTTCTGGACCGGGACTTCGTGAACTGCCCTTCCGTCTGAGAGGTCGGTCAGGGCGAGGCCGCCGAGCTCGAACGGTTGTCCGTCGGCGGTCTTGAGGCCGGTAACACCGGAGCAGAGCTGGTGGCCGGCGCCGGCATGCTCGCAGTCCTGGTAGTCGATGAAGTGGCTGGGGTTGGCCTGCGTTCCCAGCAGCCTGCCCTGATCGTTCCAGGTGAACACTTTGCGGGAACCCCAGCTCAGCCACTGATCCGGTTGGTCTTGCGGTCGGCAACGACACCGCCAACGTGGTCCGCCTGGCGGAACTGCTCGGCGACTTCGTAGGTGTCAGGGTTGCTGGTGTAGATGATGGAGCTGCTGTTGGGCCGGACGCAGCATGTTGATGAGCTTTTCCCGGGGTGGGGTGTCATCCCCTTCGCGCGGAGGACCGACAACGACGAAGTAGCATGCTGGACTGGCGGAAGTGTCGTGATCCTCGATGACTTCGACGTTGTTCGAGACGCAGGCGGGGAGGCGGTACGCCGCGCGATCTCGGAGTACGCCTCGATGGATGAGTGGCTCATCGCGGTGGTACGCGACTTCATCGAGTTCGACTGAGCTCTAGGTCGGCGTGTGACAGACGCGAGGCAACCCAGCCGGACGGCGTCGAGATTCGGCCCGGCACCGTACGATGCTGAGCACGATGCCCGGGCCGCGCCCGGAAGGTAATTGATGCTGAAAGGCTGCACCAGATGAACAGCCGGCCCAGCAGGTCAGAGGTCAGCCGTGTCTTGTCCCATGCGCTCCGTCACGCACCGGGCAAGTATGGTCTGACGCTGGATTCGCACGGGTGGGGCCGGTCAGCAAGCTGCTTCGGGGGGCTGCCCAGGCTGGGCCAGGAGTGGGAATTAGTCGACGAGACGACAATTCATGAGGTACTCGAAGCCTCAAAGAAGAAACGGCACCAGCTGGTCGAAGGCCGGATACGAGCCCTGCACGGACACTCCATACCCGTGCAGGCGTCGCATGAACCGACTCCGCCCCCACCGGTGCTCTTCCACGGGACCGCGCGAGCCACCCTCCCCGCGATTCGAGTGTCCGGGATCCTACGGTGCGGACGGCCGCCAAAGCCGTCCGATCAGACGGGACCTGACATTCCTACGACGGCGACGTGTTCGTGGCGGCCTCGCCCGGTTCGGGCAAGTCGTGGGCAGCCGGAAGCCCGTCCAGGGTCCGCCCGGCAAGTGTGCTGGCCACCCACAGCGACCGTGCCACATCACCGGCGTGTCCCGGCCTCGAGGTGTAGTGCAGGGCGTTGTCCACCTCCCGGGCCAGGCTCCACTGCCGGGCCACTTCCGGGTCCAGCCCGGCCGCGACACTGAAGTCATGGCATCTGGCCAGCAGGCCGGCGGCGGGGTCCGTTGTGGGCAGGTCCGGAATCCGGTTCCAGAGCACGGGAGCCACGGCGAACTCCGCCTCACCCACCATTGGCTGGGGATCGATGGCGGCAAAGCCGTCGGCGACAGCATTTCCGGCCGTTGTGCTCTCTGACGCGGGCCCGGGCGCTTCCGGCCTGGCCAGGATGTTGAGGTAGTGGAAGTCCGTGTTGACGAGCACGTCCACGGAGGAGCGGCGGCCCACGGCGCCCCGCGTCTGGCACACCTCGAGCGCCGCCTCCAGGAGCCATCGGGGAAACGGCCGGCCGAGCTGTTCCCATTCGGCCGGCAGGTCATCGCTCCACTGTTCAGCCCGCGCGGCGACGTGCACAAACTCCAGCCACTGTGGCCTGCCGTCGGGCACAAGGCTCAGCTGCCGCATCAGCCCGCCCCACACCTCAATGGCGGTGTCCATCGGTTCTGTCCGGAGCGACCTGCCGGCATCCAGGCGCTCAAGGAGCATGGAACACGTTCCGGTGTCGGAGGCAAGCAACCGCACCGCACCATGGCCGTTCCACAGCGCCAGCGCATGGCGTTCCACCAGAGCTTCGTCATGCGGAAAGGCCACCTTCAATGCCGCGGCCGATCCTGCCGTGCGGACCGGCACCACAATACCGCCGTGCCCGCTCCACGGAAGCGCTCCCGGTGCCAGGTCAAGCTCAAGCTGCCACTGCTCCAGCCGGCCACGGATCATGTCCGGCAGCGACGCCAGCCAGGCCCTGCCGGCGCTGCTGCGGGAATAGCGGCGGGTCAGGTCCGGCGGAATGGGAACGTCTGCTGGCGGGCTCACAGCTCCAGCGTAGTAGAGGGGGCCTTTCGCAGCGCGAAGGCCAGCGCAGCGGGAAGACCGGATAGCTCCTGCCCAGACGATGCCGATGCCGCCCGTACACGATGCCGCAAGCGCCCCTACACGATGCCGCAAGCGCCCCTACACGATGCCGCTGGCGCCCAGCAGGTTGCCGATGGTGAACGTCGCGGCCAGGGCGAGGCCACCGCCCACCACCACGCGTGCGCCCGCCCGGGTTTTTGAGCCGCCGCCGATCCAAGCGCCGACGGCACCCGTCACGGCCAGGGCCAGCAGGACGGCTCCGAAAGTCACGGCCACGCGAATGTTTTCCGGAGGCAGCAGGATGGCGAGCATCGGCAGCACGGCCCCCAGCGTGAAGGCGATGGCCGACGCAAAGGCGGCATGCCAGGGGCTCACGATGTCCTGTTCGTCGATGTTGAGCTCGGCCGAAAGATGTGCGGCCAGGGCGTCGTGCTCGGTGAGTTCCCGCGCCACATTCCAGGCTGTTTCTTCGCTCAGGCCTTTGCTGCGGTAGATCGCGGCGAGCTCCAGCAGCTCCTCTTCCGGTTCCTCGGCCAGCTCGCGCCGTTCCTTCTCGATCAGCGCCTTCTGGCTGTCGCTCTGGCTGCTGACGGAGACGTACTCACCCAGGGCCATGGATACAGCACCGCCCACGAGGCCGGCAGCACCGGCAGCGAGGATGGGGCCGTGCTCGCTGGTCGCACCGGCCACACCCACCACAATCGCCGCGACCGACACGATCCCGTCGTTGGCTCCGAGGACACCGGCACGCAGCCAGTTCAAACGGTGCACGATGTCATTGTTGTGGGGTTCATTGGCGTGCTGGCTGTCCGGGGGCAACGCCGAATTGTCCGCTGAATCCATGGCTCCAGCAAACCACTCAGAGGCAGCCGGCTGCCAGTGGGATGTCACCGGCGGACCCTGGACACTCGGGGCGCCGGCCTCCCCGCCTCTAGGGTGCGGCGGGAGTTGCCGTTGCGCCGCCGTCGGTCTGGCGTGCCGAGGGCGCAGCCGGCTCCGGAAGTTCCGGCAGGAGCGTGGTGTCCAGCACAATGCCGGGGACGGGCCCCGGATCGGATCCCCAGCGCGTGGTCCGCTGGGCAGCGGCAACCAGCGAGGAGATTGCCCACCGCCGCGTCTCACCCTCGCTCAGGGCCACCAGGTCGCCATAGACCGGGAGTGTTCCGGCTTCCAGGCTGGCCAGTCCCGCCGCGGGCTTCTGCAGGAACGAGGTGCCCAGGGTATAGCCCGGTTCACGGGGAGGAACGGACGCACAGTGAACGCGGGTGTACGCCTCTGCCTGGGCGACCAAGGTCTCGTGCGTGGCCAGCAGGGAGGCAGCCCGGTCCGCGGCCGACCCGTTTAGGCGCGTCAGCGCCACCTGGTAGCCGTATACCGTCTCAACTTCTGTCCGGACCACGCGGTTCAAGGCTGCAGCCAGTGTGGCGCTGCCCGACGGGTCCGTGGTCTGGCCGGGCTGGGTACGGTTGCTTGATTGGGCGCCATCCTGTGGTCCAACGCTGCTGCCCGCGGAACTGCACGCCGCGGCCGCGTTGCTCCGCGTCGCCGCCGGCGCCTCAAGCGCAGGTGGCGGTGTCCCGGCAGCCTGTGCCAGCGCCGTCGCCTGAAGCAGCTGAGCGGTCCCTACCGCAGCGAGCAGGCGGGCCATCCCGCCGTCGGCCTTCTCGGCATGGACGAGACGCGCCTTGCCGCTCTTGGACAGCGCGGCTACCAGCGCCGGCAGCGTTGCTGTGCCCGATGGTGCTGTCCCTGATGATGCCGTGGCAACCGGGCCTGCGGTTCCCGGGGCGCCAGCCGCTGAACCTGCGCCAGCCGCTGAACTTGCGCCGGCCGCTGAACTTGCGCCCGCCGCAGTCCCGGCGGTGGCACCGCCGGGAAGAAGGAGTGCCCTTGCCTGCGTAGTCAGCAATGTCACAGTGTGCGAAAACAGTTGCCGCCGGGCTCCGGACGACCCCTCCGCGAGCTGCTGGCTGGCAGTCCTCAGGTCCTGGGTTTCGGCGAGGGCGGCAGCGCGCGCCTGTTCGGAGAAGGGTGGGGCCGGCGGTGCCGGGGATTCCCGCGGAATCAGCGCAAAACCAAGACTCAGCACCAGGAAAGCGGAGAGTGCCAGCAGGCCGTACCGGAGATAGCTGGCCGGAGCTCTTTTTCGCCCGCTGTCGTCATTCACAACAGACCATGTTGTCACGGCCGGCAGGAAGTCCGTGCACCAAGCCGCCCGGAAAATCGCTACGCTAGTAGTCACAACATCATCTAACGGGAGGCGGCCGGCATCGTGAGCAATGCAGAAGCCACGACTTCATCAGACCGGACCAACGCGGGAAAGGCTGAACCCGCGGCTGTCCACAATCCCGAGGCTGAACGCCTCCGGGCGCTGCTGGAACCCGCGGTCCAGTCGCACCGGCTCTACCTGGAGGATGTTGCCATCCACATCGCAGGTTCCAACCGTGTGGTCCACGTAGTGGTGGACCTGCCGCAGGAAGAGACGGGCGGCGTGAGCCTTGACGTCATCGCGGACATCTCCAAGGAACTCTCCGACATCCTGGACAGCGACCCCAGCACGGACAGCCGTCCCTATGATCTTGAGGTTTCATCGCCCGGCGTGGGGCGGCCGCTGACCGAGCCCCGGCACTGGCACCGCGCCCGCGGGCGCATGGTGAGCGTCAACGTGATCCAGGGCGAGAACGTCACGGGCAGAATCAGCTCCGTTGACGACGCCGGCGTGACCCTCGTTCCCGAAATTGCCGTGAAAAAGGGCATGAAGCCCAGGCAGGGCGACCCCGTAAAACTTCCTTTCGACAAGATCCGCAGCGGAAAAGTCGAAATTGAGTTCAGCCGCCTCGACGAGGCCGGTCTGGAAACTGAGCACAATGGACCTTCTGAGGAGGCCTGATGGATATTGACATGAGCGCGCTGAGACTCCTGGAGCGTGAGCGCGAAATCCCGCTGGATCTCCTCATCCCCACGATCGAGCAGGCACTGCTTGTCGCCTACCACAAGTCGCCGGGCGCCTTCGAAAAGGCCCGGGCGGAGCTGGACCGCAAGAGCGGCCACGTAACCATCTGGGCCACGGAAATCGACGACGACGGCGCACCTATCGGCGAGTTCGAGCACACACCGGCCGGGTTCGGCCGTATCGCCGCCAGCACCGCCCGGCAGATCATTCTGCAGCGGCTGCGCGACGTTGAGGATGACAACGTCCTGGGCGAGTTCAAGGGCCGTGAGGGTGAACTTGTTGCCGGGCTGATTCAGCAGGGCAACAACCCCCACATGATCCAGGTCAACCTGGGCACGGTGGAAGCACTGCTTCCGCCGCCGGAGCAGGTGCCGGGGGAGAAGTACATCCACGGGAACCGGCTTCGTGCTTACGTCATCGATGTGCACCGGGGCACCAAGGGCCCGTCCATCACCCTTTCCCGTTCGCACCCCGGCCTGGTCCGGAAGCTTTTCGAACTCGAAGTCCCGGAGATCGCCGACCGCTCCGTGGAGATAGTCGCCCTGGCCCGCGAAGCCGGGCACCGCACCAAGATCGCAGTCAAGGCAAACACCCAGGGCATCAACGCGAAGGGTGCGTGCATCGGCGAAATGGGCTCGCGCGTGCGGGCGGTCATGACCGAACTGAACGACGAAAAGATCGACATCGTTGACTTCAGCGAGGATCCGGCCACCTTCATCGCCAGTGCCCTGTCGCCGTCGCGTGTGAATTCAGTCACCATCACCGACGAGGCCACCCGTTCAGCCCGCGTCGTGGTGCCGGATTACCAGCTCTCCCTTGCCATCGGCAAGGAGGGGCAGAACGCCCGCCTCGCCGCCAAACTGACGGGGTGGCGAATCGATATCGTCTCCGACGCCGCCGCTCCGCGCGGTTAGCAGCGCCGGCCGGACAGAGGAAAATCCGTCCGGCACAAGCTCTTGGCCTGATCGAACTGCCCGCCCCCGCGGCGGGCAGTTTCGGTTTCCGGTTTCGGGTATAGGCCCCGTGAGGGGCTAGAATAGAACTTGGCCGCGCCTAGCGGCCGGCATCAGCGTGTTCGAGCGCCGGGTCCTGCCGAAAGGCAGAGGCGGGCGGCCGGGCAGGCAGATAGGTACAGGCAGGAAGAAACTCGGCAGTGGCACACGTGCAACAACTCGGGAATCAGCCGCTGCGTACCTGCATCGGATGCCGGAAAAAGGGGCCGCGGTCAGAGTTGCTCCGGCTCGTCTCCGACACCGGCGGTTCGTCCGCCGTCGTGGTGGATGAACGACGCCGGATGGCTGGCCGGGGTGCATGGCTGCACCCCAGCGAAGCGTGCCTGGCCCTGGCGGTCAAGCGGCGAGCCTTCGGAAGGGCCCTCAACGGGTCGACCGGAACGGCCGCCGTCGAACGCCGGATAACGGCAGGAGCGCACGCTGCCGACGTCCCGGCGTCTGCAGTACCAACCGTCCAACCTGAAAGCGGGTCAGAAATCTGATGGAAACCCGATGAGTTCCCAGCGATGAGTGCGTAACGATGACAACTTTGTTGCGCTCTGCAATGGGCCTTTCAGCTGTAACCGCAGCGGGGGCCCGCAGTAAGAAGTAGACGGTTCGTGCCTGGCTCGGTGCGGACCGAGACAGGAGAAATGTGGCCAAGGTCCGCGTACATGAGCTTGCAAAAGAGCTCGGTATTACTTCCAAAGATGCAGTAACCAAACTGCAGGAACTGGGCGAATTTGTTCGCTCCGCCTCTTCCACCATTGAGGCCCCCGTGGTGCGGAAACTCCGCAACGCGTTCCCGGCTGCCGCCGCTTCGAAGTCCGAAGCCCCCGCAGCCGCCCCCAAGTCCCCGGCAAAGCCGGCGGAAACCCGTCCCGCGCCGGCTCCCGGCCCCGCTGCCCCCAAGGCTGCTGCGCCTGCTCCGGCTCCCGCGCCGGCACCGGCACCGGCCCCCAAGGCCGAGGCGCCTGCAGCTCCGGCTGCGCCCGCCGCTCCGGCAGCTCCGGCTGCCGCAACGCCCGCTGCGCCCTCCACCGGTGCCAAGCCGGGAGCACGCCCCGCACCCAAGGCTGAGACCCCCTCACGTCCGGGCGGCGCACCGCGTCCCGGCGGCCCCCGCCCCGGCAATAACCCCTTCGCCACGTCCCAGGGCATGCCCCGCGGCCGCGGCGGAGACGGTGACCGTCCGCCGCGCCCGGGCAATAACCCGTTTGCCACGTCCCAGGGCATGCCCCGTCCCGGCGGCGGCCGCACTGACGGCGACCGTCCCGGCGGCCCGCGTCCTGCAGCCGGTGCAGGCGGACCCCGCCCCGGTGCTCCGCGTCCAGGCGCTACGCCCGGCCCGCGTCCTGCAGCTGGTGCAGGCGGCCCCCGTCCCGGCGGTCCCCGTCCGGGTGCCGGCGGAAACCGCCCCACGCCTGGGATGATGCCTAACCGCACCGAGCGTCCCGCACCTGCAGGTGCCGGCCGTCCCGGTGGCGGCGGACGCGGTCCCGGCCGTCCCGGCGCTCCCGGAACCGGCGGTCCCGGTGGCGGCGGCGGTGCTCCGGCCGGCGGTGGCTTCGGCAAGGGTGGCCGCGGTCGCGGTGGCACCCAGGGTGCGTTCGGCAAGGGCGGCGCTGGCCGCGGCAAGCAGCGCAAGTCGAAGCGCGCAAAGCGCCAGGAACTTGAGCAGATGAGCGCACCGTCGCTGGGTGGCGTGAGCGTACCCCGCGGCGATGGCAACACCGTTATCCGGCTTCGTCGTGGATCGTCCATCACGGACTTCGCTGACAAGATCGAGGCGAACCCCGCCGCACTGGTTACCGTGCTCTTCCACCTCGGTGAAATGGCAACGGCAACCCAGTCGCTGGATGAGGACACCTTTGCACTTCTCGGCGAGGAACTCGGTTACAAGCTGCAGGTCGTTTCCCCGGAGGATGAGGAGCGCGAACTGCTCAGCGCCTTCGATATCGACGTCGAAGCTGAACTCGAGGCCGAAGGTGACGAAGAGCTTGAGGCACGTCCTCCGGTAGTCACCGTCATGGGTCACGTTGACCACGGTAAGACCCGCCTGCTCGACGCCATCCGCAACTCGGATGTCGTCGCCGGCGAGCACGGTGGCATCACGCAGCACATCGGTGCCTACCAGATCAGCCACGAGCACGAGGGTGCGCTGCGCGACATCACCTTCATCGACACCCCGGGTCACGAGGCGTTCACCGCCATGCGTGCCCGTGGCGCGAAGGTCACGGACATCGCCATCCTGGTTGTGGCAGCGGACGACGGCGTGATGCCCCAGACCGTTGAAGCACTCAACCACGCCCAGGCGGCCAACGTGCCGATCGTCGTGGCCGTGAACAAGATCGACAAGGAAGGCGCGAACCCGGACAAGGTCAAGGGCCAGCTCACCGAGTACGGCCTGGTTCCCGAAGAATACGGTGGCGACACCATGTTCGTTGAGGTCTCTGCCCGCCAGAACGTCAACATCGATGAACTGATCGACGCCGTGCTGCTGACTGCCGACGCCGCGCTGGACCTGCGGGCCAACCCGGACAAGGCCGCCCGAGGCATCGCCATCGAAGCGAACCTGGACAAGGGCCGCGGTTCCGTGGCCACCGTCCTGGTGCAGTCCGGTACCCTCGCGGTCGGCGACACGATCGTTGCCGGCACGGCCCACGGCCGCGTCCGTGCAATGTTCGACGAAGACGGCGAAGCCCTCGACGTCGCATTGCCGTCCCGCCCGGTTCAGGTCCTCGGCCTGTCCAACGTGCCGCGCGCCGGTGACACCTTCCTGGTGACCGCCGACGAGCGCACCGCCCGACAGATCGCCGAAAAGCGTGAAGCGGCCGACCGCAACGCCCAGCTCGCCAAGCGCCGCAAGCGCATCAGCCTGGAAGACTTCGACCAGGCCGTCGCCGAAGGCAAGATCGACACCCTCAACCTCATCCTCAAGGGTGACGTCTCCGGTGCCGTGGAAGCCCTCGAAGACGCGCTGCTCAAGATCGACGTCGGCGAAGGCGTCCAGCTCCGCGTTATCCACCGCGGTGTTGGTGCGATCACGCAGAACGACGTCAACCTGGCTACGGTCGACAGCGCCGTCATCATCGGCTTCAACGTCAAGCCTGCCGAGCGTGTTGCCGAACTGGCAGACCGCGAAGGCGTGGACATGCGCTTCTACTCCGTCATCTACTCAGCAATCGATGACATCGAGCTGGCCCTCAAGGGCATGCTCAAGCCGGAGTACGAAGAGGTCCAGCTGGGCACCGCCGAGGTCCGCGAAGTGTTCCGTTCCTCCAAGTTCGGCAACATCGCAGGTTCCATCGTTCGCACCGGTACCATCCGACGCAACACGAAGGCCCGCATCACCCGCGCCGGCAAGCTCATTGGCGACAACCTCACGGTGGAGACGCTCAAGCGCTTCAAGGACGACGTCACCGAGGTCCGCACGGACTTCGAGTGCGGTATCGGCCTTGGCTCGTACAACGACATCACCGAAGGCGACATCATCGAGACCTTCGAGATGCGCGAGAAGCCGCGCGTCTAGTCGTGTGAGTTTCACAGGTGCGGGGCCGTTGGGTTTTTCCTGGCGGCCCCGCACTTTCGCCCGACCCGGGAGCCTCCGAGTTTTGGGGGCGCCCCCGCCCCTACGCTGGGCATCTCCTTAGATGCCACTCCCAGGCCCCCTCAATCGCTACGCGCTAACGTTGTTCCATGCGTTGGCGCGCCCCCAGTTTTCTATTTCTATCCAGGAGGATGTAATGGCTGATCCGGCACGCGCTGCCAAGATGGCGCAGCGGATTAAGGTTGTTGTTGCTGAGGCTTTGGGCCGGAAGGTCAAGGATCCCCGGCTTGAGGGGATTACCGTCACTGATGCCCGGGTGACCAATGACCTGCAACATGCCACCATCTACTACACCGTGTTCGGTGACCAGGCCGTGCAGGTTGACGCGGCCAGAGGCCTGGAGAAGGCCAAGGGTGTGCTGCGGCAGGAAGTGGGCCGCAACATCACCGCCCGGCTTACCCCCACACTCGAGTTCGTAGCCGACCAGATTCCGGTGAACGCCTCCAACCTGGAGGAACTGCTCCGGGAGGCCAAGCGGCGCGACGCCGAGGTGGCTGCCCTGGCCGAGAAGGCCAAGCACGCCGGTGACGCCGACCCGTACAAGAGCGACGTCCAGCCGGACGTGGAAATCGACGAAGACGACTTCGACGAAGAGGGCCTGGACCTGGCCGACGACGAGACAATAGACGAGGACCGGAACCGCTAGCGTTCCCGGCTCTGCACTGGGAGCCAAGCCCTCAAGCGCCGGAAGGGTGCGGACGGATCTCTTCGATCCGGCCGCACCCTTTCTTTTAATCCTCTTTCTTGTCAGTCGTCGAGAGGCGCCTTCACGACGCGGCCGTCCGGTGCGGCATTCGGTGCCGGCAGGGAATTGACCGTCGCGTAGATGCTTTCGCCCCTGATGTCGACGTCGGCCGTGAGCATTCCCGGAAGGACTACCGTCTGCTTGCCTGAGTGGGCAGACAGCCGCAGCACGCCCTTACCGAACAGGGAGGCAACGTACACGTGCCCGTCGTCGTCCATGTCCAGTCCGGTGGGTGACATCACGTCGTCAGCGAACAGCTTCACGCGGCCGTTGTGGGGGTTGACCTTGTACACCGCTCCGCGGGCACCCAGCGCCGGGTCCTCCGGGCCGCCGGGGAGCACGGAGACGTACAGCCAGCCATCCGGTCCGCGCTTGACGTCGGTGGGCACGGGCTCGAAGCGGTAGGTGTGACCGGCGATGCAGCCCGGAAGCTTGAGGGCCGCGGCTTCCGCTGCAGTGAACGTGTGCGGCCGTGCCGGCAGTACGGCAACGCTTTCGGCCTCGCCTGACTCCACGTCGACCGAGACGATGGCGTTGGCTCCGGCGTCGGCTATGTAAATGGTGTCGCCATAGACATCGATTCCATAGGGATGCGAATCGATCTGGCCCTTGTAGGAAACCGGCACATCTTTGGGCAGCTTTGCAACGCAGTCGGCGGGAAGGTCCTTGAAGCCGTAGCTGATGCCGCCGTCGGGGTTGTGCTTCATCTCCAGCGCAGCAAGGTCGCCAAAGGTGCGGTGCGCGCCGCCGGAGTCAATGCTCCTGATGTGTCCAGCCAACGGCCTCGGATCCATGGGGCCGGCACCCTGGCTCTCGGCCAGGTAAATGGTCCGGCCACGACGGTCGCTGCCGGCCACATCCCAGGCCGCGTTCCGGTAGACCACGGATTTGCTGCCGTCCCGGGCGATTTTCGTCAGCTGCCCCGCGAATTCCTCGCTGACCAGAACCGAACCGTCCTGTCCGTCGCTGAGGTGGAGCGGGGTCAGCAGGCCCTTGGCAAGAACGGCGGGTGCTGACTGGCTCCCTGCTGCATTGCCTGCCGGGGCCGCGTGGCCGGCCGGGGACGCCGACAAGAGGAGTGAGGCAGCCGCGACAGCTGCCCAAAGTGCTCGTTGCTTTTCCATACCGTCTCCAATGTCAATGGTGCGCATCCAGAACATTGAGACCGATATGTGGTCCGAAAATCGGGTCCCCCGACGCGCGTATTCTAAGCCCGGCCTTCGGGGCCTGTCGATGGCGCGGTTCCATGGCTGTCCGCGTTGGGCTGCCGCTTCGGGTGGTCCGCGAAAAACTTTTTGTGCCGTCCGCCGGCGGGGCTTTTAATGTCAGACCCCTGGACCAGACTGGTTGCATGGAAGCCATGGGGGGATTCGCCGCGGACCGGGCCTTAGGGCCCGGTGCCGGTGGGTTGGCTGCTGCCGGTGGGTTGGCTTTCTGCCGGTGGGTTGGCTTCTGCCGGTGGGTTGGCTTTCTGCCGGTGGGTTGGCTTCTGCCGGTGCCAACGCCCTGCAGGTCGTTTCTTCCGGAGCGGACGTGGTGGACCGCAGCCTTGCTGATCTGGCCTCGAACGCGATCACCACCGAC
>NZ_BAEG01000014.1 GCF_000238915.1 Arthrobacter globiformis NBRC 12137 | reverse complement strand
GTTCGACCCCGCCCGCCGGGCTCGTACCTGGACGGGATCCGGGTCCGCAGCTCCGGGAAACCGTGCTGGAGGACGCCATCTACACCTACAACCAGGGGCCAGTCCTGGGCGCCCTGCTGGAGCTCGGCGGCGACGCCAACCTGGAACGCGCCGCAACCGTGGTCCACGCGGTGGCAACACACCTCACCCTGCCGGAGGCCGCCACGGCTGCCAGCGCCAACCCCGCCAACCCCATGGTCCTCCGCTGCGACGGTACCGGCGACGGCGGCCTGTTCACCGGGATCCTCACCCGCTACCTGGCGCTGGCCGCCAACGACCGCCGGCTGCCGCAGGACGTCCGGGCCACCGCCGCCCGGCTGGTCACCGGCACGGCCGGCGTCCTCTTGGCCGGCCGCCGGCCGATTGCGGCGGGCGAGCCGCTGGCCCGGCCCGGCCGGACCGGGGACCCCATATTTTCCTTCGAACCGAAGCGGCCGGCGAGCAGCACGTATCCGCCGGGTACCGCCGTCGAACTGTCCACCCAGCTTCAGGCCTGGATGGCCCTGGAGGCCGCGGCAGCCGTGGCGGCCGCGTCCGTGACAGCGGGCACCAAGGAAACCGGAAATTAGGACACGCAACAGTGCCGTAATTGATGTGATCCTCATCACTTAAGGTCTTTCCCACTTGGTGCTTAGGTTTGGCTAACCTACAGTTTTTCGAGTGAGCTTCACCTAACTTCCCCAGCTCACGAGGGCCTCGCCCACGAGACTTTGCAGAAAGAAGCACCCCGATGAAGATCCGCATCAACGCGCTGGCCGGCATGGCGATCGCCGCCACCGCAGCCCTCGGCCTCTCGGCCTGCGGCTCCAGCACCTCCCCCGCTGCCTCGCCCTCCGCCGACCCCGCCAAGGGCGAGATCACGGTCTACAATGCCCAGCATGAAAGCCTGACCAAGGAGTGGGCCGACGCCTTCACCACGGAAACGGGCATCAAGGTCACGCTGCGCCAGGGCTCGGACACCGAGATGTCCAACCAGATCGTCCAGGAGGGTGCGGCCTCCCCGGCGGACGTCTTCCTTACCGAAAACTCCCCCGCAATGGCGCAGGTGGAGAATGCCGGTCTCTTCGCCGACGTCAACAAGGACACCGTCGCCCAGGTTCCGGCGGAGTTCCGCCCCTCCACAGGCAAGTGGACCGGCATTGCCGCCCGCTCCACCGTCCTGGTGTACGACAAGAACAAGATCTCCGAGGACAAGCTGCCCAAGTCCATGCTTGACCTGGCCAAGCCGGAGTGGAAGGGCAAGTGGGGCGCTTCCCCCAGCGGCGCCGACTTCCAGGCCATCGTCTCCGCCCTGGTCGAGCTCAAGGGCGAAGCCGCTGCTGCGGAATGGCTGAAGGGCATGAAGGAAAACTTCACCGCCTACAAGGGCAACAACACCGCCATGAAGGCAGTGAACGCCGGCGAGGTTAATGCAGCGCTGATCTACCACTACTACTACTACGGCGACCAGGCGAAGACCGGCGAGAACTCCAACAACGTCACGCCGTACTACTTCAAGAACCAGGACCCGGGCGCGTTCCTGTCCGTCTCAGGCGGCGGCGTCCTGAAGTCCTCGAAGAACGCTGAGAACGCCCAGGCCTTCCTGAAGTTCATCACCGGCAAGAAGGGCCAGGAAATCCTGCAGAAGGGCACCTCCTTCGAGTACGCCATCGCTTCGGGCGTCCCGGCCAACGAAAAGCTGGTTCCCGTCAAGGAACTTGAGGCCCCCACCGTGGACCCGGCCAAGCTGAACTCCGCGAAGGTCACCGAGCTGATGACCAAGGCAGGACTGCTCTAATTCTGTGATCACGCAAGTATCGGCTGCGGAGGAATCCGGAAGCACGACGTCGGCGGGCCGGGGCAAGCGCCCCCGCCCGCCTTTCGGCGTTTCAGCGGTAGCTGTCGCGGCGGTGCTGATCGCCCTGTTTTCGCTCCTGCCGCTGGCTTACGTGGTGTACATGACCGCGGCCACCGGCTGGGACACCGCCCTCGAACTGGTCTTCCGGCCCCGCGTCGGCGAACTGTTGCTGAACACGGTGCTCCTGATGCTGATCACCGTTCCCCTCTGCCTCATCCTGGGCGTCGGCGGCGCATGGCTTGTGGAGCGCACCACGCTTCGCGGAAAGAAGGTGTGGGCGGTGCTGCTCGCCGCTCCCCTGGCCATCCCGGCCTTCGTCAACAGCTATGCCTGGGTTTCCGCCGTCCCCTCGCTGCACGGCCTGTTTTCCGGGGTGCTCATCGCCACCCTGTCCTACTTCCCGCTGGTCTACATTCCCGCTGCCGCGACACTGAGCCGGCTGGATCCCGCAGTAGAGCAGTCGGCTGCGTCCCTCGGCCTGGGCGCCTGGCGGGCATTCTTCCGCGTGGTCCTGCCGCAGCTGCGGATCGCCATGACCGGGGGCGGACTGCTGGTGGGGCTGCACCTCCTGGCCGAGTACGGCGCCTTCGCCATGATCCGCTTCGACACCTTCACGACGGCGATCATGGTGCAGTACCAATCCACGTTCAACGGCACGGCAGGGAACATGCTCGCGAGTGTGCTGGTGTTCATCTGCCTCATCCTGCTGGTCGTCGAGGTCCGCAGCCGAGGCACCGCGCGGTACGCCCGGGTCGGTTCCGGTGCACAGGCCAAGGCACTGTGCCTGCCGCTGCACGCCTACCAGTGGCCGGCCCAACTGGCCCTGCTCGGCCTGACCCTGCTTGCCTTCGGCCTGCCGCTGCTGTTCGTGCTGCGCTGGATCATTGCCGGCGGAACAGAAATCTGGGCCGCTGACGAGTTCGTTCCCGCGCTGCTGCAGACCCTCCTCTACGGGCTGGCCGGCGCCGCGGCCACCACCGTCGTCGCCTTCCCCATGGCCTACCTCGCCGTCCGGCACGCCAGCTGGTTCAGCAAGGGCCTGGAACTGTCCAACTACGTCACCAGCTCGCTGCCGGGCATCGTGGTTGCCCTGGCCTTCGTCACCGTCAGCATCCGGCTTGTCCCGGGCGTCTACCAGACCACCGGCGTCCTGATCGCCGCCTACGTCCTCCTGTTCCTGCCGCGCGCCCTGGTGAACATCCGGGCGGGGCTGGCCCAGGCACCCAAGGAGCTGGACGAGGCGGCCCAGGCACTAGGCAGCCCTCCGCTGCTGTCGTTCATCCGCGTCACACTGCGGCTCACGGCTCCCGCCGCGGCCGGTGGCGCCGCCCTCGTCTTCCTGGCCATCGCCAACGAACTGACCGCCACGCTGCTCCTGTCCCCCAACGGGACCAGGACCCTCGCCACCGAGTTCTGGAGCAAGAGCAGCGAAATCGACTACGCCGGCGCGGCGCCGTACGCCCTCTTCATGATCGTGATCTCGGCGCCCATGACCTATTTGCTCTTCCAGCAGTCCAAGAAAGTAGCGGGACAGTGACCGAACAATCCCCGTCCAGGCTTCCGGAACCGCGGATCTCCCCCTCCGTGGCGCCAAGCACCAACAGCCACCTGGAGATCGACGCCGTCACCAAGAACTTCGGCTCGCAGGCCGTCCTCAAGGGCGTGAACCTGTCCGTGGCCAAGGGCGGAACCACCGCGATCGTGGGCCCCTCCGGGTCGGGCAAGACCACCCTGCTTCGGCTGATTGCGGGCTTCGAACACCCCGCCACCGGCAGCATCTCGCTGAACGGATCCCCGGTGGCGGGGGACGGCGTGTGGAAGCCGGCGCACAAGCGCCACGTCGGCTATGTGGCGCAGGACGGCGCCCTGTTCCCGCACCTGACGGTGGGGCAGAACATCGCGTTCGGGCTCAGTGCCGCAAAGCTCGACGGCGGCCGGCGCGCGGTTAATGCGCGGGTCAACGAACTCCTGGAGATGGTGTCGCTGGACACCGCCATGGCCAGGCGCCGCCCGCACCAGCTTTCCGGCGGGCAGCAGCAGCGCGTCGCCCTGGCCCGGGCCCTCGCCCGCGAGCCTGAACTGATGCTGCTGGATGAGCCCTTCTCCGCCCTGGATGCCGGGCTGCGCGTCGCCACCCGGCGGGCGGTGGCCAAGGTCCTCAACGAGGCCGGCGTGACCACCATCCTCGTCACCCACGACCAGGCCGAGGCACTCTCCTTCGCGGACCAGGTGGCGGTCATGCGGGGCGGCAAGCTGGCACAGATCGGCAACCCGTTCGTTGTGTACACCCGGCCGGCGGACCGCGCCACGGCCGAGTTCCTGGGCGACGCGGTGATCCTCGATGCGTGGATGGAGGGCTCGCTGGCCACCTGCTCGCTCGGCGGGATCCCCGTCCGGCGTCCGCCCGCGCAGGGCCGCGTCCAGCTCATGCTGCGCCCGGAGCAGATCCGCATCGCCGAGGACGGTCCCATCCGCGGCGTGGTGGTGGATACCGACTACTTCGGCCCCGAAACCACCGTGCGGCTCAAGCTCGCCGTGCCGCCCAAGCTGGCCGGTGCCATGCCCGACCACCGCTATCCCGGCGGCGGTGAAGTGATCACCATCCGGCACTGGAACGCATCCATCGCGCAACCCGGCACGGAACTGTGCCTGCGCGTGGTGGGGGAAGCCGTGGCCTTCCCGCTCGAGTCGGACTGACTTTCGCCGCTTTGCCTACCGTGCCGTCAGCACGGTGGCCAGCGGGGTGTACTTGAACGACTTCAGTGTCAGCTTCCCGCCGGCGGTGGCCGCGCTGACCGCCGGCTGGCCTGGCCTGGGCAGCACGACCGACGTCAGGGTCTGTTCGCCGCCGTTCACAAAGACCTCCGCCGAGGAATAGTCCACGAAAATGGTCAGCTCCACGCTGCCCCTCCCCGGCGAGCTGCCGTTGCGGGGCGGGCTCTGCGCACTCCTCCGTTCCGTGAACACAGGTCCGAGGGCATCAGCGCCTGGCACCACTGCCGCCCGGTCCACCCATGCCGTGCCTGCCTCGAAGTTGTAGCCCACCGTGGCGAAGTCCGCACCGCCGTTGCCCAGTTTCAGCAGGGCCTCCGTGCCGTCGTCGCCCGGTGCACGCTCCAGGGTCACGTCCAGCCGGTAGGCACCGCCTGCGGGCGCGGGAAGCCCGCCGGCACCCTCCGGGGTCAGCGCCCCGCTGTCTGCCGTCTTGGCTTCGCCGTCCAGCGCGGACAGGGCGGGAGTGGGGGTGGAGACGAGCGTGGGCCTGCCCTGCACCGTTTTCAGCCGGATGTCCCGGACGATGGAGTCCGCACCGCCCTGCCAGTCGGTCGTGGGCAACTGGCGGGCATACGTCCAGTTGTTCATCCAGCCGATCGCGTGACGGGACGCCATCCGTTCGTTTTCCGTCAGCCGGGGATCGTCCCAGGTGACGGCGGCGTAGAAGTCGGCGCCGGCGTCGAGCCACTGGTGTTTGTCATCCGCGGTGGTGAACGTGGTCCCGTCAAAGGTCCCGGTCCAGTACGCTACCCCGGTGGTCCGGCCTTCCGCGGTGCCGTTCGCGCTGGCCGCCAAAACCCAAGTGCGCTTGGCGGGGTCGCCGTCGACGTCCAGCTGGAAAAGGTCGGGGCATTCGAGGATCCCCAGGCCCCTCCGCTCGAAGCCCGATACGTAGTTCCAGTCCTTCAGGTCCCTCGAGGTGTACAGGCCGATCTTTTCCCCCTCGGCCAACGCCATGACCCACTGTTCCCGGGCCTCGTCGCGGATGATTTTCGGGTCGCGCCAGTGCTCCTTGCCCGGGTTGTCCATCACGGGATTCCCGTCGGCCTCCTTGAACGTGTAGCCCTTGTCCGTGGAGTAGAACAGGGACTGCCGCTGCACGCCCTTGTCCTGCTGGGTCATGACGGCGACGACGGCACCCTTGCCGAAGCCGGCGGTGTTGTCCTGGTCCACCACGGCGCTGCCGGTCTCAATGTCCCCCAGGCCGTTCTTGAACTTCCCGATGGCCACGCCTTCGTCCTTCCACTGCACCAGATCGGTGCTGGTGACGTGGAACCATTCGGTGCCGTTTCCCTCGGGGTGGTCCGCGTTGTAGAGGTAGTAGTAGTGCCACACCCCGTCCAGCAGGAACGGCCGCTGCGGATCGTTCATCCACTCCTTGGCAGGGGTGAGGTGGTAGGAGGGCCGGAACTGTGAGGCGCCCTCGGGCCTGCTGAAGGACTTCGGGGCTGCACTCTGGGTGCTGCTGCCTTGGGTGCCACCGCCCTGGGGTCCGGCACCGCCCTGTGTTCCGCCGTCGCCCGGACGCCCGGCCAGGCCGATGACCGCGGCCGCTGCGAGCACCAGAGCCAGGGCCACGGCCACCGCAATCCACCGCGCGCGGGGGCCGAGCGTGCGTAGGGAAAACCGCTGCATGTTCGCCGTTCGTGTTGGGAGTTGCTCCCAATTTTAGCGCGGACGGCCTTTTCGATGCCCCTTGCCAGGACGCTCGGCGCCGGGTTCCACAGACTCAACCAGCGGGGTGAAGCGACACGCTCAACCAGCGGGATTCTGCGCCGGGCGCCTCTTCTGCGGATACGGCGTCTCGCCGCGGGCAAGCATCTGGACAAACCCGGCGATTTTCCGCTCCCTTGTGGAGGCCTGTTTGACCGAATTGGTGCGGTAGATCAGCGCGTAGCGATTCACCGAGGTCAGCACGTCGAACATGGCCTGTGCCTCGGGCACGGCGGCGATGGCGGCGGCCAGATCCGCCGGGACCTCCGCCGTCGCCGGTCCTGAATAGGCAGCCTCCCAGCGGCCGTCGGCCTTGGCGGCGTCGACGGCGGCACGTCCCGGGGCCGTCATCTTCCCTGCAGCCTCAAGCCGGGCCACATGGCCCACGTTCCGTTCGGACCAGGGGCTCTTGGGCCCCCGGCGGGTCATGCGCTGGAGGTAGCTGCCGCCGTCGCGTTTTTTGACCTGGCCGTCGATCCAGCCGTAGCAGAGCGCCTCGTCCAGTGCGGCGTCGTAATCGAGTTCAGTGACGTTGCCGCCCTTCTTGTGCAGGACCAGCCAGACGCCGGGGCTGTCGCTGTGGTGGGATTCCAGCCATGTCCGCCATGCGGCTGCATCGGTCACCAGCAGTTCCTCGAGTTCAACGGGCATGCGCCTATTCTGCCCCAGCGCTGCATGATTCAACCCGGTGCCGCGCGATTCAAGACGTGGCATCATGGCCATGTCGGCGCCGTTTTCGAAGATCCTGGTGTTTCGAGTTCGAGGAGAGAGCATGCTTCGTGTCCGCCCCATCCACTTCACGTCCCGGGTTGACCCCTGGGAGCGGCTCCTCACCGACCTGGGGATGATTAAAACCACCGACGAGGGCTCCTGGCGGGAGTACGACGCCGGTGCGGGCAGGCTGGCGCTGCACCAGGCCGAACCGGGCGCTGCGGAGGATGGCGTCACGCACTTTGGCGTGGAGGTGGGTGACCTCGAGGAGTTTGCCCGGCGCACCAACCAGTCCGGCGCGGAATCTGACTCCTCGTCCGCCGAGCTTGTCCGCGCGGACCACGGCGACTCCTGCCGGATCACGGGCGCGGACGGTTTCAGCTTCTTGGCCGACAAGGCCGCCCACGGGGCCGGCTGTGCGGATGCGGATCCAGCGCTGGCCGTGGTGGAGGTCTGGTTCAGCGAGGACGTGACAGCCGCTGCCCAGGCGCTGCGGGACATTGGGGCACGGTTCCGGCCCGTCCCGGACGACGACGAGACTGCCGACTTCACCGCCAAGAACGGCGGTGTGCTGATGGCGCGGCCCGGCACCGGCGCGGCGCACGCAGGACTGGGATTCGAGTACGCCGGGGACCTAGACGCCCTGCGGGACCGACTCACGGCCGCGGGACACGACGTGACGCTGACCGAGGAGGCGTTCGGGCGCACCCTTCATGTGCCGCACCCGGACAATGACGGCGCGGCGGCACAGCGGGCCCCGCTCTGGATCTCCGCCCGGCGCCCGTCCTAGCCGCCCGGCGCCCGTCGTAACCCCCAAACGGCCGGCGTAGCCCCCAAACGGCCGGAGCGGCGGCGCGGCGCGGCGGCGCGGAGGGGCAAATCGGGTGGTGAGATTGCGTCGTTTTGCCCGCCGCCAGGCGCAGGGATCCCACGCCTCGGCGGCCGGAGCTGTGGCGATGGGGTAAAAATGATTCATGAACGTGCGCACCCCTGACCCCAACCCCGGCTGGCTTTCGGACGAGGATCTCTTCGAAGCCAGAGGCAGGCTCCCGATGGTCTACGTGGAGGCGGTGCCGGTCCGGCTGGATCCACTCGGGTTCGTGAATGAGGTGGGCACACTCCTGCAGGCGGACGAGGACGGCACCATGGTCCGGTCCCTCGTTTCCGGCCGGGTGCTCTACCGCGAAACCATCCGCGCCGCACTGCTGCGCCACATGGAAAAAGACCTCGGCCCGCTGGCATTCCCCCAGCTCCCCATCAGCCCTGTGCCGTTCACCGTGGCCGAATACTTCCCCGCCCCCTCGCACACCGGCTTCACCGACGACCGCCAGCACGCCGTATCACTGGCCTACATCATCCCTGTGACCGGCGAATGCGAACCCCGCCAGGACGCTCTGGAGCTGACCTGGATGACGCCCCAGGAAGTGCTTAGCGACGGCGTGCAGCTCGAGTTCACCGGCGGCCGCGGTGCCCTGGTGCGGCAGGCTCTGGCCTACGCCGGCGTCGGCAGCTGACGCCCGGGCGCCCGCGCCTCCCGGACTTCGCACCCTCTCCTTTGTAGACTGTTGGGCGGACCGCAAGAGAACTTAAGGACTCCCATGAACCACCCTGCAGCTGCCAAGACCTACCGTGAACAGCAGGCGGGCTCTCTGCGGGCGGGCGACCACCTTCTCCTGCCGGACGGCAAGCGGTCCGCGGAAATCCACTCCGTGGAAGTCGAAACCGATGATTTCGGCAGCCCCGCCATCATCCTTGCGATCCTCACCGGCGGCGGCACGCTGCGCATTGCTGCCGGCTCGTCCGTCCGCATCCCCGGACCCGCGGTTGACGACGTCGCCTCCCCGGAAGCCGCCGCCAATGCCGCTGTTATGACTGCTGCCGTCGTCGAAGATGCTGCCGGCACAGACGGCGCCGGCGCGGACGGCGCCCCCCAAGGAACGGACAGTGACGCCCAAAGGGCGGACACCCAGGCGTCCGACGCCGGCGCTCCCCTTTCCGTCGTGGGGAGAGAAGCAGCTGGGGAGACTGCGCGGACGGCGCCTGCCGCCGTCGTCGTCCCTCCGCTGCCGTCCACCTCCCCCGGGGTGGTCGGCCCCAGTGCGGAGGATCTGGCCCTGATCCCGGAGCCCTCGGGAACGCCTGAATCCGTGGTGGAAGCCGCGGCGGAGGCCCATCCGGACGCCGTCGGGGTGCAGCTGCTGGCCGACAAGCTGGTCAAGGGCATCAACACCAAGTCGGGCAGCTGCCTGAAGGACCTGAGTGACCTCGCGCATGAGCTGTTCGTCATGCTCAAGGATGCCGAGGCGTCGCTGGCCGTGGCCGACCTGCTGAACGTGCTGCCCTTCGACGGCAACCCGGGGCGCTGGGGGTCGGTGGAGGCCTCGCTTGCGCTGTCCAGTTACGTGTGCCGGCAAACGGGGCAGAAGGACCGCGCCGCCGTGTATGAGAAGCTGCTCCGGGCGCCGGACAACCAGGAGACGGATCCGTTCAAGGCGCGGATGCAGGCCCGGGTCCGCCAGCGGTCACTGAACGAGCCGAACCTGTACGACAAAGAGATTTTCCGCTCCATCGACAACTCCAACCACGAAGCGGAGCGCGAGTGGCGGCTGCTGCGGCTGGAATCGCTGCTGTTCCTGCGCGCCCACGGCGGATCCCAGACCATCAGCGCGCCGGAGCTGGAGCGGCGGATTGCGAATGAACTGGAGTCTGTGCGCGGCTAAGCGGCCCTGCGATACGGGTGCCCGTTTTCCGCCGGAAATTCCCCTAGCCCGGGTCGCGCCCAAGTTGTAGATTCAGGCCATGACGAACAAGCTCAGCGTTGTGATCAATTCCGACGCGCCACAGATTTGGACGATGCTGCGTGAACCCTCGAAGGTCGCGCAATGGCATGGCTGGGAAGCCGACGAGCTGGCGGCGGAAATCAATGAGATCTACTTCAGCAAATCCGTGGTTGAAGGGCCGGACCACACCTCCCTGACGGTCAACAACGGTGACATCTTCACGCTGAAGCCCGTGCCCACGGGAACTGAGGTCAGCGTCACCCGCGCCGGTGTGGACCACAACTCCGAATGGGCAGCGTGGGACGAGGACATCACCCAGGGGTGGCTGATCTTCCTGCAGCAGCTGCGGTTCGCGCTGGAGCGCCATCCCCACGGGAGGCGCCGCACCTGCTACTTCTCCGTCCCCGGTTCGGGCGGCTCCGCCATCGAGAAACTCGGGCTCAAGGACATCCCCGCCCCCGGCGAAGAATATTCGCTGACCTTGGGCACCGGCGAGGAGGTCTCGGGCAGGGTCTGGCACAAGACCAACCACCAGGTGGGGATCACCGTACACAGCTACGCGGAGCACGGGGAGGGCCTGCTGATTGTGGCTGACCAGCCCGTCATCCCCGAGAAAAGGCCCGACGGCGGCTCGATGGTGATCCTCTCGCTCTACGATCTGGGCGCACACAGCATGGAAACGATCCGCTCCCTCTGGGACGACTGGCGCTCTGAGAACTACCCCACATCAGAACCCATCCAGTGAAGGTTCGCCGCTGTTAGCTGGCACACTTGAACCGTGCCAGCCAATCCTGAACCGCCCTCCACTTCTGTACCGGTGCCGGCCGCCCGCCAGTCGGAGTTCTCCTTCCGGGTGGGCAAGCGCCTGACCGAAACATGCAACCCTACCCCCGAGCAGGAGACCGCCAACGGAGGCGGGTTCCTGGGCCGGACCGGCACCATCACCACGCCGCACGGCGAGATCCAGACGCCGGCCTTCATCGCCGTCGGCACCAAGGCCACGGTGAAGTCGGTGCTTCCGGAGTCCATGGCCGAACTCGGCGCCCAGGCCCTGCTGGCCAACGCCTACCACCTGTACCTGCAGCCCGGCCCCGAGATCCTGGACGAGGCCGGCGGCCTCGGCGCGTTCATGAACTGGCACGGGCCCACCTTCACCGATTCCGGAGGCTTCCAGGTGATGAGCCTGGGCTCGGGGTTCAAGAAGGTCATCGACATGAAGTCCGTGGACACGTCCGGACCGGACGATGCCGTGGCCCCGGGCAAGGAGCGCCTGGCCCACATCGACGACGACGGGGTCTGGTTCAAGAGCCACCTCAACGGGGACCGGCACCGTTTCTCCCCCGAGATCTCCATGCAGGTCCAGCACCAGATCGGCGCGGACATCATGTTCGCGTTCGACGAGCTCACCACGCTGCAGAACTCCCGGGGATACCAGGAGGAGTCGCTGGAACGAACCCGGCTGTGGGCGGTCCGCTGCCTTGAGGAACACTTCCGGCTCACGGCCGGGCGGCCCGGCAAGCCGTACCAGGCCCTGTTCGGCGTGATCCAGGGCGCCCAGTACGAGGACCTGCGCCGCAAAGCCTGCCGCGACCTCGGTGCCATGGCCTTCGACGGGTACGGGATCGGCGGAGCCCTCGAGAAGGAGAACCTGGGCACCATCGTGCGCTGGTGCAACGAGGAACTGCCCGAGAACAAGCCGCGGCACCTGCTGGGCATCTCCGAGCCGGACGACATCTTCACGGCCATCGAGAACGGCGCCGACACCTTCGATTGCGTCTCCCCCACCCGCGTGGCCCGCAACTCGGCGTTCTACACGCCCGACGGCCGCTTCAACCTCTCCGGTGCCAAGTACAAGCGCGACTTCGGTCCGCTGCAGGACGGCTGTGACTGCTATGCGTGCCTGAACTATTCGAGGGCCTACATCCATCACCTGTTCAAGGCTAAGGAAATGCTCTCCGCCACGCTCATTTCCATCCACAACGAGCGCTTCGTGGTGAAGATGGTGGACGACGCCCGGCTGGCGATCGAGTCTGGCGACTTCTTCGAGTTCAAAGCCGAGACGCTGGGCCGGTACTACTCCTAGGCCTGCGGCTCCCCTGGGCGGCGCCGCCGCGCCGAGGGCCGCGCCGCCGTCGAACTCGCCGGAAACGTGCCGGATCGCCGGAAGGCCACGGCGATCCCGCACGGTTCCGGCGACTTCGCGTTTTCCACATAACGACGGCGGTCCCTCCCCTGCCGCAGAGCGGTCCCCGAAGCTGGTGCCATGCCTTCTCACAACTCTCCTGACCTCCCGCCAACCGGCCGCCTCTGGCGCACGGACGAGCTGACGGATCTCGGATATGGCTCGCGGTCCATTAGGACCCTGCTGGATTCGGGATCACTGGTACGGCTCCGCTATGGCTGCTATGTCCGCGCCAGCGTCTGGGAAGCCCAGTCCCCGGGCGTCCGCAGCCGGCTGCTCATTTATGCGCACGCGCGCGGAACACGCACGACGTCAACCGGCCAGTTCGCATACAGCCACACCTCCGCGGCGCGCTTGCACCGTCTCTACCTCTGGAAGGTGGATGATCTGATCCATCTTCTGCAGCAGGTAAATCCGTCGAGTGAGCGACACGGCAGAGACGTGAAATGTCATACCCGGCCCTTCTCGGACGACGAGATAGTGACGCTGAATGCGCTCCGTGTAACTTCTTTGGAACGGACCGCAGCCGACTGCGCCATGATGCTGACATACCGGCAGTCATTGATCGTTATGGACCATGCACTCCGGCTGGGCGCGGACCGGTCGCTGCTGCAGGCGATGGCGGATTCACTGGACGGCAGGCGTGGCATCCGCACGTTCCGCCGAGTGCTGGAGAACGCGGACTCCCGTTCGGAGTCCCCCGGCGAAACGCTCACCAGGGAACTGATCCTCCGGCTCGGGATCAGGCCGCCCACGCCCCAGTTTGAGGTCACGAGCCCGATCGGGCGGCACCGTCTGGACTTCGCCTGGAAGAAGGAGAAAGTGGCGCTGGAGTTTGACGGCAAGGTCAAGTACTTCGACTTCCAACCCACCAACGAGGTGCTCTTCCAGGAACGTCTCCGCGAAAAGGCCCTGACGGAGGAAGGATGGCTCTTCGTCCGGGTCGAGTGGAAGGACCTGTTCAACGAGGCACAGTTCAAGAACCGTGTGCTCCGCGCCCTGGCCGGCCGGCCTCGCGCCGTCTGAGCACAAGTCCCCCCAATTCGCCGGAAACCTGCGAGCACGCCGGAACATTCCGGCGAACTCGCACGGTTCCGGCGAGTTCGCGGGTGCCCGGCTCGGCTGGACCGGCGCAGAGCCTCCCCGGGGCTCCTACGCCCCGTAGCTCGGTTCGCGCTTCTTGACCCAGCCGATGGCCAGGGTGGTCACGGGAACGAAGAGGAACTCCACGAGGGTCTTGTAGAGGAAGCCCACCAGCACGTAGTTCGCAAACGTGCCAACGTCGCTGATGCCGATCACGGAGGCCGCGATGCTGCAGAAAATCAGCGTGTCCACGAATTCCCCGGCCACGGACGAGCTCATGATGCGGGCCCACAGCGACTTCTCCCCGGTGCGGGCCTTCATCCTGACCAGGATCCACGAGTTGATGGTCTGCCCGGCGAAGAAGGCAAGGAGCGAGGCAAGCACGATCTGTGGAACTGGGCCGATTGCGCCTTCGAGGGCGGCCTGTTTGGCGGTGCCGAAGTCGTCGTCGAAGCCAGGCAGCGCAATGATCACCCAGTAGCAAACTGCGGCGAAGACCGACAGGGCAAACGTGGTGATAATGGCTTTCCGGGCTACCTTGAAGCCGTAGACCTCACTGATGACGTCGCCCAGGATGTACGCCAGCGGGAACAGGAAGAAGCCGCCGTCCGTGACGATTGGACCCAGCACCACGCCCTTGGAAGCACCGATGTTGGACAGGATCAGCACCACGGCCATGACCGCAAGCATGATGCCGAAGTAGGGGGACCCGATTGAGGCGAATTTCGGCGCTGCTTTCGGCACGGAGGACTGGGCGGTAGTCATGGGTTTTCCATTCGTAGTGGTTCGCTCGGCTGCCTGCATCCTTGCGAACGGAGATGGCAGCTGGCTGTATTAGCACTGGGACGGGTCCCGCCGGCTGGCCGCCGAAACCGCCCTTCATTGTCCCACCATTGCCGGATGCGGGGAGAGCGGACTCACGGCCGGCAAAACCCCGGGGACGACGACGGCGGGCTGCCGCCCCGGGGACCCAAAGGTCACCGCGGGGCCGGCCACCCGCCGTCGTGCGTTACCTGTTTTTCGCTGAGGTCAGACGTTGACGAAGTCCTCGTCCTCATCCTTGCGGGCGGCGCCCGACGGCGTGCTGGACGCAACCGTGCTGGACCAGGCGTGGCCCTGCTCGCGGTCCAGGTGCGTGGTCTTCTTGTTCTTCAGCGCGAAGATGTAGACCAGCAGGGACAGCCCGATCGCGACGGTGACGTACGTGAAGAACAGGTCCACCTGATCCGACTTCTGCAGTGCGGCGCCGATCAGCGGAACCGTGCCGCCGAACAGCGAGTTGGCCACGGCATAGCCCAGGCCCACGCCAAGGGCTCGGATGGAAGCCGGGAAGAGCTCGGCCTTCACGAGGGCGTTGATGGAGGTGTAGCCGCCCACGATGAGCAGGCCTCCCATCATCAGCAGGAACGCTGTGAACGGATCCTTGGTGCCGGCCAGGGTGGAGAGCAGCGGCCAGGTGAAGAGCACACCGGTGATCCCGAACCAGAGGAGCAGCGGCTTGCGGCCGACCTTGTCGGAAATGATGCCGTAGACGGGCTGGAGCAGCATGAAGATGAAGAGGGCCCAGAAGTTGATCACGGACGTGTCCGTCTTGGCGATGCCGGACGTATCGTTCATGAACTTTAGGATGAAGTTGGTGTACGTGTAGAAGGCCACAGTGCCGCCCAGGGTCACACCGATGCAGATCAGCAGCGGCTTCCAGTGCTGGGTGAACAGCAGCCTCAGGGTGCCGGGCTGGGCCTCGCCGGCTGCGGCAGGTGCCTTGGCTGCCTGGACCTGCTCCTCGGAAACCGTCTCCTCCATCGAACGCCGGAGCCACAGGACCACCAGCGCCGCAACACCGCCGATGGCGAACGGGATGCGCCATCCCCATTCCTTCAGCAGCCCGTCGCCCAAGGTGTTCTGCAGAATCACCAGAACCAGCAGTGCCAGCATCTGGCCGCCGACCAGGGTCACATACTGGAAGCTGGAGAAGAAGCCGCGGCGCCGCGAGGTGGCAGCCTCGGACATGTACGTGGCGCTCGTGCCGTATTCTCCGCCCACTGAGAAGCCCTGCAGCACACGGATGAGGATCAGCAGGACAAGGGCCCAGATCCCGATGACGTCTTGGGTCGGGAGGATGGCGATCGCGAACGATCCTGCGGACATCAACGTCACGCTGAGGGTCAGGGCAGCCTTACGGCCGTTGCGGTCGGCGTAGCGTCCGAAGAACCAGCTGCCGATGGGGCGCATGAGGAACGACGTCGAGAAGACGGCCATCGCCTCCAGCCCGGCCTGGAGCTCGTCCTTGGAATTGAAGAAGTGGGCCTGGAAGTACGCCGCGAAAACCGTGTAGACGTAGAGGTCGTACCACTCCACGAGGTTGCCGGCGGAGCCTTTGAGGATGTTGCCGACTGCGCGGCGGGTTTGTGCTGCTTCTGACAGTTGGGTGCTCATCAGTGAACCTTCCTGGATTCGGCGTGGAAAGAAAGCAACGCCGCCCGCCACCCTATGGCCTGTGACTGGGGCCACCGCCCGTTTTGGTCATACTGTTCATGAGCACAATGCGAGGGCTGCTCGGCCGGTGGCAGGATGGGGGCATGACTTCTACCGCGTTTGACTCCACCGCTTTGGCGTCCGATACCGCGTCCGACGCCGTTTCCGGCACCACCGCAGCTCCCGCCGTCGTCCTGACCATCGCAGGCTCGGAGGCGACCGGCGGGGCGGGAGCACAGGCCGACCTGAAAACGTTCCAGGAACTCGGCGTTTTCGGCATCGCCAACCTCACGTGCATCGTGTCGTTCGACCCGGAGAATGACTGGAACCACCGCTTCGTGCCCGTGGACCAGGAAGTCATCGCGCACCAGCTGGAAGCGACGACGGCGGCCTACGGTGCCGCTTCCGGCGCACCTTCCGTGCTGGACACCGTGAAGATCGGCATGCTGGGCAGCCCGGCCACCATCTCGACCGTGGCCACCGCTCTGGCGTCGGGTGCGTTCAGCAACGTCGTCCTGGACCCGGTGCTGATTTGCAAGGGCCAGGAGCCGGGCCATGCCCTGGACACGGACCAGGCACTCAAGGCACAGATCCTGCCGCTGGCCACGTTCGTCACGCCCAACCACTTCGAGGCCGAGTCGCTGTCCGGTCTGGAGATCACCGACATCGAATCCCTCAAGGCTGCGGCAGTCCGGATCCACGAGCTGAGCGGAGCCGCGGTGCTGGCCAAGGGCGGCGTGCGGCTGTCCGGTCCCAACGCCGTCGACGTTTTCTATGACGGCGAAACCCTCGAGGTCCTGACGGCGCCGAAGGTGGGCGAGGTGGCAGTCTCCGGCGCCGGCTGCTCGCTGGCTGCGGCGGTGACGGCGGAGCTGGCCAAGGGTGCATCTCCGCTGGAGGCAGCCCGCACGGCGAAGGGGTTCGTGACCGCGGGCATCCGCAACCGCGTGGCCTCCGGCGCCCCGTTCGACGCCCTCTGGCAGGGCGGCCCGCGCTGACTCCTCTCCGCCCCCGCGGACGCTCTCTCACTTTTCGCACGAAAAACCGGGACGCTCCATCACTGGAGCGTCCCGCTTTTCTCTGCAGGATCTGAGAGAGCGTCCGGTCAGGAGCGCGGGTCCGCCACTGTTCCCATGAAAAGAGGCAACCCGGTTTCAACGTGCACTATCTGGTAGTGGAACGGCCGGTCGAAGTCGATGGTGTGTTCGGGCCGGGGTGGCGCGCTGGTCACCCTGCCGTTGATTTGGGTTACGGCGGCAGCCACGGTTCCCTTCTCGGCCACCGTGATGTTGGCGGTCTGCGCTGCCTGCATGATGGTCATGTTCGGCTGGATCGCGTTGAAGTCCTCAGTGGTGGTGAGGGTCTTATGCAGTCCGGCGTCGTCCAGGACGGTGCGCAGCTCGAAGCTGCATTTGTGGTCCCAGCGGGGCAGCTGAATCTGCACGGTGTCCCGAGGCGCGGTGTCCAAGGCGCTCGCGATTTCCATGAGCCGTGGCCCCTTGGATAAGGCATCCGCCCCGGCGTCCGGCAGGACCAGACGCATCACGAAGCCCTCAGCATACGGGAGGTCCACACCCCGCCAGCCTGCCCCTTCCGCGTACTTGATCTCCAGCAGGTTGTGCATGGCCGGGACGTCGATTTGCTCGCCGCCGTCGAGGGTGAAGGGCAAATCCGACGTTGAGGCCGGGTCAAACGGGGTCTGCCAGGCCGCCGCAAAGTAGACGGAATTGAGCAGGCTGAACGTGTTCCGGGGGTCGTACTTCGCGGGCGCTTCCTTGATCCGGCCGCCCGTGTTCCTGTCCACCCAGGCATCGATCGCGGGCTTGGTGGCGCCCTCGTCGGTGAAGTCCACCGGATATACGCCGGTTCCGTAGTGCCTGGCCAGCGTACCGAGGAATGATCCACCGGTCGGCACGCCCTTGTCCACGAACAATCCGTTGGCGGCATGCATGACAGGCCTCCGCGGCGGGTTGTCCTCGTCCACGGCCCCGGGATCGCCGTCGAACTTCGCCAGGGACGCGAGCAGCGCATTCATGGCCTCGTCGCGCCTCTCCACCGGGAAACCCACAACACTGTCCAGCTCGGCAGCCGTTTCCCCGGACGCGCCGGCCCGAAGCATCGCCAGTGCAACCAGCAAGCTTCCCGGCGAGGACACCACATTCCCGCCCGAACCGTCGCCGCCGTTGGCCAGCATTGCCTGGCCAAGTCCCAAGGCGGAGTCCCGGAACGCGCGGAACTCAGCGGCGTACGCCGTGCCATCCACCGAAACCCGCTCCACGCCGTCGGCCTTCAACATTCCCGGCACCGGCGCCGAGCACGCCGTTGCGAGTGTGACCGCGGCCGAGGCCGCCACCATCTTGGCCATTTGGATCCTCTTCATTGCAGTCCTCGGCTCATCCGGCGAACACCGTATGTTCACAGTCAATCAGCGGGGGCTGACAGTAACGATGCCTGTCCGGTCACGGTTTGCCGTCGGTTTGGTCTCATCCCCGGCGCCCACATATCCGGCCCGGGCGTATCCTCGAGGCATGCCGATGGATCGAGGAGGAGCGCGGCATGGCCCAGCATTTCGACAGCGTTGACGATTACATCGCGCAGTTTCCCGCCGATGTGCAGGACGTCCTCCAGGAGGTCCGGCGCAGGCGCCGTGCGGCTGTACCGGGTTCCGGCGAAAAGATCAGCTACGGCATCCCCACGGTCACGCTCGGCGGCAAGTATGTGGTGTATTTCGCGGGCTGGGCGCGGCATATTTCGGTCTACCCGGTGCCGTCCGGCGATGACGCCTTCCAGGCTGACGTTGCGCCCTTCCGGGCCGCCAAGGGCACGCTAAATTCCCGCTAGGCAAGCCGCTCCCCTACGGACTCATCGAACGGACGGCGGCGCTTCTCGCCGCCGAGCGCCGGGTGCAATAACCGCAGTCTGTACCACCCGCCGTCGAACGCGTACGACGGCGGGAGCGGACGACGGAGGGCACACCCGCCGTCCGCTTTGCGATGGTGCGCGCCACCCTTACCGCCGCGGAATGTTCCGGACGTTGCTGCGCGCCATGCTCACGGCCTCGCCGGCGCCGCGGTTCAGGACCACCTTCGACATGGCGGTGGCGAACCCGAGGACCTGCGAGCCAGTGATTTTCGGCGGAATCGACAGCGCCTTCGGATCCGTGATCAGCTCCACCAGCGAAGGGCCCGGATGGGCGAAGGCTCCACGGTAGGCATCCTCGATCCGGGCAGGATCCGTGACGCGGACGGCATGGAAGCCGAGGGCACGGGCGACCGCAGAATAGTTGGCGTCCGGCACATCGACGCCGAAATCAGGCAGCCCGTCCACGAGCATCTCCAGCTTGACCATGCCCAGGGTGGAGTTGTTGAAGACCACCACGTTGACCGGCAACCGGTGCGCCGCCACGGTGATGAGCTCACCGAGAAGCATGGACAGTCCGCCGTCACCCGAAACCGAAATGACCTGGCGTCCGGGGTACGCCAGCTGCGCGCCGATCGCGTGCGGCAGTGCGTTGGCCATGGAGCCGTGCAGGTAGGAGCCGATCAGCCGGCGGGTGCCCAGCGGGTTGATGTAGCGGGCGGTCCACACGTTGCACATGCCCGTGTCCGCGGTGAAAATGGCATCCTCCGCCGCTACCTGGTCCAGCAGCGACGCGGCATATTCCGGGTGGATCGGCTGTTTCTTTTCCACCTTGCGGGTATAGGCGCCGACGGCCTTGTTCATGAGCTTGTCGTGCTTCTTGAGCATCTGGTTGAGGAAGCGGCGGTTCTTCTTGCGTTCCAGCAAGGGCATGAGTGCCGTGAGCGTGGGCAGCACGTCGCCATGGACGGCGATGTCGACGTCGGTCCGCCGGCCCAGCCTGTGGGCGGCCCGGTCCACCTGGGCGGTGCGGGTGCCGGGCAGGAACTGGTCGTAGGGAAAGTCGGTGCCCAGCAGGATCAGCAGGTCCGCGTCCTCAATGCCTGCGGCGGCCGCTCCGTAGCCGAGCAGGCCGGTCATCCCGATGTCATAGGGGTTGTCGTACTGCAGAAAGTCCTTGCCCCGCAGGGTGTGGCCGACCGGCGCGCCAATCAGTTCCGCGAGCGCAATGACCTCATCATGGGCGCCCTGCGTGCCCGCCCCGGCGAAGATGGCAACCTTGCCGGCAGCGTTGATGGCATCGGCGAGTTCCTGGACGCTTTCCGGCGCCGGTGTCAGAGTGGCCGGCCGGAAGTTTGCTGGCATCGGAGTCTCACCGGTTGCCTCCAGGCCGGCGATGTCGCCGGGAACGGTGACGACGGCGACGCCGCCCAACGCGACGGCGTGCTGGATGGCGCTGTGCATTACCCGGGGAGCCTGTTCCGCAGTGCCGATGAGCTCCGAGTAGACGGAGCATTCGTTGAAGATCCGGTCAGGATGGGTTTCTTGGAAGAAGCCGCTGCCGATCTGCTTGCTCGGGATGTGCGAGGCGATGGCCAGAACAGGTGCCCCTGAGCGGTTTGCATCGTACAGGCCGTTGATGAGGTGAAGGTTGCCGGGGCCGCAGGAGCCGGCACACACGGCGAGTTTTCCTGTCAGCTGGGCTTCGGCTGCCGCGGCGAAGGCTGCGGCCTCCTCGTGCCGGACATGGATCCAGTCGATGCCGCCCTGCTGCGATCCGCCGGTCTGACGGACGGCGTCGACGATCGGGTTGAGGCTGTCCCCGACGATTCCGTAGATCCGCTGGACGCCGGCGGCCTGGAGTTGTTCGATGAGCTGGGTGGCAAGTTCCTTGGCCATGGGTGCACGCTCCCGCAATCAGGTTGGTGGGCTGACAAGGGCCAATATAGTCCGCTCACCTTGGCGGGGGTTTCAGCTCTTGGACGGGAACGACGACGGTGAAGGGCTTTTCGCCGGCCTCATGGCGTCACGTACAGCAAGTTCTTGGGCTGTTGGGGCAGGGGGATCCGCGGATTTCCGGGCTTCCAAATGGGGATGCCCGCTATAAACCTGTCATGCGTGACGCTCAGCTCCCAGCCACGTGGCAGTAGTCATTTGTCACCCAGAACGGCCCGCGCCCAGCCTGACGCGGGACTGCTAGCGCGCTGGGGACTCCCTACCTTCCCGCATTGGGCGCAAAAAAGCTGCACCGGCGAGACGCCAAGAATGCGGTCAAGGAGGCCAGGCTGTGGCGGACGGAGAACGGCCTTGGGTTGCCCTTCCTGGACTGACGGCTGAGAGAGCGTTCCGGGATGCGCTGCAGGAACTGCGAGAGGGTCGTGGAAAACCCGCCTGATCGGACAGAGCGCCGGTCAGCTTCCCGAGTGGGCCTGCAGGAACGTGTACACCTCTGTCTCGTCCACGCCGGGAAAGGCGCCCGGGGGCATGGCGGCCAGCAGGTGGGAGTGGGCCCGCGCGGACGGCCAGGCGTTGCCCGCCCACTCGGATGTCAGCGCCGCCGGGGGCCGTTTGCAGCAGTTGGGGTCGGGGCAGTTGGACGTTGCCCGGGCCGTCGTCTCCCGGCCGCGGAACCACTTCACGTGCTGGTACGGGACCCCGATGCTCAGCGAGAACTGCCCGGTGGCCGACCGGTCCGTGCGCGCCGTACACCAGTACGTGCCTGACGGCGTGTCGGTGTACTGGCTGTAGGCGCTGAACTTGTCCGGGACGTCGAACACGGCGCGGGAGGTCCAGGCCTTGCAGGACGGCTGCCCTTCGATGGCCCCTGTGTGGTCCTGCGGGAAGTTGACGCCGTCGTTCTCGTAGGCCTTGTAAATGATCCCGCTCTGGTGGGTCTTCTGGAAATGCGTGGTGATGCCCAGGTGTTTGGTGGCCAGGTTGGTGAATCGGTGGGCGGCCGTCTCGTACGACACGGCGAAGGCGTCGCGGATGTCCTCCACCGCGATCTCCTTCGCCGATTTGGCTTTTTGCAAAAATTCCACGGTGGCCTGCTCCGGCAGCAGGAGCGCCGCTGCGAAATAGTTCGTAGCCACCCGCTGGGCCAGGAAATCACCGTAGTTCCGGGGCGTCTCATGCCCCAGGACGTAGTGGCCCAGGGCCTGCAGCAGCACGGAGCGCGGGTCATGGTCCTGCCGCTCGCTCTGCGTCAGGTAAATTCTGCGGTTCTTCAAATCCGTCACCGAACGGGTGGAATGCGGCAGGTCACCCACATGGTGGAGGGTGAATCCGAGGTGCTCCGCGATGTCTGCGATGACGTGCTGGCTCAGCGGTCCGGTCGTGTAACCGACCTCCTTGAGCACCTTTTGCGCCTCGGCCTCGTACTCCGGAAAGTAGTTGCCGCGTTCGCGCATCATGGCCCGCAGTTCACCGTTCGCGCGGCGGGCTTCCTCCGGCGTCGCCACCTGCTCGTTCATCTTGCGTTCGAGCTCGTGCAGCAGTCCCACCTGGGCCTCCAGGACATCCATCGGCAACCGCGAACTGATGCGGATTTTGGGCAGGTTCAGGGACTCGTACAGCGGTCCGCGCTGGTACCGTTCGAGCTCGATTTCCAGGCCCGCCCGGCGGCTGGGCGGCTCGGCTCCCAGCAGCTGGTCAATGCCCACGCCGAGCGCCCCGGCCAGGTGCTGCAGCAGCCCGAGTTTTGGTTCCCGCTTGCCGTTTTCAATGAGGCTCAGCTGGCTCGGTGCAGTCCCGACGGCGGCACTCAGGTCATCGAGTGTCAGGCCCGCCTGCTTGCGCAGGTGGCGCACCCGGCGGCCCAGCGCAATGACGTCCAGTTCGGCTGCCGGCGGGGACGACGGCGGCTGCGAAACTTCCCTGTTCCAGCTTGAAGGCGACATTTCTGAAGAATACGCGAAGAAACGCATTTCTTTCCAGCTTTTTCCTCTAGAAAGCGCTTTGGAAGTGCAGAAAAGTAGGTGTCACGAAGGAAAACCCCCTCCGGAAACTGGCCGGACCTGCAAAGGCGCAGGGACGGTCAGCCCGGAAAAACTTCCCGGAATGGCCCGGGAGCTAACAAGGAGACAAAGATGACTGCAGCATTTGAGCCCAACCAGCAGACGCCCGAGCAGCAGGCCGCCGCACTGGAGCTCGAGTGGGCTGCCAACCCGCGCTGGGAAGGCGTCACTCGGGACTACTCCGCCGCCGACGTCGTCCGTCTCCGCGGCCGCGTCTCCGAAGAGCACACCCTTGCCAAGCGCGGCTCCGAGAAGCTGTGGAAGCAGCTCACCGAGGAGCACAAGGAAGGCAAGTACACCAACGCCCTCGGCGCCCTCACCGGCAACCAGGCCGTCCAGCAGGTCAAGGCGGGCCTGCGCGCCATCTACCTCTCCGGCTGGCAGGTGGCCGCCGACGCCAACAACTCCGGCCACACCTACCCGGACCAGTCCCTGTACCCGGCGAATTCTGTTCCCACGGTGGTCCGCCGCATCAACAACGCCCTGCTCCGCGCCGACCAGATCGAGTTCTCCGAAGGCATCCAGACCGTCGAGGACTGGCTGGTGCCAATCGTCGCCGACGCCGAGGCCGGCTTCGGCGGTCCTCTGAACGCCTACGAGCTGATGAAGTCCATGATCCAGGCCGGCGCCTCGGGCGTTCACTGGGAGGACCAGCTCGCCTCGGAGAAGAAGTGCGGCCACCTCGGCGGCAAGGTCCTCATCCCCACCCAGCAGCACGTCCGGACCCTGAACGCGGCCCGCCTCGCCGCCGACGTCGCCGGCACCCCGTCCGTCGTCATCGCCCGCACCGACGCCGAGGCAGCCACCCTGATCACCTCCGACGTCGACGAACGCGACCAGGAATTCATCACCGGCGAACGCACCCCGGAAGGCTTCTACAAGGTCCGCAACGGCATCGAACCCTGCATCGCCCGCGCCAAGGCCTACGCCCCGTACTCGGACCTGATCTGGATGGAAACCGGAACCCCGGACCTCGAGCTTGCCAAGAAGTTCGCCGAAGCCGTCAAGGCCGAGTTCCCGGACCAGATGCTCTCCTACAACTGCTCGCCGTCGTTCAACTGGCGCAAGCACCTGGACGACGCCACCATCGCCAAGTTCCAGCGCGAACTCGGCGCCATGGGCTTCACGTTCCAGTTCATCACCCTGGCCGGGTTCCACGCCCTGAACTACTCGATGTTTGACCTCGCCCACGGCTACGCCCGCGAAGGCATGAGCGCCTACGTCGAACTCCAGGAAAAGGAATTCGCCTCCGAGTCCCGCGGCTACACCGCAACCAAGCACCAGCGCGAAGTCGGCACCGGCTACTTCGACGACATCTCCACTGCGCTCAACCCGAACGCATCCACCCTCGCCCTGGTCGGATCGACCGAAGAGGGCCAGTTCCACTAACTCTTAGCGTTCGACGGCGGCGCTTGCGTCCGCCGGCGGACCGGACGATCCTCTGCCTGCTATTCCCCATGCCGGCCCCATGACCTCGTAGAACTCGGTCGGGGGCGGGCACAGGGCCCCTTTTACGCAGGCTGCCGGATGCCCGGACCGTCGGCTTGTGCGTTAGTTGCCGCAGTGCCGCTACCCGCCGTCGAACTTCCCTTTTCGTCTTTAAGGAGACTGAAATGAACAGCTTTACCGATAGCTTCACGATCAATGGCATAACCTTGACCGCTCAGCCGATTTGCCGGCAGGGAGAGGTTCTCACTCCGGATGCGCTGGGCTTCATTGCGAAGCTGCACCGGGCCACAGCGGACCGGCGGCAAGAGCTGCTGCGGGCGCGCCGGGCCCGGCGGGAGGACATCGCCCGGGGCCAGGACCCCCGCTTCCTGCGGGAGACCGAGTCCGTCCGGAACGATCCGCATTGGCGGGTCGCTCCCCCGGCACCGGGTCTGGAGGACCGCCGGGTGGAAATCACCGGGCCGGTGGACCGCAAAATGACCATCAACGCCCTGAACTCCGGTGCGAAGGTCTGGCTGGCGGACATGGAGGACTCCTCCACGCCGTCGTGGCGCAACGTCATCCAGGGCCAGCTGAACCTCACCGATGCCCTGGAGCGCCGGATCGACTTTACCTCGCCCGAGGGCAAGGAATACAAGCTCCAGGCCGCCGAGGACCTGCCCACCATCGTGGTCCGGCCCCGCGGCTGGCACCTGCCGGAGAAGCACATGCTCATCAACGGCGAACCCATCGCCGGCGGCATCGTGGACTTCGGCCTGTACTTCTTCCACAACGCCCGCCGCCTCCTGGCCCAGGGCAAGGGCCCGTACTTCTACCTGCCCAAGATCGAAAACCACCTCGAAGCCCGGCTCTGGAACGACATCTTCATCCTCGCCCAGGACCTGCTCGGCATCCCGCAAGGCACCATCCGCGCCACCGTGCTGATCGAAACCATCACCGCCGCGTTCGAAATGGAGGAGATCCTGTACGAACTGCGGGACCACGCCGCAGGCCTGAACGCCGGCCGCTGGGACTACATCTTCTCCCTCATCAAGAACTTCCGCACCCGCGGACCCCGCTTCGTCCTCCCCGACCGCGGCCAGGTCACCATGACCCAGCCCTTCATGCGGGCCTACACCGAACAGCTCGTGCGCGCCTGCCACAAGCGCGGCGCAATGGCCATCGGCGGCATGGCCGCCGCCGTCCCCAACCGCAAGGACGAGGCCGCCAACGCGAACGCCTTCGAGAAGGTCCGCGCGGACAAGACCCGCGAGGCAGCCGACGGCTTCGACGGCTCCTGGGTGGCGCACCCGGACCTGGTGCCCGTGTGCCGTGAGGTGTTCGACGGCGTCCTCGGCGATAAGCCCAACCAGCTGGAGCGCCTGCGTGAAGACGTCACCCCCGACGACCGCGCCCTCATCAACGTGGCCGCGACACACGGCACCATCACCGAACAGGGCATCCGGAACAACATCGAAGTGGGCATCCGCTACATCGAGTCCTGGCTGCGCGGCAACGGCGCAGTCGCCATCCACAACCTGATGGAGGACGCCGCCACCGCGGAGATCTCCCGCTCGCAGCTGTGGCAGTGGATCTACTCCCGCGCCATCACGGACCACGGCGAGATCATCAGCCGCGAATGGGTGGAGGAGATGCTGGACGAGGAATTCGCCCGGCTGGAGCGCTTCGACGGTGACCGCTTTGCCGATGCGCGCGATATCTTCGAGGAGGTCACGCTGAGTGACAAGTTCCCCAGCTTCCTCACGGTTCCCGCCTACGCCCGGTACCTGCACGAAGCCCGCGAGGGTGTCGACGCCACAGCCGAGGCCATCGAGGACGAGCTCGTCGCCGCGTAGGCATCGCCCCTGAACCGTCTCACACTTCCGCCCGCCGGGCCGCCACGCCCTTCGCAACAGGCACCCCCGAAGGCCGGGGAGGCGGCCCGGCAGCGGAACCACCTTGCAGCGCGAGCTGGCAGCTAATGACCCAAAACCCACGTTTGAGGGCGTTAGCTGCCAGTTCGCGCTTTGAGGTTTAAGGAATGTACGACGGCGGGACCGCAGCTAGCGCTGGCGGGGCACCTTCCGTACGGACAGCGTGGTTGAAATGACGAACGCCAGCACGGACCCGAGGATCACCAGGAGGGGCATGGACCAGGTGTCCGACGTGCTGTGGACGTAGCCCACCACAGTCGGGGCCAGCGCCGCTACGCCGTAGCCCACACCCTGGACGATCGCCGATATCCGGCCCGCGGACGCCTGGTCCCGGGCGAGCTTGATGATGGCGATGAAGATGAGTGTGATGCCTCCGCCCTGCGCCACTCCCCCGAGCGAGGACCACAGCCACCACAACTGGGGAACGAACAGCAGCCCCAGCGGAACGGTCAGCCACATGGCACCCAAGGTGACCGCCACCGCCGTCGTGCTCATGAACCGGGCCGCAAGCGGCACACCCAGGCCGCCCGCGATGGCCATGATCTGGAACAGGGAGGACCCTGCCCCGGCGGCTGCCGGCGTCATGCCGAGTTCATCGGAAAGCAGGGTGGGCAGCCAGGCGGTCACGCCGTAATAGGAGATGGCCTGGCCGGCGAAACCGACCGTCAGACCCACCGTGATCCATCGCGACGCCGGGCGGCCGGCTGCCGGCGGGCCGCCCGTGCCGTCGTCGGCCGCGGGGATGAAGGCCCGGCGGCCGGAGGCGAAAATCCAGACGCCGACGGCCGCGATGGCGAAGGCCGCAGAGCCCGCAATGGCAGCCCGCCAGCCGGCCAGCTCCGCCAGCGGCGCCGTAACCACGGACGTGGCAAACGAGCCGACGTTCAGTGCAGCCGTGTAGATGCCCATGGCGGTCCCTTGGCGCCGCGATGAGAAATCCCGCCGGATGATCAGCGGCACGGCGATGTTGCCCACGGTGATGGCCAGGCCCAGGATGACCGTTCCCGCCATCACCATGGCCCCGCCGCCGGCCGAACGGACCGCCACACCGGCGAGGACGCCCGCCAGCGTGAGGGTGATGGCCAGCTCCGCCCCGAACCGGCGCCCGGCCAGCGAGGCAAGCGGCGCCGCGAGCGAGAAGCACAGGACCGGAATCCCGGTCAGCAGGCCCAGCTCAACGGGTGAAAAACCCAGCTCCCGCTGCATTGGACCCAGTACCGGTGCCACCGCCACGAAGGGGCCCCGCATGTTGAGGGCGATGAGTCCGATGCACGCGAGCAGGATCCAGCTGCGGGGAACCTTCGTTCCGGTGCCGCCCCTCATAGGGCGCGGACGTCAGTGTGCTGGGAGCGTGCAAGGGGTTTCATCACCCTTATTGCTATCATGCGGCGCCCCCAAGGGCGGAAAGACGGCGGGTCCCAAGTGTGCGTTCGCGCTGGACCGGCGGGTCCCAAGTGTGCGTTCGCGCTGGACCGGCGGGGTCCTAGGGAGCCTGCAGGAACCAGTCCCGCGGGGCATTGCTGACGCCCGGTGCCTCGCGGAACCGGCCCGGCTGCGCCACCCACCCCACGCCGTTGGCGATCACCTGCTGGATCTGCGGCTGGTGGTACACGGGGTACTCCTGGTCGCCCGGGCTGAAGTAGAAGATCCGGCCCTTGCCGCGCGTGAACGTCACACCCGAGCGGAACACCTCGCCGCCTTCAAAGGAGCTGATGAAGATGAGGTCGTCGGGCTCGGGAATGTCGAAGAGCTCGCCGTACATCTCCTGCTTCGGGATCACGATGGGGCTTTCCACGCCGGCGGCGATCGGGTGCGACGGCTTCACCGTCCACACGAGTTCCCGCTCGCCCTCGTTCCGCCACTTCAGGGAGCATGTGGTGCCGAGCAGTTTAGTGAAGATCTTGGCGAAGTGCCCGGAGTGCAGCACCACAAGACCCATGCCGCCCAGAACGTGGCGCTGGACCCGCTCCACCACGTCGTCGCTGACCTCGCCGTGGGCAACGTGCCCCCACCACAGGAGCACGTCGGTGGCGGCGAGGGTCTCCTCGGACAGGCCGTGTTCCGCGTCGGCCAGCGTGGCGGTGGTGATGCCGGAGCCGGGGTAGAAACCCTTGAGTCCGTCGGCGATGGCGCCGTGCATGCCCTTGGGGTACATCTCAGCCATGGTTTCCGGCTGGTTGTTCGCCTCATGGACACCTTCGTTCCATACCAGGATGTTGAGTTTGCCGGTCATGTCAGAGCCTCACTTCGCGCTGTTCGAGGGCGGACTGGTAGCAGGCGTCGAGCACCAGGGCACGGGTCAGGGCGAGCGAGCCGTCGTGGGCGCCCCACACGGTCTCGCCACCGCGGACGGCTTCCACAAAGTCCTCCACCACAGCCTGGTGCGCCCGGCCCGGCTCGGCGACCACCACGTAGTCGGCGTTCTCGCCGTCCTTTTCCTTGAAGATCCGGACATCTGCGACAGGAACGTTGGAGGCCCCGACGGCGCGGAGTTCCGCTCCGCCGTCTGTCCCGTAAACGGTGAAGTCCATCAGGTCTTCCTCGTCCCGGTAGGCTGCCCAGCCGGCTTCGAGGACCAGTGTGCCGCCACCTTCAAGACGGATGAACGCCGACGCGAAGTCCTCCACCTCAAACTTGTGGGAGGACTTCATGGCGGTGTAGCGGGCGTTGCCGCCCAGGCCGCGGGGGCCCAGCTCGGAATGCGTCGACGCCGAGACGGAGATGACCCTGGGTTCGCCCAGCAGGTGCAGGGCATAGTCCAGGACGTGGACGCCGATGTCGGCGAGCGGGCCGCCGCCCGCCAGGGCAGGGTTGGTGAACCAGCTGCCCAGCATCGGGATCCCCTGCCGGCGGAGCCACGAAGCCTTGGCGTAGTACGGCCGGCCGAGTTCGCCGTCGTCGATGATGCCTTTCAGCTTTTGGATGTCACCGCGGCGGCGGTGGTTGAAGGCCACGTCCAGCACGCGGCCGGCTTTACGCGCCGCTTCCACCATCTGGAGGCCTTCCTCGCCGTTGCGTGCCAGGGGCTTTTCGCTCAGGACGTGCAGTCCCCGTTCAAGCGCCGCGATGGCAATCGGGGCGTGCAGGAAGGTCGGCACGGCTACGCTGACGGCGTCGAGCCCGTCGAGTTCGATCAGGTCCTCCCAGCGGGCAAACGTGTGGGGGACGCTGTACTCGTCCTTGATGCTCCTAAGCAGGTCCTCTTCCATCGCGGCGACCGCAACCAGCTCCACGCCGTCGAGGTTCTTGTAGGCCTCGATGTGCTGCTGGCCGGCCCAGCCGATGCCAACGACGCCGACCCGCAGGGGCGCCGATTTATACTTGCTCAATTCAAGTCTCCGTTTCACTTCAGTTGGATGTTGGGGTGCGTGCTGGCCGTTACCCCGCAGCTTGCAGGCTGGCCTCGATGACGGCCGGGGACAGGACGTGCTGGGTGACCATCTGACTCGCGCCCAGCACTGCAGCCTGGCCGCCCGCCATCGACAGGCCAATGCGCAGGTGCGTGGTGGCCAGGGGCAGGGACCTTCGGTAAACCACTTCCCGGACGCCCGCCATGAGGTGTTCGCCCGCCTGGCCCAGGCTTCCGCCAACGACAATGACGGAGGGATTGAGCAGGTTCACCACCGTGGCGAGCACGTCACCCACGTCCCGTCCTGCCTGGCGCAAGGCCTGGATCGCCTGCAGGTTGCCGCCGGCCACCAGGCTGAGGACGTCGGCTCCGCTCTCCGCCTGAACGCCCTGCGCCGCCAGTGCCCGCGCCACAGCCGGGCCCGACGCGAGCGCCTCAAGGCAGCCATAGTTGCCGCACCGGCACAGAACGTCATCGCCCCGCGGCACGCGGACGTGGCCCAGGTCCCCCGCCGTGCCGTTGGCGCCGCGCTGCAGTTGGCCGCTGCTGATGATGCCGGCGCCAATGCCCGTGGCCACCTTGATGAACAGGAAATTGTCGTGCTCCGGCCAGTGGGCTGTACGTTCACCCAGCGCCATGATATTGACGTCGTTGTCCACCAGTACCGGAACAGGGAACGAGCCCTGGACGTGGCGGACCACATCAAACCCGTCCCAACCCGGCATGATGGGCGGCTTCACGGGCATACCGGTGGCATGCTCCACGGGTCCCGGGAGGCCGATCCCCACACCAGCAAGGTCCTTCGAAGTCCTCCCCGTCACCGCCAGCAGTGACGTCGCATCGGTGATGATCCGCCCCAGCACGGCTTCCGGCCCCTCGGCCACGTCCTGGGCCAACCGCCGTTCACTGAGGATCTTTCCGCCCAGGTCAGTGACAGCGATGATCACGTGTGTAGCACCGACGTCGACAGCCAGCACTACCCGGGCAGCCGGCTTGAAGGCAAAGCGCGACGGCGGCCTGCCGCCGCTCGATGTCGCCTCACCCGCGGGACCGACCAGTCCGGAGGCAATCAGTGCGTCAATGCGTGAGGCCACCGTGGAGCGGGCGAGCCCCGTGGTCAACGCGAGCTCAGCGCGGGTTCGGGCCTTCCCATCGCGAAGCAGCTGAAACAGGTCGCCGGCTCGCGAGAGACTTCCGATGTTGTCCGTGGAGGCCAGTTCCGCATGCCCAGTTCGACTCATGGGATCAGTGAAGCACGATTGCTTCTGCGTGTCACACCTCAAAAAGCTTGTCGATAACTTTCCGACTTTTGCTTGACGAACGGCAAAAGTCATCCTAGGTTGAGCAATAACCAGACAGAATCCGCAAAGGAGCGCCATGTCGTATTCCCTCCAGCTGTACACCCTCCGCAACGCCATCCAGGAGGATCTGCCGGGCACCATCCGGAAGGTAGCTGAGATCGGTTTCACCCAGGTGGAGCCCTACAACTTCGTGACCACGGCCAAGGAGCTCGGCGCCGCACTGAAGGAGAACGGCCTGACCGCCCCGTCCGGCCACGCTCCCTTGCTGAGCCAGGACCAGGACCAGATCTTCGCCGCCGCCAGGGAACTCGGCATCGGCACGGTGATCGAGCCGTACATCACCGCCGAGCACTGGCAGAAGGCCGAGGACATCCAGGCGACCGCAGCAAAGCTCAACGCCGCCGCCAAGAAGGGCGCCGAATACGGCATTCGCGTCGGTTACCACAACCACGCCTGGGAACTGGAGTCCACCATCGACGGCAGGACAGCCCTGGAGTACTTCGAAGGGCTGCTGGATCCCGAGCTGGTCCTGGAGGTGGACACGTACTGGGTTGCCGTGGGCGGCCAGGACCCGGTGGAGATCCTGACCAAGTTGGGCGACCGGGTGAAGTTCATCCACATCAAGGACGGACCGCTGAACACCGACACCAAGGCCCAGCAGCCGGCGGGCCAAGGCAGGATCCCGGTATGGGACGTCATCGGCGCGGCAAAGTCCCTGGAAGTGGGCGTCGTGGAATTCGACGACTACACCGGTGACATCTTCGACGGCATCACCCAGTCGCTCAGCTTCCTGAACTCCGGCTCCGCAAAGACCACCGGAGGAGCACAGGCATGAGCGGCGGCGCATTCGCCCACCGCGGCCCCGTCGGTGTCGGCGTCATCGGCGCCGGTAACATCAGCAAGCAGTACCTGGACAACCTGACCGTCTTCCCGGACCTCAAGGTCCACATCATCGCTGACCTCTTCGAGGAGGCTGCCGAGGCACGCGCCAAGGAGTACGGCATCCCCGAGTGGGGCGGCGTGGATGCCGCGCTGAACCATCCTGACGTCGAAATCATCGTGAACCTGACCATCCCGGCGGCGCACGTGGAGGTGGCCACCGCCGCCGTCAACGCCGGCAAGCATGTCTGGACCGAAAAGCCCTTCTCGCTGGACCGCGAATCGGGACTGGGGCTGCTGAAGACGGCCGACGCGGCGGGAATCCGCCTCGGCACCGCGCCGGACACGTTCCTCGGAGCGGGACTGCAGACTGCCCGCAGGCTCATCGAACGCGGCGACATCGGCACCCCACTCACCGCCATGACCACGTTCCAGACCCCCGGGCCGGAGTCCTGGCACCCGAACCCGGCCTTCCTGTTCCAGCACGGTGCAGGGCCGCTGTTCGACATGGGCCCGTACTACCTCACAGCCCTCGTCCAGACGTTCGGGTCGGTCCGGAAGGTCGCCGCCGTCGGGTCCAAGGCCAAGGGAGTCCGCGTCATCGGCTCCGGTCCCAAGGCCGGCGAGGAATTCACCGTGGATGTCCCCACCCATGTCTCCGCGATGGCCCAGTTCGAGGGTGGCCAGTCCTCGCACAGCGTCTTCTCGTTCGAGTCGCCGCGCCTGCGGATGGGATTCGTGGAGATCACAGGCACCGACGCCACCATCTCACTTCCGGACCCCAATAATTTCGACGGCGACATCAAGCTCTGGCGCACCGGCGACGAAGACTGGACGGTCATCCCGGCCACCGGCCCGGCCAACGGACGCGGCATGGGCGTGCTGGACATGGCACGCTCCATCCGCGCCGGAGTTCCGCACCGCGCCACCGGCAACCTCGCCTACCACGTCCTGGACACCATGGTCTCGATTTCCGAATCCGTGGAATCGGGAACGTTCGTCGACGTCGAAAGCTCCGTCCCCGCGTCCGCAGCCCTCCCCGAGGACTGGAACCCCACCGCCCTCACTCTCTAGGAATACCAATGACTTCCCGCGAATCACCCGGCACACCGTCCGTAGCCAGCCGCCCTTTGGGCGTGGCGATGATCGGTTACGCCTTCATGGGCAAGGCCCACTCGAACGCGTGGCGGAACGTGGCCAGCTTCTTTGACGTTCCGGTCTTCGAGCAGAAAGTGCTCGTGGGCCGGGACGCCGGCCAGGTCGCCGCGGCAGCGGCAAAGTATGGCTGGGCCGAGTCCGCGACGGACTGGCGCTCCGTCCTGGAACGGGACGACATCGACATCGTCGACATCTGTGCCCCAGGCTGGCTGCACGCCGAGATCGCCATCGCCGCCCTCGAAGCCGGGAAGCATGTGCTCGTGGAGAAGCCGCTGGCCAACACCCTCGCGGAGGCCGAGGCCATGACCGACGCTGCCAAGGCGGCGCGGGCCAGGGGCGTGCAGTCCATGGTCGGATTCAACTACCGCCGAGTGCCCGCACTGGCACTGGCCCGGCAACTGATCGCGGAGGACCGCGTCGGCGCCGTGCGGCATGTGCGTGCCGCATACCTGCAGGACTGGCTCGCGGACGCGGAATCACCAATGACCTGGCGGCTGAACAAGGAAACCGCCGGGTCCGGTGCCCTCGGGGACATCGCCTCCCACGCGATCGACCAGGTCCTGTTCCTCCTCGGGGACTCCGTGACCGAGGTTTCCGGCCGGCTGCACACCTTCACGACAGTCCGGCCCGGACAGCACGGGCCGGAGGCCGTGACGGTCGACGACGCCGCCTGGGCCACACTGTCCCTCGCCTCCGGGGCCATCGCCTCCATCGAAGTATCAAGGGTGGCCACCGGTCAGAAGAACTCCTTGAAGCTGGAGGTCTACGGCGAGAAGGGCACCATCCTCTTCGACCTCGAGAACCTGAACGAGCTCGGCTTCCTGGACGCCACCGCTCCGGTGCGGGAGCAGGGTTTCCGCCGGATCCTGGTCAACGAGCCCGACCACCCCTACCTGGATGCCTGGTGGCCGCAGGGCCACATCATCGGCTGGGAACACACCTTCACGCACGAGATCCGCGACTTCCTGTCCGCGATCGGCGCCGGCGAGGCGCCGTCGCCGGCGTTCGAAGAGGGCCTCGCCGTCCAGCGCGTGCTGGCCGCCGTCGAGGAGTCCGCGGCAGCGAAAAGCGCCACCATCCAACTCGTCCAGCCCACCGGCGCCACACCGACCAAAGGAGCCTGACATGCCCCGCCCGTACACCCTGTTCACCGGCCAGTGGGCCGACCTCCCGTTCGAGGAAGTCGCCAGGCTGGCTTCCGGCTGGGGATACGACGGCCTCGAAATCGCCGTCTCCGGCGACCATCTGGACGCCTGGCGGTGGGACGAACCCGGCTACGTCGAAGCCAAACTCGCCATCCTGGACAAGTACAACCTCAAAGTCTGGGCGATCTCCAACCACCTCAAGGGCCAGGCCGTCTGCGATGACCCCATCGACTTCCGGCACGAAGCCATCGTGGGATCCAAAGTCTGGGGCGACGGCGACCCCGAAGGCGTCCGACAGCGTGCCGCCGAGGAAATGAAGCACACCGCCCGGCTCGCCAAAGCCCTCGGCGTCGACACCGTCGTCGGGTTCACCGGCTCCTCCATCTGGCAGTACGTCGCCATGTTCCCGCCCGTCCCGGAAAAGGTCATCGATGCCGGCTACCAGGACTTCGCGGACCGCTGGAACCCCATCCTGGACGTCTTCGACGAATGCGGCGTCCGCTTCGCCCACGAAGTCCACCCGTCCGAGATCGCCTACGACTACTGGACCACCGTCCGCACCCTCGAAGCGATCGGCCACCGCGAAGCGTTTGGCCTGAACTGGGACCCCTCCCACTTCATGTGGCAGGGCATCGACCCCGTCTCTTTCATCTGGGACTTCAAAGACCGGATCTACCACGTGGACTGCAAGGACACCAAGCTCCGGTTCACGGGCCGAAACACCGTCATGGGCTCCCACCTGCCCTGGGGCGACCCCCGCCGCGGCTGGGACTTCGTCTCCGCAGGACGCGGCGACGTCCCCTGGGAATCCTCCTTCCGCGCCCTCACCGCGATCGGCTACACCGGCCCCATCAGCATCGAATGGGAAGACGCCGGCATGGACCGCCTCCACGGCGCCCCCGAAGCCCTCGCCGCGCTGAAGAAGTTCGACTTCCCCGCCTCCCAGACCAGCTTCGACGCCGCCTTCAGCACCAAAGACTGACCGGCAGGCACCCGCCACATCACAACGACGCCGTGTTCGGCGAAGCCCGGTGGGGACAGGGCGCACAATGCCGGTGGCGGAACATTTGAAATCAAGGAGCTCTGGAAATGTTGCGGACCCTTCAGCCGGGCCAGCGCTGCGAGGTTTGGATCGCGTCCGTCACTGGCGACCGCGAGCTGGTGTTCAGGTCCGACGAACTCCTCCTCGAAGCGCCCAACTGGACTCTCGACGGCTCGGCCCTCATCCTCAACGGGGACGGCGCGCTCTGGCGGTTCGAGCCGGGGCAGCGGCCAGCTCAGCCAGGTTCCCCTCAGCGGCATCCCCGAGCTCAACAACGACCACGTTTTGGCGCCCGACGGGACAGGCATCTTCCTATCGGCAAACGACGGTCACATTTACCATGCGCTGCTCGGCGGCGGAGAGGGCCGGAGGGTCACGGCCGACGACGGCTTCTTCCACTTCCTGCACGGAGTGAGTCCCGACGGCGGCGAGCTCGCCTATGTGGGTATCGAGGCCGGAAACTTCACGCAGCCCGGCCGGCTCCTGACCCTGCCCGCTGGCGGCGGGCCGCCGTCGTGGTTCGACACCGGTGACGGGCACTGCGACGGCCCCGAGTACTCGCCCGAGGGAGAATGGCTCTGGGAACACTGAACGTCAACAGTTGGGCGCCCGATTCCACCCGGTTCGCGTACGTCGCGTACCCGCTCGCCAACTCCAACCCCGCAAAGGACTGAGCAGTGACCAACCACCCCAATGGCACTTCCGACGGACACATCCGCTGGGGAATCCTCGGCACGGGATTCATCGCGGGCCTGCAAACGCAGGACCTTGCCGAGAACGGCTTCACTGTGCAGGCCGTCGGCTCCCGCAACGCAGAATCGAGCAAGGCGTTCAGTGAAAAGTTCGCCATTCCCACCGCACATGCAAGCTATGAAGCACTGGTTGCGGACCCGGACGTCGACGTCGTTTACATTGCCTCGCCGCACACGTACCACCATGCCCACGCGCTGCTCGCCCTGAACGCCGGAAAGCACGTGCTGGTGGAGAAGCCGTTCACCATCAACGCCCGGCAAGCGCAGGAAATCTTTGCGCTGGCTGAGGCCAAGGGGCTCGTGGCACTGGAGGCCATGTGGAGCCGCTTCCTCCCCCACATGATCCGGCTCCGCGAGATCATCGCGGAGGGCTCGCTCGGACAGATCCGGAAGGTCACGGCCAGCCACAACCAGAACCTTCCCAAGGATCCCACGCACCGGCTCAACGATCCTGCCTTGGGCGGCGGTGCGCTGCTGGACCTCGGCGTCTACCCGGTGTCCTTTGTCCTGGACGTCCTCGGCACACCGGACACCATCCGGGCCAGCGCCGCGATGACGGCCACGGGCGTGGACAGGCAAACGGCAGCAATCTTCGAGTACGCGGACGGGCAGCAGGCTCTCGTGGACTGTGCCCTGGACACCGCCTCAAACAACCGCGCCGCCATCATTGGGACTGAGGGGTGGATCGACATCGAACCCACTTGGTACAACCCGACGCCCTTCACCCGGTTCGACACTGCGGGCAATGTCCTGGAAAAGTTTGACCAGAGGGTCACCAGCCGGGGGATGCAGTACCAAGCGGCCGAGATGGAACGCCTCATCGGGGCCGGCCTCACCGCGGGCATTGTTCTTCCCCCGAACGAGAGCGTGGCTGTCATGGCCGCGATGGACGAGATCCGCCGCCAGATCGGCCTCAAGTACGACGCCGCCCAGGAAGGGACCCCCAATGACTGAAACTGTGCAGTCCCGGATCACTGCCAGCTGGGTCAATATAGCTAGGTGATGTGCCGGCGCTCCGCGGCATGTCCGCCCACAATCTCTTCATAGAGCGCCAGGTGGTCCGCCACCATGCGGGCCGAGCTGAAGCGATGCTCCACCGAGGCGCGGCAGGCCGCCCGGCTGAGGCCTCCGGCTTGGGCGGCGAATCCAGCGAGCTGGTCGACCCCGCCGAGGTAACCCGTGATCCCGTGCTGCACGATTTCGGGAGCCGCACCGGCGGGAGTCCCCACAACGGGCGTTCCGGTAGCCAGCGCCTCAATCATCACGAGTCCAAATGGTTCCGGCCACTGGATCGGATTCAGGAACGCCAGCGCGCCGCCCACCAGTTCGTATTTTTCGGCGTCGGACAGCGGCCCCGTGAACTCCACATCAGGTCCCAGCGCCGGCCTGACGACGTCGTCGAAATAGCCCTGCTCCTCGGGTCCCTGGATCCGGGCGCTGATGCGCAGGGGGATTACTGCGGCACGTGCGATGTGGATTGCTTCGAGGATGCCCTTGTCCGGGGACATCCGTCCGACGAAGCACAGGTAACCGCCGTTCCCCTGGCCCACCGGGACCGACGCCACGTCCATGCCATGGTGGATCACCTTCGTCACCGGGACTTGCGGGGACCGGCTGACCTGGTCATGGGAGATGGCAATGATGCCGGCGGTCTTGCCTATGGCGCTGTACAGGTCCAGGGCCTGCGGTGCCAGTCGGATGTGGATGGTGGTGACCACCGGAACTCCGGCCGGCCGGTGGGGATACAGCGGTCCGGTCATGGTGTGGTCGTGGATGATGTCGACGCCTGCCATGCCGTCGTATGCCCGGATGATGTGGCTCAGCTCCGACAATGCCAAACCCATATCCGCCGGTTCCGAGGGACGCATCCGTGGAGCCAGGGGAACGGGGCAGGTGCTGTCCGACGGGGCGGCCAGCAGGACCTCATGCCCGGCCGCGGCGAACCCGCGCGCAAGGCTGTCCACCACCCGTTCGGTGCCGCCGTACCCGGGCGGCGGAACCGGGATCCATGGGGCCGATATCAGTCCAATGCGCATGTTGCCTCCCACGAATGTACGGCCTGACCGCCGGGAGTTAGTCCAAACAATATGGCCGGACCCGCCGCCAGACAAGGGCTGCGGGAAGCCTGGCTACCAGAGAACAGCGTCCGGCCGGCGTGACCAAAGCAACTGCCTCCGCAGGAATGCCCAGGAGGGCCCGGGAGTTGTCGCAGGCATGAAGATTGAGATCTGGTCAGACGTCGCGTGCCCCTGGTGCTACATCGGCAAGCGCCGGTTCGAGGCCGCCCTTGCCGAGTTCCCGCACCGCGACCAGGTGGAGGTGCAGTGGCGCAGCTACCAGCTGGACCCGACCCTGCCCGAACACTACGACGGCACCGAACTGGACTACCTCAGCACACGCAAGGGCCTCGCCCCCGCCCAGGTCACGCAGATGTTCGAGCATGTAGCAGCCCAGGCCAAAGGTGAGGGCCTCAACTACCGGTTTGACGCCGTCGTGGTTGCCAACAGCTTTACGGCCCACAGGCTGATCCATCTGGCTGCGGTGCACGGCAAGCAGGATGCGGCCAAGGAGCGGCTGCTCAGCGACCACTTCGAGCACGGCAAGGACATCGGCAGCCCCGACTACCTCGCCTCGGTCGGCGCAGATCTTGGGCTCGGCGCAGGTGACGTTGCCGAGCTGTTCAGCACCGACAGGTACGCCGACGACGTCCGCCGCGACTTCGCCGAAGCCCGCGCCCTGGGCATCAGCGGCGTTCCGTTTTTCGTGATCGACCGCAAGTACGGACTGTCCGGCGCCCAGCCTGCGGCGAGCTTCACCATGGCCCTCGAGCAGGCCTGGCAGGAGTCGCACCCGCTGGTGATGGCCGGCGACGCCGAAGCGTGCGGTCCGGACGGCTGCCCCGTCTGAGGCTTGTCCTGAACGGTTTGGTGACAGATGGCGGTAAAGTGTCCCTATGCCACGGATCTCGGCCCCCAGCAACGCTGCCCAACGCGCCGAGACCCAGCGCCGCATCCTGAACGCCTTCGGTGAGCTCCTTTTCTCCCACGGCCTGCCCGGGCTCACCATGACGGACGTCGCCCGGCATGCAGGGATTGGCCGCACGGCTGTCTACAACTACTACGCCGACATCGAAGAGCTCCTGATCGCTTACGCGCTCGTGGAGACGGAACGGTTCATGACGGGGCTGCGCGAGTCGCTGGCCCGGCTGGACAATCCGGTGGCGCAGCTGGCCCTGTACGTGCGTGCCCAGGTGGAGGATCTCAGCCGGCGCCATCTGCCCCCGGGTCCGGCCATGGGCTCAGTCCTCTCGCCGGCGTCGTTCGCCAAGCTGGCGGACCACGTGGGCGGGCTCAATGACATGCTGCAGGACATTTTGCGCGACGGCATGGACCAGGGCTACTTCCCCAAGGCCGATCCCCTGCAGCAGGCGCAGCTGATCCACGGCACGCTCTCCTCCAGCGCCGCCCGCGGCGGCGACGCCGACGAAGATCTGGAGGACAGGATCTCCCGGACCGTCCGCTTCATCCAGCTGGGCGCCGGGGCAAGGTTCGACGACGGCGGCCACCCCCTGCGCCTGCAGCCGCCGGCCGCTGCGGCCGGCTAAGGAGGCCGGCTAAGGAGCAGGCGGGATCAGCCGGCCGGCTAAGGGCAAGCCAGCGGCAGGACCCGGCCGGCGCTGAACATCAGGGCTTGGCGCCCTGGGTGGGCATGACAGGCCACTGCGAGTCGTCGGCCACGCGCCGGCTTTCACGCGGGCAGCTGAGCTGGCCGGGCGTCTGGTCAACAAGCTGCGGCTTGACCAGGCCGCGGTAGTCGCTGGTCAGGATCACATCCACGCTGGCATCCTTGCGCCCGTCCTGGAAATAATCGGAGCCCGGCAGGTTCCGCTGCACGGTGAAAGCCGCCGACTGTCCGGCAGCACCCGAGACGATTGCCGCCACGCCGCGGTATCCGGTCTGGGTGTTGGCCACGTTGCCAACAACAAACTTCCGGGCTTTGAATTCATTGGCTGCCGCCTTGGCCAGGCCGTTGCGGCTCGTGGCGTTGAGGACGTTCACCTTCACCTTGGCCGGCGGAGTGTAGTCGAAGGTTGTGGCGGGGCAGACGGAGGAGTTCTCCTGCGCCTGGATGGCGGACGGAAACTTGATCTGCCCGCTCATCACACCCATAGCCCCCATGACTCCTGCGAAAATGAGGCCCAGCAGCAGCACGAGCACCACACCGTGCAGGATCCGGCGGCGGAGCCGGCCGGGGTTCTCCGCATGTTCGTCGTCGTCGACGAACGTGGCCCTGAGCTCGGGGCCGGTAATGACGCGGTGACCGTGGAGAACGGTCAGGTCTTTGGGTTTTCTAGCCATCGATCACGAGCACCCTTGCATGTATGGCGGTGCGCTGGTGGAGTGCCGTCCTTACCGCCCGGTGCAGGCCATCCTCCAGGTAGAGGGTGCCCTGGTACTGCACCACGTGGGGAAACAGGTCGCCAAAGAAAGTGGAGTCCTCGGCAAGGAGCGCTTCAAGGTCCAGGGTCCGCTTGGTGGTCACAAGTTCATCCAGCCGCACGGGACGGGGCGGAAGCGCCGCCCAGTCTTTGGGGGTACTGAAACCATGGTCGGGGTAAGGGCGTCCCTCGCCCACAGCTTTGAATATCACCCTGCAAGCGTAAGCAACTGGCCGGTTCTAGGGAATGTGGAATCAGCGCGCCGCGGAAGGTTGTAGCCAAACAGTAACTATGTGTCACATGCTGGCCGCGACCCGCTGTGCGGGCGGTTTGGCCGGTGCCGGCTGACAGAATGGAGCCATGACTGCACCTTCAGCGAACCCCGCCACCGGGTTCGGCCCCCACACTCCGTCGGCACCCGCCCTGGCCCTTCTCCTGGACGTCGACGGCCCTGTCGCCAGCCCGGTGACCAGGGATGTGAAACCGGAAATCATTGCCGATCTGGTGGCCCTCGCGAACGCCGGAATACCGGTCATCTTCAACACCGGGCGCTCGGATGCGTTCATCCGCGAGCAGGTCATGGCGCCCATGATCGCAGCCGGAATGCCCGGCGGAACCCTGATCCACGCCATCTGCGAAAAGGGCGCCGTGTGGTTCAGCTACACCGCTGCCGGCCCCGGCCCCATCCACGTGGACCACGAGCTTGCCGTGCCGGCGGCCTACGGCGACGATATCCGGCGCATGGTGGCTGAGGACTACGCGTCCCACATGTTCTTCGATGAAACCAAGCGCGCCATGGTGTCGGTGGAGCAGCACATCGAGGTGCCCAACAGTGAATACCTCGCCGAGCAGAAGCTGTTTGATGCCGAGGCGCTGGAGCTCATGGAACGCCACGGTTTCGGCGTCGTACGGCTGGAGCACCACGCGCCGAACTCCGACGACGAGATCGACTACCGCGTGGACCCCACCATCATTTCCACGGACATTGAGTCCGTCCGGCTGGGCAAGGACCTTGGCGCGAGCCGCGCGGTGGAGCTGCTGGCGGCCCAGGGAATCACCCCGCAGGCCTGGCGGACGGTGGGCGATTCCCGCACCGACTACGCCATGGCCGACTGGCTGCACCACAACGACCACGCCGTGAAACACGTCGACGTCCGCCCCGCGGACGGCGTCCCGGCCAAGCCCTATAACGTTCTCACCGCCGCCGACCTTGGCCTGCCGGAAACGGTCATTCACGACGACGCCGGGGCAGCGTTCCTGGCGGGTTGGCGTCAGGCGCTGCTGGGCTAAGCCCGCTGCCGCGGCACAGGGGGCGGGGCCTAGAGGCCCGGCCCACCACCAAGCCGCCTGCCCGGCAAGTTTTACCGGCAGGACTATCATGCAAGTAAGACTTCACCCCTAGCAGCTTGGGAGAAACACCATTACCGACGTGACTGTTCAGGATGACATCTACTACGGCGGTCAGGCATCCGAGGACGTACCCGCACTCGCGGAAGCAACGTCGCCGGCGGCTGTGGCGCGCCTCAAGCACCGCCCCGACGTCGTTCGCCGGTCAGGCCGCTATGCGCTGATCAACGACACACGGACGCCCTACCAGGCCATGGTCGAGGACCTGCTCTTCCTGCGGAATGTGCTGGACGGGGCCGGGCTGGATTACCTGCTGGTGCGGGGCAACAACGACCGTCCGGTGGTCGCCCTCGACTGGAAGGACCGCAAGAAGCTGCGGTCCGCCCTCGTTGACGCCTGCCGGAGCGAGCCGTTCTACTCCATGACCGTGGACGCGAAGAAGAAGACGTCCGTCCTGGTGGCCGACGGCGAACTCTCCGTCAACCGGCAGGCACGCATCTTCCGGCTGTACCGCCCGCGGGTGGAGCCCAACGGCGGCTTCGAATTCGGGGCCTCCGCCGGCGTCCAGGTGGAGCTGTGGAGCTTCCTGGGCAACGAAGTAATCCTGCCGATCGAGAACTCCCTGACCCGCCGCACCATGATGGCGCACGATGCCGTCCGCGGAACGGTTGAGCGGTATGGGCACACCTGGCCCACCATCGAGAACATGTTCGCTGACCACGCGAGCGATATCAGCTTTGATATCGACATGGTCTTCTCCTGGGTGGACGGCACCTCCCCGGAGTACATCGCCGCCCGGCGTGCCCGGATGGCGGGAGCCGTCCTTGGCGAAGGCGATGACCACGAGGCGCGCTACCGGCAAATCAACGAGCTCAAGTACGCGCTCCGGTCGGTGTACATGTTCGCACCGTGGGTCCGCCGCATCTTCATCGCGACGGACTCCCCCGCGCCGGAATGGCTGGCTGACCACCCGTCCGTCACCATTGTCCGGAGCGAGGAGTTCTTCGCCGACCCGTCGGTGCTGCCCACGCACAACTCGCAGGCCGTGGAGTGCCAGCTGCACCACATCGAGGGCCTCTCCGAGCACTTCCTGTACTCCAACGATGACATGTTCTTCGGGCGGCCTGTGGGGCCGGACATGTTCTTCACTCCGGGTGGCATCACCAAGTTCATCGAGGCGGAGACCCGCATCGGCCTCGGCGACAACGACGCCGAACGCAGCGGCTTCGAAAACGCGGCGCGGGTCAACCGCAAACTGCTCTGGAACCGCTTCGGCCGGATCACCACCCGCCACCTGGAGCACACGGCGGCACCGCTGCGGCGCAGCCTGGTTGCCCAGATGGAGCAGGAGTTCCCCGCGGAGTTCGCGAAGACTGCCGCCAGCACGTTCAGGGCCGCGGACAACATCTCCGTCACGAATTCCTTCTACCACTACTACGCGCTGCTGACCGGGCGGGCCGTCACCCAGACGGCAGCCAAGGTACGCTACGTGGACACCACACTCCGGTCGGGACTGAAGTACCTGCCCAAGCTGCTGACCAAGCGCAACATGGACTTCTTCTGCCTCAATGACGGCAGTTTCCCGGAGGTTCCGGCCGGCGAACGTGCGGAGCTGGTTACGGACTTCCTGGAGAAGTACTTCCCGATCAAGGCGCCCTGGGAAAAGTAGGCGTCACAATGCAGAAACCCCGCCGGATCAGGCTCCGGCGGGGTTTCCGTGTGTACTGACGCTGCTTCCGCGTGAGCCCTCTATTTCCGCGTGAGCATCGGGCGTTTGGCCCCTTCCGGGATGCGGATTCCGGCTGCTGCCAGGCGCCGTTCCGTTTCCTCCGGGCTGACATACTCGCCCACAGTCGGAGTTGCGCCCAGCGGCACCACTGAATGCACCACCGTGTGCTCATAAACGTGCACCAGGTTGAAGGCCTGTCCGCCGTCGCGGCCGCGCGTGCCGCCTACCGGAACGTTCAGGTCCTGGGTGTAGCACGTCGCCGAGGCCACGGACACAGGGATGCCGGCGAAGCTCGCCGTCGTGGAGTAATGCAGGTGGCCGGCAAGGATGCTGCGCACATCCGAGTTGCGCACCACGGCCGCCAGGGACGCTTGGTCGCGGAGCTCCACCAGCACCGACAGGTCCAGCACCGACGGAACCGGCGGATGGTGCAGGGCCAGGATCGTGCCGTCCGGCGCGGGGGTCTCCAGCTGCCCGGCGAGCCAGTCCAGTTGGTTGTCGCTGAGTTCGCCGTGGTGGTATCCGGGCACGGACGTGTCCATGGTGATGACCCGCAGCCCGTTGACGTAGTAGCTGTGGTCGACGGGGTCGTCGTTGCCGTGCTGGTCGAACAGGCCCGCGCGGAAGTTGGCGCGGTTGTCGTGATTGCCCATGGCCCAGATGACCTGGGCGCCGAGGTCCCGGCATGCGGGCTCCACGACAGCGCGGAGCTTGGCATAGGCCTCGGGGTCGCCCTTGTCCGCCAGGTCGCCGGTGAAAATTACGGCTTCCGGGCGCGCGCCGGAGGCCTGAACCTCATCGAAGAGCTGGATCAGGCGGGCTTCGCTGTCAACTGCGCCGTAGAGGGGGTCCGGACCTCCCAACAGATGGGTGTCACTCAGGTGGAGTAGAAAATGGCGTGGCCGGGGATGCTCGGCCTCGATGAGCTCCATTGCTGCCTTCGCGGTAGTTAGGAAGCGGGCGCCTCCTGTGTCCCTCTCAGTACGTTCCATCCAACCAGATAAAAAGCGAACTAGGGGGAAACGGGAGTTGGCATGTTGAAAAATTACAACACCGCCACTGCTTTCAGGCTACCTTCCTCGCTTTCGTTTCCTCGCTCGGTCATCACCCGATGACCGCTCCATTAGTTGCCGCATTGTTGGGTTTGCCGCATTCCGCCGAACCTGACGGACAGTGGGCTATGCGCCCGGCAGCTTCGCCGCAGAGAAGCAGGGGGAACTCCCCCGGACAGTTCCGGGCGGAATGCTCTTCCGGAAAGTGCCCGGCTTACCGGTACAGCCTGTACAGCCGTCGTCGGCGGACGCATCCGCCGCCGGCACTGCATCGCCCGGAGGGCAGCCGAAACCCGGGTGCGTTCCGTCGGGTGTCGGCGGAATCTTTTGGAGGAAAGTCACATCGTGCTCTCTCGCCGGGTGCATGGCTGTCTTTAATGACAACGGCTTTGGCCTCTGTTGCATTCCCTGGACCTCCTCACCACGTGGCGTTCCCGGTGAGCGGACAGCCCGACGTCGGCTGCCCGCCACCGTTTAGGGCGCCGCCGTGGACTCCGCTGTCGGAACAGCTTCTGCTGTGGCATTCGCTGGTGCCGCGGCGGCATCCCCGGTTGGTGCGGCGCTTGGCGAAGTCGCGGTTGCCGGTTCCGACGTGGGAACTGGCGCCGGTGCCGGCGCGGCCGGAACCGTGGTTACGGGGTCCGCCGGAGTGGGGACCGGATCCGGCACAGGCGCCGGAGCGGGCTCGACGGGGGCAACATCCGTAGGGGCAGGTGTGGAACTCGTGATCGGCGCGGAGGGTTCGACCGGCTCGGTGGGTGCCGGCGGCACGGACTCGGTGGGCGCTGGCTCCGCCGGCGGCGTGGTGGGAGCCGGGTCAGCCGGAGCCGGGTCCGCCGGCGGCGTGGTGGGTGTCGGGGTGGGGGTCGGCGTCGGGGTGGGGGTGGGGGTCGGCGTCGGGGTGGGGGTCGGCGTCGGGGTGGGCTTGGGCTTGGCCGGCGCGGGAGGCTTCGGCGACGTCGGCTTGGGGCTTGCCGTAACAGTCGGAGTCGCCGTCGGGCTGGAGGTCGCTGGACGGGACGAGGTGGAACCGGAGGTCGACGAGCTGGCAACCAGGGTGGTTCCCGCCGAGGCTGACGGACCGCTGCGCGGGTTAGCCACGGCGGCTGCGGTGACCGGCGTCAGGCCGTCGTCAGTGTTGCCCGGCCCGCTGTTGCCGGGAATGTTGGGGATGGCCCACGCGTACGTGTTGGCGGCGCCGCCTTCGTAGCTGGTATATACGGCAGGTGTCAGCTGGTCGGTCTGCCGGATGGGCAGCAGGGTCCACTTCATCGGGTCCTGATGCTGACCGTCCTTGATCACCTCGAAATGCAGGTGGCAGCCCGTGGAGGATCCGGTGGTGCCCACCTCCGCAATGATCTCGCCTACCCGCACATGGTCGCCCTTTTCGACGGCGATGCCCTGCAGGTGGTTGTACGTGGTGATCAGGCCATTGCCGTGGTCAATTTCCACCCTGTTGCCGCCGCCCCAGGGATGCCATCCGGCAGCCCGGACCACGCCGGCGTCGGCAGCGTAGACGCGGGTGCCGCAGGCGGCGGCGTAGTCCTGGCCCCAGTGAAACTCTCCAGCTTCGCCGGTGATCGGGCTGTGCCGCAGGCCGAACGGGGAACTGGGAGTCAGCACCTCCAGGGGTGCCATGAGGAAGCCCGCCCCGGGCCGCTTCAGCGCGCTGGAAGCCACACCGGGAGATTTGGGGGTGCCCGTCTTGGTTGCCTTGACGGCGGTATTCGACACGGTGCGTCCGGTGGGAGCCTTCGCCGGGGCGGCGATGCCGGAGCCGCTGATCGGGTACCCGGGCGGGGTGGTGTCTGGATCAAGGAGCTCCGGCCCGACAACTCCCGAGGGAGGAGCAACCGGGACGGCAGCACCCACGGGCTGCTGGATCGTGGCGGCGGGCCCCTGGAACCCGAAGGAAAAGACGGAGAAGCCGACAACCACCGCCGCGGATAGGCTCCGCAGGGCGGTCCGTCCCGGGCCGGTCACCCCCGGTGCGTGCTTGTGTCCCCCATTATTTGCCACAGAATTCTCCTGGTTCAGTACCCGCCAAACTCCTATCTCGACGAGCGTGTCCTCCATTGTGGCCACAGGCCAAAGCAGGGCGGTACCCCTAAAACTGGGGGGCCAGCGCGTGCAGTGTCATAGGCTTAACCGGCCGGCCTTGGCGCGCGAGAATGAAACATGGGTACTTTCCTGACGGAATGGCAGGCGGAACTGAAGCGCACGCTGACAGGCAGCCCGGATGCGCTGCCGGACTGGTCCCGGAAGTTTGCCCAGGGTGACGACCCCGGGTATTTCCTCCCCGGCTCTGCGGTCTGGGCCGTCCATGGCGGCGTGGCGACCATCGTTGGCGGCATCCGGTCCCTGCTGATGCAGACACTGCACCCCGCAGTCCTCGCCGGCGTCCACGACCATTCGAATTTCCGCGAGGATACGCTGGGCAGGCTGGCCCGGACCACGGCGTGGATCCACGCCCTCACGTACGGATCCACGGCTGAAGCCCAGGCGGCAACGGGCAGGGTGGGCCGGCTGCATGAGTCCGTCAACGGCGAGTACGTCGACGGCGGCGGCAACGTCCGGCAGTACTCCGCCAACGATCCTGAACTGCTCCGCTGGGTGCACATCACGTTCACGGATTCGTTCCTCCGCGCTCATGAGCTGTGGGGCGGCCCCATCCCGGGAGGCCCGGATGCCTACGTGCGCGAATGGGCTCAGGCGGGCAGGCTCATGGGCGTGGAGTTTCCGCCAGAGAGCAAGGCCGCCCTCAACCGGGAGCTTGGGGAATGGCTCGGCGGAGGCACTCTTCGCTGCGACGAACGGGTGGCCGAAACAGTCGCCTTCATCAGGAATCCGCCCCTGCATCCGCTGCTGAAACCGGGTTACCGAGTGCTTTTCGAGGCCGCCGTCCTGAGCTTGGAGCCTGGCTACCGCCGGCTGCTTGGGCTGCGCACTGCCCGGCTGGGCCCCCTGCCGCTGCCGGTGAGGGCGGCCGCCAGGGTGACTCTCGCCGTCGTACGCAGCGCACTGGGCCCGGCCAGCCCCAGCCAGCTAGCCGCGCGCGAACGGCTCCAGAGGCTGGGCGTAACCTAACCCCGCCCGTACTCAACGCAGGAAACAGAAAACCCGGCCCTGACAATGTCAGAACCGGGTTTTCCGATGGCGGAGAATGGGGGATTTGAACCCCCGAGGGCGTTAACCCAACACGCGTTCCAGGCGTGCGCCATAGGCCGCTAGGCGAATTCTCCAGCTGCTCTTGAACCAAAAGCAGATACTAGAATACCTGAACTTTCCGGCATCTCCCAATCGGCCGAAAATGGTGCCATGGTCCAGCTGCATTCACTCGTGGTTTACGTCCCCGAATCCCATGCCGAGGCGGTGCTCACCGCCATTGGAGATGCCGGCGCAGGCAGGCTGGGTGACTACTCACACTGCTCCTTCACGTCGCCGGGCACTGGACGGTTTACCCCCTTGCCCGGAGCCCGCCCCTACATCGGCACCGCCGGCGAGCCAGAGGAGGTTTCCGAAATCCGGATCGAGTGCATCGTGGAAGCGGACGTGCTCGACGCCGTTGTGCAGGGATTGCGGCGGGCCCACCCCTACGAGGAGCCGGCGTTCATGAGCTGGCCCGTGAACGGGCACCGCTAAGACGACGGCGGCACCCGCCACCGCCCCACCGGAGCCGATTCGAGCCACGCCCAAAGTTCGGGTAAAGTATCTGACGGCCCCTCATGTGGCGTCATCCTGTTGAACTCCCCCAGGACCGGAAGGTAGCAAGGGTAGATGGGCTCTGGCGGGTGCATGAGGGGTCTCTTATTTAATGTCAGTCCCTATAGGTAGGTTTTCCCTGTGACTGTTACAACTGCCCTTTACCGCAGGTACCGCCCGGACTCGTTCGCGGACGTTATCGGGCAGGAACACGTCACGGAGCCGCTGATGACGGCGCTGCGCAAGAACCGTGTGAACCACGCCTACCTTTTCTCCGGCCCGCGCGGCTGCGGCAAGACCACCTCTGCGCGCATCCTGGCGCGTTGCCTCAACTGCGCGAAGGGCCCCACGGACACCCCGTGCGGCGTCTGCCCCAGCTGCGTCGAACTCGCCCGCGGCGGCGCCGGCTCCCTCGACGTCATCGAGATCGACGCCGCCAGCCACGGCGGCGTGGATGACGCCCGCGACCTCCGGGAACGCGCCACCTACGCTCCGGTGCGGGACCGCTACAAGATCTTCATCATTGACGAAGCCCACATGGTCACCTCGGCGGGCTTCAACGCCCTGCTGAAAATCGTCGAAGAGCCGCCGGAACACATCAAGTTCATCTTCGCCACCACCGAGCCGGACAAGGTCATCGGAACCATCCGCTCCCGCACGCACCACTACCCCTTCCGGCTCGTACCGCCGGAACCGCTCATGGCCTACCTCGAGCAGCTCTGCCAGCAGGAAAACGTCCCGGTGGCCCCCGGCGTGCTGTCGCTGGTGATCCGTGCGGGTGCGGGGTCCGTGCGGGACTCGCTGTCCGTGCTGGACCAGCTCATGGCAGGCGCCGGACCCAATGGCCTCGATTACGAACTCGCCGTGGCACTCCTCGGGTACACACACGCCTCGCTACTGGACGACGTCGTCGAGGCCATCGCCGCTTCCGATGCTGCCACGGTCTTCCGCGCCGTGGACCGCGTCATCCAGACGGGGCACGACCCCCGCCGCTTCGTGGAGGATCTCCTCGAACGCTTCCGCGACCTCATCATCGTGCAGGCCATGCCGGAAAGCGCACAGGCCATCCTCCGCGGCATGCCGGCCGACCAGATCGCACGGATGCAAAGCCAGGCACACAATCTCGGCGCAGCCGAGCTGTCCCGCGCCGCCGACGTCACGAACACCGCGCTGACAGAGATGACGGGTGCCACGTCGCCGCGGCTGCACCTGGAACTGCTCTGCGCCCGCATCCTGCTGCCCAGTTCCGAGCAGACCGAACGCGGCATCGCCGCCAGGATCGACCGCGTGGAGCGGCGCCTGAACTATGGAGGGTCCGACGCCGGTGCTCCCGCCGCGGGTGCGCCGGCCGTGCCGGCGCCTGCCGCAGCCGGGCCCGCTGTTTCCCCTGCTGCCACGTCGGCCCCTGCTCCCGCTGCGGCTTCACCGGTTTCGCCTGCCCCGGCAGAGGCGGCTCCGGCGTCCACGCCAACGCCGCCCGCTCCGGCTCCGGCCCAGGCTCCGGCGCAGAGCGGGCCGCGGGTGGGCCCACCCAGCATCCAGGACGCACCAGCGGCACAGGACGCACCCGGACGGGAAGCCCTGGCAGCACCGCGGATCACCACGGGTGACTGGCCCATGGATGACGCCGCCGCACGCGACCGCCGCCCGGCGCCGGAGTCACCCGACGGCCAGGGCCGGGAGTCCGTGCCACAGCGTCCCGCGGCTTCGCAGGCACCGGAGTCCGCCCCGCGGCCTGAACCGGCCCAGCGCCAACAGGCCCCAAGCCCCGAGCCGGTGGCGGCGCAGGCGGCACCTTCGGCCCCCGCTCCGCAGTCCCGCGCCCAAGCCCCGTCGAACACAGCCCCTTCGAGCACAGCCTCTGCCGGTGCAGCCCCGGCCGGTGGGCATGCCGACGTGGAGGTACTCCGCCGCGCCTGGCCCGAGGTCCTGCAGACCCTGGCAAGAATCAAGCGGAGCACATGGGCGCTCGTGGAGCCCAATGCCCAGGTCGGCCAGTTTGACGGCCAGGTCCTGACGCTCATCTTCACCACCTCCGGGCTGGCCGGAGCCTTCGGCAGGGCCGACCACTCCGAGAATCTGCGCCAGGCCATCCACAAAACCATCGGCATCGACTGCCAGATCACCGCCGTGGCAGGCGCCGGCAGCTCAGCGAGCTCTGAGCCAAACCCAAAAGCGCCTACTAGCCGGGACATTCCGGCTACCACCACCGACGCAGATTGGGGCCTGGCACCCGCTGGTGGCCCCGGGCAGCCGGAGCCCGCCGCGGCCCGCCCTGCTGCAACAGGCGCGGCTCCGGAGTCGCCGGATTCGGCCACCGCGCCCGCCGCCGGGCATGTCCTTCCCTCTTCGCCGGAGGCCCCGGCGGTTTCCGCGCCGCTGGGGTCCGGACCAACCATCACGGCGCCCCGGTCGGACATCGAAGCACCCGCCGGCATCGGAGGCGCTGCTGGCACATCAACCACCACCGCACCCGCTGCCCCCGCCGTGCCTGTCGGCGTCGGAAGCGCTGCTGGGGCATCCGGCCATGCACCGTCCGTGTCGTCCCGGCAACCCGTCGCACAGCCGGCGGCCACGGAACCGGCGGCATCACACGGCCCCGTTGCCCGTGGGCCGCAGCAGCACGCCGGCGACTATTCCTATCCGGATGACGACTGGGGCCCTCCGCTCGACGAGGACGCACCTCCGCTGGAAGAAGAGCCTCCCATGGATTGGGAGCCGTCGCGCCGGTGGCAGAGCAGCCCTGCGCCATCGCCTGCACCGGAGATAACGGGGCCCGAGATACAGTCGCCGAAGATTCAGGCGCCGGAAGTAACCCGGCCTGTCAGGTCCGCACCGTCGGCTGCGCAGACCCCTGCAAATACTGCCGCGCCGGCACAGGCGCAGCGCCAGCCTGCTCCGGACACTTCGGCTGATCCGTGGTCCCGCGCTGTCGAGCAGACACCTGGCGTGTGGGCTCTCGCTTCCGAAAGCAATGTGGGCAAATACCCCGGAGCAGCTGCCAATGGGCGCGACGAGGAGTCAACCGGGTCGGCCGCACCGGTGTACCCGCCGGCCGCCGCCCAGCCGCCGCACCCTGGCGGTCCCGTCACCGAAGGCCAGCCGTCCACCGGGCCGGGTGGAACTGCGCCGGCTGGAACTGTGCAGGGTGAACCTGAGCAGGGTGGATCTGAGCCGGGTTGGAGCGCCCCGGGTGATGGCGCCCCGGGTGATGGCGCCCCGGGTTGGAGCGCCCCTGCTGAGAACGGACCGGAAACTGCCGAGCGCGGCGCCTCTGAGCTCGAGCGCGCCTACGCCATGGCATCCGCCCCGGCAGCTGCCAGCCACGATTACGGTGCACCCACCACCCAGGGCGTCCGCCCACCCGCCGTGACTGCAGCCGCCGACGCCGTCCCGGTCCGGGTTCCCGTATTCGCACCCGGCCCCGGACCCGCAGTCCAGCCCGGACCAGCAGTCCAGCCAGGACCAGCAGTTAATGCGGGACCGTCAGTCCAGGCGGGACCCTCGGTTGCGGCTGCCCGTGCCACCGCACCGGCACCTGCACCGGAGACTCCCGCCAGAGGCAAGCTGAGCCTCTACCAGAGGCTCTCCAACAGCCCGGAGGCCGAGGCAGGCCGGGCCAAGGCGCCAGCGCGGAGCCTCGAGGAACCGGCACAATACGTGCAGGACATCCCCAGCGCGGATGACGAAACCATTGAGGAGTCGGGCGTCTTTGGCCGTGCCGCCGTCGAGCGTATTCTGGGCGGAAAGCTCATCGAAGAACGGTCGCTGGACGGCAGCCCCCTGATGCCCCGGTTCTAGCCGGCGGCACCGGCCCTGAAGCGGCTCCCGCCCGAGGCGAGGACCCGGGGGCCGGGCAGGCCGCCCCGCGACGTCCCGGTGCCCCGTCTGGTGGCACCGGCCATCTTTCAACCAAGCAATCGAGGAAAAAGTGTACGAGGGTGCAGTTCAGGAGCTGATCGACGAGCTCGGACGCCTTCCCGGTGTGGGACCGAAGTCCGCGCAGCGCTTGGCGTTCCACATCCTGGAGGCAGACCCCCAGGACATGAAGCGGCTGGTGGAGGCCATCACCACCGTCAAGGAGCGGGTCAAGTTCTGCGCCGCGTGCGGCAACGTGACCGAGCAGGAACTGTGCAACATTTGCCGGGATCCGAGGCGGGATCCCGCCGTCATCTGCGTCGTGGAGGAGTCCAAGGACGTGCTGGCCGTGGAGCGCACCCGCTCATTCCGGGGCCGTTACCACGTGCTCGGAGGCGCCATCAACCCCATTGCCGGCGTCGGCCCGGAGCAGCTCCGGATCCGCGAGCTCCTCAACCGGCTCAGTGACGGCGCCGTCCAGGAGATCATCATCGCCACCGACCCGAATCTTGAGGGTGAGGCCACCGCCACCTATCTGGCGCGCATGCTGCAGTCCATCGGGATCGCGGTCACCCGTCTCGCGTCCGGGCTGCCCGTGGGCGGCGACCTTGAGTACGCGGATGAAGTCACCCTGGGCAGGGCCTTCGAGGGCCGCCGGAATGCCCTCAGCTGACAGTAAGGGTCACAATTCCACAGCGGGCGGACCACAGCGATAAACTGGGTAGGCCGCCGTGCCACAAGGCCGCCTGGCCTCCAGAACTCCAATTTGATCCAGTGAGGGTGCACGCATGAGTATGCCCAGTACCGATGTGAAAACCGAACCGCAGCCGCAGGAGCTGCCCGCAGATGCTGCTGTCACCACGCAGCTCATTGTGCAGAAGTTCGGCGGCTCCTCGGTGGCTGACGCTGACGGCATCAAGCGCGTGGCCCGGCGCGTGGTCGACGCCCAGAAGGCCGGCAACGAAGTCGTCGTCGTCGTCTCCGCCATGGGTGACACCACCGACGAGCTCCTTGACCTAGCCGCCCAGGTCACCGACTCAGCCCCGGCCCGCGAGATGGACATGCTCCTCTCCGCCGGTGAGCGCATCTCCATGGCCCTGCTGGCCATGGCCATCAACAAGTTCGGTGCGTCCGCGCAATCCTTCACGGGTTCCCAGGCCGGCATGATCACGGACGGAATCCACGGCAAAGCCCGGATCATCGACGTCGACCCGCACCGCATCCGCACTGCCCTGGACAAGGGGCACATTGCCATCGTCGCCGGTTTCCAGGGCATGAGCCGCTCCACCAACGAGATCACCACCCTCGGCCGTGGCGGTTCGGACACTACGGCGGTGGCCCTCGCCGCCGCCCTCGAGGCAGACGTCTGCGAGATCTACACCGACGTTGACGGCATCTACACCGCGGACCCCCGCGTCGTTCCGTCAGCGCAGAAAATCGACCGCATCTCCAGCGAGGAGATGCTGGAGCTGGCCGCCTCCGGCGCCAAGATCCTCCACCTCCGGTGCGTCGAATATGCCCGGCGGTTCGGCGTGCCGCTGCACGTCCGTTCCTCATTCAGCCAGAACGAAGGCACCTGGGTCCTGCCCGGCGCCGATGACAAGATCACGACTCAAGAGGGAGTTGCCTTGGAGCAGCCAATCATCTCCGGTGTTGCACACGACCGCTCGGAAGCAAAGGTCACCGTCGTCGGTGTTCCGGACATCCCCGGCAAGGCTGCCGCGATCTTCCAGGTCATCGCGGACGCGCACTCGAACATTGACATGATCGTCCAGAACGTTTCCACGCACGGCACCGGCAGGACCGACATCTCCTTCACGCTGCCCATCGTCGAGGGCGCCGATGCCCTTGCCGCCCTCCGTGCCGCGCAGGCCGAGATCGGTTTCGAAAGCATCGAGTACAACGAGCAGATCGGCAAGCTGTCACTGATCGGCGCCGGCATGCGCTCCCACCCGGGCGTTTCGGCCACGTTCTTCAAGGCCCTGTCCGCCGCAGGCATCAACATCAACATGATCTCCACTTCGGAAATCCGCATTTCCGTGGTGACCCACGCTGACCTGCTCGATGACGCTGTCCGCGCCATCCACAAGGCATTCGACCTGGACAGCGAAGCTGTTGCCACCGTCTACGGCGGCACCGGCCGCTAGGCCGCCTGCCCCAGCGCCGTCAGAGACAGCGAGTCAGAGGCAGCGCTGACATAGCCAGCGCAGAAAGAAGCCCGGTGCGTTCACGCACCGGGCTTCTTCGGCTTGAATAAAGGCGCTGTCACTTTTCCAGGTCGCTCTTACGGACAGCATAGTGGTGCCCGTCCGAGTCGGTCTCGACTTCGAACTGGGCCAAATCATCTTCGGAAGCATGCTCATAATCGTCATGCAGGTGAACCACCGGCGCAGCTGAATCGCCTACGGCGGCAGGGCCGAATACGAACCGGAGCCTGTCCGTCAGGTTCATAAAGCCACTGAGCACATGTGCCACAAGTCCCACCCCCTTCCCTGCTTGAAGGCGTCAGAGCGTCTGCCCTTCGGGTTGCCAGTGCCCTTATTTTACGCCGGGACCCCGAAAAAGAACCCGGCCGGCAGTAGTCCGACCGGCGAAATGATCCAGCGGCTGCTAGCGCAGGGACTTATCGTCGGGGTTGCGGGGCACAACGTATGTGCTGCCGTCCGGGCGCGTGACCGTTTCCCACTGCTGCGTCTCGGCCTCACGCTGGGCGAGCAGTTTGCGGTTCTCCTCGGTCATGTCGTGGACCAGCGAACTCCTGTTGGCGGGTCCAAAAACCGCCCTGAGCTTGCCGGTTGCCCGCATGAACCGCTGCGCGCCGTTCTCTTTTGCCACGGTATCCACTCCATTTCGAGACTAGTGCCACTACCAATGATACCGAACGATTCGTGCACTAACGATCTGGGTCCCTGTTCGCCGCCCCGCCCGGCGCTAGGCCGGGAGAAGCACGACGCCGGGACCCACCACAAGCGGTGAGTCCCGGCGTCGTCCGCCCCCAGGTCAGCGGCGCTCCCAGATCAGCGGCGCTATGCCACCGGCCGCACCGCCACCGGTGACCGGACGGTGTTGTCGCCCGACGTCCACGTCAGGGATCCGGTGGAGTATGCGTTCAGCGGCGCCCCTGCGGTGGTGAACGTAATCGTGAACGTGGCGCTTTCACCCTCGGCCAGCGTCACTTCTGCCGGGCTGACGGTGGCGGTGATGCCTGGAAGGGTGATCGCTGCCCGGTAGGTTCCCGCCGTCACCGCCGTGACCGACCGCGTGACGGTCTGGCTGCCGGACATGGCGCCCAGTGCCACCGAGGGGAGGTTGACGTCCTTGGCTGCGATGGGGGCGACACCAAGGTCGATTCCCTGTCCCTGGAGGAAGCCCATCCAGTCTCCGATGCCGGCGTCGTAAACGAGCCCCGGGGAGTCGAACCGGGCCGGATCGACGTGGCCGGCGCCTTGGGCAAAGACGTCATGCACGTCGGTGCCGGTCGCGTTGACCAGGTCATAGGCCGTGGTCATGATGGCGGATTTCACGGCCGCCGGGGACCACTGCGGGTTCTTGCCCAGGAGCAGCGCACCAGAGCCGGCGATGTGCGGCGACGCCATGGACGTGCCGGACAGGAAACCGAAGTCCTCGCCGTTGAAGCCGACCGGCGAAACGGCGGCCAGCACTGCCACACCCGGAGCCGTCACGTCAGGCTTGAGCAGGTCCCCGTCTGCTGCCAGGGTGGGCCCCCGTGAGGAGAATTCCGCAATCTGCGGCACGGGCGGGGGTTCGGCCCCCGTGGTGTCGGTCGCCTTGAGGTTTGCCGTCATGCCCGGGGTCGCCGCTACCAGGTCCTTGATCTTCGGGTCGTCTACGTGGACCGTGGGCACGCTGTGCAGATCGGCGTCGAGCGAGCCGGGCGTCAGGTTGACCAGAACCATGCCCACGCCGCCGGCGCGCTCAACCTCGGCGCTCTTGTCAACGCGTGCCACAACACCGCGGTCGCAGACCACGATCTTGTCTGCAGTTTTTGCCGGGTCCAGGGAGTTCGGCGCGCATAGCGCCGCATCCGTAGCCAGGGCCGCGGCCGCCTTCACGTCCACGGCCAGCACGATCGGCTTGGCGTCCACCTCGCTGCTCATGACGCTGGCACCGGCGAACTTGCTTCCGTCCGACAGTTCAGCGGTTCCGCGGAGCGTGTTGTCGAATGTCGAGGCTGCCACGCTGGTGATCCAGGGGCCGGCGTGGTTGACGGTCGAGGCAGTCGGGCCGGAGTTGCCGGCGGACGCAGCCACGAAGATGCCTGCGGCCGCGGCGTTAAGGAACGCAAGGGAAACGGCATCGACTGTGGAGTTGTTGTTTCCCGAGATGGAGAAGTTCAGCACGTCGACGCCGTCGAGGACGGCATCCTGGATAGCGTTGAGAATGTCTGATTCAACGCACCCGGTGGCCTCCGGAACGGCGCCTTCCCAGCAGACCTTGTAGACGGCAATCTTGGCCGCCGGCGCAACGCCTGAGCTCTTGCCGAAGTCGCGCCCGCCTGCCGTCTGGGTGACGTCGGCGTTTCCGGCCGCGGTGCTGCCGGTGTGGGATCCGTGGCCGTTTACGTCCAGCGGCGAGAACTTCTCACTGGGTGACCGGAATTCCGGAGGAACCGCTGCCTTGTACGCCTTGTCGTAGAACCTGGCGCCGATGACCTTGCTGTTGCATTCCGTGCCGTCGAACGCGTCGCCGGCCACGCAGTCGCCCACGAAGGTCCCGCCGTTGGCCTTGCGCATGGCGATCACGTTGCCCTGGAGGCGGTATGGCACGCCCACGTCCGGGGTGCCGGACAGCGGATCGACGGTGTCCCCGGCGAAGAACGGGTTGTCGGGCGTGTAGCCGGTGTCCAGCATGCCGACCACGATGCCCTTGCCCGCTTCATCTTTGCCGCCGAACTGCTGGTCCCACACGCCGTCGCCGCCGGGCAGTCCGAGGAAGTCCGTGCTTGAGTAATCCGGCTTGCGGATGCTGTCCGGGACCACGGCCAGCACGTCGGTGTCACCGGCGAGCGCCTTCGCCTGGGCGGCGGAGAGAACTGCGCTGAAGGCGTTGAGAGCCAGGGTGTAGCTCCTGTTGATGGTCACGCCCGTGGACGCTGCGGCCTCCCGCTGCTTGGCCTTCAGGTGGGCATCGTACTTGCGCGAGTTGGGGCCGGAGGGGTTCAGCTTCTTCCCCTTCGGCACGGCCGTGCCGGGGATGCCAGGGACGCCGCCGGAGTATGTGGCCAGCGGTTTGTCCTTGAGCATCACGATGTAGTGGCCGTCGTCGAGCGGGGACGCCGCCGGCTGCGCGGCCGCAGGCTGGGCACCGGCTGGCTGCGCCGATGCAGGTGCAGGAGCCGCCGCCGTTGGACCGGCGAGGCCCTGGCCAATGACCATGGCAAGGGCCACGGCGAAGATGGCCGGCAGCCTTCTGCTATGTCCGGGGCGGGTAGTGGATTGCTGAGGGATCATGGGGGATGCCTTCCTTGGTTCAGGACCTGTAGACCTTCGGTCCCACGAACTGGACGCTCTGCCCCCCATGGGCGTCATCACTATGTGGTTATGCCGCGCACCCGTTGATGTCAGAAAGATACCGCGGACGCCCGCAAGAATCGATACCCTTCCGTTAGCAATTGCCGGGTACCGTTATCCGCCTGTACCGGACGGCCCGGGGCCCCGACGGTAGAATGGGAAAAACTTGAGGAGACCCGGCATGCGCAAGCAACTGATTTCTGTGCTGCTCGCCCTCGCGGCGACGGGCGGTCTCGCGGCCTGCACCCCGAGCACCGGACCCGGCCAGCCTTCAGCCACCCCCGGGACCACCACCGGCTCGCCGGGGACCGAATCCCCGGGCACCGAAACCCCCGGCACCCAGACTCCGGGCACTGGAACCCCCGGCACCCCCAGTACCCCGGCGCCCGGCTCTACACCGCCCGACGCCGAAACGACAGTCCCAGCGCCCGCACCCCCTGCCGCTTCTCCCCTGCCGTCCGGCCCCGGCGCCGGCGATGCCGAACTGTCCATCACTGTCAAAGCGTCCAAGGACGGCAAGGCCGTCAACTACACGCTGGTCTGCAAAGACGGCGCGCCGATGGCGGAAAGCCAGCACCCCAACGCTGCCGCAGGCTGCACGGCTCTGAAGAACAATGCAGCCATCGTGAACCCCGCTGCTCCGCCCAAGGGCATCTCCTGCACGCAGCAGTACGGCGGGCCGCAGGTGGCCACCGTGACCGGCGAAGTCAATGGCACCCCGGTGGAGACCTCCTTCGCCCTGCGGGACGGCTGCCAGATCGGTGCCTGGAACGCCGCCAAGGACATCCTCGGCGCTGCAGGCGGGGCGCTTTAGCACTGTGGCAGGCACTGCTTTGACGATCCCCGTTGCCAGGGTCCTCTCCCCCGCCGACTGGAGGGAACGGGAAACCGCCCACGTGCGCAGGGTGCGCCGCTACGCCGATCCCTACCTTGCCCGGCGCTCCGCGGGACGGAAGCATCCCGTGGAGGACTTCCTCTTCACGTACTACACGCAAAAGCCAGGCCAGCTGCTGCGCTGGCATCCCGGGGACGGCGTGGTCCTCTCCGGGACGGAGGCTGCCGCCCGCAGGGACTGGAAATACTACACAGCGCTCGACGGCGGTGAGCTTGCCAGCGTGGGCCTCCCGGCGGGCAGCACCGCGGTGGCGTTCGATCGGGAGGCATTCCTGGCCGAACGGCGCGACGCGCTCCTGTTTGCCCGGATCATCCTGGCCGGAACAGCCGCGCGGCCCGCGCAGTTCGGCTGCTTCGGCCTGCATGAGTGGGCCATGGTCTACCGGCAGGAGAAGTTCGAGCTGCGCCACGAGTACCTCAAGCTGCGGCTGGGCGGCGCGGGCACGGACAAGGTGGTTGAGGACAACAGGATCCGCTGCTCCCACTTCGACGCGTTCCGGTTCTACACACCCGACGCCGTGCCCCTGAACGAGCTGTCGCCCAGCCGGGAGAACCAGCGCACCATGGAGCAGCCCGGGTGCCTGCACGCCAACATGGACCTCTACAAGTGGGCGTACAAGCTCTCGCCGGCCCTGCCGAGCGAACTCGTGATGGACTGCTTCGAGCTGTCGTGGCGGGTACGGGCCATGGACATGCAGGCCTCCCCCTATGACCTCACAGACTGGGGCTACCCGGCCATTCCGATTGAGACCCCCGACGGCAAGGCGGCTTATGTGGAGCAGCAGCGGGCCTTCTCGGCCGAGGCCCAGAAGCTGCGCGGCCGGCTGATGGCCGCCCTCGCACCGCTCCTCGACAGCCTCGGGACGGAGGACGAACGGTGAGCGACACACCTGCCTCCCCGCCACGGGACCCCGGCCTGACTCCGGACCCGGACGTCGAACTGACCGTCATCCTCACCCACTCGCCCGGCGGCCCGGAACACGTCTTTGCCCTCGTCAGCCGTTCCGGCCAGGTGGTGGAATCGACACTGCCGGATCCGGCGGCGGCGATTGCCGCCGTCGGCCGCTTCGGCGAACGGATCTTTTTCCCCGAACCCGGCCCGCCCAAGCTGTGCACCCAGCAGTACGGCGGCCCCCAGGTTGCGGTGGTCACCGGCACCTTCAACGGCCGCGCCGTGAACTCCCGGTTTTCCCTGACGGACGGCTGTGAAATTGCGCGCTGGCGGGCGCTGTCCCCGCTGCTGGGCGGAGTGGCCGGGTCCACGGGCGCCATCTGAGCTGCCAGGACTTTGCGAGCTTCCCAACGCGCCGTCCACGAAGAGTTTTTGTCCACCTATCGTCACTTGCGGGGCGATTAGCGCCCCTTGTCTGTACAAAGACTCCAGCCAAATGCAGCGAAGGCCGGCGGGACCCTGGCATTGTGTGCCACGCCCGCCGGCCTTCGGTGTGGGGTCCTTTCGGGAGCCCGGTTCCGGGACCTTCCTAGATGGAGTTATCCGGTGACCGCGTCAGGTCCTCGTTCTGGACCTTCCCCTGTTCCTTCTTTTTCTTCGGATCTTCCGAAGCCGGTGCAACCGCGACGGCGCCGCCCTCCGCCACCACAACGTTCACGAACGTCGGGGAACTGGCCCCGTCGAAGGTGATCCGTCCGATATAGGAGCCGGGAGCCAGGTTCTTCCAGGTGAGGGCAAGCTTCCCGCCGAGCCCGTTCACAAGGCGGACCGGATCAGGCGTCACGGTGGCGTTGCCCTCGTTTGCTCCCAGGACCGCAGCATCCACGGAGGCCTTGGTTGCCTGTTGGCCGGGACTGTCATAGAGGTTCACGAACATCCGGTAGGTGCCCGCGGCAGGGTTCGGAATCGAGACCGACTCGCTCGCTGAGGCCGTGGCGGCGACGATTCCCTGACCGTCCGGGGTGATGACCACCATGTCGAAGTCGGCGTTCTCATCAGCGGAAATCACGGACAGCTTGGCCAGCGGCACGCCGGCCGGAACTTCCACGGTCTTGACGAAGTTGGAGGCATCCGCCTCATAACGGAACGGCCCGGGGACGAGTTCGATGGCCGAGGAGTCCGCCTTCGACAGGCCGTCCAGCGTCACGTTCGTGGGCGAGTTCGAACCCGAGACGATGCTGATGTTCCCGGAACCATTGGCACCTTGGGAGGTGAACGAAATGTTCTTGGGAGCCACCACCGACTGCGGCCGGACCGCGATCGGTGATGTCACGGTCTTTCCGGCCCCCTGCCACGTCAGCGAACCGGCGGCGAACTGACCCAGCGTGGCGCTTTGGTTTTCAAAGGCCACTTTGAACGTGCGCTTCTCGCCGGCTGCGGCGAAGGACAGGACCGACGGCGTGACCGTCACCTTCACCCCGGGCACGCTGGCCTTGGCGCTGTAGACGCCCGGCGCCAGTGCCGTCACCGTGCGGGTGACCTCGATCCTGCCGGCCAGGTTCCCGAGCGAGAAGGACGGGACGTTCATGTCACGGGGCCGCGTGCTGCCGAGGCCGGGCATGCCGAGGTCGACGCCGGTTCCCTGGATGAACCGCAGGTAGTCGTCGGTGCTGGCCTCGTACACGAGCCCCGGATCCAGGACGCGGGCGGGATCGACCTGCCCTGCGCCGGTGGCCAGCACGTCCGTGTTCTTGCTGCCGTCCGCGAGCTTGACGTCGCCGGCGGTGGTCATCATGGCAGACTTCACGGCGGCAGGGGACCAGGTGGGGTTCTTGCCCAGGATGAGGGCACCGAAGCCGGCCACGTGGGGTGACGCCATCGACGTCCCGGACATGAAACCGAATTCGTCGCCGCCGGCGCCGATCGGCGAAACACCGGCCAGGACAGCCACGCCGGGTGCGGCGACATCGGGCTTCAGCAGGTCCGAATCGGTGGCGAGGAGCGGTCCTCGGGAGGAGAAGCCGGCAATTTGCGGCTGCGCCTCGGCGGGCAGTCCCGTGGTGTCCTTGTTGATCAGGGATACCGTGATGGCCGGGTTCGCCGCCACCTTGGCCTTGATGGTTTCCGTGGCAGGCGGATTCAGGTGCACTGTGGGGACGGAGTGCTTGTCGGCATCGAGCGATGATGCCGCCAGGTTGACGAGGATCATGCCCACGCCGCCGCCCCGCGCAACCTCGGCACTCTTGGCCACCCGGTCGTAGACGCCGCGGTCGCAGACCACCACCTTGCCGGCGATCTTGGCCGGATCGAGTGAGCCGGGGGCGCACAGCGCAGGATCGGCGGCCTGTCCGGATGCTGCATTGGCGGCGAGCACAATGCCTGCGCCGGCAACTTCACGGTTCATGATGCTGGCGCCGCGGAACTTGCTGCCGTCGGAGAACTCGACAGTGCCCTGCAGTTCCTGGGAGAAGCTGCTGGCCGCAACGGTGGTGACCCATGGCTCGCCGTGGTTCACTGTGCTGGCTTCAGGGCCGGAGTTGCCCGCGGAGGTGGCCACGAAGATGCCGGCCGAGGCGGCGGACAGGAATGCCATGGACACCGGGTCCGTGGTGGTGGAGGTGGTGCCCGAGATCGAATAGTTCAGGACGTCCACACCGTCGAGTACGGCCTGGTTGATGGCGTCCACGGCGGACGAGGTGTAGCAGCCGCCGGTGTTGGGGTCGTTGTCCTCCCAGCAGATCTTGTAGATGGAGAGCTTGGCTGCCGGTGCGATGCCGCCGGTCAGGCCGAAGCTGCGGCCGTCGACGAAGGTCTCGACGTCGGCGTTGCCGGCGGCGGTGCTTGCCGTGTGGGTGCCGTGACTTCCCACGTCCACGGGCGAAATGAGCTCCTCAGGCGCCCGGTCCTGCGTGGCCACGGAATCCTCGAAGGCGTCGGAGAAGTACCTGGCACTGAGAACCTTGGAGTTGCAGGCCGTTCCGTTGAACTTTTCACCCTTCTGGCACTCGCCCTCGAAGGTGCTGCCGTCTGCCTTCAGCATCGCGATGCTGCCGCCGGCGGTGCGGTAGGGAACGCCAACTTGCGGATTGCCCTTGAGCGGCGCAACGTCTTGGCCCGCGAAGAACTTGCTGCCAGGCGTGTAGCCGGAATCGATGATGCCCACCACAACGCCCTTGCCGGCGCCCGCCTTGCCGCCGAACTGCTTGTTCCACGTGCCGTTAGTGCCGCTGAGCTTGAGGAAGTCCGTGGTGGAGTAGTCCGGGGCCTGCTGGGTGTCCGGCGCCACCGCGAGGACCCCCGGGTTCTTGGCGAGGTTCACGGCCTGGTCGGCGGTGAGCGTGGCGGTGAAGCCGTTGAGTGCCGCCGTGTAATTGCGGCGGATCTGCACGTTTTCCTGTTCGGCCAGCGCGGCCTGCTTCGCCTCCAGGTGGGCCTGGTACCGGCGGACCTCTGCCCGGTCGGCGTCGAGCTTGCGGCCGGACCGCGGCTTCGTGGCCTGCAGGCCCGGCGTGCCGCCCTCGTAGGTGGCGGCGGGCTTCTCGGTCAGCACCACGATATAGCGGCCGGCGGAGTAGTCGTTGGGGTCGACGTTCTTTTGCTGTGCGGCCGGGGCCGCAAGCTGCGACGGCGCCGCGGCTGCCGGCAGCGCGCCGGCTGACGAAAGGAGCAAAGGCAAGCCGACAACCAGTGCCGCTGCTTTCCGGGCCCCCCGGCTTCGGAAGAAGCTTTTTCCTGCAGATTTCACGAGTGGTTTGAACCTTTCATAAAGGAACGGCCCCGGCTACATTGCCGGGCGCAGGCGGCAACGACACGTGAAGATGACAGGTCCTGTCGATCCCAGCAATCGTCGACCGATCCCCACAGTACCTACTGAGAGCCGCATATGACATAGGCCACAAACCAGAATTTACTTTTTTGTCATGGCATTCGACACGGGCATGAAAAAGCGGCGGGCGCCCGAAAAGGAACCCGCCGCAGGGGAGCTAAAGATTGCGGAGCTATTGCCGGCGATCTACTGCCGGGGCGTACGGACCACGTCGCTGATCCACTGGCGCGTCTTCTCGTCCACCGGGCCGGCCACCCGGTCCTGCCCGGCTGCGCGCCGCCCGGCACGCCCCCGCCCGACCCCGGCCTGGCCAGTGCCGTTTTGGCGGGCGGCACGGTCCGCCCTGATCTTCTGGATCACCATCCTCCCGAGACCGGCGAACACGGCGACGGCCATTACCGGCAGCAGGACAGATTTCGGTTTCTCAGCCATTCCGCAATCCTACTGAGGCCGCCCGCGGCGGGCCAGAGCCGGCGTCGTTCTTCCTTTCCCGCGGCGTCCGCCGGACGTCCGCGGCACCGAATACGGAGTGGTGCGCCGCGGCCGGTAGAATAGGCATGCAAGCTCGCGGAGCGCCCGTCCACACCATGCCATTTGAATGCCCTGCCATTTGAACCGGCAGGCAACTTCAGGAATGGCGTGAGACGGCACCACTCCGCTGCGCCCTTACCCAATGCACACGCACAGGAGTTACCGGATGCCCCGGATCGTTGTCGACGTCATGCCCAAGCCCGAGATTCTGGACCCGCAGGGGAAGGCCATCGTGGGTGCACTCCCCCGCCTGGGCTTCACCAGCTTTAGCTCTGTACGCCAGGGCAAGCGTTTCGAACTGACCGTTGACGGCGAGGTGACCGAGGACATCCTGGCCCAGGCCCGCGATGCCGCCGAAACCCTGCTGTCCAACCCGGTGATCGAGGACGTCGTGAACGTCGAGGTCGTCGAGGCCTGAGATGACTGAACTTCCCCTGATCGGCGAGGCAGTCGCCGTCGCCGCCGAGCCGCGCCTGGCAGGCGCGAAGATCGGCGTCGTCACTTTCCCCGGAACCCTGGATGACCGGGACGCTTCCCGGGCGGTCCGGCTCGCGGGCGGCACGCCCGTGGAGCTCTGGCACGGAGACTCCGACCTGGGCGACGTCGACGCCGTCATCCTGCCGGGCGGATTCTCCTACGGCGACTACCTGCGCGCCGGCGCCATCGCGCGCTTCGCCCCGCTGATGTCCAAGATCATCGACGCCGCCAACTCGGACGCCAAGCTGCCGGTGCTCGGCATCTGCAACGGCTTCCAGCTGCTGACCGAGTCGCACTTGCTGCCCGGCTCCATGATCAAGAACGACCACCTGAAGTTCATCTGCCGCGACCAGGTGCTGCGCGTCGAGAACAACAGCACCTACTGGACCGGGGACTATGCCGCGGGCCAGGAAATCACGGTGCCGCTGAAGAACCAGGACGGCCAGTACATCGCGGACGAGAAGACCCTCGACGCCCTGGAGGCCGAGGGCCGCGTGGTGTTTCGCTACGTGGGATTCAACCCGAACGGCTCCCGCCGCGACATCGCCGGCATCTCGAACGCCGCCGGCAACGTGGTGGGCCTCATGCCGCACCCGGAGCACGCCGTGGAAGTGGGCTTCGGCCCCGAGTCCCTGGACGGTATCGGCGGGTCCGACACCGAAGGCCTCGGTCTCTTCACCTCGGTACTGAACAAGATTGTGGGAGGCGACAAGTGACCACGGAAACCACCAAGAAGTTCAACATCGACACCGTCGAGAACGCGGCCAAGACGCCGGACACCGAGCTGCCCTGGGCCGAGCTGGGCCTGAAGCGCAACGAGTTCGACGAGATCGTCAAGGTCCTGGGCCGGCGCCCGACCGGCGCGGAACTCGCCATGTACTCCGTGATGTGGAGCGAGCACTGCTCCTACAAGTCCTCGAAGAACCACCTGCGCCAGTTCGGCGAGAAGGTGACCGACGAGATGAAGAAGGACATGCTGGTGGGCATCGGCGAGAACGCCGGCGTCACCAACCTGGGCGACGGCTGGGCCGTGACCTTCAAGATCGAGTCCCACAACTCGCCGTCGTTCGTTGAGCCGTACCAGGGTGCCGCCACCGGCATCGGCGGCATCGTCCGCGACATCATCTCCATGGGTGCCCGCCCCGTGGCCGTGATGGATCCGCTGCGCTTCGGCGCCATCGACCACCCGGACACGGCCCGCGTCATGCACGGCGCGGTCGCCGGCATCGGCGGCTACGGCAACTCCCTCGGCCTGCCGAACATCGGCGGCGAGATGGTCTTCGACTCCGTCTACCAGGGCAACCCGCTGGTCAACGCCCTGGCAGTGGGCGTCATGCGCCACGAGGACATCCGCCTGGCCAACGCCTCCGGCAAGGGCAACAAGGTGGTGCTGTTCGGTGCCCGCACCGGCGGCGACGGCATCGGCGGCGCCTCCGTGCTCGCCTCCGAGTCCTTCGACGACACCAAGCCGTCCAAGCGGCCGGCTGTGCAGGTGGGCGACCCGTTCGCCGAGAAGGTCCTGATCGAGTGCTGCCTTGAACTGTTCAAGGGTTCGCTGGTTGAGGGTATCCAGGACCTCGGTGCCGCCGGCATCTCATGCGCCACGTCCGAGCTCGCCTCCAACGGCGACGGCGGCATGAACGTCGAACTGACCTCTGTCCTGCTGCGCGACCCCACCCTGACTCCGGGCGAGATCCTGATGTCCGAGTCCCAGGAACGCATGATGGCCGTGGTGACCCCGGAGAACGTCGAGGCCTTCGAAGCCGTCATGGACAAGTGGGCCGTGGAATACGCCTGGCTGGGTGAGGTGACCGACAGCGGCCGCCTGATCATCACGTGGGAAGGCGAAGTCATTGTCGACGTCGACCCGCGCACCGTGGCTCATGACGGTCCGGTCTACGACCGTCCATTCGCCCGTCCGGAGTGGCAGGACACGGTCCAGGCCGATAAGTTCACCGGTTCCGTGCAGGACGCCGGCCGCCCCTCCGCCCCGGCGGAACTGGCCGCAGCCGTCACCGAGCTCGTTGCCTCGCCGAACATGTGCGACAAGTCCTGGATCACCAACCAGTACGACCGGTACGTCGGCGGCAACACCGCCATGGCGTTCCCGGACGACGCCGGCGTGGTCCGCGTGGACGAGGAATCCGGCCTGGGCGTTGCCCTGGCCACCGACGCCAATGGCCGCTACACCTACCTTGATCCGTACCACGGCGCCCAGCTGGCACTGGCCGAGGCCTACCGCAACGTGGCCACCTCCGGCGCGGTTCCGATGGCCGTCAGCGACTGCCTGAACTTCGGTTCCCCCGAGGACCCGGACGTCATGTGGCAGCTGGCCGAAGCCATCCGTGGCCTCTCCGACGCCTGCATGGTGCTGGGCATCCCGGTGACCGGCGGCAACGTCTCCCTGTACAACCAGACCGGCACCACGCCGATCCATCCCTCCCCCGTGGTGGCAGTGCTGGGCAAGCTCGACGACGTCGCCCGCCGCACGCCGTCGGGCTGGCGGGAAGACGGCGCAGCCATCTACCTGCTGGGCACCACGGCTGCCGAGCTGGACGGCTCGGAGTGGTCCAACCTGCGCGGCCACCTTGGTGGCCTGCCTCCCAAGGTTGACCTCGAGGCCGAACGCGCGCTGGGCGAGATCCTGATCAACGCGTCCCGCGACGGCATGGTGGACTCGGCCCACGACCTCTCCGAAGGCGGCCTCGCGGCGGCCCTCGTGGAATCGTCGCTGCGCTACGGCGTGGGTGCCCGGATCGCGCTGCAGGATGTCCTGGACCGCGACGGCGTTGACCTCTTCACGGCGCTGTTCTCCGAGACCCAGGGCCGCGCTGTCGTCAGCGTGCCGCGCTCCGAGGAAGTCCGTTTCAAGGACATGTGCACCGCCCGCGGCTTCGAGCATCTGCGCATCGGCGTGGTGGATGCAGCCAGCGGACAGCTGGAGATCAACGGCGTGGACACCCTCTCGCTGGACGCCCTCCGCGAAGCCCACGAGGCCACCCTGCCGAAGTACTTCGGCTAGCACCCCCATCGATTGCTCCGTAACTGCCCTTTTGACCCGTCAGAAGGGCAGTTACGGAGCATTCGTTTAACGGCCGGGACGCCATCCGGCCCGGACCAGCGCGCTGCGGACCTTGGCTACGGCCGCCTTGCCGTCATTCAACATGTGACGCTTGGAGATGCGGACTTCCGTCCAGCTCAAAACGACGTACCGTTCCGACCGCGCGATGTCCCGCTCAATCTGCAGTTCGTCACCGTGATGCTCGCCTTCATACTCGATGCCGATCCGGTACTCCTTGTAGGACAGATCCGGCTCATGGTGGAGATCCAACCACGTCCGGGAGTCCCGCCGTCGGGCCTTCTGCACGGATGCCCCTGCCCAACGGAATGAGCGAGCGGTGCCGGAGCCGCTTCGAGGTAATGCCAGCGCGGCCGGCCTCACCGACGGTGAACGGCCGGTCCTGGAACTTATTCAACAGCGGGCGTGCGGTCTTCATGGCTACATAAGAGCAGAAAGGACTCCCGCCCCGCTGGAGTTATCCACAGCATCGATCGATTGCTCCGTAACCGCCGTTTTCAGGGTTCAAAAGGGCACTTACGGAGCAATCGATGGGTTTAGTCCTCGCTGTGGATCTCCCGCTGCCGGGCGCTCAGCAGCTCCAGTTCAGGGCGGAAGGCCACGAAGCGTTCGACGGCGGTGAGCACCTCCACGAGGTGCGCGCGGTCCGCGGCGACCAGACCGGCACCGATCCTTGTGCGGCGGTACTGCTCGTGGTCCCCCACCTCGGCCACGGAGACCTCATACCGCCGTTTCAGCTCAGCCAGGAGCGGCCGCACCACGGACCGCTTCTCCTTGAGGCTGTGCACGTCGCCGAGAAGGATGTCGAACTCAATCCAGCCGATCCACATGCCGTCAATGCTATCGAGTGCTCCCCGCCGGTTCCCTCGCCTCGCAAGCTCGGCCAGGGAACCCTGCCGGCGTGGGCCCACGGCCGTTTGGGGCGCCCAAAAGGGCGGCTACGGAGCAGCCGATGGGGGTTCAGATGCTGAGTTCGCCCATCGTGTCCCAGCCTTCGCCGTCGAGCTGGCGGCTGATGATGCGGGGGGTCTCGGCGAGGGCCTGCGGCATGTCCGCCATGGCCTTCTTGAAGTGGGCGCTGTTGACGTGGTCGCCGGCGGCATCGTCCTTGAACGCTTCGACCAGGACGAACTCGTTGGGGTCGTCCACGCTGCGGGACCAGTCGAACCATAGGTTGCCCGGCTCCTGGCGGGTGGCCTCGGTGAAGTCGGCCACCAGTCCGAGCCACTTCTCCGACCAGTCCGGCCTGACTTTGAACTTGACGACGATGAATATCACGGGGCTATGCCTTTCGTTGGGTTTTTGCGTCCTGTTCGGACGCCAGCGCCTGCTCGCACTCTTCAATGGCCTCGCGGGCGTACTTCTGCTGGGCCGGGGTTCCGACGCGCTCGGCCCACTGCTCGGCCAGCTGGAACTCCACGAGCGCTTCGGTGAGCCGGCCCGCGCCGTGCAGGGTCCAGCCCAGGTTGTTGTGCAGGGCCACCATCCAGCGCTTTGTGCGCTCGTCGTGGACGGTGGAGGCGTACTCCAGCGCACTGCGGGTCCAAAGCTCCGCGTGGGCGGAGTCGGCTATGGCCAGCATGTGGAGCGCGTCCACCGCAAGGAACTCCTCGCCAAGATGGTCGCCGAGCTCGGCCGCCTGCTCAAACAGGGGCACCGCCATGGCCGCGTGCCCGCTTGAGTTCAGGACCCGCCCGCGCTCCAGCAGGATCCGGACACCTACCGTCGGCTCGTCCCCGTCAATCGCGTCGAGCAGCGCGTCAGCCTCTTCGAAGCGGCCCTGGAGCCCGATGGCCCGCCCCAGCTGCGTGGCGAGTTCGGCGCGTTCGTCGGCATCGTACCGGGGGTCGGCGAGCGCGTCCCGGAAGCGCTGCTCGGACAGCTTCGCATCCTCGAAGTTCCACAAAAGGTCAAGGCTCTTTTGGTCCAGCATGTACCTCTCCTGATCAGCTTTCACCTGCGGCGAGTTGGCGTGCACCTTCAATGTATCGGGAAGTCATGAGGCGCTGCGCACGGCGGGCCAGCGCGCCGCCTGCGGCGTAGAACCAGTTGGACGGCCGGCTGAATGCTGTGATGCTGAGGTAGACCCGGCCCTGGGCATCGATCTCGGCCTCGAACGACTCCTCGCCGCGCACCGGATGGCCCGGCAGGGAGCCGTAGCCGAAGCCGGCGGACTGCGGTCCGCCGCCCGGAACAGGGCGGTGCACCCACACGACCTCGCAGGGAACTTTGAGACGGAATGGCCCGACGCCGAATCCGCTCACCACGCGTGCGCCGGGAACGACGACGCCGGAGGCGGTCCGGACCCGCAGTCCGGACCGCCGCTGCAGTTCCCAGGCGAGGATCCCCTGGGCCACCCGGAAGTAGACATCCGCCCCCTCGCCGAGATAGGTGCGGGAAGCCACGCGGCGGTACCCCGCCGGAGACCGGCCGTGCTCGGTGGCACCGACCTCCGGATAGTTGAGGACACCCCTCGCCAGGCGCTTCTCACTCATTGCCCACCTCTCTGGCCCAGCCAAGCTGCTCCCGCTGTTTCCGGCTCAGCGATGCAACCACGAGGTCGTAGGAGTCCTCCACCATGTCCCGCACCATGTCGTCGGGCAGGTTCCCGTCCAGGCGGACGCCGTTCCAGTGCGTCTTGTTCATGTGCCACGCGCCGGTGATCTCCGGGTGCACGGCCCGGAGCTGTTCGGCCAGGGCAGGCTCGCATTTGAGGCTTACCGACCAGTCGTCAGGATCCATGGCGGACGCCGCGAACATTTTGGCTTCCTGCTTGGCCCCGCCGGACACGGCGGCCCTGACCTTGAACACCGACGTTTCGGGACCGAAGGGGAAGTCTTCGAAAGTGCCCGGAAACGACAGGCAGATTTTTCTCAGGTCGGCTGGGTCCATGCTGCGAGCCTACAAACCCTTTCCGGGCGGTGCTAGTCTGCGAACATGGCAGCTGCCCGGGAGACCATACCTGTACTGGATCTCGGCTCCGCACGCCGGGCCGACGGTTCGTTCAACCCGGAGTTCATTGAAGAGCTCCGCGACGCCACGCACCGCGTCGGCTTCTTCCAGGTCATCGGCTACGGCGGCGCCCCCGGCCAGGCGAAGGGGCTGCTTACGACGATCAGGCGCTTTTTCGACCTGCCCCTCGAAGAACGCATGAAACTCGACAACCGGCTGTCACCGCATTTCCGCGGCTACACGCGGATGGGCACGGAGGTCACACAGGGGAGGGCGGATGCGCGCGAGCAGATCGACTACTCACCCGACCGGGAGCCGGTGAAGGACTATCCGCCCGAGCAGCCGTACTGGCTCCTCCAGGGCCATAACCTGTGGCCGGATGAGTCGATGCCGGAGCTGAAGGAGGCGGCCATGGCCTGGGCTGCGCTCATGTCCAAGGTGGGCGCGGAGCTCATGCGGGCCATCGCTGTGTCCCTCGAGCAGCCGGAGACCTATTTCGAGGAACCGTTCAGGGACACTCCGGCATGGATGGGCAAGCTGGTCCATTACGTCGGCGGAGTGGTTGAAGCGGCGGGCGACCAGGGAGTGGGCTCCCACGCGGACTACGGATTTGTGACCCTCCTCCTCCAGGATGAGGTGGGCGGGCTCGAAGTGCTGCCGCCGGGCGCCAGTGCGTGGGTCCCCGTGGAGCCCATCCCTGAAGCGCTGGTGGTGAACCTCGGTGAAATGCTGGAAGTGGCCACCGAGGGCTACCTTGCCGCCACCATCCACCGGGTCAAGGCCCCGCCGCCCGGCGTGGACCGTTACTCCGTGCCGTTCTTCTGGTCACCCCGGCTCGACGCGGTGATCGATCCGGTCCCCCTCCCCGCAGAACTGAAGGCACAGGCGCGCGGCATCTCGGACAATCCGTCCAACCCCATGCTCCCCTCGTTCGGCCTGAACATGCTCAAGGGCCGGATGCGTGCCCACCCGGATGTCACCGAACGCCACTACCCCGAACTGAGCCCTGACCTGGAGCCCCGGACAGGCTAAATGCCCACCCGCCAGCCTTCGCGCGCGGGGCACGAGTTCACTACGACGTCCAGCCCGGCGGCCTTTGCCCGTTCGACGGCGGCGTCGTCGAACACGCCCAGCTGCAGCCACACCGCCTTGGCGCCGACGGCGATGGCCTGGTCGATGACGGCCCCCACCTTCTGCGAATTGACGAAACAGTCCACGACGTCGATAGGGTGCTTTGCCGCCGGGATCTCGGCGAGGGTGCGGTAGCCCTTCTCCCCGTGCACGTCGTCACCCCGCAGGTTTACGGGGATAATCTCCATGCCCATGCGGTCGCGGACATACAGCGAGACGTCGTACGCCGAGCGCCACTCATTCCGGGTCAGGCCGACAATGGCCCAGGTGCCCTTCGTTCGCATGAGGCGGTCAATAACCGCCGGATCGTTCTCGTGAGCCATACCTCAACTCTACTCCCGCGGTAATTTGGCGGCCTTTTCCGAATATGTGGATGCCGAACGGGACAGCGGCAGTGATGAACGAACAGTACAGCTGCCGTACCGAAGGCATGAAAAATGCCGGGCTGGAATTTGATGGGGGACAACTTCCAGCCCGACACTCTCACTTGGGTAATCGACGGGACACCCGAAAGGGTTACGCCGATTCCAAAACTTTTTCAAAAACTTTTTCGCCGCCCGGTTAATCGGCGCATCCCGCCCCGCTCCTCAGGAGTTTTTGTACACGTACCGCGCCTTTGCCCGGCCGTTTGGGGCCAATAAGTATACAAAACTCGGGCTGCTGCCTTTAGGGCGTGCCGGGGACCGGTTTGGCCGGAACGGTCGGCATGCCGCCAGGAAGCGTCGGCACCGCCGGCAGCGGCTTGGCCGGAAGCTTCGGAGCGATGCCCGATCCGGGGACCGTGGGCAGGTGGCCGGGCCCGGCGGGCAGCGGAGTCTGCTTCTTCGTCGCTCCACGGGAATCCGAGGAACCGTTCGCAGCGGATGAGTTCGACGAACCGTTGGAGGAGGCCGGATCCGTTTGGACCGGCGTCGCCGGTGCCTACGGCGACGGGGCGGTGTCGGTGACCGATGGTTTGGTCGCAGCACCCGACGGCGCCGGAGCAGCCGGAACGTCGGCGGGCGATGTGGGCATCGGCGTCGGCGCCGTCGTATCGCTGGTCGGCTGGAAGATCCGGACCACCGTATGGCCTACGCTGTTGCGGAAGTCCTCGCTGGAAGCTGCAGCGACAGCACCGGCGCCCAGGCCCATGGCACCGACCACTGCCGCGCCCACCACAAAGCCCATTCGCCGCTGCCGGTTGCGGCGGTGCAGTTCGAGGCTGGCGATGTTGGAGGCGCGCCGCATGGGCATGCTTTGAGGGGTCTCGCCGTGGGCCAGTACGCCTGAAGCGGATGCGCCGTGAACGAGCAGCGCGGCGAGTTCAGCCCGGGGTTGGGGTGCGGAGTCATGGGCGAACCCGCGCAGTTCTTCGAGGGACCTGCGGAGATCGGCGTCGTCTTCGAGCCCGGAATCCAGGAGGATCGCCTGGATCTCTCCTTCTTCGCGGCCTGCCGGCGTGACACTCATGATGCTGCGTGGTCCTTTTCCTTGACGAGTTCGCGCAGGGCGATGAGCCCGCGGCGCTGGAGCTGTTTGATGGCCCCGGGGGTTTTGTCCATGATGCCGGCGACCTGTTCAACCGACAGGTCCGCAACGATCCGCAGGACCAGCACTTCCCGCTGGTCGTCATTGAGCGTGGCCAGGGCAGATGTGATTCCGCCCATCGAACCCAGGACCTCATCCTCGGCGGAACTCGACCGCCTGTGGTCCTCGAGCGGATCGAATTCGGTGAAATGCGGCGTCCTCGCGGACCGGCGGTGGTAGTCCACGAGCCGGGCGTGCGCCACCGAGAAGATGAATGTCCGCAGCCCGGAGTGGCCGCCCCTGACATTGCTGAGCTTGGGCAGGACATCCACGAAGACGTCCTGTGTGAGGGCTTCGGCGTCGTCCACGCCCCGGGCCCGGAAATAGCCCAGGACGGCGGGGGAAATGACGCTGTAGACAGCGCTGAAGCCGGAGGGGTCGCCAGAAAGGGCTGCTGACAATTCGTCATCGGTCAGCTGAGCTGCCAAGGAGCTGTCCTTCCCTTTACTGCAGGTGCGCGGCGGTAGTAAGCCTACCGCCGCACACCTCACGCCCCTATTCGGGGAACGCCCTGTTTCGCGTGCTGTGGACTACTTGCCGGTGGGCAGGTCGGCAGCAGCGTCAGCCTTGACGTCAGCGTCTGCAGCGGCGGACGGCGCGGCCGGCTTGGCGACGTGGTCCGTTACATCCGGCACAGCCGGGGCGGCAGGAACGGCGGGAACGGCCGGGGCAGCGGGAACGCCGGCGCCATTGGGAACAGCGGGAACGGCGGGGATTGCTGCGGTTACGTCGGCGCCGGCAGCCTTGTCCCCGGCGGAGACGTTGGCGTTGGCGGCGGCGTTGTCCTTGTCAGCTTCCACTGCGGCATCGGCTGCGTCCGCAGCTTCGCCGGCAGCCTTGGCCTTGGCGGCGGGGGCGGCCGGAACCGTCGGGGTGGCCGGGACAGCGGGCACTGCCGGGACCTCGGTGGCAGGAACGGCCGGGGCGGCGGGCGTAGCGGGGGTCACCTCTGCATGCTGCGAGCCGGACACCTGGGCGGCGTTGGCCAGTCCGATGCTGGAGAAACCTCCGACAGCGACGATGGCGGCTGCGACAGCAATCTTGGTGGTCTTGCTAACACTCTTCATCAGAAAAAAATCCTTTGGTTGATTGAAGGCCGGGACGGCGGCCGATGGGGGACAACCGCCGTCCCGGCGCTTACATATACGTAATCGCCGGGACGGGCTGGGAGGTTACGCGGTTCCGGAAACTTTTTTCAGACGGGCATGCTCTTCCCAGAAACAGCGGATTAAAAGACGATGGCGGCGGGCCACCGTGAGGTGACCCGCCGCCGTCGGGAACTGCTTGCTGAACTGTTGTTGCCGGACGCTTCCGGCGTCAGTCGTTGATCAGGTCATTGACCACGATGGTCTGGTCGCGGTCCGGTCCCACGCCGATCGCGGAGAAGCGGGTGCCGGACAGCTTCTCGAGGGCCAGCACGTAGTTGCGGGCGTTCTCCGGGAGGTCCTCCAGGGTCCGGGCGCCGGTGATGTCCTCGGTCCAGCCTTCGAAGTACTCGAAGATGGGCTTGGCGTGGTGGAACTCGGTCTGCGTCATCGGCATCTCGTCGTGCCGGACGCCGTCGACGTCGTAGGCCACGCACACCGGGATCTGCTCGATGCCGGTGAGGACGTCAAGCTTGGTGACGAAGTAGTCCGTGAAGCCGTTGACGCGGGAAGCGTGGCGGGCCAGCACGGCGTCGTACCAGCCGCAGCGGCGCGGGCGCCCGGTGTTGACGCCGAATTCACCGCCGGTCTTCTGCAGGTACATGCCCATCTCGTCGAAGAGTTCCGTGGGGAACGGGCCTGCGCCGACGCGGGTGGTGTAGGCCTTGATGATGCCGATGGACCGCGAGATGCGGGTGGGTCCGATGCCGGAGCCCACCGAGGCGCCGCCGGCTGTCGGGTTGGAGGACGTGACGAACGGATACGTGCCGTGGTCGACGTCGAGGAACGTGGCCTGCCCACCCTCCATGAGCACCACTTTGCCCTCGTCCAGGGCCTTGTTCAGGACGAACGTGCTGTCGACGACCAGGGGCCGCAGCCGGTCCGCGAAGGAGAGGAAGTAGCTGACGATCTCCTCCACCTCGATGTCGCGGCGGTTGTAGACCTTGACCAGGAGCTCGTTCTTCTGGCGCAGCGAGCCTTCCACCTTCTGGCGCAGGATGGACTCGTCGAAGACGTCCTGGACACGGATGCCCAGGCGGGCCACCTTGTCCATGTAGGCCGGGCCGATGCCCCGGCCGGTGGTGCCGATGGCACGGCTGCCGAGGAAGCGTTCAGTGACCTTGTCCAGTACCTGGTGGTACGGCGCGACGAGGTGTGCGTTGGCGGAAACACGCAGCTTGGAGGTATCCGCGCCGCGGGCTTCGAGGCCGTCGATCTCCTGGAAAAGTGCCTCGAGGTTGACGACGCAGCCGTTGCCGATGATGGGGACGGCGTTGGGGCTGAGGATGCCGGCCGGAAGGAGCTTGAGCTCATACTTCTCACCGCCTACGACGACGGTGTGCCCGGCGTTGTTGCCGCCGTTCGGCTTCACTACGTAGTCGACGCGGCCGCCAAGCAGGTCGGTGGCCTTACCTTTTCCTTCGTCGCCCCACTGGGCGCCGACGATCACGATTGCTGGCATGGGATCCTCCCCCATTCGTTCGGGCCGCCCAGGTTTCTCCACCGAAATGGAAAGCCTCCGCGGCGCCGTTCATGAGAATGCCCCGAACATACGAGCCTTCGCCGGACCGCGGGGCAGCACAGCGACGCAAGAGTTCAGGGGCTCTTACCACCCAAGTTTAGCGGATTGAACCGGTTTCTCCCTTGTCGCGGCACACTCACGGGACACGCAGCGCCACAGGGCCGGCCGAGGAGTTTCCAAGGGACAGGCTGAGAAGCCCGGCGTTGTCGATCAGCCCCACTCTCACCGCCGAGACCTTGTACTCTCCGGCAGCCGCAGTGACGTCCGCGGGTTTGGTACCCGGCCAGGGCTGGTCGGGCTGGACGTTGACGTTTATGGCCACGAGCGAACCGACCGTGTCGAGGACGGATCCGACGGCAGACCTGGCGGTCACTTTCAGTGGATCCAATGTGGCCTGCAAGCTGGACACGATGGCATCAGTGGGTGCCACTACCGCATCGGCCACGGTGCCGACGGCTGTGGTCGTAAGCGAAGAAAGCAAGGCGGTGACATCCAGCCCGACCGCCGCGGTGGTCGGGGGCGGCGCGGTTCCCGCCCGAAACTGCCCCAACGTTCCCCTGATCGTGATCTCCGCGCTGCCAATGGCTATGCCCGTGAGGGGAACGCGCACGTTCGCCCTCACGGTAGCCTCGAGCGTTACGGCGTCCAGTGCCGCACGCAACTGGGTCATGATGCGACGAATCAGGAGGCCGACGTCGCTCTCCATTTGAGCAATGTTCTCCGCGGTGAGGACCACTGGACTGTTCGGCCGCAGGTCCTTGCTGATGGATGCGCCTCCCGGCAGCTTTGTCAGATCGACGCGGACCTCACCTGTATTCAGAGTGACGGTTACGGCGCCTTCGGACTGCGGTTTCCGCAATATGTCTCGAACCGGCTCAAGGTTCAGTCCACTCAGTGATGCAGTAGTCGTGGCGGTCACTACGCCCAGACTGTCGAGGATGTTCTCGACGTCGCTGGTAAGGGACTGGACGAGGTTGCTCTCCAGGTCATCCAGTGTGGTCGGAAGCCCGTTCAGGGCAGCGTTCACGGGCGGTGCCACGGCTTCAACGGCAGGCACTTTAGCGTTCAAGTCCAGGCTGGCGATGCCGTAGTCGCGCTGCACGGTGGGCGTAGCGTCCGGAGTCGGCCAGCCGTTCGTCATCACGCACCCGTCCAGAGCGGCAGACGAAACAACAGCACCGACGTCGAGCGTTGCACCGGCAAGCGAACCGGGGAGGATATTCCCGAGCGAAATGCTTGCGGCCTTCGGCGCCGTGGCGGCACCGTTTGCGGTTCCGCCCACGTCAGTTGCGCCCGACTGGTCCGAGACCAGACCGGAGGCGCCACGCGACTGCCCGCTCCCCCTTGCCTGCGCCCACTGGGTGTAGCTGCCGATCCCGCCGACGGGGACACCGAGCCCCAGCGCCGCCTCAACAACAGTCCCGCCCAGGACGGTGACGGGCAGTTTGCTGACGAAGGCGTCCGCTGTGCCGGGCACCGGGGTGGCGGTGACAGGCACTGGCGACGCCGTGGTTCCGTTGTTAGTAACGGTGAGACCCTCGACGCCGGCGGTGGAGTCCAGACTCGTATTCAAAACGCTGCCGGATAGCTGCCGGGCCCACGACTGGGTGGTGAACAGGCTGTTGGTGGTGCAGCCGCCGGGAGTGCCGACGCCGACGGCGCTGCCCACCCATTCGTCGTCGGTCCAGGCGGCGGTGGTAATCGTGGTCCCGGCGGCGAGTGAGATGGCCGCAGCCGCGGCAACCAACAGCGAGTGCCGCGGCGTTCCGACGATGACCCGTGCCACGCTTTTCAGGCTCGCCCTCATGGCTTGATCTTCGGGGAGGTGCGTGGCCGACGGAGCGTCACAACAACCGCGGTGCCCAGCAGCACCAGGGCGCCACCTGCAAACAGAGCCGGCAGAAGTGCTGCGCCGGTATCACCCAGGCCGGTGTCTCCCCAGCCCGCGGCTTCCTGGCTGGTGTCTGAGCGGTTGGTGTCGGTGGCCACCGGCCGGGTGGCGTCCCCCGGCTGGCCGGGCGGCCGTGAGTGGTCTGGCATCGGCGATTGGCCTGGCTCGGTCGGCTGGTCTGGCCCCTGCGATTGGCCCGGGTCCTGCGATGGGTCTGGGTCCGGAATCGAGGCCCCGCCTGTGCCCTCCCCCATGGCGCTTACCCCGATGCCCAGCGTGAGTGAAGTGCCGCCCGAATCAACAGTCCCGGCGGGACGGGAAAGGCTGAACCCAAGATAGGGCTCCGTTCCGGCCCGAAGATCGCTCAGTGGAACCTGGACATCCTGGCGAAGCGCCACCAGTGATGTCGGTGCGATCCTGGAGATCGAACCGGACGGGCAACCCAAGCTCCCGTTCAGTCCGCTGGTCCCCTGCCACGGCTCAGCGCATTCCTCCACCGAGACGAGGTATCTATCGGTTGCGGCGATTTCCCCCGCTGCGGACACCTGCAGCGTGGCCGTTGCCAACGGCTCCGTCACCTTCAAGCCGATCTGCCAGCTGAAGGACTCGGCCGGCTCAAGGACGGGCAGTGTCAACGGATAAACGGAGGATGAGAGTGACAACAATCCCGGCGTCCCGGTTTCGGGCACCGGAACCAGGTCTTCGGCGGCGACGGCAGCACCTGGGACAGCGAATATTGCCAACAGGACAGCCGCGCACGTGGTGCCGCCACGCATCATAGATATCTTCCACCACGGCATTCCGTCCACCTCCTTGGGCGATCGCACGGCTTCGTCAGGAACCAGGCTCGGGAGACTACTGCCTTGGCCAGTACGCCCAGAGCACCAGCGCGGCCAGGGCAAGTGTTGCTCCGGCAATGAACCCCGAACCCCTCACCGTCATCAGCCATGAGCCGATAACGGGCACTGTCACCAGCACTTTCTGGGCTGTGGCAACTTCGTAGGGCAAGGGGTCCTGGGAGCTGTTCGCATCGCCTTTGAGAATCAGCGATGTTCTGTCCCCTCCTGGTTGAGGTGACGTCACGGCAACCACGCGGTGGGTGATCAGCACGCTGGAGTCCGCACGCTTTACGGACACGACGTCGCCCGGTACCAGGTCTTCCGCCTTGACTTGGACTGTCAGGGACAAAGCCCCCACCGGATATTGGGGCTCCATGGAGCCTGTCCGGAAGACCACGAAGGACGCTTTGAAGACGAAACCGAGGATCAGGGCAAGAATGCACAGCAGCCCCAGAACGGCCACCAGTGTCAGGGCAACTTCACGGACGATTTTCAGGACGCGCACCAGAACCGGCGGGACCACCGCCCCGCGCGGCACCGAGGCCGCACGGGACGGAGATCCTTGCCCGGTCATTACTTCCGGCATGGCCAGTGGCTACGAGCCGACGGTGCTCGTGAATTTCCAGAGCGGAACTGTCTTCAGCCCTTGGAGAGTATCTGCGGCAGTGGACGGGAGCGTGAGCGCAAAGCAGATATCGACGGCGGCACCGTCCGTCACTGTGTCACCCGCCGCCGGGAGAACGATGTTGTTAGCCGCCCCGGGTTCGGAAATGGTGCCCAGCGGGGATCCTGCAGGAACGATGCTGGTTCCAACAGCCGCGAAGCCTGTGGCGTTGCACAGCGCCTTGTCCACGTTCTGTTTCGCCTCGTACCTCAGCTCGGAGTAGAGAACCGAGGAGTTGGTCACCGAGTCGATGGGCGTGGACTGCACAGCCTGCGTCAGTCGGGCCACCAGCGCCTCAGAACCGGCCGCTGCGCGCAGCTGCATGGGAGCGTAGACGGTACTGCCGGGCACCAGGTTGTCCGCGTTGACGCTGAACGTGAGGGCACCACCGGGCGCCGCGTCCTTATCACCCCAGGCGGCTGCGCCTCCGGTCCCAGTCCAGGTGTTCTGCTGCATGTGATAGGTCTTCGTTCCCGGGCCGCCGCCGTTGCCGCTTTGGCCGAAAACCCATTCATTGTCAGTCCAGGCAGCGAGCGTGAAGGCCGCACCGACTCCCAGGACAAGTCCGGCCGCCAGAATGGCCCGGACTTTCGTAGCTTTTGCGCGCGGCTCAGCGCTGGTTGAAGCAACCATTATTTCCCCCAAATTTAGATGTGTCCCGAGTGAAAAAATCGGATGCGCATAGGGGGGAGCATCGGTATTTCCCCCAAAATCCGATTGGCTTCAACTCATCATTTGCGCAGGTCAAAGTCAAATCGATGGATTTGAGGAGCACCCGGCGCTCCTGGGTCCGGCCGTTATACAGCGACACAAATAAGCCTCAGCTTGCCCGCCGAAAAACCATCCAATTAAGTGAGAGTGGACCATCCCGAGCGGCTGAGGAGACCCTGTCTTGTCACTGAACACCGACCACATCCGCGTCACCCATGCCGGCTCCCTGCCGCGCACCCCGGAGCTCATCGCCGCCAACGCAGCCAGGGAAGCCGACGGCATCACACCCGAATTCCTGGACCTGCTGGAGACCTCGGTGGTGGACATCGTCCGGCGCCAAAAGGACCTGGGCATCGACATCCCGAACGACGGCGAATACGGGCACGCGATGTCTAACAGCGTGGACTACGGCGCCTGGTGGAACTACTCGTTTGCCCGCCTGGGCGGCCTCGAGCCCACCACCGTGGACCGCTGGGCCGATGCCGAGGTGCACCGTTCCACGCCGGGCAATATCGTCCTGACCTCGTTCCCTGACCGCCGGGACCGGCAGAAGTTCAATGACGCCTACAACGACCCCTCCTCCGGGATCCTCGCCCACCGCAAGAGCGTGGCACAGCCCAAGATTGCCGGCCCGCTGACCTATACCGGGCAGGACCTCGTGGCGTCGGACGTCACCAACCTCAAGAAGGGCCTGCAGGCAGCCGGCCTCACCGAGGGATTCGTCGCGTCGCTGTCCCCCGGTTCCTGCGCACGGGTGGCCAACGACTACTACAAGACCGAGGAAGAACTGGTCTACGCCTGCGCCGATGCCATGAGGGAGGAGTACAAGGCAATCATCGACGCCGGGCTGACCGTTCAGCTCGATGACCCGTCGCTGGCGGAGAGCTGGGACCAGATCAACCCGGAACCCAGCCTCGAGGACTACCTCAACTTCATCCAGCTCCGGGTCGAGGCCACGAACTGGGCCCTCCGCGACCTGCCCGAGGAAAAGATCCGGCTGCACGTCTGCTGGGGATCCTGGCACGGCCCCCACACCACGGACATCCCGTTTGCCGACATCATCGGCTCCGTCCTGCAAATCAATGCAGGCGGATACTCGTTCGAGGCAGCCAACGTCCGGCACGAGCACGAATGGCGCGTGTGGGAAGGCACGAGGCTTCCCGAGGGCAAGGTCATCATTCCCGGTGTTGTCTCGCACGCGACCAACGTGGTGGAGCATCCGGAACTGGTGGCGGACCGGATCGAACGCTTCGCCAGGCTCGTGGGACGCGAGAGCGTGATCGCCTCCACCGACTGCGGCCTCGGCGGCCGCGTCCACCCGCAGATCGCCGTTGCGAAACTCGAGGCCCTCGGGGAGGGCGCACGCCTCGCCACCAAACGGCTCTGGAAGTGATTTAGCCCTCACTCGCTGTCCTACGGGCCCCCTCCTGCGCGACTCCGCCGCGGCGGCACGCGGGGGCGGGGCCCAGCGGGTCGGACGCCTTGCTAAACTGGGAAGGACCGGTCAGGAACCGGTCCACACCTCATTTCACTCCACGCCGCGTTCGGCCCGCCTGCGGCGTGCCGGCCTGCGGCGCGGCGGCGCGACCCACCTGCAGGAGACACAGCACCATATGACCGCTCTGGCTACCGAATCCTTCCATGAACAGCTTCTAAAGCGCCGTTACGAGCCCAACGTTGCCGCTGTCAATGAGCTCTGCGATACCTTGCAGAGCGCCAAGCCGGGCACCCAGGTGCCGTACGTCGACCCCGCTCACGACGTCGACGAATGCCGCATCATCAGCCTCTTCTCCAACATTGGCGCGGCATCGCCCACCGGCTTCATCATGCCGGGCGACGACGATGCCGCCACCCGCATGCTGGGCCTCCAGTGGAAGCTGGGCCTGCGGCCGGAATACATCATGCCGTGGAACGTGCACCCGTGGCACACGCCGGGCGAGCCGAACGGCAAGTTCACCCCCGACCAGATCCAGGCCGGCCTCAAGCCGCTGCTGAAGGTCCTGGCCCTGGTGCCCCGCGCCTCGGTCATCGTAGCCCACGGCACCGAGGCCAACCGCCTCGCCGGCCTGCTGCTCAAGACCGAAGTCCCCCTGCTGTGGCGCCGCGGACTGAAGACCTACAAGGTCCGTTCGCTCAGTGGCCGTTCCTTCGCCGGCTCCCCCGAGCGGCAGAAGCAGTACCTCGACGAGATGCACCTCGCCTACGCAGACGCCATGGCCCGCACCGGCCTGCAGAAGTCCAGCTAACAGAGACACTCCGGGGTCTCGACAAGCTCAACCAACGACGGCGGGCGCTCACCTTTTGGTGAGTGCCCGCCGTCGTATACGGGGCCGCCGCCGAGGGTTCCCTGACTGAGCGACGGCGGGCGCTCACCTTTTGGTGAGCGCCCGCCGTCGTATACGGGGCCGCCGCCGAGGGTTCCCTGACTGAGCGGAGCGAAGCGAGGGAGGCGGTGGGGATGTTGTCTTACTTGCCCTCGATGGCTGCCTTGGCCCCGGGGTCCGAGTCGTTGAGGAACTTCTCGATGCGCTCCGGCTCCTCCGCCTCATTGATGGCGGCGGAGGCGCGGCCCAGCGAGTAAAGCGCCCGCAGGAAGCCGCGGTTGGGCTCGTGCTCCCACGGAATGGGCCCCACACCCCGCCAGCCGTTGCGGCGGAGCGAGTCCAGTCCGCGGTGGTAGCCGACCCGTGCGTAGGCGTAGGAATCAATGGTGCGGCCTTCCGCCCATGCCTCCTCGGCCAGGACGGCCCACAACAGCGACGACGTCGGGTGCTTCTCCACGAGGTCCAGCGCCTCAGCGCCGAGCGCGAGGTGCTGGTACACCTCGGTCTCGGCAGGCAGGAGCGTGGGCTCGGGGCCCATCAGGTTCTTGCGGAACTCGTCGGACACGGCTAGAAGGTCTTGCCGGCGGAGCCGAGCTGCTGGGTTGCTTCCACAACGCGTGCGGCGAGGCCGGCCTCGGCGGAGGCGCCCCAGACGCGGGGA
>NZ_BAEG01000015.1 GCF_000238915.1 Arthrobacter globiformis NBRC 12137 | reverse complement strand
TGCCTGGGCCGGGACCGTATGGTCAGTGACTGCCGCGTTCGAGGCGGCGCCCTGTGGGGAATTGGACATGGGGGATCCTTTGGTTTCCGGTTTGGGGAGTCGGGCTTGCGGGTACTACTTGCTGAGGTTTGCCAGGCGTTCGGGGCTGAGGAGCTCCCGGAGCTGCGTTTCGGTGAGCAGGCCGTGTTCGAGGACGAGTTCAGCCACGCCGCGGCCGGTGGCGAGGGCTTCCTGGGCGATTGCGGTGGCGGTGGCGTAGCCGAGGTGCGGGTTGAGGGCGGTCACCAGCCCGATGGACTGTTCGACGGTGAGGCGGAGGTGCTCGGTGTTGGCGGTGATGCCGCGGACACAGCGGGCCGTGAGGGTGCGGCAGGCTGCTTCGAGGTGCGAGATGCTCTTGTGCAGGCTGTGCACGATGATCGGTTCGAACGCGTTGAGCTGGAGCTGCCCGGCTTCGGCGGCCATGGTGATGGTGACGTCGTTGCCGATGACCTCGTAGGCCACCTGGCTGACCACTTCCGGGATCACCGGGTTGATCTTGCCGGGCATGATGGAGGATCCGGACTGGACGGCGGGTAGGTTGATCTCGCCGAATCCGGCCCGCGGTCCGGAGGAGAGCAGGCGGAGGTCGTTGCAGGTCTTGGAGAGCTTGACGGCCACGCGCTTGAGCACGCCGGAGAGGTGGACGAAGGCGCCCACGTCCTGGGTGGCCTCGATGAGGTCGACGGCGGTGACCAGCGGCAGGCCGGTGATTTCGGCCAGGTGCCGGCAGGCGGCCTCGGCGTAGCCGGCGGGGGCGTTCAGGCCGGTGCCTATCGCGGTGGCGCCGAGGTTGATCTCGTGGATGAGCAGATCCGCCTCGGCCAGCCGCTGCCGGTCCTCGCCGATCGTCACCGCATAGGTGCCGAATTCCTGGCCCAGGGTCATGGGTACGGCGTCCTGGAGCTGGGTGCGGCCCATTTTCACGACCGTGCGGAACTCCATGGCCTTTTCCGCGAACGCCTCTTCGAGTTCGGCCAGCGCGGAGAGCAGCTCGCGGGCGGCGAAGATGGTGCCGAGCTTGACCGCGGTGGGGTAGACATCGTTGGTGGACTGGCTGAGGTTCACGTGGTCGTTGGGGTGCAGCCGGGCGTAGTCGCCCTTGGGATGGCCGAGGATTTCCAGGGCGCGGTTGGCGATGACCTCGTTGGCGTTCATGTTCGACGACGTTCCCGCGCCGCCCTGGATCACGTCGACCACGAACTGTTCGCTGAGTTCGCCGTTCATCACATCGGTGCACGCCTGTTCGATGGCCGCGGCGCGTTCGGCGTCCAGCAGCCCGAGTTCCAGGTTGGTGCGCGCGGCCGCCAGTTTCACGGCGGCGAGGCCGCGGACCAGGTGCATGTTGGAAGAGAGCGGCTGGCCGGTGATGGGGAAGTTTTCGACGGCGCGCAGGGTGTGGACGCCCCAGTAGGCGCCGGCGGGGATATCACGGTCGCCGAGCAGGTCATGCTCGGAACGGACGCCAGGAAGAGTCTGGCCGTCGGACAGGGATTGGGCATCCGGCAGGGTTTGGGTCTCGGTCATGTGGTGCGGTCCTTAAAGAACGTCGTCGGTCGGGGACAGGGAAGAAAAGTCTGCGGCCCGGAGCAGGCCCACTTGGCGGCCGCCGCCGAAGACCGCGCCCGTGGCGATGCCCGCAAGGGCGGAGGTGTCGACGTCGAGCGCTTCCAGCGCACGGACGGTGACAGGCATTCTGGCCCGGTCACCGCCGTCGGATATCTTGACGGCGACGGCGCGTCCGTCCGGCAGCCCAACCAGTTGGATGCCTTCGAAGCCGTCCTTCGCCAGGGCGCCGGGCAGGAGGCGCATGAGCTCCGTGACGTCGCGGCCCTCGCCCGCCACCATTTCCGGATGGCGGCGCATGGACTGCGCGACGGCGGCTTCCGGGCTTTCGGGGGCGGACTCACCATCCGCCAGTTCGGCGGAGGCGAGGCGACCGAAGGCGCGGGCCATTCCGGCCAGGGTGAGGGCGAACAGCGGCGTTCCGCAGCCGTCGGTGCTGACGCCGGCGGGTTCCTCACCGGTCAGATCGGTGACGGTTTCGGCGACCAGCTTTTGCAGCGGATGGGAGGGGTCCAGGTAACCCTGCACTGGCCAGCCGTTGATAACGCAGGTGGCGGCCATGGCGGCGTGCTTGCCGGAGCAGTTCTGGGCCAGCTGGGTGGGCCGGCCGCCGTCACGCAGCCACTCCTCGCGCTCGCGGACGCCGTAGGGGAGGTCGGAGCTGTTTTCGAGGGCCGCGGCCGTGAGGCCGTGCAGTTCCAGGATGCGGCTGGCGCCGTCGAGGTGCCGGGCTGCGCCGGAGTGGCTCGCCGCGGTGAGGGCCAGCAGATCGGCCGGCAGGTCCAGCCCGGCCCGGACCATGGCCACGGACTGCAGGGGCTTGAGGGAGGACCGGGGGTAGAACGCGGTCCGGGGTTCGCCGGCGGTGAGCAGGGTGCGGCCGCCCGGGGCGGTGGCGATCAGGGAGCCGTAGTGGACGCTTTCCACCAACCCGTCACGGGTCTGGAACGCGAGGGGCTCGTGCCGTGGCGGGATCGCTGCGGCGGCGGCGGGCGGCGCGGAAAGGGAATGGCTTGCCGGTATGGCGGGGGAAGGCATGGCGTCCTCTGGGTTGCGTGTTGACTTGAGTTGGGTGTGGCGTGGAGGCGTCGGGTGGAGCCGGTCGGTTCGGAGAGCCAGGGATGCGGGGCCGCTACTGGTTGAGGATGGAGTCGAGGGCTTCGCTGACTGCACGCAGGTGTTCGGCCATGGCCGCGCTGGCTTCCGCCGCGGATCCGGCTTCGACGGCGTCCAGGATGAGCCGGTGCTCGACGTCGGAGGCGTGCTGGCGGTCGGCCACCATGTTGAGGGTTTCGGACTGATGAACGAGGGCGTCGCGGATGTCGGCCACCACGCTTTCGAACACCTTGTTGCCGCTGGCCCGGGCGATGGCTGCATGGAAGCTGGAGTCGAGGGCAACCCAGGCTTCGGGGTCCGTTTCCGCGGCCATGGATGCCATCATGCCGCGGAGGATCTCCAGGTCCTCGGTGGTGCGGCGCTCGGCAGCCAGGCCGGCGGCGGGGACTTCAATGTGCGGGCGCGCCTCGGTGAGGTCCCGGGCGGAGAACTGGCCCAGGACAAGGTCGTTGGCAACATGGTCGGCCACGACGAACGTGCCTCGGCCGGTCTTTGTCACGGTCAGGCCGAGCGCGGTGCAGGAACGCAAGGCTTCGCGGATCACGGAGCGGCTCACTCCGTACTGCGAAGCCAGGGCAGCTTCCGAGCTGAGCTTGGCGCCGACGGCCAGCGCGCCGCTCTGGATATCGGCGCGGATGGCGTTGAAGACAGCTTCGGCCGCACTGAGGCGGGCCAGCGGAAAGGTACCCGCTCCGCTCCGATGGTCGGCTTGCTGTCCGGCTGTCCGGCTGTCTGACAGGTTCACGATTAAGAATATGGCACGGGTCACAGGCGGCTGTCAACCAGGAGTCGGCAAAAGGGGGGTAGCCCTCCCAAGCTTTTTACAGGTTATTCAGTCGAACATGGTCCGAGGGGGAGTGCACGCAAGTTGCCAGGACCGCAGCAGCAGGCGCTTCGATTTCTCGTATCCAACCGGAAAGGTTGCACGGGACTGGCATTGGCAAACGACTGCGATGAGTGGTGAGGCTAGTGACCATCCCGATACAGGCCGACGTTCAACTCCCGGAATCAACTTCTTTTCGCTCGGGCGGGCGCAGTAGAGGTCGCAGGGCCTCCTGGCTCCCCGCGCTGCTGGCAGCGCTGTCGCTTGCGCTGACTGTTTTGGTGGTGCCGGTTACGGCGTCGGCTGCTGTAGGTGACGTTGGGGTCGAGGGGCCGTCCCATACGGGGACGGGGACGCCGACGGGTACGAAGCGGCAGACGAATGCGTTGTGGTTCAACGACGGGATCTGGTGGGGGAACCTGTGGGACACGGCTAGCTCGGATTTTCACATCTTCCGCTTCAATGCCGCGACGAGCTCGTGGGTCAATACGGGTGTGACGACGGAGACGCGGTCGAACACCCATCATGACGTGTTGTGGGACGGGACCACGTTGTATGTGGCGAGTTATCGCTTCGTCAACGACGGTCTGCCGGCCGAGCCGAACTTCCCATCGACGATGCGGCGTTTCAGCTACAACTCGAGTACGAAGACGTACGCGCTCCTGAGTTCTACAAACATCAACAACCACAAAGTCGAGACCCTGTCCATCGACAAGGACTCGACTGGCCGGGTTTGGGCCACGTGGCAGCAGGCGAACCGGATCTATCTGAACGTCACTGCCACGGATGGCAGGACGTGGGGGACGCCGTTCGTGCATCCTGCGTCGTTGGGCAACGTGTCCGTGGACGACACTTCGGCTCTGATCGCGTTTGGAACCGGCAAGATGGGCGTGATGTGGAGCCGGCAGCTCGGTGACGCCAACGACGGCATGTACTGGAGCTCCCACATCGATGGAGCGGCAAGTACCACCTGGACCACTCCTGTGGCGGCGGTGAAGGGGCTGCGCAGCGGTGATGACCATATGAACCTGAAGTGGCTGGACTCCTCGACTAATCGGGTTTTCGCCGCTATCAAGACGTCGTTCACCTCGGCGTCACAGCCCCTGATCCAGCTGTTGGCATTCGACGGTACGACGTGGTCGGCGCACACGATCGCGACTGTGGCCGAGTGCCCCAACCGTGTGATCGTCATGCTTGATGAGAGCACGCAGAGGGTGCGTACCTTCGCTACCTATCCGAAACCGAGTGGCACGACGAACGCCGGTGTCTGCACCAGCTCGGGGGGTGCGATCTATGAAAAGTCCACCCCGCTGGACAACATCAGCTTCACCACCGCTAAGACGGCCCGCATCGTGGACGCCGACCAGTATGTGCACAACGCGACGTCGACGAAGCAGAACCTCAACAGTACGGCGCTGGGTACGGCCAACAGCGGCCTGCTGGTGCTCGCCGATGTGAACGCCACCAGCCGGTACTGGCACTTCTACGACCCGAGCGGCGGTGCAGGTGGTGGTGGTGATACGACGGAGACCATCACACTCACGGCCACCGCTGACAGCTATGTCTCGAGCGGGGCGACGGGGACGAACTTTGGCACGAATACCACGCTGCGTTCGGACAACAGCCCGGTGGAGGCCACGTACTTGAAATTCGACCTCTCGCCGTATGCGGGTAGGACGCTGGTGAGTGCCAGGCTGCTGCTGCGCAGCGGCGGGAACGGGTCTACGGGTACGCAGAACGTCAAGCTGGTCGCCAGTGACAGCTGGACCGAGGGCGGTATCACGTACACCAACCGTCCGGCGCTCGGCACCAGCATCGGCAGCCTCGGCCAAACAACGACCAACACCAGCTACAGCGTTCCATTGACGGCCAGCGCCCTGACCGGCGACCTCGGCCAACAGCTCTCTCTTGGAATGGACGCCAACGGCAGTGACGGCCTGGAACTCAACTCCAAGGAAGCCGGAAGCACGGCCGCACCCAAGCTGGTACTCACGCTGCAGAAGTAGGAATAGGAACACGCTCTCGGCCGGGTGCTTCGCAAGGCAACAACGAGGACGAAGCCCTCGGCCGGGACGGTCCACATCAGCAACACCCTCCGACCGACACCACCCAGACAGGGGACGATCATGCGCAGGCAGACCAAGGCACTGCACTTCGACATCCACGGCCGCGTCACGATACGCGTCGACGAAAAAGCGCCGGCCGCGGCCCAGCTCCAGAGCATGCTGGCGTGTTTCGCCACCGACACTGAACGGCCGGCCAACATCATCGTCGATGACCGGCCGGAGGCCATGCCGGATGCGGGCCTGGTCGAGCACGAGCTCGCGTACACGGAGAACAGCGTGCGTTTCCAAGACGATCGGGTCCAGGTCGTGAGAGACGCAGAGCAGTGGCGCATTCACGGGCCGGGCGAACTGTTGACCACCGTGGTGCCTGTTCTGGATTCCGCCATGGTGGGCCGAGGAGCCGCCATGATCCACGCGGCAACGATGGCGTACCGGGGTCACGCGATCGCGCTTCCCGCCGCCGGAGGGACCGGTAAGACGAGCACCGTCGCCAAGCTGATGCGGCGCGACGGGTGGTCGTTCATGGGCGACGACTGGGCCTTCCTCACCGAAGACGCCACCCTACTCGGCTACGCGAAGCCGATGTTCATCAAGCCGCACCACCGGGCCATCTACCCGCACCTGTTCGAAGGTGTCCGGAAACCCCTGGTCCCGTCACGGCTCTCGGATAGCGTCAGCCGGCTCACCACCGTGGTGCACCCGTACGTCATCCGTTATCCGCGCCTCGCGGACTTCTCCCGGCGATGGTCGCCGGAGCACCGCATGGTCTCGCCGGGGACCGCGTTCCCGGGGCGGGAATTGACGACCTCGGCACCCCTCGCGGCCGCCGTCTACGTTGAGCGCTTCGAGGGCGCCCGGTCTCGGGTCGTTGAGCGGACGAGCGAGTGGATGGTCGACCGCATGCTCGGCAATTTCCATATCGAGATGGCGGGCTTCTCGCAGCGGGTCGTGACCGGCCTGGCGGCCACGTCCGTCGTCCCCTGGCGCGAACACTTCACAGCGAAGGGGCTCGTGCTGGACAAGGCGCTCGACGGCCGGCCCTGCCACCTGCTGCAGGTGCCATCCTCGTACACGGCGGACGAGGCGTCGGACGACATCGTCCGGCATCTCGAGCAGCTGCTGCCGTCAGTCCTCGACGAGCAGATCTGAGGGGTGGAAACCGTGAGTAGCAGCCCTGCCGAGGTCACCGCCGTCGTTCCGGCCCGAAACGCGGAGAGCCTGCTCCCGCGCTGTCTCGAGGCCCTGCGCCAGTCCGGTGTCGCCGAGATCATCGTGGTGGACGGATTGTCGACCGACCGCACCGTCGACCTCGCCCTCGCGGCCGGTGCCCGGGTCCTGAGTGACGAGGGCCGCGGCCTGCCCTGGGCTCGAACGCTTGGTGTAAAGAGCAGCAGCACCCGCTGGGTCCTGCTCGTGGATGCCGACGTCGTCTTCGGGCCTTCGGGGGTCGGCGACCTGCTCACGGAGCTGGTGGAGGGCGGCTATGACGCACTACAAGCCGGCCTGGAGAGTGTCGCTGGACCAGGCTACTGGGGACAGGCGCTGGCACATCATCACCGCACCGGCCGCAGCCGCAACTGGTTCGGCCTCGTGGCGACGATCGTTGACCGGGACTTGATGCTGGGCCTGGGATTCGACGACTCGTTTAAATCGGGGGAGGACATAGAGCTGCGTTGGCGGATGCGCCAATCAGGGCTGCGAACAGGGGTGTCACAGCGGGTCACCGTCGAACACCGTTTCGCCGCAGACGACTTCGACTTCGCGCTCGACCAGTTCCTCATGGACGGAACGGGACTGGGCCGGATGGTCCGCAAGCACGGCTGGCGTGGTGCGAGGCTGGCGCTGCTGCCTGCCGCCGCGGCAGTCCGGGGCAGTGCCTTGAGTCTCGCCGCGGGCCAGCCCCGGTGGCTGCGCTACTACGTCGCCTTTTGCTGGTACAACTACGTGGGCCTGACAAGGGGTCTCGCGTCGTGATGGCCAGGGGCGTGAGGGCCAAGCGGGCGACCGCTGTCACGGACGCCTCGATCGTCCGGCACTCCGCCCTGCGCAGCTCGCTCGGCCTCGTTGCGGCCAAGGCTGCCCAGACGGGCGCTGGTTTCGCCTTCTGGATCGTGGCCGCGCGCGCGACGTCCGACCGTGAGGTCGGACTCACCACGGCCGCGGTCTCGGCAGTAATGATCTGCACGCAGCTCGCGGTGCTGGGCGCCGGATCTGCCGTGATCGTCTCGGTGGGGCGAGGGGAGCCGCCCGCTCGGGTGCTGGACGCGGCGTTTGCCATCGTGGGGGTCGCCGGAACAGTGCTGGCCCTCGGCTACCTCGTGCTGCAGTCTGTCGTGGCGCCGGACACGGCCTCGGCATCGGTTCTCTTCTGGCTCACGTTCCTCGTGGCTGCCGTCGCCGGAACCCTTGTCATCGTGCTGGACCAGGCGCTCGTGGCGTTGGGACGCGGTTCCAGCGCGACCTTGAGGTATGCGTTGGGAGGCGGGGTCTCACTCGCAGCTGCAGGGCTCGTGGCCTGGCGGGCGCACGGCGCCTCCGCCGACGTGCTGATGGCCTGCTGGACCCTCGGGACGGCGGTGGCGTGCGTCGTAGGTGCTGTCCAGCTGCGAAGACTGGTCGGCTACAGGCCGCGGCCGTCCTTGCGCTCGGCGCGCGGCCGTCCACTGCTGGCGCTGGGCATTCCGCACCAGCTCCTCACCCTCACCGAGCGAACCCCTGGGCTGGTGCTGCCGCTCCTGCTCGCGCACATGGTTGCGCCGGAGGCAGCCGCCTACTGGTACCCCGCATGGATGATGGCCTGGGCCGCCTATACCGCTCCGGTGCTGATGGGCATCGTCCAGTTCTCAGAGGGTGTCCGCGATGCGGACCGCCTGGTGTCAACCACATGGGCGAGTCTCCGTTGGTCGCTCACCGTGGGAGGCCTGGCTGCCGCCGTCCTCGTCCTCTTCGCCCACCCGCTGCTCAATCTGCTGGGGGAGCGGTACGCCGAGTCGTCCGCCGGCGCTCTGCGGTGGTTGGCGGCCGGACTGGTGCCGTACGCGGTGCTGCAGGCCTACAACGCCGTCTGCCGGGCCAGCGGCCGCTACGCGGAGGCAATCGTGGTCGGTGTGGCGCTCGGTACCGCACTCTGCGCCTCAGCCCTGGCGGCCGCCGACAGGGGGGCCACCGCCATGGCCCTTGCATGGCTGGTGGTGCTCTCCATCGGGGCAGTGATGGTCGGCCTCCGGCTGGTCGCTGTCCTCCGGCGCGTCACGCAGGACGCGCCATGATCAGCACGCACGATGGGACCTGCCGCAGCGACGGACGCTGGAATCCCCGTTACGTGTGGCCGACAGTGATGTGGATCGTCGTGGTGGTTGTGCTCATCGCGTCCGGAGCCTTCGTGCCGGACGTGCCGCGGGATGAGCTCGCGCTCCGTGAACTGGGTATCGCTGATGCCCTCTCGCGCATCCAGGGGATCGAGCCCAGCATCGAGGGGCACTTCGGCTGGCCGGGGTTGTTCGCCCTCCGAGCCCCGATGGGCCGGGCCAGACACCGGACAGCCCTGGCAGAGGCTCCTTGGATTGAGGACGATGTAGCTGCGCCTCTTCCTTCCGCGCACTCCGGGAGTGCTCGGGTGAGCCACGCGGCGCGGTGGTGGCTCCTCAGCGATCTGCACCTGGGCGCGACGGACGACGATCCGCGGTGCCCCGGGAGGATGCTGCCCCAGTTCCTGTGCCGTGAGGTGCTCGCCGCCTCCGGTCCGCAGCAGCACATCGCCTTCGTCGGTGACACGTTCGAGCTGGTGGGGTTCGCCGAGGACGAAAGCCTGGCCCGGCTCGAGTCCATCCTCACCCGCCACCCCGACACGTTCTGGGCGCTGCAGGCCTGCGCGGCCCGCGGCGTGCAGCTGCACTTCGTGTGCGGCAACCACGACGCGGACCTGGCCCGCCCCTCAGTTGCCGCACGCCTGTCGGCGTTGTTATCACCGGCCGAGCCGGCACGGGTCCAGGTGTACCCGTGGTTCCTCCACGTGCCCCGTGTGCTGGTGGCCGAGCACGGGCACCAGCACCATGCCCTACATCGGATGCCCGAGGTGCTCCGCGTGGCGGTCAACGGCACCGACGGGCTGGACCTGCCGCCGCTCGCCGCCTGGCACGCCGACCCATCGAAGTCTCCCCTGAGCCGTGCCGCGGCCGTTGCCCGGGCGTGTCTGGCGTCCGAGCGGGCGGAACGCCGCGTCCGGGAGCTCGCGTACTTTGAGCTGTTGCAGGCCGAGTCACGGCGGCTCGCGCTTGATGAAGTGGCCATTCGGGACCTGGCGCACCTCTCCCGGTTCCGGACGGTGTCGGCGCTCCCGGTCGCCGCGACTCGCATGGTGCTAGCAGCCGCCGGGCGCAGAGCCGCCGGCAAGAGGGCTCCTGCTGCAGCGGCCCGGTTCGCACATACTCTCAGGGCGCACGGCGCCGGCGTGGCCTGGTACGTCTCGGCCCACACCCACCGGGCCTTCGAAGCGGCGCTCGAGGCGTGCCCCACCCGCTACGTCAACACCGGCACATGGAGTTCGGACGTCCGCGGTCGTGGACCTGACCAGACGGACCGTCGGGCGTTCCCCTACGCCGTGGTCGACGTCGCCCGCGACGGTAGCACCAACGGCGGGCTGCGGTACTGGCGTCCGGACGGTACGTGAGCCGTTGCTCAAGAACCGGTACGAACGTTCCGATTATGGTTCTGCCCGCATCTGTAATTAGGGAGTACGATGTGGGTGGAAACGAAAACGGCACGATCGTACCGGCGCGGGAGCGAATGTGGCTCAGGATTTTGCAGCACATCTTGCAGCAGCCGTCCGTGCCCGTCGTGGGGCCCTCCGCCTGAGCCAGCAGGACCTCGCGGACATGGCCGGAGTCTCCGAGCGCTTCGTCCGCTTCGTGGAACAGGGCAAGCCGAGTCTCCGGCTGGACACCCTGTTGGCCTTGCTGGACACCCTCGGCGTCGAGCTCCAGCTCGCAACCCGGACCAGCGCCGCCGCCCGCGCGCTGGCCGCCCAACCGCTGGCCGCCCAACCGTTGGTGACCCAGCCGCCGCCGGCCGTCCCGCCGTCGGCCGCACCGCTGGAAGGCAACGGACCCAGCGCAGGGGAGGGCCAGCCGTGAGGCACCGCATCGCGGACATCTACAAGCGCGGCGTCCTGGCCGCCCGGCTGGAACGGCACGACGGCGGCACCAGGTTCAGCTATCTGCCGGCGTACCTGCAAAGCGGCCGCCCCGCCGTCGCGAGTTCGCTGCCGCTCACTGAAGAACCCGTACTCTCCGGGGCGGGTGCCGCGCCGCCGTACTTCACCGGGCTGCTCCCGGAGGGCCGGCGGCTGAACGCGCTTCGCCGGTCCATCAAGACCAGCGCCGACGACGACCTTTCCCTGCTCATCGCCGCCGGCGGCAACCCGGTCGGCGACGTGCAGATCGTGGGCCACGGGGAGCCGCTCGACCCGGAGGAGCACGCCGTCGAGGTGGACCCGCGCCGGCCCGTGGACTTTGACGAGCTGCTGGGCGACTCGGGCCTCATCGATCCGGTGGCACTCGCCGGCGTACAGGACAAGCTGTCCGCCGGGATGATCTCCATGCCGGTGGCAAGCGCGGGGCGCCGGTTCATCCTCAAGCTCAACGCCCCGGAATTCCCGCACGTGGTGGAGAACGAGTTCATCATGTTCCGCTACGCGGCCAGGCTGCGGATTCCGCTGAGCCGGGTGCAGCTGATGCGCGACGTCGCGGGCCGGCCGGGGCTGCTGGTGGAGCGCTTCGACCGGGTGCCGCTGCAACGCAAGGTCGCCGACAGTGCGCCGGACGCGGTGCAGCGGCTCGCCGTCGAGGACGGCGCACAGGTCCTGAAGCTCTACCCGGCGGACAAGTACAACGTGGGGTTCGGAACGGTGTGCCACGCGCTCGCCGAGTACTGCTCGGCGCCGCTGCCGGCGCTGCGGAACCTCGCCATCCAGGCCGCCTTCGCGCTGCTGAGCGGCAACGGCGACCTGCATGCGAAAAACGTGTCCATGGTGCAGCAGCCGCACGGGGAGTGGTCCATCGCGCCCGTGTACGACATCCCCTCCACAGTGGTCTACGGGGACAAGACGCTCGCCCTGACGCTCGGCGGCAAGCGCAGCGGCATCTCCCGCAAGCACTTCCTGGCCTGGGCCACGGGCCTCGGGCTGCCACAACGCACTGCGGTGCAGGCGGTGGATTTGGCGCTGAAGGCTGCGGGTCCGCTGCTGGCTGATCTGGAGGCCGGGACGGCTTTTGCGGCAACTGCCGCCGGTTCAAGGGCTGCCCCAGTTCCAACGGCCTCCGTTTCAACGGCCACCGTTTCAACGGACGACGGCGGCGCCTCGCCTTTTCCGGACATGGTCACCAGGGCTTGGGTCAAGGAGCTCAAGCATCGGCGCCGGCTGCTGGAGGGGTGAGCCCGGGAAGCCTAAAGCCCAGGACCGCCGTCGTACCAGCGGAGCACGCGCAGGGCCCGAAGCGTGTTCCAGCGGCTGGGGCGCCCGTCCCCGTCCTCCATGGTGAAGTGGATGCGGCCGGGGTGGGTGTTCTCGAGCAGCCAGGTTCCGTCGGGCTGCCGTTTTGAGCGGAGCAGACCGACGGCCTCGGAAAGCCGGGTGTCCGGCGGTCCGTCCGCATCCTGGAAATACCTGTCCTGGAAATACGCGTCGCGGAAGTAGTCAAGGCCGCGCAGCGCGTCGTAGAACCAGCGGGTCGGGTAGGAAAACTGCAGCCACTCCGGGTCCACCAGCTCGCCGGTGCTTTTGCGCCGGAGCAGCGCCCGTTCCAGCAGGTATTCCTCGCCCCGCTTCCGCGCGGCAACCGACTCCGCAGTTCCGCCCGTGGCCCGCTCATGTTCCAGCAGCCCTTCCAGCACATTGATGGTTGTCGCGAACGACGAACGCACCGACCCCCGCTCCGCCTCGCAGTTCCAGCCGCCGTCCGCGAGCTGCTCGCCGAGAAGCCGCCGGACGATGCCGTCGACGTCCTCGCCGAAGTACGCTCCGAGGGCGACGGCCTTGCCGTTGATGCAGGGCTCCACCTCGCCGTCGAAGAACGGCTGGCCGCCCTCTTCCCAGCGGCTGTTCTCCCGCACTTTCCGGACCGCGGCGCGTGCCTGCCCGCAGCCGGGGTCGAGTCCGAGGTCGCGCAGGAGCAGCAGGCTGTAGGTCGTTGCGGTCCAGGGCTGGCCCGCCTCGGAGCCGTCGTAGGGGACCGGGAAGAAGGTGCCGCCGTCCCACTGGCCATCGTCGCCCTGCAGGGCAAGCATGCGCGCACCCCAGCCCTCGGCGGCCACCCGGGCACGCTCCGTTCGCACCACGTCGGCGGGCGCATCCGTCAGGTCACGCAGGACCTGCCACCGGATCGCGGGGTCGGAATCGAGTAACCAGTCGAGCACGCGTCTAACCGGGCCGGTAACCGGAAGCTAGAGGTGCTGGATGCCCGCGCGCTGCATGGCGTCCTTATAGACCTCCACGCTCTTGGTCAGGAGTTCCTCCTGCTTGGCCTCGGAAACAGCAAAGGCCCGCCCGCCGAGCGCGCTGGCCTTGTAGATTTTGATGCCGTTGTTCTTGAGTGAGTAGTGGTACGTCTTCTCGAAGAGGGTCAGGAAAGTGGCGGCGTCGGTCCCGTGGGCGATGATGGCCGAGACGCGCCGGTTGATCTTCAAGAACTGCCGGAAGGGGCGCAGGCCGTCGGTCTTCTCCTGGACGCTGAGGGCCGAGGGCATGTCCGGGTCGCGTACCCAGGGGTAGGCGTTCCACGGCATGACGTAGCGCGGATCCAGCTCGGCGAGCTCGTAGATCTGGGTGGCGCGCCGGGCGGCCTCATCATCGTTGAAATGGGATACGAAACCGGACTCGGTTCCCTTGCCCGGGCTGACCTGGAGGCTCACAATCCGGCATTCGTCCTCGTCATGGACGGGGTCGATGTAAGGAACGGTCGATCCCGGCTTCTTCTCCATGAGTTCATCGCACAGTTGCGTCACTGCTGCGATGTTCGGTTCCTGTAGCAGGGCTTTCTTTTCGTCCCAGTCAATCGTCACGATTTCTCCCTTAGCTGCATGGCGTCCAAGAATCAGGCGTCTTAGGCCACTCTACGCTTTTGACGGTAAGGGTGGGTGGGGGAGTTCCCGCCGACCCAACAGGACTCCTAAACCCCTGCACCGCGGAACGTGAACCGGCCCGCCACGAGCGTTGCGGCGACGGGCATTCCGGCGAACACAGCATCCGGCGCGGCAAGGGGATCCGCATCCAGCACGGCGATATCCGCCACAGCCCCGGCCCGGATCCGACCGCACCCCCGCGTTGATGCGAGCAGCGCCTCCTCCCGGGTCAGTGCCTGCTCCGGGTGCCAGGGGCCGCGGCCGTCATTCCGCGCCCGCGTCGTCGCCGCGGACATCGCCAGCCACGGATCCAAGGGGGCCACCGGCGCATCGGAACCCAGCGCCAGCCGCGCCCCGCCGTCCAGCAGCGAACGCAGCGGGAAGGCCCGGCCAGTGCGGCCGGCCCAGTTGGCGTCAGCGGCGTCGCGGTCGTCGAGCGCGTGGGCGGGCTGGACGCTGGCCGTCAGGCCAAGCTCACCGAACCGGGCGAAGTCCTCCTGCCGCACAAACTGTGCATGCTCGATCCGGCCTCCGGTCCCGGCTTCGGCGAAGGCATCGAGCGCAACCTGGTTGGCGCCGTCGCCAATGGCGTGGACCGCCGGCACAAAGCCCGTTTCCCGGGCCCTGGCGAGCAGCGCCACCAGCTCGGCTTCGCTCACGGTCAGGATGCCGTGCCCGCCGTGCGGGTACGGGTCAACACAGAAGGCGGTGCGCGTGTTGAGGGAGCCGTCGATGAGCACCTTCAGCGGACCCACCCGCAGGAGTCCCGCCCCGCCGCCGACCGTTTGCCCCGTCCGCATTCCCGCGTCGGCCGCCTGCTCCAGGTCCTCCGGATACACGCCCGCGTCAACGCGCAGAGAGCCGAACCCGCCGGCGATCCGGCGCAGCCACACGTCACGGTTCCACGTCATCTCCAGATCCACCACGCCCACAACACCCCGGGCGGCGGCTTCCTGGCCGGCCGTGCGCACCCAACCGTCGACGACGTCGTCGGGCAGCTTTCCGAGCTCCCGCGTGACGGCGAACGCAGCCTCCTCGCGGAGCAGCCCGTCTGCCGGGAGCTGAAGACTGTATCTCCGGGCGGCCGCTGAATTCAGCCAGACACAGTGCAGATCATGGCTGATCAGGGCTGTGGGCACTTCCCGGGTGGCGTCGTCGAGCATTTCGGCGCTGGGGACGTCGTCCCATACGGCGTCCCGGAAGCCTGCGCCCACCACCGTCACTTTCCGGTCCGCCCCGGTACCCGCCGCCGTCATCCGGTTACGGACAAGCTCGACGGCGGCGCGCGCCGAAGCGGCGCCGGACAGGTCGATCCGGTTGGCGGCCAGCGCCCACTGCGTCATGTGGACGTGCTCGTCCCATAGGCCGGGCACGACGAAACGCCCCTCAAGATCCAGCACCTGGGCATCCGCTGCCGTAGGACCTGCGCGGCGTTCTCCGGCTGCGGTGATCGCCGAGACGTGGCCGTCGCGGATATGGACGTCGCGGCATTCTGTCTCGCCGGGCAGTCTCACGGAGGCCAGCACCAAGTCGGTGGGCGTCGGGCGTTGCGTTGCTTCGTGGTCCTCGCTGGAAGGCATAGGGACAGGCTAGGCAGGTTTCCGGCCAGCGCCAATCAGAGGTCCGCCGGAACGCCTCTTCCCTGTGCCAGCAACAGGGTGCATTCTGGACGTTACACGGTTCCGACAAAGAAGTCGGGGAGGCGTTTGCCATATGAACCTTAGTATCCGGTCCCTTCGAGTGCTCGGACCATGCCGTCTTGGGCAGCGGCGGCCCGCCGCGGGGACGTGACGCCCATGGACCGCACTTCCAGCCATCACCGCCTCAAGGTCGTGGTCCACATCGACGCCAACATGGAGCGCGCCTGCATCGAGGTCCGCGGAACGCTGACACCGGCCAACATCCGGGCGCTTTATGTTGTGGCGCGGCGTGCCAGGACTCTGCTGCCGGGCAAGGAAATCATTCTGGACCTGTCGATGGCCCGTGCCGCCATGGACATCATCACCGCGCTCCATGATCCCGCCCAGCTCACCCAACTCAGCGGTGAAGGCACGTCCGAGAAACCCTGCCGGCTCAGCATTCTGGACCCCCGTCCGGGCATCCACGCGCACCCCTCATTCACTCACGGTCACGGCGACCACGGTCACGGCGACCATAAGCACGGTGTCCACCTGCGCGCTGACGACACCGGCCGCAGTGCCCGGGACAAGGAACTGGCATGAAACCCGGCCGCATGGTGATGCTCGTCCTCGGTACGATCGCCGCACTCCTGGGGCTGGGGCTGCTGGCGGGCGCTGCCGGGGTGGGCTGGCTCAACTTCCAGCAGCGCGACGAAGGCTACTTCACCACGCAGTCGCACCGGTTCGATGCCGCGTCCTCCGCCATCACCGCGGCAGGGCTGGACGTCATGGTCAGCGGCAGGCTGCCGGACGTCATTCCTTCGGAAACGGCCGGCAGCATCCTGCTCCGCGGAGTGGCCGCCAACCCGGGCAAGGGCATCTTTATTGGTGTCGCACCGCAGCAGGAGGCGGCGCGCTATCTCGAGGGAGTGAAGCGCTCCGAAATCCGGGAACTGAATCTGCGGCCCTTCAGGGTCGATTACACCGAAGTGCCGGGAACACGGACGCCGGCCCGCCCCGGAGCCCAGAACTTCTGGGCCGCATCCGCTGAGGGCACCGGCACGCAGGAACTCAAATGGAACGTCCTTCCCGGCAGCTGGACCGTGGTGGTCATGAACGCCGACGCCACCGCCCCGGTTTCCGTGGATCTGCAGGCCGGCGTCCGCTCCGACCTGCTCTGGCCGCTGTTCCTGTGGCTGCTCATCGCCGGGATCGTGTTGCTGGTCATCGGCGTGCCGCTGATCGTTGCCGGGGCAATGGGGCTTGGACGGCACGGTCCGCCGCCGCACCTTCCGCCGGGCCAGTACTACGCCGGCCAGGACCACCCGGGTCGCTACCCGCCTGGCCATCCGCTCGCGGGCCGTGCTGAGCCGGTGGAAAGCCCGACGGCGGGACCTCCCGCCGCTGCCGGCGCCTCCGGGCCGCTCGCCAGTTCTGCCGTGCCGGGCGGAAGTGCAGGCGTTCCGCCCGGGAACGCTGGAGTACCACCGGGGGCCACGCCTGTGCCACCAGGCATGCAGCCGGCTTCCTCATACCCGGCTCCGGGCTATCCCGCGCCCGGCTATCCCGCCCCCGGCTTTCCCGCCCCCGGCAGCGGGGCGGGCGCACCGCCGCCGCCCGCCGTCGTCGACCTTTTGGAGAACCCGAGGTACCCGGCCCGCCTGACAGGCCATGTGGACCCGGCGCTGTCCCGGTGGATGTGGCTGGTCAAATGGTTCCTGGCCATCCCGCACCTGATCGTCCTGTTCTTCCTCTGGTTCGCACTGATCGTGACCAGCATCGTGGCGTGGTTCGCGATCCTGTTCACGGCCCGCTACCCGCACTCACTGTTCAACTTCAATGTGGGCGTGCTGCGCTGGAGCTGGAGGGTGTCCTTCTACGCCTTCACGGCGATCGGCACGGACCGCTACCCGCCCTTCACCCTGGCCCGCACCGACTACCCGGCCGACTTTGAGGTGGACTATCCGGACCACCTGTCACGCGGCCTGGTGCTGGTGAAGTCCTGGCTGCTCGCCATCCCGCACCTCCTGATTGTGGGCGTGCTCGCAGGTTCCTCGCGTACCTGGGTGGCGGCGTCAGATGACGACTTCGCCGGTGCCGGCCGGTACTCGGCAGGAGGCGCCGTCTCCCTGCTCTCGCTCCTGGCCTTCATCGCCGGCGTCATCCTGCTGTTCACCGGCAGGTACCTCCGGAGCCTGTTCGACCTGCTGATCGGACTCAACCGCTGGGTCTACCGCGTCCTGGCATACATCGCGCTGATGCGGGACGAGTATCCTCCGTTCCGGCTCGACATGGGGCCCGTCGATCCGGGCGGACCGCCGGCCGCCGGTCCACCAGCCACCCCACCGCGAAGGCCATCATGAAACTCACGGTCCACACCTTCGTGAGCCTCGACGGCGTCATGCAGGGCCCGGGAGGCAGGGACGAGGACACCAGCGGCGGCTTCGAATTCGGCGGCTGGGTGGTGCCGCTCTTCGACGAGGACATGGGCAGGATGGTGAACGCATGGTTCGCCGAAGCCGACGCCATCCTCCTTGGCCGCACCACCTACCAGATGTTCCAGCCCTACTGGGAGCAGGTCACCGACCCGGACGATGCCGTAGCCAAGGCGCTCAACAGCCTGCCCAAATATGTGGTGTCCTCAACTCTGACCGAGGCGACGTGGAACAACACCACCATCCTCCCGGCGAATTTCCTTGAGGCTGTTGACGACCTCAAATCAGGCCCGGGCCGGGAGCTTCAGGTCCACGGCAGCTACCGGCTGGTCCGTGCCCTGCACGACGCCGGCCTGGTGGACGAGTACCGGCTGATCATCTTCCCGCTGGTCCTGGGCCAGGGCAAGCGGCTCTTCGAACCCGGCGTCACGCCCTCGGCGTTTACCCTGGCCGGGAGCAAGGCGACGTCATCAGGTGCGGTCCACCTGACCCTGCTGCCCGCAGCCTTCGGTGCCGCCGACCTGGAGGTGGGGGAGTTCGAGGTGCGGGACGGCCGCGAGCAGGTCAAGGACTGACGCCGCACTGGATTCAGCCCAGGCCGCGCAGGCGCTCCATTTCACGGCGGTCCTTTTTGGTCGGCCGGCCCGTCCCGCGGTCCCGCTGCGGCAGCCCCAGCGCCGGAGCCGCGGGCCGGGGAGGCGTATGGTCGGTGAAACAGTGCGAGGCTGCCTCCGCGCCCACGCGCTTGGCGATGAGCCGGCGCACTTCGAGGATGCGTTCGTAGCCGGGCTGGCGGACGCGCACGGTGTCCCCGGGCACGAGGGACTGCGAGGCCTTGGCCGGGTTCCCGTTGATGCGGACATGCCCGGCGCGGCAGGCGGCGGTGGCGGCTGAGCGTGTCTTGTAGGCGCGGATGGCCCAGAGCCAGGCGTCGACGCGGACGGTGCTCGGGGCTGAGGGAAGGCTGCTCATGGTTGCAGCCGAGTATAGCCGGGCGCCGCGGAGTAGGCGGCTACGCGACGAGGACGGCGGCGGCTGAGTCCATGTGCTCGCGGATGGTGTTGCGGGCCAGGGTGGCGTCGCCGGTCTCGATGGCGGCAACGATGTCGTTGTGCCGGTCCACGCTCATGTTCCGCACGCCCTTTTCGAGCCCGGCGAACATGATGGACATCCGGATGGACCCTTCCAGGGATTCCCAGGAGTGCAGCAGGGTCTCGTTGCCGGTGAGGCGGCACATGGTGCGGTGGAATTCGAGGTCGGATTCGACCCGCTCCTCCAGGGTGCCGTGGGTGGCCGCCTCCATGGCCTGGATGGCCGCGCGGAGCGACCCGATGACGTGCTGCCGGTCCGGCAGTTCGCACAGCGTGCGGGCCGCCAGGGATTCAAGGGCCGCCCGGACGGAGTAGATGTCGCGGATTTCCTTGGCATCCAGGTGGCGGACCGAGAGCCTGCCGCGGGCCCCGGCTGACACGAGGCCCTCCTGCTCGAGCTGCCGCAGGGCCTCCCGGAGAGTGCCGCGGCTGATCTGCAGCATTTCGGACAGCTCGGTTTCCACGAGGTGCCGGCCAGGCTCGAGGGCGCCGCTGGTGATGGCGGTGCGCAACGCGGCCAGCGCCTGCTCGCGAAGGCTCTTCTTTTCCAGTCCCAGCAGGGTTGCTGTCGCGGCCATCGGATTCTCCCAAGGTCAGGGGTCGACTGTTTACAGTCGCCGTGTTAACAATGATGCCACGGCAGGAGCGCTGGGCCGGCTGTTGTCCCCGCGCTCCTGCCGCGGCCGTGCGTGAGCCGGGCCGAGGGCGGGTCTCAGCCGAGTTCGGCGAGCACCTTCGCGACGATGCGCTGGACGGACAGGCCGTAGCGTTCGTGCAGTGTTGGCAGGGCGCCGGCATCGAGGAACTCGTCGGGCAGGGCCACCGGCACCACGCGCTTGCCCAGGCCTGCGGTGACCACGGCGGATGCGACGGTCTCGAACAGACCGCCCACCACGGAGTGGTTTTCCAGGGTCACCGCCAGCCGGTCGGTGTTGATCTCGGCCAGGACGGTTGCGGCGTCGAACGGCTTGATGGTGGGGGTGTGCACGACGGCGACGTCCACGTTATGTGCCTCCAGGGCCTTGGCTGCCTGCAGGGCACGCATGGTCATGAGGCCGCTGGAGACGAACACCACGTCGTTGCCGCCTCGCAGGACCTTGGCCTTGCCGAGTTCGAAGGTGTAGTCGTACTCGTCCAGCACCGTGGGCACGTTGCCGCGGAGCAGGCGCAGGTAGGTGGGCCCTTCGCTGGCGGCCAGTTGCGGGACGGCCTGTTCGATGTCGATGGAGTCACACGGGTCCACGATGGTCAGGTTGGGCATGCCGCGGAAGATTGCCATGTCCTCGGTGGCCTGGTGGCTGGGGCCGTAGCCGGTGGTGAGTCCGGGGAGGCCGCCCACGATGTTGACGTTCAGGTTGGGCTCGGCCGCGTCCAGGCAGAGGAAGTCGTAGGCGCGGCGGGCAGCGAAAACGGAGTAGGTGGAGGCGAACGGCACCAGACCGGTTTCAGCGAGGCCTGCGGCTGCGCCGAAGAGGAGCTGCTCGGCCATGCCCATCTGGAAGAACCGCTCCGGGAAGGCCTGCGCGAAGATGTGCATGTCCGTGTACTTGCCCAGGTCCGCGGTGAGGCCGACGATCCTGTCGTTCTCCTGCGCGGCCTTGACCAGGGCATGCCCGAACGGGGCAGAGGCAGTTTTCTGGCCCGGGTCGGCGAACGACGCGATCATGGCCGAGGTCTTGAGCTTGGGCTTGGCGGCTGTTGTGGTGTCGGGGGCCTCGGTGGTGGCGCTCATGCTGAAGCCTTTCCTTCGTATCCTGCGGTCAGCTGCTCGCGGCAGAGCTGCCATTCGTGTTCTTCGATGCGCATGAAGTGCGCCTTTTCCCGCTCCTCCAGCAGCGGCACGCCGCGGCCCACCTTGGTGTCGCAGAGGATTACGGAGGGGCGTCCGCTGGTGGCGGCCTGGGCTGCGGCGTTGTCGAACGCGGCGAGCAGCGCGGCCATGTCGTTGCCGTCCACCCGCTGGGTGTACCAGCCGGCGGCTTCCCATTTTTCGGTGATCGGTTCGGTGCGGAGCACGGTGTCGGTCTTGCCGTCGGCCTGCAGGGCGTTGATGTCCACCATGGCGGTCAGGTTGCCGAGCTGGTGGTGGTGGGCGCCCATGGCTGCTTCCCAGGTGGAGCCCTCGTCCAGTTCCCCGTCGGAGAGGAAGTTGTAGATCCTGGCGCTGGAGCCCTGGTAGCGCAGGCCCAGCGCCATGCCGACAGCGATGGTCAGTCCGTGGCCCAGGGAGCCGCCGGAGATTTCCATGCCGGGGGTGTAGGTGGACATTCCGGACATCGGAAGCCGGGAATCATCGGAGCCGTACGTCTCCAGCTCGGAGACGGGGACGATGCCGGCCTCGGCCAGGGCGGCGTAGTGGCCGATGGCGTAGTGCCCGGTGGAGAGCAGGAACCGGTCGCGGCCCTCCCAGTGCGGATCCTCGGCGCGGTAGCGGAGCTGGTCGGCGTACACGGCGGCGAGCATGTCCGCTGCGCCCAGCGCCTGGCCCACATAGCCCTGGCCCTGGACCTCGCCCATGTTCAAGGCGTGGTGCCGGATCCGGTAGGCGGCGGCACTGACCCGCTCAAGTCGGTCGGTGACTGTTTCCTGGGTCATTCGTTCCTTCTGGGGGAGTTCTTGGGTGTGCAGTTCCGGCGTGGTGGTTTCGCGGACGGTGGTCATCAGGCGTCCACTGACTGCGGGGTGCTTTTCGTGGCTTCATCAGCCAGCTGGCGTTCGCGCTTGCCCCAGGTTTCGCGGGTTACGAGTGCTGCCCAGAGGCCGATGGCTGCGTAGAAGCTGAAGAGGAGCGCGGGACCCATCCAGCCGAGGGCTACGAACAGGAGAGTGGTGATGAAGGGGGTGAATCCGGAGACCATGGCGGAGATCTGGTAGGCCAGTGAGGCTCCGGAGGAGCGGGTCTTGGCCTGGAACAGCTCGGGGAACCACGGGCCCTGGGCCCCGGCGAGGGAGTTCTGGCAGACGGCGTAGGAGATGACGATGGTGGCGATGACGAAGATGAACAGTCCGGTGTTCACGAGGAGGAACATGGGAATGCCGAAGAGCAGGGCGAAGGCTGTGGACCAGATGTAAAGGGGCCGGCGGCCGATCCTGTCGGTGAGGCGGGCCCAGGCCATGGTGGCGAAGATGCCGATGGCCGAGGCGATGCAGAGAGCCACGAGAGTCTGGCTCTTGTCAGCGAGCTGCTGGGTGTGAAGGTAGGAAATCATGTAGGTGATCGACACGGCGTAGCCGGCGGTCTCGGCGATGCGCAGGCCGATGCCCCGGACGATGCTGCGCCAGTCGGTCTTGATGACCTCGACGATCGGGGACTTGACGATGGAGCCGCTTTCCTTGACCTCGTCAAACACGGGGGACTCGGGGACCTTGGAGCGGATGATCAGGCCGACAACCACCAGCACGATGCTGGCGAGGAAGGGGACGCGCCAGGCGAGTTCGCCGCCAAGGTTCACGCTGACCAAGAACACCAGATTTGCCAGGAGCAGGCCGACGGGGAAGCCGGCCTGCACGATGCCGGTGTATTTGCCCTTGGACTTCCAGGGGGCGTGCTCGTAGCTCATCAGGATGGCGCCGCCCCACTCGGCGCCGAAGGCCAGCCCCTGAACGATGCGGACGAAGACCAGCAGTGCCGGAGCCAGCAGCCCCACCTGCTCGTACGTGGGCAGGAGGCCGATGAAGAAGGTGGCGATGCCCATGAGGATGAGCGAGGTCACCAGTACCGGCTTGCGGCCCACCTTGTCGCCCAGGTGCCCGCCGATGATGCCACCGATCGGCCGGGCGGCGAAGCCGACACCCAGCGTGGCGAAGGCGGCCAACGTCCCGGTTACCGGGTCACCGGTGGGGAAGAAAGCCGTTCCGAAGTACAGTGCGGCCGCGGTTCCGAAGCCGATGAAGTCGTACGTCTCGATTACGGCGCCGACGCCCGAGCCGATGGCGACCCGCCTGGCGTCCTTGGTGCCGTGGACGTGCCCCCGCATTTTTAGAGCTTCGTTGCTCATGGTGGTTCCCTTTCGAAGAGCGGCTGAAGAAGCTTCAGCGCGGTCGACTGTTAACAAGATACGTCCCAGTGTGACGGGCGTCATGCTGACTGTCAACAGTCGCCATCAGGAGTTGACTGTTAACAGTCGCCAGAGATATTGTGGTGTCCATCACTACCGCCTGCCGGGCACGACCAGAGGATCAACGACGATGTTCCATTCCCGACTCGGGTGCTCATCCATCAGCTTCCGCCACCAGGACCTGCCGACAGCCCTGCGAACCATCGCGGGCCTCGGGTTCGCTGAGATCGACCTTGGCGCCCTCCCTGGAGTCTGCGACCACGTTCCGTATGAACTTGACGCCGATGCCGTCTCAGCCGTGGCCAGTGACGTGGCTGCATCAGGCCTGCGGGTGCGTTCCGTCAACGGGGACATCGGGGATCTGAATGCAGTGCTCGACGCCGGCCGGCAGGCTGAGCGGGACAGGCACCTTGATGCCCTGCTCACCCTCACCGCTAAAACGGGCGCCAAGGCGCTGGTCCTTCCCTGCGGTGCCCTGAGCCACGAGCCGGTACGAAGCCTCGAGAAGGATCTGGACACCGTCGCAGCCCAGCTGATCCGGGCTGCGGAGCGCGCGGCGGAGTTCGGCGTCGAACTCTGGACCGAATCGCTGCACTTCCTGCGGTTCTGCTGGAACCTGGAACGCGCCGAGCTGCTGGCGCAGCGGCTGGCGGGGTCCGGCGTCGGGATCGTCATGGACTTCAGCCACATCGTCGCCGCCGGCGAGGACCCGCTGGAGTACCTGGCACGCCACGAGGGCCGGATAGCCCATGTGCACCTGCGCGACGCCGCGCCCGGCAACATCAACCTCAGCATCGGCAACGGCCAGGCCGATTTCGCCGCCGGGCTGCGGGGCCTTGCCGGCCAAGGCTACACCGGGCACTTCAGCCTGGAACTCGAAACCCGGGACGTCACCCACGACGAACGCCCGGCGGCCGCCGCCAAGGCAGCCAGCTTCATCACTGACCTCATCTGAACAACCCCCACAAAAAACCACCAAGGAGAATCATGACCGCCATTCAGCGCACCGCCGTCCTCACCGGAGCCACCTCGGAACGGGGCATCGGCATCACCACCGCCCGCCGCTACGCCAGCCAGGGCTGGGGCGTGGTGATCCTGGACCTCGACGGCGAGAAGTCCGCAAAGGTCGCCACTGAGATCGGCAACGAATTCAACGTCCCGGCGTTCGGCTACGAGATCGACGTCGCCAACGAGGACTCCGTCAACGCCGCGTACAAGGCAGTTTCAGCCGAGGTCAAGAGCGGCGCCCTTCCCGCTGTCGGCGCGCTGGCCAACATCGCCGGCATCACCTCGCCGGTGCCTTTCCTGGAAACCACGCTTGACCTCTGGAACAAGGTCATGGCCGTGAACTCCACCGGCACCTACCTCGTCACGAAGGCTTTCCTGCCGGACATGATCGAGAACGGCTGGGGCCGCATCGTCAACATGTCCTCCGTTTCCGCACAGCGCGGCGGCGGCGTCTTCGGCAAGGTCCCCTACTCCGCCGCCAAGGCCGCCATCCTCGGCTTCACCAAGGCCCTGGCGCGCGAGCTCGGCGCCTCCGGTGTGACCGTCAACGCCATCACCCCGGGCGCCGTGGACACCAACATCCGCGTCGGCAGCACCGAGGAGCAGGAGGCCGCCATCAACGCCGGCATCCCGCTGGGCCGCAACGCCACCACCGAAGAAGTCGCCGCCGTCATCACGTTCCTGTCCTCCGAGGACTCCGCCTACCTGACCGGCACCACCATCGACATCAACGGCGGAAGCCACATGCACTAAGAACGCGTCAAAGCGCCGCAAACCCCGCCCAGCCCACGCCCCACACCGCCGCACAGAGAGCCAGCCATGACCAGAATCTTCAACAATCCAGCGGACTTCGCCGAGGAAGCCCTCGCCGGCTTCTGCGATCTTCACTCCGGACTGGTCCGCCAGGTTCCCGGCGGCGCGGTGCGCCGCCACCGCCCGGCCGCACCCAAGGTGGCAGTCCTGGCAGGCGGCGGTTCGGGGCACTACCCCGCTTTCGCCGGGCTCATCGGTCCCGGCTTTGCCGACGGCGCGGTGGTGGGGAACATCTTCACGTCACCGTCCGCCCAGCAGGCCTACGCCGTGGCCAAGGCCGCTGACAGCGGCGCCGGTGTGGTGTTCACCTACGGCAACTACGCCGGCGACGTGATGAACTTCGGCATGGCCAGCGAGCGGCTGGCGGCCCAAGGCATCGCCGTCGAGAACGTCCTCGTGACGGACGACGTCGCCAGCGCCCCGCCGTCGGAAGCGTCCAAGCGCCGCGGCATCGCCGGGGACTTTACGGTCTTCAAGATCATGGGGGCTGCCGCCGAGGCAGGTGCGGACCTGGCCGAGGTTGCCCGCCTGGGCCGCAAGGCCAACAGCCTCACCAGGACCATCGGCAGCGCCTTTGCCGGTTGCACCTTCCCGGGCGCCGACACGCCGCTGTTCTCGCTGGGCGAGGGGCAGATGGGGCTGGGCCTGGGGATCCACGGCGAGCCCGGCCTCTTCGACACCGACCTTCCCTCGGCAGCGGACCTGGGCCGCGAACTGGTGTCCCGCGTGCTGGCAGAAACTCCGGACGGGGCGGGGCAACGCATCGCCGTGATCCTCAACGGACTGGGCTCCACCAAACATGAGGAGCTGTTCGTTCTGTGGGGAACTGTGGCACCGCTGCTCCGCGACGCCGGTTACACCCTGGTGCTCCCGGAGGTGGGTGAGCTGGTCACCAGCCTGGACATGGCCGGGGTGTCCCTCACCGTCACGTGGCTGGATGATGAGTTGGAGCCGCTCTGGTCGGCACCGGCGGAAACCCCGGCCTACCGTCGTGGAAACACCGCGGCACAGGCCGGTAGCGTTCACGCCGCCGAGGCCTCCGACGGCGAGAGCACCGCTGTCGCCTTCGCCGCCACCGCTTCCTCCCGCGGGTATGCAACGGCGTGCGTCGCGGCCCTGGAGGCGGCACGCGACCTCCTGCATGCGGAAGAGCCGCGTCTGGGCGACATGGATGCCGTGGCGGGCGACGGCGACCACGGCCGCGGCATGGTCAGGGGCGCTAACGCGGCCGTGGCCGCCGCCGCTGACGCTTTCGCCCAGGGCGCCGGTGCGGGAGATGTGCTGGCCGCCGCCGGCGATGCCTGGGCGGACCGGGCCGGCGGCACATCGGGGGTCCTTTGGGGTGCGGGCCTGCGTGCCCTCGGCGGGTCGCTCGGCAACAGCCAGGCTCCCGGACCGGCGGAGCTTTCGGCTGCCGTGACGGCGTTCGCCGGCCGCATCACCGGCCTGGGCAAGGCCGAGCTGGGGGACAAGACCATGGTGGATGCACTCCTGCCGTTCGCCGAAACCCTGGCCCGCCGGACGGAGGAAGGCGCCGGCGCCGGGGCCGCCTGGCAGGAAGCCGCCGCTGCCGCAACGTCCGCCGCGGCTGCCACCGCCACGCTTCGCCCGCTCAAGGGCCGCGCCCGGCCGCTCGCGGAGAAGAGCCTGGGCACTGCCGATCCGGGCGCCACTTCGCTGGCGATGATTTTCACCGTTCTGGGCGAACACCTGGCCCGTCACGCCGCCTCGCCATCAGCAGGGGTCCGCGAGGAAGCGGAGGCCACGGTATGACCGCCGCCGGAGCTGTTCCCGTACTCCGGGTCATCGTGGGTGCCGACGAGGCCGGCGTCGACTACAAGAACCGCGTCATGGAGGACCTCCGCGCCGACCCCCTGGTGGCCGACGTGATCGACATCGGGGTAAACCGCAGCGATGAACCGGACGAATTCAGCAAGCCGTACCCGCATGTCGGCATCACCGCAGGCGAGATGATCCGGGACGGACAGGCGGACCGGGCCATCCTGTTCTGCGGGACGGGGATCGGGGTGGCGATTGCCGCCAACAAGGTGGCAGGCGTCCGTGCAGCTACCGCCCACGACTCGTTCTCGGTGGAGCGGTCCGTACTCTCCAACAACTGCCAGGTCCTCACCATGGGCCAGCGGGTGGTCGGCCTGGAACTGGCGCGCAGGCTCGCCCGGGAATGGGTGGGCTACACCTTCGACCCGGAGTCAGCGTCGGCGGGCAAGCTGAACGTACTCAGCGACTATGAAGGGTGCTGAACGGCCATAACCCTGCGGCTCATTCGACGATGACCCTCACCCGCTGCACGGTGTTGTTGCCCATGCCCTGGTAGTTCCAGTGCTGCTCCAGCGGCTGCACGGCGCCGGTGGCGTCGGTGGCCCGGCACGCCAGCTCATGGTGGCCGGCGTCGGCCACCCAGGGCAGGCTCCAGCCGCGCCAAGCAAAGGCGCCGGCAGGCTTGTCCAGCTGGGCCGGAACCCACTTGCCGTCGATGCCGACCTCCACCTTCGTCACGGCGCCCTCACCGGACCACGCCCGCCCATGGAACATGACGGGCCCGCGGTGCAGGTACCGGCGGCGGGTGAAGAAGTCGGGAATGCCCGGCGGAACCATCAGGGACCGGACCCTGATCCGCGAAACCGGGGTGCCGGCGTCGTCCGCGTTGTGTTGGTAGCGGTAGGCGACCGCCTGCTGGAAGCCCTGGAACGGCGTGGTGACCACCTGGATCGACTGCAGCCATTTGACGCTTGCCATGCCGTACCAGCCGGGGACCACCAGCCGCAGCGGATAGCCGTGCTGCGGCGGCAGCTCACTGCCGTTCATCTTGTAGGCAAGGACGACGTCGGCCCGCGACGCTTCCGAAATGGGCAGGCTCCGGGCGTATTGCTGCCGGACGCCGCCCTGGATGCCGGCGTCCAGGCCGGTGAACACCACCTCAACGGCCTCGGGCTCGACGCCCGCCTGGGACAGCAGGTACGCGAGCGGAACACCGGTCCATACGGCCGTTCCCACGCCCTCCAGGGTCCAGGGCTGGCTTAGTGGCCGCGGCCTCAGCAGCGACCGCCCGTTGCCGGCGCATTCCATGGTTACCTGGACGCTGATGGCCGGATCCCGCTTCAGCGCCGCGAGGCTCAGTTCCATGGCCCGCTCCACGGCGCCGCCGATCCGCAGGTGCCACGCGCCGCTGACCTGCGGAATGTCGAAATGCGTCAGCACGTAATGCAGCCCGGGCGGAGTCAGGTCCTCGCGCAGCGCCTCCAGCGGCATCGAATGGTTCCGCACGGCGAGCTGCAGCTCTTCCCGGGTGAGCGGTCCATGCGTGGGTTCACCGCTATGCGCTGCGACACCGGAATGGGCTGCGGGGCGGGCGGACGGTCGGCGGCGGTAGATCAGCTTGGACATGGCCTTGCGATTCTGCTCGGTGCTGCGGGGTGCAGCTGCTGATGGGCGTGCTCCTCTTCACAGGTTTACGCCGTGTCCGCAGGACGGTCAACACAGGCCGTCAACAGCCCGGCACCGCCAGCGGGCCCTACAACTGCGGCAGCTTCACCAATTCCTCCAGTGTCATCGGGTCCTTACCGGTGAGGCCGTGCACGTCTGAGGTCGCCCCGGACAGCTCTCCGGCGGCGATCGCCGTGTACGTGCTGACCCATGCCTCGACCTGCCAGTCCGGTGCGCCGTAGGAAGCGCGGGAGGCGAACGCTTCGTCCACTGTTTCGTGCTGGTACGTGACGGTCCTGCCCGTGGCATGCGTGAGCACCTCGGCGGCCTGCGCCAGCGAGATGTCTTCCGGTCCGGTCAGGTCATAGGTAGCCCCGGCGTGGACGGCCGGGTCACGGAGAACGGCCACCGCGGACCGGGCGATGTCCTCCCGGGCGACTGCGGCCATCACGCCGTCGCCCGCCGGGCCCCGGATGACGCCGTCCTCCCCGGCCAGCATGGGCAGGAAATCCAGGTAGAAGTTGTCCCGCAGGAACGTAAATCCCATGCCGGACGCCCTGATCCGCTCCTCGGTGGCATAGTGGTCGCGGCCCAGTGTGAAGGTGCAGTCCGGCGCCGCCCCGAAGAAGGACGTGTACACAACGTGCTGCACGCCGGCGTCCGCTGCGGCGTCCACGAAGGCATAATGCTGCTGCAGCCGGTCCTCCGCCTCCGCCGCCGACACCATGAACAGCACCTTGACCCCCTCGAGGGCCGGGCGGGACAGTACGGGGTCCCCGTAGCTGACCGCCACGGCCCGGGCGTCCCTCAGGTCCGGCACCCGCCGGGGGTCGCGCACCAGCAGGCGCTGGGAGAACCCGGCGTCTGACAATTGGCGGGCCACCATGCCGCCAAGGACCCCGGTGGCGCCGGTGACCGCAAGGTCTGGAAGATCCGTCATGGGTGCTCCTAGGCCTCGCGGGTCGCGGGGGACTTTGTCTGGGCCGGGTCCCGCTCGGCGAGGGAGCCGACGGCGGCATCGATCTTCTTCAGGACGTCCGGTTCAAGGCGTACGCCGGCGGCCGCGGCGCTGTCGGCCACCTGTTCTGGCCGGGAGGCGCCCACGATGGCGGAGGCGACGTTCGGATTTTGCAGTACCCAGGCCACCGCCAGCTGCGGCATGGTCAGCCCGGCCTCCTCGGCGACCGGCCGCAGCTCCTGCACGGCGGCCAGGACATCGTCCCGCAGCCAGCGCTGGATCATCTTGGCGCCGCCCTTGTCGTCGGTGGCGCGGCTGCCCTCCGGCAGCGGCTGGCCGGGCAGGTACTTGCCGCTCAGCACACCCTGCGCCATGGGGGACCAGACGATCTGGGAGACGCCCAGGTCCTCCGACGTTGGAACCACTTCCTCCTCGATGACCCGCCACAGCATGGAGTACTGCGGCTGGTTGGAGATCAGCTGGAAGCCCAGTTCCTTGGCCAGGGCGTGGCCGTTGCGGAGCTGCTCGGCGGTCCACTCGCTGACGCCGATGTACAGGGCCTTTCCCTGCCGGACGATGTCCGCGAACGCCTGCATCGTTTCCTCGAGCGGTGTTTCAAAGTCGTAGCGGTGCGCCTGGTACAGGTCCACGTAGTCCGTCTGCAGCCGGCTGAGGGACCCGTCGATGGATTCCATGATGTGTTTGCGGGACAGGCCGAGGTCGTTCTTGCCCTTGGGGCCGGTGGGACCGAACACCTTGGTGAAGATCTCGATGGACTGCCGGCGTTCGCCCTTGAGCGCTTCGCCCAGAACGGTTTCCGCCGCGGTGTTGGCGTAGACGTCCGCCGTGTCGAAAGTGCTGATGCCGGCGTCCAGCGCCGCCTGCACGCACCGGGTGGCGACGTCGTTCTCCACCTGGGAGCCATGCGTGAGCCAGTTGCCGAACGTGATTTCCGAAATCTTGAAGCCGCTGTTTCCGAGGTATCTGAATTCCATGGGCTTCACGCTAGCGGAGATGGTTGCTCAGGGTAAGGGATGCCGGCGGCTTATCTCGCGGCTTATCCCGCGGCCCGCCCCGCGGCTGGCCCGCGGCGGGCGCAAACTGGTACGGAACCAGCGAGGTCAGGCGCGGGTGCGGGCGTCCGGGCGCTGCGCGAGCGATGTCATGGAACCGGTGTCCAGGACGGTGACACGTCCGGCTACGGCCGGTTTCCTCGCTGGCCGTGGCGGCTGGGCGGACAGCGCCAAGGCGGACCGGACGTTTTCGCCTTTGCTGGTAGCGCTTTTGTTGGGCGCGCCGTTGCTGCCAGGGTCGTTGCTGCCAGGGTCGGCCGGCACGGCATCGTGGCGCAGGGCCGATTCCACGAGCGGAGCCACCTCGGTCACGCTGGCCGCGGCGACGTCGGGCGGCGGCAGGTCCCGCACGGCGACCTTGACTTCGGGCGCGGCGGCCCGGGCGCGCGCCACTGCGCGGGCGTCGGCGGCAGCCACGGCGTCGGCCCAGTCCTTCGCGAGGACGGGCGGCACCGGCCGGGCGGCAGTCACGAGGGGATGGTGGACGACGGCGCTGCGGAGCGCCTCCTGAAGGCCGGCGCGGGTCCGCAGTTTCTTCCAGTCGATCGGGGTACGGGGCTCGCGGACCGGCCTGGGGGCCTTGGCCTTTTTCACCTTGGCTTTTGCCGGCACCACTTCTGCGTCCGCGGGCAGCGGGCTGCCGTCCGCAGCGAGCCGCACGATCTCGACGGTCTCGTTCCTGGGGAAGCGGCCGAACAGCGCCATCACGATCAGCGCCACAAGGCGTCCCAGCCCGGCCAGCACCAGCGTGAGCATGACGCTGATGCACAGGCCGACGAACATCAGGAAGGCAACACCCAGGGTGCCAAAAAAGGTCAGGTTCAGTGCAATCGTTGTCGGATCTTCCACTTCACCCTCCTTACCATCGGCGCCCGGCCCGTCACGCAGTGATCAAGCCCGGTGATCACGCCGGAAAACAGCCCCTACCCACCATACGGACTATTTTCTGCCGACATGCCCTCATGACAAGTGCCGGCAACTGTTGTTTCAAAGCTGTTATAGGACCCGGCCGCATCAAGCTGCCTATAGTCTGATTCAGCAGCGACCCACCACCTTCCCGAAAGATGCCATGACCGAGCCAGAACCCTTTTCCGGTAACTGCCCGTGCCTTTCCGGCGAGCAGTACGCGGACTGCTGTGGCCGGTTCCACAGCGGTGCGGCGGAGGCAGCCACCGCCGAGCAGCTGATGCGTTCCCGCTACTCCGCCTTCGTCCTGCTGGATGCCGGCTACCTCCTGAAAACATGGCACTCCAGCAAACGGCCCGCGGAGCTGGAGTTCGACCCGGGCCTGGAGTGGCGGCGGCTGGACATCGTGTCCGTCGAGCGGGGCGGCCCGCTCGACACCGAAGGCGTTGTGGAGTTCAAGGCGCACTTCCGTCAGGACGGCGGGCGCGGCGTCCACCACGAAACCAGCCGCTTCCTCAGGGTGGACCGGCGCTGGTACTACGTGGACGCCGTCGCGCTTCACCGTTAGGGAATCCGGCAGCCGGTCAGCGGTCCTCCTTATTCAGTGCTCCTCATAATCCGCGGTGGGTGTGAAGCCGGCGCGGTCCACCTTGCGGTGGAAATGCATGCCTGCCATGCCGCCCAGGACGGCACCTACCAGCGCCACCAGTGCGACCACGACGGCGGCAATGATGCCGGTGGTGGTCACCTGGCCCTCATTGACTGGAATCCGGGGGAAGCTGTTCAGCTGCGCCAGGATATTGAACTGCTCGCCGGCGATCATGCCCAACACGGCCACCAGCACAGCAGCGATCAGGGCCCAGATCCACACCATGAACCCCTGCTTCGCACCATTGAACCGTGCCATCCTGCCGGCGACGTAACCGCCGCTGTAGTAGGAAGCGAAGAGGATGACCAGCAGGACGATGATGCCCACGATCCCCACTGTCTGGTTCGAGGCGGCCCGGCCCACGGCGGTGTTCACGTCGGTGTTCGTGGCAAGTCCCGCGGCGGTTCCGGCCGCGGCGACCAGGGCGGTCAGCAGCACGGCCATGCCCGTGGCGGCCAGCCAGCCAAAGAACGCCGAGCCGATCTTAATGCCGCCAAACGCCTCCCGTTCGCGGGCCGCGGCCATCTCCCGGGTGGCAAAGGCCGGGTCCTCGGGCCGTGCCGTGTCCAGGCGGCCGTGCGGTTCATTGTCGGGTGTGTAGTCGCGCTCGGCGTACGGCGAGTCCGCGTCCGTGGTGTTGAGGGCCCGGGTGTGCGTGTCAGTCGAGGCACCGGCGCCGGTGACGGTGGCGCCGGGGCGGGCTGCTGAACGCCGGGTCTGGGTGGCATCGTAGACAGGCGTGGCTTCCGTGGGGGCGTCTGCCGCGCTGTGTTCGGGCCTGCTGGTTTCGGATGTGCCTGATTCAGGGAAAGTGCGCCGGGGGCGTCTGTCCCCGGAGCCTGTTGGGGTACTCATCAGCGACTCGCTTTCATTGAACGGACCCGGGCTCAGGGGCCTAAGCCGGGCAACGCAATGCCGAGGCCAAGGCACTGGCCTCAGTTTCTAGCTAACTCCGTTCAATGGGCATTAGCAAGGATGCTTAGTATCGCGGTGTGGCGCGTCTTCCTTGTCAGGGGCAGGGGAATCAGGGGCAGACGCCCGTTACCTGGCGCGGTCAGCGGTAGGCGCGGTGCAGGTTCTCCTTGGTCGACTTGCGGGCGGAGGCATCGGCGATCCAGGGGCCGGTCCCTTCGGACTGGTCCAGTACACCGGCCTCCAGCCATGTGTAGTTGCCGGCCAGCACCTTGCGCGCGAGGTCGCGGTCGCCGTCGTCGGTGTTCCGCCACAGCTGGTCAAAGTACTCGTCCACGCGGACGCGTGCCTGCTCGCAGAAGGCGTCGGCCAGTTCAAATGCGGTGGCGCCGCGTTCGGGTGCCGTGCGGAGCAGCATCTCGGCGCGGGAGCAGCTGGCGGCCATGGCGAAGAGCTCGGCCCCGATGTCCACGATCCTGCCCAGGAACGCCTGTTTGTGCTCAAGGCGGGCCTGCCAGCGGCCCATGCCGTAGAAGGTCTGGCGGGCGAGCCGGCGGGAGGACCGCTCCACGAAGCGGAGGTGCTTGGCCAGCCGCCCGAAATCCCTGTAGGAGCGCGGATCCATGCCGGCGCCCGCTACCAGTTTGGGCAGCCATTTTGCGTAGAAGCCGGAGGCGCCGACGGCGGCCCGCGCCTTGTCCGAAAGGCTCGCCTCGGCGGAGGCCAGGTCCCCGGCGGCGGCGAGGTGCGCGTCCACGGCCTCGCGGGCTATCAGCAGCCGCATGATCTCCGACGAACCCTCGAAGATGCGGTTAATCCGCAGGTCCCGCAGCTGCTGCTCCGCGGGGACGGCACGCTCGCCGCGGGCTTCAAGCGAATCGGCCGTCTCATAGCCGCGGCCGCCGCGAATCTGTACGAGTTCGTCCGCGATCCGGTAGCTGATCTCGGTGGACCACAGTTTGGCCAATGCCGCCTCGATGCGCACGTCCTTTTGCCCGGCATCGGCCATCTCGGCGGACAGCTCGAACACGGCGTCAAGGGCGAATGCCGTGGCGGCGATGAACGCGATCTTCTTTCCCACTGCTTCGTGCTTGCCCACCGGGCGCCCCCACTGAGTGCGGGCGTTGGACCATTCCCGCGCGATCTTGAGGCTCCAGCGGCCCGTCGCCACGCACAGCGCCGGCAGCGAGAGCCTGCCGGTGTTCAGGGTAGTGAGCGCAATCTTCAGTCCCTGCCCTTCACGGCCAAGCCTGTTGGCAGCGGGCACACGGACCTGGTGGAACCGGGTGACGCCGTTCTCGATGCCACGCAGTCCCATGAAGGTGTTGCGGTTCTCCACCGTGATTCCGGGGGAGTCCATTTCCACGACGAAGGCGGTAATGCCGCCCTTGTGGACGGTGCCGCCCGCGTCAGTGTGCTGCGGCACCACCGCCATCACCACCACGAGCTCGGCGATCACGCCGTTGGTGGTCCAGAGCTTGACGCCGTCCAGAACGTACGACTCGCCGTCGGCAGTGGGAACAGCGGTGCTGCCCATCCGGGCGGGGTCGCTGCCGACGTCGGGCTCGGTCAGCAGGAATGCCGTGACCGCCCCCTCCGCGCAGCGCGGCAGATACTTGCGTTTCTGCTCGGGCGTGCCGAACACCTTCACCGGTTCCGGCACGCCGATGGACTGGTGGGCGGAGAGCAGGGCGCCCAGACTCGGGTGCACGGATCCGAGCAGAGCCAGCGCGCGGCCGTAATAGACCAGGGACAGACCCAGGCCGCCGTACTCCTGCGGAATCTTCATGCCGAACACGCCCAGCTCTGCCAGGCCGCGGAGGTATTCGTCGGGAATTTTCGCGTCGCGTTCGATGGTCCGTCCGGACATGGTGCGGCAGAACTCCGTCAGCCGTGCCATGAAGGCCTCGCCGCGTTCCACGTCATCGGGTCTGGCGGCGGGCCAGGGATGGATGAGGCCCAGGTCAAAGCTGCCGAGGTACAGGCCCTTGGCGAAGCTGGGCCTGACCCACTCGGTTTCGCGGGCTGCTTCGGCAATGGCACGGGCGTCCTGGGCGGACGCGCCCGCACCGATCTTCTCTGGAGCGACGGGTGTTTCGGACGCCGGACTGTCGATGGGCGGGACGGCGCCAGTGCCGTCCTCAGCTGTGGTGGTTGTGGCCGGGCGTCCAGCCGCCTGGCTGTCAATGGCGGAGCTCACGGGGCATCTCCTCTAACCGGATGACCGGCTCAAGCCCTGGGTCCGCCGCGGGTGGAGAACCCTTCAGCTGTCCCTCAATGCTACCCGCGGGTAGGTTCCGGTGCTAGGGGACGGTTGCCCCTGAAATTCCGTGGGAAACTCGACCGCAGAGGCATGGTGCACCAGGCTGTCCCAGGCGTGGTTGATCCCGTGGACGGTCCTGAGCAGCGCAGCGGCAATGACCAGCCAGGCCAGCCTCCCCACGCCTACCAGGACGAGCGCGGCGAATGCCGCCGCCGCCACGAACAAGACAAGCACCAGTGCAAACGCCAGCGTTCCGATGAACACCAAGGTGGCTGTCTCCACTGCACTCAAGTCGAACTGCATGCTTCCCCCTGCGCCGTTGCTGCGGATGGATCAGTAGCTCGAGACTAGGGCCAGGAGCGAAGCTTCCTCCAGCGTTTCGGCCATGCTGTGGCCGCCTTGATACGGGATCGAGACAATACTCCCGCGTAGGTCACAGAGTGATTGCGAAAACCTCATCTGTCACACCCGTAACGTTGCCTGACCGGCAGCGACGTCCGTTTCGGGGTGGGTGTGGGATCACGGCGCGGGCCGGCCTGCAGCTCTGCGTTAACCTTGTAGTTGGCAGTTTTCGGGTTTCCGCTGCCCAGACCATCCCCCAAGTTGCTAGGAGAGTGTGTGCCCCGGTCCGCCACGTCCTCCGCTGACGCGATCAGCGCAAGGCTCAGGGACCTTGAGCTCCTCACCAAGGGACCGGCTTGGGCCCTCACCCGTTCCGCCCCGTGGGTGATCGCGGTCCTGCAGGCATCCTTTACCCGCACCCGGCCGCAGCTTCCGCTGGAAGAATTCCACGCCGACGTCGACTCCTTCCTTGAGCAGTTGCGCCGCCAGGAGCCGGGGCTGGGCGGGCATGCCAACGGAAAATCCTTCGGCGATGAGTGGACCCGCAAGCAGTTCCTGACCCGCCGGAACCAATCGGGGCAGATCGTTTACGAAGTCACGGAGGCGGCCGCCCGCGTGCTGGCGTTCCTGGACAGCCTCTCCAGCGAAAGGTCCACGCTTAACGGCTCCCGGCTGGGCACACTCCTGGGTGACGTGGAGAAGCTCGCGAACGAGACCAACCCGGACCAGAGTGCACGGCTGGAAGCGCTGGAGGAGGAGATCGAGGAGCGGCAGCAGCTGATCGAGGACATCAGCTCCGGTGACTTCGACGGCCTGCTCGACGACGACCAGGCTGTGGAAGCAGCCGGCAACATCCTGGATCTCGCCGCCAGCCTGCCCGCGGACTACAAGAAGATGCGTGATCGCATCGAGGAGCTCGTGGGCGAGCTCCGGAACCAGATCATCGAGGAATCCCTGACCAAGGGCGCCACGATGGCGCAGGTCCTTGAGGCGGACAAGCGGCTGCGCCAGAGCCCGGAGGGCAGGACCTTCCGTTCCTTCACCGCCTTCCTCGAGGACCCGCAGCAGCAGCTGCGCTTCCGCTCCGCGATCGGCGAGGTGCTCAGCCGCCAGTTCGCAGACGACCTGTCGCCGGAAGACCGGGAGACCCTGAAAAACCTGGTGGCCGAACTCCGGCAGCAGCACAGCCAGATCCAGCGCATCTACGGCAAGCTCAGCGAGAGCCTGAACACCTACGTCCAGAGCGACGACTTCCGCCAGTCGGTGCGCCTCCGCAAGGTGCTGCGCGAGGCGGAGCAGGCCATCCGGTCCATGCCCTACGAGCGCGAACGGCCGGGCCTGGTCCGCGGGCCGGTACTGTTCAACGCCGGTTTCGAATCGCTCGCCATGGTCAAGCTCTTCGACCCGGACGAGTTTGCTGCCCCGCCCAAGCTCGCCGACCCCATCGCGTTCAGCGACTCGGACCGGGTCCGCTCCCCGCGGACCGCCAAGGCCAGGCCGGAGGCGATCCGCGCCGCGGCTGCCGGCGCCTCCACGCTCGCCGAGGCCTGGGAGCAGCTTCCGCCAGAGGAACAGCACATCAACTCCATCCGCGCGCTCCTCTCGCACGCCCTCCACACCGGCGCCGGCTTTGACCAGCTGGCATATGAGGCCCTCAACTTCGAACAGATAGACGGCACCACCCGCAAGGCATACCTGCCGGTGGTCACGCTCAAGAAGGATTAGCGATGACTGAAGAGATGACGACGGCGGACGCCGATTCCCCGGTGGTTGAGCCCGCCGAATCCGCGGCCATGCCGGCAAGCTCCATGGGTAGCGGCGTCACCCCCCGCGACACGTTTGTGGACGGCGCCGCACTCTTTCCCGGTGATACCGGTGTGCTGCCCATGAAGGTCCGCCAGGCCCTCGTGAAGCTGCTGAAGGGCCCGTACGTCGACGGCGGCCGGGACGAGAAACTCTGGACAACGCTGCTGGACAACCAGCTGATCCTGCGCAGCCGGCTGTCCGAGCTTTTCCTCACGCTGCAGCTGGACCACGAGCGCAAGATCGCGGTGCTGCGTCCCGTTGACCCCGAGGCGATCGGCGGCAGTGCCCGCTCCAGCATCCTGCGCCAGCAGCGTGCCCTGAGCCGGGTGGAAACGATCGTGCTGCTGCGCCTCCGGCTCCTGCTGGACCGCCACGTCACGGCGCAGACGGACCCCACCATCACCCGCGAAGAAATCGCCGAACTCGTGGCGCACTACCAGCCGGCCGGCCAGCAGGACGCCCTGCGCGACTCGGACGTGGTGAACCGCGCGATCACCAAGCTCCTCGCCCGCCAGCTCCTGCTCACCACCGGCCTGGACGACGTCTACACCATCTCCAACGCCCTGCCCCTGGCCCTCCCCTTCGACAACATAGGCGACATCCCCGCCCAAATCGAAGCCCTGATAGCCGCCACGGCAGACCCGTCAGGGACAGAACCACTCATAGAACTCGACGCCGACCGCTCCGTCAGTGACGAAGAAGCGGACAGCGACGAAACACCGGCCACGGGCGGAGAAGCCAAGTGAGTATCGCAAGCATGCTCCCGCTGGGCGAGGTCGTTAACCCGGGCCAGATGCGCCTGGCCCTGGTGCAGGTGGTCAACTGGGGAACTTTCCATGGCGCCCACACGATGCACGTGGACCGCAACGGCACCCTGCTGACAGGCAACTCGGGTGTGGGCAAGTCGACGCTGTTCGACGCCATGCTGCGGGTGTTCGATGCCCGGCCGCGCTCCAACGAGGCAGCCGCGCAGCGCTCGGGAGCCGTGGAGGACAAGCGGACCACGTTCACATACATGCGCGGCAAGGTGGGGGACAAGGCCGTCGGGGAGGGCTCGGCCAGCGCGTTCCAGCGTCCCGGCGCCACCTGGTCCGCCGTCGCCCTGACATTCGACAACGCGGCGGGCACCAGGGTGACGGTGTCGGCGCTGTTCGACCTGCCCAAGAACGGTACGGAGTCGAGCGTCGGCCGGTACTACCTGATCGACACCAGGCCACTGGACCTCGCCGCGATCGAGGGCATCGCCGAGAAGCGCTTCACCAAGGCTGCGCTGGAAAACATCTTCCCCGACGCCCAGGTTTTTGATGTCCATAAGGCGTTTGCGGAGCGGTTCCGCCGGCTCCTGGGCATCAACTCGGACCAGGCGCTGCCCCTGCTCCGCGTCATCCAGGCCGGAAAGGGCCTGGGCGGCAGCGTGAACACGTTCTTCCGAGACCAGGTGCTGGACGCGCCGGCCACCCTGGCCGCGGCGGACGACGTCGTCGAGGAATTCAGCAACCTCATGTCCATCCGGCAGCGGCTCGAGGATGTCCGGCAGCAGCGCGACCAGTTGGCCCCCGTCCCGGCCCTGAACAGGGAGTACGCCCAGTCGCTGCTGGACGCGAACCGGCTCCGCGAGCTCGCCGGCGAGGAGTTCGAGGCCTACCGGCAGCAGCTTGCCGTCACCGTGCACGAGAAGACGCTGGCCCGCTTCAAGGCGCTCGCCCAGACGAAGGCCAAGGAGCTCGCAGCGGAACGCGGCGTCCGGGACGGGCTGGCCAAGGAGCTCCGGCAGCTGGAGGCGGACTACAACAACCAGGGCGGCAACGCCATCTCCTCGATCGAGCAGTCCCTCGAGAACGCCCGGGTGGGCCTGAAGCTCCGCCAGCAGGTGGAAGAGGCGGCCCGGCAGGCGCTGGCGGACGCTGGCCTGGATCTGGAGTGGACGGCTGAAGGCTGGGAGCAGGCCCACGAGCAGGCTGCCACCCGCTCGGCTGAGCTGAAGGATGACTCCGCGGCCCTGCAGGAGCTCCGCTTCGAGGCCTTCGACGCCCATGCCGCGAAGAAGCGCGAGCATGCCGCGGCCGAACAGGAGCTTGTGTCGCTGAAAACGCGCAAGTCCCTGCTGCCGCCGTCGAGCATTGAAAACCGGGCCGCGATTGCGGCGGCCACCGGCGTACCCGAGGAGCAGATGCCGTTCGGCGGCGAGCTGATCGACCTTGCCGAGGGCCAGGAGCAGTGGCGACCCGCCGCTGAGCGTGCGCTGCGGAACCTGGCCACCACGCTGCTTGTTCCGGGCAAACATTTCGCGGCAGTCACCCGCTACCTGAATGACCACACGGTCCGCGGCGCCCTGCGCGCGGTGGACGTCTCCAAGCCGCTCGCCGGGGCAGCGCTCGCGGTGGAGGACGTGGCCGACGGCGACCTGCTGACCAAGCTGGACATCCTCACCACCGGGACAAACGCAGAAGCCGGGATGTGGATCCGTGAGCGGATCGCGCTTGACTTCGCGTACCCGTGCGTGGCCAACCCCGACGAACTGGCGGCCCTGGACAAGGGCCTGAGCCTGGGCGGCGTGGTCAAGCGCAACCGGCACACCGTGGAGAAGGACGACCGCTTCACCAGCCGCCAGGACTACGTCCTCGGGTTCGACAACGCCTCCAAGCTGGAGCTCGTGGCCGGGCAGGCGGAAGACCTGCGCCAGGAACTGGCGAAGGCGGCGCAGCTGGCCCAAAGCCGCGAGGAATCACACCAGGGCCTGTCACGCCAGCTCGAGGCCCTCCGCAGGGTTGCCGAGGACGACCGCCCGTGGGAACAGGTTTCGGCGGCGGTTGCTGCAGACGAGCTAAGCAGGATTGAACAGCGGCTCAAGGACGCCCTCGCCGCCCAGACCGACCTCGAACCGCTTCGCGCCAACATCGAAGCGGCCCGCCAAAAGCACCAGTCCAGCACCGAGGCCGCCGCCGTGCTGCAGAGCGAATACAAGGCACTGGACCAGCAGCTCACCGCCTCCGATTCGCTGCTGGAAGCCGCACGTACCCGCCTGAACCAGGCCCCGCCGTCGGACTCCACCACCGCAGCGCTGGCGCCCTACTTCGCCGAGTTCGCCGACGTCACGGAAATGCACGAACTGGACAACCTCGCCGGCCGGGTGCGGACCCAGCTGCTCGGTGACCTGCACGGTGCGGAGTCCCGCGCCCAGGCCACGTCGGAGCGGCTCACCCGGATCTTCGAAGGGTTCGTCCGCGACTGGGGCACCGCCATTTCGGCCGACCACGGCACGTCCATCGGCGCCGTCGGCGAGTTCGAGGCCCGCTACCACGCGATCATCAATGACGGGCTACCCGCGCAGGAGACCGAATTCCGGCAGTTCTTCAACCAGCGCACGCACGAGTCGTTCAGCACCCTGCTCCACCTGCTGGATGAGGAGCGCCGTTCCATCACCAGCAGGATCCTGCCGCTGAACGGAATCCTGTCCGAGGTGAATTTCCACGAAGGCAGCTACCTCGAACTCGACATCAAGCAGACCCTGCCGGCCACGGCCAAGCAGTTCAAGGACGCCATCCAGAACGCCCTGAAGACCCGGCACACCCGGCACGGCAAGACGGAAAACGCCCATGCGGGCCAGAATGACGACGCCGAACTGACCGCCCGCTACAAGTCGCTGGAGACGCTGGTAAAGCGGCTGGGGTCGCAGACCCCCGAGGACCGGCGCTGGCGGGCCGAGGTGCTGGACGTGCGCGGCCACCTCTTCATCCAGTGCAAGGAGCACCGAGAGGTGGACGCCCCCGGGAAGAAGGGCGGCAAACGCACGGAAGTGTTCATGCATGCCGACACGGGCTCCATGTCCGGCGGTGAGCGCCAGCGGTTCACCGCGTTCATCATGGCGGCGGCGCTGAGCTACCAGTTGGGCATCGCCGAGCAGGGCTTCACCACGTACGGCACGGTGATGATGGACGAGGCTTTTGTGCTGGCTTCCGAGGAGTTCGCCGGCGCGGGCATCAAGGCGCTGCATGAGTTTGGCTTCCAGCTGCTCCTTGCGGCACCGGAGAACGTCATCGACCTGTCCCGGCACCTGGGCTCGGTCACCGAGATCCTGCGGGACAGGCGAACCAACCGCTCCGGCGTGCTCACCGCCCCTGTTATCACCCCGAAACCGGGAACAGCAAGGCAGTGGCGGTCCGAAGCCAATCCCGTGGATATCGTGCTGCGCTAGTCCGTGACGCTTTGGTGCGGTTCATAACAAATCGATGGATTTATTGCGACGGCACTAGTGGCGGGCTGTTTTGGCGTGCCACTGTGGTGACTCCACCAGTCTTCGCCACACGCTCCACAGGGTCAGGGCATTCCCACGCGGCGGGCAAGAGCAGCCCCTTGCGAGCTTGACGGCGTCATCATGAAAGGCACCACCATGCGCCCTGCGTTCCGCGCCCCCGTCGTCACTGCCCTTGCCGCCGCCGCCCTCTCCCTGGCCGGCTGCGGCGCCATGGTTGCGGCGGCTCCGTCGTCGTCCTCCCCGGCCACGTCCGCGACCGCGTCGGCTTCACCGACCCCGTCAGCCTCCGCCGGAGGCGGCGCGGGGGCCGGCGGTGCGGCGAATCCGGGTACCTCGCCGTCGCCGGCCCCGGCTGCCGACGTCAAGACGTTCACGTTCCCGAACGGCCACGTGTCCTTCAAGTACCCGGCCGACTGGAAGGTTGAGCTCTTCACCGGCTCCGGCTCGCCGTCGGACTCGGCCACGGCGACGGTTGTCGATGCCGGCGGTACGAAGCAGGCCACCGTGTATTCCGGGCGGATCGCCGACGGCGTATCCCACCCGGTGACCCGCACAGTCTTCGAGTCCGCACCCGTACCGGGCCTCGCGGCGCAGCCCGCGCCTGCCGCCCAGTACGCGTTCTATGTGGACCGGATGGACAGCAACGCGACCTACCGCATGCACCTGGCGGCAGGGGCCCCCAAGTCAGGACAGGGCACCGCGCTTGACGGCATCATCCGCGCCGGCGACGGCGTGATCGTGGCGGACGTGCAGTTCATCGAGAAGCCTTTCGCCAATGATGCCGCGGCCAAGTCCTGGCTGGCAGGCGCCGAAGGGCAGGCCCTCAAGGCGCTGCTGCTGAGCATCTCGTATCGTTAACCCGACTCACTGCTGATTGAGTGGTCCGCTGGTTGAGCTTGTCGAAAACCTTTGGGTTTCGACCAGCTCAACCAGCGGTTCTGCGTTTGGGGGCGTTTAGGAGTGTGCGGCTGTGCAGGCGTCGATCTGGGTCTGGACGATTCCGCCGTAGTAGGCCACCAGCTCGTCAAAGTCCCAGCCGTCGAAGAGCCCCAAAGTCCGGACCGTTTCGCCGAACCCGGTCATCAGCGCGGTGACCGTCGAGGCATAGCGGCGGTCCGGCGTCGCATCGCCGATCAGCTTGGCGATGCTGCCGAGGTAGCGTTCGCGCAGTTCGTTCCGCGACGCGTCGGGGTCCGGGGCATCGTGAACATTGATCGGAATCATGGCCCAGGGTTCCTGCATGCCGCGTTCCCGCCGCATCAGCACGCGGAACACCAGCGCGCCGCCGAGCTCGGACGCCGGGACGGTCAGTTCGGTGAGCAGCGACTCGTCCGGCTGCACAGCAGCGAACAGCTTGGCCTTGGAGATGAACAGTTTCATCACCAAGGCCGCTGAAACCCCGGCTTCCGCAGCGATGTCGCGGACGGTCACGGCCCGGTAGCCGCGTTCGCCGAACAGCCGCCCGGCCGCGGTGAGAATGGATTCCTGGCTGGGGCTGCTCATGCCCGCACCGGCTCCCCGCCGGTCCGGCCCGCGGCGGTCCGCTCTGCGCCGGTCCGCTGGGGGAGGTGTTCGGCTGTAAGGTCCACGGTCACGGACCGGTTGTCGACGGCGAGCTTCCGCGCCACGGCTTGATGAGTCACGGGATGAAGCATAGTCACTATGTAGCGTCCGGCGGCGGGCAGCGGAAGTGTGTACACGCCGTCGTCGTCCGTCCTGGCGGTGCCCACGTGCTCGCCGGTGGCGCGCAGCAGCGTCACCACGGCGCCGGCCACGGGCCTGCGGCCAATGGCTGCCCGGCCGCTGATTTCCAGCCGCTCGTGCAGGAGGAAGTTTTGCTTCAGCGTGCGGCCGTCGAAATCGAAGACCTCCGCCATCGGCGCCCAGCCCGCAGCGTTGGCCACCACGAGGTACTTCCCGGCACCCGGCAGCGCCACGGAATAGTTGCCGTCGGTGTCCACCCGGCTCCAGTCCACCGGCTCGCCCTCAGTCTGGAGGACGGTAACGACGGCGGGCGTGAGCGGGCGGTGGTCGGGTGCCAGGACGCGCCCCTGCACCACCAGCTCTGCTGCCGCCGGCGCAGCGGGGCGGTGGGTGGTGATGCGGGGAATGAAGATGGCTGCCAGGACGGACGCGGCGGACGCCAGCGCGGCCATCCAGAACACATCCCTGAAGGCATCGAACGAGGGCAGCCGGGCGGCGCCGAGCGGAACGGTGACCGAGGTGAGCACGGCGGCGACGGCGGCGCTGGAAGTCGACGTGCCAATGGAGCGGACCAGGCTGTTCAGGCCGTTGGCGGAGGCGGTCTCCGTGATCGGGACGGCTCCCATGATCAGCGTTGGCATGGCGGCATAGGCAATGGCCGTGCCGACGCTCACCACCGTGGAGCCGATGATCACCCACGTGATGGAGTCGTAGAAGAACACCCGCCCCACGTACCCGACGATCATCACGCCGGCACCGGTCATCAGGGCGGACCGGCCGCCGAAGCGCCGGATGATGCCGCCGGACACCGGGGCGAACACCACCATCGCCAGTCCGGAGGGCACCATGCAGAGGCCGGCGGTGATGACATTCAGTTCAAAGCCGTAGCCGGTGGCGAGGGGAAGCTGAAGCTGCTGGGTGGTCAGGAGCATGTTGGCGAACATCGCGAAACCGATCAGCAACGACGCAAGGTTGGTCATCAGGACCGGCCGCCGCGCCGTGGTGCGAAGATCCACCATGGGCTGGCCCACCCTGAGCTCGTAGGGAATCCAGACGGCCAGCAGCAGCGCGGCCGCGAGGAATAACAGGAGCACAGGTTCCGAGCCCCAGCCCCAGGTGCCGCCCTTGGAAATGGCCAGCAGCAGCGATCCGAGTGCACCGGAGAGCACCAGCGCGCCCGCGTAGTCGAAGCGGCCGGGGGTGCGCACCTTGGATTCCGGCACCACGAGCACCACCGCCAGCAGCAGCAGCGTCCCGGCGGCCGCGGAAACCCAGAAAATTGAGGTCCAGCCGAGGCTTTCATAGAGGAGGCCGGCGAGCGGCAGGCCCAGGGCGCTGCCGATGCCCAGGGTGGCGCTCATGAGCGCCACCGCGGAGCCCATCTTTTCCTTGGGCAGTTCATCGCGCATGATGCTGATGCCCACCGGGATCAGCGACGCGGAGAACCCCTGAAGGGCCCGCCCGATGATCAGCCACAGGAAGGTCCCGCCGAGGGCGGCCATCACCGAGCCGGCCACCATGATGGCCAGGCAAATGACCATCATCTTCCGCTTGCCGTACATGTCGGCGCTGCGGGACACGATCGGGGTGGCGACGGCGCTGGCGAGGAGCGTGGCGGTCACCAGCCAGGACGCGTCGTCAGGAGTGACGGACAGGATCCGCGGAAAATCGGGCAGCAGCGGCACCACGAGGGTCTGCATGAGTGCCACGAGTGTGCCGCTGAGCGCCAGGACTGTGGTGATCGCGGACGGGCTGCGGGTTGGCTTCGGGGCAGAGGGTGCTGTCATGTGCGGCGGGCCTTTGTGGGGACGGCGCCCGGAATGAGGGTGAACGGGCGTTTACCCTTCGAGTGAACCATTGTTCACCCCTGGCTGGCAAGGCGCCGGGGCGTTAGTCCTGCCACTTCGGGCAATTACGTGACGCAAACCTTTCGTAATCTTCGGAAGGATAGGCTAGCCTTACTTGGGTTCGCTTCATTCACCTAAGGAGTTCCGTGACTTCCCCCCTCTTCCCCGGCCGGTCGGCCGTTCCCGGCGGTTCCGCTCCCGCTGGCACAACGCGCCTCTCCCTCCTCAAGACCGCCGGCAAGGCCACCGCCGTCCTCGCCGCCGCGGCTCTTTCCCTGACTGCATGCTCCACCGGTCCGGCCTCCACCGCTTCGGAAACCAGCGCCGCATCGTCCGCCAGCGCCCAGTTCCCGGTGACCATCAAGCACGTCTTTGGTGAAACCACGATCAAGGAGCAGCCCAAGCGCGTCGTCACCGTCTCGTGGGTCAACGACGACGTTGCAATCGCGCTGGGCGTGGTCCCGGTGGGCGTGCCCAAGAACGAATGGGGCGGCAACGCCAAGGGCTCCACGCCGTGGAAGGACGCCGCGCTGGAGAAGCTCGGCGCGGGCTTCGGTTCGGACAAGGCGCCGGTCCAGTTCTCCGAGGCCGACGGCATCAACTTCACTGAAATCGCCAAGCTCAATCCGGACGTCATCCTGGGTGCCTACTCCGGCCTGACGGAGGAGGACTACAAGAAGCTCAGCGAAATCGCTCCCGTGGTTGCGCATCCCGAGCTGGCCTACGGCACGTCCTGGCAGGACTCCACGAGCATCATCGGCAAGGCTCTGGGCAAGGAAGCCGAGGCCACGAAGCTGATCGCCGACACCGAAGCCACCATCAAGGACAAGGTCTCCGCCTACCCGCAGCTCGCGGGCAAGAGCTACATCTACGGCAACCTCGAGCCGGCCAAGAGCGACGGCGTGAACGTATACACCGCCAACGACAACCGCCCGCGCTTCCTCAGCGAGATCGGCATGAAGCTCGCCCCGGTGGTGGAGGAGAACTCGAAGGGGTCCAAGGAATTCTTCATCCCGTGGTCCGCCGAAAAGGCCAACGAGCTCGAGTCCGACATTTTCGTGACCTGGGTTCCGGACGCCAAGACCACCGAATCCATCAAGGCCGACCCGCTGCTGGGCCAGATCCCGGCCATCAAGAACGGCGCCATGGTCGCGGACTCGGACAACACGCTCACCCTGTCCATCTCGGCCTCCTCGCCGCTGAGCCTGCCGTGGTCGCTGGACACGTTCCTGCCGCAGCTGGCTAAAGCCGCAGACGCGGTCAAGTAAGCCCGGTCACGTAAGCACCCTTTGATGACACCGAGCACGACGCCGGCCCCCGCCACCCGGTCCGAACGTACACTTGGGGCCCCTGCGGCCGCAGCCATGGGGCCCCGACTGTCCGTTCGCGCCCAGCCTGCGCGCAAGGTCCGCGGGCCGCGCACCGCCTGGCTGCTGGCCGCCGTCGTCGTGCTCGTTGTTGTCTGTTGCGCCTCGCTTGCCGTCGGCGCGCGGGGCTTGTCCCTGGAAACCGTGTGGCAGGCCCTGTCCCAGTTCAATCCGGCGGACGGCGACCATGCCGTGGTGCACGCCCGGATCCCGCGGACCGTGCTGGGCCTGCTCGCCGGTGCGGCGCTGGGCCTGGCCGGGGCCGCCATGCAGGGCGTGGCGCGCAACCCGCTGGCGGACCCGGGCATCATCGGCGTCAACGCCGGCGCCGCCCTGGCCGTGGTCACCGGAATCTACGTCTTCGGCGTCTCTTCCCTGACCGGCTACATCTGGTTCGGCTTCATCGGCGCGGCCGCTGCCGCCGTCGTCGTTTACCTCATCGCGTCCATGGGCCGGGACGGCGCGACGCCGGTCAAGCTCGCCCTGGCGGGCGCCGCCCTGAGCGCGGGGCTGTTCTCCCTCATGAACGTCATCCTGGTTTCCAGCCAGGACACCCTGGACCGCTTCCGGTTCTGGCAGGTGGGCGGCATTGCGGGGCGCGACTGGTCCGTGGTGCTGCCCGGCCTGCCGTTCCTCATCGTGGGTGCACTGATCGTGCTCCTGGCCGGACGGGTCCTCAACAGCCTGGCGCTCGGCGACGACGTCGCCCGCGGGCTGGGCCAGAACGTCGGGCTGGCGCGGGCAGTCACCGCGCTGGGCATCGTCCTGCTGTGCGGGTCGGCGACCGCCCTGGCCGGCCCCATCGGATTCGTGGGCCTCGTTGTCCCGCACGCCGTCCGCTCCCTGACCGGCCCCGACTACCGCTGGATCCTGCCGTTCTCCGCCGTGCTTGCGCCGGCGCTGCTGCTCGTTTCCGACGTCGTGGGACGCGTGATCCTGCTTCCCGGCGAGGTTCCGGCCGGGATCATGACGGCCCTGATCGGCGCTCCTGTCTTCGTGTGGCTGGTCCGCCGCGGCAAGGGGGCAGGCCTGTGACTCCGAAGGCCCCCATCCCCCTGCGCGAACGGGCAGATAATGCCCGCAAAACCCCGGAAACCGGGCATTATCTGCCCGTTCGCGCTTCGAACCACAGGCGGACTGTGCTGAACCGGCGGCTGGTGAACCGGACGGCGGTACTGGCCGTCGGCGTCGTGCTTTTGCTGGCTGCCAGCATCCTGCTGGGCAGCTACACCGTGACCATCCCCGACTTCTTCAAGATCCTCGCCGCCCACTTCACCGGCGGCGAGAAGATCCCCGGTGCCAGCTTCATCGTGATGGAGGCCAAGCTGCCGCGGGCGGTCATCGGCACGCTGATCGGCCTGGCCTTCGGGCTCTCGGGCGCGCTGTTCCAGACCATGCTCCGCAACCCGCTGGCCAGCCCGGACGTGATCGGCATCAGCTACGGGGCCAGCGCCGCAGCCGTCCTGGCCATCGTCGCGTTTGGTGCCTCGGGTGCTGTGGTGTCCGGTGCTGCCCTCGGCGGTGCGATGGCTGTGGCGGCGCTGATCTACAGCATTTCCCGCAGCGGATCCCTGGGCCTCGGAGGCGGCAGCCGCGGGAACGCCGCCGGCAGCCGCCTCATCCTCGCCGGCGTCGGCATCGCCGCCGCGCTGCACGCCATGGTCAGCTTCCTCATGACCCGGGCCGACATCCGCACCGCCGCGGAGGCGCTGATCTGGATCAATGGCTCGCTCAACTCCGCCAGCTGGGACCGTGCGGGCGTGCTGGCCCTGACGCTGACGGTCCTGGTTCCGGCCGCCGCCCTGCTGGCCGGGCCGCTGCGCATCCTCGAACTCGGGGACGACGCCGCCGCGGGACTCGGCGTGCGGGTGGGTGCCACCCGGCTGGGTCTGGTGCTCACCGCCGTCGCGCTGGCGGCAGTGGCGACGGCGGCTGCCGGGCCGGTTGCATTCGTCGCCTTCCTTGCCGGGCCCATCGCGCGCCGCTTCACCGGCCGCTCCAGCCTCCCGGCGTCGGCCCTGGTGGGCGCCCTGATCGTCCTGGCGGCGGACTACTTCGCCGCCAACATCGCCCCGCTGCTGCTGGACGGCACCGTCCTGCCGGTCGGCGTCGTCACCGGCGCCCTCGGCGCCCCGTTCCTGCTGTGGCTCCTGGTCACGTCCAACCGAAAGGATGCCTGATGGCTGTTCTGCAAGCCCGGGACCTCACGCTGCAGTACGATCAGCGCCGGGTCGTGGAAAACCTCACGGCGGAGATCCCCGAGGGCAGGGTGACCATGATCGTGGGCGCCAACGCCTGCGGAAAATCCACGCTCCTGCGCGGCCTGTCCCGGCTCCTGAAGCCCGCCGGCGGCACCGTCACCCTCGACGGCAAGGACATTCACTCGCGCCCGGCGCGGGAGCTGGCCCGCACCCTTGGCCTGCTCCCGCAGCACCCGACGGCGCCGGACGGCATTACCGTCCGGGACCTGGTGGGCCGCGGGCGGTACCCGCACCAGGGCTTCTTCCGCAGCTGGTCGGAGAAGGACGACGCCGCCGTGCAGCGGGCGCTGGAAGCCACCGAAACGCTGGAGCTCGCCGGGCGGAACGTCGACGAGCTCTCCGGCGGGCAGCGCCAGCGGGTGTGGATCGCCATGGCGCTCGCCCAGGAAACGGACGTGCTGCTGCTCGACGAGCCCACCACCTACCTGGATCTGGCGCACCAGGTTGAGGTGCTGGACCTGGTCACCGACCTCAACCGCCAGCGCGGCACCACCGTGGCGATCGTGCTGCACGACCTGAACCTTGCCGCGCGTTACGCCGACCATGTCATCGCCCTGAAGGCCGGGCAGATCGTGGCCGAGGGCGCATCGTCCAGCGTGATCACCGAGGAGTTGGTCCGGAACGTTTTCGGGCTGGAATCCCGGGTGGTCCCGGACCCGGTGTCCGGCACCCCGCTGATCATCCCCCTCGGCAGGCACCACGCTGACCCAAAAGTTTCGACCACGACCCTGGAGATGGCCTCATGAGCGCAGCACAGAATAGTTCCGCCCGCACCCCCGTCACGGACCGTCCCGGCCTCGCCACCGAGCCGATGACCCTGGCGTTCGATGTCACTGTCTCGGCCGTGCAGGAGCTGAGCCCGAACTTCCGGCGCGTGACGTTCGGCGGCTACTCGCTGCGCGACTTCGGTGTCCACGGGGACAGCCTGGACCTGCGCATCAAACTCATGATCCCGTCGCTGTCGCCGGAGGGCAGCCGGATTCCGCTGCCGAAGTTCCGGATGGAGGAGAGCGGCTGGTACCAGGAGTGGCTGGCCATGGATCCGGCCACGCGGGGCTCCATGCGCACCTACACCGTCCGCCAGTCCCGGCTGGACGCCGTCTACCCGGAGATCGACGTCGACTTCGTGATGCATTTCGACGCCGACGGCAACGGTGGTCCCGCGGCGAACTGGGCGCTGACGGCCAAGCCGGGTGACGCCCTCACCCTGATCGGGCCGAACAACCGGGCGGCGCACTGCATCACCGCGGAAACGTATTCGGGCATCGAATGGCGGCCGGGCCTGGCCGGGCGTGTGCTCCTGGCCGGCGATGAGACGGCTGTCCCCGCGATCAGCGCCATTCTCGAACGCCTGCCCGACTACATGACCGGGCACGCCTTCCTGGAAGTGCCGGAGGCCGGCGACTTCCTGGACCTGGAAACGGCGGCCGACGTCGAAATCACCTGGCTGGCGCGCGGCGCCTCGATCGGCAGGTCCCGGCCGCACGGCGAACTCCTTCAGGAAGCGGTCAGGGCGGCCGTCCCCGTGCCGGGCTGGGTGGGCATCAAGTCCGCCGAAGCCGCCGGTCCGGAACCCGACGACGTGAACGTTGACCAGGAGATCCTCTGGGAAACCCCTGCCCGCCTCGACGCCGCCGCTGTCAGCGCCACAAAGAACCCCGACAAGCCCGCGGGTGCCTTGCCGTTCTACGCGTGGATCGCCGGCGAGGCGGGTGTCATCAAGGAGATGCGGCGCTACCTGGTCCGCGACGTCGGGATCGACCGGAAGCAGGTGGCCTTCATGGGCTACTGGCGCCAGGGCAAGGCCGAGCTCTGACCCCGGACGCTCCCTCACCTTTTGCCGCCTGAGCCGGGACGCTTCCTCAGGTTTCGTCGCTTCAACCCGGACGCTCTCTCACTTTTGGCTGGTTTTCCCCCAACGCTCTCTCACCAGAAAACCAACGGTGAGAGGGCGTTTAGAGGATTTGCAGGAACTGAGAGCATCGGTGTTCATCTGGGGTTTCCCTGGATGTTGCCCCGTGTGTGTAGTTTGCCGGGGTGGGTGTCTCTCCATTGCTTCCCGACCGGGGCCGGCGGGTGTTTGTCGCCGTCGGGGATTCCTTTACCGAAGGCGTGGGCGACCGGAGTTCCCGGATGCCGAACGGCGTGCGCGGCTGGGCGGACCGCGTGGCGGAGAAGCTGGCGAAGGCAGAACCCGGCTGGCATTACGCCAACCTGGCGATCAGGAGCAAACGGCTACGCCATATCGTGGATGAGCAGTTGGAGCAGGCGATCGCCATGGAGCCCACACTCATCACCCTCTATGCCGGCGGCAACGACATCCTGGACTTCGGCACTGACATGGATCAGCTCCTGGCCCAGTACGAGGAAGTGGTGGCCCGGCTGGCGGCCACCGGCGCCACCCTGGTCCTGTTCACGGGGTTCGACGTCAAGGTGTCCGCTGTGCTTGAACCGCTGAAGAAGCGGAACACTCTATACAACCGGCGGGTCCGTGAGCTCGCCGCCAAATACGGGGCTGTGCTCGTGGACTACTGGTGTTTCGAGGCCTTCCATGACCGCAGGATGTGGGACACCGACCGGCTGCACATGTCCAAGGCCGGGCACAAATACCTCGCGGCGCAAGTTCTGGACCACCTGGGTGTGCCGCACAAGATCAGCCTCAAGGAGTGGGAGCCGCCAGCCAGGACGACGCTCCGCGACTGGGAGCGGCGGCAGCGGCGCTGGGTCAATGACTGGGTGCTGCCGCTGTTTGGCCGCAAGCTCCGAGGCGTCACTCTGGGCGATAGCCTTAGCCCCCGCTGGCCGCAGCCGGTGAAGGTTCCGCGCAAAGGCGGCCTGAAAAAGCTGATGGAGCCGCGCGACTAGTCCAGCAGGTTCTCGAACCCCGGTGCAGTGCGGTTTGCGGCGAATTCAATGACGTCGAAGTCGGCTACGCCGTGCACGTTGAACGGGTCCTTGGCCAGTGACTCGTCGAGGGTCGGACGGTCGGCCCTGGAGAGCAGCACGCCGCCCGTGCGCGGAACCTTGCGGCCGGCGGCGATGAAGACGCCTTCGTCGAAGGCATCTTTCAGCCAGTCCACGTGGGCATCCAGGTGCTGGTCCACGATCTCTTGGGCAACTTTGTAGGTGAGGGAAACTACGTACATGACCGCCAGCCTACCGCCAGAGCCCTGGCCGCCCGGCGACTCGCCGCCGCGGGAACCTGCCTTGAACCGTCAAGCGTTAGTTCTCCTAGGATGGAGTAATGACCGAACCGCGCTGGCTGAACGCCAATGAACGCCGGGCCTGGCTTGCCCTGCTGAGCATCAACACCATGCTGCCCGCGTCGCTCGATACCCAGCTGCATGCCGCCGGCAAGGTGTCGCTGTTCGACTACAACGTCCTGGCGATGCTCTCCGAGGCCGAAGGCCGCTTCCTGCCGATGAGCGAACTGGCGGCACGGACCAGCGCCTCCCTTTCCCGGCTGTCCCATGTGGTCACCAAGCTCCAGAACCGCGGCTGGGTGGAACGCCGGCCGCATCCCGGAGACGCCCGGGTCACCACCGCGCACCTCACCGAAGAGGGCATGTCCACCATCGTGGAGCTGGCGCCGGGCCACGTTGAATCCGTGCGCTCGCTGTTTCTCGATGCCCTGACTGAGCGTGATGTTGCGGACCTCGCCCGCATCGGCGAAAAAATTGTGGCCCGCCTGGACAGCAACCACTGGATCCTCCGCGAGCGGCAGCAGTAGCACCGCCCAGACGCTAGCGGGACCGCGGACGGACCAGTCTTGGTTGCTCCCGGCAACGGGTGGCAGACTTGCTCCCATGGATTTCACGGCCCGCTACGTTGCCCTCGGAGATTCCTTCACGGAAGGAGTGGGCGACGACGACCCGACGCGGCCCAACGGGGTCCGCGGCTGGGCTGACCGGGTGGCGGAGCAGCTGGCCTTGGCCGACCCCGGCTTCGGTTACGCCAACCTCGCCATCCGCGGCCGCAAGCTGCGGCAGATCCTGGCCGAGCAGGTGGACGCCGCCATTGCGCTCAGGCCCACCCTGGTAACCCTCTACGCCGGTGCCAACGACATTCTCCGCCCCAAGATCGACATCGACGACCTGCTCGCGGACTACGAAAAAGCCGTCGGGAAGCTCGCGGCCACGGGCGCCACCGTGGTGCTGTTCACGGGCTTCGACGCGCGGGGCTCGAAGGTCTTCGGCACCATGCGGGGGCGTACGGCCATCTACAACGAACTCGTGCGCGGCATCGCCGGGGACCACGGAGCCCTCCTGGTGGACTACTGGCGCTTCAACGAATACTACGACTGGGGCATGTGGGCCAGAGACCGGATGCACATGTCCGCCGCCGGCCACGCCAACATGGCCAAGCGCGTCCTGACGGTCCTCGAACACGAGCACTCCATCGAGGTTCCACCCATGACCCCTGTCCCGGAGCTGAGCAAGGCGGATGCGCTAAGGGCCAACGCCCGCTGGGTCCGGGAATTCGCCGCGCCGTGGGTGGTCCGGCGGGTCACGGGCAAGTCCTCCGGCGACAACCTTCAGCCCAGGTACGCCCAGCTCACCCGGCTCTAGCTCACCCGGCTCTAGCTCACCCGGATCCAGCTCACCCGGCTCCAGCTCACCCGGCTCCAGGCGGGCAAGCCAAACTACCGCCGGAATCCGCCCGTCGCCAGCAGCTCGCCATTTGCACGCACGGCCAGCGCCTCGATGTCCCACATGGCGGTGGCCCGGTTGAGCATCGGAACCCCGCCGGCTACGATCGCGGTTGCCAGAACATCGGCGGTGACCACGTCCACTGCAGCGACGGAGACCTGCCGGAATTCCGCGGTTCCGGCCGTGACGCTCCAGATATGGTCCCCGCGTTCAGCAGAGCCGGAGGTGGCCAGCGCAACGCGGGTCCCGCCGTCGGCCGTCTTTCCAACCGGCGAACAGGGCGCCGCCCCGCCCAGCGGGAAACCGGCCAGCAGGGTCCTCCGGTCCGCCGGATCAACAATCCCCGCCCGCCACGGCACATCGGTACCGGGATTGGGGGAGCCGCCGACCAGCACGTCCCCGCCGGCGTTCAGGCACCAGTTGGCCATGCCGAGCGCCAGCAGCGACATGCCGGCTTCCCTGATGGCGTGCCCCTTGACGATTCCGGAGAGATCCAGCGCCCCGTCCGGACGTTCCGGCGTGAACGCACCCTCCGTGAGGAGCCTCCACTCGGCCGCCTCCTCATATCGCGCCCGCATTTCCCCGGAAGCCTCCGGCAGGGCGAGCTCGCCGCGCACCAGCCTGCTCGCCTCTGAATCGGGGCGGTAGAGGCTGAAGATGCTGTCCAGTTCAGTGAAAAGGCGTTCGACGACGGCGGTTGCCGCTTCCAGCTCATCCGCCGCTGCCTGGGGTGCTTTGTGCGCGTCCGCAGAGACGGTCAGGCTGATGACGGTTCCCATACAGGTGAAGGTCCGGGCCCGGAGCCTTGGTTCAGAGGTTTGCTGCATCGAGGGCTGCCTGGAGAGAGGTGAGGTAGGCGTCGCTGGTCACGGTGGCTCCACCCACGGTCTGCACGTCAGCGGACTGTGCTTGGAGCACCTCGCTGCGGAGAATGGGGGCGGCGTAATTGCTGATCTGCACGGACCGGCCCTCGGCGTCGGTGAGTTTCAGGGCCGTGACGTCGGTAATCTGCCCAGCCTTCACGGTGATCTGGACCTGCACGGTGCCGAAGCGGGTCTGGACCACATCGCCGTCGTACGTGCCGCCGGCCTTGGCCGCGGCACCCGCGGCTCCCGCCCCGCCGGATGCGCCCGCCGTTCCGGAGCTGTCCGTCGTCCCGGACGACGCCGCGGATCCCGACGACGCGGTGCCGCTGCTGTCCGTGGTGCCCGCCCCGGAAGCCTGGTTTCCCGTTGCTGCAGCCGCAACCGCGCTGCGGGTATCGGCCACATGGACACCTGATTGCCAGCCGACCAGGAGGATGCCGGCCGAAGCCAAGGCGGCTGAAACTGCTGCTCGGATTCTCACCAGTCAAACCTTTCGTGATGGAGCTGATCCTCATCGACGCCAGCGGCGCGGGCTGCGTTCAGGACGTTGCCCGCCCAGCGCGAGGGACCGCAGACATAGACATCGGCGTGGGCGATTTCCGGAACGTAGTCCGCCAGCGCATACCCGGCGAGGTGCTCTGCGGCCGGAAGCCAGCTGTCAGGTGAGCCGGGGTCCCGCCCGCCGGTCAGGTGGAACAGGGTGGCGCCGCGCTGCCGGCACAGTTCGAGGATTTCCTCGCCCAGATAGAGCTCCTGGCTGCTGTGCCCGCGGAGCAGAACCGTCGCCCGGCCGGGGTCGAAAGGAGTGGTCTCCAGGAGGGCCCGCAACGGCGTAATGCCGATGCCGGCGCCGATCATGACCACGCGGTCCTTGCTGCGCGCCGCGGAGCTGAAGAGCCCGTACGGCCCTTCTATGGCGACCCTCGTTCCGCGCCGGAGCCTGAGCAGTTGCGCCGAGCCCCGGCCGAGACCGCGAACCGTGACCCGCAGCCGCCCCTGCCCGTCAGGTCCGGTCCGCACGGGCTCCGCAGACAGGCTGAACGGATGCGGATGCCACCACAGCCCCGGGGCGAGGAAGCGCCAGATGAAGAACCGCCCGCCGTTGCCGGCCAGCGAACCGAGCTGCAGGCCGCTCATTTCGATATTGACCACCCCGGGAGCGACGGAGGTGACGCGCTCAACCGTGAGCTGATGCCTGAAGGTTGCCCGCACCGGCAGGATGATCCGGTAGTACAGCAGGGCGGCCCCGGTGGCGATGCAGATAACCAGCCAGTACCAGCGCTGCCACGTGCCTGCGGCGAACAGCCCGCCCACGCTGAACTGGTGCGGCAGCGACGTGAGCACAGCTGCGTAGGTGAGCAGGTGCACGGCGTACCAGAATTCGTACGGGAAGCGCCGGCGGACCGCCACCAGGGACGTGACAACAACTGCGATGAAGAGTGCCAGGGAGATGAACGCGAGCCACATGTCGGGTACCAGCACCCAGAGCGCCACAGCCTCGCTGACCGGATCAAGCCCTTCTGCCATGCCGTAGCCCACCGCGATGAGGAGCCCGTGCGCCAGTAGCAGGTACAGCGAGGGTTTCCCGAGTTTCCGGTGAAACTCCAGCGCCCGGTCATGCCCAACCGCGCCGTCGATGAACGGAATCCTGGCGGCCAGCAGCAGCATGAGCAGCACCAGGTCCATGCCGGCAAGGCCGGCAACAATGCCCAGCGCCGTGACCAGTCCGGCAGGCGAGGACGCCGCCGTCAGGCCGCCGTCGGCAAGCCAGAGAGCAACCGAGGCGGCCAACGAGGACCATGCCGTCACCGGCAGGGCATCGGCGCGGACAAGTCTGCCCCGGTGCTGTCCGGCGAAGCGGCCGGTCTCCCGAACCGGAGCAGGCCGGCGGTCCGGACGCATCGGGGTGCCGGTCCCGGGGGAGGGCAAGAGCTGTGTGTTCATGGCTCAACATTCCGCTGCGAGCCTTTGACTTTGCTGTGAAGAGCCTTCTTTCCGGATATGTCTTGCCAGGAGGCCCGCTCGACGGCGGGGCGCGGCATCTGAAGAGGGGCGGGCCGCTCTGCGGCGACCGTGACGGCACCGCGCGGGGGCGCCGGGCCATCAAGATCCGGGGCTGCTCTATAACACCGTTCCCCGCTGGATTGGTCTTTAATTCGCGTGTCTCGTAGACTTGGTTGGCGCTAGGTGGCGCGGAGCGTGTGCAATTGCTCCGGTTTGCGGTGGCTGTTGGCAGTATTCACAGCCCCGGAGGCCGGTAGTTAGGGGCTCAAGTTGCGTGCATTCCTGTATTCGCCCAGTATCCCGGCACGTCGCAGTGGCTTCCACTGCCAGGTGTTCGTGGCTCACCGTATTCCGCCGCAGTAAACCCGGTTCGCCGGTGTCGAAACGAGCGGATGCGTGAAACTGGATGCGGACGCCGCCTGCCGCACGGTGAAGCAGAACTCTGCCCGCCGTTTCATTCATTTTTCAGAGGAGAGTCGTCATGGCAGCACACTGCCAGGTGACCGGAGCCGAGCCGGGCTTTGGACACAGCATTTCGCACTCGCACCGCCGCAACAAGCGCCGGTTCGACCCGAACATCCAGAAGAAGCGCTACTGGGTTCCGTCCCTGCGCCGTAATGTCACTCTGCAGGTCTCTGCAAAGGGCATCAAGACCATCGACGTACGCGGCATCGACGTTGTCGTCGCCGACATCCTGGCGCGAGGAGTGAAGCTCTAGTGGCAAAGGACAAGGACGTACGTCCGATCATCAAGCTCAAGTCGACCGCGGGCACGGGTTACACCTACGTAACCCGTAAGAACCGTCGTAACGACCCGGACCGCCTGGTCCTGAAGAAGTACGACCCCAAGATCCGCCAGCACGTCGAATTCCGAGAGGAGCGCTAAACACATGGCTAAGAAGTCCAAGATTGCTCGCAACGAGCAGCGCAAGGTCATCGTTGAGCGTTACGCTGCAAAGCGCCTCGAGCTGAAGAAGACCCTGGTTGACCCGAACGCGACTGACGAAGCACGCGAAGCTGCACGCCTCGGCCTGCAGAAGCTGCCCCGCAACGCCTCCCCGATCCGTCTGCGTAACCGCGACATCATCGATGGCCGTCCGCGCGGTACCTTCCAGAAGTTCGGTATCTCCCGTGTTCGCTTCCGCGACATGGCTCACCGCGGTGAGCTCCCGGGCATCACCAAGTCTTCCTGGTAATCCAGCACCGCTGATTCCAGCTGCCTGAGGAGGGCCGGCGACCACATGGTTGCCGGCCCTCCTTTGCGTTAAACCGCCCTCGTTCGTGGCGACCGTCGCCGGGTGACGCACCACACATCATTGAATTACGGCGTCGACCCCCCGCCTTTTCGGCGCTTGGTGCCTGCTTTTCCCCGGAATGACGGGGTTTTCGCTGCAATCGGAGCTGGTTTGCACCCGCACCCCGAACCGTGTAAAGTCATTCGAGTCGCCGCCGCTGAAGCGGAAAGATAGCGACCGACCCCCATTCTGACAGCCTGAAAAACGGTGCACTTAGCGGTGTGCCGGACACGGGCCGGGGACCTTCCTGCAAGCGGAAACC
>NZ_BAEG01000016.1 GCF_000238915.1 Arthrobacter globiformis NBRC 12137 | reverse complement strand
CCAAGTCCCCTGGTTCAAACCCCCACCAGAACTCGACCCCCACCGAAAACCCCGCCGCAACCACTACTTCCGCTCACGACCCCAACACGAATAAACGGAACCCCGGCTGTCCCGCAGCGCCATCAGGCTGGCTATGATCAGACCATGCGCGCCCACCCATCAGCTGCAGACGTGACCGAATACCTGACCGAAGCCGTGGCATTGGCCCAGCGGAACGTCGCGGCCGGCGGCGGGCCGTTCGGCGCGCTAGTGGTAACAGCCGACGGCACCGTCCACGAAGGGGTCAACCGCGTCACCCGGGACAACGACCCCACCGCCCATGCCGAGGTGGTGGCGATACGCACCGCCGCCGCAGAGACCCGGAACTTTGATCTCAGCGGCGCTGTCCTGTACGCCAGCTGCGAGCCCTGCCCGCTGTGCCTCGCGGCGGCGCTCTGGGCGCGTGTCGACCGCGTGTACTTCGCCGCCGACCGGCACGGCGCAGCCGCCGCGGGATTTGACGACGCGCTCTTCTACGAATACTTCGGCGGCTCCCGGCCGGAACTGCTGCCTGTCAGCCACACCCCGGTTCCGACGTCGGGCAACCCGTTCGATGCCTGGCGCAACAACGCCGAACGCACCGACTACTGAAACCTCTTTCCGCGCTGGGCTACCTCCGGGGGAGCCTGCCCACGCCTTCGACCAGTTCCCTTTGGTCACCGCACAACGCAATCCGGATCCAGCCCTCGCCGATGGAGCCAAAGGCGGTGCCAGGAGCAAACGAGACGCCGGCCTCGGCGAGGAACCGTTTGACCCAGGCCCGGACGTTTCCGCCGCTCACGTGCGAGACGTCCGCCCACAGGTAGAACGCTCCCTGCGCGCTCAGGAAGGGAATGCCCTTCTCCGCCAAGACGGCCGACGCCGCGTCGCGGTTGGCACGGTAGTGCGCGTGGGCCTGCGACACATAGTCCTGCGGACCGGTCAACGCGGCGAGCGCCGCGTACTGGGACGGTGACGCCACGCAGGACACGATCGCCTCCATGACGTTGTTCATCCGCTGCTCCAGTCCGGGCGGGCACACCAGCGCTCCAATACGCAGACCGGTGAGCCCATACGTCTTGGACAGCGTCAGCGACGTGAACACGCGTGCTTCACCGGGGTCGGTGCTATCGAACCGGGCGGGACTCACGTGCGGGACGTCGTACGTGAAGGCCTCATAGCACTCATCCGAGATGATCCACAGGTCGTGGCGGCGGGCCAGTTCCACGAGTTCCCGGGTCAGGTCCTCCCGGAGAACGGCGCCCAGGGGGTTCGACGGCGAGTTGAGCATGAGCACGCGCGTCCGGTCCGTGATGAGCGCCTCGATATCCGCGATCCGGGGCTGGAAATCGTGCGCGGGGTAAAGGGGATACTGCACAGGGACGGCGTGCAGCAGCCGGCTGGTCATGGCAAACGTGGGATAGCCCGGATTGGGAATCAGGATTTCGTCGCCGGGTGCGAGCAGCAGGCTCATGGCGAAGTGCAGGCCCTGCTGGGCGCCGTCGACCACATATACGCGGTCCGCCCCGATGTCTACGCCGGACTGCTCCCGGAACCTGGCGGCGAAAGCCTCACGCAGCTGCGGGATCCCGGCGTTCGGAGTGTAGTTGGTCTCGTCACGGTCCAGGCACGCGATCCCGGCATCCAGGACATGGCGGGGGAGCGGGAACCCGGGCTCGCCGATGCTCAGGATCAGCGCCCCCGGGGTCCGCCACGCTGCCTCTGTGATTTCGCGGATCTGGTTGACGGGTACGTCGCGTATGTGCGCGGAAAGCTCGGGCATGACTGCCATCCTAGCGCCGGGCGTGCCCTGGCCCCCGACGCGGCCCAATACCCCCGCCGCGTCCCCGATATACTGATAGGCGTGCTTTCTGGACTGGTAATAGTGGACAAGCCGCAGGGATGGACCAGCCACGATGTGGTTGGACGGATGCGGCGGATCGCCGGTACCCGGAAAGTGGGCCACGCGGGAACGCTGGATCCCATGGCCACCGGCGTGCTGGTGCTCGGCATCAACAAGGCAACGCGGCTGCTCACGTATATCGTGGGCACGTCCAAGACCTACACGGCAACCATCCGGCTGGGGGAATCCACCATCACGGACGACGCAGAAGGCGAAGTTGTCAGCCGGGCGAGTGCCGCGTCCCTGACCGAGGACGCCATCCGCTCCGGCGTTGGATCCCTCACGGGGGAGATCCAACAGGTGCCGAGCAGCGTCAGTGCCATCAAGGTCAACGGTGAACGGTCCTACGCCCGCGTACGTTCCGGGGAAGATGTCCAGCTGGCTGCCCGGCCGGTCACCATCCACCGCTTCGACATTCACGGAATCCGCCGGGACCAGGCCGCCGGACACGACACGGAGGTGGTGGACGTCGACGTCACGGTGGAATGCTCCTCGGGCACCTACATCCGTGCCCTCGCCCGGGACCTCGGCAACTCGCTCGGCGTCGGCGGGCACCTGACCGCATTGCGGCGGACAAACGTCGGACCCTATTCGCTGGACCAGGCGCGCACCCTCGAACAGCTCGCCGAGGACCTCGAAATCCTGGAAATGTCGCAGGCGGCCAGGGCGCTCATGCCCAACCGGGAACTGAGCGCAGATGAAACCACCGAGATCTCCTTCGGCCGGCGCATCGCAGCCGGAACCGCGGCGGGCACACCGGGCGCCGCCACTGCAGAGAAGCCCGCAGCCGCGTTCGCGCCAGACGGGTCGCTTGTGGCGCTGCTCGCGGACAGCGGAAGCTTCGCCAAACCAGTGCTGGTTTTCGCCCCGGGAACGGGCCCCGGCGGCTCCAACAGTCCCGGCGTTCCGAACGGTTCACGTGCCGGCGACGGCGGGCAGGTCTAGCGTTGGACGCATATTTCTATATCATCCTGGCTGTCGGCCTGCTGTCCACACTCGTCTGTGTGGCGGCGGGCATCATGAAGAAGGCCCCGAACGACATCACCATCCTTTCGGTGGCCGCCGTCGAACTGGCCCTACTGGTCTACCTGGTGGGTTCCATCGTGCGGGTCATCGCGGGGGAGCAGATCGCCGGGGAGGCCTGGGAATTCTGGGGCTACCTCGCCACCGCCCTCCTGCTGCCCGTTGCCGCCGTGTACTGGTCCATCCTGGAACGGACCCGCTGGAGCAACTTCGTCCTGGCAGCCGTCGGAGTCACCGCCCTCGTCATGGCTGCCCGCATGAATCAGATCTGGTACTGAAGTGGAAGAAGCACACAACGTGACTGATACGTCCGAACACACCGGCAAACGCCCCGCAGACACGAGGAACACCGGTCCCGGCCGGCTCCTCATCGCTGTGTATGCCATCTTTGCCATTTCGGCCACCGCACGGGCCGGCTACCAGATCCTCACCAAGTTCTCCGAGGCGCCGCTGGCCTACCTGCTCTCCGCCTTCGCCGCCGTCGTTTACGTCGTGGCCACGGTGTCATTGGCCAAGGCCGGCCGCACCTGGTTCAAGGTGTCCCTGGTCGCCGTCCTGGTGGAACTGGTCGGCGTCATTATCGTGGGGGCGCTGAGCCTGTTCGACTCCGTGCAGTTCCCGCACGAAACCGTGTGGTCCGCGTTTGGCCGCGGCTACGCCTTCGTTCCGCTGATCCTGCCGATCCTGGGCCTCATCTGGCTCTACCGGCGGCGGCCGGCAGCCCCGGCTGCCTAGGGTTCAGATCTAGCGATCCAGGGGTCAGATCTAGCGATTCTCGTCGGGCAGGTCCACCTCGATCAGCTCACCGGGCGTCACAGACCGGTGCGCCGGTGGCACTGAGTCAGTTGTATCCGGTGCCGGGCCGGATTGCGCAGGTGGATCCTGGTCCTGCTCTGTCCGCGGAGCCTGCTGCGGTTGCGGGCTGCCGCCAAGAATGCCGCCGAGGATATCGCCAAGGCCCCCTGAACCCACCCCGCCGGAACCAAAGCCACCCAGGATTCCCCCGAGGATGCTTCCCAGGTCAATTCCGCCGGCTCCGGCCGGGGACTCCTGTGCGCCGGATCCCTGCACGCCGGAATCCCGTCCGCCGAGGACCTTTTTGGCCAGATAGGACATGACGATCGGGGCGAGGATCGGCAGCAGCCGGCGGACGAGGTCTCCGCCGACACCGCCGAGGTTCGCTGTTCCGGCAAGACGGCTGGCCACTTGGTCCTGCTGGCCACCGAAGACATGGCCAACGATTTTTTCGCCGTCCCGGGTGTCCACCTGCGACGGGTCAACGTCGCCGTCGGCCAGTCCGTTCCGGTGCCTGGCCAGTTCGGCTTCCAGTGCCGCGGCGCCATCCGGCGCCTGGACGTTGCCCTGCATTCCGGCAAGCAGCGTGGGCACGGCGGCCTCGACGGCGGCCTGCGCGGACGCCGTGTCCGTCCCCAGCAGGGACGCAATCCGTTGGACCGGGATCTGTCCCAGCAGCTCCTGGACATCACTCATGACGTGGCTCCTTCCGGCCCGCTCGTCCCGCAGGCGATCCGTGGTCAAAACGCGAATGAAACTCAGACAGCCCAAGGCAGCACTGCCCGGCCGCTGCCTCTGCATCCTAGCCGGGCGTGCGTGCAGGCGGTAGGCCGCCCGGCCGTCAGTGACAGTCAGGGATTGCAGGTAACCTTAGAGAGTTCCGGCCCTGGCGCGCCGGGAGCAAGTTCAGTCAGGCAGTAAAAGGCGAGGTTGATGGTCCACATCTGGAATGACCCGACCGAGGTCCCCGAAGACTTTGGTCCTTCCGTTGTCACTATCGGCAATTTCGACGGCGTACACCGCGGCCACCAACAGGTGCTGTCCCAGCTCATCAGGACTGCGCGGCTGAACAGCGCCAAGTCGGTTGCCGTGACGTTCGACCCCCACCCGGCCCTGGTACACCGGCCGGAAAGCGCGCCCGAACTGATTATGGGCCTGCACGACAAACTCCAGGCGCTGGGCGAGCTCGGGCTGGACGCCATCCTGGTCATGAAGTACTCCCTGGAGCTCGCCAGCCTTACCCCTGAAGAGTTCGTCGGCTCGGTCCTCGTGGACAGCCTTCACGCCAGCCACGTGGTGATCGGCCACGACACCCGCTTCGGCAAGGGCAACTCCGGCGACCTGAACACCATGCAGGAGCTGGGGGAGAGGTTCGGCTTTGAAGTCCTGATCATCAGCGAGTTCGGCTCCGAAGGTTTCCCGCTGCATGACGACGGCGGGACGGACCGCCGCTGTTCCTCCACTTGGGTGCGCGAAGCGCTGCGGGAGGGTGACGTCGGCACCGCCGCCGCTGTCCTGGGCCGCGCACACCGGATGCGGGGTGAGGTGGTCCACGGCGCCGCGCGCGGCCGGGATCTCGGTTTCCCCACCGCCAACCTCTCCAGTGATGCGAGCGGCCTGATCCCTGCCGACGGCATCTATGCGGGCTGGCTCGTGGACGAGGCCGGGACGCGCTGGCCGGCCGCGATCTCCGTTGGCTCCAACCCCACTTTCGACGGCGTGAGCCGACAGGTGGAGGCGCACGTCATCGACAGGCCTGAGGAGCGCATTGAGGACTTCGATCTGTACGGCCAGACAGTAGTCGTGGAGTTCGTGACCAGGCTGCGTGGCATGGTGGCATACCGTGGGCCTGAAGCCCTCGTGGAGCAGATGCGCCAGGACGTCCTGCAGACGCACGACATCCTGCTCAAGCGCTGACCCGCGCGCTCCACACGGGACTGCACCATGCAGTCCTGCACCACACAGTATTGGCAAGGAAGGCGACGCTGTGACCGTAGAGAAGAACACCAGGAAACTGGACAAGGGGATTGTGCGCGATTTCAGTTCCCGCATGAGTTATGCGTCCTACCTTCAGCTGCCCACACTGCTCAGCGCCCAGCAGCCCGTCAGCGTCCCGGAACACCATGACGAACTGCTGTTCATCATCCAGCACCAGACCACGGAGCTGTGGCTCAAGCTGGTCCTTCACGAACTCCGTACTGCCGCTGAGAAGCTGCGTTCGGATGACCTCGGCTCGGCCCTGAAGGGCATCGCGCGGGTCAAGCACATTCAGAAAACCCTCACCGAACAGTGGTCGGTCCTGGCCACGCTGACCCCCACCGAGTACGCGGAATTCCGCGGCTTCCTGGGTAATTCGTCCGGATTCCAGTCCAGCCAGTACCGCGCCGTGGAGTTCGTGCTGGGCAACAAGAACAGGAAGATGCTTCCCGTCTTCGAATCCGATCCCGAAGCGCACGCCCTGCTGACCGAAGTCCTGCACGCACCGAGCATCTATGACGAATTCCTCGCCTACCTCCACCGCCAGGGCTTCGACGTTCCCGAGGCGGTGCTGAACAGGGATGTGACCCGGGCACATGAGTTTGAGCCTGGACTGGTGCCCCTGTTCAAGCACATCTACGAGCACGCCGCCCAGAACTGGGGTGCATACGAGGCATGTGAGGAGCTTGTTGACCTGGAAGATAACTTCCAGTTGTGGCGGTTCCGGCACCTGCGCACGGTGCAGCGCACCATCGGCATGAAAACAGGCACCGGCGGTTCCACCGGGGCCGCGTTCCTGCAGAAGGCCCTTGAGCTGACGTTCTTTCCGGAGCTGTTCGCCGTCCGTACGGAGATCGGACAGTGACCACGCAGGCAGCAGACGCCCTGCTACAAAAGGCCACACGCCTCGACGCCGACGATCCCCTGGCCAGGTACCGCGGACTGTTCGTCGGCGCGGTCACAGAGCTGTCCTACCTCGACGGCAACTCCCTGGGCCGCCCGCTCAAGCGGACCGCCGGAGACATAACCACCTTCATCCAGGAGGGCTGGGGCGGGCGTCTGATCAGAGGCTGGGACGAGGAATGGCTGGACATGCCCCAGGCCATCGGCGACCAGCTGGGGCGTGCGGTGCTGGGCGCCGCCGCGGGCCAGACCATCATCGCCGACTCCACCACCGTGGTGCTGTACAAGCTGATCCGGGCAGCGCTGGCCGCCGTCGGGGATCCGGCGCGGACAGAGATCGTGGTGGACACGGACAACTTTCCCACCGACCGGTACCTCGTCGAAGGCATCGCCAGGGAGGAGGGACTGACCCTGCGCTGGATCGAGGCGGATCCCGCCTCGGGTGTCCACCTCGAACAGGTGAGGCAGGCCCTGGGGCCGGCCACCGCCGTCGTCCTCCTCAGCCACGTGGCCTACCGCTCGGGGCACCTCGCGGACTTGCCGGCCATTACCGCTGCAGTGCACGACGCCGGTGGGCTGGTGGTCTGGGACCTGTGCCATTCCGCCGGGTCCGTGGAGCTGCAGCTGGACGAGTGGAACGTGGACTTTGCCGCGGGCTGCACCTACAAGTACCTGAACGGCGGCCCGGGTTCGCCCGCCTTTGCCTACGTCAATGACCGGCACCTGTCCGGACTCGCGCAGCCCATCTGGGGATGGATGGGCCGGAAGGACGCCTTCGAGATGGGGCCCGGCTACGAACCGGCCGCCGGCATCCGCGGTTTCCTGAGCGGCACGCCGGCCATCTTCGGGATGATCGCCATGCGCGGCACGCTTGACCTGATCGAAGAAGTCAGCATGGCCGCCATCCGGCAAAAGTCGCGGCAGCTCACCGCGTACGCGCTGGAACTGCACGATGCCTGGCTCGCGCCAGCCGGGGTGATGCTTGCTACACCCCGGGATCCGGACCGCCGCGGAGGCCACATCACCGTTGACCATCCCGCCTTCCGTGAGGTGACGGCCGCGCTCTGGGAAAGGGACGTCATCCCGGACTTCCGCGCTCCGCAGGGCATCAGGATCGGACTTTCGCCGCTGAGCACCGGCTTTGCCGAACTCCACCGCGGCATGGCAGCCATCCGGGACCTGCTTCCGGGGGTATGACCAGCCCTGTTGCCGTTTCGACAAGATTGCAATACGGCCGGTAAACTAAACGGTGGATCCGGCTGCAGTCCGTGGTTGCTGGATCCTGTCTTGTGCGGAATGTTCTTCGGACCTCCGCGCCGGCACCCCCGGCAGTGAATTACTGACTCGGGCCTCACGGCACATCTCTAGGAGTTATTGTGGCACTTGACGCCGCCGTAAAGCAGTCCATCATCAAGGAATACGCAACGTCCGAGGGCGACACCGGTTCGCCGGAGGTCCAGATTGCGGTTCTGACTCAGCGGATCAAGGATCTGACTGAGCACATGAAGGAGCACAAGCACGACTTCCACACCCAGCGCGGTCTGCTGGCCATGGTTGGTCGCCGCAAGCGCATGCTGACCTACCTGAAGAACACCGACATCGCCCGCTACCGTTCGCTCATCGAGCGCCTCGGCCTGCGCCGCTAGTCTGGTTTTGAGGCGGCCCTTTCCTGCCGGAACGGGCCGCCTCGTCAGTACATAAAAACTAAACAGGAGGATCAACCGCATCACGCATTCGCGGTCCTCGGTAGTGATCCCCGGGAAGCTTCGCTGACTGAAGCCGGCCCGTGGGTCTCGATCGATGACCGGGTGCAGGGCCAGTAGACAGATGCTGGGCTGGGTTGATGCGGCTGGACTTCCGTTACATATGAAACGGAGGTGACTCTCTTGGAGGGTCCCGAAATCCAGTTCTCAGAAGCAGTTATTGACAATGGCCGCTTTGGCAAGCGTGTAATCCGCTTCGAAACCGGCCGTCTTGCCAAGCAGGCGGCCGGCGCAGCCATGGTGTACATCGACGAAGACACCGCGCTGCTCTCCGCCACCACCGCCGGCAAGCACCCGCGTGAAGGCTTCGACTTCTTCCCGCTGACCGTGGACGTCGAAGAGCGCATGTACGCCGCCGGCCGCATCCCGGGCTCGTTCTTCCGCCGTGAAGGCCGCCCGTCCACCGAAGCGATCCTGGCCTGCCGCCTGATGGACCGCCCGCTGCGCCCCGCGTTCGTCAAGGGCCTGCGCAACGAGGTCCAGATTGTCGTCACCGTTCTGGCGATCAACCCGGACGAGCTTTACGACGTCGTGGCCATCAACGCTTCCTCGATGTCCACCCAGCTCTCCGGCCTGCCGTTCTCCGGCCCGATCGGCGGCGTCCGCGTTGCCCTCGTCGCCGACGAGCAGGGTTCGCAGTGGGTTGCCTTCCCGAAGCACTCCCAGCTCGAGAACTCAGTGTTCAACATGGTCGTTGCCGGCCGCGTTGCCGGTGACGACGTCGCCATCATGATGGTCGAGGCCGAAGCCACGGACAACTCCTGGAACCTCATCAAGGAACAGGGCGCCACCGCCCCCACCGAAGAGGTTGTTTCCGAGGGCCTGGAGGCTGCAAAGCCGTTCATCAAGGCTCTCTGCGAAGCCCAGCAGGACCTGGCAGCCCGCGCCGCCAAGCCCACCGTCGAGTTCCCCGTCTTCCTGGACTACCAGGACGATGTGTACGCCGCCGTCGAGTCTGCTGCGGCGGAGAAGCTCACCGCTGTCTTCCAGATCGCCGACAAGCAGGACCGCGACAACGCAGCCGACGAGCTGAAGGACGAGGTTGTTGGCTCCCTCGCCGACCAGTTCGAAGGCCGCGAGAAGGAGCTGTCCGCAGCCTTCCGCTCCGTGACCAAGCACGTTGTCCGCCAGCGTATCCTCAAGGACCAGATCCGCATCGACGGCCGCGGCCTGACGGACATCCGCCAGCTCACCGCCGAGGTCGAGGTCCTGCCCCGCGTTCACGGCTCTGCCATCTTCGAACGTGGCGAAACCCAGATCATGGGTGTCACCACGCTGAACATGCTCAAGATGGAACAGCAGATCGACTCGCTGTCGCCGGTAACGCGCAAGCGCTACATGCACAACTACAACTTCCCGCCGTACTCCACCGGTGAGACCGGCCGCGTCGGATCCCCGAAGCGCCGCGAAATCGGCCACGGTGCCCTGGCCGAGCGCGCGCTCGTGCCGGTGCTGCCGTCCCGCGAGGAGTTCCCGTACGCCATCCGCCAGGTGTCCGAAGCCCTTGGCTCCAACGGCTCCACCTCCATGGGCTCGGTCTGCGCCTCGACGCTGTCCATGCTCAACGCCGGTGTTCCGCTGAAGGCCGCCGTCGCCGGCATCGCCATGGGCCTGGTCTCCGACCAGGTGGACGGTCAGACCCGCTACGCAGCACTGACGGACATCCTTGGCGCCGAAGATGCCTTCGGTGACATGGACTTCAAGGTTGCCGGTACGTCCGAGTTCGTCACGGCCATCCAGCTGGACACCAAGCTCGACGGCATCCCGGCATCCGTGCTGGCAGCAGCGCTGAAGCAGGCCCGCGAGGCCCGCCTCCACATCCTCGAGGTCATCAACGCCGCGATCGACACCCCGGATGAGCTCTCCGAGTTCGCTCCGCGCGTCATCGCCGTCAAGATCCCCGTGGACAAGATCGGTGAGGTCATCGGCCCCAAGGGCAAGATGATCAACCAGATCCAGGAGGACACCGGCGCGGACATCTCCATCGAGGACGACGGCACCGTGTACATCGGCGCCACCAACGGCCCGTCCGCCGACGCCGCACGCTCCGCGATCAACGCCATCGCCAACCCGCAGGTTCCGGAAATCGGCGAGCGCTACCTGGGTACGGTCGTCAAGACCACCACCTTCGGTGCATTCGTCTCCCTGACCCCGGGCAAGGACGGCCTGCTGCACATCTCCGAGCTGCGCAAGCTCGCCAGCGGCAAGCGCGTGGACAACGTCGAGGACGTCGTCTCCGTGGGCCAGAAGATCCAGGTCGAGATCACCAAGATCGACGACCGCGGAAAGCTGTCCCTGTCTCCCGTTGTGGCTGAAGAGGAAGGCGCCGGCGAGGCCGACCGCGTTCACGCTGCGGCTCCGGCAGAAGGCTCGGACGCGTCCGAGTAGTTCCGGGCTCCGGCAGCTGAGTGCTGCCGGATCCCATAGGGCGGGGCCGTTGGTTGTACCACCGGCCCCGCTCCGTTTAACCCCCACCCAACCCCCGCTTGCGGCGGCAAAACAGCCCACGTCAGAGCCACGCCGTCGGCGGGCCCGCTGGTACGATTGCAGGCAGATTTGGCTCCGCTTCCCGAAAGGCCTTGATGACTGTCGTACCCCTGCCGCTGGAGCAGAACCACCCCGGCGACACCCTGATCCACGGAGCCGACGGCGGTTCGGAAGTCCGCCGTTCGGTCCTCCCGGGCGGGGTTCGCGTGCTGACTGAGGCCATGCCGGGGCAGCGTTCAGCCACCATCGGCTTTTGGGTGGGTGTGGGGTCACGCGACGAAGCGCCGGGGCAGCACGGATCGACGCACTTCCTTGAGCATTTGTTGTTCAAGGGCACCAAGAGGCGCACCGCCCTCGAGATCGCTTCCGCCTTTGACGAGGTGGGCGGCGAATCCAACGCCGCCACCGCGAAGGAGAGCACCTGCTACTTCGCCCGCGTGCTGGATACGGACCTGCCAATGGCCATTGACGTCATCGCCGATATGATCACCGGCGCCGTGCTGGATCCCGCGGAGATGGAGCAGGAACGGGACGTCATCCTCGAGGAAATCGCCATGGACAGCGACGACCCCACGGACGTGGCGCATGAACACTTCGTGGCCGCCGTGCTCGGCACCCATCCGCTGGGACGCCCCATTGGCGGCACTCCGGATGCGATCCGCGCAGTGGCGCGCGACTCCGTCTGGGACCATTACCGGCGCTACTACCGCCCGGACGAGCTTGTAATCACCGCCGCCGGCGGTTTGGAGCACGACGTCGTCTGCCGGCTTGTGGTGGATGCGCTCCACTCAGCCGGGTGGTCCCTTGAGGCCGGGGCGGCTCCCGTGGAGCGTCGCTCCACCGAGCGCGCAGAGATCACCGGCACCGCGGGACTGCACGTGGTCACCCGCCCGGTGGAACAGGCCAACATCATCATGGGCTGTCCCACCATCGTGGCCACCGATGAACGCCGCTATGTCATGAGCGTGCTGAACGCCGTGCTCGGCGGCGGGATGTCGTCACGGCTGTTCCAGGAGATCCGCGAGAAGCGCGGACTCGTGTACTCCACCTATTCCTTCGCCTCGTCCTACGCCGACGCCGGCTACTTCGGCATGTACGCCGGCTGCACGCCCACCAAGGTCCGCCAGGTCCTGGAACTCCTCGGCGCCGAACTCGACAGCCTCGCGGCCGGCGGTATTTCCGAGGACGAGCTCCGCAAGGCGGTGGGGCAGCTCTGCGGCGGGATCGTCCTGGCCTTGGAGGACACCGGCTCCCGTATGTCCCGGCTGGGCCGAGCCGAGTTGGTCTCCGGTGAATACCAGGACATCGACGAGACCCTGCGCCTCATTAAGGCCGTGACGGCGGAACAGGTCCAGGAGCTGGCCAGCGAGCTGGCCGCGGCGCCCCGAACCGTGACGGTGGTCGGCCCCTTCGACGAATCGGAAACCTTCGGGCTCTGAGTTCGGGGAGAGACAATGGACCAGCCGCAGCCGGGAACAGCGCACGAAGCGCTCGAGATCTTCGTTGGCCGCTGGCTGGGAACCACTGAACTGGCTGCCTCGCCGTGGGGTCCGGCTCGTACGGCCACCGCGGAGGTGACGTTTACCCGCGCGGCCGGAGGGTTCGCCGTCGTCCAGTCCTACCGCCACACCGAAGCCGACGGCACACACTTCGAAGGGCACGGGGTCTTCACAGTGGACCCGGACCACGACGAAACGCTCTGGTACTACGTCGACAGCATGGGCAAGCCCCCGGCGGCCCCAGCCCGTGGCGTCTGGCACGACTCCACCCTTACGGTGGAGCGGCACAGCGACCGCGGCACCGCCCGGCACACCTTCAGGGTGGACGACGGCGTGCTGACCCACACGGCGGAACTGCGGCTGGGGGAGGCCCAGGGCTTCCAGCCGTTCATGACCTCGATCTGCCACCGCGCCTAAAGCCGGTACCCGGCGCTCAGCCCACCAGTTCGATGACCCGTGTCTGCGGGGTGCCGGACAGGGCCGGTGCGACGTCGGGGGAGTTCCATACCTTTTCGCGCAGCTTGGCCAGGAAGTCCTCGGCCTGGTCACGTCGCTCGAAGTCCAGCTCCACCACGATGTACCGGTCGTCCTCTACCGGGCGGCCGATCCGGTGGGCTACGACGCCGGAGCCCGCCCGGTCCGCGGGGTCGCGGTCAAAGACCGCCTTCCACGATTCGAAGTCCTTGATGGCGTGCTCGATCTGCAGGGTGAACATTTCCGGTCTCCTTTGGCCAGCCTCTGCTCCATGCCTGGTGCGTTTCATTCCCCGCGCGGTCCGTTTCCAACGCGGTGAAATGGCGAGGTAGTGCCATGGTAGGTCCCGGCACCCGGCCTTACCACCCAACTCCCGCACCATCCAACCAGGTAGCAGCACAGGGCGTTCCCACGGCTGGGAAGGCCCTCTGCTGCGACCCAGTTGGGTTAGCCGCCGGCGAAGGGCGGCAGGACGTCCACCACGTCGCCGGCTGCCAGGACGGTGGTCCGGTCCCGGACGGCGACCTCGTTCAGCAGGAAGCTGCTGCGGGCCAGGATCCTGTCCAGCGGCGGCGTTCCGGCCGGAGGCCCAGGGCGCTCGACGTCGAGCACGGCGGCGAGGAGCGACTCCACCGTGGAGCCGGCGGGAAGTTCGAAGCGCTCTTCATCCACGCCTGCCGCGGCGCGTGCGGCAGCGAAGTATCGTACGTTCAAGGGTCAGCCTCCGATGGCGCTCATGCTGCGGTCCGGCTGGACGAAGTCCGGCGCGTCGAGGCCCACGTGGTCCATGCCGTGGGCTTTGGGCTTCAGCCACATGGCATCCTGCCAGCGTTCGGCGAGCTCCTCGTCGCCGGCCCCTTGCCGCAGCAGGCCCAGCAGATCGAATTCCTCGCGGGAGAAGAGGCAGCTCATGATCTTGCCTTCGGCGGTGATCCGCGTCCGCCGGCAGTCGGAGCAGAACGGCTCGGTGACCGAGGCGATGATCCCCACAGTACCCAGCACCGGGCCGTGTGAATCTGCGCCGGCTGATTCAGCGGAACCGCCCGAATCACCGGAACTGCCGGAACCAGTCCGGCGTCGTACTTCAAAGCGTTCCGCCGGTGCCCCGTCGCGGGCGCGCGGATCCGGGCTGAGCACGAACTCCTCGGAGAGGAGTTCCCGGATCTCGGCAGCGGTGATCATGTTCCGGCGGGTCCAGCCGTGGTCCGCATCCAGGGGCATTTGCTCAATGAACCGCAGTTCGTAGCCACGCTCCAGCGCCCAGGCGAGGAGGGACGGCGATTCGGTGTCGTTGATGCCGCGCATCAGCACGGCGTTGAGCTTCACGGGTCCCAGTCCGGCGGCCCAGGCGGCGTCCACCCCGGCGAGGACCCGGTCCAGGAACGGGCGCCGGGTCAGTTTGGTGAAAGTTTCCTCGTGCAGCGAGTCCAGGGAAACGTTGATGCGGGTCAGCCCGGCGGCCTTGAGGGCTGCAGCCTTCCTGTCCAGCCCAACACCGTTCGTCGTCATGGAAATCGGAAGCTCCGGGTGTGCCTGGCGCAGCGCACCGATGATGTCCACAAGGTCGGCACGGACCAGCGGCTCGCCGCCGGTCAGCCGCAGCTCGCGCACGCCCAGCAGGTTCACGCCGATCCCCACGATCCGCACGATTTCCTCACCGGTCATGACTGCCTGCTTGGCGAGCCACTCCAGCCCCTCGGCGGGCATGCAGTACGTGCACCGCAGGTTGCACTTGTCCGTGAGCGAAAGCCGCATGTCCGTGGCCCTGCGGCCGTAGCGGTCCGCAAGGCCGGCGGGAGCGTCAGCCGGGCGGCGGGCGGGGATCCCGTCCGGGCGCTCAACCGGAAGGGGCTGCGAACCGGAACCGGGTGCGCCTCCTTCACGGAGCTGCGGTAGGCCAAGCTGAACACTCATGACTTCAGGCTACGCCACTGCGGGCCGCCGATCACACCCGCCGCGTTCCGTGACTGGGCTGCCGCTGCGGCGTCCGGCGACGCGCAGCGGCCAGGGATGACGGCGGTGGCGGAAAGCGCTGATGAACCTATGCTGGAAGGGTGAACGGTTCCCATGAGCCAAACCGGCACCGGCGCCGGTGGGCGGCGGCCGCAGGCGTTGTGGCAGCCGGCACCGGACTCGTCGCCAGCGAACTCATCGCCGGCTTCGTCAGTCCTTCACTTTCAACCATGACTGCCCTGGGCGGCGCCGTCATCGACGCGGTCCCGCCGGGTGTCAAGGACTGGGCTGTTTCCCTCTTCGGAACAGCGGACAAGCTTGCCCTGCTGGCCGGCATGGCGCTGGGAATCGCCATCTTCGCCGCCGCGGCAGGTGTCCTCGAGCTGCGCCGGCGCTTCGCGGGTGCCGCCGTCTTTGCCGTCTTCGGCGTCGTGGGCCTGGCCGCGGTCCTGACCCGCGCCCAGGTGACCGCCGCCGCCGTCGTTCTTCCGCTCCTTGCGGCCGGGATCGGAACGGCGGTGCTGCTAAAACTGGTCAGGGGCCTGGCTGCCACATACCGTGGCGGGGATACTGACCCGGGGCCGGCCCGGCGGAGCTTCTTCCAGCTGTTGGGAGGCACCTCGGCCGGCGTCCTGGTGGGCGGCGCCGTCGTCACCGTCTGGCGGGGCGGGGCCGCAGGCGTCAACGAGGTCCGCCGGACCCTGCGGCTGCCCGCACCGCAGTCCCCGGCACCGCCCATTCCGGCCGGCGCCGACATCCGGCTGGCCGGGGTGGCGCCGCTGGTCACACCCAACCCTGACTTTTACCGCATTGACACCGCACTGTCCGTTCCGGTGCTCGATTCCCGCGAGTGGCGGCTTAAGGTCACAGGGCTGGTGGAACGGGAAGTCGAGGTCTCCTTCGAGGACCTGCTGGCCAAGCCCTTCATCGAGCGGCACGTGACCATCGCCTGCGTGTCCAACGAGGTAGGCGGCGACCTGATCGGCAATGCCCGCTGGCTTGGCTGGCCGGTACGGGAGCTGCTGGCCATGGCCGGTCCCAAGCCGGACGCGGACATGGTCCTGTCCCGAAGCTCGGACGGCTTTACGGCCAGCACGCCGCTGGAGGTGCTCACCGACCGCCGTGATGCGCTGCTCGCCGTGGGCATGAACGGCGAGCCGCTCCCGCTCGAACACGGCTTCCCCGTGCGGATGATCGTCCCCGGACTGTACGGATATGTCTCGGCGACCAAGTGGCTCACCGAGCTCAAGGTCACCAGGTTCGCCGACGACGTTGCCTACTGGACACCGCGCGGCTGGTCCGAGCGCGGCCCCATCAAGATCTCATCCCGCATCGACGTGCCGCGGAATGGCGCCTTTATCCAGCCCGGGACTGTGGTGTTCGGCGGCGTGGCCTGGGCACAGCACACCGGAATCGGCAAGATCGAGCTGCGCGTGGACCGGGGCGACTGGCAGCCGGCCAGGCTCGCTCCGGGCATCTCGGTGGACACGTGGTACCAGTGGCAGCTCGGCATTGACCTTCAGCCCGGGCAGCATGAGGTCCAGGTGCGGGCCACGGACCTCCAAGGCACCGAACAGACGGAGGAACAGCGTTCGGTGGCACCGGACGGCGCCACGGGCTTCCACACCATTAGAGTGGACGTGAAAACGTAGCCCACCAAAGGCCGGACCATGCACAGCCATTCGCAGCCGCACGGCGATAGCGCCGTACGATCCGCCATGCCCCACGCCGGCGCTGCCGGCGCTGCCGCCCCACCCTCCGGCGACGCCGGCACCCACGAACACGGCACCCACGAACACGGCACGCACGATCACGGTGCCCACCGGAGCGTTGCAGACCACCGGCGGGCGGTCAGGGAGCTCCTCGAACCGCTGCTGTCCCCGGAACGGACTGAAAGGCTGCCGCTGGTCCAGGCGCTGGGCCGGGGACTGGCGGAGGACATCACCGCGCCGTTGAGCCTGCCCCCGTTTCCGAACTCCCAGATGGATGGCTTTGCCATCCGCTCCGGCGATGTGCCCGACGGCGGGGCGGACCTGCGCGTGGCGGCTCCGGTGCCCGCGGGCGCGAAACCCGCGCCCCTGCAGCCGGGCACCGCCGTCCCCATCATGACCGGTGCCATGGTGCCCGACGGGGCAGACGCCGTCGTACCCGTTGAACGGGCCGTCCCCTCCATCTTTCCGGCGGCAGGGGAAGAGGCTGAGGTGAGACTGCCGGCCACGGCAGCCGGGACGTTCATTCGCGCCGCCGGGAGCGACATCGACGCCGGCCAGCAGGCACTGGCCGCGGGCACCTGCCTGGGCCCGGCGCAGCTGGGCCTGCTCGCCGCGCTGGGCCTGCCCGAGGTTCTGGTGCGCAAGCAGCTATCGGTCCTGCTCGTCACCACGGGCGATGAAGTGGTGGAACCCGGGGAACCGCTGGGCGACGGCAAGATCTACGACGCCAACGGCACCCTCCTGGAATCCGCGTTGCGGCAGGCAGGGCTTGATGTGACCAGGGCCGGCATTTCCGCCGACAGCCCGGACGCCCTGCGGACGCTGCTGCGCACCCACACGTCCGCGGTGGACCTGATTGTCACCACCGGGGGAGTCAGCAAGGGCGCGTACGAGGTGGTGCGGCAGGCCATGGATGGCCAGGACGTGGCCTTCCAGCATGTCGCGATGCAGCCCGGCGGCCCCCAGGGGCTGGGAACGTTCGACGGCGTCCCCCTCCTTGCGTTTCCGGGGAACCCCGTCAGCTGCCTCGTCTCCTTTGAAATGTTCCTCCGCCCGGTGCTGGGCGAACTGTTTGGCGCGCCCGCGCCCAGGCCCGCGGTCCGGGCACGGCTGGCCCAGTCGCTGTCTTCCCCGCCGGGCAAGCACCAGGTCCGGCGCGGGTCCCTGCAGGCTGACGGTACAGTCCGGCTGCAGGGCGGCGAAAGCTCGCATTTGGTGCAGGCACTGGCCCACTCGAATGCCCTGGTCCACGTACCAGTGGGCACCGCCGCTCTCGACGAGGGCGCCGAGGTGGAAGTATGGATGCTGTGACTGCAGATAATGACCACGGCGCCCTGACCCATCTTCGCCGTGACGGCACAGCCCAGATGGTGGACGTCTCAGGAAAACCGGAGACCACGCGCGAGGCCACGGCCACGGCGACGGTCCGCAGCACCGCCGAGGTCCTGGCTCTGCTGGGCAGTGGCGGCCTGCCCAAGGGCGACGCACTGGCCGTTGCCCGGGTTGCCGGGATCATGGCAGCCAAGAAAACGCCTGAGCTGATCCCGCTGTGCCACCCGCTCCCGATTTCCAAGGTGACCGTCGACTTCGAACTCGGACCCGAGACGGTGGACATCCTGGCGACCGTCAAGACGCGCGGCGTGACCGGCGTCGAAATGGAGGCACTGACTGCTGCCTCCGTGGCGGCGCTGAGCGTCTACGACATGATCAAGGCCGTGGATAAGCACGCCGTGCTCACGGACATCAAGGTGTTGGCCAAGAGCGGCGGCAAGAGCGGGGACTGGGCCCTGTGAGCAACCATCCTTCGAATACCGCGGCACCGCACGTACACGGCGAGGTGCAGGGCCGGAAGGCCGGCGTCGTCATTGCCTCAACGCGAGCCGCCTCCGGCGTCTACCAGGACGAGACCGGGCCCGTCATCACAGACTGGCTCGCCGAACACGGCTTCGTGCCGTACCCGGTCATGGTGGTGCCCGACGGTGAACCGGTGGGCGCGGCGATCCGTGCGCTCCTGACCCAGGAACCCGCCGTCGTCATCACCAGCGGGGGGACCGGCCTGAGCCCGGACGACCAGACGCCGGAAATGACGCTGCCGCTCCTGGACCGTGAAATCCCCGGCATCATGGAGGGCATCCGCCAGTTCGGAACGGCGAAGACGCCCCATGCCATGCTGAGCCGCGGACATGCCGGTTCGGCCGGCCGGACTTTCATCATCAACCTGCCCGGATCACCCAAGGGGGTCATGGACGGTCTCTCCGTCCTGGATCCGGTGATCGGGCACCTATGCGACCAGTTGGAGGGCGGACATGGCCACTGAGGCTTCGTTCGAAGTAGTAACCGCAGTGCTTAGCAGCGAACCCATCTCCGTGGACCAGGCCATCGCCGCCGTGGAGTCGGAGACTGCCGGAGCGGTGGTCAGCTTTAGCGGCGTTGTCCGGAACCACGACGGCGGCAAGCCGGTCGACCGGCTCAGCTACACCGCCCACCCCACGGCACGGAAGGTGCTGGACGACGTCGTGGCGCAGCTGGTGGCGGAGCAGGCCGGGGCGGCTGGCGCCGACGGCGCTGCGTCTGGCGGTGCTGATGGTGCCGGCGCGGTTCCTCCGGTCCGGATCTGGGTCGCGCACCGGGTGGGCCCGCTGGAAATCGGCGACCCCGCCCTCGTCTGCGCGGTATCGGCCGCCCACCGCGGGCAGGCCTTCGCCGTGTGCTCCGAGCTGGTGGACCGGGTCAAGGCGCAGGTGCCGATCTGGAAAGAACAGTTCTTCAGCGACGGCACCGTTGAGTGGGTCGGGGCCGGGGAGTAGGGGCACAGCGCCGGGGAGTAAACGGACCGCAGCGCAGGGGACTGGAGGGCACACGCGTGAGGTAACGCATGCGCTCCGGTTCCGTCCGGCGGTCCCCCGAACGGTAGTGTTGAATCCATGACCCAACAACTTCCTGTCGCCGTTCTGGGCGCAAACGGGCGCATGGGCGCCGAGGCCGTCAAAGCTGTGGAGGCCGCTCCCGACATGAAGCTCGTCGCCGCGCTGGGACGCGGTGACTCCCTCGATTCCCTGGTCGACGCCGGCGCCCGGTACGTCGTCGACCTCACCGTTCCGGAGAGCACCGAGGAGAACGTCCGCTTCGCCGTCGAAAACGGCATGCACGCCGTGGTGGGCACCACGGGCTGGGACCTGGGCAGGCTGGAGTCGCTGGAGACCCTGCTGGCCGGCCACCCGGAGGTCGGTGTGCTGATTGCACCCAACTTCGCCCTGGGCTCCGTGCTCACCTCGGCATTCGCCGCCAAGGCGTCCAAGTACTTCGAATCCGTGGAGATCATCGAACTCCACCACCCGGACAAGGTGGACGCGCCGTCGGGTACCGCCGTGCGCACCGCCCAGCTGGTGGCAGCGGAACGCGAGGCGGCCGGCGTCGGCCCCAGCCCCGATGCCACCACCACTGAACTGGCCGGCGCCCGCGGCTGCGAGGTGGACGGCGTGCGCGTGCACAGCGTCCGGCTCCGGGGACTCGTGGCGCATCAGGAAGTCCTGCTCGGCGGCCCGGGGGAGCAGCTGACGCTCCGTCACGATTCCTTCGACCGGGCTTCCTTCATGCCCGGCGTGCTCCTGGGCGTGCGGAACGTCGCAGCGCACCCGGGGCTCACCGTCGGCCTGGACGGCTACCTGGACCTGGGGCTGTAACCCGGTGAAACCGCTTCTTGGCTGGCTGAGGACAAACCGCACCAAGATCTGGGTAGGCGCTGTGACGCTCCTGCTGGTCTTTTATCTCGTGGTGTCCTTCCAGCGCTCCGTCCTGCTGCTGACCGACGCCGAGGCCGTGGCCAAAGCCATCGGCGCGGCGTACCTCGTGCTGCCGGTGATTGGCGCCTGGGCCCTGATCCGGGAACTCCTTTTCGGCGCCCGGACCGAGCAGATGGCACGTGTGTTGGAGGCCGAAGGCGGCCTGCCGGAGGACAACCTGCCACGCACGCCGGCCGGCCGGATCATCCGGGCTGCCGCCGACCAGGAGTTCGAGAAGTACCGGGCGGAAACAGAAGCCGCCCCGGACGACTGGCGGTCCTGGTTCCGGCTCAGCTGCGCCTACGACGCGTCGGGTGACCGGAAACGGGCACGTTCCTCCATGCGGGATGCCGTGCGGCTGTTCCGCGCCTCCGGCGACGCACTGGCCCGGTAGCTACCGGATCCCGGCCCGCAAGTTACCGGATCCTGGCGGGCTGGTGCCGGCCCACCTGGTTGGCGGCATGCCCGAGCCATTCCAGCGGACCTCGCCATTTCAGGATTACGAAGACCATCCCGATCATCACGGCCAATGCCGCGTGTGCGAAGTACATCCCGTCTTCGGTCCAGCCCACGGGCAATGGCTTGAGATGGAACGACGCCACCACGCAAACGTGGGCGGTGTACAGCGTCAGCGTCATGGCACCCGGTCCCCGCAGCGGAAGCAGCAGGTCCAGCGCGAGCCACTGCCCCAGCCTGCCCACCAGAAGGCAAAGGCCGACGACGGCGGCCGCCACGCCGCTGGTATGCAGCAGGTCCAGGGTGGTTCCGGAATGGGGCGCGCTGCCGGCAAGCCACCACCACGATCCCTCCTGCCGGACACCGGCGAGGTTGACCTGCAGGAGGCTGTCCAACGGATAGCTGGGGTCCGTGAGGATCTCCTGGAGGGCGGCGCGGCCGCCCCACTGCTCCATCGCCGCTGTGCCCAGGACCTTGGAGAATGCCGCCACGGCCGTGCCGCCGAGCAGCAGCAACACCGGAACTATTGCCGCGGTCAGCGCGAGCCTGCCGATGACGAGCCCCACGAGCAGATACGAAATCCACAGGAATACCGGGTAGTACCCCGTCAGGAACAGGTCGCCCAGCAGCTGGCCCGAAGTGGTGAAGTCCTCCCACCCCGGGTTGTGGTTGAGCTGCAGCGGCGGATCTGCGGCCATGAGCCAGGGCCGAAGCAGGAAGGCAAGCAACGGGGACAGCAGGATCCAACCTGCTGCCCAGCCGCACAAGGCCTTCAGCCGCAGCCCGATGAACGGCAGAATGCACAGGAACAGCACGGCATAATGCACCAGAATCACCGCGATGTTGACGTCAAGCCCGCCGAGCGCCAGCCCGACGACGGCAATCACCAGGGCGCGCATCGCGATGCCGCGCCGTGCCGCCGTCAGTGCGGGGCCGTCAAGAGGCTGTTGCTTGCCGGTGGACAGGGCGAGCCCAATGCCAGCGAGCACGGCAAACAGGGCGGCGGCACGGCCGGAGAACGTCAGGCCCACCCACGTCGGGGTCAGTGCGGCATTGGCCTCGAAGGTCGGGAGCAGGTGCGTGGCCATCATGCCCAGGAGGGCCAGACCGCGGGCAGCATCGATACCGGCCAATCGGACGCCGGACGCCGGCCTCTTAGCTGTCTTGGACGATGCAGCCGTGCTCCGCGAGGTCATGATGTGATCGTCTCATATCCGCTGTGCAGGCCTGATTTTCGTGAACGGCTGGCTTCGGGCCTTAGTCACCGTCGCTCGAGTCACCGTTGCTCGAGTAATGAAGCAACACAACGCCGTTGCCGAACGACCGCGTTCCCTCGAGCTTAAGGCTCACCCCGATATCGGGGTCTTCGACAGCGCGCGCGCCCCAGAACCACGGGATGAACGAGAATCCGGAACTCGTCGATCAGGCCCTGCCGCATGAAGGCGGACGCCACATTGGCGCCGCTAAGGGCGATGTCGCCGCCGGGCTGGGCCTTCAGTTCCGCGATCTGTTCAGGCACGACGTCGTGAATCACCGTCGTGTTCCAGGCGGCCCGGGTGAGGGTCCGCGAAAACACGTACTTTGGCATCTCCCGCCAGATCCCGGCGAACTCGGCCATGGGCGCCGAGAGGCCGGGATTCTGGTCGGCCGTGGGCCAGAAACCGGCCATCAACTCATGGGTGATGCGCCCGGACATGAAGGCACCCATCGTCCGGAACCGCTCGTTGAGGTGGCGAAGGAGTTCGTCGTTCACCACATGCCAGCTGATGTCCCGGTCCAGCCCCTCGAAGAATCCATCCAGGGACACCGACATCATCAGGATGATCTTGCGCATTCGGGCACCTCCAGCTGACGGCGTAGGGCGGCAGGTCGCCGTCGTAGCTTCCAGTCAAGCACTCGGGGATCCGGCGGGACAGGACTAGACCGCGGGGCAGGCCAAGACACGGCGTGGACTACCGACTGTCGTACCCCTGATTCAGGATTGGTCTGGGCGCAACCTTGTATTCGAATATATGTTCGAATAGTATTGCCGGCATGAAGAAGTCATCAGGGCGCCCGGCAGGCCACCAGCTGGAAGGGCGCGAGCCGGGCGGGCACCGGCTCAGGAGTGACCCCCTCAAGGCCCCTGCGCTCCGGGCTGACCCGCTCCGGGTTGATCCGGTGAAGGGTGATCCGGTGAAGGGTGATCCGCTGAAAGCGATGAGCCCCGGCGTGGTGGACTTTCTTTTTCGGCAGCTCGTGGCGGGGGAGCCTGCCGAGGACATCCAGTGGGGCCGGGAAGGCGTCGCGCTCTCCGACCAGGCGCCGGGTGCGGAACTGGCACGCCGGCTGTCGGAAACGGATATCGATGCACTGACGCCCACGGAGCTGTTCCACTATGTCCGCGCCGCGCAGCGCCTCACCCTATGGGCCGAATCGTTGCGGGAGCTGGCCGTAGAGCGGTACTGCTCGGGGGCAGACCCCGCCTAGGATGGGCTCGTGACCGGACCGCTGACTGTATCCGCCATCCAGTACGCGGCCCTGGACGGCGGCATTGACGCGAATGTGCCTGAGCATGTGCGCCTCATCGAGGACGCCGACTCGCACGGTGCCAGGCTGGTGGTGTTTCCCGAGCTCTCCCTCACGGGGTACAACCTGCGGCTGCTCCGCGGCAGCGACCACTCGGGCGGGGGCCAGCCGGACGGGGGCCAGTGGGTGGCGCCCGGGGATCCTCGTCTGGACCCCATCCGGGAGATCTGCCGCAGGACGGGCATCACCGCCGTCGTCGGCGCGCCGTTTCGGGAGCCGGACGGGACGCCCCGGCTCGCCTCCCTCGCTATCCACCCGAACGGCGCGGAAGAGGCTGGCTTCAAGACGCACCTGCACGGCGACGAGGAGTCTCTGTTTGAAGCAGGGCCCGGATTCGAAAAAGGGAAGAGGTTCGAAGGAGGGCTGGGGATCGAAGCAGGACAGAGGTTCGGGCCGGAGCAGGGGTCTGAACTAGAGCAGGAGCCGCTCCTGCTGGACGTGGACGGCTGGAAGGTCGCCCTGGCCATCTGCTTCGATGCTGCCCATCCGGCGCACTCCGGGGCTGCTGCTGCTGCTGCCGGAGCCGACGTGTATGCCGTCTCGGCGCTCTACACGCAGGACGAAGGCCACCGGCTGGGGCTGCATCTTGGAGCGCGGGCCATGGACAACCGCATGTACGGCGTCCTTGCCAACCTCGGTGGCCAAACGCCGCTGGGGCCATCCTGCGGCCTGAGTGGTTTCTGGGGGCCGGACGGGCTGGCGATGCAACAGGCTGGCGGTGTGGGGACGGAAGTGGTCACCGCGGTCCTGCGGCGGGGTTCCCTGGACCGGTACCGCGGCTAGCGTTCGCGCCGGAATTTGACGTTCATCACGCGACGGCCATTGTCCTAACCTGCACGTGACAGGGTAACGTTTTTCCCATGGCTGACACTTCCGCGAACATTCCTGCCCTGGGCACCCTCCTGACCGCCATGGTCACCCCGTTCACCACTGACGGCAAGGTCGATTACCAGCAGGCCGCGGAACTGGCCAGCAAGCTCGTTGACGACGGCTGCGACGGCCTCGTTGTCACGGGAACCACCGGCGAGACGTCCACCCTCACCGACGAGGAAAACCTCGGAATGTTCCGCGCCGTGATGGAAGCCGTTGGCGGGCGTGCCGCCGTTATCGCCGGCACCGGAACCAACGACACCGCGCACTCCGTGCACCTGTCCCAGGAAGCCGCGAAGCTGGGCGTCGACGGCCTGCTGATCGTCACGCCGTACTACAACAAGCCCAGCCAGGCCGGTGTCCGGGCGCACTTCGAGACGGTCGCATCCGCCACGGACCTGCCTGTCATGCTCTACGACATCCCCGGACGGTCGTCCATCGAGATAGCGCCGGACACCATGATCCGCCTGGCCCAGCACCCGAACATCGTGGCCGTCAAGGACGCCAAGGCCGACTTCGCTGCGGCCACCCGCGTTCTGGCCGAGACTGACCTTGCCTTCTACTCCGGCGATGACGGACTGACCCTGCAGTGGATGGCCCTGGGCGCCGTCGGCCTGGTGGGTGTCACCACGCACGTCGCCACCCGCCGCTTCCGTGAGCTCATCGACGCGATCAACGCGAACGACCTCGGAACGGCCCGCAAGATCAACTTCGAGCTTGAACCGGTAGTGCGCGCAACGATGACCCGTGTCCAGGGTGCCGTTGCCGCGAAGCAAATTCTTAAATGGCAGGGAGTCCTGCCCAACTCGATTGTCCGCTTGCCCCTCGTGGAGCCGGACGAAGCCGAGATCGAAACCATCCGCGAGGACTTGGCGGAAGGAGGGCTGGTCTTTTCCTGACGGACTAAGACCGGCACTCTCTTCCGTCTGGAAAGAAGTGCATTATGACCCAAGTAGCCCTCCCCGGCCTCGTTACGCCTCCCCGCCTTCCCCAAGGCACCCTGCGGATTGTTCCGCTGGGCGGGCTGGGCGAGATTGGCCGGAACATGGCTGTGTTCGAAATCGACGGCAAACTGCTGGTTGTCGACTGCGGTGTCCTCTTCCCCGAGGAAACCCAGCCCGGCGTTGACCTGATCCTGCCCGATTTCTCCTACATCGAGGACCGGATCGATGACATCGTCGCCGTGGTCCTCACGCACGGCCACGAGGACCACATCGGAGCCGTTCCGTATCTGCTGCGGCTCCGCAACGACATTCCGCTCGTGGGCTCCCAGCTGACGCTGGCGCTGGTTGAGGCCAAGCTGCAGGAACACCGGATCAAGCCCTACACGCTCTCCGTCACCGAGGGGCAGGTGGAGCAGTTCGGGCCCTTCCAGTGCGAGTTCGTTGCTGTCAACCACTCCATCCCGGACGCCTTGGCCGTTTTCATCCGCACGGCCGGCGGCACGGTGCTGCACACGGGCGACTTCAAGATGGACCAGCTTCCCCTCGACGGCCGCATCACCGATCTCCGGCACTTCGCCAAGCTGGGCGAAGAAGGCGTGGACCTGTTCATGTCCGACTCCACCAACGCCGACGTTCCGGGCTTCACCACCGCCGAGAAGGAGATCGGTCCCACCCTGGACCGGCTCTTCGGCCAAGCCACCAAGCGCATCATCGTCGCATCGTTCTCCTCGCACGTCCACAGGGTCCAGCAGGTCCTGGACGCCGCGGCCAAGCACGGCCGCAGCGTCGCCTTCGTGGGACGTTCCATGGTGCGGAACATGGCCATCGCCGCCAAGCTCGGCTACCTGCACGTGCCGGACGGCATCCTGGTGGACCTGAAGAACATCGACACTTTGCCCGACAACCGCGTGGTGCTGATGTCCACCGGCTCCCAGGGCGAGCCCATGGCCGCGCTTTCACGCATGGCCAACGGAGACCACCGCGTGGTGGTGGGCCAGGGCGACACGGTCATCCTTGCCTCCAGCCTCATTCCCGGCAACGAGAACGCCGTCTTCCGCATCATCAACGGCCTGCTGAAGCTCGGCGCCGACGTGATCCACAAGGGCAACGCCAAGGTCCATGTGTCCGGCCACGCCGCGGCAGGGGAACTGCTTTACTGCTACAACATCCTCGAGCCGCTCAACGCCATGCCGGTGCACGGCGAGACGCGCCACCTGATCGCCAACGGCAAGATCGCGGAGGAGTCGGGAGTTCCGACAGCGAGCATCCTGCTTGCAGACAACGGCACCGTGATCGACCTGAAGGACCACCAGGCCGACATCGTGGGCCAGGTCGAGGTCGGTTTCGTGTATGTGGACGGTTCCAGCGTCGGCGAAATCACTGACGCCGACCTCAAGGACCGCCGTGTCCTGGGCGATGAGGGCTTCATCTCCATCATCACGGTCATCAACCGGGCGAATGGCAAGGTTGTCTCCGGACCCGAGATCCACGCCCGCGGCGTCGCCGAGGACGACTCAGTCTTCGACGACATCATTCCCAAGATCAACGCCGCACTGGAGGAGGCGGTGCTCAGCAACGCTGACCACACCAACCACCAGCTGCAGCAGATCGTCCGCCGGATCGTGGGCACCTGGGTTAACCGCAAGCTGCGCCGGCGCCCCATGATCATCCCGGTGGTCCTGGAGGCCTAACCACGGGTGGCCAGGGGTTGAACACAGCCCCCGGCAGCCCGGAAATCCGCGGTTCCGCGGCCGCGGTGGAGTACCGTGGCAGATATGGCCACTCGTACTTCCCCCGCGCCAAAACGTACCTCCAGCAGTAAAACGGGCGCACCCGCAGGCCGCAGCGGCTCCTCGGCGGCCAAATCCGGCCGGTCCGGATCGTCCGGCGGCAGTGCCCGCACACGCCAGCTTCCCGCCGTCGAACACCGGCAGCCCTGGCTGCTGCGCGTGGCCGGCGGGGCCTGGCTGGGCATCGGCCACCTGGTGGGCGGGGGAGTGCGCCGCATTGGCCAGGACGTCAGCGACTTGGCACCCGAGGACCGCCGTGACGGGGCTGCCCTGTTCAACCTGGCCCTGGCCGTCTTCATCGCTACCTTCGCCTGGTGGGGTCTCCGCGGCTGGTTCCCGGACGCTGTCTACGCCGTGGTCAACGGCACATTCGGCTGGATGTCGCTGGTCCTGCCGCTCATGCTCTTCGTGTGCGCCTGCAGGCTGTTCCGGCAGCCCGTGGACGGCCGCGGAAACAACCGAGTGGGCATCGGCTTCCTCATCATGACGTTCGCAGGCTGCGGCATCGCGCACATCGTGGGCGGCCAGCCGACCGTCAGCGAGGGCTTCGATGGGCTGCGGCAGGCCGGCGGCATGCTCGGATTCCTGGCAGCCTCCCCGCTGGCCGCCATTCACCCCGCTGTCCCGGTGGTCCTGTACGGGCTGCTGGCCTTCGTGTCCGTGCTCATCGTGACGGCCACGCCGTTCGGTGCGATTCCTCGGCGGCTGCGCGGTGCCTACGAGCACCTGATGGGCGTCGACCTCCAGGAAAACGACGGCGACGCCCACGACCGCAGCTACCTGGACGAAAACAGCCGTCCCGCGCCGAAGAAGAAGCGCAAGCGGCTCTTTGGCAAGGATGAGGAAGCCGATCCCCGGCTGGAGGGCTACGTCGGAGACGAAGCCTTTGAGCACGCCGTGATCGACGACGACGACCCGTCACCGGGCGCCAGCAAGGGAACCCCTGCCGTGGCCCCCGGCGTCCGGCGGCCCACCCAGGCGGAGATCGCCGTCGAGAAGATCAAGGCAGCCCAGGGGCTCGGCACCAAGGGCGCCGACGCCGAGAACGCCACCGAGGCCATTCCGCTGGTGACGCCGGGCATGGCCGGCGCAGCCGCTGTACCGGGTGCAACTCCCGGTGCTGCCGTGCAGGTGCCTGCCAAACCTGTGGCGCCTGCGCCGCTGCCCACCCCCATTCCGCAGCGCACAGAGCAGCTGTCGCTGGCGGGCGACGTCACGTACACGCTGCCGTCGTCCGACGTGCTGACGCCCGGCTCCATTCCCAAGGAGCGCACGGAAGCCAATGACGCCGTCGTGGCCGCCCTGACGGACACGCTCCAGCAGTTCAACGTGGACGCCACCGTAACCGGCTTCAGCCGGGGTCCGACCGTGACCCGCTACGAAATCGAACTGGCTCCCGGCACCAAGGTGGAGCGGGTCACCGCGCTGTCAAAAAACATCTCGTACGCGGTCGCCTCGAGTGACGTGCGCATCCTTAGCCCCATTCCCGGCAAATCCGCCATCGGCATCGAAATCCCCAACACGGACCGTGAAACAGTGTCGCTCGGCGACGTCCTGCGCAGCCAGAACGCCCGCCGTACCGACCACCCCATGGTCATGGGCGTCGGCAAGGACGTCGAGGGCGGCTACGTCGTGGCCAACCTCGCGAAAATGCCCCACCTGCTGGTGGCCGGTGCCACCGGTGCCGGTAAGTCCTCGTTCGTGAACTCCATGATCACGTCCCTGCTGATGCGCGCCACCCCCGACGAGGTCCGCATGGTCATGGTGGACCCCAAGCGCGTGGAACTCACCGCCTACGAAGGCGTGCCGCACCTCATCACGCCGATCATCACCAACCCCAAGAAGGCAGCCGAGGCGCTGCAGTGGGTGGTCCGCGAAATGGACGCCCGCTATGACGACCTCGCCAACTACGGGTTCAAGCACGTCGACGACTTCAACAAGGCAGTGCGCGCCGGCAAAGTCCAGCCGCCCGTGGACTCCAAGCGCGTCATCCGGCCCTACCCCTACCTCCTGGTGATCGTCGATGAGCTCGCAGACCTGATGATGGTGGCGCCGCGCGATGTCGAGGACTCCATCGTCCGGATCACGCAGCTGGCCCGAGCCGCCGGCATCCACCTGGTGCTCGCCACGCAGCGCCCGTCCGTCGACGTGGTCACCGGCCTGATCAAGGCCAACGTGCCGTCCCGCATGGCCTTCGCCACCTCGTCCGTGACCGACTCCCGCGTGGTCCTGGACCAGCCCGGTGCGGAAAAGCTGATCGGGCAGGGTGACGCCCTGTTCCTTCCGATGGGTGCCTCCAAGGCGATGCGTGTGCAGGGCGCTTGGGTCACCGAGTCCGAAATCCACAAGGTGGTAGAACACGTCAAAGGCCAGCTCCAGGCCGTGTACCGTGATGACGTCGCACCCGAAGCGCAGAAGAAGCAGATCGACGACGACATCGGGGACGACCTCGAAGTGCTGCTGCAGGCCACGGAGCTGGTGGTCACCACCCAGTTCGGCTCGACGTCCATGCTGCAGCGCAAGCTCCGCGTCGGGTTCGCCAAGGCTGGCCGCCTCATGGACCTGCTGGAATCACGCGGCGTGGTTGGCCCGTCGGAAGGTTCCAAGGCCCGCGATGTGCTGGTCAAGCCGGACGACCTCGCCGCGGTGCTGGCTGCGATGAAGGGCCAGGAGGCTCCGGCGACGGCAGATTCGCAGACTGCCGCGCTCAGCGACAACGCCAACGCCAACATCGCGCAGGGCGGCTACGCGGAGGACCTCGTTGCCGCGGACCTGGACAACCGCACCCAGAGCATCGAGTATTACGACGGCGCCGACACTGCCGGTGACGACGAGGACGGTTCGGAGGACGCCTGGTCCCTTACCGGCCGCTAGTCCTAAAGACGGCAGTCGTAAGGTGAACAAGGATTTGGTAGCGCCGAAGACGGTAGCCTAGAAGGGTGACAAGCACCGAAGCGACCGCGGCCGGCTCCAACAGCTCCGGTATCTGGAATCTCCCCAACATCCTCACGATGCTCCGCATTGTGCTGGTGCCGTTCTTCGTGTGGTTCCTCATCGCCGACGCCCCCGGCCTGCGCAGCGAATCCGGTGCCTGGCGCTGGGCAGCAGTGGCGGCGTTCGCCGTCGCGATTTACACGGACAAGCTCGACGGCGACATCGCCCGCAGCAGGGGACTGGTCACCGACTTCGGCAAGATCGCCGACCCGATCGCGGACAAACTTCTGACCGGCTCCGCGCTGGTCATGCTGTGCGTCCTGAACGAGCTGCCCTGGTGGATCACCATCGTGATCCTGGTCCGTGAGTGGGGCATCACGGCGCTGCGGTTCTTCGTGATCCGCTACGGCGTCATCCCGGCATCGCGCGGCGGCAAGCTCAAGACTGTCGTCCAGACCGTGGCGATCTTCCTCTACCTTCTTCCGCTGGCACCCATCGCCCCGTGGCTGACCTGGGTGGCCTTTGCGGTCATGCTCGCTGCCGTGCTGATCACGGTCTGGACCGGCGTCGAATACGTTATCCAGGCGCTGAAAGTCAGGTCGGAGGGGCTGCGCCGGCGGGCTGCGGACCAGGATAACCCCAACCAGGACAGCCCAAACCAGGAAGGCCAGCCGTGACGAATCTGCACCGGATCGCCGGAGAGGCCGTGGCAGCGGCCGTCGGGCGTGGCGTAACCGTCGCCACCGCCGAGTCACTCACCGCCGGAATGGTGGCCGCTGTCCTGGCCGATACCCCGGGGGCGTCTGCCATGCTGCAGGGCGGCGTGGTCTCCTACAACAACACCGTGAAGCGGGACGTTCTTGGCGTTCCGCAGGACCTGCTGGACGCCGTCGGCTCGGTGGACGAAGCGGTTGCTGCCGCCATGGCGCAAGGCGCCCGGCGCGTCTGCGCCGCGGACCTGGCCGTCTCCACCACAGGCGTAGCAGGGCCCGAGGCGCACGACGGCAAGGCCGTGGGAACGGTGTTCGTGGGCGTCGCCACCGCAGACGGTGTGCAGACCTTTCCCTACAACTTCCAGGGCACCCGGGCAGAGATCCGCGGACTGGCTTGTGGCGCCGCTTTGGAGCGTCTGCAGGAGGCACTCGCTGCGCTGGGCTGAGCCCATGACTGCGCTAAGCTACCGGGAGTAAGGTTGCGGGGAACAAAAAGCGATTCCGAATAGTTGTCACATTGTGTCGCCTCTCCTTGAGGGAGGCGCCTAGGATGAAGAGAACAAATGCGGTTCACGTCACAGTGAATCGAAAGCATGAGGGAGCAAGGCGATACAGATGGTAAAGCAGCCCGTGTCCGTAAACGGCGTTGTCCGCTGGAAGGACGTGGGCCTCGCCGATCAGGCCAAGAGCGAACAGAAGGAGCGCAAGATGGTTGTACTTCGTCACGAAATTGGTGATGTTCTGCGCGATGTCCGCCAGCGTCAAGGGCGTACCCTCCGCGAAGTGTCGCACAGCGCCCGGGTATCCCTGGGTTACCTCAGTGAAGTGGAACGCGGCCAGAAGGAAGCGTCCTCGGAACTCCTGTCCTCGATCTGCTCGGCGCTGGATGTACCTCTTTCCAGCATGCTCCGCGAGGTCAGCGACCGCGTTGCCGTCGCTGAAGGCGTTGCCGTGCCGGATACCGTCCCGCAGGAATTCTCCCAGCGTTACGGCCGGGACCTTGAGCGCGACCTGAGCAGCGAGCTCAACAACGAACTGGCAACGGAAATGCTTTCGGGCGCCCGGTAACTGGATCCGGTAATCCGGACCACGGAACTACAGCGAAGGCCTCCGGCAGTGCCGGAGGCCTTCGTCGTGCCAGTCCAATCGCGCCCTGCTGTCCAGAGGCGCTCTGCTGTCCAGCGGCGCCTCGATGGCTAGGATCCGCCGTGGTGCTTAGACGCCGTCCTTGGGAAACCCGTCACGTTCGTACGTGGCGTTGAGTTTGGCCATGTAGGCAGCCAGTGCCTCAAGATCCTCCACCGGCCATTCGCCCAGGCGCTCCCGGAACACCTGCCGCCTGGCATCCTGCACCTGGTGCATCTTCTCCTCGCCTTCGGCGGTGAGCCTGATAGTTTGCGCCCGGCCATCCAGGGGATCGGCTTCCTTGAGCACCAGGCCGATGCTTTCAAGGAACGCGATCTGCCTGCTGACAGAGGGCTTGCCGACGCCGATGCAGGATGCGAGTTCGGTCAGACGGATGGGCCCGCTCTTGCGGATGACTGTGAGCAGGCCGTAGGCGGCGGGCTCCATATCCGGGTGGACCTCGCGGGACAGTTGCTGGGAAACGGACCGGGCCCGACGCCAGAAAAGGCTGATCTGATGCTCCACGTTGGTCAGTGCCGTATCAAGCGTGTCCTCGAAGGGGGCAGCGGCTCCGGGGGCTTCAGCGGGGTTGCTCATGGCAACCATTCTAGAGTCAGCGCCCGTGAGAGACTGTATTGAGTGAGGATTAGTGATTTCTGGCGGCTGATGGACGATGAATTCGGGGCCGGGTACTCGCGCGTGCTGGGCGGTTCCCTCGTCCTTGCAGGCGTAGGCGGTCGGACGGCGAACCAGGCCCTCGCTGCAGGCGTCAGTCCACGCGACGTCTGGCTTGCGGTGTGCGACGTGCAGGACGTCCCCGAGGAGCGTCGCCTCGGCCGCGACATCACGCCCCGCCAAGGCGGCCCAGACCTGATCTGAGGGGCTCCCGACCCCTGCCCGGGAAGCTGCTGACACGCCGACCGATTGTTCGAATATCTGTTCGGGTGCGGCTATGCTTTTGGCAGCGGGTTATCCACATACGCACGCTTGCCCGGGAAGAATGTCAGCGGGTGGCGCTAGCGTCGGTGATGACAGACAAAGGGCCGCTGAGGCCCCTCCAAAGCGAGAAAGCAATTAGAGGTGTGAACCATGGCGGCAGCCCCGGATCGTGAAAAAGCGCTTGAAGCAGCGCTCGCGCAGATTGACAAGCAGTTCGGCAAGGGATCGATCATGCGGCTGGGCGACGAAACACGCGCCCCCATCGAGGTCATCCCCACCGGCTCCATCGCGCTGGACGTCGCACTCGGAATCGGAGGCCTCCCGCGCGGGCGCGTCGTAGAAATCTACGGACCGGAATCGTCGGGTAAGACCACCGTTGCCCTGCACGCCGTGGCCAACGCCCAGCGTGCCGGTGGCATCGCCGCCTTCATCGACGCCGAGCACGCCCTCGATCCCGAATACGCGGCCAAGCTCGGCGTGGACACGGACGCCCTGCTGGTCTCCCAGCCGGACACCGGTGAGCAGGCCCTGGAGATCATGGACATGCTGGTGGGCTCCGGCTCACTGGACATCGTGGTCATCGACTCCGTGGCTGCCCTGGTGCCGCGCGCGGAAATCGAAGGCGACATGGGCGACAGCCACGTCGGCCTGCAGGCACGCCTCATGAGCCAGGCCCTGCGAAAGATCACCGGCCGGCTCAGCCAGACCAAGACCACTGCCATCTTCATCAACCAGCTGCGTGAAAAGATCGGCGTGTTCTTCGGCTCACCGGAAACCACCACCGGTGGTAAGGCGCTGAAGTTCTACGCGTCCGTTCGCATCGACGTCCGCCGCATCCAGACCCTGAAGGAAGGCGCCGATTCGGTCGGTAACCGGACCAAGGCGAAGATCGTCAAGAACAAGATGGCCCCGCCCTTCAAGATCGCCGAATTCGACATCATCTACGGCCAGGGCATCTCCCGCGAGGGCGGCATCATCGACATGGGCGTGGAGCACGGCATTATCAAGAAGTCCGGGTCCTGGTTCACGTACGACGGTGACCAGCTCGGCCAGGGCATGGAGAACTCGCGCCGCTTCCTGCGTGACAATCCGGAACTCGCTGCGGAACTGGAACGGCTGATCAAGGAAAAGCTCGGGGTGGGAACCAAGCCTGCGGCCGATGCTGAAGCCTCACCGAAGCTGAAGGCCGTTGACGGCTTCTAGCAATCGCCGGTCCTCTTCGGCCTTCGCCAAGGCCGGAGGGGACCGCACAGCAGGACCCGCCCCGGAACCCGCTGAGGACCGGGACGCAGATCCCGCGTCGGTGGCGCGCGCCATCGTGCTGCGCCAGCTGACCGCATCGCCCAAGAGCCGGCTGCAGCTGGAACGTAAGCTGGCCGAGCGCAACGTGCCAGAAGACGTCGCCGCGGCCGTACTGGACCGCTTCGCAGAGGTCCGGCTCGTTGACGACGCGGAATTCGCGGACATGTGGGTGCGGAGCCGGTCCCAGTCACGCCGGCTGGCCAGGGGAGCCCTCCGCCGGGAACTCGCGGACAAGGGCATCGACGCTGACACGGCGGCGTCCGCCTTGGGACAGCTGAGTGACGAGGACGAGGAAGCCGCCGCCCGCCATCTCGTGGAACGCAAGCTGCGGGCGGGGACGGACCTGTCAGACCGGGCGGAGCGGGACAAGGCCACGCGGCGGCTCGCGTCCATGCTCGCCCGCAAGGGGTACCAGCCATCGCAGGCCTTCCGGATCGTGGCCGAGGTCCTGGACGCCGCAGCCGCGGGTGCTCCGGCCGGCGAGGACTCCGGCGAGGACCCCGCTGACTGGGAGTGAGCGCACGCGGTACCCAGCGTACGCGGTACCCAGCGCACCCGGAACCCTTGGCAGCCGGTACCCTTAACGGGTGAGTCTGACCTATCCTTCCCCCGCATCCGGCACCGAAAACGCAGCTACCGGCGACGCTGAGGTGCCGCGCACCTACCAGGTGCGCACCTTCGGCTGCCAGATGAACGTTCACGACTCGGAGCGCATGGCGGGAATGCTGGAAGCCGCCGGTTATGTACCCGCGGACGGTGCCCAGGCCGACGTCGTGGTCTTCAACACCTGCGCGGTGCGGGAGAACGCCGACAACAAGCTCTACGGCAACCTCGGCCAGCTGGCGCCGGTCAAGGCCGCCAACCCGGGGATGCAGATCGCCGTCGGCGGCTGCCTCGCCCAGAAGGACCGCGAAACCATTCTGAAGAAGGCTCCCTGGGTCGACGCCGTCTTCGGCACGCACAACGTCGGCGCACTGCCCGCCCTCCTGGACCGGGCGCGCCACAACTACGAGGCGCAGCTGGAGATCCTCGAGTCGCTGGACGTCTTCCCGTCCACGCTGCCCACCAAGCGCGACTCGGTCTATTCCGGCTGGGTGTCCATTTCGGTCGGCTGCAACAACACCTGCACTTTCTGCATCGTGCCCGCCCTGCGCGGCAAGGAAAAGGACCGCCGGCCGGGGGACATCCTCGCCGAGGTCAAGGCCCTGGTGGACGACGGCGCCATCGAAGTGACGCTCCTCGGCCAGAACGTGAACTCGTACGGCGTGGAGTTCGGGGACCGCCAGGCCTTCTCCAAGCTGCTGCGCGCCTGCGGCGAGATCCCGGGCCTTGAACGGGTGCGGTTCACCAGCCCCCACCCGGCCGCGTTCACCGATGATGTCATCGACGCCATGGCCGAGACGCCCAACGTCATGCCGCAGCTGCACATGCCGCTCCAGTCGGGTTCGGACAAGGTCCTGCGCGACATGAAGCGCTCCTACCGGTCAGCGAAGTTCCTCGGCATCCTGGACAAGGTCCGCGCCAGGATGCCGCATGCCGCGATTTCCACGGACATCATCGTCGGTTTCCCGGGGGAGACGGAGGAGGACTTCCAGGCGACCCTGGACGTCGTCGAAAAGTCACGGTTCGCCACAGCCTTCACTTTCCAGTACTCCAAGCGGCCCGGTACGCCGGCCGCGGACCTGCCGGACCAGCTGCCCAAGGCGGTGGTGCAGGAACGCTTTGAGCGCCTCACCGCGCTCCAGGACCGCATCGCCGCGGAAGAGAACGCCAGACAGCTGGGACGCCGTGTCGAGGTCATGGTCACCGCCCAGTCCGGCCGCAAGTCCGAGGAAACGCACCGCCTCTCCGGCCGTTCGCAGGACCAGCGCCTTGTCCACTTCACAGTTCCCGAGGGCGCTCCTGCCCCAAGGCCCGGAGACCTGGTGACAGTCACCATCACGGAAGCCGCTGCCTTCCACCTGATCGCCGACCCGGCCACCGCGGACGACTACTCCCTGCGCCGGTCCCGCGCCGGTGACGCATGGGACAGGTCACAGGCCGACTCCTGCGGGGCCCCTGCGCCGGGTGCAGCAGGTGCCGCGGGGTCAGGCAAGTCCGGCGTGTCGCTGGGCATGCCCTCGCTCCCGGTGCGGAGCCGCTGACCCGGTGGCGGGCCAGCCCCCCGTCATAGCGGTCGTCGGACCCACCGGATCGGGCAAGTCCGACCTCGCCGTCGAACTTGCCCTGGCCCTGGACGGCGAGGTGATCAACGCCGACGCCATGCAGTTCTACCGCGGCATGGACATTGGCACCGCCAAGGTCACCGAAGCTGAACAACGGGGCGTGCGGCACCACCTGCTGGACATCCTGGACGTGACGCAGGAGGCGTCGGTGTCCGATTTCCAGCAGCAGGCGAGGGACGCCGTCGCCGACATCCACCGCCGCGGCAGGCGCGCCATCCTGGCTGGCGGGTCGGGCCTGTATGTCCGCGCCGCGCTCGACGTGCTGGACTTTCCGGGAACCGATCCTGAAATCCGCACCCGGCTCGAACAGGAGAACGCCGAGGCGGGCACCGCCGCACTGCTGGAACGCCTGCGGGCGGTGGACCCAGTCTCCGCCGGGCGCCTCGGCGATGCGCGCCGCATCATCCGTGCGCTGGAGGTGTTCGAACTGACGGGACGCCCGTTCAGCTCGTTCATGCCAACGCGCGAGTACCACCAGCCGGCCGTCCAGATCGGCCTGCAGGTGGACCGCGAGCAGCTGCGCGACCGGCTCGCCGTCCGCGTGCACCGGATGGTGGAGCGGGGGCTGCTGGCGGAAGTCGAACGGCTGGACGCCCAGGGCCTGCGCCGCGGCAAGACCGCACCGCGCGCACTGGGCTACGCCCAGTTCCTCAAAGTGCTCGACGGCGAAACGGACGTAGCGCAGGCAGCCGAGGAGACCATCGTGGCCACCAGGCAGTTCGCGCGCCGGCAACTGACGTGGTTCCGGGCCGATCCCCGCATCGGCTGGCTGGACTGGCAGGACCCCCGGCTGGCTGCCAAAGCAGCAGACCTCGCCCGCTGAGCCAGCACCAAAGCACTGGAAGAAGGACCCTTATGCCCCTCGCAGTTGCCAGCACGCCACAGCGCACCTCGCGGCGGCCCCTCACTGTTGCGGTCGCCTCGCTGTTGGGTGCGACGCTGTTCTGGGCCGGCAACTACATTGTAGGAGCCGGCGCGGTCGAGAGCATCGAACCGCTCAGCCTCGTCCTGCTGCGCTGGTTGGGCGCCGTGGTTCCGCTGCTGGTTGTCGCCCAGATGGCAGAGCGCCCGCAATGGAAGCAGGTGCTGGCAGCGTGGCCGTGGCTGGTCGCGCTGAGTGTGTTCGGACTGCTGGGCTACAACCTGCTTCTCTACACAGCCCTCGAGCACACGGATGCATTCAACGCTTCCCTCATCAATGCGTTCAACCCGGCACTCATCACGCTGGCCGCTGCCGCATTCCTCAGGGAACGCCTGACCCGCAGGGCAGTTGGCGGTGTCCTGGTCGCACTTGCCGGCGTGCTCCTTGTCCTCAGCAACGGCGACCTGGGCAAGCTGCTGCAGGCTGGATTCGGGACGGGTGAACTGTTCATGATCGGGGCCATTGCGGCGTGGTCCGCCTATACGATCACCGGGCGCCTGGCTCCGCCGCTGCCTCCGATTACCGCCACGGCCATCCAGGCTTCGATCACCGTCGTTGTGCTTACACCATTCAGCCTTGCTGCCGGCGGTCCAGCCCTGCCAACGACGCAGGGTGCGATTGCTTCCCTGGCCTTTATTGCGCTCTTCCCGTCTGTGCTGTCCTATCTGCTGTGGAACCGCGCACTGACAGTCATCCCCGCCGGCAACGCCGGCGTGTTCCTTAACCTCATCACCGTCTTCACAGCCTTGTTCACAATCCTCTCCGGGCATCCCTACACCTTTGCCCAGATAGCAGGCGGGGTAATTGTGATCGCCGGCATCCTCCTGACCAGCGCACGCGGTCCGAGAGGCGGAGCCAAGCCGTTTTTCTGCCGCCGCCGGCGGGCGGGTAACCTTGAACCATGAATGAAACCCTTGCAGAAACAGCCCGGCCCGCCGCCACCACACTGAGCGGACTGCGCTTCTCCAAGGGCCATGGAACAGGCAACGATTTCGTCCTGGTCGCTGACCCCGAGGGCGTGCACGCCATCTCAGCCGAGCAGGTCGCCCAGCTGTGCGACCGCCACCGCGGCATCGGCGGCGACGGACTAATCCGCGCCGTGCCGTCCCGGCTCCTGGACGAGGGCCGGCAGGTACTTGCCGAAAACCCCGACGCCGAATGGTTCATGGACTACCGCAATGGTGACGGTTCCCTGTCGGAAATGTGCGGCAACGGCGTCCGGGTGTTCGTCCACTTCCTCCTGGCCGAAGGCCTCGCTGAACTGCCTGCGGGCGGCTCGCTGACCATCGGCACCCGCGGGGGAGTCAAGACCATTGTCCGCACCGGCGACGGCTACGCCGTCGACATGGGTCCCTGGGAGTTCATCTTCCCCGACGACGCTGCGGCCCGCGCCATGGATTCGCTCGTCAGCGCCGACGGACTCGAGGTGGCGAGGCCGGCGCTGTCCGTCAGCATGGGCAACCCCCACACGGTCGTCGCCCTGGCCGAGCTGTCCGAACTCCAGGACACACGGCTCTTCACAGCACCCCACGTCGACCCCACTCCCGCCAACGGCACCAACGTCGAATTCGTTGTCCCGGCCGAGCCGCTGGTGCACGACGGCGTGGGCACCGTGACCATGCGGGTCCACGAACGCGGCGTCGGCGAAACGCAGTCCTGCGGTACCGGAGCGTGTGCTGCGGCGGTGGCCATCCGGCACTGGGCCGGGCAGGGCGCCCCGGACGCCTGGCAGGTGAAGGTGCCCGGCGGCGTCGTGGGCGTGAAGTTCTTCACCGTCGCCGGTGGCCGCGAGCACGTCGAACTGAGCGGCCCGGCAACGATCGTTGCTAGCGGGACGCTTTCCTGACCCGCAGGATCCTGAACGACTTGGACGTGCTTTCCCGGGTTACCGTGAAGGATTCGTCAAGCGCCTCCGCCAGCCAGCGCTGAAGCGAATCCGAGCCCAGGTTCTTCTGCACCACCAGCCAGGCCGAACCGCCGGGCGCCAGCCTCGGCAGCCACAGCATCAGGAGTGAGTGCAGCTCGTCCTTGCCGATCCTGATCGGCGGATTGGACCAGATGGTGTCGAAGCGGAGTTCCGGATCCACGTCCTGCGGCGTGCTGGCCGCGACGTTGCCCAGCCCCAGCAGTTCGGCGTTCCCGTTCGTGAGCGCGATGCAGCGTTCATTGACGTCCACCGCGTAGACCTGCGCGTGCGGTGCCCGCAGTGCCATGGTCAGGGCGATGGGTCCCCAGCCGCAGCCGATGTCGAGCAGGTTTCCCTGCGGGGCGGGAGCCGGAACCTCGGCCAGCAGGACCGCCGTCCCCTTGTCGATTCCGTCCGGGCTGAAGATGCCCGATGACGTCTGCAGCTTCCGCGTTTCACCGGCCAGTTCCACCGTGAGGGGCTTGCGGGTGAACGGCCCCGCAGGTGAGGCGCTGAAATAGTGGGCAGACTCCATAACTGGCCAGATTAGTGGTCCGCCCCGGCTGATGGGAAACCCGCCGGGTGCGAAAGCGGGTACCGGTGTTCTGCTATCCTTGAACGCATGTTCCTGATTTTTGAGTAGCCGGCTTTCTATGCCCGCGGCCTTCAGCCGCCGGTACCGGCCCGGGGCCTCCCTCCGATGCGATGCAGGTAGACCGCCTTCCGCCGGAGCGCGCAGCGTGAAATGCGGCGCAGCCCAACAGCACTCGATCAGTCCACTTCCCGCCGGCCCAGCCCGTCCGGTGCCGGCATGTCAGGAGCACCTCCATGACCCCTCGCAGTCAGCCCAGCGCGAATACCGCTGCCAAGGGCGGCAATCAGCACTATTCTGAAGATGCAGAACCTTCAAAGGAGACCATGACCAATCAGCAAAATTCCGGATCCGAGCCAGCCGCCCAGGACATGAGTCCCGAGGAGATCCAGGCTGTCATCGACCGGATTCTCGCCAAGGACGTCCCGGCCAGGAACGCATCGGCAGCCGGCGGCGGCAGCGCCGACAGCAAGGGTGTCCTGGGCAAGGCACAGGCCATCTCGCAGCTCGCCGAAGAGCACAGCACGTTCGACGGCGACCAGCAGGACCTCGAGGAACGCCGGGCACTGCGACGCACGGCCGGGCTGTCCACCGAACTCGAGGACGTCACCGAGGTCGAATACCGGCAGCTGCGCCTGGAACGCGTTGTTCTCGCCGGCCTCTGGAGCGAGGGCACGCTGGCTGACGCCGAAAACTCGCTGCGCGAACTCGCCGCGCTGGCGGAAACAGCCGGCTCGGAAGTCCTCGACGGACTGGTCCAGCGCCGTGCCAAGCCGGACCCCGGCACGTTCCTCGGAGCGGGCAAGGCTTTGGAGCTCAAGGATGTCGTGATGTCCACCGGCGCGGACACCGTTGTGGTGGACGCCGAACTTGCTCCGTCCCAGCGGCGCGGCCTTGAAGACATCGTCAAGGTGAAGGTCATCGACCGCACTGCCCTGATCCTGGACATCTTCGCCCAGCACGCCAAGAGCCGCGAAGGCAAGGCGCAGGTGGAGCTGGCACAGCTCGAGTACCTCCTCCCGCGCCTCCGCGGCTGGGGTGAATCCATGTCCCGCCAGGCCGGTGGCCAGGTGGGCGGCGCAGGCGCCGGCATGGGCTCGCGCGGTCCCGGTGAAACCAAGATCGAACTGGACCGGCGCAGGATCCGGACCCGGATGGCCAAGCTGCGGCGCGAAATCGCCGCGATGAAGCCGGCACGGGAGACCAAACGGGCCAACCGCCGTCGTAATGAAGTCCCGTCAGTGGCCATTGCCGGATATACCAACGCCGGGAAGTCCTCGCTGCTGAACCGCCTCACCGACGCCGGCGTCCTGGTGGAGAACGCCCTGTTCGCCACACTGGACCCCACCGTCCGCAAGGCCGAGACCTCGGATGGGGTTGGCTACACCCTGGCCGACACCGTGGGCTTCGTCCGGTCCCTTCCCACCCAGCTGGTGGAGGCCTTCCGCTCCACCCTGGAGGAAGTGGCGGATGCGGACCTGATCCTGCACGTCGTGGACGTGTCCCACCCGGACCCGGAAGGCCAGATCGCTGCCGTGCGCTCGGTGTTCGCCGAGGTGGACGCCCGCAAGGTGCCCGAGATCATCGTCCTGAACAAAGCGGACGCCGCCGACCCGTTTGTGGTGGAGCGGCTCAAGCAGCGCGAACCGCGGCACGTGGTGGTTTCGGCACGCACGGGGGAGGGCATTGCCGAGCTGCTCAAGGCCATCAGCGAGTCCATCCCGCGGCCGAACGTCAAGATGCAGCTGCTCGTCCCGTACCACCGGGGCGATCTGATCAGCAAGCTCCATGACTCCGACGCGGAGATCCTGAGCCTGGATCACGAAGAAGGCGGCACCCGCGCCGTGGTCATGGTCCGGGAAGGCCTCGCGGCTGAACTGGAATCCTTCAGCACCGATGACTGACGGGGCGGCAGCCGCCGGTGCCGCGGCCACGGCCGGCGAGCAGCGTGTGCTTGACCTGCTCGACCGTGCCGTGGCGGGCATGGGCGGCCAAAGCCGCAGCGGCCAGCACGAGATGGCCCGGCAGGTGGCACGGGCAATAGAAACGGGCGACCACCTGCTGGTGCAGGCCGGCACCGGAACCGGCAAGTCGCTGGCTTACCTGGTCCCCCTCATTGCACATTCCCTGGAGAGCAACAAGCCTGCCCTCGTGTCCACTGCCACCCTCGCTCTGCAGACGCAGATCGTGGGCAGGGACCTACCCCGGCTCCTGGAAAGCCTCAAACCGGCACTCGACCGGCCTGTTAAGATTGCGCTGGTCAAGGGCCGCGCCAACTATGTCTGCAGGCACAAGCTCGAAGGCGGCTTTCCCTCCGAGGAACCCTCGGAGGGCCAGCTCTTCTCGCTGGGCGAGGACACCAGCGTCCCGCACTTCGCCGCGGCGGTGGGCGGTCCGTCTTCGCAGCTCGGCAAGGAGGTGGTCCGGCTCCGCGAATGGGCGGAGCAGACCACCACGGGCGACCGTGACGAGCTGCTTCCCGGCGTCACGGACCGGGCCTGGCGGCAGGTGTCAGTCACGTCCATGGAATGCCTCGGCGCGCAGAAGTGCCCCCTCGCCGAAGAGTGCTTCAGTGAGCTTGCCCGCCATAACGCCACCGAAGCCGACGTCGTGGTGACCAACCACGCCATGCTGGCCGTCAGCGCCTTCGAAGGCCTGGCGGTGCTGCCGGAGTATGACGTTGTGGTGGTGGATGAGGCCCACGAACTCCAGGACCGGGTAACCGGCGCGGTTTCGGGGCAGCTGTCGGTGGCCATGGTCCACGCCGCAGCGTCCGGCGCCCGCAAGCACACCGGCATTACCGTTGACGCGCTCAACACGGCGGCCGCCAACCTTGAGGTGGCTCTCGCCGGCGTTCCCAGCGGCCTGCTGCCCAACGGCCTGAACGACGAGCAGCTGGACTGTGTGGACCAGCTTCGTGAGGCGTGCCGGGCGGCGCTGTCGGATTCCAAGGGGGACAGCAATACAACGGCCGACGGCGGGCGGCAGCTCGCGCGCTCCCGCCTGCTGGTGATTCTGGAGCTTTGCGAACGGCTCGTCGCCGCCCGGGAAAACCGCGAGGTGGTCTGGTTCTCCCGGAACAGCACGTTCGATCCCCAGCAGGGCTATTCCGCGCCGGACGAGACTGCCCCGGCGCTGGTCAACATCGCCCCGCTGAGCGTCGCAGGCCGGCTTCGGGAAGGCCTGTTCGCCGGGCATACGGTGGTGCTGACATCGGCCACCCTTGCCATCGGCTCTGCCTTCGAACCCGCGGCCGGCGGGTTGGGCCTGGTCGGGGAGGGCGCGCCGAGCTGGACCGGCGTCGACGTGGGGTCGCCTTTCGACTACCCCAGGCAGGGCATCCTCTATGTAGCGGGCCACCTGCCGAAACCGGGCCGTGGCACGTCCCCTGAGGCGCTGGACGAACTCGCGTCCCTCATCCGTGCCTCCGGCGGGGGAGCGCTTTGTCTGTTCTCCTCGCGGCGGGCGGCCGAGGAAGCCGCGGACGCCCTGCGCACGCGGCTGGATGTCAGCATTCTCTGCCAGGGTGAATCCACCATGACGGCACTGGTGAAGCAGTTCGCTGACGAGCCCGATACCTGCCTGTTCGGCACGATGTCACTGTGGCAGGGGGTCGACGTGCCGGGCGGGTCCTGCCGCCTGGTGGTCATTGACAGGATTCCCTTCCCGCGGCCGGATGATCCCCTGATGACCGCGCGGTCCCGGGCCGTTGCACAGGCCGGCGGCAACGGCTTCATGTCTGTCTCCGCCACGCACGCGGCCATCCGGCTTGCGCAGGGGGCGGGACGGCTCATTCGGTCCACGAATGACAAGGGCGTGGTGGCGGTGCTGGACTCCAGGCTCTCCACGGAACGCTACGGCGGGTTCCTGCGGGCCGCGCTGCCGCCGTTCTGGCCAACGACCGACCGGAAGACCGCCGTCGCGGCGCTGGAAAGACTCGCCGGCGCACAGGCCTAAGGAAGCCCCGGGCTGATGCTGCCCGGGGCCCAGGGCTCCCTGAAGGACATTCCAGCTCCCTGAAGGACGTTTCCGGGGACGAAGCCCGCGGTGGCCTCCGGCCCTGCGGCTACAGCGAGCGGAGTACGGAAACCACCTTGCCCATGACAACGGCGTGGTCGCCGAGGATGGGTTCGTACTGCGTGTTCTGCGGCAGCAGCCACGTGTGGCCGTCGCGCTGCCGGAATGTCTTGACCGTGGCTTCATCGTCGAGCAGCGCCGCAACGATGTCGCCGTTGACGGCGTCGCTCTGCCGCCGGACCACCACCCAGTCCCCGTCGCAGATGGCGGCGTCGACCATGGAATCGCCTGCGACCCTGAGCATGAAAAGCTCGCCGTGGCCCACCAGTTGGCGGGGCAGCGGCATCAGCTCCTCCACCATCTGGTCCGCAAGGATGGGGCCGCCGGCGGCGATCCGGCCGACCAGCGGAACCATTGCGGTATCCATTGCGCTGGGCAATTCGGACACGGAAGCGCCTGCCGTGCCCAGGGCCGGGGCCTTGTCCGCGCCGCCGGATTTCGCCGCCCCCGCGTCCAGGGTGAGCGGCATCAGGACCTCCATGGCGCGCGGACGCTTGGGGTCACGCCGAAGGTAGCCAAGCTTCTCCAGCTGCGAGAGCTGATGGGTCACGCTGGACAGGCTGGCCAGCCCGACGGTGTCGCCGATTTCCCGCATCGACGGCGGGTAGCCGTTCTCGTTGACCGAACGCTGGATGGTTTCCAGGATCTTCTTCTGGCGGAGTGTTAGTCCCTTGGGGGTCCGCTGAGACCGCGGGCTGCGCTGGGGAGCCTTGCCGTCAGAGGCCTGTGCTGCCATGTTCGCCAACGCCTTTCCGTTCCTCCCGGCCGCGGTAGCTGCAGTGGCCGGGAACTTCCGGCCTGAAAAATGTCAGACCCTGCTGATCAACTGCAGATGTGGTTGTTCTGTGATTTCCAACGTAGGCCAGCCATAGGGCTTTTTCAAACATTTGTTCTAGCGAGTCTCGACTTAATTCGGTGATAGGTGCTAAAACTGGAAAAAGCAAAGTTCGAACATGTGTTCTAGTGAGGGCGGTTTCTCAGCCCGGTGTTCGAACTGTCTGTTCGAACGCGAGGCAGTACAACTTGGTCCAGGAGGGCTCACGCCATGTCAGCTTCATCAGCAGTCTCAGCTTCACCAGCAATGTCGGCTTCACCAGCAGTCCCGCCGCACTCCCAGCCCGGCAAGCCGCCACGCCTGCGCCTCACCCGCCGCGGCCGGATCGTCCTCATCGGACTGCCGCTTGTTCTTCTTGCCGCCCTGATCTTGTCCCTGACGGGGCTGTTGAACTCGCCGGCCAAGGCTGCGGACACCGCCAGTGGCCTGACCGTCACGCCCACCGTTTCTGTCACCGTGCAGCCCGGTGAATCGCTCTGGGCCATCGCCGGAAAAGTCGACCCCGACCGCGACCCCCGGGACGTGATTGTGGACATCGTCCAGCTCAACGACCTTCAGGCAGGGAAGGTCATGCCCGGCCAGCAGCTGTTCGTGCCGAACAAATAAGCCGTTGCCGCGCGCTGGAACCGTCACAGTTTCCGGCCAGCCCTCCGGGTTACTTAAACTGTCTAGGTGACTGACCAGCTTGAGCGACTGAACCGACTGCCCCTGCGGACCAACCTGAGGGGGCTGTCACCTTACGGCGCCCCGCAGCTTGACGTTCCGATCCTGCTCAACGTCAATGAGAACACGCATGGCGTGCCCGCCGACGTACGGGCGGCCATCACCGCGGCCGTCAGCGAGGCAGCCACCGGACTCAACCGGTACCCCGACCGCGAATTCACCGAGCTCCGGGAAGCCCTGGCGGAGTACCTCGGCCACGGGCTCAGCGCGGACAACCTCTGGGCAGCCAACGGCTCCAACGAGGTCCTCCAGCAGATCCTCCAGGCCTTCGGCGGGCCGGGCCGTTCGCTCCTGAGCTTCCCGCCGACGTACTCCATGTACCCGCTCCTCGCCAGCGGCACCGACACCGCCTACATCGCAGGCAAGCGTGCCGACGACTACGGCCTCAGCGCCGAGTCGGCCGCGAGCCAGGTGCGCGAACTCCAGCCCAACATCGTGTTCCTGTGTTCACCCAACAATCCCACCGGTACCGGCCTGGGCCTGGACGTGGTGGAAGCCGTCTACGAGGCGGGCGAGGCCAGCCAGGCCATCGTCGTCGTGGACGAGGCCTACCACGAGTTTGCGCACGACGGCACGCCCAGCGCCCTGACCCTGCTGCCCGGCCGGGAGCGGCTCATCGTCTCCCGGACCATGAGCAAGGCGTTCGCTCTTGCCGGCGCCCGCCTCGGTTACATGGCCGCGGCGCCGGAGGTGACCGACGCCCTGCGACTGGTGCGCCTGCCGTACCACCTGTCCGCCGTCACGCAGGCAACCGCCCTCGCGGCCCTGCAGCACCGCGAGGCGCTTATGGCGGATGTGGAGGACATTAAGCGCCAGCGCGACCGGATTGTCGCGGAGCTGACACGGATGGGGCTGCGGCCCGCGGCGTCCGACTCCAACTACGTCTTCTTCGGCGGGCTGGAGAACCCCCATGAGGTCTGGCAGGAACTGCTGGACGCGGGGGTGCTTGTGCGGGACGTCGGCATCGCCGGGCACCTTCGGGTCACCGCCGGCACTGAGACGGAAACCACAGCCTTCCTGGAAGCCCTCGAAAGCATCCTGGCCCGGCAGGCCGCACTTCCGGCCTAAACTTGAACATGGACCAGGTCAGGTCCGCCCCCATCCTTCGTCAAAGGACATCTATCACCATGAGCGACACCGGAATCAAGGCTGCCGAGGCACGGACTGCACGCATGGAGCGCGCCACCAGCGAATCTTCCGTGCTGGTGGAGATCAACCTCGACGGCACCGGAGTGTCGGACATCAGCACGTCGGTCCCGTTCTACGACCACATGCTGACGGCGCTGTGCAAGCACTCACTCATCGACATGACCGTCAAGGCTACCGGCGACACCCACATTGACGTCCACCACACCGTTGAGGACGTTGCCATCACGTTCGGCGAGGTGCTGCGCACGGCTCTGGGCAACAAGGCCGGGATCCGCCGCTTCGGTGAGGCCACCGTGCCGCTGGACGAGGCCCTGGCGCACGCCGTCGTCGACGTCTCCGGCCGGCCCTACCTGGTGCACGGCGGCGAGCCCGCCGGGCAGGAGTACCACCTGATCGGCGGCCACTTCACGGGCTCGCTGACCCGGCACGTCTTCGAGGCCATCACGCTGCACGCCGGCATCTGCCTGCACATGAACGTCATCGCCGGCCGCGACCCGCACCACATCGTGGAAGCCCAGTTCAAGGCATTCGCGCGGGCCCTCCGTGCAGCCGTCGAGCCGGATCCCCGCGTCGAAGGCATTCCGTCCACCAAGGGAGCACTGTGACCGGCAAAGTACTGCGCGAGGGCGCGATCATCGATCCGTCGGCCACGCTGAAGCCGGCTTCCCCGGAGGGCAAGCCCACCGTCACCGTCCTCGACTACGGCTCCGGCAACGTCCGTTCCGCCGTGCGTGCCCTGGAACGTGCCGGTGCCGAGGTCATCCTGAGTTCCAAGCCCGAGGACGTGCTGAACGCCGACGGGCTGGTCGTTCCCGGTGTCGGCGCCTTCGAAACGGTCATGCGCGAGCTTAAGGCCGTTGACGGCATCCGGATGATCGGCCGCCGTGTGGCCGGCGGACGTCCGGTCCTCGGCATCTGTGTCGGCCTGCAGGTACTCTTCGAGGCCGGCGTCGAACACGGGACCGAAGCCGAAGGCATGGGGGAGTGGCCCGGCAAGGTGGAGCTCCTCCCTGCCGAGGTGGTGCCGCACATGGGGTGGAACACCGTCAAGGTTCCGGAAGGCTCCAGGCTTTTCGATGGCGTTGAAGCTGAGCGGTTCTACTTCGTGCACTCCTATGGCGTCCAGAACTGGGACTTCGAGGTGATCCAGCCCCGGATGGCGCCGCCCCTGGTCACGTGGTCCGAGCACGGTGCCCCCTTCATCGCCGCCGTGGAGAACGGCCCCCTCTGCGCCACCCAGTTCCACCCGGAGAAATCCGGTGACGCTGGCGCGCGGCTGCTCAAGAACTGGGTCGACGGGCTCCGCGGGCAGCCTTCCCGGCAGGCGGCGGACGCCTAAATGTGGTCCATTCTCCTGACGGGACTGGCCGGTCTCCTGGTGGGCGGTGGCCTGTCCTTCGGGCAGCAGCACAAGCCGCTCTGGATCCAGATCGGTTTCTACGTACTGGCCGCCATGTCGCTGCTGGCCGCCTACCTGCTGACCCTTCCCGGCAAATAACCAACTAACCCGCCGTGTGCGCCGCAGAAGCCGCCGCGCACGGGAACCAGCGCCTACAAGAACTGAGGACCCCTGATGACCAGCCAAAACGAGCTGCCGGTACTTGAACTGCTTCCCGCCGTCGACGTCGTAAACGGCCAGGCGGTCCGCCTGGTCCAGGGCGAGGCCGGCAGCGAGACGAGCTACGGAACGCCGCTGGAGGCGGCGCTCAACTGGCAGCAGCAGGGCGCGGAATGGGTTCACCTGGTGGATCTGGACGCTGCCTTCGGACGCGGCTCAAACGCGGACCTGCTGCGCGAAGTGGTTGGCCGGCTGGACATCAAGGTCGAGCTTTCCGGCGGGCTCCGGGACGATGAATCCCTGGAAAAGGCGCTGGACCTGGGCGTCGCCCGGGTGAACCTTGGCACCGCCGCCTTGGAGAACCCGGACTGGACCGCGCGGGCCATCGACCGCTTCGGTGACCGGATCGCCGTCGGGCTGGACGTCCGCGGAACCACTCTCGCCGGCCGCGGCTGGACCAAGGAAGGCGGGGACCTGTGGGACGTGCTGGGCCGCCTCGAAGAGGCCGGCTGCGCACGCTACGTTGTTACCGACGTGACGAAGGACGGCACGCTGCAGGGACCGAACGTTGAACTCCTGCGGCAGATGGTGGAAAAGACCGGCAAGCCCGTGGTGGCGTCGGGCGGTATTTCCAGCCTTGATGACTTGAAGGTCCTGCGCTCCCTGGTGCCGCTCGGCGTCGAAGGCGCCATCGTGGGCAAGGCCCTGTACGCCGGCGCCTTCACGCTGCCCGAGGCCCTCGACATCGCCGGCCGCCGCTAGGGGTATCGCCGTGACCGAGCACCACCCAAACTCCGCGGACGGCGGCGGACCGGGCGCGCACCTGCCGCCGGCACGCCGGCTGCCCGGTCACATCGAGGCCGCCCTCGCCGGGGCAGGTGGCGCCACCGATTCGGCGGGACAGCCCTGGGCCGGACGCAGCCTCGCCGGTGACGACGCCAAGATCCACAACTTCGAGGACGACGACGGCACGGCCGACGCCGGCTACCTCACCGCAGTCTCTGCTCTTGTTGCCGGCGACGGCGACGAGGCCGCGGTGGTTGCCTCGCTCGCCACCGCCCGTGTCTTTGTCCCCGTGGTGGCACAGCTGGCGGAGGAAGCCGAGGGCGCGCATGGCGTGCACGCCGACAAGCAGGCCGACATGGCGCTGGTGACGCTCAAGGCACCCGACGGCCGCCTCGCCATGCCCGTGTTCACCTCGGCGGCAGCCCTGGCGGCGTGGCACCCGGAGGCGCGGCCCGTGGCCGTTTACGCCGCGAGGGCAGCCCTGTCCGCCGTCTCCGAAGGCGCCGAGCTGCTGGTCGTGGACCCCGGCTCGGAAGTGACCTTCGTGGTCCGGCGCCCCGGTGTCTGGGCCCTCGCACAGCAGCGGCAATGGGTGCCGGCCTACGTGGACGCCGAGCTGGCCGCGGTGCTGCGGGCCGGAGCGGACGGCAAACCCGCAGTCCGTGGATTCGAGGTCCTGCCCGGCGGGGGAGTGGCCACCACCACGGCCTCAGGCCGCCGCGTCGATGGCGGCGGAGCCGGACCGGAACTGCGTGTGGTGCTCTATCTGGAGGACGGACTTGATGCAGCCGCGGTCCAGGCCCTCGTTGCCGGCCTCCAGGCCGAGTGGAGCCGGAATGTATTGTTTGGTGAGCGCGTTGATTCGATCGAAGTCAAGCTAAGGCGCGTCGCGCAGTAGCCGAGGGCCGGTGGGTCCGTTCCGGTGCTGTCCGGCGGCGGAACTGAGGACCCACCTGTGAATTTCAGCCTGTACCGCGAACTGCTGGCCGTTCGGCCCATCCGCAGGCTCCTGGCGGTCGGCATGATTGCCCGCATTCCCCACTCGGCGGCGGGCGTCCTGCTGACGCTGCACATCGTCCTGACCCTCGGCGAGGGCTATGCGGCCGCGGGAACGGCAGCGGCCGTGATGACCATCGGGATCGCGTTTGGCGCACCTTGGCGCGGCCGCCGGGTGGATACGGCGGGCCTGCGGACGGCCCTGATACCTTCCGTGATTTCGGAAACCGTCATCTGGTCCGTCGTGCCGCACGTCTCCTACCAGTGGCTGCTGCCCCTCGTATTTGTCGGCGGCCTGCTGACCCTCCCCATTTTCAGTGTGGTGCGGCAGTCCCTGGGGGTTCTGGCTGACGGCGACCAGCGCAGGACCGCGTTCGCGCTGGACGCGGTCAGCACCGAGCTGGTGTTCATGATCGGCCCGGCAGCAGGTGCTGTGGTGGCCACGAGCGGCCATTCCGTGCTGGGGCTGACCGCCGTCGGTGTCTCGACGTCCCTGGCCGGACTATTCCTGATGTGGTTCAACCCGCCCACCCGCAGTGCTGTCCGCAACGAATCCTGTGAGGCGGACGAGCAGGAAGCCGCGGAGGTAGCCGTTGTGGCCGCCGCCCCCGCACACCTGCAGGAGGCTGCGGCTGAGCTCGGTCCCGCGGCTGCGGGCAACAGGCGGCGGGCAGCCCTGAAGGGCCGGGTGGCACACAGCTTCGGCTGGTTCACCGCAGCGGTGGCCGCGGTCTTCGCAGTCGCAGCCGGCGCCGGCATGGTGCTCAGCGGCACCGATGTGGGAATCGTGGCTGCCCTGGAGACCGGCGGCCGCCAGGGCGAGATCGGCGTTGTGTTCCTCTTCTGGTGCGCGGCCTCGGTGGCCGGCGGTCTTGTTTACGGGGCCATGCACCGGCCTGTTTCACCGGTACTCCTGCTGCTGGGAATGGCTGCCCTGACCATTCCGATGGGCTTTGCCACCGACACACTGACCCTCAGCCTGCTGTCGCTGCTTCCGGGGCTCCTCTGTGCTCCGGTCCTTTCGGCCGCTTCCGAGAAGGTGGCCGAACTGGTCGACGAGGCCAGGCGGGGAGAGGCCATGGGCTGGTACGGGTCCGCCCTGACCGCGGGTGTTGCGCTGGGGGCTCCGCTGGCCGGAGTTTTCATCGACAGCATTGGCGCGGCGGGAGGCTTCGTGTCCGTCGGGGTGGCAGGGGTGCTGCTTTGCGTCGTCGGGCTTGTCCTGCAGCAGCGGCGCCGCCGCGCCGCCACATCCTGACGGTACCGGCGTTCGTTGGGCTGTTCGGTCGGAAGGGCTCCCGCGGGACATGCCCCCAGGCAGCCAAAACGGCGGCGGGCCGGCCCTGAAGAGCCGGCCCGCCGCCGTCGAAGTTCAATCGTTAGTTCACTGCACCGGTGAATTTCTCACCGGGACCCTTGCCCGGGGGATCCGGAATGATGGACTCTTCGCGGAAGGCGAGCTGGAGGGAGCGCAGTCCGTCGCGCAACGGACCGGCATGCTGCGAGCCGATCTCCGGGGCGGCTGCCGTCACCAGGCCGGCGAGGGCGGTGATGAGCTTGCGGGCCTCGTCCAGGTCCTTCAGCTCGGCGGCGTTCTCCTCAGCGGCCAGGCCAAGCTTCACGGCGGAGGCACTCATAAGGTGCACGGCCGCTGTGGTGATGACCTCGATCGCCGGAACTTCGGAGATGTCGCGGATCTGCTGCGTGACGTCATCCCCGGCACCGGGCGCCTGGTAGACGTGTGAATTGCTGTCTGGAGTGCTCATACTGGTAAGCTTGTCACAGACCGACTGGATGTCGTTATTTTGCCGTGTATGAGACCCACTGCCGCGAATGTGCGGTAAGCGGGTATCTTTCTGTAGAATTGATACTCAGTTTGCAAGCGGAGTTCTCTCCCACCCGCGTCAGCCGTTTTCCCTGGAAGGTTCAGGGCAGCAAGGTTGCCGGGTAACGGTCGGGCGGTTCACCGGGCATGTGCCGGGTGAAGTGCGTGCAGTCCCTGCGGGGGAGCACATCCGATCTTCGAGGCCTTCGATTGCTCCGGCAATTGGGGGCCTTCTCTATTTTGCCGGTGGAACACCCATTACAAACACAGGAGCTTTAACATTAGCGAGCCAAGAATCAATGAGCGTATCCGCGTCCCTGAGGTGCGGCTGGTCGGCCCTGCCGGCGAACAGGTAGGGATCGTCCGTATCGAGGATGCCCTGCGTCTGGCTGCCGAGTCCGACCTGGATCTCGTTGAAGTTGCACCGCAGGCCAAGCCTCCGGTGTGCAAGCTGATGGACTTCGGCAAGTACAAGTACGAAGCCGCAGTCAAGGCCCGTGAGGCCCGGAAGAACCAGACCAACACGGTTCTGAAGGAAATCCGGTTCCGCCTGAAGATCGACACCCACGACTACGAGACCAAGCGCGGCCACGCCCTGCGGTTCTTGGGAGCCGGGGACAAGGTCAAGGCCATGATCCAGTTCCGCGGCCGTGAGCAGCAGCGTCCCGAAATGGGCCTGCGCCTCCTTCAGCGTTTCGCTGAGGACGTGGCTGAAGTTGGTGTCGTGGAGTCAAGCCCGCGCATCGACGGCCGCAACATGGTCATGGTTATCGGTCCGCTGAAGAACAAGGCCGAGGCCAAGGCCGAAGCCCGCCGTGCTACGCAGCGCGCCGAGGCCAAGGCCCAGAACGAAGCCAAGGCAGCCGGCCGTGTCGACACCTCAGGTGACGATCAGGCACCGCTGACGCAGTCGCTTGCCGACCTTCTGCCGGAAGGCTTCCAGGTTTCTGCGGAGGCAGCGGCCGCTCCGGAAGCAGCCGTGGAAGCAGCTCCAGCAGCTGAAGCACCTGCTGCCGAAGCTCCCAAGGCTGCTGGAGCACCTGCCGCTGAAGCTCCCAAGGCTGCCGAAGCTCCTGCTGCTGAAGCACCCAAGGCTGCCAAGGTGGCCGAGCCCAAGCGCGAGGCACCCCGGGCCGAAGCGCCGAAGGCTGCGCCTGCTGCGCCGAAGGCCGCTGCGCCTGCTCCCAAGGCGGCAGAGGCCGAAGCGCCTGCCCCGGCAGCGCCGAAGCCTGCGGCTGTTCCTTCCCCGCCCAAGCCGGTGGCCAGGCCCGCTGCGCCGAAGCCGGTGGCACGTCCCGCGGCACCTCGGCCCACACCGAAGCCGGCGGGCAAGAAGACCAACTAGTTCGAAACTGCGGAAGGCATCCCCTTCAGGCAGCCAGCAACCAGCACGCCGTCCCCAGGGGCGGCTGCGCGAAAGACTGCAGACATGGTCTGCGGAAACGTTAGGAGATCGGTTCCCATGCCGAAGATGAAAACCCACAGTGGTGCTAAGAAGCGCTTCAAGCTGACCGGCACCGGCAAGCTGCGCCGCCAGCAGGCCAACCGCCGCCACTACCTGGAGCACAAGTCCAGCCGCCTGACCCGCCGCCTTGCCGGCGACAAGATCGTCTTCAAGGGCGACGCCAAGGTCATCCGGAAGATGCTCGGCATCTAATTTCCAAGCACTCTGACTGACTGCCACCTGGCACCAGTCAACTACCAATAAGCCTTCTCAGGCCGGCCGGGTCACCGGCAGTAGATGCTTGGGATCAGATTTTTGAAGGAGTACGCACGTGGCACGTGTGAAGCGGGCGGTAAACGCCCACAAGAAGCGCCGGGTTATCCTCGAACGCGCCAAAGGTTACCGTGGGCAGCGCTCACGCCTGTACCGCAAGGCCAAAGAGCAGCTGCTGCACTCGTTTGTGTACAGCTACGGTGACCGTAAGAAGAAGAAGGGCGACTTCCGCCGCCTGTGGATCCAGCGCATCAACGCTGCATCCCGCGCCAACGGCCTGACCTACAACCGCCTGATCCAGGGCCTGAAGGCCGCTGAGGTCGAGGTTGACCGCCGCATGCTGGCCGAGCTCGCCGTTTCCGACGCCAACGCTTTCGCTGCGCTGGTCCAGGTTGCCAAGGACTCCCTGCCTGCAGACACCTCCGCTCCGGCCGCCAAGGCTGAGGCTGCACCGAAGGCCAAGGCTACCCGCGCACGCGCTGCGAAGAAGCCGGCTGCTGCAGCTGCTGAGTAAGCAGGCAACTCCCAGTTCAAGGACCGGTGGCAACAGCCACTAAGGTTTCTTATATGAACGAAACCGGGCGCCCGCAAGACTTTCCACTCTCCAATCCCCGAGCAGATCGGGTCAGGGATGTGGCAAAGCTTGCAGGGCGCCCGGTCCGTTTAAAGCGCCGGCAGTTCCTTGCCGAAGGCCCGCAGGCGGTACGTGAGGCCCTGGTGCTGCATGGCAAGCGGATCGCTGCCGGACAGCCGGGCATAGTCCGCGAGGTGTATGCCAGCGAGGCCTGTCTGGACCGGTACCCCGAGTTCGAGGAACTGGCCGTGGGAACCAGCGCCCGGCTCGCCACGGACGACGTGCTGGCCGCCATGGCGGACACTGTCACCCCGCAGGGGATTGTTGCGGTGTGCGATTTTGTGGATGTCGCCCTGGCAGATGTGCTCGACGCCGGTCCGCGGCTGATTGCCGTGCTCTGCCAGGTCCGCGATCCCGGCAACGCCGGGACGGTGCTTCGGGCCGCAGACGCAGCCGGTGCCGACGCCGTGGTCCTGACCGGTTCCAGCGTGGACATCTACAATCCCAAGGCGGTCCGCTCAACCGCCGGCTCCCTTTTCCATCTGCCTGTCGTCCTGGGCGCCGACGTCAATGAGCTGGTGTCGCTGTGCAAGGACCGGGGGATCGGTGTGCTTGCGGCCGACGGCTACGGGCAGCTGAACCTTGACCGCCTGCAGGACGAGAACGCCGCACGCCGGCTTGGCGCATCGACCGCCGGCTCGGACTACGCACTGGAGAACCCCACGGCCTGGCTTTTCGGCAACGAAGCCCAGGGGCTGTCCGAGGACGAGCTTGCCCTTGCCGACCATCGGGTGGCTGTGCCCGTCTATGGCGCCGCCGAGAGCCTCAACCTTGGCACGGCCGCCACGGTCTGCCTCTACGCGAGCGCGAGGTCACAGCAGCCCCGGTAGCAGCACAAAGCCGGTAGCAACACAGAGGAGCGGGGGCCCACCGTGTGGTGGGCCCCCGCTCCTGCCTGTTTGTCTGAAATGGACTGGGCCTGCTGAGGACCAGTACCTGTGATCCGGACTGTTACGGTGCCCGGGTGCTGTGGCTGCGGCCGGTGATCGCACCGTAGATGCCTGCGACTACGAGGCCGCCGATGATGGCGAGGATCCAGGTGCCGAGGTCGAAGAACGCCAGGTCACCCTTGCCGAAGAGAAGGCTGCCGATCCAGCCGCCGACGATGGCGCCAACGACGCCCAGAACCAAGCTGGTGACCCAGCCGCCGCCGACCCTGCCGGGCATGACGGCTTTAACAATTGCGCCTACGATCAGGCCGAGAATAATCCAAGCAAGAAAACCCATTGTCTGCTCCTTCATATTCGTCGGGATCGATTCTTATCAGTCCCGATATGGCTTCAAGCTAACACAGTGCACGTTTCTTTGTCAGCAGGCTTAGTTTTGGCTTTTTTGCGGCGCCCGGTGGCGGTGTGCGGTGTCTCTTCCGGGCCGGACGGGTACGGTATTTACCAGACGGCGGTTCCATGCCGCCCTGTCCCATCCGTTGAAATTTCCACGTAAAGAGGTGAGCCTTCCTTGGCTGCAAACGGCGGTACCAAGGCGATTGTCGCGGCGCTAGCCGCCAACCTGACCATCGCCGTCCTGAAGTTCGTCGCGTTCCTGCTGACACGCTCCTCATCTATGCTGGCTGAGGCCATCCACTCTGTCGCCGACTCGGGCAACCAGGTCCTGCTGCTGGTGGGTGGCAAGCGCGCCCAACGGGCGGCCAGCCCGGAACACCCCTTCGGCTACGGACGCGAGCGCTACATTTATGCGTTCATCGTTTCCATCGTGCTCTTCAGCGTCGGCGGCCTGTTTGCCCTGTATGAGGCATGGGAAAAGATCCAGCACCCGCACGCGATCGAAGGTGACTTCTGGTGGGTGCCCCTGGCCGTGCTGGTGGGTGCCATCATCGCCGAGGCCTTCTCGTTCCGGACGGCCATCATTGAAGCCAACCACGTCCGCGGCAACCAGGGCTGGATCAGCTTTGTGCGGACCGCCAAGCAGCCCGAGCTTCCGGTGATCCTGCTCGAGGACTTCGGTGCCCTGCTCGGCCTGGTCTTCGCGCTGTTCGGCGTGGGGCTGACCCTGCTGACCGGCGACGGCATCTGGGACGCAATCGGCACCGGAATGATCGGCCTGCTGCTGGTGGCCATTGCCGTGATTTTGGCAATGGAGACCAAGTCCCTGCTGCTGGGGGAGTCGGCAACCAAGGACGACGTCGGGCGCATCCGGAATGCCATCGAAGCGGACGGCACCGCCATCATCCACCTGAAGACCCTGCATCTGGGCCCGGAGGAGCTGCTCGTGGCCGCCAAGATCAGCGTGGAGGCGGGAGATTCCGGACTGGACATTGCCAAGGCCATCGACGACGCCGAAGCCCGGATCCGCTCGGCAGTTCCCATCGCGCGGGTCATCTACTTGGAGCCCGACATCCGCCGTGCCCAGGTGGCCAGCGGGCCCGCCCTGGCGGGCGACTCAGGCGCCTAGCTGCTTAGCCGAAGACAGAGCCGCTGGCTCCGTGACACCTGTTACGGGGCCAGCGGCTTCTTGCGTTCCAGCAGGCCGCTGAGCAGGGCCACCATCAGCCCGAGAATGGCCAGGACAGCACCCACCAGCGCGGGCGCAACATAGCCCCAGCCCCAGGCGATCACCACACCGCCGAGGAACGCGCCCAGGGCGTTGGCGACGTTCAGCGCCGCGTGGTTGAGTGAGGACGCCAGGGACGGCGCATCAGGAGACGCGTCCAGCAGCCGGGTCTGCAGGGCCGGGACGAGCATGGACCCGGCGCCGCCCACCACGAACACCATGACGAAGGCTGACCACGGCCAGTGCACGGCCACGGCGTACACCACCAGCGCGACGGCGATTCCCGGCAGGACGCGGTAGATGGTCCCCATCACGGACTTGTCCGCGATCCGGCCACCGACGATATTGCCGGCCACCATCCCCAGGCCGTACAAGGCCACCACGAACGGCAGCAGGGCGGCAGGGACGCCGGCCACGGAGGTCATGGTGTGGGAGATGTAGGTGTACGTGGCGAAGAACCCGCCAAATCCGACGATGCCAATGAGGATGGCCAGCCAGACCTGCGCCCGTTTCAGCGCGCCCAGCTCCCTGCGGATGCTGGCGTCCGCATGCGCCTGCTGGAACGGAACGAATCTCCAGATGAGCGCCAGGGTCACCAGTCCCAGGACTCCCACCAGGACAAAGAGCAGCCGCCAGCCAAAGGCCTGTCCGAGCCAGGTGGCGAAGGGAACACCGACCACATTGGCAACGGTGAGCCCCGCCATGACCATGGAGATGGCCCAGCCCCGTTTTGTCGGCGCCACCAGCGAAGCGGCAATCACGGCGGCCACGCCGAAGAACGCCCCGTGCGGCAGTCCGGCGGCGAAGCGGGAGACCAGCATGCTCGCGTAATCGGGAGCGATGAACGAAGACAGGTTGGCCACGCTGAAGAACAGCATGAGGCCCCGCGCAAGGAACTTGCGCGGCAGTTTCGCCCCGACGGCGGCAAGTACAGGCGCTCCCACCACGACGCCCAGGGCGTAGGCCGAAATGAGGTGGCCGGCCTCTGGGGTGCTGATCCCGAGTCCGAGTTCGACCTCTTTGAGCAGCCCCATCATGGCGAACTCGGTGACCCCGATGCCGAAACCACCCATGGCCAGGGCCAGGATGGCGGGACCGATGCGCGTAGCGGCCTTGGGCGTGCGGGGAGCCTGGACAGTGGAAGTCATGTGCCTGCTTTTCGAAGGGAGATATGGAGTAGGCCTCGTTGCCACTGATATGTCTGATTTTAACAAGCTTCGCGGCGGGTTGGATATTCCCGTCCGCGGGAGGACGGCCTTATAGACAGGTGCCCCCATGAACCCGGGCCCTCATAGACTGGACCGGTGACTGAACTGATCAACGTCGTCGGCGGTGCCGTGCTCGACTCGCTCTCCGCTCCCGCCCGGCTTCTCGTGGCGCGCCGGACGGCGCCTCCGCAGTTTGCCGGCATGTGGGAATTTCCGGGCGGCAAGGTGGAACGGGGGGAGGCTCCCGAAAGTGCCCTGCACCGGGAGCTCCGTGAAGAACTCGGCATCGGCGTCGTGCTTGGGAAGGAGCTGGAAGCGCCAGGACCGGCCGGCTGGCCCCTGAACGAGAAAGCCGTGATGCGGGTGTGGTTCGCGGAAGTGGCCGATGGCCACCCCCGGCCGCTTGAGGACCACGATGAACTTCGCTGGGTCAGCATCCGCGAAGGTGAGGAAGCTCTCAGCCTGCCCTGGATTCCGGCCGACCTCCCGATTGTCCAGGCGCTGCTCGCCAACGTCGCCGCGGCGGCCCGTGCGGGCTCGGTCCCCGGAAGCTAACACCACCCTTCACGGCTTTCCCGCGGTGGCGCAAAGCGGCGCGGGCAAGAGCCTGGTAATCCCGGCCAGCTAAGACCGGCCCAGAGCTAAGGCGGGCTCAGAACAGCGTGGGCTGGGACGCCCGGCCTGAACTGTGGTGATGATGCCCCGTCCCCTGTTGCCCCGTCCTGTCGTGCCCTGTCCGATCCTGCGGAATGCTTCCCTCAGGGTAGGCGGCTTCCTCGCCGCGGGGATCGTCGGCCTGGCGATCGTCGACGTCCCGGTGGCTGAATCCGTGGGAGCCGGAAAAGCCATGCCGGGCCTTGAAAAAGCGGACCCTTCCCGCCAGCCAGGTGCGATATTCCTTGGACGCATACGAGCCCGTGCCGTACAGGCTGCGGTAGCGGCCCACGAGTTCCGGATGCCGGGCGGCGATCCACTGCATGAACCATTCCCGGGTGCCGGGCTTCAAATAAAGCGCTCCGGCCGTGACACCGGTTGCACCCGCGGCGGCCAGCGAGGCGAACAGGGAGTCCAGTGCCTCGTCGCTGTCCGAGAGCCACGGCAGGATGGGCATGGCCATCACCCCGCAGGGCAGCCCGGCCTCGCGGAGCCTGGAAACGAGTTTGAGCCGCGCCCGCGGTCCGGGAGTGCCGGGTTCGATGGCCTCGGAAAGCTGCTCATCCGTCATGGCAAGCGAGATCCCGATGCCCACCGGCACCTGTGCCGCAGCCTGCTTCAGGAGCGGGATGTCACGCGCCAGCAACGTTCCCTTCGTCAGGATGGAAAGCGGAGTCCCCGAATCGGCCAGCGCACCGATAATGCCGGGCATCAGCCGGTACCGGCCCTCCGCCCGCTGGTAGGGGTCCGTGTTGGTGCCCAGTGCCACGTGCTGCCGGTTCCATGCGGGCTTGGCCAGCTCCTTGCGGAGCACCTCGGCTGCGTTGATCTTGACCACCACCTGGCTGTCGAAATCCAGCCCGGCGTCGAAGTCCAGATAGGTATGGCTCTTGCGGGCGAAGCAGTAGACGCAGGCGTGGCTGCAGCCCCGGTAGGGGTTCACGGTCCACTCGAACGGCATCCGGGAGCCGGCGGGCACCTTGTTGAGCACCGATTTGGCGGTGACCTCATGAAAGGTGACGCCGGCGAACTCGGGCGTGGACACGGACCGCACGAGGCCGGCCAGGGGCAGCAGCGGTGCAGTCCCGGGCATCTCTTCCGGTGCCGGTTTTAGTGCCTGTGCGTCCCATCTCATGCCCTCCATTCGAAGGTATGTTCGAACTTAAGTCAAGGTACGCCGTCGGCGTTTCACGCAGTCCGGAACTCGTGGTGTGCATCGGGCAGGCCGGAGGCCGCGGACGGGTGGCCGTGGAAAGGGTTGCCAGCAACTGCGATGATGCGCCCATCCCGGACAACGCAGGAAACCAGCCTGTGGACCGGGAGGTGGTGCCGGGCGGGCCTATTTCACCTCGCTGCCGGTCAAGGCAGCCCTGCTGGACGTCGCGCTCGCCGCTGGCAGTATCCACTAGGCGGCGAGCCTTTCCGCCCTCATCCGGTGGGGTGCGGGTCAGCGGCTGCGGGAGCCCAGCCCCCATTCAGCGTCCACTCAACAGCCCCCACTCAACTGTGACACTGGTGCTGACGCCGGATTCCCCGGATTCCACCGCCATGGTGTCGGCGGCGAAGGCCCGCTGCATCCCGCCCACCGGAACGGGCGACGACGGCACGGGGTGCTGCCGCACAGAGACCACCTCACCCAGTTCGGCTGCGGCAAGCCCGGCGAGCTGTGCGGCAGCGGCCCGTGCGTCAGCCCAGGCGGCCTCGCGGGCCAGCGCCATCACGGCTCCGGCGTCGGCAAAGCCGAGCTGAACGCCATCCAGTCGCACGTCGTTGCCGCCTGCCTCCACTGCCGCCGCGATGACGCCCGGGCCGGCAGCGAGATCCCGGAGCCGGACGCTGAGCATGCTGGATGCCACATAGCCCGTGACCTGCTGGCCGCGGCCCTCCTGCCAGACAACGTCGGCCCGGACGTTAAGCCCGGACGTCCTGATATCCCGGCCCGGCACTCCCCGGCTGCGCAGTGCGCCCGTTACGGCAGCGGACGCCTCGCCGGCGGCGGCATAGGCATCCCCGGCGCTGTCGCGCCGGCATTCCACGCCAACGGAGAGCGTCAGCAGGTCCGGTGCGGCCTCGGCGGTTCCGAATCCTGTGACGGTGACGGTCCGGGCTGCCGCGTGGCCGGCGGGGTCACTCATGCCTGCGCCTCCGGTCCACATAGCCGCCAGCCTCGAGGCCGGCATGCCGCTCGAAGGGATTTCCCGACGCCGAATCGCCGTAGCGCACTGCCGACCAGGCAGCGGCCGCGAAATAGAACAGCAGGAAGGGTAGCCCCAGGCACCACGCGTACTGGGTGCTGTGCCGCTCCTCGTGGTCCAGGAGCACACGGCCCGTCAAAGCCGTGTCGGCGTCTGCACGGAAGATGACCACGTTCCCCACGGTGAAGGCACCAGCCACCGGCAGCCGCCAGCGGTAACCGGTGGCGACAATAAGGCCGCGGGGACCCTGGAACGTCCTGGTGCCGGCCAGCCCGGCAAGCACGAGCCCCAAGGGGGTGGAAGCGTTCAGCACGTTTGCTAGTTGCCTGAGGCGCTGTCTTTGCGTCAGGGGGCCTCTCGTTCTGCGGCCTCTCGTCATGAGGCCATGCTAGCCGCGGGCGGCCGAGCAGGACAGGCGCACGACGGGCGCAGGACAGGCAACGGCCCGGCGCTGCCTGACGGGCGCAGGCCCGGCAGATGACAGCCCTTTGACCTAGGCGCCAGGCCCGCTGTCAATTCGCCCGGCGCCGTCAATTAGACTGGGAACAGTGCCTGCCGGCCACCCGCCGGCGAGCCTGCCCTTGTCTTTGGATGGCGTCTTTGGATGACGTCCTTGGATGACTTCATGCAATGACGTGCCAGCGACGGACGCGCTGCCGGGGAAACCGGCGCGGCTGCACCGGCGGCTGGCATCACCCGACTCGTAGCTAAGAACAGTAGATGACTGAAACTTTGCCGGGCGCCGCCGTCCCGAACCCTCTGGATGAAACCGCCATCAACGCCGCCGTGGAGCAGGCCGTCGCCGCCATCGCCGGCGCGTCCACGCTCGATGAACTCAAGGCAGTCCGCCTGGCCCACACCGGTGAGAAGTCGCCGCTCAGCCTCGCCAACCGTGGGATCGGAGGCCTGCCCAAGGAGCAGAAGGCCGCCGCCGGCAAGCTCATGGGCTCATCGCGCGGACGTGTTAACAAGGCGCTCGCGGACCGCACCGCCGAACTCGAAGCGGAGAACGACGCCCGGATCCTGGTTGAGGAGACCGTTGACGTCACGGCAGCCCCGCGCCGCCGCCGGGCCGGAGCCCGCCATCCGCTGTCCACGCTGCAGGACCGCGTTGCGGACATCTTCGTGGGCATGGGCTGGGAAATTGCCGAAGGCCCCGAGGTGGAATCCGAGTGGTTCAACTTCGACGCGCTGAACTTCAAGCCGGACCACCCGGCCCGCGAAATGCAGGACACGTTCTTCGTGGAGCCGCCCGAAGCCCACCTGCTGATGCGCACCCACACGTCCCCGGTGCAGGTCCGGTCCATGCTGGAGCGGGAGCTGCCCATCTACGTGCTGTGCCCGGGCAAAGTGTTCCGCACCGATGAGCTCGATGCCACCCACACCCCCGTGTTCCACCAGTTCGAGGGCCTGGCCATCGACAAGAAGCTCAGCATGGCTGATCTCCGCGGAACCCTGGAGCACTTCGCCCGCCAGATGTTCGGCGACGAAGCCCAGATCCGGCTGCGCCCCAACTACTTCCCGTTCACCGAGCCGTCAGCCGAGCTGGACATCTTCCACCCCGGCGCCAAGGGCGGGCCACGCTGGATCGAATGGGGCGGCTGCGGCATGGTCAACCCCAACGTCCTGCGGGCCGCGGGCATCGATCCCGACGTCTATTCAGGCTTTGCCTTCGGCATGGGCATCGAGCGGACGCTGATGTTCCGCAACGAGGTCGGCGACATGCGCGACATGATCGAAGGCGATGTACGTTTCAGCGAGCACTTCGGGATGGAGATCTAACAGTGCGTATCCCACTTTCCTGGCTGCGTGAGTTCGCGCAGATACCGGCCGGAGCCACGGCCGAAGACGTCATGGCGGACCTCGTCAAGGTCGGCTTTGAAGAGGAAGCGGTCCACCGCCCCACGGACGCCCTGCGCGGACCCGTCGTGGTGGGCCAGGTCCTGAGCCTGGTCAAGGAACCGCAGTCGAACGGCAAGACCATCAACTGGTGCCAGGTCCGCGTCGTCCCCGAGGGGCAGGAGCAGACCCTCACCGGCAAGGGCATCGATCCCTCCGGCGTTCAGGGCATCGTCTGCGGCGCCCACAACTTTGTGGAGGGCGACAAAGTTGTGGTCACCCTGCCCGGCGCCGTGCTGCCCGGCGACTTCCACATCTCGGCACGGAAGACCTACGGGCACATGTCTGCGGGCATGATCGCCTCCGTCCGCGAGCTGGGTATCGGCGAGGACCACGACGGCATTCTGGTGCTGTCCCGGATCGGCCTGGACCCGGAGATCGGGACCGACGCCATGGAACTGCTGGGCCTCTACGACCAGGCCGCCGAAATCAACGTGACCCCGGACCGCGGCTATGCGTTCTCGATCCGCGGCGTGGCACGCGAATACGCCCACGCCACCGGCACGGAATTCACCGATCCGGCGTCGAAGGTCAACGCGCCGGCTGTCCTCTCCGGCGGTTACGGCGTCAAGATCAACGACGACGCGCCGATCTACGGCAAGCCCGGCTGCGACCGCTTTGTGGCGCGCACCGTCCGCGGGGTGGACGCCACCAGGCCGACGCCGCCGTGGATGAGTTCCCGACTGAGGCTGGCCGGCATCCGGTCCATCTCCCTGCCGGTGGACATCTCGAACTACGTGATGCTCGAACTCGGCCAGCCGCTGCACTTTTACGACCAGGACAAGCTGTCCGGCGACATCGTGGTGCGCCGGGCCGTGGCGGGGGAGAAGCTGACAACCCTCGACGGCAAGGAGCGCTCGCTTGACCCCGAGGACCTGCTGATCACCGACGCCTCCGGTGCCATCGGCGTCGCCGGTGTCATGGGCGGCGCGTCCACCGAGGTCTCCGACGCCACCACGGCGGTCCTGATCGAGGCAGCCCACTTCGAGGAAGTTTCCATTGCCCGCTCGCGGCGGCGCCACAAGCTCCCGTCCGAAGCCTCCAAGCGTTTTGAGCGCGGCGTGGACTGGCAGGTCGCCAACATCGCGGCCCAGCGTGCCGTCGATCTTCTCGTGGAACTGGCCGGCGGAACCGCCGATGAGGCCGGCACCGACGTCGGAACCGCGCCGGATCCGGTGACCATCGTGCTGCCCGCGGAATTCCCCGCCGCCCGGATCGGTATCGACTTCACCGAAGATCAGATCGTCACCTCCCTCGAGGACCTCGGCGCCGTCCTCGAAAAGACCGGCGCCGGCTGGACCGTCACTGCGCCGAGCTGGCGGAACGACCTGGAAACCAAGGAGGACCTCTCCGAGGAGGTCGCCCGCCTGGTGGGCTACGACCAGATCCCCGCGACCCTGCCGGTGGCGCCCCCCGGCCGCGGCCTGACCCGCGTGCAGCAGCAGCGCCGCCGCCTGGTCCAGGCTCTGGCAGACGCCGGCCTGACCGAGGTCCTGGCCTACCCCTTCGTGTCGAAGGCTGCCAACGACACGTTCGGCGTGGCCGAGGAGGGTGCACCCCGGACTGCAGTCAAGCTTGCCAACCCGATCAGCGAAGAGCACGGATACCTGCGCACTTCGGTGCTGCCGGGCCTGCTGGAGATCGCCAAGCGCAACCACTCCCGCGGTTTCCGCGATCTCGCCGTATTCGAAGCCGGCATGGTGTTCCTGCCCGGTGACACCCTGGGCACTCCGTCCATTCCTCCGCTGGGCGTCAAGCCAAGCGATGAGGTGCTGGACGCCCTGTACGACGGCGTTCCGGACCAGCCGCTGCACATCGCCGCCGTCCTGACCGGTCATGATTCACCCGCCGCCGCCGGCCACGCCCCGCGGCTGTGGGACTGGGCAGACGCCCTGGACATCGCCCGCCTGGCCGGTGACGTCCTTGGTGTGGAGCTGGTGGTCACCCAGGGCCGGCACCAGGCCTTCCATCCGGGCCGTGCCGCGCAGCTGTCGCTGCGCTCCGGCGAGGTCGTGGGATACGCCGGCGAGCTGCACCCGAAGCTGCTGGCTGCGCACGACATGCCGGCGCGCTCTGCCGCGCTGGAACTTAATGCGGATGCCCTCTTCGAGGCGGCGGCCGACGTCGTGGTGGCCCGCCACATCTCCACCTTCCCGGTAGCCACGCAGGACGTGGCCCTCGTGGTGCCGCAGGACGTCCCCGCCGACGACGTGCTGGCAGCGCTGCGTGAAGGCGCCGGTCAACTGCTCGAGGACGTCGCCCTTTTCGACGTCTACGCAGGGAAGGGGATCGAGGAAGGCAAGAAGTCCCTCGCCTTCGGCCTGCGGTTCCGCGCAACCGACCGGACACTGACGGCCGACGAGGCGTCGGAGGCGCGGGAGCGCGCCGTCGCCACCGCGGCCGAGCGGTTTGGCGCCGTCCAGCGCTAGCCGGCCATAAAGAAAGACCACGCCATGTGGCGTGGTCTTTCTTTATGCCGGAAAACAGAATTCCGCAGACAATTCACGGCAGCGCTGGCAGGGCTTCTTCGTAGAGCCAGGGGTGTAGCACCGATTCCGAGTCCAGTCCCGTGACACGGTCCGCGGTGAGGATAAAATCGGGCGTCGACACGGAACTGTGGGCATGGGTGCTGGTCCACTCCTGCAGCAGCGCGAAAAAGGCCAGGTCGCCGCAGCGGCGGCGCAGCGCGTGCAGGGCAAGTGCTCCGCGTTTGTAGACCCGGTCGTCGAACATCAGCTCGGGTCCGGGATCACCCACCAGAAGGTCCTGAGCGCCAGCATCTAGCCGCTGCCAGGCAGCCAGGGCCCGCGCGTGGGTGGGCATCACGCCGGCCTCCTCGGACCAGATCCACTCCGCATAACAGGCGAACCCCTCGTGCAGCCAGATGTCGCTCCACATACCCAGCGTCAGCGAGTTCCCGAACCACTGGTGGGCCAGTTCGTGGGCGATCAGGCGCTGTGATTCCCACCCCGTATCGAGGTGGTTGCGGCCCAGAATGGACAGCGACTGGGCCTCGAGCGGAATTTCCAGCGCATCGGCGGTGACCACCACCGTGTATTCCGGGAAGGGATACGGGCCGAAGCGGCTCACAAAGGTGCTCATCATGGTTTCCTGCCGGGCCAGCGCCGTCTCCGCCCGGGCCACCAGATGCGCCGGAGCCGCAACGAACTGGGGCACGCCGGCCGAGTCCGGCAGGCTCACCAGCCCATACCGGCCGATCTGGATGGTCGCCAGATACGTCGCCATCGGCTCACGCTGCTCATAGACCCAGGTCTGGCGGCTTGACCTCACGGCCTGCCCCACGAGGAGCCCGTTGCACACGGCGCGGTAGCCGGCGTCAGTGGTAACGGTGATGCGGTAGCTGGCCTTGTTCCGCGGGTGGTCGTTGCAGGGGAACCAGGATGGCGCCCCGTTGGGCTGGCCGGCCACCAGAACGCCGTCGGCGAGCTCCTCCCAGCCCACCTCACCCCACAGCCCCCGCCGCGGCTGCGGATTGCCGTCGTAGCGGATCTCCAGGCTGAATTCGGAGCCCGCCTCGAGGGGTTGTTCGCAGTGCACTACGAGCTGTTCCGCCCGCTGCGTGAACTTCCGTACGCGGACCCCGTTCAGGTGGATTTTCAGGGCACGGAGGCCGGTCATATCGAGTACGACGGCGGACGTGCGGCGTGCCGCCACCGCGGCCAGTACGGCACGGCCGGTCAGCCGGTTGCTGGCGAGCCTGTAGTCCAGCTCCAGGTCATAGTGCAGGACCCGGTAGGCATCCGTTCCGTGTCCCGGGACGTAGGGGTCGCCGGTGGCCTTGGCGCCGGCGGAGAGGACAGCGGCCGGGCCGGGCAATTCTCCGGAGCTCATTCTGCGTGTGACTTCCTTAACTGTGGTGGGGCCGCTCCCGGCGGTATTTCATGCCATGCGGTGTTCAAGTCAGGCGGCGCTTATTTCAGGCGGGGTGCGGGAACGGCGGGCCCGGTCCACGGGCTGACCGGATTGCCCATCCAGTACGTCCCGGCCGGAACGGTCTCGCCGCGCATCACCAGGGACGCCGGGCCAACGGTCCCGCCCTTGCCAATCCTCGCCTGCGGCAGAATCACGCCGTGCGGGCCCATCGTCGCCCCGTCTCCGAGACTAACAGTGTCGATGCTCATGATGCGGTCGTGGAAGAGGTGGGTCTGGACGACGCAGCCGCGGTTGACCGTGGAGCTGGCGCCGAGGGTCACGAGGTCTGCCTCGGGAAGCCAATAACTTTCACACCATGTTCCCCGGCCGATTTTGGCACCAAGGGCACGCAGCCACCAGACGAGGGCCGGGGTGCCGCTGGCGGACCGGGCGAACCACGGGGCACTCACCATTTCGATGAAGGTGTCCACCACCTCGTTGCGCCAGATGAAGGAGCTCCACAAGGGGTGTTCGCCCGTCCTGATCCTGCCCACGAGCAACCACTTGGCCGCGACGGAGAAGCCTGCCGCCACCCCGCCCGCCAGCAGCAGGACCACGCCTCCGAGGGCCGCTGCCGCACCGTAGCCGAGGGCGCTGGCGAGCCAGTCGAAGACGAGCAGCACGCCAAGGGCCAGGCCCACCGTCAGGGCCACCGGCACGAACCGGCACAGTTCCCAGAGGCTCCTGGCCACCTTGAGCCTGGCCGGGGGCCGGAAAGTGCGGGTGCTGTCGGAGGCCACCGCCGTACGCCGCAGCCTGACCGGAGGGCTGCCCAGCCAGGACGTGCCGGACTTGGCCTTGCCTGGCGTCGCCGAGAGGACTGCGACCAGGGAGTTCTTTGGCACGCTGCGCCCGGCGGCGGTCATCCCGGAGTTGCCAAGGAAGGAGCGCTTTCCGATTTTCGCCGGTGCGATGTGCATCCATCCGCCGCCGAGCTCGTACGAAGCCACCATGGTGTCGTCGGCGAGGAACGCGCCCTCGCCGACCGTGGTCATGCGCGGCAGCAGCAGGACGGTGGAGGCCTCAACATTCTTTCCGACCTTCGCCCCCAGCAGCCTCAGCCAGACCGGCGTGAACAGGCTGGCGTATATCGGGAACAGGAGGTCCCGTGCCATGTCCAGCACCCGCTCGGTGGCCCAGACCTGCCAGCCGACGCGGCTGCGGACCCGGTAGTAACCCTCCTTCAGGCCGACGCCCAGGAGCCTGGTGGTGACCAGGATCAGCAGCATATTGCTGAGGAACCAGGTCAAAGCTGCGAGCGGGAGCGACGCCAGCACCTGCGGCAGGGCATGGAGCAGCGAGTCGTTTCCCCTGATAAACAGGAAGACCACCAGGGCTGCGGCCACGGCCGAAGCGTAGGGAATCAGGGCGAGGACAGCGGACGCGGCAGCGAAGGCCGTGAACCAGAGGTGCCCCAGAACGGAACTGACCGGCTGGCCCGCGGGCCAGTCCTGCTTGGCTTTGCCCCGCCGTTCTGCCGGGGACCCGGCGACCAACTGGCCGGCCTTGACTTTGCCCAGCACGGCGGAGCCCGGTTCCACCTGGCCGCCGGCGCCGATGCTGGCCCCGGGCATCAGGGTGCTGCGGGCGCCTACAGTGGCGTCCGCCCCGACGTGGACGTGGCCGATCCGGACGATGTCACCGTCGATCCACCACCCGGACAGATCCACCTCGGGTTCGATGTTGCAGCCGCGGCCGAGGGTGAGGAAGCCGGTCACCGGGGGAAGGGAGTGCAAATGGATATTGCTTCCGATCCTGGCGCCGAGGGCCCTGGCGTAGTACGGCACCCAAGGTGCGCTGGCGAGGCTGACGGCGCCGGCCAGGTCCTGGATCTGTTCGGCCAGCCAGAGGCGTAAATGCACCTTGCCTGCGCGCGGGTAGGTCCCGGGCTGCACGTTGCGAAGCAGGAGGCGGGCGGCGGCAACAGAGATGGCCATCCGTCCGGGCGGGCTGACAAAGACCGGCCAGGACACTGCCACCCACCACCACGACACGGTGGGTGCGGCGGTGAACCCGGCGAACGTGAACAGGACGTTGTTGGCGGCCATCAGATAGGTCAGCCAGCGCATGCCCGCCAGAATGTGCAGCGGTATGCCCATGAGGGTCTGGAAGACCTGCGACTTCAGGGCCGTGGGGCGGACCGGCCGTTCCGGGGCCGGGCCGGCGGAGACGCCGTCGGGCAGGGATTGGCGGGCCACCTCTATCAGCGCGCCGATCCGCGGGGTGGCGTAGATATCGGCCACGGTGATGGTGGGGTAGCGGACCCGGAGCGCGGAGACGAGCTGCGCCGCGGCCAGCGACCCGCCGCCGTGGGCAAAGAAGTCCGCGTCGAGGCCGGCGACGCTGCTGCCAAGGACTGCCTGCCACCGGTCAACGATCCACTGGGCATCCTCGGGCACGTTCAGCGGCGCGGCGTCCGCGGCCGCCGCGCCGGCACCCGGCAGGGGCCATGGCAGCGCATGCCGGTCGACTTTGCCGCTGGTCTTGGTGGGCAGCGTGTCGACGACGGTCAGCATCGGGATGAGGGGAGCGGGCAGCGTGGCGGACAGCAGCTCGCGGAGCGCGGCCAGGTCCGGTGCGGTGTCCGTGCCGCCGGCGGCAGCCAGGTAGCCCACGAGGACCTGGTTGCCGGCCGCCGTCGTGCGTACGGCAGCAGCGGCGCCCGCAATGCCCGGCAGTGACTGCAGGGCAGCGTCGATCTCACCGAGTTCGATCCGGCGGCCGCCAAGCTTGACCTGCTCGTCGGCGCGGCCCATGAAGATCAGGCCGGCGTGCTCGAACCGGACCAGGTCGCCGGAGCGGTAGGCGCGCCCCCACCCGAGCGAGGGCATGGGGGCGTACTTCTCCGCATCCTTCTGCGGATCGAGGTAGCGGGCCAGCCCCACGCCGCCGATGATGAGCTCCCCGACTTCGCCCTCGGCCACCGGGACGCCGCCGGAGTCGACCACCGCCAGGTCCCAACCGTCCAGCGGGAGCCCAATCCTGACCGGGCCTGTACCGCCCAGGGGAGCCGCGCAGGCCACGACCGTTGCCTCGGTGGGTCCGTAGGTGTTCCACACCTCACGGCCGTCCACGGCCAGGCGTTCGGCCAGCTCCGGCGGGCAGGCCTCGCCGCCGAAGATCAGCAGCCGGACGTTCTCGAGGGCCTCGGCCGGCCACAGTGCCGCAAGGGTGGGAACGGTGGAGACCACCGTGATGCCGTGGTTGATCAGCCACGGCCCCAGGTCCATGCCGGTGCGGACCAGGGCCCGCGGGGCAGGCACGAGGCAGGCGCCATGGCGCCAGGCCAGCCACATCTCCTCGCAGGACGCGTCGAAGGCCACCGAAAGTCCCGCGAGCACACGGTCCTGCGGGCCGACCGGATCCTCCTGCAGGAAAATGCGGGCTTCCGCGTCGACGAACGCGGCCGACGAGCGGTGCTGCACCGCCACGCCCTTGGGCGTCCCGGTGGAACCGGACGTGAAGATGACCCAGGCATCGTCGTCGGGGGTGGCCGGGCGCGGAGCCGGGAAGGGGACGGGCCGCTTGTGGTCCGTGACGATCACGCCGTCGGCCCGCAGGATGCCGGCCACCCGCGCTTCAGTGAACACCAGCCTGGCCCGTTCGTCCGGATCGTCCGCGTCCACGGGGACGTAGGCGGCGCCGATCAGCAGGATCGCAAGGATCGCAATGTAGAGCTCGTTGGTGCCCGAGGGAATCCGCACCCCGACTTTGTCTCCCGCTCCGAGGCCGGCCTGGTGGAGCCGCCGGCCCTCGGCCTTGACCTCCGCCAGGAGCTGGGCGTAGCTCAGGGAGCGGCGGCCGTCGTCGAGCGCGGAAGCATCGGGAAAGCGCGCGGCGGTGCCGGTGAGGATGTCCACCAGGGTCCGCTCCGGCGGGGCGGCGGCAGCGCCCGGGAGTTGCACCGGGTACAGCACTGCCGCCTGTCCGCCGACGGAGGGAACGGCGGTGTCCATGGTGTCCGGGAGTGGGTCAGTCACGGCTGAATTCTTTCCCGGCAAGATGAATGGAAGGTGACATCGTTTCCTTCGTGTTCATCCGAGGCTGTTTTTGCTACGGAACCAGCAGAACCTTGCCGGTGGTGCGCCGGCCCTCGAGATCCTCGTGTGCCTGGCGGGCCTCAGCCAACGGGTAGCTGGCGCCGATGCGGACCTTGAGGTTTCCGCTGGCGGCGGCAGCGAAAATCTCCCCGGACCGCCAATGGCGTTCCTGTTCGTTGAGAAGGAAGTGCGCAAGGGACGGGCGGGTCAGCGTCAGCGAGCCGCCGGCATTCAGCCGCTGGGGGTCCACGGGAGCAACGGCGCCGGAGGCTGCTCCAAACAGGACGAGCGATCCGCGCGTGCGCAGGCAGGACATGGACCCGTCAAAGGTGTTCCGGCCGACGCCGTCATACACGACGTCCACGCCTTTGCCTCCGGTCAGCTCGCGGACGTGGTGGGGAAACCCCTGATAGCGCAGCACGTGATCGGCTCCGGCTTCCCGGGCAAGTTCCTCCTTGGCATCGGAGGACACCGTGGTGATGACCCGTGCCCCCCGCTCCTTCAGCAGCTGGGTCAGCAGCAGGCCAACGCCGCCTGCGCCCGCATGCGTCAGCACCGTGTGGCCCGGCTCCACCCGGAATGACGAATTGATGAGGTAGTGCGCCGTCATGCCCTGAAGCGGGAGGGCGGCTGCCGTCTGGTCATCCAGGCCGTCAGGCACCGGAAGGGCCTTCGCTGCATCCAGCACCGTGTAGCCGGCATAGCATTTGGAACCTTCGGCCGTGGCGACCCTGCTGCCGACTGCGAAGTTCTCAACGCCTTCACCCACTTCCTCAACGGTGCCGGCGGCCTCGGAGCCCGGGGTGAAGGGAAAAGGCACTTGGTACATGCCGCCGCGCTGGTAGGTGTCGATGAAGTTCACGCCGGCCGCTGCCACTTTGATGAGCAGCTGGCCGGGGCCGGGGACGGGACGGTCGATCTCCGTGAAGTCCAGAACCTCGGGTCCGCCTGCCTGCCGGGCGACGATGGCGTGCGTCATGGAATTCTCCTTTTCCGGGCCGGGACCTCCGGCACCCTTCCTCCCCTCATCCTAGGGACCGGGGCGGTGCAGGCGAAGTCGGGGCGGCCGCTTAGTAGCGGCGGGAGACCGTTGCCATGGGGCATTCGAAGTGGCGTCCGGCAGCGAGCCCCACCTCATTGAGATACCTGACGATGATTCCGAACGACGCCGCCAGAGTGGTCTCCGTGAAGGGAATCCCGTGTTTTTCGCAGTGCTGGCGCACCAGCGCGGTTGCCTTGTGCAGCTGGGGCCGGGCCATGTCGGGGAAGAGGTGGTGCTCCACTTGGCGGTTCAGGCCGCCGAGCAGGATATCCATGAACCGGCCGCCGGAAATGTTGCGTGATGTCAGGACCTGGCGGCTGAGGAAGTCGACGCGGCTGTCAGCCGGAAGGACCGGCATGCCCTTGTGGTTGGGCGCGAAGGACGCACCCATGTAGAACCCGAAAACAGCGAGCTGCACGCCGATGAAGGCGGCAGCCATGCCCAGCGGCAGGAAGGAAAACGCCAGCACAGGAAGGATGCTGAGGCGGGCCAGCAGGATGGGCAGTTCCACCCAGCGGTGCGTGACCTTGGCGCGCCGGAAAATGAAGCGGACCGAATCTATCTGCAGGCCGAGACCCACAAGGAAGAGCAGGGGGAAGAAAAGCCAGCCCTGCTTGCGCGTGAGCAGGGCCAGCCGGCCCTGCCGTGCGGCCGCGGCTTCCGGGTGGAAGACGATGGCACCCGGGGCGATGTCCGGGTCCTTGGAGATGACGTTGGGGTGGTTGTGGTGTGCCCCGTGTTTCTGTTCCCACCACGAGTAGCTGACGCCGGCCACGGATGTTGCCAGGATCCGTGCTGACCAGTCGTTGGCGCGCCGGGAGGCGAATATCTGGCGGTGGCCGGCCTCATGGGCCAGGAAGCTCAGCTGCGTGCAGATGATGCCGAGCGCTGCGGCGATGAGGAGCTGGAACCAGCTCTGGCCGATCAGCGCGAAACCGAACCAGGCCGCCGCCATGAGGACAGCCAGCGTGGCGAAGACGGTGATGTAGAAGCCCTGGCGCCGCTCCAGGAGTCCGGCTGCGCGCACGGACTTGAGCAGGTCGGAGTAGCTCTGTGTGACAGGGTTGGCCTGGCGGACCCTGCTGGGCTTGCTGATCCGGGGCTGCGGGCGCTCGGAAGTGATGGTGGACGTCATGAACGGCGTGCCTCGTAACTGTTACGGGCAACGCTGCGGCCGACATTCGGCGCGCACGGTCTGGATCACCCTTTGTTAATCATACGGTGGCTAAGCATCGCGGCGGACCGGCTCACGGCATGAAAAGTCATGCATAAATATCGGGACCTATGCATAGTCTTGCTGTATAGTCGTCTTCATGACTATTTCTGTTGCCGTTTCCGGCGCCAGCGGCTACGCCGGCGGCGAAGTTCTCCGGCTCCTGGCCGGCCACCCGGATGTCACCATCGGAGCCATCACGGCACACAGCAACGCCGGTTCCAGACTAGGCGAACTGCAGCCGCATCTCCATGGCCTGGCGAGCAGGATTCTCGAGGACACCAGCGTGGAGAACCTGTCCGGACACGACGTCGTGTTCCTGGCCCTCCCGCACGGTGCGTCCGCCGAGATTGCGGCCAAGCTGCCCGAAGGCACTGTAGTGATCGACGCCGGCGCGGACCACCGCCTGGAAGACGCCGCCGCGTGGGAAAAGTTCTACGGCTCCGACCACGCCGGAACGTGGCCCTACGGTCTGCCAGAGCTGCCGGGCCAGCGCGAGAAACTCAAGGGCGCCAACCGGATCGCCGTCCCGGGCTGCTACCCGACGTCGGCGCTGCTCGCCCTCACACCCGGGTTCGCCGGCGGCCTGCTCGAGGGGAACGACGTCGTCATCGTCTCCGCCTCCGGCACCTCCGGGGCCGGAAAGGCGGCAAAGGTAAACCTCATCGGCGCCGAGGTCATGGGTTCCATGAGCCCCTATGGCGTGGGCGGCGGCCACCGGCACACGCCCGAAATCGAGCAGGGCCTGTCCAACGCCTCCGGTGAGCCAGTCACGGTTTCCTTCACGCCCACCCTGGCGCCCATGAGCCGTGGCATCCTCACCACCGCCACCGCACGCGTCAAGCCCGGTGTCGGCTCCGAGGAACTTCGCCGTGCTTGGGCGGAGGCGTATGACGACGAGCCGTTCGTCCACCTGCTGCCTGAGGGCCAGTGGCCCACCACCAAGTCCGTGCAGGGCTCCAACCACGCGGCCATGCAGCTGGCGTTCGACGACCACGTCGGGCGCGTCATTGTCACGTGCGCCATCGACAACCTGACCAAAGGCACCGCCGGTGGAGCGGTGCAGTCCATGAACATTGCCCTTGGCTTGCCGGAGACCGCCGGCCTTAACCTGCAGGGAGTTGCCCCGTGACCGTTACCGCCCCCAAGGGATTCCGTGCCGCCGGTGTCACAGCCGGGCTCAAGGCCTCGGGTAACCCGGACCTCGCACTCGTGGTCAACGACGGACCGTCCAAGGCGGCAGCCGCCGTCTTCACCTCCAACCGGGTTGCCGCGGCCCCCGTCCACTGGTCGCGCCAGGTGGTCTCGGACGGCCGCGTTGACGCTGTGATCCTCAACTCCGGCGGCGCCAACGCCTGCACCGGCCCGCAGGGCTTCCAGAACACGCACACCACGGCCGAGAAAACGGCCGAGGTGCTGGGCCTTTCCGCCACCGATATCTTTGTCTGTTCCACCGGCCTGATCGGCGAGCAGCTGCCCATGGGCAAGATCGTCCCCGGCATCGACGCCGCGGCCGCCGCCCTGAGCGCCGACGGCGGTCCCGAAGCGGCCACTGCCATCATGACCACCGACACGGTGCCCAAGCAGGCCGTCTTCACCGGCGCCGACGCCGAAGGAAATGAATTCACCATCGGCGGCATCGCCAAGGGTGCCGGCATGCTGGCACCCGGGCTCGCCACCATGCTCGTGGTGCTCACCACCGATGCCGACGTGCAGCCGGAAATGCTCGACGTCGTCCTCCGCGACGCCACGCGCGTCACCTTTGACCGGGCAGACTCCGACGGCTGCATGTCCACCAACGACACCGTGGTGCTGCTCGCCTCCGGCGCTTCCAAGGCCGTCCCGTCAGCCGAGGCGTTCGGCCAGGGCCTTACCCAGGTCTGCGCTGAACTGGCCCGCAAGCTGATTGGCGACGCCGAGGGTGCCAGCCACGACATCGCGATCCGGACGTTCAACGCCGCCACGGAACGCGACGCGGAAACCGTCAGCCGCGCCGTGGCCCGCTCCAACCTCTTCAAAGCCGCCATCTTCGGCAAGGACCCCAACTGGGGCCGGGTGCTCTCCGCCGTGGGAACCACCGACGCCGTGTTCGAACCGGACCAGCTCAACGTGTCCATGAACGGCGTCCAGATCTGCCAGAACGGCGGCATCGGCCAGGACCGCAAGCTCGTGGACCTGGAACCACGCGAGGTGCTCGTGGAGATCGACCTGCAGGCCGGCGGGGCGGAAGCCACTATCTGGACCAACGACCTCACGCACGACTACGTCCACGAGAACAGCGCCTACTCAAGCTAGATCGGCCAGCAACCCTGGAGGACCAGCCGCATGAACACCCAGACCCGCGAGTCAACGTCCATGAGTGATGCCCAAGCCAAGGCCGGCACCCTCATCGAAGCCCTGCCGTGGATCCAGCGCTTCGCCGGAACCACCATGGTGATCAAGTACGGCGGCAACGCCATGGTCAACGACGAGCTGCGCCGCGCCTTCGCCGAGGACGTCGTCTTCCTCCACCACGTCGGCATCCACCCCGTGGTGGTGCACGGCGGCGGACCGCAGATCAACTCGATGCTGGGCAGGCTCGGCATCGAGTCGGAATTCAAGGGCGGCCTGCGCGTCACCACGCCCGAGGCGATGGACGTGGTGCGGATGGTCCTCACCGGCCAGGTGGGCCGTGAACTGGTAGGCCTGATCAACTCGCACGGGCCCTACGCCGTCGGCATGTCCGGTGAAGACGGCGGCCTGTTGCGTGCCGTCCGCACCGGCACCGTGGTTGACGGCGAGCAGGTGGACCTCGGGCTCGTGGGCGAAGTGGTGGGAGTGGACCCCGCCGGCATCGTGGACATTCTCGACGCCGGCCGGATCCCGGTGATCTCCACCGTCGCCCCGGAGATCACCGACGCCGGCGAGGGCGTGGCCGGCGCCGCGCGCTTCCAGCCCACCGGCCAGGTCCTGAACGTCAACGCGGACACCGCGGCGGCAGCTGTGGCCTCCGCCCTGGGCGCCTCGAAGCTGGTCATCCTGACCGACGTCGAAGGCCTCTACGCCAACTGGCCGGACAAGTCCTCGCTCATTTCGTCCCTGACGGCCTCCGAGCTGCGGGACATGCTGCCCAGGCTCGAATCAGGCATGATTCCCAAGATGGCCGCCTGCCTCAAGGCCATCGACGAGGGAGTGGAGCGGGCGCACATAGTGGACGGCCGCCTGCCCCACTCGATGCTTCTGGAAACTTTCACCACCGCCGGAATTGGCACCCAGGTCGTACCCGATGAGGACGTGAACGCATAGTGAGCAGCACTGAACTGAGCCATTCCGCTGAAGGCCGCAGCGGGGCCCCCATTGCTGCGGAGGCCGCCGTAACCACAATTGTCCCCACCAGCAGCGGCTCTGAGTGGCTGGCACGCTACTCGTCGTCGCTGATGGGTGTCTTCGGCACGCCCCAGCGGGTGCTGGTCCGCGGCGCGGGCTGCCTCGTCTGGGATGCCGACGGCAAGGAATACCTGGACCTCCTGGGCGGCATCGCCGTTAACGCGCTGGGCCACGCCCACCCGTTCGTGACCTCGGTGATCTCCAGCCAGCTGGCCACCCTGGGGCACGTCTCCAACTTCTTCACCAGCCCCACGCAGATCGCCCTGGCGGAAAAGCTGCTGGAGCTGAGCAAGGCACCGGCCGGCTCCAAGGTGTTCTTCACCAACTCGGGCACCGAGGCCAACGAGGCCGCCTTCAAGCTGGCCCGCCGGAACTCGGGGTCTCCCGCCGGTGGCGCCGAAGGCGGCAAGCCCCGCACCCGGATCATCGCGCTTGAAGGCGCATTCCACGGGCGGACCATGGGCGCACTCGCGCTCACGGCCAAGGAGGCCTACCGCACTCCCTTCGAGCCGGTGCCCGGCGGCGTCGAGCACATTCCGTTTGGGGACATCGAGGCCCTGCGCAACGCGGTGGACGACACCGTTGCTGCCGTTTTCCTGGAGCCGATCCAGGGCGAGGCAGGCGTCCGGCCCCTTCCGGCCGGCTACCTGAAGGCAGCCCGCGAGTTCACCGCCGAAGCCGGCGCCCTGCTGATCCTCGATGAGGTGCAGACCGGCATCGCACGCACGGGCAAGTGGCTGGCCAGCGAGGATGCCGGGATCGTGCCCGACGCCATCACCCTGGCCAAAGGCCTTGGCGGCGGTTTCCCCATCGGCGCGCTCGTCACGTTCGGTGAGAAGACGTCGTCGCTGCTCTCCGCCGGGCAGCATGGCACCACCTTCGGGGGGAACCCGGTGGCCACCGCCGCGGCACTGGCCACGCTGCACGCCATCGAAAGCCAGCAGGTGATGGACCACGTCCGCGTGGTGGGTGAGCATGTGCGGCAGGCGCTGGCCGCCGTCGACGGTGTCACAGAGGTGCGTGGCGAGGGACTGCTGATCGGCTTCGACCTGGATGCCGACGTCGCCCCGGCCGCCGTGACCGCTGCCCTGGACGCCGGCTTCATCATCAATAGCCCTGGCCCCCGCACGATCCGCCTGGCCCCGCCGCTCATCCTGACCACCGAGCAGGCGGACCGTTTCCTGGCCGCCCTTCCGGCCATCCTGCAAACTGCAAAGGACGCACAGTGACTTCCACCGGCACCATCCGCCACTTCCTCAAGGACACGGACCTCAGCCCTGCCGAGCAGGCGGAAGTCCTGGAACTCGCGGGCCGCATGAAGGCGGCGCCGTACAGCGTCCAGCCTTTCGCCGCCGAAGGCAGCGGCCGCAAGACCGTTGCGGTGATCTTCGACAAGACCTCCACCCGGACCCGGGTCTCCTTTGCCACCGGCGTGGCGGACATGGGCGGCAACGCCCTGATCATCAACCCGGGCGAGGCGCAGATCGGCCACAAGGAATCCGTCGAGGACACCGCCAAGGTGCTCGAGCGCATGGTTTCCACCATCGTGTGGCGGACCGGCGCGCACTCCGGCCTCGTCGCGATGGCCGAGAACTCAAAGGTTCCGGTCATCAATGCCCTGTGCGACGACTACCACCCCTGCCAGCTGCTGGCCGACCTGCTGACCGTCAAGGAGCACAAGGGTGAACTCAAGGGCCTCACCATGGCCTACCTTGGCGACGCCGCCAACAACATGGCCAACTCCTACCTCCTGGCAGGCGTCACCGCCGGCATTCACGTCCGCATCGCCGGTCCCGACGGCTACCTGCCCGCGGACGGCATCGTGGCGGCCGCCCGGGAACGTGCCGCCGAGACCGGCGGATCCGTGCTTATCACGACCGACGCGGCGGAGGCACTCAAGGGGGCCGACGTCGTGGCCACCGACACGTGGGTCTCCATGGGCCAGGAAGCCGAAAAGGAAGCACGGATGCAGCTCTTCCGTGAATACTCCGTGGACGAGGCCGCGCTGGCGCAGGCCGCCGCGGACGCCGTGGTGCTGCACTGCCTTCCCGCCTACCGCGGCTACGAAATCTCTGCCGGCGTGATTGACGGCCCGCAGTCGATCGTGTGGGACGAGGCCGAAAACCGCCTGCACGCGCAGAAGGGGCTCATGGCCTGGCTCATGCACCAGTCCGGACTGGCCGTCGTCGACGGACTGCGGCCCCTGGCAGGGCAGGCGTAGTTGTCCGTCCCCGCCCCCTCGCCCGGCGCCAGCCCGGCCACCAAGACCGCCCGCCAGGCGCGGATCACCGCGATCCTGACCGGCGAATCGGTGCGTTCCCAGGCTGAGCTTGCGGCGCTGCTCGCGGACGACGGCGTGCAGGTTACCCAGGCCACGCTGTCGCGTGACCTCGTGGAGCTTGGTGCCGTCCGCGTCCGGGGCAAGGAAGGCGTGCTGGTGTACGCCGTTCCCGGTGAAGGCGGGGAACGGGCGGCCAAAAGCGGGGTCAGCCAGGAAATCCTGGATGCCAGGCTGGCGCGGCTGTGCGGGGAACTGCTGGTCACGGCCGAGGCATCCGCCAACCTCGTGGTGCTCCGGACCCCGCCGGGCGCGGCGAACTTCCTCGCGCTTGCCATCGACCATTCCGTAATGCCCTCGATCCTGGGCACCATCGCCGGGGACGACACCGTGCTGCTCGTGGCCCGGGACCCGCTGGGCGGGCCGGAACTGGCTGCCCGCTTCCTGCAGCTCGCCGAGGAAGCCGGCCAGTAGCGCCTGGCCGCTGACTTTCAAGACAATCAAAAAACAGAAACAACAACTAAGGAGCATATTCCGTGACTGAGCGTATTGTTCTGGCCTACTCCGGTGGCCTGGATACTTCCGTAGCCATCGGCTGGATCGGTGAAGCCACCGGCGCCGAGGTCATCGCCGTGGCGGTCGACGTCGGACAGGGCGGCGAATCCCTGGAGACCATCCGCCAGCGCGCCCTCGGCTGCGGCGCCGTCGAGGCCTACGTGGCGGACGCGAGCGACGAGTTCGCCAACGAATACTGCGTGCCCACGCTGAAGGCCAACGCCCTCTACCAGGGGCACTACCCGCTGGTCTCCGCCATCTCCCGCCCGGTCATCGTCAAGCACCTGGTCAAGGCCGCCCGCGAATTCGGAGCCACCACCGTGGCCCACGGCTGCACCGGCAAGGGCAACGACCAGGTCCGCTTCGAAGTGGGCATCCAGACCCTCGGCCCGGACCTGAAGTGCATCGCCCCGGTCCGCGACCTCGCCCTGACCCGCGACAAGGCCATCGCCTTCGCCGAGGAAAAGGGTCTGCCGATCGAGACCACCAAGAAGAACCCGTACTCGATCGACCAGAACGTCTGGGGACGCGCCGTCGAAACCGGCTACCTCGAGGACATCTGGAACGCCCCCACCAAGGACATCTACGACTACACCGCCACGCCGGAATTCCCGCCGGCACCGGACGAGGTCACCATCTCCTTCGAAGCAGGCGTTCCGGTAGCGATCGACGGCGTCAGGGTCACCCCGCTGCAGGCCATCAAGGAACTGAACCGCCGCGCCGGTGCACAGGGCGTGGGCCGGATCGACGTCGTCGAGGACCGCCTGGTCGGCATCAAGTCCCGCGAAATCTACGAAGCCCCGGGAGCCATGGCGCTGATCACCGCGCACAAGCACCTTGAGGACATCACCATCGAGCGTGAGCAGGCGCGCTTCAAGGCCACTGTTGGCCAGCGGTGGGCCGAACTGGTCTACGACGGCCAGTGGTTCTCCCCCCTGAAGCGCTCCCTGGACGCCTTCATCGAGGACACCCAGAAGTACGTCACCGGCGACATCCGCATGGTGCTGCACGGCGGCCAGGCGATCGTCAACGGACGCCGCTCCGAGACCTCGCTCTACGACTTCGAGCTCGCCACCTACGACACCGGCGACACGTTCGACCAGTCCATGGCGCGCGGCTTCATCGAGCTGTGGGGCATGTCCGCCAAGGTTGCCTCCGGCCGCGACATCCGCGTCGCAGGAAAGTAAAAATCGGTGGTTGAGCCTGTCGAAACCTCGAAGACCGAAGCGACAAACACAGGTGCACTGTGGGGCGGCCGGTTCGCCGGCGGCCCCGCGGATGCCCTCGCGGCGCTGAGCAAGTCCACGCACTTTGACTGGCGGCTGGCCCGCTACGACATCGCCGGCTCCAAGGCGCACGCCCGCGTGCTGCACAAGGCCGGGCTGCTGGACGACGCCGAACTCGAAGGCATGCTCGCAGCCCTGGACCAGCTGGATGCGGACGTCGCCTCGGGCGCGTACCTGCCGGCGGAGTCCGACGAGGACGTGCACGGTTCCCTGGAGCGCGGGCTGATCGAGCGGGCCGGGACCCAGCTGGGCGGCAAGCTCCGGGCGGGGCGTTCCCGCAACGACCAGGTGGCCACCCTGGGCCGCATGTTCCTGCGCGACCACGCCCGGATCATCGCCCGCGGCGTGCTCGCCACCATCGACGCGCTGGTGGAGCAGGCGAAGGCGCACCAGGGCGTCGCCATGCCCGGCCGCACGCACCTGCAGCACGCCCAGCCTGTCCTGCTCAGCCACCACCTCCTGGCCCACGCCTGGGCGCTGCTGCGCGATGTGCAGCGGCTGCAGGACTGGGACAAGCGCGCCGGCGTCTCGCCGTACGGTTCGGGTGCCCTCGCCGGCTCGTCGCTGGGCCTTGACCCCGAGGCAGTTGCCGCGGACCTTGGCTTCTTCTCCGCTGTCCACAACTCGATCGACGGCACCGCTTCCCGCGACGTCTTCGCCGAGTTCGCGTGGGTGTGCTCCATGATCGGCGTGGACCTCTCACGCATCTCGGAGGAAGTCATCTTCTGGGCCACCAAGGAGTTCTCCTTCGTCACGCTGCACGATTCCTACTCCACGGGATCGTCCATCATGCCGCAGAAAAAGAACCCGGACGTGGCTGAGCTGGCCCGAGGCAAGGCCGGCCGCCTGATCGGCAACCTCACCGGCCTGCTGGCCACGCTGAAGGGCCTGCCGCTCGCGTACAACCGGGACCTGCAGGAGGACAAGGAGCCGGTGTTCGACGCCGCCGACACGCTGGAGCTGCTGCTGCCGGCCGTTTCGGGGATGATCGCCACGCTCAAGTTCAATGCGGACCGGATGGAAGCGCTGGCCCCGCAGGGCTTCGCGCTGGCCACCGACATCGCCGAGTGGCTGGTCCGCCAGGGCGTTCCCTTCCGCGAAGCGCACGAGCTCTCCGGCGCGGCCGTGAAGCAGGCTGAAAGCCGCGGCGTGGAGCTGTGGGACCTGACGGATGAGGAGTATGCCGCCATTTCGGAGCACCTCACCCCGGAGGTCCGCAGCGTCCTCAGCACGGAAGGTTCCCTCAACAGCCGGAACTCGCAGGGCGGAACGGCCCCGGCCGCCGTCGAACGCCAGCTTGCTGCGCTGGAAGGCGAGCTTAGCGGCGTCCGCGAGTACGCGGGCTAGCAGTTCACGTGCCGGGACCTTGGGTCTCGACGGCTCGACCACCGGTGGTCGAGCCGTCGGGACCCTTACCTGCGTTAACCCGAATTAACACTCCGCTACGATTGCGGCATGACCGCGATCACACCTGACGCCTTGCTCGCCGAGCTCCACAAAGCGGCCGACGCCGTTTCCTCCCTGGCGGCCAAACTCACCGAGGCCGACGTCCCGGCCCCCTCGGCCCTCCCGGGCTGGACCCGCGGACACGTCCTCGCGCACATCACCGGCATCTCCAACGCGATGGCCCGGCAGCTCGAATACGCCGCACGCGGGGAAACGGTGGAACTGTACGACGGCGGCTATGACGGCCGCACGAAGGCCATCGAAATGAATGCCGGGCATGCCCTGGAACAGCACCGCGCGGACCTGGACACAGCGCTGGAGCGGGCGCTGCGCGCCTTCGACTCGCTGGCGGCGGATGCTGGTGCCGCTTCCGGGAACGCTGCTGCGGCGGGTGCCGGCAGCTGGCATGCGCCCATCTCCTACCGCGGGGGAGTGGTGCTGGACGGTGGCTTCGCGCTCTGGCGCGAGCTGGTGATCCATGCCTCCGACCTCAACACCGGCCGCGGCTCGGAAACGTGGAGCAGGCCATTCTGTGAGCACCTGTTCTCCTTCCTCGCCGCGCGCGTGCCCGAGGACCAGAAACTGGTGCTGCAGCCGCTCGGCATGCCTCCCGTGACCATCGGGACCGGCGGCCGCTCCACGGTCATCAGCGGAATGATCACCGACATCGCCGCCTGGCTCGCCGGACGGGAACCGTCACTCGGCAGCCTGCGTGCCTCGGCCGCCGCCGACGGCGTGGACCTGCCGGAACTGCTGCCGTGGCCCGCCGGGGTTCCGGCGAAATAGCGGCCCACCCAGGGCCCGGCAGCTCAACCTGCGGCGAGTCCCTGCTTTTCCCGGGCCAGCAGGCTTTCCTTGATCCGCAGGCCCCAGCGGAAGCCGCCCATGGTGCCGTCCGTGCGGACCACGCGGTGGCATGGTACGAACAGCGCCGCCGCATTGAAGGCGCAGGCGCTGGCGGCGGCACGGACCGCCTTGGCGTTGCCGGACAGCTCCGCGTATTCGGTGTAAGTAACCGGCGCCCCCGGGCTGACGGTGCGGAGCACGTCCCAGGCGTGGGCGCGGAACGGGCCTGATTTCTGCAGGACAGGCACGCTCATGGCTGGAGCCGGATTGCCCGCGTAGAAGGCGTCCACGGCGGCCGAAATCGCGCCGAGGTGCTCCACCGCTTCGTAGGCGTCCGGCAGGAGCTCAGGATGGATCTGGCCCGTGAGGTCCCGGGGGTCGGCCGTCCAGCCGGAGGCGAGCACCACGCCGTCGCGGGCGATGATGGTGAACGGTCCGTCCGGCGTGGTCATGGTGAGCAGTTGGGCTTTCATTGTGCGGTCACTTTCATGGCACTGTCGGTTTCGTTGTCTGCGCCCCGCGGGCGGCGGGGGTTCGCGGATGCAGCCGCGGCTGCCCGCCAGAGATGCATGGTGGCGTACGAACGCCACGGGCTGAGTTCGCGGAAGTCCGGCGACGGCACGTCCGACGACGGCCCCGCGCCGCTTCCGGCAGCGCCACTTCCGGCAGTACCGCCGGGCAGCGCCCGGATTCCGTTGCGCACCGCGGCGTCGTTGGCGAGGAAGATGTCCGGCGCGCCGATGACCCGCATGGCCACATATCCCACGGTCCACGGCCCGATGCCGGGCTGCGGCAGCAGCTTGGCGGAAAGGCCGGCAAGATCGTCCCCGTAGCCAAGCTCCAGCTTGTTTTCGGCCAGTGCCGTGGCAACGGCCAGCAGAGACTCTATCCTGCGCCGCGGGCCGCGCAGCAGTTCCGCGCCGGCTCCGGCGATCTGCGCCGGCGTCGGGAACAGCCGGGAAAGTCCGTCGCCTGCGGCAGTGCTGGGGCTGCCGGCCTCGGCCAGCTGCGTGAGGGCCGTGCGTGCGGCGGCCACCGTGATCTGCTGCCCGACCATGGCCCGGACCAGCAGTTCCTGCGGATCCAGGGCGCCGGGCAGGCGGATCCCCGGCGCTGCCGCCACGGACGCCGAAAGCCGGGGGTCGGCGCCGAGCGCGCCATCGATGGCGACGGGATCAGCGTCGAGGTCAAAAAGCCGGCGTACTCTGCTCAGCAGGGCCGGCAGGTCCCGGAGGTCCACCGCGCCGATGGTGAGAATCAGCGGCCGCCGGTGCGGCCCGCCGTCGTACTTCACTGAATTATCCGACGCTGTGTCACCCAACGCTGTGTTGGCTAACGCTGTGTTGGCCAACGCTGCGCCGCCCGCTCCGGTGGCACCACCGGTGTGCTCAACGCTGAACCGAGCGCCACCGTGCGGAAGCTGCAGCGTGCGGGCATAGGACGTTGCGGTTCCGGCCTCGATTCCCGGGATGGCACGGACGGCAAGGAAACTGAACACGCCGGGGTCGAATGGCTCGCGGTAGGGGAGAGCCAGGGTGAGTGAGGTGCTTGCGCGGGCGGACGGATGGTGCCGTGCGGTGCTGCGCAGGGCGGTCGGCGTCATGTCGAACACCTCGGCCACGGTCTCGTTGAACTGGCGGACGCTGCTGAAACCCGCGGCGAAGGCCACGTCCGCAAGTTTCATCCCCGTGGACACCAGCAGCGTGCGCGCGGTCTGTGCCCTGCTGGCCCGGGCCAGGGACAGGGGACCGGCGCCGAGTTCATGGCTGAGGATCCGGTTCAGCTGGCGGGACGAATAGCCCAGTCTCGAGGCGAGCCCCTCAACGCCGTCGCGGTTGATCACGCCGTCGTTGATCAGCCGCATGGCCCGGCCGGCGATATCCGACCGGAGGTTCCAGGCCGGCGTGCCCGGCACGGCCTCCGGCAGGCAGCGCTTGCAGGCGCGGTAGCCGGCGTCGTGGGCGGCCGCGGAGGTTTCATAGAAGGTGACGTTCGCCGCCTTGGGCGTCCTCGCCGGGCATGACGGCCGGCAGTAAATGCCCGTGGTCCGCACCGCCGTGTAGAACTGCCCGTCGAAGCGGGTGTCCCGCGCGTCGATGGCGCGGTAGCGCTGCCAGAAGTCCATGACTCCATCCTGCCAGCCGCCAAGAGGCCGTGCTAGCGGAAATCGGACATGGCCGTGGAGCGGCTTCTTCGGGCCAGGTCCGGATAACAGACGCTTCGGTAGAGTCGGGGCATGACCACCAGCGGCCCTGTGCGGCAGTTCCTGTCCGGCGATGCCCGCGAAATAGCGCCGCTGCTCCTTGGTGCTGTCCTGACCCACGAGAGCGAGGAAGGTCCCGTTTCCGTCCGGATCACCGAACTCGAGGCCTACATGGGTCCCATCGATTCGCTGCACCCCGATCCCGGCTCCCACACGTACCGTGGCCCGACCCGCAGGAACGCCCCCATGTTCGGCCCAGCCGGCCACCTCTACGTCTACTTCACGTATGGCATGCACTACTGCGCCAACATCGTCTGTGGTCCGGCCGGCCACGCCTCGGCCGTCTTGCTGCGCGCCGGTGAAATCGTCGGCGGCCGCGAACTCGCGCTTGCCCGGCGGCCGACGTCGAAAGCCGCCAAGGATCTCGCCAGCGGACCGGCCCGGCTGGCCACAGCACTTGGACTGACCACCGAGGACAGCGGACGGGATGCCCTGGGCCCTCCGTTTGGCCTGTCACTGCCGCCGGCACCCGCCGCCCACGTCAGCACCGGGCCGCGGGTCGGCGTCGCCGGGCATGGCGGCACGCACGATTATCCGTGGCGGTTCTGGCTCACGGGCGACCCCACCGTGTCCCGTTACAAGGCTGCGAAGGCGCGCCCGCCGCGGGCGTAGGCTGGACGGGTGAACCACAGCGAACAAGCCCCTGCCCGCAGGCCCGTCCCCGTGGACGAACTCATTACCAGCCTCTGCGCGACCGTTCCGGACTACCCCAAGCCCGGAATCACCTTCAAGGACCTGACGCCCGTCTTCGCCGACGGCACCGCGTTCCGGGCAGTCGTTGACGCGCTCGTGGAACCGTTCAAGGGGCAGTTCGACGCCGTGGCAGGCGTCGAGGCACGGGGGTTCCTGCTCGCCGCCGCCGCGGCCTACGCCACCGGCACCGGTGTGGTGACAGTGCGGAAGGCCGGGAAGCTGCCGCGCGAGGTTTACTCCGAGGACTACGCCCTGGAATACGGCAACGCCACCCTGGAACTTCACACCACGGACCTGGCCCGCGGCAGCCGGGTGCTGATCCTGGACGACGTCCTCGCCACCGGCGGCACCCTCGGGGCAGCCGCCCGCCTGTTTGAGCGCTGCGGCGTCCACGTCTCGGGCGTGGGCGTGGTGATGGAACTCGGCGAGCTGCGCGGCCGCTCCGCGCTGGCCGGGCACCGTGTGCGGTCGCTGCTGCGACTCTGACGTTGCGGTCCGCGGGCCAGCCGTGGCTCTGGCTTACCAGGCTCTGACCAGCAGCCTCGTCGGTGAGCGGCGAAGCCGCGCCGTCAGATAACCTGCTGTAAGCAGCTCAACAGCCGCCACGTCAGCCGAAAAGGTTATAGAATGGACGGTCTGTCTTTTGCGATAGGGGAACGATGCTCGACGCCGATTTGGCCCACGAACGGGACTACGTAGCCGGTCTGTACACACGGCTTGATGAATTGCGCGAGGAAAAGCGCGCCCAGCTGGCCCAGGTGCGCCGCGCGGGAGCCGTCGGCACCATGCAGAACGTTTCCGAACGCGACGCCTTCGCGGCCCTGTACGAGGACCGCCTCGCCCAGCTCGACGCCGTCGACGACCGCCTGGTGTTCGGGCGGCTGGACCTGGACTCCGGGGAAGCGCAGTACATCGGCCGCATCGGGCTCACCACCGAGGACCTCGTCCGGCTCATGGTCGACTGGCGCGCGCCGGAGGCCGGCCACTTCTACCAGGCCACCGCGTTTGACCGGCAGGGCGTGCGCCGGCGCCGGCACCTGATCCTGCAGGGCCGCGAGGTCAAGGCCATCGAGGACGACGTCCTGGATGCCGACATGCTTTCCGACGCCGACTCGCTGCAGGGCGAGGGCGCCCTGCTGGCCGCACTTAACTCCAAGCGCACGGGCCGGATGTCGGACATCGTGGGCACCATCCAGTCCGAGCAGGACCGCATCATCCGGTCCTCCATCTCCGGCGCCCTGGTGGTCCAGGGCGGGCCGGGCACCGGCAAGACCGCCGTGGCCCTGCACCGCGCCGCCTATCTGCTGTACACCCACCGCGACCGGCTCAAGTCCGCCGGCGTGCTGCTGGTGGGCCCGTCGTCGTCGTTCATGAAATACATCGAACGCGTCCTGCCGTCGCTGGGTGAGACCGGCGTGGTCATGGCCAGCCTTGGCAGGCTCATGCCCGGCATCCATGCGGTGCCGGAACAGGAGGCGGACGTTGCCGCCATCAAGGGCCGGCTGGAAATGGCCGAGGTCATTGCCAATGCCGTGGCCAACCGGCAGCGCATTCCGGCCGAAAACCGGATCCTGGAAGTCGACGGCCGCAAGCTGACCCTCACGCCCCGCCAGGTCCGGCGCGCACGTGAACGCGCACGCTCCACCGGCAAGCCGCACAACGAGGCCCGCGTGACGTTCGTCAAGATCCTGCTCCGCGAGCTGACCGAGCAGATGACCGAACTCGTCGAGGCCGGCAACATCGGCAACAACGCCGACCGCTCGTACCTCGCCGAGGACGTGCGGACGTCCCGCGACGTGCGCATCGCGCTGAACCTGTGCTGGATGCCGATGACGCCCGAGAAGCTGGTGAACGAACTCCTCAGCAAGCCCGCCCTGCTCGAAGCCTGCACCCCCGGGTTCAATGCCAGGGAACGCGAGCTCCTGCTGCGGGCCCCCGATGCCCCCTGGACCGAGGCCGACGTACCCCTGCTCGACGAAGCTGCGGAACTCCTCGGTGAACTGGATCCGGCGGCAGGCCGCGGCCTCGCCCAGCAGGAGCAGGACCGGGCCCGCGCCCTGGCCAACGCTCGGCAGACCCTGGTGAACATGGAATCGGCCGGGGTCGATGTCCTGATGTCCGCCGAGGAACTCGTTGAACAGAACGAGGAACGCGAGGCGCGCCTGACGGCAGCCGAGCGCGCCACCAGCGACCGCACGTGGGCGTTCGGCCATATCGTCGTCGACGAGGCACAGGAACTCTCGCCCATGCAGTGGCGGCTCCTGGTCCGCCGTTGCCCGCTCAAGTCCTTCACCATCGTCGGGGATATCGCCCAGACCAGTTCCGTGGCCGGCGCGAAGTCCTGGCAGGGAGCCCTTGCCCCGATGTTCGGCGACCGCTGGCAGCTGGAGGAGCTCACGGTGAACTACCGCACGCCGTCGCAAATCGCCGAAGCGGCGGCCCGGATGGCCAACGCCGCCGGCCTGGTGGTTTCCGCACCGAAGGCCGTCCGGGAGGGCCGCTGGTCGCCGATAATCGACCGTGTGGAGCAGCCGGACATCGTGAGCCGGCTGGTGGAGGTCCTCCCCGAGGAGCTCGAAGCGCTCGACGGCGGCCTGCTGGCCGTGATTGCCGACGGGGACCTGCTGCGGAAGGCCACCGCCGCGCTGCGCGCGAAGTATGGCTCCCGGCTCGGCACGGGTGCCGGCAGTTACGAACAGGACGTGGTGGTCATCAGCCCGCGGGAAGCCAAGGGTCTTGAGTTCGACGGCGTCGTGGTCCTTGAAAAGAGCGCCATGCTGAACCACGAGCACGGCAGGGTCGGCGATCTGTACGTCGCCATGACCCGCCCCACCCAGCGGCTTCGGCTGATCGCGGCCGCGGACGTTCCGGCGGGCATCGAGCGTTAAGGTTTCCGGGCGGGCCCGGCCGTCGCGGCCCGGCCCGCCCGCTTGCCCTCCCCGAGGGTCCGGGTGGCGCTGACCCTGCTAACTTAGAAGGCGTGTCACAACTAAACGACCTCGAATCCCAGCAGAACGACCCCAGCTTCGCCAACATCTGGCAGGAGCTCAAATGGCGCGGCCTTGTCCATGTATCCACCGACGAGGTGGAACTGGAAAAGCTCCTCGCCGGGGAACCGGTCACTTATTACTGCGGATTCGACCCGACGGCGCCGAGCCTCCACCTGGGAAACCTGGTCCAGCTCCTGCTCATGAGGCGGCTCCAGCTGGCCGGCCACAAGCCCCTCGGTCTCGTGGGCGGCTCCACCGGGCTGATCGGCGATCCGCGTCCGACGGCGGAACGCACCCTGAATACCAAGGACACCGTTTCCGAGTGGGTCGGCTACCTGCAGGCCCAGGTCCGCCGCTTCCTCAGCTTCGACGGCGTCAACGCAGCCCGGATGGTCAACAACCTCGACTGGACCGCACCGCTGAGCGCGATCGACTTCCTTCGCGAGGTCGGCAAGCACTTCCGCGTGGGCACCATGCTCCGCAAGGACGCTGTGGCCTCACGCCTCAGCTCCGAGGAAGGCATCAGCTACACGGAATTCAGCTACCAGATCCTGCAGGGCATGGACTACCTCCAGCTCTACCGCGACTACGGCTGCATGCTGCAGACCGGCGGTTCGGACCAGTGGGGCAACCTCACCAGCGGCACCGAACTCATCCGCAAGGTGGAGGGCAAGACGGTCCATGCGCTGGGCACTCCGCTCATCACCAACGCCGACGGCACCAAGTTCGGCAAGAGCGAGGGCAACGCCATCTGGCTGGATTCCGCAATGGTCAGCCCGTACACCTTCTACCAGTTCTGGCTTAACACCGCCGATGCAGATGTCGTGGACCGGCTGAAGGTGTTCACCTTCCTCACCCGGGCCGAGATTGACGAGATTGCCGTGTCTGTCGCCGAGCGTCCGTTCGCCCGCGAAGGCCAGCGGAAGCTCGCCTACGAAGTGACGGCCCTGGTCCACGGAGCCGAAGCCACCGAAAAGGTCATTGCTGCTTCCGCGGCCGTTTTCGGCAACGGCGACCTGTCGGTGCTGGACGAGCAGACGCTTGCCGCGGCAACTGCAGAATTGCCGTCCGCTTCCGTGGACGGCACCGGGCTCGGCATCATCGACTTGCTGGTTGCCTCGGGGCTCTCGGACAGCAAGTCCGCCGCACGGCGTGTCGTCGGAGAGGGCGGTGCCTACGTCAACAACGCCAAGGTCACGGATCCTGACGCGGTGATCCCACCTTCCCAGCTGCTGCACGGCAAGTACCTGCTGCTTCGCCGGGGCAAGAAGAACCTGGCCACGGTTCAGGTGTCCGGCGCCTAGCACCGGAACAGGCAAAATGCACGCTCCTCCGCAGCCGATTTGCACGGCCGCGGGGGAGCGTGTAATGTCTTCTGAGTCGCCGCCGCTGAGCGGTGACAAACCCCCTTCACTGAGAAGCAATTCTTCAACTTCAAGCATGAATGAAGAAAAGCTTCCATTAGTGCTGGGTGGATTCATTCCACGAGGTGAATATCGGGTAAATAACCCGGATTTGCAAAGTGAAAATGAATGAAATAAGCTGGAAACATCGCAGCGAAGAAAAGCGAAAAGGCAAATTCGAGATGGTGATTCTTGAATTGTTTCGCGAGTATTCGAA
>NZ_BAEG01000017.1 GCF_000238915.1 Arthrobacter globiformis NBRC 12137 | reverse complement strand
CCCTGGCCGGGCGAGTGCGTGGCGGGCGACCTCGACCGGTCCGCCGGCGCCGACGTGCACGATCACGACCTGCGCGTCCGGGCCGGTCCCGTGGAACCGGGCGAACACCTCAGCCCCGAGCAGATGGGCAGGCACGGAGTATTGGGCGTTTTCGAACGAGACCATGGGCGTGTTTTCCGGCACCCGGCGCCCCACCCCATAGGCGAGAGTATGGGCTGTGTCCGGAACGCGGTGCAGGGACGCGGCCTCCTCGGCGAGCATGTCGACCGGGCGGCGGCGGGTGATGCGGTGCTCGCGCGCGTTGACCTGGTCCATTAACGCCGCGCAGGCCGCCTCGAGTTCGGCGAACGAGGCGTAGGTGTTCCGCAGGTTGGTGTCTTTGGGCACCAGGTCTGCCTTGGCGATCTTCACGGATGATTCGACGCCGCCTTTGGAGGCCGGGTCCGCCGGGTGGCAGGTGAGCACTTCGACGGAGTAGTGCTTGGCGAACGCCAGCGTCTGCTGGTTCCTG
>NZ_BAEG01000018.1 GCF_000238915.1 Arthrobacter globiformis NBRC 12137 | reverse complement strand
TGTCAACGGCCATCAGGGATTGCCCATAGACGGCCAGCATTTCTGCCCGCTGGTGGCCAGTAGAACTGCCCAGCGGTGGCCAGCTGGTCTGCCCGCATTCGGGGTGGGGGTGCTGGCCACCGGTTTGAGGTTTAGTTCAGTGGCATGACGCCCTTTCCGGCCAGGGCCTGGGTGAGGCGGATGGAGTCGCCGGTTGTTTGGCAGACGTGGGCGTGGTGCAGGAGCCGGTCGACGGTCGCGGTGGCGAGGGTCTTGGGCATGAGCTCGTCGAAGCCGGCGGGGTGGAGGTTCGAGGAGACCGCGACGGCGCGTTTTTCGTAGGCTGCATCGACGACCCGGTAGAGGCCTTCGGCGGCGTCGGTGGCCACGGCGAGGAGCCCGATGTCATCGACGACGACCAAATCTGCGCGGAGGATCCTGGCCACGGCGCGGGTGACTGTGTCGTCGGCCCGGTGCGAACGGATGAGGGCGCCGAGGTCCTCGAGGGTGAACCAGGCGACGCGCATCCCTTCTTCGACGGCCTGCTGGCCGAGGGCTTCGAGGAAGAAGGTCTTCCCTGTTCCGGAGGGTCCGCAGACGACGAGGTTTTCTTTCCGGTGAATCCATTCCAGGGTGCGCAGGGCCTGTTGGGTCGGTGCCGGGATGGATGAGGCGGCTTCGTCCCAGAGGGCGAATGTCTTGCCCGTGGGGAACCCTGCGGCCTTGCGGCGGGTGGCGAGCATCGACCTGGCCCGCCCCTTGGTTTCTTCGGCGAGCAGTGCTTTGATGACTTCGGCTGGCTCCCAGCGCTGAGCGCGGGCGGTGGCCAGGACGTCCGGGGCGATGGCGCGGGCGTGGGGCATTTTCAGTTGCCGCATGAGTGCCTCGAGGTCGGTGGGCAGGGCCGGTGCGGTGGTGTTCGCGGTCGTGATGCTCATCGGGTGCCATCTCCGGCGCCGGTGGTACCGAGGCCTGCCCAGCCGGCGGTGCCCTGGGTGAGGGACTTGTCCTCCGCGGCGGTGCGCAGCCCGGTGCGGTTTCCGCCCGCGTTCAGCAAGGACGCGAGGTCTCCGTGCGCGAAGCGGTGGTGGATCGCGGCGACGCCGAGGGCCTTGTCGACCTCGTCGGGCCCGGTGATTTTGGCCAGTGCGACGGCCTCGGCCATCTTCACGTTGATCCGTTGCGCTCCGGCCGCGGCGGCTTCGAGTAGCCAGGTCCTCGCGCCGGCGCCGATGCCTAGGAATTCGGCTTCCGCCTTAGAACGGGGCACGGGTTTGTAGTCGCCGGGCACCTTTTCCTGGCGGTCCGGGAAGTGTGCGTCCAGGATCGCCGGGGA
>NZ_BAEG01000019.1 GCF_000238915.1 Arthrobacter globiformis NBRC 12137 | reverse complement strand
GGTGAGTCCAAGACTTCAAGCTTATTCGCTTTCGCCAGCAAATCTTGTGATCGTGCCGCCAGCGTAGCAGTGGCACGCTTCGAGCACACGAGTAGGAGCTTGAAAATCCTCTATCTAGAGGAAGGCTGTACGGAGCGTTTCTCACGATGTCTGGGGTATCTTGCATAAGGATCGAATCATTGGGGGATCATGAAACTGCCTAAACCTGCGCTGCTAGCTGGCACTATTGCTGCAAGCCTTACCGCCTGCACCTACTCGGGCCCTGCCCCGGAGGCAGGAAGCACCCACACGGAGATTTCCGTGCCTTCCAGTTCCGCCTCCTCCACTAGGCCAATGACACTTGAGGGAAAGTTCCAGTCACAGGCAGCCGTCACTGACGGCTCGGCCATGATCCACGTCACCAATAGAGGCGCGGTTCTGCAATTAAAGGACTTTTCAACTGCGCCGGGTGAAGACCTCCGCCTCATGCTTAGCCCCGGGACTTTGAGCCCAAACGATGAAGGGGATCCGGCGATCACTTCCTCGGAGTTACTCGACCTAGGTCCGATCGATGACACCGCCAGTTTGAGGATCCACATGGACACCAAGATGTGGTCCTCTATACGGTCACCCATCCGGAGTGTAGTCATTTACAACAATGCCGAGAGGACCGCTTACGGCACCGCAAACCTCACCCAGCAGCTATAAGCGGGCACCGTCTATGAACACGGCGACAACATTTCACTCGCCATCGGTCCTCACGAGCCGACGGCAAGTGAAGTTCGGTTGCATCTCGGCGATTACCTCCCTGCTCTTAGGGGTGACCGTCCATATGTCCGCGACCTGGGCTCTCGACGCAGGTGTGAAGCGGCTGGTTTATTTCGGGCTGCCGGATTGGGGCCTCATTCTTTGGGCGCATCTCATCAGCGGCGCGACAACGGTAACAGCAATGCTTTTGTTAGTACCACCGGGCATCAGGCGAATATCCCGGCCTTGGCTTCGCCGGCTGACAGCGGTTCTGGTGGGCCTGGCAGCCACCGCAGCGGCCTTGCCATGGCTCGTATACTTCGTCGGCATCGGTATAAACGCCCTTACGGACTACACACTGGTCACGGCTGAAAACGGTGAAAAAGTACTCGTTCAAAAGCCGGGCTACGACCCCGCAGATTACGCCGTGTACCGACAGGAATCCTTCTTCGTCTACCAGAGGAGCACGGATGGGACGTCAGTCTCGGACATCTTCGAACCCGATGACTGTACTCTCACAGGTCACAGCGCGGGTCTCCTACTCACCTGCGGAGCGGACATCATTCCGGTTCCGCCCCTTAGTGAATAGATTCGGAAGCTACGCGGATCGTGTCGCAGGAGGTTTCCGCTCCAACGCGCCTCGAAACGCTAGGTTTCGAGGCGCAGAGGTTTCGAGGTACCGAATCGGGCTAGGAGAAGGAGTCGGCCGTCCCCAGACGGAACCCTTCACGGGGCAGTTCGACGTTGTCTAGTCCCTGCGGATAGTTGCCGGTCGGCACCGCTGCGCGCCGTCCTTCGGCACGAGGACTGGCACACGGGGGACTGCTGCTCCGTAGACCGGTGGTCACATTAGCTTTACGGGAGTTCGACTGAGCCAACGGACCGGGACCAGCGGTCCCAATAGTAGGCGGCGGCCCGCAGGAACTCCTGGCTGTACGGCGATGGCGGCTCATCACCCTCAGGACGTATGGTTTTCCACACCTCGCCCAATAGAGGCGTGCGCGGTGTATCGAAGTCCGGCCACTCC
>NZ_BAEG01000020.1 GCF_000238915.1 Arthrobacter globiformis NBRC 12137 | reverse complement strand
CAAGCGACAAGACCTGAGGAAGCGTCGGGAACGAAGCGGCTACTCGACGGGGCTGGAGCGGGCGATGTCGGCGGCGTTGGTTGCCGCGGCCATCAGCAGGGCCGCACCCAGCATGTGTGCGCCCACGAGGAGCGCCGGAATGCCGTTGTAGTACTGCGTGAAGCCGATGACTGCCTGGAGCACAGTGACGCCGAGGAGCATCAGCACGGCCGTCCGGAAGATACCGGAGATGCCTCGACGGAACACAAAGTACACGGCGAGCAGCGTCCCGGCGGTGACCAGATAGGCGGGCACGGCATGGATGTGCGAGAACAGGTCCCAGTCCAGGTTGTTGCGGGGCGCATTGGCGTCACCCGCGTGCGGTCCGGCCCCGGTCACCACGACGCCCAGCATGACGGCGATCGCGGAGAAGAGCGCGACGGCGGTCATTACCGGCCGCACAACACCCGGCAGTGAGGTGAGCGGACGGGTCCGGAACCCGCCGGTCCTGCCGTAGGCCCGGTTGACCAGCAGCGTGGCGAAAACCACCAGGGCCATGGACACCAGGAAGTGCAGGCCAACCACCCACGGGTTCAGCTGGGTGAGGACGGTGATGCCGCCAATGATGGCCTGCGCCGGAATACTCGCCAGCAGGCCCAGGGCCAGCAGGAACAGGTCCTTGCGCTCCTTGCGCAGGTTCCAGAGGTAGACCAGCATGAGCGCTGCGACGGCCGCCAGGGCGAACGTCAGGAGGCGGTTGCCAAACTCGATGAAGCCGTGGATGCCCATCTCGGGGGTGTTCACCAGGGAATTGTTCGTGCACCTGGGCCAGGTGGGGCAGCCCAGGCCCGAGGCGGTCAGCCGGACGGCGCCGCCGGTGACCACCAGGACCGTCTGTCCGATCAGGGACAGCACGGCCAGGCGGCGGACGGTTGAATCGACGGTGACGGGCAGCTTGGATGCCAGGCGGCCGACGAACTGGGGGAGGCGCGAAGCCGTGCTCACTTATTCTCAATTCCATTTGAACCAGCGGATGGCTGCTGCGCCGGCGAGAACCGTCCACATCAGCAGGACAAGGACAGCGTTGCCGTTCACGACGCCCTGCAGGAACGCGTCGCGCAGGCCCTCGCCGAGGGCCCCGGAGGGCAGCAGGTGGACGGTGTTCTGGGCTAGTTCCGGCAGCCGCTGCATGGGGACCACAATGCCGCCCACGGCGCCGAGGAGGATCCAGAGCAGATTCGTGATGGCCAGCGTGGCCTCGGGCCGGACAGTGCCGGCCACCAGCAGGCCCAGGGCGGTAAATGCGGCAGCTCCGAGGACAAGCAGGCACAGGCCGGGCAGCAAGCCCAGCGGATTCGGCTGCCAGCCGAGGGGGAAAGCGACGGCGGCGACAATGACCACCTGAATCACCAGAACGGCCAGGACCGCCAGGATCTTCCCGGCTATGAGGCCGGCCCGTCCCAGCGGCGTGGTGGACAGGAACCGCAGCACGCCGTACCGGCGGTCGAAGCCGGTGGCGATGCCCTGACCGGTGAACGCCGTGGACATCGCGCAGAGCGCAAGGATGCCGGGGACGGCGACATTGATCCGGCTGTCCCCGATGCCGTCGAGCAGCGGGGTGACCGTGAGTCCGATCAGGGCAAGGAGCGGCAGGACCACGGCCAGGATCAGCTGTTCGCCGTTCCGGAGCATAGTGGCGGCCTCGTATTTGCCCTGCAGCAGTATCCGGCGGAGCAGGGGAGCAGGTGCGGCGCCCGTGGCTGTCGTCATCGGATTTCCCTTCCGGAAATGTCAAGGAATACATCTTCGAGACTCCGGGCCTCCATGCTCAGCGAGCCCGGCATGATGCTGTGGTGCGCCCACCACGCCGTCAGCGCTGCAAGATCCTCGGGGGTCAGCGCGCCGGTGGCCGTGTAGCTGCCGGAGCGGGTCTCGCGGATCTCGATCTCGGCAGGCAGAACGCCGGTGAAGTCCAGCCCCGGCAGTGCCTCGAAGTGCAGCGTCCGGACGTGGTCCCGGTGGGGCGTCTCCGGCATGTTGTGCTGGAGCAACTGGGCCACGGTGCCCTCCGCAACATTCCTGCCGCCGTCGATGATGTAAACGTAATCGGCCAGGCGCTGGGCATCATCCATGAGATGGGTTGTGAGGATGATCCCCATCCCGCCATCCCGGAGTTCGGCGATCAGTTCGAAGACCAGCTGACGGGATTGCGGGTCCAGCCCGGCACTCGGTTCGTCCAGGAACAGGACCTCGGGGTTGCCGATCAGGGCGGCGGCGAGGGCCAGCCGCTGCTTCTGTCCGCCGGACAGCCGGCGGACATTGGTCCGGCTAAAGGAGTCGATGCCCAGCCGCTGCACCAGCTCATCCAGAGGCCTGGGATTGCGGTACATACCGGCAATGTGGCGGAGCAGGGGAATGGGACGGGCCGACGGCGGGAGGCCGCCGTCCTGGAGCATGACGCCGACGCGGGCGCGCAGATCCGCACCGGCGGTGCCGGGATCGGCGCCGAGCAACGTAATAGTTCCGCCCGTGCGCTTCTGGAGCCCCTGGGCGCATTCGATGGTGGTAGTCTTGCCGGCACCGTTGGCTCCGAGCAGTGCCGTGACCTCGCCGCGGCCGGCAATGAGTGAGACGTCGCTCACCACCCTGAGCATCTTGCCATCGAGGGTGGGGAGCGGACCGACGTCCTTGATGAGCCCGTCGATGGTCAATACGGGGGATTTGGGGGATCGCACCCCAGCATTCTACGTGAAGTAGTACTGTCGCCGGTGAGCCGCTGGGCCGGGCCTGCCGGTGGCCTCAGGTCAGCCTTGCCTTACTGGAAGGCAGCAATAAATTACGACATGATTGTGTTGTGTATTCCATGACCAACACCACGTCCGCGCCTATGGCCGGGCAGGGCGCGCCAACAGGTGCGCTGCGCGGTGGCCAACGTGCTGCCCTGGCATCAGTGCCGGCCGCCGCCGACACTGACGAGCGCACGCGCGACCGCGTTCTCAGCGCCGTCCTGGAGCACGGGCCGGTCAGCGCCGCAGAACTGGGTGACCTGCTCGGGTTCACCCCCGCCGCCGTCCGCCGCCACCTGGACCACCTGTCCCGCGCGGGCGTCATCGAGGTCAAGCGCGTTGCCCGCGCAGGAGCCGGTGCCGGCCGACCCGCCCGCCGTTACGTCCTCAGCTCCCAGGGGCAGTCCTCGCTGGGTGACGACTATCTGAACATTGCCAGCCTGGCGCTCAAGCAGCTCGGCGCGGTGGCGGGGGATGAGGCCGTCCGCCAGTTCGCCGTCGAGCGTTTCGCGGAGATGGAACGCCGCTACGCCCCCGAGGTGGAAGCGGCCGGAACGGACATCACCGCCCGCGCACAGGCCCTGTCCGCCGCCCTGTCCCGGGACGGCTTCGTCGCCTCCACTGCCTCGATCGAAGCCAAGGCCCCCCTGCCCGCGGCGCTGTCCAGCGTCCAGCTGTGCCAGGGCCACTGCCCCATCCAGCAGCTGGCCACCCAGTTTCCCGTCTTCTGCGACGCGGAAACGGAAATGTTTTCGCGCCTCGTCGGTGTCGATGTCCGCAGGCTTTCCACGCTCGCACGCGGCGGACACGTCTGCACTACCCACATACCTACAGGCCGTCCGGCCATATCGGTGGCGGAGGCCGCCGGCAGCCAACCGGACAACCTGAATGAAGTATCCAACCATCTGCAAGAAAGGCCGTGATGACGGACCAACTATCAGAGAAGACGGTTGCCGAGACTGCTGTGATTTCGGAGATTCTGGAAAAGAATCCCGAGCTCCACGGAATCGGCACCTACGAGTACGGCTGGGCCGACAAGAACGACGTCGGTGCCAACGCACGCCGTGGCCTCAACGAGGACGTCGTCCGCGACATCTCGGCCAAGAAGAGCGAGCCGGAATGGATGCTGGACCTGCGCCTGAAGGGTCTGAAGTACTTCGACCGCAAGCCCATGCCCACCTGGGGTGCAGACCTCTCCGGCATCGACTTCGACAACATCAAGTACTTCGTGCGCTCCACGGAGAAGCAGGCAGCCACTTGGGAAGACCTTCCCGAGGACATCCGGAACACGTACGAGAAGCTCGGCATCCCGGAAGCCGAGCGCAGCCGCCTGGTCTCCGGCGTGGCAGCCCAGTACGAGTCCGAGGTGGTCTATCACCAGATCCGCGAGGACCTTGAGGCCCAGGGCGTCATCTTCCTGGACACGGACACCGCGCTGCGCGAGCACCCGGAGATCTTCCAGGAATACTTCGGCACCATCATTCCGGTGGGCGACAACAAGTTCGCCTCGCTGAACACGGCCGTATGGTCCGGCGGTTCCTTCGTGTACGTGCCCAAGGGCGTGCACGTTGACATCCCGCTGCAGGCTTACTTCCGCATCAACACGGAAAACATGGGCCAGTTCGAGCGCACGCTGATCATCGCCGACGAGGACTCCTACGTCCACTACATCGAAGGCTGCACCGCGCCGATCTACACCTCGGACTCGCTGCACTCGGCTGTCGTCGAGATCGTGGTCAAGAAGGGCGCCCGCGTCCGCTACACCACCATCCAGAACTGGTCCAACAACGTGTACAACCTCGTGACCAAGCGCGCCATCTGCGAAGAGGGCGGCACCATGGAGTGGATCGATGGCAACATCGGCTCCAAGGTCACCATGAAGTACCCGGCCGTGTACCTCACGGGTGAGCACGCCAAGGGCGAGACCCTTTCGATCGCGTTCGCCGGCGAGGGCCAGCACCAGGACACCGGCTCCAAGATGGTGCACATCGCACCGAACACGAAGAGCTCCATCATCTCCAAGTCCGTTGCCCGCGGCGGCGGACGCGCGGCCTACCGCGGCCTCGTCCAGGTCCGCGAGGGTGCCAAGCACTCGGCGAACACGGTGCGCTGCGACGCACTGCTGGTGGACACCATCAGCCGCTCGGACACCTACCCGTACATCGACATCCGCGAGGATGACGTGCAGTTGGGCCACGAGGCCACCGTCTCGCGCGTTTCCGAGGAACAGCTCTTCTACCTCATGTCCCGCGGCATGCGTGAAGACGAAGCCATGGCCATGATCGTGCGCGGCTTCATCGAGCCGATCGCCCGCGAACTGCCGATGGAATACGCCCTCGAGCTGAACCGCCTCATTGAACTCCAGATGGAAGGATCCGTCGGTTAATGACTGCCGAAATTACTACTGAAAAGGCCCGCATCGGGGCCCCTTCCATCGCCGGTTTCACGGAGGAAGGCGAGGCGCTGGTCCCCGCTAAGGTGGACCACAGCCACAACCACGGCGTCACCGTCATGTCCTCGCGCGCCGAACGGCTCACGAGCTTCGACGTCGCCGACTTCGCACTGCCCACCGGCCGCGAAGAGGAATGGCGCTTCACCCCGGTCCGCGGACTGGCCAACCTGTTCTCCGACGCAGCGACGGACGGCGAAGCGGCAGTGTTCACCGTCGAAGCCCCCGAAGGCTACCTCCGCGGCAGCCTGGCACAGGGAGCCGCCCCGCGCGGTTCCGTCCTGACCCCGGCCGACCGGGCCGCCGTCGTCGCCTCCGCCAACACGGATGAGGCACTGCACGTGGTCATCCCGGCCGACGCCGAACCGGCTGAGCCGGTCCGCATCCTGGTCGACGGCGCGGGCGCAGGCCGCCGCTCCAACGCACACTTCGTGCTGGAAGCCGGCGCCAACTCCCGCAGCGTCGTCATCGTCGAGCACACGGGCGCGGCGGACCACAACGGAAACCTGGAAGTGATCGTCGGCGAGGGCGCGCACCTCACCGTGATCTCCGTGCAGCTCTGGGAAGACGACGCCCGGCACCTGGGGCAGCACGACGCCCAGGTGGGCAAGGACGCCGTCTACAAGCACATCGCCGTTTCCCTGGGGGGTTCCGTGGTGCGCCTGAACTCCAACGTACGCTTCTCCGGTGAGGGCGCCGAGGCCGAGCTGCTGGGCCTCTACTTCGCCGACGCCGGCCAGCACCTGGAGCACCGGTCCTTCGTTGACCACAACGTGGCCAACTGCAAGTCCAACGTGCTCTACAAGGGCGCCCTGCAGGGCAAGAACGCGCACACCGTCTGGGTGGGCGACGTCCTGATCCAGAAGCAGGCCCTGGGCACCGACTCGTACGAGAAGAACCAGAACCTGGTGCTCACCGACGGCTGCCGCGCGGATTCCGTGCCCAACCTGGAAATCGAGACGGGCCTCATCGAGGGTGCCGGCCACGCCAGCTCCACAGGACGCTTTGACGACGAGCACCTGTTCTACCTGATGGCCCGCGGCATTCCCGAAGAGGTGGCCCGCCGGCTCGTCGTGCGCGGCTTCCTCAACGAGATCATTCAGCAGATCAAGGTTCCGGCACTCGAAGAGCGCCTGACCGAGGCTGTTGAGCGCGAGCTCGCCGCCACGAATTCCTAAGCAGCCCGAAAGTACAGGACAACGGATGACTGAACAGCCAAAGGGCGAACTCGTCTGCCATGTCAACGAGATCCAGCCCAAGCAGGCCCTGCGGATCCTGATCGACGACTTTCCCGTCGCGATCGTCAAGGACTCCATGGGAGAGATCCACGCCATTGGGGACACCTGCTCGCACGCGGACATCTCCCTCTCCGAGGGTGAGGTCGAAGGCTGCGCCATCGAATGCTGGGGACACGGTTCACAGTTCGACCTGCGCAGCGGCGAACCGCTCCAGCTGCCGGCCTACGACCCCGTTCCCGTGTTCGCGGTGGAGATTGTCGGAGACGAGGTCTACGTGGACTTCACGAACGTCCTGAACGGCGCCGAAGCTCCGAACTTCAGCTAGCCCGCCCTGTACCAGAACTTAACAACTTCCAGACCAAAAACCGCACCGCTGCCTAAATAGCGGCGCAGAGGAGAACAAGACACATGTCTACTCTTGAGATCAAGGACCTGCACGTCAGCATCGACACCGAGCAGGGCACCAAGGAGATCCTGAAGGGCGTCAGCCTGACCATCCGCACCGGCGAGACCCACGCCATCATGGGCCCCAACGGCTCCGGCAAGTCCACCCTGGCGTCCACCATCGCCGGCCACCCCCGCTACAACGTCACCGGCGGTACCATCACGCTGGACGGCGAAGACGTACTGGCCATGAGCGTCGACGAGCGCGCCCGCGCCGGCGTCTTCCTGGCCATGCAGTACCCGGTGGAGGTTCCCGGCGTCACCATGACCAACTTCCTGCGGACCGCCAAGACCGCCATCGACGGCGAAGCACCGGCACTGCGCACCTGGACCAAGGACGTCAAGGCAGCCATGCAGCAGCTGCGCATTGACGCCGACTTCGCCCAGCGCAACGTCAACGAAGGCTTCTCCGGCGGTGAGAAGAAGCGCGTGGAAATCCTGCAGCTGGAACTCTTCAAGCCGAAGTTCGCCGTCCTCGACGAGACCGACTCCGGCCTGGACGTTGATGCGCTCAAGGTCGTTTCCGAAGGCGTCAACCGCGCGCACGCCACCGGCAACATGGGCACGCTGCTCATCACGCACTACACCCGCATCCTGCGCTACATCAAGCCTGACTTCGTGCACGTCTTCGTGAACGGCCAGGTTGTGGAAGAGGGCGGCCCGGAACTCGCCGACCGCCTGGAAGAAGAAGGCTACGACCGCTACGCCGCGGGCGCCGGCTCAGCCGCGGCTGCCGCAGCGGTCCAGGCCTAGTTAGGACTCGCTGACCATGACCGAAATCGACGCAGCCCGCACCGGGCTGGAGGATGTCGAAGAGGCACTCAAGGATGTCATCGACCCCGAGCTCGGGGTCAACATCGTGGACCTCGGGCTGCTGTACGGCCTGAAGTACTCGGAGGATGACGGCGCCCTGCTGATCGACATGACCCTCACGACTGCGGCATGCCCGCTCACCGACGTGCTCGAGGAGCAGGTCGGCAAGGCGCTGGACGGCGTCGTGGACGAGTGGCGCCTGAACTGGGTATGGATGCCGCCATGGGGTCCGGAGCGGATCACCGACGACGGCAAGGACCAGATGCGGGCCCTCGGCTTCAACATCTAAAAAAGTACGACGGCGGCCGGTCACCTTCTCATCGAAGGTGCCCGGCCGCTGCCGTTTCAGTTAGGCCGCCGATTCAGTTAGAGTGTCGCGGCGCTGAATGTGTCGCACTGGTTGATGTCGCCGGTTTTGTAGCCCTGGTAGAACCACTTCTGCCGCTGCGCGCTGGATCCGTGCGTCCAGCCTTCGGGATTGACGCGGCCCGTGGCGGCTTTCTGGATCCGGTCGTCGCCGACGGCGGAGGCAGCCGACAGTGCGTCGTTCAGGTCCTTCTGCGTGAGCGGCTCAAGGAAGGGCTTGCCGGTCTTCGGGTCCTTCTGGGTGGTGGCGTACCGCGTCCAGAGCCCGGCATAGCAGTCGGCCTGCAGCTCCACCCTGACGGCGCCGGACTCCGCGCCCTGCGGATCCTGCTGCGCCTTGTCCAGATCTCCAAGGATGTTCTGGATGTGGTGGCCGAACTCGTGGGCCACCACATATTCCTGGGCCAGCGGGCCGCCCGAGGAGCCGAAGCGGGTCACGAGGTCCTGGAAGAACCCGGGATCGAAGTAGGCCGTGGTGTCCGGCGGGCAGTAGAACGGGCCCACCTCGGACGTGGCCGTGCCGCAGCCGGTGCGGGTGGCGCCCTCGAACAGCACAGTCTTCGGCCGCGGGTACTTCACGTTGTAGTCGGCGAGATAGGCCGGCCAGAACACGTTGAGGCTGTTCACCGTCCCGGCAATCCGGCAGTCGAGGTCCTTGTCGGCGTCGGAACCCAGCTTGCACTGCGTGAGCGCCGTTCCCGTGCTCTGGGCGGGCTGTTCCTCGCCGGTGCCCAGCAGTCCGCCCAGCAGTTGCGGGTTGATGCCAAACAGGGCCGCAAGGAGCAGGACGACGCCGCCGCCGATACCTCCGCCGATCTTTGTGCCGCGGCCAACTCCACCGCCGCGCCGGTCTTCCACCTGTGATGGGTCCAGCTCGACCCCGTCATTGAAGCTCATGTTGTCACAATAGTCTTTGCCACAGGGCCGTGGCGGGTTCAGGCCGGTAAAGTTGGTCCGATGCCATTTCTCAACAACCTTCAGCGCTGGGCCAATGAACGCCCCGACGACACCGCCGTCGTCGTGGCCGGAAAACGGCTCAGCTGGGCCGAACTGCGCGACGGTGCGCAGGCCGCTGCAGCCGGCAGCACGGCTGCGGTCACAGTCCTTGCCCAGCCCAATTCCACCCGGTTCGCGGTTGACTTCGCCGCTGCCGTTGCCGGTGACCGCGAGTGCGCGGTCCTGGACCCCACGTGGCCCGAATCGCTACGGGACGAGATCGTCCAGCGGCTCGGCAGCGGGGTTAGTCCCGTGCCTGGGAACGCCGGGATTGAATTGGCGGACGGGGATCCGGCAGCCTCGTTCCTCATCGGCCTGACCTCCGGCACCACCTCCGTGCCCAAGGCGTTCACCCGCTCGCGGCGCTCCTGGCAGCAGTCCTTCGAAGCCTCGATGGAGTTTTTCGGGCTCAGCCAGCAGGACAAAACACTGGCACCGGGCCCGCTGGCTGCCAGCCTCAACCTGTACGCCCTGGCCGAGTGCCTCTACGCCGGGTCTGAGTTCCACACGCTCGAGTCCTTCGACGTCGGGGATGTCCATGCCGCCATCACGCACGACGGGATCACCCGGCTGGTGCTGGTACCCACCATGCTGCGGCTGCTCAGCGAACGCGGCCTGCTGGGCTGCGTGGACGCGTCGGGCGTCCGGACCATCATCTGTGCAGGCTCGAAGCTGGATGCACGCACGCTGGAGGCGGCCCGCCGGTGGGCCCCGCACGCCACCATCTTCGAGTACTACGGCGCGTCGGAGCTGAGTTTCGTCTCCGGCGCCGGACTCGCCGCGGGGGAGCCGTTCGCCGCCGGAAGCACCGCGATCGGCCGGCCGTTCCCGGGCGTCGAGGTGCGCATCCTTGACGACTCCGGAGCCGAGCTGCCCGATGGGGTGGCAGGCAACATCAGTGTCCAAAGCGGCATGGTCAGCAACGGCTACCTCTGGGGCGACGACGGTCAGGCGCTGCGCTGCTTTGACGGCTGGTTCACCGTGGGGGACCAGGGCTACCTGTCCGGCGGGGTGCTGCACATCCTCGGCCGCCGCGCCGACATGATCATCACGGCAGGCAAGAACGTTTACCCGCACGAGGTGGAGCTGGCGCTGTCCTCGGTGCCGGGAGTCGCGTCCGCGATTGCCGCCGGCATGGAGGATGACCTCCGCGGGCAGCGCGTGGTGGCCGGCATTGTCCCGTCCCATGGCGGGGTCACGGCGACGCAGCTCAAGACCGGCCTCGAGGACGTGCTGGCCAAGGACAAGCGGCCGCTGCAGTACTACGCCCTCGACGAGCTTCCGGTGACGGACCGTGGAAAGGTCAGCCGCCGGCTCCTGCTCGACTGGATCGCAGCCCGCGACAGCCGGGTCCGGCACCTTGTCTAACAGCACGGGATCCAGGAGCGCGGCGTTCCAGCTCCCGGACGACCGGACGCCGGTGATCATTGCCGCGCTGCGCACACCCGTCTGCCGGGCGAACGGCGCACTGAAGCACCTGCGCTCCCACGAACTGCTGGCCCCGGTCCTCACGGCGCTGCTCGCCGAAACGGGACTGGACGCGGGCGAGATCGCGGACGTCGTGATCGGCAACGCAGTGGGCGCCGGCGGCAACGTCGCGCGGCTCGCGGCCCTTGAAGCTGGCCTTCCGGTCACCGTTCCCGGCCTCACCGTGGACCGGCAGTGCGGGTCCGGCCTGGACGCCATCGTCCTCGCCTCGCGGCTTGTCGCCGCCGGCGGTGGCACATATCTTGCCGGCGGCGTCGAAAGCATCAGCACCGCGCCGCTGCGCGCGCACCGGAACGACGACGGCGAGCCCGCCTTCTTCAGCCGCGCCCAGTTTGCGCCGCACAGCCACGGCGACCCGGACATGGGCGTCGCGGCCGAGAACGTGGCACGGGAGTATGGCATCAGCCGTGCGCGGCAGGACGAGTTTGCGCTGCGCAGCCACCGCAGGGCGGTGACAGCGCAGGCCAAGGGCACGTTTGCCGGGGAGACGGTGGCGCTGCCGGCCGCTGCCGGACCAGGGCCGGGCGCTTCGGGTGCAGTCGACGACGGTCCGCGCCCCAAACTCAGCGAAGCCCTCATGGCGCGGTTCCCCGCAGCGTTCGTGGAGTCCGGCACCGTCACCGCCGGAAACTCGTGTTTCGACGCGGACGGTGCCGCCGCCGTCGTCATCACCTCCCTGGCCAGGGCCCGGGAACTGGGCACTGCCGACGCGCTGGCCGTGCTGGGCACGGACACGGCCGGGGTGGAACCGCAGCTGCTGGGCATCGGTGCCGCAGCCGCAGCCGCGAGACTCCTGACAGCGCAGTCGGTGGATGCCGCGGACGTGGACCTCGTGGAGTTCAACGAGGCGTTCGCCTCGCAGACCCTCGCGTGCCTGGACCACCTGGGGATTGACGCCCTCCGGGCCAACGCCGACGGCGGGGCGCTGGCTTTGGGGCATGCCTACGGGGCGTCCGGAGCAGTGCTGGTCACCCGGCTCCTGGCGCAGGCACGCCAGGAACCGGCCGCTCCTGAGCAGGGAAAATTGGCCCTGGCCATGATCAGCATCGCCGGCGGCATGGGCACCGCGGCGCTGTTCCGCCACATCCGGCTGTAGACGGGACGGAAGCAGCCAAGAACCGCCGGAGACCGTAGCGCTACAGAGCCGCCGGGTCCGGGAACAGCTTCTGCCGGAGGTCCTTCTTGCGGATCTTCCCGCTGGCCGTGCGCGGCATGTCGTCGACGAACACCACCGTCTTGGGGATCTTGTAGCGCGCGAGCCGGCCGTCGAGGTGTGCCCGGACCTGCTGTTCGGTCAGGCTCGCACCTTCGCGCACCACCACAACGGCGCGCGGCACTTCACCCCATTTGTCGTCCGGAACACCGATCACCGCGACGCTCCCCACGGCGTCGATCTCGGCGATGGCCTGCTCCACCTCGGCCGGGTAGATGTTCTCGCCGCCGGAAATGATCATGTCCTTGAGCCGGTCGGAAACGAAGACAAACCCGTCCTGGTCCCGGTAGCCCATGTCGCCGGACTTGAACCAGCCGCCGTCGGCGTAGGACCCGGCGGTGGCGTCCGGCCGGTTCCAGTATTCGCGGATGACATTGGGGCCCTTGATCTGGATTTCGCCCACGGTGCCCTGCTGGACCGGACCACCGGCGGGGTCGGCGATCCTCACGTCGGTGAAAAAGTGCGGCAGGCCAGAGGAGCCTGCCTTGTCCCGGGACCGGGAGGCGGGCAGGGTGGTGGCCCCCGGGGCGGTTTCCGTCATGCCGTAGCCGTTCGAAAAACGCAGTCCCCGGGCTTCGTAGGCTTCCAGGACCCGCAGCGGGACGGCGGATCCGCCGCAGGTGAGCTTGTTCAGGGAGGTGATGTCGGACGTCGGCCATTCCGGGTGCTCGCAGAGCATCTGGTAGGTGGTGGGCACCCCGCTGATGGTGGTCACCCGGTGGCGTTCGATGAGCTGCAGGGTCCGCTGCGGATCGAACCTGGGCTCGAGGATCACGGTTCCGCCCTTGAGCAGGGTAGGCAGGACCCCCATGTCCAGCGATGCCACATGGAACATCGGGGAGATCATCAGGGCAACGTCGGTGGAGGCGAAGTCGAAATCGGTGATGACGTTGATGCAGTTCCAGGTGATGTTTCCGTGCGTGAGCAGGGCGCCCTTGGGGTTGCCAGTGGTTCCGGAGGTGTAGAGGATCATGGCGCCGTCGTCCAGGGTGACGGCTTCGTCGATGGGCTCGGTGCTGCCCGATGCCACGACGGCTTCATAGTCCTCGGCTGCCGCGTTGGGCACGGGGCCGCCGCCAACGGCCGTGCCGCCGTCGGTCTGGGTGCCGTCGACGGCGATGAGGTTGGAGAGCGCCGTCCCCTCGGCCGCCGCCCGGGCCAGGGTGGCCAGGTCCCCGGCGTAAACCAGAGCGGCGGCGGAGCAGTCGTCCAGCTGGAACCTGATTTCCGGCGGTGCGAGCCGGCTGTTCAGGGGAACGAAGATTGCGCCCAGCTGGCCGCAGGCGAAGAGGGTCTCCAGGAAGGCGGGGTGGTTCTCGCCGAGGTAGGCCACCCTGTCGCCCCTGGCCACGCCGCGGTCCCGCAGGGCGTTGGCAAGCCGGCGGCTGCGGTCGGCGAACTGTTCATAGCTGAGTTTCCGGTCTCCGGCGATGAGCGCCGTCTTGTCCCCGGATTTCGGGCGGCGCCGTTGCAGCCACGAGCCGATGCCAAAATTTTCCATTGAGCATCCTTTCTTGTCTCAAACTAGTCCTTGCGCGGCTGCTTAGAGCCGGGCGGACTCCAAATCGTTGTTCTTGGGTTCCCGCGTGAGCAGGATGAAGATGATGGACACCACGGACATTCCGGCCAGGTACAGGGCCACGGAGCTTGTGTTCTGGCCCGAGTCCTTGAAGATTTGCGCCACGATGCCGGGCGTGAAGCCCGCCCCCAGAAGCGTTGCAAGCTGGTAGCCGAGGGACGCGCCGGTGTAACGGGAGGTGGTGGCGAACTGTTCGGAGACGAACGCCGCCATGGGTCCAAAGAGCGTGGAGTGGATCATCAGCCCGATGGTGAATGCCACGAAGATCAGGAAGATGTTGTTCGAGGACAGCAGCTGGAACATCGGCACGAGGTAGAGGATGAACAGGACCAGCCCGCCGATCATCACCGGACGGCGGCCCAACCGGTCCGAGAGCCGTCCGCCCAGCACCACAAACGCAATGGAGATGAGCGAGGCGGCGGCGAAGGCGTACAGCACGCCCTGCCGTTCGGCGCCCTTGGAGACGGCGAAGGTCACCGAGAAGGTTGCCATCACCACTTGCAGGGCAAAGCCTGCGGCTCCGGCGAGCATGGTGAAGACCAGCGTCCGGGGGCGGCGCAGGACCTGCAGCAGGGGAAAGCGCGAGGCCGCGGTGCCTGTCACAGAGTCGTGGCTCTTTGCCAGCGTTTCCTGTTCAATGGCGGCCCTGAAGATCGGGCTCTCGGAAACCTTGAGCCGGACGAACATTCCGACGATCAGCAGGACGAAGGAGAGCAGGAACGGCACCCGCCAGCCCCAGGAGAGGAACTGCTCGTTGGGCAGGGCGGCGAAGGCGCCCATGATGAGGGTGCCCAGTACGGCGCCCGAGGGTGCGCCCGCGTTGACGAAGGAGGCCGCGAAGCCGCGCCGTCCGGACTCGGAATGCTCCAGTGCCATCAGCGCCGCTCCGCCCCATTCGCCGCCGACGGCAATGCCCTGGAATACGCGGAGGATCACCAGCAGGACGGCGCCCCACGGGCCTGCCACCGAGGCGTCCGGGATGACGCCGATCAGGGTGGAGGCCACGCCCATGACCGCCATGGAAACGATCAGCATCCCTTTGCGGCCCACCCGGTCACCGAAGTGTCCGAAGATGATGCCGCCCAAAGGCCGGGCCACATAGCCGGCGGCGAACGTGCCGTAGGCGGCCACAACGCCCACCCAGTCGTCGAGCCCGGAGAAGAACACTTTCGGGAAGACCACGGCGGCGGCGGTGGCGTAGAGCAGGAAGTCGTAGTACTCGATGGTGCTGCCCAGATAGCTGGAGGCGATGACAGTGCGGGCTTCCCTGCGCCGGGCGGTCACATCCATGGTCTGAAGCTGCGAAGTTTGGGACATCGTTGTTCCTTACTGCACGTGCGAGTGGGGGAGGTTTGGGAGCTGCTTACTTGTAGAAGCGGGCGAGGAATTCCGCCACGACTGCGGGGCGCTCCTGGCCTTCAATCTCGATGGTGTTGGACACCTTGATCTGGGCGCCGCCCTTGACCTCGGTGACCTCGGCGATGGTGGCCCGCATGCGGATCCGCGAGCCCACCTTTACCGGGGACGTGAACCGGACCTTGTCCAGGCCGTAATTCACCTTGGTGGTGACGCCGTCGACGTCGAACAGCTCGCCCCAGAACGGGATGATGAGCGAGAGCGTGAGGAAGCCGTGGGCGATCGGGGCGCCGAACGGGCCGTCCTTGGCACGCTCGGGGTCCACGTGGATCCACTGGTCGTCGCCCGTGGCGTCGGCGAATTTGTTGATCTGTTCCTGGGTGATTTCGCGGTATTCGGTGACGCCGAGGTCGGTGCCGGCGAGGGTGAGCAGTTTGTCGAAGTCGACGACGAGGTTGGGCATGGGGTGCCTCCTTGGGCGATGGTTTTTGGTTGCGGAAGTTTGGGGTTGCGGAAGTACGACGGCGGCGCGGTGCTGCCGCCATCGCGTTTGGGTTGGTGGTGCTTCAGTTAGCGGGTGAAGGCGCTTTCCCCGGTGAGGGCGCGGCCGATGATGAGGGCGTTGATGTCGTGCGTGCCTTCGTAGGAGTAGACGGCTTCGGCATCGGCGTGGAAACGGGCGACGTCGGAGGCGAGCGTGATGCCGTTGCCGCCCACCACTTCGCGGGCCAGTGCGACGGTGTCGCGCATGAACAGGCTGGTCTGCATCTTGGCCAGGGCCGAGTCCTGGTCGCGATAGATGCCCTTGGCCTGCTGTTCGGTCAGCCGGACCACGAGGGACAGGCTGGCCGTGACGTTGCCGAGCATCCGGGCGAGCTTTTCCTGGACCAGCTGGAAGGAACCCAGCGGGCGGCCGAACTGGGTGCGTTCGGTGATGTACCGCAGGGCCGCTTCGAATGCCCCGGCTTGGATGCCGGCGGCGATCCAGGCGACGTCCGATCGCATGGCCCGGAGCATCGCTGCGACGTCGCGGAACGAGTTCACGTGGTGCAGCCGCATGGCTTCGGGCACCCGCACGCCGTCGAGCGTGATGTGGGCGTTCTGCATCATCCGGAGCGAGGTCTTGCCGTGGATTTTGTCCAGCGTCACGCCGTCGGATTTCCGGTCGACGAGGAAGGCCTTGACCTGCCCGTCCGCCACGTCGCGTGCGAACACGGCGAGCACATCGGCCGTGGCAGCGCCGCCGATCCAGCGCTTGGCGCCGTTCAGCACCCAGCTGCCGTCGCTGCGCCGGTGTGCGGTGGTGGCCAGCCCGCCCGCGATGTCCGAGCCGGATTCCGGCTCGGTCAGGGAGAACACGCCCTTGAGCGAGAAGTCGATGACTTTGGGCATCCATTCGCGCTGCTGCTCCGGTGAGGCGCCGACGCGGATGGCTGTCCGGAAGAGACCTGCCTGGGCGGTGTACCAAGTAGCGAGCGAAGCGTCCGTGCGGGCGAGCTCGAAGATCCGGAAGCCCTGGTAGATGCCGCGGGCGGGTGCCTCGAATGGCTCCATAAGATTGAGGCCGATGAGCGGCTGCGCCAGCTGTTCCGGGAATTCGCCGCGCTCCCAGAAGTCGGCCAGCAGCGGCCCGGCCTCGCGGTCCAGGAACTCCCGGAGCCGCGCGAGGACCTGGCGCTCCTCGATTGTGAGCAGGGCTTCGGCGTCGTACCAGTCAGCCACAGCGTAGAGCCGGGTCTGCTCGGCCGTGGTGGCGCTCATCTCAGGCCCCCAACCCGAGAAGCCGGACGGCGTTGTGCTTGAGGATCTTCGGCCGCACTTCGTCCTTCAGGGGCAGGTCCGTGAAGGCACCCAGCCACTTCTGCGGCGTGATGAGGGGGAAGTCAGTGCCGAAGAGGACCTTGTCCTGCAGGACCGAGTTGGACGCCTTCACCAGGGACTCCGGGAAGTATTTCGGCGACCAGCCGGAGAGGTCGATGAACACATTCGCCTTGTGAGTTGCGATGGAGTTGGCCTCGTCCTGCCACGGCACCGAGGGGTGGGCCATGATGATCTGCAGCCCCGGGAAATCCGCGGCCACCGCGTCCAGCAGCAGCGGGTTCGAGTAGGCAAGCTTGATGCCGTACCCGCCGGGCAGCCCGGCGCCCATGCCGTTCTGGCCGGTGTGGAAAATGGCGGGCAGGCCAAGTTCCTGAAGGGTTTCCCACAGCGGGTAGAAACGCTCATTGTAGGGGTCGAAACCCTGCAGGCTGGGGTGGAACTTGAAGCCCCGGGCGCCCAGTTCCACGGCCTGGTGCTTGGCGCCAGCGATAGCGTCCTCGCCGGTACGGGGGTCGACGCTGCCAAAGGGGATGAGGACGTCGTTGTTCCGTGCGGCGCCGGCGATCAGTTCGGGGATGCTGTTCGGCTCATGCTTGAGCTGGGTCCGCGCGTCCACGGTGAAGACGACGGCGGCCATGTTCAGTTCGCGGTACACCTCGGCGATGCGGTCCAGGGACGGGGTGCGGTCCTCGGCCTTGAAGTACTTCGCCGAGGCCTCGGTCAGGGCTTCGGGCAGGGAGCCGTGGCCGCAGCTGTCCACTTCAAGGTGGACGTGCATGTCGATCCCGTCGATCTTGGCGGCGTCGATGCCCGGTTCGTAGCGGGTGGAGGCCATGTCAGCGCACCCGCACCGGTTCGGGCTGGACGGGCCGGGATTCGGGCTGCAGCTCTGCCGGCAGCGGCAGGAACTCCTCACCGACGCTCTGCAGGGCTTCCCGGTTGAAGAGCGTTCCGGCATTTCCGCGTATTGCCTCGTAACTCCAGCCGCCGGCGCGGTATTCGGTGGTGGCCGCGGTCGGGTGCGTCCAGACCTGCAGGCGGTCCCCGCCGGCGCCGATGGCCTGCCCGGTGATGCCGGCGGCCTCGTCGGAGGCAAGGAAGGCAATCAGCCCGGCGACGTCGTCGGCAGTTCCGAAGCCCAGGTCGTGGCGGAAGAAGGACGGCATGGCCTCCCCGCGCTCGTCCGCCTCCACAGCTTTCTGGAAGTAGGGGACTGTTTTGGTCATGGCGGTGGCGGCCACCGGGATGACGGCGTTGGCGGTGACGCCCGCCTTCTTCATCTCCATGGCCCAGGTCCGCACCATGCCGACGATGCCGGCCTTTGCAGCCGCGTAGTTGGTCTGGCCGAAGTTGCCGCGCTGGCCGGTGGGGGAGCCGATGGTGATGATCCGGCCGGGAACGCCGTTTTCCTTGAAGTAGGCGAAGGCCTCGCGGACACAGGTGAAGGTGCCGCGGAGGTGGACGTTGATGACGGCGTCGAAGTCCTCGTCGGTCATCTTCAGCAGGCTCTTGTCGCGGAGGATGCCGGCGTTGGTGACCAGGATGTCGAGGCGGCCAAAGGCGTTGACCGCGGCCTGGACCAGCTGCTTGGCAACCTCCGAGCTGCCGACGGGGGCGACGACGGCGGCCGCCTTCCCGCCGTCGGCCTCGATGGCCCGGACGGCATCCGCTGCAACATCGGCGTCAACGTCGTTAATGACGACGGCGGCGCCCTGGCGGGCGAGTTCCCGGGCATAGGCGAGGCCCAGCCCGCGGCCGCTCCCCGTGACGATTGCTACTTTGCCTGACAGGCTCATTTGCTGCTCCTTTGCTAGCTGATCGTGCATCCTTGCCTCCGGCATGGGATGCTGTTCTATATCCATGAAAATCTGGATAGTTGAAAAAGTCAATGATTATTTTTGTTTATTATTGGAGGGTCCATGACTGAGGCGGTGACGGGGCAGCTTGCCCCCGCGGCGGACAAGCTTGTTCCTGCCTCCATCAGCAGCGACGCCGGCTTTCTCCTGGCGAAGCTCCATGCCGCGGGATCGGTGGTTAACAACCGGGCGCTGGAGGAGTTCGATCTGAAGGAGCGCTCGTATTCAGTGCTGGCCCTGGCCGCGAGCGGCCTTGAGCCGAGCCAGCGCGAAATGGCTGATTTTCTCAGCCTGGACCCTAGCCAGATCGTCGCCCTGGTGGATGACCTGGAGAAGCGGGGCCTGGTGCTGAGGGCGCCAGGAAAGCAGGACCGGCGGGCCAAGATCGTGACGGCGACAGCCGAGGGGCAGAAGCTGTTCTCCGCGGCCACGAAGTCGACCCGCCGGGCCGAGTCGGAGGCTCTGGACCGCCTGGACCGGGAGGAAATAGCCGAGCTGAAGCGCCTGCTCCGCAAAGCGCTGTGGCCTAGCCTGGAGGGATAGCGGAACAGGCGCTCACGGCCTCTTACTGTCCGGGCGTCCAGTCGCGGTCGTTGATGAATTCGGCCGGGCGGAATTCGACGTAGTTGGCGCCATCCAGTTTCAGGGACGTTGCGGTCGCCTGCAGATCGGCGGTGGTGGCCACGGAGCCCCAGTGGCCGGTTTGGAGCCGCTGGTCCATGGCGTCGACGGCGGCCACGTTTTCGGCCACCGTGAAGTTGCAGTGCCCTTCCCGGCTGACGAAGGCCTGGCGGAACAGGGCGTTTTTGCCCGCCTGGCGGACTGTTTCTGCGTACTCTTCCTGGTATTCGATGGGGGCCAGGAGATCCATCGTGGTGTGGGTGGCTAGCAGCGGCACCTGGAGCTCGCCGGTGGGGGTGGAGGTCCGGAGCATCCACTGGAGGCCCTGGCTGCTGGGCTCGATGTCGGCGTTGGCCGTGAGCGCGGAAAGGTCGCCGTTCAGGTCCAGGCCGGCCGTGGCGTACATGTGCTCCACCAGTTGGCGCTGGGCTGAGGACTGCAGGAGTCTTGAATAGTCGACGCCCGCGGTCCAGCCGCTGTCGCCGCCGGCGGCGTTGACGATCGTGTGGCGCCGTTCGATCACCGTGGGGAGAGTGCCGAGGACCAGCTTCGCCTGGGCAGCTGCCAGCGCGTCCGGATTGTCCGCGGCGACCCCGTCGAGTTCGGTAGGGGTATTCAGGAGCGCGGCCACCAATGCGAGCCTTGCGCGGCCTTCCGAGGAAGTGCTTGCGTGCTGCAGGGCTGCTTTCAGCGCGGCAATCGTCTCGGCAGACTCCGCCGGGGTGGTGAAGCCGGCGAGGCGGATGTCCCGTCCGGGAAGAAGCAGTTCCGCCGCCGCATAGGCCGCGTCGAGCTGGTAGTTGTTCAGGGCAACGCCGCCGCCCACCAGGCCGCAGGTGCTGACGGCGCCGTCGATGCCGGAGTTCGGGATTTCCGCCATCATGCTGGTCACGAGGCCTCCCATGGACCGCCCGACGGCGATGACCCGGCTTGCCTTGCCGAAGTGCTCCTCGAAAGCTGCCAGGGTGCCGAGTTGGTCCTGGGCTGCGGTCTGGAGGGCCCAGCCGGTGGTGGCGTAGGACGAGGACGCAACGGCGTAGCTGCGGACCACAAGCGCGCTGGCCGTGGGCGCGAATCCTGTGTCCCAAGCGGGGTTTGCCGGTCCCGGGCGGAAGCCGTGGGCAAAGAGGACCAGCTTTCCGTTCCAGTTCGCAGGCACCTCGGCCCGCCACGCAGCCCCGTCCGAAAGGGTGCCCGAGGCGACGGAAGGGGTTGCTGTCGATGGCGTGGCTGCCGCGAGCGACGGCCCCGACGCATCCGCCCGCGGCTGGGCTGCCAAGGCGGCCGGGGATGCGGAGGCTGCAGCGAGGAGGGCGGCAAGGGCTGATGTCGAAGCGATGGTGCGGCAGCTTTGGCGCAATGTGCGGGTCATTCGGGCAACCTTGTCAGTCGAATTAAAGTTAGATCAGACAACTAATGCTTATCTTAATGATTGATGTTGTCAACGAATTTCCGTTTCAGTCAACTGACCTTCGACCACTAGTTCGCCTCACCCACGGCAGCTACCCGCGGCGGCCTGCTGTAGCTGTCCCCAGCCGGGCTGGTCTCGTAGTGTTTGATAAATGACGGGGGAACGCGCGGGGTGAGGCGGCAGCTCTGGCTTGGGACCGGTGGGACTCGACGCACACATCCACGGCCGGCGGGATGTAAGCGGACCCGTCATCACGCCATGCAAACTCCATCAGCGCTGGGCGGACAGTCGACTCATCGTCATCGAGAACGAAGGGCACGGTGGCCCGGAATCGGTGGCCGCGCTTGTCGACGCCGTCGAAGAAATCGCTGCTGGCCTGCCCTAAGCGGACAGACAAGGGGGGCCTAACAGAACTGCACGTCGTGTTTTAGGCTTACTCCACACCTCGCGTCTGCCCGTCGCGAGCTGAATGAAGAGAGGCAGAGCCAATGCAGCCCGACCTTGGCCAGCGCGCCGCGAACGAGCACGCCGACGCGGCACAGTCCCTTCTTTCCGCCGCCGAACAAGCTCTCTCAGGCGCCGATGTCGACGCTGAACTGCAGATCAGGCTGGCCCAGGCGCATGCCACTCTGGCCCTCGCATTCGAGACGCGCGCCGCGGCCTATGACACCCGGACTGCCGCGTACGTCGGATATCTGGCGACGCTGAAATCGGAGGCTCGATCGGACAAGAAGCAGCACGCTGCCGTCGTGGCGAAGCTCGTCCGCGATCGTCTGGGCTTCGAAGCCGAGTAGAGCCGCAACGCCTAGAAGCCGGCGCCGCCGGGCCGTGCCGGTGGACGATCAGAGCGTGGCGCTGGTCCGGCCCGCGAACACCTTGTCAGCAATGAACGACGGCGGTGGGTTTACTTACACTTTCGTCGCCCCGGCCCGCGCTGCCAAGGGCCAGGCAACGGTCACTGCGGTGCCGTACAACATTGACTGGTGCGACGACACCGGCAGGAACAACCCGCTGGAGGGAGCCATCGTCGTAGACGACGTCGATGACGAGGTAGCCGTTCTCCGCCCCCGACATCAGGATCGGCTGCCCCCGCAGTGAAGTCAGCTCCCGCTGGAGTAACAGGAGCTGCATTTCCTTGCCGTTCCCGGGCGGTCCTGTGACCGGTCGGGCTTCCGGAGGGGAAGCGTCAGTGGAGGGAACGGGCCTCCTGGTCTGGATGAATTCGCCATTCGCCAACATACCGGTCACCTCGTAGGAGCCCCACATCACACCGCCTGCGCTGGCGAAGTGCCCGGCCTCGGACCAGTCCCAGTTTCGGAGCACCGGTCCGCCGCATTGGGGCGGAAGCGAGGCGGCAAAGGGGCCCAGGCAGAACAGGGGCGCGCCGCCCCGCTTCTGCAGGACCATGCCCTGGCCAACGAGTTCGTCGCTCGGGACAGCTCCAGAGGTGGACTCCGTGGCGGTGGGTCACGGCTACGGGCGGGGCCGGTGAGCATGCGCAGAGCATTGCGGCAAGGGCCGCTATGAGCCACCACTTGCGCCGCCCGGTCATGGATTCGTTATGGATCTACACGCGTTTGCCGGTCGCTGCCCCGGCCGCTTTGCACTTGGCCCTGAGAAAGGACTGCTCTGCTTGTGACAATTGGTGTTCGCCGTGCTGGTCCTGGGCGACGTGGCCGCCCGAGACCTGGTGAACCACGTTTGCCACGGTCCGCGGAAGAACCACGCAACCGGGATTTTCAATGAGCCACTTCTTTGTGGGCTCATCAAGTTCGTTCCACCACTCATCAATCGGCCGTTGGCCCATGACGTGCTCCTCGGATTTTGAGACCCTGCATAAATTGACTGCGGCCGCCGGGGCTGGCGCTTCGGGCGCCGCTTGACGTGCAGAAACTGCCAAAGCACACATCGCTTAGGTGCTCATGCCCACCTGCCCCCGTCGCGGCGCCGGACTGTCAACACCTCTGCCATTGAGGTGCCGAGAAGAATTCACGAATCTCTGAGTTGGTAATCAGTATCGAGTGTGGTCCTGATGCAGGGAGGGGTCAAGGGGTACCCGTAACGTCGCGCAACCCGGTGGCGAAGCCCAATTGGTGGGCAAACACTATGCGGGGGAACTGACGGTGGAGTAGCTTTTACACGTCCGGATGGCCGTGCGGCCTCCGCCAGCGAAGACCCCGCTGCCACCCGCCACGAGGAGCCCCGGATGACACGAAAGACAACCGGCCCCCTCACTGACTTCGACCGGACGGACCTCGCCGCCGCCGGCGGCAAGGGTGCCGCTCTGGGCGAACTGGTGCGGCAAGGGTTTCCGGTGCCTGGGGGATTCGTCATCACCACGGACGCCTACCGGTGGCTTCTCGCCGATACGGGGCTCGGGGCTGCCCTGGACGGCATGAATCAAAACGTGCCCGACGGCGGTGCCCTCCGTGCGCTGTTTGCCCGCTTTGGCATGCCGGCAGCTTTGCGGGCGGAGATTGGCGAGGCATATGCCGCCCTGGGAGGGGGCGCCGTGGCGGTGCGCTCCAGCGCCACCGCCGAAGATTTGCCCGGCGCTGCGTTTGCCGGCCAGCAGGACTCGTTCCTGAACGTCGTCGGCGAGGAGGCGGTGGCCAAAGCTGTCGCCGACTGCTGGGCGTCCCTCTGGACCGACCGGGCCATTGCCTACCGGCGGCGGCAGGGGATCGACCCCCGCGAGGTGGCGATCGCCGTCGTAGTCCAAAAGATGGTGCCGGCCGACGCCGCAGGTGTCATGTTCACGGCGAACCCGGTCACGGGTGAGCGGAGTGAGACCGTTGTGGACGCCAGTCCGGGCCTGGGGGAGGCGGTGGTCTCGGGAAGGGTGACGCCCGAACACTACGTGCTGGACCGCACTGGCGGGATCCACAGCTTCCGTCCCGGCGGCGGCGAGGTGGTGGTCAGCCCGGACGCAGGCGGCGGCACGCGGGAGCGGCCCGGCGTCCGCAGCTCGGTTCCCACCCTGGCCGCGGCCCAGCTCCGGGAGTTGGCTGACCTGGGCCGCAGGGCGCAGGAGCACTTCGGCCGGCCGCAGGATATCGAGTGGGCGCTGGCCGGCGGCCGGATCCATGTCCTGCAGTCGAGGCCCATGACGGCGCTGCCGCCGCAGCCGCTCCGGCTCAACGCGATCCAGCGGCGGGTTGGGCCGTTCTTCATCGAAATGTTCCAGGAACGGCCCTACCCGTTGGATGTGTCCGGCTGGATGGAACAGGGGATTTTGGCCATGCTGCACCGGATGGCCGGCAGCGTCGGAGTGCGGTTCCCGAGTGTCGGGGAGCTGCTGCCCGAGGAGGACGGCGTGGTGGTGCAGCTGGTACCGCCGGTACCGCGGCTAACCCTCCGCGCGCTGGCTGCGCCGCTGACCCTGGCCCGCCGCGCCAGGCAGTTCAAAATGGCCGAATGGAAGGACGATTTCCGGTTCATCCACTTCCTGGACCGGGTGGACCGGCTAAACGCATTGGACCCCGAGCCCCTGCGCTGGGCCGAAGTTGTGGGTGTTACGCGGGAGTCCTTCGCCACGATGCGGGGCATCACCGACCTCCGCAGCTCCTACCTGCCCGGCATGTTTCTGCCCATGCTGCGGCTGCGCCTGTTGCTCGTGCTGCTGGGCAGGATGAGGCTGGCCTCCGCCCTGATCGCGGGCGCAGAAACCCGGACAAGCCAGGCGAACCGGTCCTTGGAGCAGCTGGCCGCGATGGTCGGAGCGGATCCGGGGCTGGCCGGCGCCTTTGCCTCATCCGACGGGCCGGCCCTGCTGCAGCTTGTGGAGCGGGACCCGGCGCACGCTGCCTTCCGCGAGGCGTTCGCTGGGTTCCTGCGCGAATACGGGAACCGTGAAACTGTCAGCGTTGTGCTGAGCAGTTCGCCCACCTGGTCCGACGCCCCCGAGGTTGTGCTGGGACTTGTCAAGGCGCTCCTGGGCCAGCGGCCGCGCACGGCCGACCAGACCGGCGCGGCGCTGGCGGAGCTGAAACGCCATCCGCTCCTGCGGTTCAGGCGCATCCGGCGGCACGTGCTGGCCGCCGTCGACGCGGCCCGGGCAGGCATGGCGTTCCGCGAGGACAGCCACTTCTATGCCACCAAGGTCATCCGCCCATGCGCCGCGCGTACCGGGAGCTTGGCCGGCGCCTCGTTGCCGACGGTGTCATTGATGACGCCAGGGACGTCTACCACCTGCGGTTTGCGGAACTGGCGGCAATAACGGACGACGACGGCGCGCTGCCGGCGTCCGTCCGGCAGCGTTACCGGCCGCTCGTGCAGGCCAGAGCGGCCAAACGCCGCGAACTCGAAGGGATTCCGCTCCTGGACACGGCGCTGCTGTTCAGGAACCGCCGCACTGCTGCCGGCGTTCTGGTCTCCGGCACGCCGGCCAGCCGCGGCCGCGCGGAAGGGCCGGTGAGAATCATCAGGGGACCGAACGAATTCGGCCGGCTGCGCAGCGGCGACATCCTCGTGTGCCCCTACACGAACCCGTCCTGGACGCCGCTGTTCCAGCGCGCCGCCGCCGTCGTCGTCGACATGGGAGGGCTCGGCTCCCACGCGGCGATTGTGGCGAGGGAGTACGGGATCCCCGCAGTCATGGGGACCGGCACGGGAACGGGCATCCTGGCCGAGGGGCAGCGCGTCATCGTGGACGGCAGTGCTGGGACGGTCGCCGCAGCCGACTAGGGGCCGGCGGTTTGGGGGCCAAGCACGACGGCAACCAGATTGGCCGTGGCCGGCCATGCCAGAAATCGCCGCAGACAAGACCTTCGCCGATCTTGCCCGAAACTTTCGCCGATCTTGCCCGAACGGGGTGAGCATGAAGACGAGGCTGAGAGGGGTGAACATCATGGCTGACGACAAAGAAGTGCTGGACTGGGTCTCTCCCCGCAAGCAGCGGGAAATCGACAACCAGGCCGCGTTCCTGCGCTTCCTCCTGGAGCGTGAAGAAGCGATCGCTCAAGAGGGCGAGAAACTGTATGGGTGATTGATGGCACCAATCGCGGTCGCCCGAAAGTAGCTGAAGAGGCACAATTGCCAAGGTCATTGCGGTCGGCGGCCTCGTCGTCGTACCTCTTTGGGGCAGACTGGTGGCATGAGCGGAATCCGGTGGGTGCTGCACGTCGATCTCGACCAGTTCATCGCGGCGGTCGAAGTGCTCCGGCGGCCGGAGCTTGCGGGCAAGCCGATCATTGTCGGCGGCCGGGGCGACCCCACGGAACGGGCTGTGGTGTCGACCGCATCCTACGAGGCCAGGGCGTTCGGCGTGGGTTCCGGAATGCCCTTACGCATTGCGGCCAGGAAAGTGCCGGACGCTGTGATCCTGCCCGTCGATCACGAGGCCTACCTGGCTGCGTCTGAAACAGTCATGACGGCCCTCCGCGCGCAGCCCGGCGCCACCGTGCAGGTGCTGGGCTGGGACGAAGCATTCATGGGCACTGAGACAGACGATCCGGAAGCCTACGCCCGGCAGGTGCAGGCCGCTGTCCTGGAGCGAACACAACTGCATTGCAGCGTAGGCATCGGCGATACCCTGGTCCGAGCCAAGGTCGCCACCGGTTTCGGCAAGCCGGCCGGCGTCTTCCGTCTCACGGCCGGGAACTGGCTCGAGGTCATGGGCAGCCGGCCTACCAAGGACCTGTGGGGCGTCGGAACCAAAGTGTCGGGCCGGCTGGCCAAACTCGGCATCAACACAGTCGCGGAGCTCGCCGCGTCCGACCCCCAGGACCTGGTCCCGGAGTTCGGCCCCAGGATGGGTCCCTGGTACGCGGAGCTCGGACGCGGGGACGGCGCCAGCATTGTGGACGACACCCCGTGGGTTGCCCGCGGGCATAGCCGGGAGACCACTTTCCAGCACGACCTGACCGAGCCCGCCCAGGTGGACGACGCCGTCAGGGAGCTGACAGCGCGCGTTCTTGAGGATGTTGCGGCCGAAGGGCGGCCCGTGGTTGGGCTGACCCTCAAGGTTCGGTACGCGCCGTTCTTCACCAAAACCCACGCGAGGAAGGTTCCCGAGACGTTCGACCGGACCGAAATCCTCACGCGGGCCTTGGACCTCGCAACCGCAATCGAAGCGGGCCGCCCGATCCGGCTCCTAGGACTGCGGGCCGAAATGGCGATGCCTGACGATGCCCGAAAGGGACATACGCCGACGCGCGGTGGTTGGTGACGCCGTCGCTCTTGTCCTTTACCCGTCGGGTAGGTTTGTGAAAAAAGGAGAGGTCAATGAGCGAGAAACTCCGTTGGGGCATCCTGGGCACCGCCCGCATCGTCCGCAAGACAATTCCGGCCCTGCAGGAAACGAAAAACGGTGAGGTCGTAGGCATCGCCTCCCGCACCGAGGAAAAGGCCAGGGAGTACGCCGACAAGCACGGCATCCCACAGGCGTTTGGCTCTTATGAGGCGCTGCTCGCTGCCCAGGACATCGATGCTGTCTACATTCCGCTGCCGAACGCACTGCACCTCGAATGGATCCTGAAATCCTTGGACGCGGGCAAGCACGTCCTCTGCGAAAAGCCTTTGGCGATGAGCGCCGCCGAGTGCGAGGAGATTGCGCGCAAGGCCGACGAGACCGGGCTCAAAGTCCTGGAAGGCTTCATGTACCGTTTTCACCCGCGTTTCGAGAAACTGCAGGAGCTGCTCGCGGCCGAGGCGGTGGGCAAACTGACCTTTGTCCACGTCGGTCACTCCTTCGATGCGGGCGCGGACGACAACATCCGATGGTATTCCGGGCTTGGTGGCGGCGCACTTTTCGATACGGGGTGCTACTGCGTCAACGTGAGCCGGATGGTCACGGCGCAGGAGCCGGCTCGGGTCGCCGCTTTTGGCAACTACCGCGACGCCAACGACGGCGGCCGGATTGACACCAGCATTGCGGGCATCCTGCGCTTTCCCGGCGCCGCAACCGCGCTTTTTGATACCGGAGTGAACCTCGAGCGCCGCAACTTTTTGGAAATCACGGGCACCGAGGGCCGGCTCTTCCTCGACAATCCTTTTGGGCTCCTGGAAGAGGATTCGGTCCTGGAGGAGCATCACTTCGGGCAGGACACGGTCTATCACGAGGTCAAGGGCGAAAACCACTTCGTACGGATGGGCGAACACTTCGCCGACAGCGTCCTCAACGGCACGCCGCTCCGCTACGATCTCACGGACGCGGCCAACAACGCGCGGGTGCTGGAAGATCTCGACGGGGCAGCGCGGAGCCAAGAGGGCGTCTGAACCGAGGGCACATCCGGATCCCGGCTAGCTCGCCGGGTCGTACCCGAACTCGCGGAGCTCCTGCGCGCAACGGCAGGCCACCGCGATCTTCCTCGCCCACCCGACCGCGTCCTCGCGTGTCGGCAGCTCCAGCACGGTGAATCCACCGGTGAGCTCGGAGCCCGGATAGATCTCGGTGCTCACCGACCCGTCGGCGGAGACCAGAACGGGATCGACTTCCTCGTTGATCCCGCCGCCGAATACGTAGACGCCGGCAGCCTTCGCCTCCTCGATGACTGCGTGGGATTCGGCCGAGACGACCGGGAACTCCTCGTCAGTGAGCACCATTGCTTCGCTGGGGAAGGAGATGAGGTATTTGGTCATGCCTCGATGATGCCCCGCGGGCGGGCCGGACAGCAACGGTTGTGCCTCAATCCCCATTTGCTCCCGGCGTGTTCAATCGGGTCCCGCCCGCCACTGGAGCTAGCCGGCCTGTCTTGGTAGCTTTCAACGCATGGCCATCAAACTTGAGAACGTCGGGATCGCCGTTCGCGACCTGGAAGCAACCATCGCCTTTTTCACCGACCTCGGTCTCACGGTCGTGGGCCGTGACACGGTCAGCGGGGAGTGGACCGATACCGCCGTCGGACTCGATGGCAACCACGCCAAGATTGCCATGCTCCAGACGCCAGACGGTTACGGCCAGCTTGAGCTCTTCGAATACATCCACCCCAAAGCGATCGAGACGAAGCCAACTCGTCCCAATGACATCGGCATGCACCGCGTCGCCTTCTCAGTCGACGACATCGACCAAGCCCTTGAGATAGCCGCGAAGCACGGATGCTATCCACTCCGCGGCGTGGCGACATACGAGGACGTCTACAAACTCACCTACGTACGCGGTCCCAGCGGCATCCTCGTGATGTTCGCCGAGAAACTGATCAAAGACTGACGCTTGAATCGGACCAACTATAAGCGTGGGTGCCCGCTGCAGCTGCACGGATAGGCCGGCGCGACGGAACGATCATCCTCGCAGGCGGCAGCGGCCACGCGGACGTCACCGGGGATCAGGCCTTGGCGAGCGGCAGCACCAGCATGTAGCCGGCCGGCAGATTGCTGCTCCAGCGTCGCGGTGCACGGACGACGAACTGCGTTGCCAACTGTTTGGGGGTGAGCAGGGCGTTGGGCGCGGGGGACGGTCCCCATCGAACGTCTCCGTACGGGTAGAGCGGATCCTGGACGCGGATGCCGGTGACCGAGAACTTCGGGAACTGGTCGGGATCGCCTAGTGACGTGAAGCCGCTCATCACCCACACATGGCGACCGCGCCACATGACCAGCCCGACGGGCCGGCCTGTCTCGGCGATGGCCCGCGCCGCGGTCCGCAGCGCTACGTCGTAGTTGGCGATGCTAACGACGGCGTAGGGCCCCATCCCGACCTTAGTCAGCACCTTCGCCCAGCCCAAGGGGTTGGCCCCGTTGAACGAGTTGGACGACCGCGCCCGGGCCATCTCCCACAGCTCGCCCTGCTGAACGCGATCGGTCCACGTGCCTGCTGCCCCCGCATCGTCGATTAAATTGTGCATGATCTGGATGCTCGCGGCCACACACCACTCAAAGGTGTACTGGGGAACGAAGTCCCCCTCCTGGTAGAGGTTGAGGGCGAACGCCCGGGGCACCGGGGTCGGCGTCGGAATCGATGTCGGGGTGGGGGACGGGGTCCGGTGAGGAGCTGGGACGCCATCGCGTGGGGCCGGCGGGGCCGAGGTGGTCTGGATCGGTCGATCGGTGGCGACTTCATCGAGTCTGACAGCGGGCGCGCAGGCCGAGAGGAGGGTCGCTAGGCTGACGAACCAGGCCAGGATACGGAGCTGGGCACCGATCATGATCGGACCATTTTATCCCTCCGCGCACAAAATGCGTCGCTCAGGGGAGGGCGGGGCCTTAGTGCCACGCTGATTCAGCTTGAGCAGGGGCCGAAGCGTTGGTTCTTGTTGTTGGTTCTCGCGTGCGGGAACCTTGGTGAGTCAGGTCAGATCACGTTCTGCAGGGAGACCAGCCGTGTCATCCACCCGCACCAGCGTGGCGTTCCACGTCTCAGAGCCAGTGGCCGCAGCCGTTGCTGGCGGGCGCCCTGTCGTGGCTTTGGAATCGACCATTTTCACCCACGGTCTTCCCCGTCCGCGCAATCTTGAAGTTGCTTTGGAAGCTGAGGAACGCCTCCGCAGTCAAGGGATCCTTCCTGCAACGATCGGTGTCTTCGCCGGTGTTCCGACGGTGGGGCTCAGCCTTGAGCAGATCACCTCGCTCTCCAATGACGGGGCAGTCAAGAAAGTCAGCCTCCGCGATCTTCCCGTAGTGGCTGCTCTTCGGCTCCACGGCGGCACGACCGTGGCAGCAACAGCATTCCTGGCACACCGCGCCGGCATCAAAGTGTTCTCAACCGGCGGCTTGGGTGGAGTTCACCATGGTGCGGCGACATCCTTCGATGAATCTGCCGATATGACTACCCTGGCTACTACCCCGATCATCGTCGTGAGCGCCGGCGTGAAGTCCATACTGGACGTCGCAGCCACCCTCGAACGGTTCGAAACGCTCAACATCCCGGTCATCGGATATAAGACCAAGAAGTACCCTGGCTTCTACGTTTCCGACTCGGGGTTTGAGATCGAGTACGCAGTCAACACCCCCGATGAAGTTGCAGCAATCTGCAGCGCACGAGACGACCTGCACATCGAATCGGCCATCCTGTTGGCAAACCCGATCGCAGAGGACAAACAGTTCCCTCCGGCCGAACTCGACGACATTCTCTCCCGGGCGTGGGCGGAGGCGGAGAAGAACGGGATCAGCGGCAAGGACACCACACCGTTCCTTTTGGACTTCATCCAGCGCGCATCAAACGGCCGCAGCGTGAATGTAAATGTCGACGTGTACCGCAGTAACGTGTCCCTGGGTGGCGAAGTCGCCTCCGCGCTGACCCGCTAACCGGAGTGGCCGCCTTGAATGGCCAGCGTTGGGAGTCGGCCCGCCCTTCGCAGCATCAATTTCCGAGGGTGTGGTTGGTGGCTGCTTCGTCGCTACCTTTCACCTCGACGCTGTTTGTGGCGGCCCAATTGGCCAGCAGCTGCAGTCCGTCGTGGGACGTGGAGCCTGGTTCCGCGGAGAACACGAGCATCTGAAGGCCGCGGTCAGCGGCCAGGTCCAGCCCGAGGTAGTTCAGGTCGAGGTCGCCAACGATGGGGTGGTGAATGCTTTTGATGCCGGTGCGGTGCTCGCGGACGTCGTGCGCTCCCCAGAGTTTCCGGAAAAGGTCGCTGCGGGTTGAGAGTTCGCCGACGAGGTCGCTGAGCTGGCGGTCGTAGGGGGAACGGCCCGCTTCGACCCGGAGAAGGGCAACGATTTGGCGGGTGTTGAATTCCCAGTCCCGGTAGAACGTCTGTGCCCTGGCATCAAGGAAGGCGAAGCGTGCGGCGTTCACGGGCTGCCGGGAGTCCTCGAACATCTCTGAGAAGAGAGCCCGGCCGAGGCGGTTGGTGGCCACGGCGTCCAGCCTGCCGTTTTGCACGTACACCGGGACAGTGGACATCGCGTCGATGGTCTGCTGCAGGGTGGGGTTGATCTGTGTTTTGCGTGCCGGGCGCCTGCGCTGCGGGTGGGCGCCGGCGTTGGCTGAACGGATGAGCTCGTGGAGATGCGAGTGCTCTGCCTCATCCAATTGGAGCGCCCGGCTGACCCCATCAATGACGGCCTCCGACGCTCCCTTGGCATTGCCGCGTTCCAGGCGTTTGTAGTACTCCGAGCTCATGCCGGCCAAGAGCGCCACTTCTTCCCGCCGCAGGCCAGGAACGCGGCGCCGCCCGCCGAAGTCAGGCAGGCCCACTTGCTTCAAGGTCAGCTTTGCCCGCCTCGAGACGAGGAACTGGCTGAGATCGTCCTGGTTGTCCATGGTGTCGAAGGTACTCCACCTCGAGCCCGCTAGCGGGTCCCTGCCAGGGAACCTCTAGGTAGGGTCTCGTTAGCCCACGCGCTGACCGGTTGACTTGAATCATCAGCCGTCCCGCACGGGCCGGTTGGGACCTGGGAAGGCATCATCGCAGATCTCCATTGCTGAGCCTTGGGCCATGCCCAGACCCAGGCCTGAAACCCACACTGAAAGGAAAGAGCATGAAGAACGCACGTCTCGGAGACCTGGAAGTTTCCGCCATCGGACTCGGCGCCATGACCATGGCCGGCACTTACACCAGCGAGGGCACCCTGGATAACGCGGAGTCGATCCGCACGATCCACCGCGCACTCGATCTCGGGGTCACCCACATCGACACGGCAGAGATCTACGGGCCTTTCCTGAGCGAAGAGATCGTCGGCCAGGCGGTCAAGGGACGCCGCGACCAGGTCAGGATCGCCACAAAGTTCGGCCTCGTCTCCCATTCCGGCGGCGGTCCCGGCGAGATCGACAGCAGTGCAGCGAACGTGAAGGCCGCCGTCGAGGGCTCCCTCAAGCGCCTCGGCACCGACCACATCGACCTGTACTACCAGCACCGGGTCGACCCGAACACCCCGATCGAGGAAACCGCCGGCGCCGTCGCGGACCTCATCGCCGACGGCAAGGTACTGCACTTCGGACTGTCCGAAGCCTCCCCGGAGACCATCCGCCGCGCACACGCAGTACAGCCGGTCACCGCCTTGCAGACCGAGTACTCTCTCTGGACCCGCGACGTGGAGGAGGAAATCCTGCCGCTGCTACGTGAACTCGGCATCGGCTTCGTCCCGTACTCACCGCTCGGACACGGCCTGCTGACCGGTCAAATCCGGTCCGTGGACGACTTCCCTGACGACGACTGGCGCAAGACCAACCCGCGATTCACGGGCGAGAACTTCCACCGGAACCTCGCGATCGTCGACGAAGTGAAGGCTATCGGCGCCGAAATCGGCGCGACCCCCGCACAGACAGCCCTCGCCTGGCTGCTGACCCGTGGGAACGACATCGCCCCGATCCCCGGCACCCGTCGGGTCTCCCGCGTCGAGGAGAACACTGCTGCCGACGGCATACAACTCACCGGCGACCAGCTGGAGCGGCTGAACACCCTGCGGCCTGCCGCAGGGGAACGCCACGACGAGGCCAACATGGCCTCGATAGACGGCTGATCCCCGGCCGTGGTGTCCGGCCAAACTCCCCGTTCCAGTGGGCGACAACGCAATGGCTGCGACATCGGCTCCCACGCGACCTGAGGCGATCAGAGGGGCTTGTCCGCGGTTGTTCCAGTTCCGAGTTGGGTCGCAGCAATGCCTCGTGCCGGCAGTGCCGCCACGTTCCCGGGCTTTCCGACGAAGCCGAACGACCCTTTGTGGAACCAGGGCGCCGTGGCGTCCGAGGTGCATGACGCTTCAAAACCGTCTGAACCGGTGAGGACGACCGGCACCCAGGCTCCCCGCCGTTCGGCAATGGCGACGAGGATCATGAAATTGCCAGCAAGTACAACAACGCGCAGATTACTGACATTACGGAAAAGACAGCCACAATCGCGGCGAAACCCCACTTTGCGCTCATGATTTCTCCCACTCCTAGGGGGCCTACATGCCCTGGTTCCTTCCATTCGCATTTTGATACGCACAAATGTGAATTCCATGGGAAACAGCCCTGCGTTCACCCAATTCGCGCCGAAGCGCCCGGACGGAGAACAAGCGACCAGAAAACTTCTGGACGACAGAGGTTGGGGTAGCCCGCTGTACGCGAACGAGGCAACGCCCTAAGGGTCCGGCGTAGCCGCTTCGGTGAGGGGTGCTGGCGGGTATGCCGAGGGTGACTACGGAGATGCCGGAACGACGCACGAGGCCGGAGTTCCGGAGGGCCAGCCAACGGAATATCCGGAGGGCCGGGATGCCGCTCCGGGCCCCACCGATAACGATAAAGAAGGCAGGAGCCGCCGCGACTGATTCTCAGGCCGGCGCCATCACCGGTGCTCATTTTCAGTCCTTTCCTGCGGGCGTCCGTGGAGTCTGCGTGGCTTTAAGGGTGCCCGGTCAGTGCTGTTCGCGCAGGTCAAAGTTCAGGTCGAGGTCCTCGAATGAGCGCAGGCGGCGCCACGCGGAGGCCGGCCGGGCCGCGGGCTGTGCCGCTGCTATTGGCATGCGGTCCGCCGCGGTCAGTTGTTTGAGGTCCAGCCCAGTCAGGGCGGCGATATCCCGGACGGGCACCTGGAAGGTCCGGAACGGGCCCAGCGGGGGAGAGCCTTCCTGAACTCCTGGTCGTGAGAGGTCCGGGAGTACCGGGGTCTGGTCCACGATGTACCCTGTGGCTGCCAGTGTGCCGTCGTGAATGAAGGCGGCGACCTTGAAGAACCGCAAGGGAATCTGGACATCCCGGTACAAGGGGTCGCTGTCGCTGAAAACGGGGCCGGTGAAGACGATGAGCCGGCGGCGGTAGTCGGCTGCGTTGTCCAGCAGGTATGTTTCCAGACCAAGCCAGAGCTCCATGCCCTGGTTGAACCTTGCTGCCTGCGGCGCCGCATTGGTGTAGTGGAAGGTGTCTTTATTGGCCTGGGCCGCCTCGGCGCGGGTGTCACCCCAAACGGCGGACGCCCTACGTGCGAGGTGGCCCCGATCGATGTCGTTGTTGGCATAGACCCGTTCACCTGTCTGCTGACTCTCCGGCAGCCTCGGATCCAACTTCCAGGGAATTCCGGAGCGGTCGATGTCCATCAGTTTCCCGCCGTCGATGCCGAGGCCGGCTACCGCGGCAAGGCGTTTGTCGGTGCGCATGAGCACCGAGAAGTGCGTGTAAGGCAGCAGGACGGTGTCGACCCCGTTCAGTGTGGGCAGGGGAACGTGCTGCCCCAGGAATTCGGAGTCAAAACCCTCACGGCCTGACAGATCGCTGGCGATCAACGGCAGCGGGTCAGGGGTCAGTTCCGTCATCTGTTGAAGGTATCAGCGACAGCTGGCGTCTGCGCGCACCACATGCGGTGCAGGCCGGCAGGGCTCCTCCGGAGCCGCCGGGTGCGTGGGCAAAACACCGGCACTGAATCTACCGCGGTCGCTGACGCCGCCCAGACTTTGCTCCCTTGCTGCTCAGTGCGGGACTGCCATGCATGCGGCGCAGGCAGCGCCGTCACCGGCACTTCTGCCCGGAGGTGTGCCTTGGTTCCCGCCGAACCCGACGTTACAGGCGGTGCATCACAGGGCCCGGCGGACTGGTCAAGAGCCACCGTACTGGCCAGGTGTCCGATCCTTTCGTGCTCTCCTAGGGATACCTGAGGAACACACGAGGCCAAGCCCCTCCACGAAGCGGTTGCCGCCACTAGAGTCTCGAGACTGATTACTTGCCATCGTGGCTGATCAAATCCACCGTTCTGCCCGTGCATATGCCCCGGCCCCGTGCCTTGGATCAAGAAGGCGGCCGACGGCTGGCTTGACCTCCACGTCGTCGAGTTGCCGGAACTTCGGGCCATGCCCGAAGCGTCGAAGATATCCCGGACGCTGTCAGGGACGCGGCAATACTGACTGACCGCCCCGGGCATGACTTCGACGTCGAGGTCCGGAATTAGCGCCTCAGGCCCTAGGACCTGAACTTTTCCCCAACCGGGAGCAGCGGACGCTTTATTGAGGTCCGCTCCGCACGTCGTCGCGCGTCGCCGGTCCGGAGGCTCGCCATCCCGTCAGCGTGTCACAGGAGGATCGCGACTTCATCCTGGACAAAGCCCGCCACACCACCCAGCAGGGCCGGGGCACCGCTTTTCTGGTCCCGCACCGGCACCATGGAACTAGGACTTCCGGACGATGGCCGCTCTGGCGGCTCGGCAGTAGCCCCGCAACGGCGCCTGCCCTCGCGGGCTTTTCCGCCGGACCCGACATAGGCGGTGTCTCGAAGTAGACGCCCCCAGTTTGGATAGACCGCCGCGGCGCGTCCTGCCAGTACGGTTTTCGGCTCCTGGAGCGGCGTCCTGCCCCCCGAATTTCATCCAATGATTTTGAGGAGTGTTGACGGTATGGTTGGGGTCAATCCAGCAAGCGCTCCATAGGACTGACCGGCGTCACGGTTTCACCCACGCGAGTGATTTCACCCCGTTCGGGCGCGCAAGGGGCTTAGGCGGCGCATTGTCGATGAGAGACGATCATGATGTCGTGTGGTTTCTTGAGGCAGGGGAGGATGAACTCTTCGTCAGGCTGGGGCGGCAACTTGTAGGCGACAATCTCGGTATGAGGCCGGACGATACAGATGAAAACCAGCGTTTCGGCAGGGCATGATTCGACGCGTATGCAATGGAGTTCAGAGCGGTGGTTTGTGCCCAGCGCTTCGCAAAGGGCGTTCTGAGCGGTGATTCGACTGGCATCCTGGTCGACATGGCGACCGTGGTACTGCCGCTTGTCAACAACCAGAAGCCGATCGCACTCACTGTTTCAGGAATCATCATGCGCCGCGGACTGACAGCCTTTTACCAACCCGGTGAGTCTTAACTCCTCAGGAGTCTGACCACTGTCGATGGAAGGGCGCACACCTTGAATTCTCGATCGGGGTGAAGGGCTGCCATCCGGATGTCCCGTATGCCCGGCTCGAGGACCTTCACCGCCCGGTGAAGGTCCCCGAGCTGGAGCACGGGCCGTCTCGAAGCCCTAGCGTTTTGAGGCAGGAAGTTTATGAGACGCGTTCCGATGGTTTCAAAGGTGAATAGAGGTCGATTGCACGAGTTAGCGGGAGTCAAGGGGGCCGTAGGTGGGGAGATCGAACTGCGTGTTCGATTTGCCGTCTCCGTTTAGGCGGCTGGCGATTCCTCGCACGAAGGGCGTGCCAGCTGTCCGGATCGCAGCTTGAAGTACCGCAACGCCGGCGCGCGAGGTGGGGTTGGCGATTCTTGGTACCCCTGGCGGAAGTTTCTGCACCTGCTCGACCCATGGGCGCATGATCCGTTCGTAAGCAGCCAGCCCGTCTTTTACGGCTCCGTACGCGGCGATCTCTCCGGCGAGGACATAGGCGCCAACGATCGCGAGGGTAGTGCCCATCCCGGTCACAGGCGAGGGGCAGTAGGCCGCGTCACCGACCAGCACGAGCCTGCCTTGTGACCACCGCGGCGCGTGGACTTGGCCCAGCGACTCGGTGTACAGGTCTTCGACATCGTCAAGGGCATCGAGCACCCGGTCCGCCTCCCAGCCAGCACCTGCAAAGGTTCTGCGCAGCAGTGCGCGCTGCTGGTCAGGTGTCCGCTGGGGAGAACCCATGGGTTTCTCGGCCCGGGTCAGGGTGCGCGTTACGATCGCGCGCGTGGTGCCGTGCCGGTCAGGTCGAAGCGAGATGGTTCCACCCGGGGCGTTGAACCAGCGCCACCAGTCCGTGTCTGTCTCCGTCCGCGGAATGGTCGCCCAGGTCGCCTCCACCCCCAAGCCGTGAACGACGGACCCACCACTCAGGAGCAGCCGGCGGGTGCTGGAGCCGATGCCGTCGGCGGCCACCACGAGGTCGAACCGCTCGGCGCTGGCATGCTCGAAGCTGGCCAGAACGCCGTCGCCTTCCGGCGTGACCGCGGTGATGCGGTCTTCGAAGCGGTATTCAGTGCTGTCGGAGGTGGCCGCGACAAGGAGTTCGGCGAGGTCACCCCTTAGGATCTCCACTTCGGCGGTCACGCTCAAACCGCTCGGGTCGCCGGCCGGAAAACGGGCAAGCACCTGCCCGCGCGAGCCGATGAACTCCACGCCCAACTCGCCCGGATGCACGGCGCGGACCTGTTCCTCGAGCCCCATCCGGCGAATGACCTCCAGCCCTGCTCCCTTCAAATCAACGTTCTGCCCCCCAGTGCGCAAAGCCGGCGCCCGCTCCACCACTGTCGTGCGCCAGCCGAAGCGGTTCAACCAATATGCGAGAGCCGGGCCGGCGATGCTCGCACCGGCGATCAGGGCGGAAGGAACAGACATCCACAAAGGCTATCGCTGTACTTCCGTCATTGGTGCAGAACGTCAGCGGACCAGTGCCTGGGTTCCGCTGGATTGGCGGCGATCAGAGTCGGCCTGGATCGGCGGATGAGGGCATTACTCATGGGCGGTTGATTTTTCACCTGCGAACGGAAGGACCTTCGTGGCCCTTCACGGAGGACGGCCATCTTGAGCCTGCCGGCCGGGCGCGGCTGCGTAAGTATGTAGTCACCGAGAATGTCACCAAGACCGTCCCGGCGCAGCGTGAAGAAGTCCTGATCGTACGCGAACCCATCACCGATGCCAACATCGCTGCCGCTACCAGCGGTCCCGACATCAGCGAGGAAGAACACGAAGTCATCCTTCACGAGGAACGCCCATTGTGGAGAAGGAAACCGTCCCGGTTGAACGGGTCCGTGTCGACAAAGGTCCGTGACCGAAAACGTCGCCGTCAACGAAGAAGTCCGCAAGGAGAACATCGAAACAGACGGAATCGACGACACCTGCCGCTAAACGATCAGCTGCAACCGGGCCCGGGCCCCTTCGCACGTCCTCCCTTGCCCCGCCCCTTTTCCTTCACCAACAACTCTAATGTGCCTGCCCCGGGGCAGCTGCTGTTGAAAGTCCCAAGGAGCAGAAGCCATGATAGGTCTGCCGTGAAGCAGACGCGGCGCGAGAACCTGTCCACGTGCAGCAGCGGCCAGGGCTATCACTCCCTGGGCTACGGACCTGCTAGTTGTAAGGTGGGTGGCAACCGAGAAGGCCGGGGGGCTCGAATGGATCAAGGCCGCGTTTGCCTTGTCGTAGAAGATGATGATGACATCAGGGCACTCATCAGGATCGTGCTGACGCGCTGATTTCGAAGTGCGTGCGGTCCGCACAGGGGCTGAAGGCATTGCCGCGGCCGCCGATCCTGCCATTTCCTTGATCACTTTGGATATGGGCCTGCCCGACATGGACGGGCACGTGGTTGCCCGCGCCATGCGCGCGCAGAACAACGCCCCGCTCCTGTTCCTGACCGCCAGGGCCGAAAACGACGATGTTCTTGCCGGGATGGCCTCAGGCGCAGCGGCTTACCTCACGAAGCCCTTCCGCCCAAAGGAGCTAGCCCAAAAAGCAAGTGAGCTCTGCCCCGCTCCTCTGGAGCACACCGTAACCAAGGCAACGCACCCAGCATGAAGGATCCTGCCTGCCAGCTCTCGCAAAACGCTGCAGAACCTGAAGAGCCGGACATGTCGCGACTCAGTTCGCCCTGCGGCGGCTTTCTTCAACACATATCTCGTACCAAAGGATTGCATCCGGTTCCGGCGCGCGAGTATCAAGATTTCGATAAAGACCATCCAGAAGTCGGGCTAGTTCTTGATCCGATAAACCAGCAGCGACCACGGCAGGCCCTCTTGAATCGCCCATGATCCTCAAGAGTTGCGTGTTCGTCGTCGGGGCGGAGATTTCAGCCGGGCGTCGGCTCCTCGTCATTGGCGACAGCCTCGATCCCGTCCAAAACCTCGGAAAGCTGCGGACGGGCGGTTGATTCGCCAGCCCACCACCACGCAAAATCAGCCGTGCCGCTCGTAACCCCGGGGATGTGGCCTTTACAGGCGGCGGCAGCGGCTCACCGTTGTGCTCGATAAGCCAGGTACGGGTTCCCGCCTGGAACAGCGGCCACCACTTGGAAATGCTCATTACTGCAGTGTGGCACCGACGAGGTCGTGTGCATACAGCTTCCATAAGAGCCCCGGGGTTTTGTACCCGCAGCCTTAGGAGAGGCACCTTCCTGACTTTCGGCCAATAACGCAGCGGCGGTGATTCCAAACCGGTTTGGAAGGAGCAGGGCCGGGAGCTTCGGGCCGATCGGTTATGTACCAAGCAGGAAGTCGGCCATCAGCCCTTGAACGGCTTCGACCATGGTTGTCGCCGTTGGCGGTCTTGCAGCCTACTTAGTCTGCGGTGGAACGAAAGTCTTGGCGGATCAGTGTTTTGCCGTTGTGAAGTGGGTAGCTCAACGTCAGGACGTGTTTGAATCCGGATTTATTCATCGCGTCTGCAAGGTTCACCGGATCGATGTCGGAGGAGATGGATTCCAGGGCGTCAAAGGATGCCGCGTACTGGGTGGCGCTGACGAAGCTGGCAGCCTGGTTGAGTTGGGTGACGCATGAGAGCGTTCCGATGTGGTGGTGGTTTGCGGCCGCAAAGGCGGCGAATTCGTCAATGCCAAGATACTCGATGATCAGGTTTGCAATCAGGAGCCCGACCGGTGGGACCCTTAGAGCACGGTCGATCGCCGTCTGAACCAGCTGTAAGCGAGGACCAAGCGTTGCTTTGTGCCGGTCCGCGCAGGCTCGAAGGTAACTGCCGTTGATGTCATATCCGAAGACCGCGTCCGTTGTGGCTGGATTAATCAGGTCCAGTCCGTTTCCGCCGGCGACACCCAAGATCCCGATGGAGGGGGACGGGTACGCACTGACGGGTACGCACTGAGTTGTTCCCCCGTGATCCGGTGAAGGAGCTGTAGCTGGCCCACCCCGGCGTCGCTCATATGCTTCTCGTAGATCGCCAGGTCAATGCCTTCCCATGGATGATTTTTGCGATTTCCGTGGTCGGAGGTGGTCATTACATCGATACCTTTGCGTGTTGGACAGCGGGAATTATCAAGAATGCAGGTGTCTCTAGACTGCCGGAAAACCGGTCCTCTTTGCGGGAGCCGGCGCGACGGTGTGCCGGGCTGTGCAGAACACGAGATTGGACCCATCGGAATAGAAGGTCCCCTTCCGGAGCCACCACGTGTGGAGGCCCAAAATAGGGAACCTCAACCGGGCCAGCTTCCTTGGTCTACTCCAAGGGGGCGGAAGCCGGATCGCTGAGCCGCAGCACCTCTATCGGGGGACGAGGAACTAATGATCGACGGAGAACAGGAAGTCCTCAGCGGCCATCAGGCAACTTTGATTTAAGTTCTTCTGCACGGGAAGCGATGGCCTGACGCTGCTCTCGGGTGAATCTTCTAGCCTGCAAGTCAAGGACTGCCCGGCTGCCCAATTCTCCCACACCCAACAGCTGGCCCACCCGACGGATTGCTTCGTCCCTGTCCTCTGAATCCTCAACCATCTGGAAGACCTCGTCACGCCGATCCATCGCCTGTACAAGGGCATCGAGGATCATCAATTCTTGCCTGGTCTCCCGCTCATCCCCACCCATGCGGCGATTCTTGCACGACGGAAGTCACAGGGCATCGCGTCCAGTTGAGGATCGCAGAAGAAACGTCTACCGGGCGTTCTTTGGCGGGAGGTTGAAAAAACTACCTCGGTCACCAGGGACCGATGTTGCTGTCGTCCTCTTCGCCCTCGTACCTGTACTCCTCTGGAAGCTTTGTGAGCTCTCTAATCGACAGGAATAACGCAATAGCACCGACAACTACTATGGCTGCGGCAATTAGGACATGGTCTCGCGTCGGCTCCCGCAGTAGGAGAATGGGACCCACGATCATCGCAATGACACCTAGAACGATTTGAGTCCACCAGTAAATCCTGGAACGCCTCTCCTGTGGGTG
>NZ_BAEG01000021.1 GCF_000238915.1 Arthrobacter globiformis NBRC 12137 | reverse complement strand
CATACGCCGGGGCCCTGGCTGGTTAACAGCCCGCGCTGTTTAGAAACCCGGCGCTGTTTAAAAACCTGGGCCGTCCAGAAGTCGCCGCCCGGCGGACGTGCCGGCCACGGTGTCAACAGCCGGCCACGGCACCCGGGGCGGGCCGCGGTGCCAATTGATGCGCCGGCACCGGCCGCGAACCCCATTCTGAAGGCCCTTCGTCCCTCACGTCCCAAGGACCTGCCCGGGGCGGGTCCTTGGGTTGCCGGTGCCGGGGCAATGCGGGCAACGCGGCCCGCGGCGCTTCGGTGAGGAACTTCACCGTGGCAGCCTTCCGGACGTTTTGCGGGGGGTGTGGTTTGTGGAGGCTGTTGTTTGCGGAGCCTGTGGTCCATAGCGGCGGGTGCCGGCTGGCGGCGGGCTGGCAGTCTGAGGTGCGGTTGAGCGGTGGAGGACACCTGGTGCGCGGGGCCGTCGGCCCGCCGGCCCAGGGCAACATGCCGGACTGTGACGCGGTCCATAAAACTAATCCGGATCCTGGTTGTCTCCGTTGACCGTCCTGGAGGGGCCAAAACCCGCGGCAGTCCAAGGGTTTCGGTGCGCGTTTCACGTGTTTTCGGCTGGGTTGCTTTGGCGGTGGGGTGGGTGTAATGTTTTCCAAGTCGCCGCGAGGGAGACAGCGAAGAGCTGGTAACCGCGGGCGGCCAAACCCCCGAAATCAAGACCAAAATCTGGTGACTCTTTTAGATCGCTCGAACTTGGTGGGGCTGGTTTGTTTGCCGGTGCGGGTCCTGAAACACGGATTTGCGTCGGGGAGTGAAA
>NZ_BAEG01000022.1 GCF_000238915.1 Arthrobacter globiformis NBRC 12137 | reverse complement strand
TCCCGGGTTGCCTAGCCGCGATGCTTGATGGGTGTCTCGTGCTTCTGTTTTGACTGACGGGCAGTGGGCCCGCATCCAGCCGTTGCTGCCGTCTTCTGCTGGCCAGCGGGGGTCGCCCTTTCCGGGATGACCGCCGGGTGGTCGAGGGCATCATTTACCGGTACCGGTTCGGGATTGCCTGGCGGGATGTGCCGACGGAGTTCGGTCCCTGGCAGACCATCTGGAAGCGTCACCGCCGCTACAGCGGTGACGGAACCTGGGACAGCATTCTGGCGGCCCTGCTGACCGTCGCGGATGCCCGCGGGGAAGTGGATTGGTCGATCTCGGTCGACCCGACCAGCACGGCACCAACCTTCCTCGCACCACAGGGGGCCTGCTCGAATTACATGAATCTGATTGCTGAACCGGACGATCATGCAATTGGGCGGTCCCGCGGCGGATTGAGCACCAAAATTCACGCACTGGTCGACGGTAAGGGCAGGCCACTGGTACTGCTGGTCGCTCCCGGCCAGGGCGGGGATGCGCCGATGTTCACCCACCTGATGAACCAGCTGAAGATTACTCGGGCCGGCCCGGGCAGGCCACGTACCCGCCCGGACCGTGTTCGCGGTGACAAGGCATACTCGTCCAAAGCCATCCGAACGCACCTTCGCGACCGCGGCATCATCGGTGTCATCCCGCACCCGTCCGATCAGATTGGCCATCGGAAACGACGAGGATCAACCGGGGGCCGACCCCCGGCCTTCGACAAAGAGGACTACAAACGTCGCCACGTCGTCGAACGCAACTTCAACATCTTCAAACAGTGGCGAGCCCTGGCGACCCGCTACGACAAACTCGCCCTTACCTACCGCGGCGGAGCGGTCCTTCAGGCAATGAGCATCTGGTTGACGGCTTTAGGGGAACGCCCTAGCAGCGGGCAGAAGTGAGTTCTTGACCGCCTTTTGCGCGGGTGCATGTGAAATCATCTCCAACGACAGTTCAGCAGATGCTATTTCCGAAAAATGGCAGCGTTTTTTGGCCATCCAACGGTCTGCTCTTCCCGATAAAAATCTCGGATCATTTCGTGATCAATCGGCACACGAAGAATTTTCCCTTGGCGCGCTTTTTCCCAAGCTTCGATCCAGGGGGTCTCTTGATGTGTTAGATTACGAAGTCGCCAGCCGGACAGACCTCCATACGTGTCAACAATGTCGTCAACCAGTTGTTGGTCTTCAACTGAAAGATCGTGGGGAGAACCGTGCGGCCATTGGTTCAGATCAATTTCGCCGCGGTGAAGCGGATATATAGAAGCTATTACAGGCCCGTGTTTCCAAGCTTGAATTTCATCTTGGAACAGGGGATATCCTCGGCCAGCAAGACTCCAAGCGTTGCAATAATATAGTAACTTTTGGAGCTTAATTGCTTCAACCGGACCAAGCTTCCGCAGTCGCTTAAAGATGTAGGCGGATACGTTCAATACAGCGTTCGTGGGCTGCTCATAATACGACATGTGGTCACCTCCCGGTAGCAAACTCTACCGCAGTAGTCGATGCCCGCTGAGCGATTTGCGCTTCGCGTGCCCTATCTTTCTCAACCTCCGCGAACGCGAGGAGGTCTCCTAGGAGCGTAAGTACCCCCTCGGCTGCATCATTGAAAGCGCGTTCGGCCGTAGAATCAACAGTTAGAAGGGCAAAAGGCTCGTTACCCGCCCTTACTCCCATGCAGATGGAGGACCTCCATCGCTTCGACTCGTCTGCTGACGTTCGCCCCCTTTTGCGCTTTCGGTTGTGATGCGGCTTCTTACTATTCAAAGCCTGAAACATATGCGCAGTCTCTTTCGACCGGAGGATCGAATGGCTGGGGTCGTGCCTCCCAGACACCGGGGTAGCCCAAACGTAGGTTAGCGCGGTGATGTTGGCCCCGCCCGTTTCTTCTGGTTCTTCCTCACCTGCACTAGGTTCGTAGAGACAGACGCGAACTTCAGGAACGCCCAGGTAATCGAAGAGTGATTTGCCAAACTTCAGCGCCTCAGGCTGGAACCGCTGAACATTTTCGGGCGTCCAACCGGATTCATTACCTGCAACGATGGATCTGACAGCGTGTCGAAACTCGGCGGCAGCATGACTCAGTCCTTCTGACTCCGCATCGCCCACTGCTTTACGAAGTACTTCAATCTCATCTTTTTCTTTATAGTTTGCCGAGACCAGCCAACTGGCGCCGACCAATGTCAGGATGACACCAGCCGCACGAGTAACATCACTGAACCATCCGATATGGACAAGATCATTGAGGAAGTCGGCAACATTCTGTATACCAGGAGCCCCCGACATGGCCGCTCCAGCGGCGGTCAAGTATCCTGCCCATGTCTTAGCCGTCCTGCTTGCCCATCTGGGAACTCGATGGCGCGACTCATTTACACGTGCATCGGAGGTTCCCAAACTGATTCCTTCCGAGGACACGAGCCATGCCCGATAAGCAAGAAAATGATGATAGCTAAATTGTAAGATATGTGCCCAAGAATTAAGTCATTGGCCCGCAGGGAGGCGACCTGCGCTACTTGATATAGTCGAGTAGGGACGCTCAAAGCTGGTAAGACCCGTACCAGTACGAGCACGAAGTCAGCACTCACACGTTACGGGGCCCTAGAAGTTCCCTTTCAACCTGAAATCCCCGCATACAAGAAAGAAAACCCTTCGACTTGCAGGAGAGCCGAGACCA
>NZ_BAEG01000023.1 GCF_000238915.1 Arthrobacter globiformis NBRC 12137 | reverse complement strand
TCCGGCGGGGACTGGAGGTTTCTGAACCGGTGGCGTTGTTGCGGGACGGGTTTCTGCGGGGCTGGCCGCGCAGGGATGACGCCTCACGCTCGGCGTCTTGGGATGTTGCTAAGGAACTCATCGGGGACTCCTTTGTCGCTCAGTGCTTTCGGAAGCTCAGTGGCCTCAGACCGGGTTGGGCCGGGAAAGAAGGGTGTTGGTGCGCCGCACAAAGGCGTCCCAGCCATCGGCTGCCTTGTCGCGGCCGAGGAGCACGTTCTGCACGTTTTCGGCAAAATAGGTCTGCCAGTCCGAACCCGAGCCGCTGAACCAGGCCTCGGGATCGTAGGCGATGATGTCCGCGGCGTTGGCGTAGTGGACCTGGGGTGTGAGCTCCCGGTAGGCCTGTGACTGCACGATCGGCTGATAGGCAGGAATGTGGCCGGCCTCCGCCCAGGACAGCGAGCCCTTGAGCATGTCGCTGACGAACTTGTACACGTCGCGCCGTTTCCCGTCATCGACGTTCAGTTGCCGCGGCAGCACGAAGGAATGCGAATCCGCGTACGACGCCGGCGTCCCGTATAGCGTGGGGATGGTGGCGGCATCGACCGGCAGCTCGGCCTTCTTGAAGGTGGGAAGTTCCCAGATGCCGCTGAACAGCATGCCCGAACCGCCGCGGGCAAATTCCGCGATGCCCGTGCCGATGTCACCGCTCTTTGCCGCGACGGTGTCATCGAACAGCGAGGCCATGAATTCCAGGGATTCGACGGCGGCATCCCGGTCAACCTTCATCGGCTGGCCAGGCGTGAGTTCCATGTCCGCCCCGTGCTGCTTGTAGAGCGTGTAGAACAGGCGCCACATCTGCGATCCGCTGCCGAGGTAGCCGAAGGACAGGCCGTGCGCCTGCGTCACCTTCTGCATCTCTCGGGCCATCGCAAGGAAGTCCTGCGGCGAGGTCACCACCTGCAGCTGCCCGTTGGAGGCCAGGACCCCTGCCTTACCGGCGACGTCGGTGTTGTAGAACATCACGAAGGGGTGGGAGTCCAACGCAATGGAGAACACCTGGCCGTCGTGCTGGCTCTTGTCCCAGATCCGCGGGGCGAAGCTCTCCGCGGTCACGCCGTGTTCGGCCAGCAGGGACATGTCCCACGGATCGATGAGTCCGCCCGGCGCATACCCGGGGACGCGGCTGGCGTGCATGATGGCAAGCTCCGGGGGTCGGCCGCCGGCTGACGCCATGGCCAGCTTGGTGTAGTACGGCGGGCCCCACGCGAGGACGGTCGGATGGACCTTGAAGCCAGGGTTGGCCGCGTTCGCCGCACTGATCATGGCCTGCATCTTGATGCCATCGCCGCCGGACAGCAGATGCCAGAACGCAATGTCCCGGACGGCCGCCGCCGAGGCGGTTCCGCCGCAGCCCGTGAGGCCGGCCGCGGCAAACACACTGCCCAGGGCCGCGGTTCCTGCCAGCAACTGCCGCCGGGACACCTGTTTGCCGGACAACTGTTTCCCGGCGAAAAAATCAAACTGCTTCACCCGTCACTCCTTTGGATGGGTCCGCTGAAAGTAATCCTTATGGCACCGCGCCAGCCTTCCGGTCCGGTGCATTTCGGATCCCGTAAGAGCTGGCGTGTGACGCAGACCTCACATTACATCGTTGTAAAACGCGACACAAGGAAAAATTGTTAGCGCCAACAATCTGATGTGACGGTCTCGTTTAGCTGCGGGTGCTGTCCCGCTCAATGATCCTGTAATCGACGGTGACCACACGCTGCCCGCTGGCCCGGTCGGTCATCCGCTCGGTGAGCAGGCGCAGGGCCTCAGTGGCCACGCGGCGCTTGTCGAAGGACACGGTGGTGAGTGACGGCACGGCATATTGCCCGTCGGCGATGTCGTCAAAGCCTGCCACCGCCACGTCGTCCGGAACCTTGATTCCGCGCTTCCACAGCACGCTGAGCGCACCGATGGCCATCGAGTCGGTGAAGCAGAACAGGGCGTCCGGGAGCGGGTGCGCATCCAGGTAGGAGGCAAGCGCACCAGCCGCCGTCTGTGGCGTCCACTTCTCACAGGGGATCAGCAGCGATTCGTCCCGGTCAATGCCGAGTTCCTCAAGCGCGGCCTGGTAGCCGCGGGTGCGCAGAACTGCCGCTGCCGAGTGCCGGCCTTCGGCAGTCCCCAGCACGGCAATGCGGTGCCGGCCAGTCCGGGCCAGCGCGAGGGTCATGTCGCGGGCGGCGGCAACACTGTCCACCCACACCCGGTCGGCCAGCTGCTGGGACACCTCCCCCAGCAGGACCACCGGAGGCAGGGAGACACCCACCTTGACGGCGCTCTCGTCCAGCACCACGGGGTTGAGGATCAGACCGTCGATCAGGTTGGACCGCGCCCGGGACATCAGCTCGTATTCGCGGCGGGGATCGGACCCGGTTTCCTCGATCTGGACGCTCCAGCCCTGCTCGTGGGCGACCTCCACCACGTTGTGCGCGATCTCGGCGGAGTACGGTGTGGCCAGGTCCGGCAGCGCCAGGGCAATGACGCCGGACCTGCCGTTGCGCAGGCCCCGGGCGGAAAGGTTGGGCACATAGTCGAGTTCGAGGATGGCCTGCTCCACCTTGAGCCTGGTGGATCCGCTGACCGGCACCACGCCGTTCATCACGTTCGAGACAGTCTTGGGCGAAACCCCGGCACGGCGCGCGACGTCCTTGACCGTTGCGCGCACTGCTCCCCTTTCAACGTCGGATGGGATCGATGTTACAGCCCGCTACCCCGCCTGGCTGGCGCCGGCAGCCAGCCCGGCCTTCCGGCGTCGGCCTTTCAGCAGAATCCAAACAGCGACGCCGACGACGACTGCCGCCACCCCGCCGGCCACGGCGAGCAGGGCGTTCCGGGAACCGGCGGACGGTTGTGCTCCGGCGGCTGGTTGCGACGCCGCTTCGGGAGCCGGGGTTGCGGCCGGTGCTGCCGCCGTCGACGCCCCGGACGCAAGCGGCGTTGCCGCCAGTGCTTCGGCGGAATACCGGACCACCGAGCCCTGTCCGGGGCCGGATCCGGGGCTGATCACGATGACCGAACCGTCGGGTGCCACCGCCAGGTGACCGGGGCCGCCGTCGGTGGAGATGGAACCTCCCACGTCCTTGGCGTGGGGACGGATGACGGAGAGCTTCTGGGTCAGCAGGCTCGTCACGTACAGGGAGCCGTCCGGTGCGACGGTCACGTCCTGCGGCCCTCCCTCGACGTAGATCCGCTCAGCCACGGTGTCGGCGCCGGCTTTGATGACGGCAATGTCATTGGACTTGATGTTGGCCACGTAGACGGTTCCGTCTGGTCCGGCAGCGATCCCGTGCGGTTCCTGGGACGTTCCGGTGTCCGAGACCAGCTCGATGGTCTTTGAGACGGCGTCCGCCCCTGCCGGGATCACGGAGACAGTGCCAGCAGTCTGGTTGGACACGAACGCGGTTCCGTCCTTTGCCACCGCTATTTCCGCCGGGCCTGCCCCGACCTTGACGGTCCGATCCACCGCCGTCCCCTGCGGCGCAATGACTGAGACGGTGTTTCCAGTGGAGTTGGCGACGTATACCGTTCCGTCCGGTCCGACGGCGAGCGGATGGAACCCGGCGGACACCGGAATGGTCCGCGCCATGTCTGTAGCTCCGGCCGGAACAACCCCGACGGCGCTTTGGTCACCGTCTGCCGTGGCCACATACAGGGTGCCGTCCGGGCCGAGCCCGAGCCCCGTGGTGATGTGGCCTCCGGTGCTGATGGTGCGGGACGGCTTGGTGGCGCCGGGGGGAACCACGAAGATGCCGCCGCCCTGGCCGTAATTGCCGAGGTAGGCCGTGCCGTCCGCCGCAATGGCCACCCGCACGGGTGCGCCGTCGACAGAGATTGTTCCTTCATCAGGTGCCGCGACTGCCGGCGCGGAACCGAGGCACAACATTGCTCCGAAAACGGCAGTGAACGTGGCCCAGCGGTACTTCATGAAATTTCCCCCAATAAATTCCCCAATAATGCATCGGCGTGAAGCCAACCCAAGGAAGCCTACTAGCTGCCGGGACGGCCCCATTGACCGGCGCCGCCGGAGTCCGAATAGTGGGGGCATGGCAACAGGGATTTCCGATGCAGAGTTCTCTTCCGCCGACGGCGTCGCGGAGTGGCGGGTGCTGTTCTGGGGTGCGAAAGCACTTTATGAGACAGGCGACTTTGCCACCGGGGCGAAGTTTGTTGCCGCGATCGCAGAGGCCGCCGAAGCCATGGGCCATGCCCCGCTCGTGGACCTCAGACCGGACACGGTGACAGTCCAGGTCATCACACCGGGCGTGGGCCTGAGCGACCGCGACCTCGAGCTTGCCCGCAGCATCTCCGGCATTGCCACCCGGCTGCGGCTGAAGTCGGATCCCTCCGCCGTGCAGCACGTGCAGCTCGCGTTCGACACCGCGGACCGACCGGCCGTGATGGAGTTCTGGCGGGCTGCGCTGGGCTACGTCGCCGTCGGGGACGAGGACCTCATCGAACCCAACCTCATCGGCCCGCCCGCGTGGTTCCAGGACAAGGAGTTCGTTCCGCCGCGCAACCGTATCCACATGGACGTCTCGGTCCCGCACGACCAGGCGCAGGCGCGCATAGACGCGATCGTGGCCGCCGGCGGCCGTGTCCTGGGCGACCGTTATGCGCCGGCGTGGGTGTCCCTCATCGACCCCGAAGGGAATGTGGTGGACATTTGCACCTGGCAGGGGCGCAACTGACGTTCCGGCAGCAGTGCCTTATCCATGGGTGAAAGTCACACGGCATCCTAACGCCGCGTGGTTACGGGTGGGTAGGGGCGGCTGACCCGAACGAGGCCGATCGGTCGCCCACGTCCTCCCGGCCACGCCGCACGATGAGCGGGTCGGGTTCGTAGACCCGGAGGCGCCCTTGCCCTCGCAGTCGAATATGTCCTCGTCACGAAAAGCGACGGCGCAGCGCCAGGCAGCTACGAGGCGGCTGCACCTCTACGACGCGGCTGGGTCCAGGTGCGCGCTCTTGACCTCGGGAGGCGTCGCCCCCTGGATGACCCAGCGGTTGCCGTCCGGGTCGCTGAGGAAGGCGAACTTCACCCCGCCCATGTCCTGGACGTCGCTGATGCCGGCGCCGCGCTCCTGCAGCTCGGCGCGGACGGCGTCAATGTCGGGTACGACGAGCTGCAGCCCTTCGAGGCTCCCCGGCGCCATGCTGGTCATGCCCGTCCCGATGACGATCGAGGCAGCAGAACCAGGCGGCGTCAGCTGCACGACCCTCATCCCGGGGATGTGCTCCACGTCGTGGTCCAGGAGGAAGCCCAGCTTCTCCACGTAGAACGATTTCGCCGCGTCCACGTCGGCTACCGGCACTTGCACAACTTCAAGGCGCATCTCCATGGGCCTCACCCTACCGCCCCGGCCCGCGCAAAACGCCGGATCAGCGCGCCAGGACCTGCCGGATCCCGAACTCCCCCACGGAGAACATCCGGGGATTGTCGTCGGAGTTGCTCAGCATGGCGGTAGACAGGACGAGGGCCCAGCCGCGGGCGCGCATCCAGGTTCCCCGGTCCACCGAAGAGCCAAAGGCGCCGATGAAGCGCTGGCGGGCGCCGGCGTCGAACATCAACCAGCCCACGGCAAGGTCGACGGCGGGATCCCCGGCCCCCACGTCGCCGAAGTCAATCACGCCGGCCAGCGATCCGTCGGCCGCCAGGAGGATGTTGGCCGGATGCAGGTCCCCGTGGAGCATCATCGCCGGACCGTCCCATACGGGAACCGCACAGGCCTGCGCCCACACTTCCCTCAGCCCTGCCGCCTGCGGGTAGCGTTCCCGGTCCCCAAGCCGTTCCCGCACTGCCGCGTTCCGGTCCGCCAGTGGGACCCCGCGGAGCGGATTCACTGGGACCCCTTCATCCGCGGGCACGTTAAGCGACCTGAGAAAGGCGGCCAGGCCATCAACGGCCGGCGCACGGTCCGCCGGCCCGGCCTCGACCGCCGGTGCGCCGGGAACCCACCGCACGATGCTCCAGGGCCAGGGAAAGTCCGACGTCGGGCTGCCGGCATGGACGGGCACGGGAACCGGAACCGGGGTCCGGTTCGCAATACTGGGAAGGTACTGCTGCTCATGCAGGATCAGCGGCACGGCTTCGGCCCGGCGCGGCACCCGGACCGCCAGATCGTCACCGAGGCGGAAGGTCGCGTTGTCCCAGCCATTGGCAATGCGCACCAAAGAGCGGCCTGAGAGGTCCGGCCGCTGGGCCCTGATGAGGGCGTGGACGACGGCGTCACTCACTTCGATGGTGGCCGGCGGCATTCCTGCCATCAGACTCCCGCCTTTCCTGCACTAGTAGACGGTGCCCTCCAGCAGTTCAGAGAGCCGGTTTGCTGCGCGCCGCAGTTCGGGGACGCCTGCCTTCAGCCCCTCCTCGGTGGCGGCCTCCACCGGGCTGGTCAGCGCAATCGATTCGCTCGGCAGCAGCCCGGACCGGTTGATGGCGATCGCCACCGAGAGCACTCCGGTGGCGCGCTCGTCGGCCGAGTAGGCGTAGTCCGTTCCGGGCTCCGGCAGGCGGGCCTTGAGCTCGGCCAGGCTGAAGGTGGGCTTTTCGTGTCCGGCCGCGACCGCCCCCTGCACCACTTCCTGAAGATGCTGGTCCGACGCACCGGCCAGCAGGACCTTGCCGGCCGCGCCGACGGTCAGGGGAAGCCGCTTGCCGAGCGGCATGTCATACCGGAGCGGGGCGTCGCCGTCGACGCGGACCACCAGGATGCGTTCAAAACCCAGACGGGTGTAGAGGGACGCGGTCATTCCGGTCTGCGCCGCCACCTGCTGGAGCACCGGGCGGGATGCAGTGACCAGGGGATCGTTCTCAATGTAGCTGCGCGCCGCTGGCAGCACGGCCGGTCCGATCCGGTAGGTCTTGTCCGTCTGGCTGACCATGCCGAAATCCTGCAGCACGCGCAGGATGCGCAGCGTGGTGGGCAGGCTCATGCCGCAGTTCCGTGCCAGATCGCTGAGCCGCTGGGGGCGGTCCGCCCGCTGCAGTTCGGCAAACACCTCCAACGCCCGCGACAGCGAGCGCATGTTGGAGGGCTTGCCGCCGTCGTCCGCTGCAGTACCGGGCTGCGCATTGGTGACCGTCATTCTTTCATTCTATGTAAGTTCTGTCCCTACCTACCCGCTTGACAGCGCCTGTGGGCCGTGTCACTATTTCTTCTGACGTAAGACACTTTCATTCTATGAAAGCAATTGGAAGGCATTTTGATGACAACGGAGTCGACCATGACCCAGTCCCCCGCCCGGACGAGGCCAGCGCGCAGCGTCCTGGCCGGGATCGCCGCCTTCGGGGCACTGGGCGCCTATGTACTTGTCAGCTCAGTGGGCCTGGGCCTCTGGACCTCGCTGGGTCCCGGCCCCGGACTGTTCCCGTTCGCCATGGGCGCGGTGCTCGCCTCGATGTCAGTCCTGTGGCTGCTTCAGGAGCTCAGGCGCCCCAGCGCGGCAGGTGACAAGGCCGACGGCGGACTGGTGCTCGCCGTCGTCGTCAGCCTTGTGCTGCTGGCAGCGTTGCTGGACCTGCTCGGCTTCCAGCTGAGCATGTTCCTCTTCCTGATGTACCACCTGAAGATCCGGGGGAAGCGGGGCTGGCTGTCCGCCCTGCTCACCGCCCTGGCCGGAAGCGTCGGAGCTTTCTACGCCTTCAACTACGGACTGAACGTGGCCCTGCCTGTCTCATCTATTCCCGTCCTGAACCTGATCGGACTCTAGACATGGACACCCTCAATGAATTGCTGAACGGCTTCGCGGCCGCCCTGACCTGGCAGAACCTCATCTTCGCGTTCTTGGGCTGCCTCCTGGGCACCGTGATCGGCGTCCTGCCGGGCATCGGCCCGGTGGCCGGCGTCGCCCTGCTCATCCCGCTCACGCTGAACATGGACCCCACCGGCTCAATCATCATGCTCTGCGCCATCTTCTACGGCACGGCCTACGGGGGAACCATCACCAGCGTGCTGCTGAACACCCCGGGTGAGGCGGCGTCGGCCATCACCACCATTGACGGCCATGCGATGACAAAGATGGGCAAGGCCGGAGCGGCCCTCACCATCGCCGCCATCGGCTCCTTCGTCGGCGGCACCATCGCCACCCTCGGACTCGTTGCCGCCGCCAAACCGCTGGGCGAGCTCGGCCTGCTCGTCGGTCCGCCGGAATTCTTCGCCCTCATGGTCGTCGGCATCTCCCTGCTCGTGGCGCTGGCCGGCAAATCCATGGTCAAGGCCCTGATCTCCGGAGCCCTGGGCCTGCTGATCTCCATGGTCGGCATCGACCCCGTCGCCGGCGCACCCCGCTTCACGTTCGGCATGGACCGGCTCCTGGACGGCGTGAGCTTCGTGGCTGTCATCGTCGGCGTCTTCGGCCTGTCCGAGATCCTCTCCTACCGGAAGGGCGAGTCGACCGTGGTGCACGCCCCCGGGCTCCGCTCGCTGCTGCCCACCGGCAAGGAATGGCGCCGCAGCGCACCGTCCATGGCCCGCGGAACCGGCATCGGCTTCGGACTCGGCCTGATCCCGGGCATGACCGGATCGGTCGCATCCCTGCTCTCCTACGGCGCCGAGAAGAAGTTCTCCAGGCACCGCAACGAGCTGGGCAAGGGCGCCGTCGAAGGTGTTGCCGGGCCGGAAACTGCCAACAATGCCCACGCCAACGCCGCGCTCATCCCGCTGTTCACCCTCGGCATCCCCGCTTCCCCGACCATCGCCGTCCTGATGGGGGCCTTCCTTCAGCAGGGCCTGACGCCGGGACCGACGCTGTTCACCGAGCACTCCGAGATCGCCTGGGCGATCATCGCCAGCCTCTTTATCGGCAACCTTCTGCTGGTGCTGCTGAACGTCCCGCTGGTGGGTTTGTGGACCTCGATCCTGCGGGTCCCGGCTCCGATCCTGACCGCGCTGATCCTGCTGTTCATGGTCATCGGCGCCTACACCATCAACTTCAGCGTCTTCGACGTCTTCGTGATGATCGGTTTCGGCCTGCTGGGGCTGGCCCTCCGGCACCTGGAGATCCCGCTGGCCCCCATGGTCCTCACCCTGGTCCTGGGTCCGCTGATGGAACGGTCGCTGCGTGAATCGCTGGAAATCTCCCAGGGCGACTTCAGCATCTTCCTCAACCGCCCGATTTCCCTGGTCCTGATCATCCTCGGCGTCCTGATCATCTGCAGCCCGCTGCTGAAGCTCCGCAAGCCCAAAGCCCTGATGGACGACCCCGAAACCTAAACCCGCCCGCACTCCCCCCAACAAACAATCAGCCTCTTCGAAGGAGAAGAACTTGTCACGCACCAAAATCACCGCGGCCATCGCCGCTGCTGCCCTGCTCGCCCTCACCGGGTGCGGCGCCAACGCCGGCGCAACCTCCGCTGCCGGCGGCGACTTCCCCAAGAAGGGAAAGTCCATCGACCTCATCGTCGCCTTCTCCTCCGGTGGCGCCGTGGACACCGCGGCCCGCCTGGTCCAGCCCGTCCTGGAGAAGGAACTCGGCACCAACGTCGAGGTCATCAACAAGCCCGGTGCCGGCGGCCAGATCGGCTACACCCAGCTGACCAGCGCCAAGCCTGACGGCTACACCATAGGAGCCACCGGCTCCCCGTCTGTCGTCGTATTCCCGCTGGACCCCAGCCGCGGCGCAAAATACACGCGCAACAGCTTCCAGCCGCTGGGCCGCCAAGTCATTGACCCGGCCGTCATCGCCGTCCAGCCGGGCAGCCCGTACAAGACGCTGAAGGAACTGCTCGACGCCGCCAAGGCCAACCCCAAGTCCCTCACCGCGAGCACCACCGGCCTGCAGACCGGCGAACACTTCGCGCTGGCCCAGATCCAGGAAACCACCGGCGCCGAATTCGCGCCGGTCCACTTCTCCGAAGGGGCCTCCCAGGCCACCACGGCGTTCCTCGGCAAGCACGTCGACATCCTGGTTGCCAATGTCAGCGACGTCACCGACCTGACCAAGCAGAACAAGGCCCGGGTCCTGGGCATCATGACCACCGAGCGGTCCCCGTCCCTGCCGGACGTTCCCACGTTCAAGGAAAGCGGTTACGACGTCGAAGCCGGCACCGCCCGCGGTTACTCCGCCCCCGCCGGCCTTCCGGACGCCGTCGCCAAGAAGCTCGAGGCCGCCCTCCAGAAGGCCATCGAGGACCCGGAGGTCGTCAAGAAGATGAACGACCTCGGCCTGCAGACCAGCTACCTCTCCGGCAAGGACTACCAGACGTTCTGGGCAGGACAGGAAGCGGACTTCAAGAAGGTCCTGCCGCTGGTCCAGAAGAAGGACTAGTTCAAGAGAAGGACTGGGCCAAAAGAAGGACCAGCCCGCCCGCATACGGCCCAGACCGCCCACCTCGTTCAAACCGACACCACCAGGGAAGACACGCCATGACCACCCACGCCCTTCAGGACACCTCCTTCACCCGACCGGACCAGGAACTTATCAACCGTCTGGCCAAGCTGCCCGCCGCCAACATCGGCGACGCGGTGGACCGGCTCGGTGTGGCAGATTCCGCGATTCAGGCGGTCTGGCCGGGCGCGAAAATCGCCGGGCCTGCCTTCACCGTTTGGACCCGCCCCGGGGACAACCAGGGCATCCACGAAGCACTGAAGCTGGCGCAGCCGGGGGACGTCATCGTTGTGGCGGGTGGCGGCGACGAGTCCCGCGCCCTCCTCGGTGAGCTGATTGGCGAGCGCGCCATCAACCTCGGCATCGCCGGCTTCGCCCTTGACGGTGCGGCACGCGATGCCGAGGCCCTCGGCGAGATCGGCATGCCGGTCTTCGCCCGGGCCGTCACCCCGGCTGGCCCGTACAAGAACGGGCCGCACCGGCTCGGCGGTCCCATCGCCTTCGGCGGCGTCCCCGTCCTGCCCGGCGACATCATCATCGGTGACTCCGACGGCATCGTGGTCATCCCCAGCGAGCAGGCCACAGCCGTGGCGGAAGCCGCCGAAGCGGTATTCGCCGACGAAACCAACCGACGGGCGTCAATCATCGCCGCCCGCGGCCAGTAAGTATCGCCGCCCGCGGCCAGTAAGTAAGGAACAGTTTCATGACCAAGTGCACCATCATCGGCCTGGGCGAAGCGGGTGCAGCCTACGCCTCCGCGCTGGCAGCAGCCGGCCACCAGGTCACCGGCTTTGACCCCGTAGCCCCGAACACCCCGGCCGGAACAACGCGGGCAGCCACCGCCGCTGAAGCCTGCCGGGGCGCGGACATCGTCCTGGTGCTCACCGGCGCTGCCGCTGCCCGCAGCGTCGCCAAGGACTGCCTGCCGGTGCTCACTGCGGGCAGCACCTACGCGGACTTCACCTCATCCTCCCCCGCCGTGATGCAGGAGCTCGGCCAGCTGCCCACCAAGGCAAGCTTCGCCGACGTCGCAATCCTTGGGCCGGTCGCCGCCCTCGGCGCCAAAACCCCGCTGATGGTCAGCGGTCCCGGATCCGATGCCGTGGTGCGGCTGCTGGCGCCCTTGGGCGTCGACGTCGAAACCGCCGACGGCGGGCCGGGGGCGGCCATGTCCCACAAGCTGCTGCGCAGCGTCCTGATGAAAGGCCTCGCGTCGGTGGTGGTCGAAGCCGTCACCGCCGGCCGGGCCGCCGGGCTGGAAGGATGGATCCGGGAGCAGATCGCCCGCCAGCTCGCCGGCGACGGACAGTCCGTCATCGACAGGTTCCTCACCGGAACGTCCAAGCACGCGGTGCGCCGGTCCCGCGAAATGCAGGATACGGCCAGCTACCTCGCCGAACTCGGCGTACCCGCAGAAATGACGGAAGCCTCCGCGGCAGCGCTGACGCGGATTGCCGCAACACCGGCACCGGAGGCCGCCCTGCGCTGAGCGCGCATGAGGCAGAATCAATGAACAGGGAGTCAACGTTGAACCCGGAAGCAAGCGAACCCGAAGGAGCGGCCCGATGATCGGCATCTGGGCACTGGGAGCCTATCTGGCCGTCATCCTGCTCTGGACAACTGTCATCAAACGCAGCGTCGGCGAGGCCATGCTCCTCGGATTTCTCGTTGTCCTTCCGTTCACGGGCTCCGCCGCCCAGACCGGCTGGGATGCGTTCTATGACGCCATCACCGATGAGATCGTCTATGCCACCATGGCGTTCGTCTTCATGGGTTACCTGCTGGAGCGGACCGGCGTGCTGGACCGGCTCATCGACCTGCTGAACTCCCTGATCGGCGGGGTCAAAGGCGGCCCGGCCTGGGTCTCCACGGTCGCGTCGGCCGGCCTGGGCGGCGTGGTCCACAACCAGGCCGCGATCGCCGCGACCGTGGGATCGGTGACCATCCCGTGGATGGAAAAGTCCCGCCTCGACAAGCCCTCCGCCGCAACGCTGGTGGCAGGCAACGCAGGCATGGGCATCACCTTCCCGTTCAGCGCCTCGATGTTCGTGCTCGTGGGATCCGCCACGGTCGGCCCGCTGCTGCAGGTCAACGACCTCGTCCTACCCCTGCTGATTGGCGGACTCTGGTGCTTCCTGCACCGCCTGATCGTTACCTACGTGCTGATCCGCAAGAGCGACATGGCACCCCTCGATCGGGCGCACCGGACGCCTTTCCGCCGGGCCTTCGCCCAGGGCTGGGGCACCACGCTCCTGTTCGTGGTGGTGGCTATCCCGCTGATCATCACCTCCGGGGCAATCGCCAACGCCCTCTCCGACTGGACGGGCTCGGACGTGGCCAAGTCCGTCAGCGTCATCGCCTGGATTCCTGTGGTCCTGATCATCACGGGCACCATCCTTGGCCGGAAGCGGCTGCCGCGCAGCCCGAAGGCCTACTGGGACTTTCTGCAGCAGTCCGCCCCGCGCTTCGGCGTCGTCGGCGTCACCGTGGTGTTCGCATTCGCCGGGGCCAACGCGCTGGCCGCCACCGGCCTGCCCAAGCAGATGACAGCACTGCTGAACGACCTCCACCTGCCGCTGTGGCTGCTGGCCATCCTGATCGGACTGATCGTCATCGCCGTCGCCGCGCCCCTGTCCGCGACGGCGACCATGGCCGCCGTCGGAACCGTGGGTGTGGCCACGCTGGTGGCCGCCGGCGTTCCGGCAACCACCGCGGCAGTCGCGGTGCTGGTCTTTTCCTCCTGCGAGGCGGCAGTGCCGCCCGGCGGCGCTCCGCTTTACGTGGCGTGCGGCATCGCCGACGTGGACCCGTACAAAACGTTTGCCCGCCTGTTCGTCCTCTACGCCCTGCCGCTGCTGGCCATCGGCGTGCTGATCGCCGTCGGCGTCCTGCCGATCTAAGGAAAACGTGGAAATGCAGAAGTTGCGACACACCATCAACGTCATCTTCGTGATCAGCCTCGCGGTGCTCCTCATCGCCGGAATAGTTTTCGTGGCCGGGCAGGCCCTCGCCCTGGCCACCGGGCAGGGCGGCTGGCTGGCGGTCCTCAACGCGGCCGTCAAGGGCCCGGCGTGCATCGCCGCGTCTGTCTGTGCCATCGCCGGATTTCTGCTCAGCTACAAGACCCCCGCGAACCAGAACAACCCGCAGCAGGAAGCCCGCACACCATGACGTCCACGGAATCAGGCACGACCTACCCCTCCTACGAGGCACTCCTGGAACGGGCAGGGCAGCTTGCGGGCACCTCCTGGGGCCTGTTTCCCGATGCCGGGCGCGGCACTCCGTCCTTCATCCAGCCCGGTTCCGTCCGGGATGCCGCCAGCTGCGTCAGGACCGGCGCCGTCTTCGGCCTCGACTACCCCGCCGACGCCTTCGACCCCGGGATGTCCCTGAAACGGCGGGCTCCCCGGCACACGATCTACTCGGCGCACCCCGCCCACCGCGACGACTACCTTGACGGGTACTACCTGCAGGGCTCCAGCCAGATCGACGGCCTCCGGCACCGCAGGGCGGACGACGTCGGCTTCTACAACGGCACGCCCGACGGCGACATCCGGGAAGGAACAGCGGCCCTCGGCATCCAGGTGTGGGCGGAGCAGCCCATCGTCGGCCGGGGCGTACTGGTGGACGTCGACGGATATTGCCGGGACCAGGGCACGCCCATCGACCATGCAGCCGGGCAGCCTCTTGGCCTGAAACTGATCCGGGCCGCAGCCGAGGCCCAGTCCCTGGCTCTGCGGCCCGGGGACATCCTCATGATCCACACGGGGTGGTGTGAGTGGTTCCTCGCGCTGTCCGCCGGGGAAAAGGAGAGCCAGCGCGACAGCCGCCGGGCCAGCGGCATCGAACAATCGGCCGAGTTCGTCGCCTGGGCCTGGGACAACCGGGTCGCCGTCATTGCCGCGGACAACTTCGCCGTCGAATGCCTGCCGCCTGTCCCGGCGAGCCCGTTCCGGGATACGGCACCCAACGACCACGGCATGATGCACCAGCAGTTCCTCGCCAAACTCGGCCTTCCGCTCGGCGAACTCTGGCAGCTCGGACCGCTCAGCCGGCACATGAAAGCCGCCGGCAGCTGGGACGCGCTCGTCACCGTCAAACCGCTGAACATCACGGGAGCCACCGGTTCCCCGGCCAACGCGACGGCAGTGACGTAGCAACTCCACCCCCGACTTGTTAGCCACGTCACATTCGTCTATGGTTGTCCGGGGCCACAGCGTGGTGGCCCTTTCTAAATTGGGGAGACAACTTAGTGAATGAGAAGCTGCGGGTGCTGGTCAGCGTTGACCTCGACGGCGCCAAGGCCCGGGTCAAGACGCAGGGTCATGTGACTCTCCAGAGCATTCAGGGCCTGTACGACGTCATGAAGCGCGCCGACTCGCTGGTCCCGGGGCTGGCCCTGGAACTGGATATGACCCTTGCCGAGGTGGAGCCCCAGGCCCTGGAGGAACTCCGCGGCTGCGCCCGCTCCCACCACCTTCCGCTGCAGGTCGATCCGCTCCAGCGCGACTACCGGTTCAGCATCCTGGCACCGACGCTGGTAGCTCTCCCGGTCGCCGCACCTATGCTGGCAGCCGCCTGACGTTCCGCCAGCCCTAGGGTTAAATCCCGGCGGTCCAGTCGTCGTCGTACAGGCCGTCCCGGAAGTGCGTGCGGAGGTATGCCCCCACAACGGCGGCCCCAAGGTCCCCGGTTTCGGGCGCCACCACCCGGCCGTCGATCCGGCGGGCCAGTCGCTGGACGAACCGTTCAAGTCCCGGGTCGTCGCCGAGCCGGAAGAACGTGGCCTGCGTGCCGGACCGCGCCAGCCGGTCCAGCTCCGCGACCGTGACGCGGATGGTTTCCGGGTCCGGCGGCCAGCAGAACCATGACTCGCCGTCGGCCAGCAGATGGGCGGTGGGCTCGCCGTCGGTCACCACGAGCAGGACGGGCTGCATCGAGGGGTGCTGACGAAAGAAGCGGCCGGCCAGCAGCAGGCCGTGGTGCAGGTTGGTTCCCTGTTCCCGCAGGGGCGGCAGGGCCGTGAGCTCGCCGATGTCCATGGACTGCGCGTAACGGCCGAACGTGACCAGCTGCAGCCGGTCCCCGCGGAACCGGGTCGAGACAAGATGGTGCAGGGCGAGCGCCGTGCGTTTCATGGGCACCCACCGTCCTTCGGCCGACATGGAAAAGGACACGTCAGCGAGCAGGACGACGGCGGCCTGGGTCCGGGCTTCCGTCTCCGTCACCTCGATGTCGCCGATGGCGAGGTGCAGTCCCCGGCCCGGATCACCGCCGTCGGCCATGGTGCGCCGGATCGCGTTGGTCATGGTGCGCGTCACGTCCCATGGCTCGGCGTCGCCGAATTCCCACTGCCGGCTCGAGCCGGTCTGCTCACCTGCGGCTCCGGCGACGCGCGTATCCCGCCCGCCCTGCCGGCCGGACAGTTGCTTGGCAGTGTCCCGCAGCAGCGATTTCCCGAGCCGCCGCATGGCCTGGGGTGACAGCCTGAGGTCACCGTCGGCCCCGCGCCGCAGGTAGCCGCCGTCCTGCATCGCCCGCTCGATCTCCGCGAGGGTGCGGGCAGTCACCGCGGCGTTCTGCCCGAGCTGGCGGGCCAGGGCATCCAGGTCCAGGTCATCGAAGGAGGACCCGTTGTAGTGCTGGGAGAGCTGTTCGGACAGCTCGTCGAGCTCGGCGATGTCCTGCAGCACGCCGGTGCCGTCGCCCAGTCCAAGTCCTTCCTGGCCGCCGAAGCGCTCGGAGCCGTTCCAGTCCTCACCGGGGCGCAGCGCGCGCAGGCTGTCGTCGAGCTGATTGAGCTGGGCCATGAGTTCGGCCGAGCCGAACGCCTGGGCGGACAGCCGCATCAGCTCTTCGCGCTGCTCGGGAGACATCGATTGCAGCAGCCGCTGGGCTGCGGCCGCGCGCTTGGCGAGGGCGTCCACCAGTTCCTCGACGGACTGTGGATTCTCCGGGAAGTAGTCACCGTGCTTGGCCATGAACTGCCGGAAATCCTCGTCGGTGTCCTCGCCGCGGCGGTGCTTGCCGAGCAGTTCGTTGAGGTCGCGCAGCATCTCGCTCACGGCTTCGCGGTCTTCGTCGGTTGCGTTTTCGAGGGCCTGCTTCATGCCGGCGAACCGCTGGTCAAGGACCTCGCGGCCCAGCAGGTCTTTGATCCTGTCGTAGGCTTCGCGGGCACTGCTCGACTGCCAGTCATAGGAGGCCAGTTCGTTGACCGCTGCCGCCGTGGACGGGGGCAGGTTCTGCAGCTGCATCTCGCGGAAGGCGCGCTCGGTGTTGTCCATCATGGCGTCGCGGGCGAGCTGCTTGCGTTCCTCCAGCACGGCAGTGTCGAGCAGCTTCTTCACCTCGTTGAGCGTGCCATCCAGCCGGTGCCGGCTCAGCAGTTCACTCCGGCGCTGCTGGACGCGCCGGGCCAGGTTGTCGAGCCCTTCGCGGTCCCGGCCGCCGCGCCGCAGAAACTCCTGCAGGGCATGCCGGGGTGAGTAGCCGGCCATGACGTCCTCAGCGATCGCGTCGAGCGCTTCTGCCAGGTCGACCGGCGGGGCGAGCGGATCCGGACCACCGGCGTACCGGCCGTACCTGGACCGGTTGTGCAGGGTCATCATGCCTCCTGTACCGAGCAGAAACTGTCCTTAGCCGTACACCGTTTCCTCGTCGTCGGACTCTTTGGAGATCCGCCGGGCGAGGTAGAGGCCCTCCAGCGCAAGTTCGACGGCGGCGGCTCGCTGGCCGTCGTTTTGCGCGCCCAGGCGCTCACCGATTTTGTCGTAAAGGCTTGATCCGTTGAGGGACGGAAGGTTCTCGAGGAACTCCCGCGCCGTGACCTGGTCCCCGGTGGTCACGGTGGTGTGGCCGTCGAGGGCGGCCACGAGCGGGCCCATGTCGAGGCCCTGGAAGTGCGCGCGGACGGCCTCTGCCGTGGCCGTGCGCAGCAGGTGGTCCAGGATGCCCTGTTCGCGACCTTCCTCACCCGACTCAAACTCGATCTTCCCGGTGAGGACCTCCACCGCGGTCTCCAGGTCGATGATGCGCGCCACGGCCTGGTCCTCCCCGCGTACGCTGGCCCGGCGCAGGGCAGCCGCGGCGACGGTTTCGGCGCCCGCGATGGCGAACCGTGCCGAAACCCCTGAGGTCTGGTTGATGGCCGGCGACTGCCGCAGGGCCCGGGTGTAGCGGGCCAGGATCTCGAGGATGACGGGCGGGACGTCGGCCACCAGCTTCCCCTCCTGCCGGATGACGGAAACCTCGTCATCCAGCTCGATCGGGTAGTGGGTGCGGATTTCGGCGCCGAAGCGGTCCTTTAAGGGCGTGATGATCCGGCCTCGGTTGGTGTAGTCCTCGGGGTTGGCGGACGCGACGACGAGCACGTCAAGCGGCAGCCGCAGCACGTAGCCACGGATCTGGATGTCGCGCTCCTCCATGACATTGAGCATCGACACCTGGATCCGCTCGGCGAGGTCGGGCAGCTCGTTGATGGCGATGATCCCGCGGTTGGAGCGCGGGACGAGGCCGTAGTGGATCGTCTCGGGGTCCCCAAGACGGCGGCCCTCGGCCACGCGCATCGGGTCGACGTCGCCGATGAGGTCGGCGACAGAGGTGTCCGGCGTCGCAAGCTTTTCGACGTACCGTTCCGAGCGGTGGCGCCATGCCACCCGCATCCGGTCCCCCTCGGTGAGGGCACGGGAGCGGGACTGCTCGGTGATCGGTTCGTACGGGTGCTCGTTGAGTTCCGACTCCTCGATCACCGGCGACCACTCGTCCAGCAGCCCGGCCAGGGTGCGGAGCAGCCGGGTCTTGCCCTGCCCGCGTTCGCCCAGCAGGACGACGTCGTGGCCGGCGATCAGGGCACGCTCGAGCTGCGGCAGGACAGTCCGGCTGAACCCGAACAACCCGGGCCACGGATCGCGCCCGGCGGCGAGCGCGGCGATCAGGTTGTCGCGGATTTCGTGGCGCAGGTCCTTGTGGACATGGCCGGCTGCACGAAGTTCGCCAACGGTGAAGATATCGGGACGATCACTCACCCCTCTACCGTAGTCCTCGGCGGTACGGGGAATCGAGCAATTTGCCCGATACCCTTAATGCTGATGACTGCAGCAACGCCGCCGGCGGGACCCCAGGGCACGCTCCTCCTTCTGGTGCGCCACGGGGAGACCCCCACCACGGGCAGGGTGCTGCCGGGGCGGGCCCCTGGACTGCACCTGTCCGAGCGGGGACGGGCCCAGGCAGAACGGGTCGCGGAACGGCTGGCCGGCCTGGCGGTCGACGCCGTCTACTCCTCCCCGCTGGAGCGAACCTGCGAGACGGCCGAGCCCACGGCAAAGAGCGCAGGACTTGAGGTGCGCGAGGAGGCCGGCCTGATCGAATGCGACTTCGGCGAGTGGACCGGCGCCGCCCTCACCGACCTGGCGGGCCTGCCGGAATGGCAGACCGTGCAGCACAACCCGTCGGCCTTTCGTTTCCCCAACGGCGAGAGCTTCACGCAGATGCAGGCGCGGATCGTCAGGGCGCTCGAGGTGCTGGGGACAGCGCACGCCGGGGGCGTCGTCGTCTGTTTCTCCCATGCCGATCCCATCAAGGCGGCAGTCGCGCATGCCTTGGGCACGCCCCTGGACCTCTTCCAGAGAATTGTCATCAGCCCGGGGTCGGTCTCGGCCATCTCCTATTCAGACGGGCAGGCGCCGGCCGTGCTCACGGTGAATTCGACGTCGGAACCGCTGAGCGGGCTGCGGGCGTGAAGGTCAGGTGCCGTGACATGGGGCAGAGGTTGACATGGTGTCCGGACGGGAGCTGAGCCTCCTCGCCGATGGCGAAGTCGAGCTGCTCGGACGCATCCCGCGCAGCAGCAACGAGACGTTCCTGGTGGAGGTCTCCGCCGGGGACGATTCCTCCTATGCGGTGTACAAGCCAGAGGCCGGCGAACGGCCGCTGTCCGATTTCGAGCCCGGGCTGTACCGGCGGGAACGCGCAGCGTACCTGCTCAGCGAGTCCCTCGGCTGGGGAATCGTGCCGCCGACGGTGATCCGCGAGGAAGCACCCTTGGGGATCGGTTCGCTGCAGTGGTTCATCGACTGCGATTTCAGCGAGCACTACTTCACCCTGTACGCCGACGTCCCGGAAACGCACCGCGACCTGGCGCGGATCGCCCTGTTCGATTACGTCGCCAACAACACGGACCGCAAAAGCGGGCACGTGTTGCGCGGCGACGACGGGCGGGTGTGGGGCATCGACCATGGGCTGTGCTTCTCGGCCATCTTCAAACTGCGCACCGTGATCTGGGACTTCGCGGGTGACCCCATCCCCCAAGCCCTGCTCGACGACATCGCCCCGCTCGCCGAGGCCGTGCCCGCCGGTGTGACCGAGCTCCTCGACGGTTCGGAGGTCGCCGCCCTGCAGCGGCGGGTGCGGCGCCTGCTGCACGAACCGGTGCTGCCGGTGGACCGCACCGGCATGCGCTACCCGTGGCCGCTGGTGTAGCCGGGCCTCAAGCGCGAACGAACACTTGGGCCCCGGGCATTGGGGCCACAAGTGTCCGTTCGCGCGTTCTGTGGTGGGGGTGTATGCGCCTGTGCCTGTGCCTTAGCCTGCGGCCAGTTGGGCTGCGGCGGTGTTGAAGTCGAAGTCAACGAAGGTCATGCCGCCGGTAATGTTGATGGCTTCGCCTGAGATGCTGTGTGCCGCGTCGGAGAGAGCGCCCGAATCGAGAAGACCGTCCGGCAGCACATCGAGGGAGTCGGGGCAGGCTCCACGGTTCTCTCCTGGGCACTGCCGGATAGCCCGGAGGTACGGTCTATCGGGCGGGCACAGCCGACCCTACGGAACGCGCCGGGGAACCGCGGTTTGCTCGCGATCCCCCGGCGGGAACCTTACGTGGAGGGGAAGTTGTAGGACGCTCCGGAGGTGTGGTGCGCTTCAGGCCAGCGTGAGGTGATGACCTTGCCGCGCGTGTAGAAGGAGACACCTTCGGGGCCGTAGATGTGCTTGTCGCCGAAGAGCGAGGCCTTCCAGCCGCCGAAGGAGTAGTAGGCCACCGGGACCGGCAGCGGCACGTTGATGCCGATCATCCCGACATCCACCGAGCGCTGGAACTTGCGGGCTGCGGCGCCGGAGGAGGTGAAGATGGCGGTGCCGTTGCCGTAGGGGTTGGCGTTGATCAGCTTGATGCCGTCCTCGAGGGTGTCGACGCGGACGACGACGAGGACGGGTCCGAAGATCTCCTCCTGGTAGGCGGTCATCTCGGTCTTGACATGGTCGATCACGGTGGGGCCAACCCAGAAACCTTCCTCGTGGCCGGGAACGACGAGGTCGCGGCCGTCCACGACCATGGCGGCACCGGCCCGTTCTGCCTCCGTGATGGTCTTGACGATGAATTCCCGGGATTCGGGGCTGATGACCGGGCCCATGTCCGCATCCGGTTCGGTGCCGTTCTTGACCCTGACGTCGAGGGCGCGTTCCTCGACCTTCTTGACCAGCAGGTCCGCGGCGTCGCCGACGGCGACGGCCACGGAGATGGCCATGCAGCGCTGCCCTGCCGAACCGAACGCGGCGGCGGCGAGGTGGTCCGCGGCGTTGTCCAGGTCGGCGTCCGGCAGGACGATGGCGTGGTTCTTCGCCCCGCCGAGCGCCTGGACGCGCTTGCCGTGGGCGGTGGCCACTTCAAGGATGTGCTTTGCCACGGGTGTGGAACCGACGAAGGAGATGCCGTCCACATCCGGGTGCGTCAGCAGGCCCGAGACCACCTCGCGGTCGCCGTGCAGGACCTGGAACACGCCGTCGGGCAGGCCGGCTTCCTTCCAGAGCTTCGCCAGCAGCATCGCCGCGGACGGCACCCGGTGGGAGGGCTTGAGGATGAAGGCGTTGCCCGTGGCGATCGCCATCGGGGCCATCCACAGCGGCACCATGACCGGGAAGTTGAACGGGGTGATGCCGGCGACGACGCCGATCGGCTCACGGAAGGAGAAGACGTCGATGCCGGTGGAGGCCTGGTCCGAGTAGTCGCCCTTGAGCAGCGTGGGAATGCCGCAGGCGAATTCGATGACCTCCAGGCCGCGGCCGAGCTCGCCCTTCGCGTCGGAGAGTACCTTGCCGTGTTCGGAGGTGATCAGCTCGGCCAGTTCGTCCACATGGGAGGCGACCAGTTCGCGGAACTTGAACAGAATGGCGGTGCGCTTGGCCAGGGAAACATCTCCCCAGGACTCGGCGGCCTTCTTGGCAATGGCCACGGTCGCATCGAGGTCGTCCCGGTTCGCCAGCCGCAGCTGCGCCGTCACGGCACCGGTGGCGGGGTTGTAAACGGCCTTGGTGTCGGTTCCATTGCCGGCGGCTTCGGCGCCGCGGATGAAGTGATTGATGGTGATGGTCATTACTGCTCCTGTAGTAAACGGTGGTGTTCAAAGGGCTGTACTGCCCGGATGGCGGCAGGCAGCCCGGAGGCGCGGGATTCGTGCGCAGCCAGCCTGACCGCAAGGTTCTGTTCAGTGAGTTCGCGGTGGACGACGTCATGGCCGGGGTTCCGCACCCAGGTGCTGAACCTTTCGATTTCGACCTTGAACTGGTCTTCAACGATGTCGAAGATCTCTGAGCGGCCGTCGCGGAGTGAAACAGTGACGCGCGCGGCATCTCCCGGGTCTGGGTCGAAGGCCCTGTCCAGCGTGATGTGGCCCTCGGTTCCGATAATCTGCAGCGTGTGGGTGCGGGGTCCCTCGAAGCCGCAGTCAAAGGTTCCGATGACGCCGTCGTAGTCGAGGATGCCGGCCACGGTTGTTTCCACGGTGTCTGTCGGGCTGGTCCCTTTCGCGAAGACGCTGCTGGGGGCCCGGCCCATAACCATGTTCATGATGTCGATGGCGTAGCATCCAACGTCGTTGATGGCGCCACCTTCGAGGCCTGTTTGGAGCCGGACCTCACCCGGTGTGCGGTTCATTACGAAGTGGAACCGTGCGTGCATCGACACGATCTGCCCGATCCGTCCTGAGTTAATGAACTCGCGAACCTTCTGGTGCTGGGGGTGGAAGCGGTACATGAAGGCTTCCATGAGCGTTACGTTGTTCTGCTCGCAGGCTTCCACAGCGCGGCTGTAATCCGCCAGGCTTCCGACCAGGGGCTTCTCGCAGAGGACGTCCTTGCCCGCCTCGGCCGCGGCGATGATCCAGCCGGCGTGCAGACCGTTGGGGAACGGAAGGTACACGGCCTCGATGTTGGGGTCGGCCAGGAGTTCGTCGTGCGATTCGTACACGGCGGGGATGCCAAACCGTGCGGCGACCTCAGCTGCGCGTCCGTTCGGGCTGCTGATCGCCGAAGCGACAGCATTGCGTGCCTTCTGCATGGCAGGCAAGAACCGGTCCTGCGCGATCCGGGCTGTGGTGAGCACTCCCCAGCGCACGGCAGTCATGCCTCAAGCTCCTGCTCCAGTGCACGGAGGAAGGCTACGGATTGCCGGACGTCGCGGACGGGTCCTTCGTCGGCGGGCCCGGTTTCCAGGATGGTGTCCTGCTCCATGGTGAACCAGCCGGGGTATCCGGCGGCGAGCAGGTCTTTGACGATTCCGCCGATTCCAACATCGCCCTGTCCCAGGGGAACGTACATTCCGGTTTTCACGCCGTCCGTGTAGGAGATCTCTCCGGCCTGGACCCGCCGGGCAACTGCCTTGCGGACGTCCTTAAGGTGCGTGTGGCCCACGCGGGAGGCGTATTCGCGGACCAGCCGGGTCGGGTCGGTGCCACCGATGAGAAGGTGCCCGGTGTCGAGGCAGAGGTTCGCTCCGGTGTCATTCAGGACCCGGTCCACATCGGCGGTTGTTTCGATCATGGTGCCTACGTGGGGATGCACGACGGCCTGGATGCCCTTGTCGGCGGCGGCCTTGACGATGGTGTCCAGGTTGCGTCCGAACAGGTACCAGCCCTCGGCGTCCAACTCGTGGCGCTGGTCGTAGCCAGCAGTACCTGTTTCGGCAGCCAGGACCATGATGCTGGCCCCTGCTGCTTCGTAGGCGTCCAGTTCCGCGGAGACGGCCCGCAGGGGGTCCTTGGCGGGGTCATGCAGGATGATCGGGAAGAATCCGCCGATGGCCTGGAGGTCGTGGCGCTTCAGGACTTCGGCACGTTCGGCTGCCTGTTCGGGCAGGAACCCGGCCGGACCGAATTCTGTGGCGCTGATCCCGAGGGCGGTCATTTCGGACAGTACCCGGGCTGCCTCAAGCTGGTGGCCCCATCCGGGTACTTCGCAGACTCCCCAGGAGATCGGGGCTGCGGCAAGGCGGCTGGTGATGATGCTCAATCTGATCCTCCAATGACGTACTGGTCCCAGTCGATGACAGATCCAGTGACCACTCCGCTCCTGCTGGAGAGGAGAAAAACGACGAACTCCGCGATTTCATCCACCTGGCCGAGCTTGCCCATGGGGACGGATTGGTTGGCCTTCTCGAGCCAGTCGTCGCCGGCACCGTGAAAGCGCTTCTGGGTTTCGGCTTCACCGTCGGTGGCGGTCCATCCGATGTCCAGTCCATTGATGCGGATCTTGTCCCAGCGGTGGGCATGGGCCGCGTTGCGGGTCACACCCGCCAGGCCCGCCTTTGCTGCCACATACGGCGCAAGGTACGGCTGGCCTCCAAGTTCGGCGATGGAGATGATGTTGACGATGGATCCGGGGACGCCGCGGTCACGCAGGTGTTTGATGGTCTCCGCCATGATGAAGAATGGCGATTTCAGGTTTATTGCGATGTGGGCATCGAAAAGGTCAGGCGTCGTGTCCAGCATGGTGCCGCGCGTGGTCAGGCCGGCCGCGTTGACAGCGCAGTCGAGGCGGCCAAAGGCGTCGATTGTTTCCAGCACTGATGCGCGCGCCTGTTCCACGTCGCCGAGGTCCGTTTTGATGAAACGGCTCTCGGTGCCGGAATCCCGGAGCTCGGCGGCGATCCTTTCGCCCGAGTCCGCATTGCGGCCGGTGACTGCCACTGCGGCTGCACCTTCGGCGGCTGCGCGACGGGCGATGCCTGCCCCCAGTCCCTGCGTGCCTCCGCTGACGAGGAGGACTTTGTCTTTTAGCAGTTCGCTGTACATTTGTTACTCCTGTCCAACCTTCACAACGCGGCCTGAACGGGCGGATTCCTCTGCGGCATTGGCAAGGACCAGTGCCTGCAAACCGTCCTCGAAGCCGGGGCTGCAGGACGTTCCTGTCCGGATTGACTGGACAAAGCTGTCCAGCTCACGGCGGTACGCCTCGGCGTAGCGTTCCAGGAAGAAGTGCAGGTACGGGTCGGCCTCTTCGGCGCCTGCCGCGGTGTATTTGCGGACGCTTGTGGGGGTTAGGTTGCCGGCGCTGAGCATGCCGTCGCTGCCGAACGCTTCCAGCCGCTGGTCGTGCCCGAAGGCGCTGTGGCGGGAGTTGATGATCGTGATCTGCTCGCCCCTGGCACCGCGAAGATTGATAACGACAGAGTCAAAATCGCCTGCCTCTTCGATGTAGTCGCAGAACAGGTTCGATCCTGTCGCCGACACCTCGATGATCTCCGGGACAAAGAAGCGGGCCATGTCGAGATCGTGGATGCTCTGGTCCCGGAAGATGCCGCCTGAATTGGCGATATAGGACGCCGGTGCCGGTACGGGGTCGCGGCTGATGATGGTCAGCTGCTCGAGGCGGCCGATTTCCCCTGCCTGGACGCGCGCCTGGACCGAGGCGAAGTTCGGATCGAAGCGGCGGTTGAACCCAAGCATCAGCGGCGACTTGCTGTCGCGGATGCTGTCCCGGCAGGACCGTACCCGCTCGATGTCAAGGTCGATGGGCTTTTCGCACAGGGCGGCGACACCGTGGGCTGCGGCGCGGGAAATCAGGTCCACGTGGGTGTTGGTGGGCGATCCAATGATGATGGCGTCCAGATCGCCGATGGCGAAGGCTTCGTCAACGGTAGCTACCGCACGGGCACCGGTTCCGGCTGCCAGGGCCTGGGCACCTTCGATGAAGGGGTCAGCGATGACCGCCAGTTCCAGGTCCGGGTTGGCGAGGATGTTGCGGGCGTGGACTTGGCCGATGCGGCCCGATCCGAAGAGCGCGATCTTCAGCGGGAGTTCAGTGGACATGGGAAAGGTTCCTTCCTGATGTGCCGTCCGGCGAGGCCGGGCCGGATGGTTTGTTGTTGTCGACGGCGACTGTGCCACCGCCGGTGTTCATGGATTGCACAAGCGCCTCGGCGACGCGGACGGCTTGAAGCCCTTCTTCGGCCGTGGCCAGCGGCGAACGGGTCCGGGAGGTCAGTGCGTCGATCCAGGCCTGGGACTGGAGTCGGTAGGCGTCGGCAAAGACCGGCCTCCAGTCGGCCGCATAGGTCCGTGTCGCGGCCAGTGCACGGTTGGCCGTGGTCAGCTGGGGCGCGGAGAGCTCGATCGAGCCCTGTTCGCCCAGAACTTCGCAGCGGACCTCGTAGCCGTACTGGGCATTGAGGAAAACGTCGACGGTCGTCAGAACTCCGTCAGCTGTGCGGAGGTGCAGAAGCTGGGGGTCCTGCCTGGTCTTGTCCAGGGCAGTGCTTTTTGGGGCGTGCCAGCTCACTGATGCAATGGGTGAATCCAGAAGCCAGGCGGTGATGTCGATTTCGTGAATGCCGGAATTGGTGATGGTGGACGCCGAATTGCCGTCGGGATAGGACTTCACGTTGCGGTGCGAGCTCAGGATCATAAGGGGTTGGCCGACGGCTCCTTCGGCGAGCCGTTCCTTCAGTTCCCGGTATGCCGGGTGGAACCTGCGCATGAAGCCGACTGAAATCAGCGGCGTGCCCCCAATGGCATTCTGCTGTTCAACGAGGGCCTGGCACTCCTGAACTGTCGGCGCCAGTGGCTTCTCGCACAGAACAGGTTTGCGGAGTTCGAGGCAGGCGGCCACCTGGTCTGCGTGGGCACCGTCGTGCGAGGCGATAAGGACAGCATCCACGAACGGCGATGCAATAAGCTCCTCAGCGGAGTTGAAGGGCCAGGCACCGGTTTCGACGGCAACGGCATGGGCGCGGTCACTCGCAGGGTCCGCCACTGCTGTGACGGTTGCCCCTGAGATGCTGCCATGGAGAATACGGGCGTGCTCGGCACCCATGACACCGGCTCCTACGACTCCAACGCGTATCGTCATGGTGCTGCCACCGCCGCTGGAGTCCGGCCGGCAAGTACGTCCACCGCGCCCTTGGCGGCGTCGCGGACGGTGTGGGCCATGCCCTGCCGGGTGAAGCCCATCAGGTGTGGCGTTAGAACCACGTTTTCGTGGTCGTAGACCGGATGGTGGGTTGGCGGCTCTGGATCATACGCATCCAGTCCGAGCCCGGCCAGATGCCCTGAGCTCAGCGCATCGTGGGCCGCGTCCAGGTCCACCAGACCGCCCCGGCTGCAGTTGATCAGGACCGCACCCGGCGGCATCAGGGCAATGCGTTCGGCATTTATCAGGTTGCGGTTCTCCGGTGTCAGGGGAACATGGAGCGTGATGAAGTCACTGCGGGCCAGCAGTTCCTCGACAGTGCCGCACCGGACATCGGCCGGCACCTCGGTGAAAGGATCGTGGGCCAGGACCTTCAGGTCAAAGGCCTCGGCGATCCTTGCTACCCGGCGCCCGATCCGGCCGTACCCGACAATGCCCAGCGTGAACCCTTCGAGGTCGCCCACAGCTACGTCGGACCGTTGCTCCCAGCGGCCCTCCCTGACCAGCGAGGTCAGGATTGACAGCTTCTTGACGAGGGCAAGGAGGTGGGAAAAGACGCCTTCGGCGACGGAGGCCGTATTGCTTCCCGGAGTGATGACGACCGGAATTCCGCGGCGGTTCGCTTCCCTGACATCGACAAGGTCAGTGCCTACGCCCGTTCTGGCGATGACTTTCAGTGCCGGCATGCGGTCCAGAAGCTCCCGGTCAACCCGGTAGGCAGCCCGGACGATCGCGGCGTCGGCCCGGGCGAGATCGGCTTCGCTGGGATTTTGGACCAGTTGCTGGTGCGGTGAAAGCACCGGTTCCACGAGATCGGCTTCGACACTGCCGAGAGCCACGAATATTTGGGGTGTGCTGAAAGAAGCCATCGTCTTCCTTGAAGATGTGAGTATGCATTCCCCTGGGCTACGGGCCGCAGGGGTGACTGGGTGGGTGTAGGTCAGAGGCCCAGCAGGCTGGACTTGCGAATGACCAGTTCAGGTACGACGGGCTGGTGCACGAAGCCCTCGCCGTTGTCGTTGATGCGCTGCAGGAGGGTTTTGGCCCCTGTGATGCCGATAGTGGAACTGTCAGGGTCGACAGTGGTGAGCCCAAGCCTGGGCATGGCTCCGAGGGCGATGTTGTCGTAACCGGTGATCGCGATTTCAATCCCGCGCTCATCGGCTGCCGTCATTGCCCCAAGCGCTGCCAGGTCGTTGATGCAGGCCAGAGCCGTGGGGTGGCGCAGGCGTCCGGAGGCACCGAGCGCCCGTTGGGCTGCGACGTACCCGGATTCCTGTGAGAAGTCCGCGTCCACAACGTGAATGTTCCGCCCCAGCCCATGCTCTTCCATGGCTGCCGTGTAGCCCTTGACGCGTTCCTTGCCGACGGAGCCGCCGAGTCCACCCAGGTGTGCGATGCGCTCGTGGCCTTGTTCGATGAGATGCTCCACGACCATCGAAAGTCCGTGGGCGTCGTCGCTGCGGACTACGTCGGCGGTATCGATGTAGTCCGGCCCTCCGCCGGCGAAAACCACGGCTCCTCCTGAAACGACGCGGCTGAACGGGGCTTTGTCAGGCACCGTTCCGACCACGAGGAGACCGGCGACGCCCAGGTCGCGGAACGCCTGGAGGATGGACAGGTCAACACCTGACCCGGCCGCCGATGCCGTGGCCGCACTGAAGAGCACGGTGTGCCCGGCTTCTTCCAGTACTGGCCGTGCGGCATCGACGACGTCGAAGGCCCAGGGGTTGTGGAGGTCGCTGACCAGCACACCGATGTTTCCGCTGTGACGGCTGGACAATGATCTGGCGGCGAGGTTGAGCTCGTACCCGATTTCCTCCATGACTTCCAGCACCCGCCGGCGGCGTTCCTCACTGACGCGCGGAGAGTTGCGCACGACGAGTGAGACCAGGGACTTTGAGACGCCGGCACGTTCGGCCACATCCCTGATTGTTGGCCGCCGGACAGATGCTGTTGCCATGGTTACGCCCGCGCCGCGGTGGTGCCGTTGATTTCCTCGATCTTCTGCCACTGGCCCGACAGCGAGGACGCTTCGGCGGCGCTGACGATCGCGGCAGCGGAGGCAGCATCGTGGATGTTGGAATTCTCCTGTGCACCGCCGGTGACGGCGACCAGGAACTTCTTCGCTTCGATGACTTTCAGGTCATCGAAGCCCATGCTGTTGCCGGGGCCGGGCTGGAAGTGCGCGTAGTCACCGTAACGGGGGCTGGCGTTGACGGTGGTGTAGCCCTGTTCGTCGTTGCTGCGTCCCAGGCAGACCTTGAGCTCGTTCATGCGCTCGAAGTCCCATTTGAGTGAACCTTCGGTTCCGTACACTTCGATCTGGTAGCCGCACTCGGGGCCGACGGCGACGCGGGACGACTCGATGGTGCCGACGGCACCGGCGCCGCGGGCGGACGGGCCGAAGCGGACGAGCGCTGCGGCGTAGTCCTCATTTTCGACGTCTCCCATTTCACCGTTTTCGATCACTGCGAAGTGCGTTGCGGAACCCATCGCAAGCTTCGGCCGCTGCGTATAGACGGTGCTGGTCAGAGCGGTGACCTCGGCGATCGGTCCAACTACATACTGGCACAGGTCGGTGGCGTGGCTGAACAGGTCTGCCAGGACGCCGGTGCCGGCGAGTTTGCGGTCGAAGCGCCAGGACAGTGCACCGTTGGGCTCGGAGGCGTAACCGGAGAAGAAGACTGCCCGGACGTTGGTGATGCGGCCCAACTGGCCGGCGGCGATCAGCTCACGTGCATGCTCCACGGCGGGTGCGTGCCTGTAGTTGTAGCCGATGGAGGTGATCACGCCGGCATCCACTGCCGCTTCCTGCACCGCCGCCGTTTCTTCATAGCCGCGGCCCACCGGCTTCTCGATCCAGAAATGCTTGCCGGCTTTGGCGGCAGCGATTCCGATTTCCGCGTGCAGGAAGTTGGGTGCGCAGATGGAAACAACGTCCACGTCCGGGTGGTTCAGGACGTCGTTGTAGTCGGCAGTGCCCTCGGCGAATCCAAGGACATCCTTTGCGAACTGGATCCGGCTGGGCTCGGTGTCGGCGGCGATGACCAGCTTCGTTTTGATGCCAAGTTCCGGGTAGACGTACGGTACTGCCTGGTAAGCGCGTGAATGGAGCTTTCCCATCCATCCGACGCTGATGAGGCCGACGCCGACGGTGCGGGGTTCTGTGCTCACGTTCTTGCCTTTCTTTCTAGGTTTGAGGTCAGTTTCGGGCGGTTTCGAAGGCGTCGCGGAACGCTGCCGACATGATGGTCGAGTCGGAGCCGATCGCGACGAACCGGAAACCCTGGCGGACGTACTTGGCGGCGGCCATGCCGTCCACGGCCAGGATCCCGGCCGCCTTGTCGTGCAGCTGCGCGGCGGCCACAACCCGCTGCAGTGCGTCCTGGAAAACACTGCTGTCCAGCTGCAGGGGAACGCCTAAGGCGAAGGACAGGTCCAGCGGGCCGATGAAAACGACGTCGACCCCGTCCTGCGCGGCGATGTCCTCGACGTTGTCCAGGGCCTCGGAGGTTTCGATCTGGATGATTCCGACGGTTTCCTGCTCGCCGGAGGTGAGCGGGGAGCGGTCCATGCCCCAACGGCACGACCGGTTGTAGGTGGCCACGCCTCGGTCCCCGTGCGGCGGGTAGAGCAGGTGCCTGACCGATTCCCGGGCCTCTTCGACGTTGCTGAGCCGGGGAACCATGATTCCTGCTGCCCCGTTGTCCAGAACCCTGCCGATGCGGATCCGGTCCCCGGTTTCAACCCGGACGATGGCCGGGACGCCGTAGCTTCCCGCGGCGATGACGCCGTCGCGGACCACATCCTCGCCTCCGGACCCGTGTTCAAGGTCGATCAGCACCCAGTCTGCACCAGCGGCGGCGCAGACTTCGGTGGCGGTGGCCGAGGCCATACCCACGAAGGTTCCGACGGTGGTTTCGCCGTCCGCCAGCCGGCGGCGCAACTGGCCGGTGTTCAGGGGCGTGGCGCTCATCCGAACCACCGCTGGCGGCCGCGTGCCTCTTCGTACTCGGAGCGCAGCTTGTTGACCCAGTCCTGGGTTGATACTTCGGCCGGGGCAACGTCCCACCAGACGTCCCCGCCGGGCAGGTCGACATGGGGAACCGTGGGTACCACGATGACGACGGGCCCTTCGGTGTCGCGGGTGGAGGCCAGTGCTTCCCTGACCTCTGCCGCGGTGGTGGCACGGATGGCCAGGGCGCCAAGGCCTTCGGCGATCTGGCGGAGATCGACTTTGAGGTAGTCACCGTCCAGGCGTGCCTTGGGGGCGTCGTCGACGGCGACGCTTCCGCCGGTGGTGCGGTACCGGAATTCGTTGCCGAATTCCCTGCCGCTGCGGTTCATCTGCAAACGGTGGATCACCTGGTAACCGTGGTTTTCGGACACGACCACGGTGACATTCAGGCCCTCCTGTGCCGCGGTGACGATTTCCGTAGGTGCCATCAGGAACGTGCCGTCGCCGATAAAGGTGACCACGCGGTTGTCGTTGTTTCCCTCGGCGAGGCGCACGCCCATGCCGGCGGCGATTTCATAGCCCATGCAGGAGAACCCGAATTCCAGATGGCAGTTGCGGTTGCCCGTGGCGTCCCAGACTTTCTGCAGGTCACCGGGCGGTCCCCCGGCGGCGGCGATGATGGTGTCACCGGAGCGGGCGTGTTCCTGCATGAGTCCGATCAGCTGCGGCTGCGTCAGGACCGCACCGGTGACCGGGGCATCGGGGTGGTCCTCGGGGCGGAAGGCCGTGTCGGCGTCGAGCCATTGCGCCCGGATGGGGGCCCACTTGGCCTTCTCGGCGTGGACGGTGTCCTGCCACGCTTCGCTGGTGCTGTGGCCCTCCAGGGCGCGGGCCAATGCTTCCAGCCCTAGCCGGGCGTCCGCGAGGATGCCGGTGGCGCCCTGCTTACGGGTGTCAGCATCCACGATGTTCAAGGATGCGAAACGGACGTCCGGATTCTCGAAGACGGACTGGGAGCCGGTGGCGAAGTCGGTGAGGCGGGTGCCTACGCTGAGAACCAGGTCGGCCTGCTTGACCAGGGCGTTGGAGGCGAAGTTCCCTTCGAGTCCGACACCTCCGACCTGCCACCATTCGTCCTTGGTCACGGCGCCCTTGCCGCCGAAGGTTTCAACCACGGGGATGCCAGCCTGGCCGGCCAGTGCTTCCAGCGCCGCGTGGGCGTCAGAGTAGTGGATGCCGCCGCCGGCGATGATCACCGGACGGTCAGCGGCGCGAATGAGCCGGGCGACGTCGTCGACCTCTTCCAAGTCCGGCAGCGGCCGGCGGATCTTCCAGTCGCGGGGTTCGAAGAACTCGGCCGGGAAATCGTAGGCGTGCGACTGCACGTCCTGGGGCAGCGAAATGACCACCGCGCCGGTGTCCGTTGGGCTGGTGAGCACCCGCATCGCCTGCGGCAGGGCTGTCAGGAGCTGCTCCGGGCGCGTGATCCGGTCGAAAAACCGCGAGACCGGCCGGAAGGAGTCGTTGACCGTGGCGTCAGCCTCGGTGGGGTGTTCCAGTTGTTGCAGCACCGGCCCCTGGTGGCGGGTCGCGTAGGTGTCACCGGGCAGCAGCAGGAGCGGAATCCTGTTTACAGTTGCCAGGCCGGCGGCGGTGACGAGGTTAAGGGCACCCGGGCCGATCGATGCCGTCACCGCGAGGACCGCCTGGCGGCGGCTCGCCTTGGCGTAGGCGGTGGAGATGTGGGCCATGTACTGCTCGTGCCGGCCCTGAATGAATGGCATGTCGTCGGCCAGTTCATCGAACGCCTGTCCCAGGCCTGCGACGTTGCCGTGCCCAAAGATCCCCAGTGCCGCGGGGACCAGGCGGCGCCGGACGCCGTCGGCCAGCGAATACTGGACGGAGAGGTACTTGATGACTGCTTGGGCGGTGGTGAGCCTGATGGTCTGCGTTGGTGTGGTCATTGCCTTATTTCCGGTTGTCGTGGTTACCAGGGGCGTCCGTGCAGGACGACTGTCTTCTCTTCGGTCATTTCCTGGACGGCGGAGCGGACGCCTTCCTTGCCGATGCCGCTGCCTTTCAGGCCGCCGTAGGGCATCAGATCGGCACGCCACAGCGGGGACCAGTTGATGTGGATGTTGCCTGCGTCGATCTGCCGCATGGCTTGAACCGTTCCGGCCACGTCGTTGGTGAAGATTCCCGCCCCGAGGCCGTAGTCGTTGTCGTTGGCCATCGCGATGGCGGCGTCCATGTCCGGGGCGGATGAGACGGCGACGGCGGGTCCGAACAGTTCGTTCCGGCTCAGGTTCGACCGCGGGTCCACTCCGGCGACGACGGCGGGTGTCACCACCGCACCGTCACGGTCACCGCCGGTGAGGACCCTGGCGCCGGAATAGCGGGCCTCGGTGATCGAGGTCTGAACGCGGGTAGCTTCCTCCGCGGAGATCAGTGAGCCAAGCCGGGTGTCGTCTTCCTTGGGGTTGCCCACCGCGATGGCCTCAACCTTCGGGACCAGTGCGTCCAGGAAGTCCGCCTCGACGCGGCGGTCAACGATGACCCGCTGCACGGAGATGCAGACCTGACCGGCATTGATGAACCCTCCTGCCGCAACGGCGGTGGATGCCAATTCGAGGTCGGCGTCCGGCAGGATGATCACCGGGCAGGAGGCCCCCAGCTCAAGGGAGAGCTTCTTTACGCCGGCGATGGAGCTGATGCGCGTTCCGGTGCTGGTGGAGCCGGTGAAGGACACCTTGCGCACCCGCGGGTCGGTCACCAGGACGTCGCCCAGGGAGCTTCCGGGACCCGTAATCACGGACAGCGCCTCCGGCGGCAGACCGGCATCGACGAAGCACTGCGCCAGTTTCAGCGCCGTAAGGGGCGTTGCCCGGGCTGGCTTGAGTACGACGGCGTTGCCGGCCGCCAGCGCGGGTGCAATCTTGTGCAGCACCAGCAGGGCGGGGTAGTTGAACGGCGTGATGGCGACGACGATGCCCACCGGCTGCCGGAGCGTGAAGCCGACCTTGTCCAGGCCGGTTCCGGCGTTCGCGTCCAGCGGGAGCGTGGAACCGTACAACTGGCTTCCTTCATACGCTGCCAGGCGGATGATGTTTCCGGACCGGCTCGCCTCGCCCCGGGCTTCCGTGATCGGCTTGCCGGTCTCAGCGCTAATCGTCTGGGCGATGTCTTCGGCTCGTTCATCTGCCAAGGCAGCTGCCCGGAGCAGGATATCCACGCGTGCATGGGCCGGCGTGGCCCTTTGCACGTGCGCTCCGATTTCGGCGCGGTCGAGGGCGGCCATGGCGTCCTCCGCCGTGGCGACGGGCACCGTGTCGATGGTCCGGCCATCAAAGGGTGAACGGACCTCTTCGGTCCGGCCGTCCGCGGCACCGCGCCAGGTTCCGCCTACTAGCATTTCCATAATTGCTCCATCCCAGGTGGTGACCGGCCTGGTCGGACCGCTCACGTTTTGTTCGTATCTGTGTTTCGTTGGAATGCGGGGCCCACAGGCCCGGCAGGGCCCTTAGCCGGCCCTGCGTCGCGAGTGCCCGTCTTGACTGTCAGGCGTGGAGTCGGTCACGTCGGCGACTTCGGCCTGGACTTCCTTGACGATGTCGCT
>NZ_BAEG01000024.1 GCF_000238915.1 Arthrobacter globiformis NBRC 12137 | reverse complement strand
GTGGGCAACGAGTTCCTCTACATCATCGCCGCGGTGATTGGCGGGTGCCTGCTGACCGGCGGGTACGGTTCGGCCGTGGGCGGCGCGATCGGCGCGTTCATCTTCGGCATGGCCAACAAGGGCATCGTCTACGCGCAGTGGAACCCGGACTGGTTCAAGTTCTTCCTGGGCCTGATGCTGCTGCTGGCCACCATCGTCAACCTGATCGTCAAGCGCCGCGCGGAACTGAAGTAAAGGGGCCTGGACCAATGAATGCACACCAGATCGACCAGCAGACGCTGCTGAAAGACGAACAAGACCCGCTGACCCACACTCCGGTGCACCTGCTCTCGCTGGAGAACGTGGGCAAGCACTACGGGAACGTCATCGCCCTGCGTGATGTCACCATGGCCGTGGACAACGGCCGCGTCACCTGCGTGCTCGGGGACAACGGTGCGGGCAAGTCCACGCTGATCAAGATCATCGCCGGCCTGCACCAGCACGACGAAGGCACCTTCAAGATCATGGGCGAGGAACGCAAGCTCAGCTCCCCGCGTGAGGCGCTGGACGCCGGCATCGCCGCCGTGTACCAGGACCTGGCCGTGGTGTCGCTGATGCCGATCTGGCGGAACTTCTTCCTCGGCTCCGAACTGACCACCGGGTCCGGGCCGTTCCGCCGGATGGACGTGCAGCAGATGAAGGACATCACCAAGAAGGAACTGGCGGACATGGGCATCGACCTGCGCGATGTCGAACAGCCCATCGGGCAGCTCTCCGGCGGTGAACGCCAGTGCGTCGCGATCGCCCGGGCCGTGTACTTCGGCGCGAAGGTGCTGATCCTGGACGAACCCACCGCCGCGCTGGGCGTCAAGCAGTCCGGCGTCGTGCTCCGGTACATCCTGCAGGCCCGCGACCGCGGTCTCGGGGTCATTTTCATCACCCACAACCCGCACCACGCCTTCCCGGTCGGGGACCGGTTCCTGCTGCTCAAGCGCGGCAAGTCGATCGGCTACTACGAGAAGAAGGACATCACCATCGACGAACTGACCGCCCAGATGGCCGGCGGTGCCGAACTGGCCGAACTCGCCCACGAACTCGAACAGCTCGGCGGCCAC
>NZ_BAEG01000025.1 GCF_000238915.1 Arthrobacter globiformis NBRC 12137 | reverse complement strand
TATGCGCCGGGGCCCTGGCTGGTTAACAGCCCGCGCTGTTTAGAAACCCGCGCTGTTTAAAAACCTGGGCCGTCCAGAAGTCGCCGCCCGACGTCAGCCCCAGAATTCGGTGAGCTGCTCGGCCAGGGCGCGGCCCTGGTTATAACCACCCCGGGCAGCAGGCGGACGCAGCTGCAGATCCATCGCATTGGCGCCGAACATGCGCTCGGCGTTGCTATCCGGGAAGATCGTTTCGACTCTGCTGCCGCCGGCGCGCAGCCCGTCGACCTGCGTTGCGAGATGCAGGCCCCAGTCCAGCGGCGTCCGTGTTCTGCCGCCGAATGGCGAGAGCACCAGCACCCGCTGGTATCCGGCGGCCAGATCGGCGTTCTCGGCGTTGGTTCGGCAGCCGCCGTCGATATAACTTTTGTCTCCGATCCTGTAGGCGAAGCCGCTGGCGCAGCTGGCGGCAACGGCGTCCGCCAGGTCGACTCCGCTGTGGCGGTCGAAGATGACCGGTTGACCGGACTGGGCATCGACCGCTGTGATGAGCACCCTTCGTTGCGGCCAGTGCTGGCTGGGCAGCCGCGCGGCGACGGTCGCGCGCCACCGCTGCTGCACAGAGCCGTCCGACCCCGCATCCATGTCTAGTGCAGCCGCGCCCATTCTGCGGCGCATGTCGGCCGCATCCGTGGCGGCGGCGATGATCTTGCTGGTTCTCTCCATGTGGTCCGCCACCGGCTTGGACGGAACGCGTCCGCCGCCGGACCCGGCCGGACCGGTCCCTTGCTGGCGCCGGGGCTGGGGCTGGGACGCCGCGGCAAGGATGGCGGCCAGCAGTTCGCCCGGGGTCGCGCCAGCTATCTGGGCTGCGGCCGTGGAGCCGGCTGACGTTCCGATGGTCAGATCGGCTGTGGTCACGTCCAGCCCGGCATCGGAGAGGCCGGCGATGACGCCGATCAGCCACGCATTGCCTGTCGATCCGCCGCCACCGAGGACCAGCGCTCGGTCGGAGGCCGTCGTGGAGATGAAGTGCAGAGGTGAAGAAGGTGTTGTGTTCATGGGAGTCGCCTTTCGCGGATTGCCTGGCGGCGCTCCCGGTGGCGACTAGCTCAGTCGCGGGATCGTGGGCTGTGGGGGAGCGCCCATTGCGGATACTGCGTTCATGGGTCTCACCTCCTGCCAATAGATCACGATCACCGGAAAGCTATCACTCCGGCGACCGGGCGCGCAATCGGCAGCAGGCATTTCCAGCCGGTATCCTGCTCTCGCTTCTGCCCGGGAACATGTCCCGGCCGGGCTCCGTTGTACGTGGGAGGCCGCCTCACGGTTGAGCGGCTCAATCACAGCAAAGGACACCTCATGCACCAGCGCACCATCGTCATTACCGGCGCCAGCGACGGCATCGGTGCTGCAGCCGCGCGGTACCTGGCGCGGGCAGGCGACCGGATCGTCGTCGTCGGGCGTTCCCCGGGAAAGACCGCAGCGGTGGGTGCGGAACTGGGTGCTGACCACTTCGTCTGTGACTTCGCTGAGCTGGCGCAGGTGCGAGATCTGGCCGCGGCGTTGCGCGAAAGGTACCCGCGAATCGACGTCCTGGTGAACAACGCCGGCGGGATCATGCGCGGCCACGAGCTGACCGTGGACGGCCACGAGAAGACGTTCCAGGTCAACCATCTGGCGCCATTCCTGCTCACGAGCGAGTTGCTGGATATTCTCACCGCCAGCCGTGCCACGATCATCAACACCTCCAGCGCTGCCAACGGGTTCGGACGCTTGGATCTGACCGATCTCAACTCAGAGCGCAGCTACTCGACAAACCGTGCCTACGGCACCGCGAAGCTTGCGAATATCCTCTTCACCGCGGAACTTCAGAACCGCTACGGGAAAGACGGTATCGCGGCGGCTGCCTTCCACCCCGGCGTCGTGGCGACCAACTTCGCTGCGGAGTCCACAAGCTGGTTCCGCCACGCCTACAAAACCGTGTTCAACCGGTTCCTCATCTCGGCCGAGCAGGGCGCTGACACGCTCGTTTGGCTCGCTACATCCACGCCCGGACGGGACTGGGTGCCCGGCGCCTTCTACGTCAAGCGTGCGCTGGCGAAAGCCAACAGGCAGGCCTACGACGCCGAGCTGGCGAGGAGCTTCTGGGACCGCAGCCTGGAGCTGGTCAGGGCCGGCGAGCCGCTGGAGAAGCCCGAACTGGACAACGCCTGAGGTCCGCTGGCTCCACCTGAACGGGTTTCCCGGGCCCTCAAGAAGTGCCCTGAGGGAGGGTTTGGGGTTGGGCGACGAGAGGTGAGGGAGGGTTTGGGGTTGGGCGACGAGAGGTGAGGGAGGGTTTGGGGTTGGGCGACGAGAGGTGAGGGAGGGTTTGGGGTTGGGCGACGAGAGCTGAGGGAGGGTTTGGCCGGGTCAGCGGCGCAGGCGCAGACCTTCAAGGGCCTCGAGCGCTGCGGTGGAGCGGCTGATGGCCTGCTCGAGGCCAGCCTCGGATTCGGGCACCGAGAACAGGTAGCCCTGCAGGGCGTCGCACTGCAGATCCGTCAGGTAGGCGGCCTGCGCGGAGGTTTCGATGCCCTCCGCGGTGACGCCCAGACCAAGGCTGTGGGCCATGTTGATCATGGAACTGAGGATCGGCAGCTTCTCCGCCCCGGTGCGGACCATGGAGACGAAGGACTGGTCGATCTTGACCGCGTCCACCGGCAGGTCCTGAAGCCGGCCCAGCGAGGAGTAACCGGTGCCGAAATCATCGAGCGCAACCCGCACGCCGGCGCTGCGCAGGCTCGCCAGCTGGCTGATCACATGTTCGTCGGCGTCGAAAAACACGCTCTCCGTCACCTCCAGCACCAGCTGCCGGGGGTCCATGCCATGGGACCCGGCCATGCCCAGCACACTGCCGGCGAAGTCGCAGTCCCGCAGCTGCACGCCGGACACGTTGACCGCCAGGGAACGCCCGGCGTCAGTTGAAAGCCAGGGTCCAAGCTGGATAAAACTTTCCCGCATCATCTGCAGGCCGACCACCGAGATCAGTCCGCTGCGCTCCGCCGTCGGAATAAACTGCGACGGCGGGACATTCCTCCCGTCGCGCTCCCACCGTGCCAGCGCCTCGAACTGGATCACCTCACCCAGCCGAGGCGAGACAACCGGCTGGTAGCTCACGCTGATCTGGTCGTTGTCGACGGCGAGCCTCAGCCCCGCTTCCATGTCCGTCCGCTGCACCAGGGCCGTCATCATCGCCGGCTGGAACCGCATGTACCGGTTCTTGCCCGCCGCTTTGGCCGCGTACATCGCCACGTCCGCGCGGCGCAGCAGCTCCGACGCGGCCACCGCGTCCTCACAGAGCGAAGCGATTCCCAGGCTCAGGCTGGGCCGCAGCATGGACCCTTCGATCCATACCGGAACATTGAGCGACTGCACGATCCGCTCCGCGACGGACTCGGCATCTGTGGCTCCGGTCAGAAGCACGACGAACTCGTCACCGCCCAGCCGTGCCACCGTGTCGTCCGGCCGGACGCATGCCCTCAGCCGGCGGGCCACCTCCACCAGCATCTGGTCCCCTGCGGCATGGCCAAGGATGTCGTTGACCTCCTTGAAGTCGTCAAGGTCCAGAAGGAGGACGTCGACGGCGGCACGGCCGCCGCCGTGCAATGCTTCGGACAGCTGGTCATGGAACAGCTTGCGGTTCGCCAACCCGGTCAAGGGATCCTGGAACGCCATGGCTCTGAGCTGTTCTGCCTGCTCGGCGAGGTCCGCCATCGCCTGCCGCGCCTGCTCCTGGGCCCGGCGCCGCGGCGTCACATCCCGGAAGCTCCAGACCCTTCCCACTACCACGTTGCCCACCCGCTGCGGCCGTGAATAGCGCTCAAAAGTACGGCCGTCGCGGAACTCCAGGATGTCGTGGCTTTCCGCGGCGGGGTGCGCGTACAGCTCGTTGACCTTGTCCACGAAGCTCTCCGGGTGCGAGAGGAGACCAAGCACATGATTCATCACTGCGGCGTCGTCGCCGGTGGCCATCAGTTCGCGCGGGATACCCCACATCTTGGTGAACTGCTCGTTGATGCCGGCGATATTGCCGTCGATGCCCACCACCAGGATTCCGTCGGCCGTGGACTCCAGGGTGGCGCTGAGCAGCGACATCGCCTCCCGCAGCTCGGCGTCGGCCTCCTGCCGGTGAAACGTGGGCCGGACCGACGCGACCAGGCATGGGCCGCCGTCGGAGTCCAGCAGCGAGCAAGCCACCTCGCCGTGGAACTCCGTGCCATCACTGCGCAGGCCGTAGGACTCGAAAGGGGTCTGTGCGGCGGCGCTGTCTCCGTTCTCAGTACGCAGGCTGGCGAAGAGCCGGTCGAAACCGCTGCGGTAGCCTTCGGCGAGGAGCATCCGGTGGTCCTGGCCCACGAGCTGAGGCCTGCCGTAACCGAAGAGCCGCTCGGCGGCGGCATTGGCCTGGGCAATGACCCCGTCGCCCGCCACCACCAGTACCGCGTCCGGCAGCGCATCGAACAGGGCAGCGGAACTACCGGCCGGCTCCCCCTCAGGGCGCGGGGAAGCCGCTGTCATGCCACCGTTGCGTGAGACCGCGAGAAACTCATTGAGCGTCCACCCCCTCACCAAGATGGTACCGCTGATCGGGCTTGTCGAGATGGAGCGTCAGCTGGTTTCGATCCCCGCCGGCACCCTCACCTCGCAAGCTCAACCAGCGGACGGAGGATCAGCCGGCGGAGATCTGCTCAGTCAGCGCCGCCGCGTGGTTCGTGCCGAGTCCGCGCACCGTCCAGCCTTCCGCCTGCCACGCCGCCGCGTCCAGGACGTTGCGCGCGTCCAGCACCGTCCGGCGTCGTACCAGCTGCCCGACGGCGGCCGGCGACAGGTCGCGGTACTGGGCCCATTCGGTCAGCAGCAGCACCAGCTCGGCACCCTCGAGCGCCCTCGCGGCAGAGGCCTCGAAGCGAAGCTGAGGAAAGCGCATCCACGAGTTGTTGATGGCCTTCGGATCCGTCACCGTGACGTGCGCGCCGGCCGAGGCAAGCCGGAGCGCGACGTCGAGGGCGGGGGAGTCGCGGATGTCGTCCGTGTCCGGCTTGAACGCCGCGCCCAGCACGGTCACCGTCCGGCCGGCGATCGAGCCGCCACAGAGTTCCTTGGCAACTTCCGCGGTCCGGGCACGCTGGCCGAGGTTGATGGAGTCCACCACGCCCATCCAGTCCTCCACGGACCGGACCTCCAGCGCCTGCGCCTGGGCCCGGAAGCTGCGGATGTCCTTGGGCAGGCAGCCGCCGCCGAAACCCAGCCCGGCATGCAGGTACCGGTTGCCGATGCGCGGGTCCATGCCCATCGCCTCGCTCAATTCGGTGACGTCGGCACCGGCTGCGTCGCATAGTTCGGACATGGCGTTGATGAAGCTGACCTTCGTCGCCAGGAACGCGTTCGACGCCGATTTGATCAGTTCCGCAGTGGCGAAATTGCACACGAGCCGCGGAATGCCGGCACGCAGCAGCGGCTCGTACACCGCGTCCAGCACGGCGGTCACACCGCGGGCCGCTCCCTGCGTCCCGTCGCTGCGGCGCGCGAAGGCGCCCTCCTTGCCGCCGCGCACCCCGTACACCAGCCGGTCCGGCACCAGCGTGTCCTTCACCGCCGTGCCCTGCCGCAGGAACTCTGGATTCCAGCCGAGCAGCACGTCAGGCCGTGCCGCGAGGATGCGCCCCAGCTTGTCGACGGTCCCCACGGGCACCGTGGACTTACCGACGACGGCGTCACCCCGGCTCAGGTGCGGAAGGAGACTTTTGCTGGCGGAGACCAGGTAGCTGAGGTCGGCGCCGTCGGACGTCTTCGATTGCGGCGTGCCCACGCAGAGGAAGTGCATCTGCGCGCCGGCGGCGTCGGCGAAGGCAGTGGAAAAGCGCAGACGGCCGGTGGCCCGGCCGTCGCGCAGGAGTTCGTCCAGTCCCGGTTCGAAGAAGGGGGCCCGGCCGCCGGCCAGCTGCGCGACACGTGCGGGGTCGACGTCGATCCCCACCACCGTGTGGCCCATGGACGCGAGGGTGGCCGCGTGCACCGCGCCGAGGTAGCCGCAGCCGATCACGGAAATCTTCACAGGGTGGCTCCTCGTTTCGTTTCGATGCCGGTGATCGGCTGTTCCGCTATCACCGAGCGGTAATGCCGGACCAGTTCCGCGCACAGGGCTGGCCACGTCCGGCCCTGTACCGAGGCGTGAGCCGCCGCGGCGAACGCGCGGCGCTTGGCGTCGTCGCCCGTCAGGTCCATCACGTGCCGGCGCAGGCCGGCCAGGTCACCGGGTTCATAGAGCCAGCCGGTGCGGGAATTTTCCACCAGATCCAGGGGGCCTCCGCGGCCCGTGGCCACCACCGGAACCCCCGATGCCATGGCCTCCTGGATGGTCTGGCAGAAGGTCTCGAACTCGCCCGGGTGGACGAACAGGTCGAACGACGCCACGGCCCGGGCCAGCTCCTCGCCGCCGAGGAATCCGGTGAACACGGCGTTGGGAAGGGCTTCCTCCAGCGCCGCCCGCTGCGGACCGTCACCCACAATCACCAGGCGGGTGCCGGGAATGTCTGCCAGCACGGCAAGGTCCTCCACTTGCTTCTCCACCGCCAGCCGGCCCACATAGCCGATGATCCGCTCACCGCCTGGCGCCACGGAAGCCCGCCACACGTCGTCGCGCTTTTCCGGTGCAAAACGCGCGGTATCCACACCGCGCCGCCACATGCCCACCCGCAGAATCCCGCGGCCGCGCAACTGGTGCAGCGCGAAAGTGGACGGCACCAGCGTCCGGGACGCCAGGAGATGAATGTTTTCCACCCTGTTCCAGGCCCAGTTCTCCAGGAACGGCACCCCGTACCGGGCGGCGTAGCTGGGAACCTCGGTCTGGTAGAGGGCCACCGTGGGGATCCCCAGCTGATGCGCGGCCTGCGCTGCCCGCCAGCCGAGCACGAACGGCGACGCCAGGTGGACCACGTCCGGTGCGTAGTCGGCAAGGATTCTCTTGACCCGGTACACACCTCCCAGCGCCACCCGAACGTTCGTGTAACCCGCCAGCGGAACGGAGGGCAGCCGGTGCACAAACGCGCCGTGCACAACGTCCAGAACATCAGCGTCCGACGTTGACGGCGCAATCACCAGTACCTCATCGCCCCGTTCCTGCAGGTGCTCAAGCACTCGCAGGATGGAGTGCGTGACTCCGTTCATCAGTGGCAGGAATGATTCGGCAACGATAGCGATCCTCACCCCTCAACGGTGTTCCCGCCGTCTAACCATGCGGGGGAGCGGGCGTGACCGTGAAGGGAAGGTTGGGTTAACAGGCGGGGCTAGCGTCCCTCATGGCGGAGAATGTCCGGCAGCTCGTCCACGAAGACGGTCTGCGGCGGGTCGAGGTAGATGACCAGCACCTCGTCACCGACCGGAAAGACACTGACCTTGTCGAACGGGTAGGCGTGGAAGGCGCTGACCCCGCCACGGTACGGGAGCATGACCTCCCCGACGGTGCCGGGGCCGATCCGCCCGGTGACCCGGCCGATCTTCCCGGTCAGGCTCCGGTCAACGTTTCTGTGCACCATGGTCCTCGACCTCCCGGGGCTCCCTCGACCCCTGTCCTAGGCGCCGGGCTGCTTCGGCTGTTGCTTGGCGTGGCCCTGCCCGTTTTTCAGGGCAGTCGACAGCCGCGGCAGGAACGAGCCGGCCTGGGTGATGATCCCGCCGACCATGCTGTTGACCCCGTCAGCGCCGTTCAGGACGGTGAGCTGGTCGACGTGTCCGAACGGTTCGGCGGCCGCCGCCACAATGGCCGGCATGTTTTCCGCCAGCTGCTGGGCGATGACGGCATCCTGGTTGCTTTCGAGGGCCTCGCCGCGGGCCTTGATGCCCTCAGCCTCCGCCAGCGCTTTGGCTTTGATGGCGGACGCTGCTGCATCGCCGCGCGCCTTCGTGGCTGCCGCCTCGGCTTCACCGGTCACCCGGGTGGCTCCTGCAGTTGCCGCGGCCGCGGTCGCATTGGCCTGGGCTTCGACTTCCACCCGGCGGGCATTGGCCTGGGCTTCGAGTTCCGTCCGCTTGGCCCGCGCTTCGGCGGCGCTGATGTCCGCTGCCTTCTGTGCCTCAGCTTCTGTTCTCTGCGCGTAGGCCTTGGCGTCGGCGGGCTTGCGGATGGTGGTCTGCAGCTTCTGTTCCTCGCGGTCCGCCTCGAGCTTGGCCACTTCCGTTTCCTGGACCACCACCTGCTGGCGGGCTGTGGCGTCGGCCAGCGGACCCGCCTGCGCCGCATTGGCCCTGGCTCGCTCCGCGTTGGCCTGTGCCACCGACTGTTTGATGGCGGAGACACTCTGAGCGTCGGCGATCTGTGCGGCGGCCTCCGCCTCCCGCTCCGCGGCTTCGCGGTTCCGCGTGGCCTCGGCGATGCGGGCTTCCATCTTGACCTGGGCGATGTGCGGTTTGGCGATGTTCTGGATGTATCCGGTGGGGTCCTGAAGGTCCTTGATCTGCAGGGAATCCACCACGAGGCCGAGCTTTTCCATTTCCACGCCGCTCGCCCCGCGGACCTGGGAGGCCAATTTATCGCGCTCGCGGATAATTTCCTCGACGGTCATGCTGCCGATAATGGAGCGCAGGTGCCCCTCGAAGACGTTGTACACCTGGCTTTCCATTTTCGGTTGCTGGCCAAGAAACCTTCGGGCGGCATTGGCGATAAAGGCAGGCGCATCCCCGATTTTGTAAATCACGACGCCTTCAACCACCACCTGGATACCCTGGGACGTGACGCAGGAGACCTTCAGCTCCGTCTCGTTCAGGGTGAGGGACAGCGTCCGGACCGTCTGCAGGCCGGGAACCACCAGCGCGCCCTTTCCGGTAACGATCTTGAAGTCCATCCCGTCGGTGCTTTCCAGGGTTCCGCGAGTCAGACCGGAAATAATGAGGGCCTCGTTTGGCTCGGCCACCTTCCACATGAGTTTGACGGCCAGCCAAATAACCAGAACGCCCAGAAGCACCGCGACAACAGTGATTATCAGGGGCAGGATGACTGCCAGGTTCTCCATGGCGGTGTCCTCTCGGTGCAATTAGAAGCCCACGTGTTATGTCCGACCCTATTCGCCGGGAAATCCTGCCGAATAGGCACGGGAATTGCGATGCCGGGAATCCTTCAAGGCGCCGGACTGCCAGCTGTAATAGACAGTGTGGTGGTGCGTGAGGGCATAGTCCAGCAATTCCGGCCGCTTCGGGAGAGTGCGCTCTCAAGGCCATCCGAACCTGGTCCGGGCCGTGGCCGGTTGCCGGCACCGGCTGTAGTGTCGGCGGTGATGACATCATCCCGACCCGAGGAGCACGTGTGGCACTGACCAATGGCACCGAAGTGGAATGGAACACTCCACAGGGAAAGACCCACGGCAAGATCGTGGAAAAGAAAACCAGCGACTTCGAGCTCGACGGCCACACCCACAGGGCCAGCGACGACGAACCCCAGTACGTGGTGGAGTCCGCAAAGACGGGCGCGAGGGCGGCGCACAAGGCGGGCGCGCTGACTGAGAAGAAGGGTTAGCCGCCGTCTCATCCCAGGCACCTGACCGCAGACAAACGGCCGGCCCGCTCAAGAGCGGGCCGGCCGTCGCCGTCCTTTAGGTGTTTCGCAAGCTAT
>NZ_BAEG01000026.1 GCF_000238915.1 Arthrobacter globiformis NBRC 12137 | reverse complement strand
GGGGGGGTGTCCCTATGCTTTTCGTCAAGCGGCTTGGGTGGGTTTCTCCTCGTAGAGAGTGCCGTTTCTGAGCATGGAGTAGATAACGTCGCAGCGGCGCCGGGCCAGGCAGATGACGGCGGCGTTGTGCTTCTTTCCCTGGTCCCGTTTCTTTTGGTAGTAGGCCTTCGAGGCCGGGTGGTGGCAGCTGGCGATCCATGCGGATCTGAACAGGGCGTTCTTGAGCTGTTTGTTGCCGGAGCGGGCAGGGAATTCACCGCGGATCGAAGTGCCGGAGCGCCGTGTGACAGGGGCGATGCCTGCGTAGGCGGCGAGGTGTCCTGCGGAGGTGAAGGTGCCGGCGTCGCCGATGGTCAGGAGTATCGTCGCTGCGGTCTTGATGCCGACTCCCGGCATGGACATCAAGACCTGGGAAAGAGGGAAGTCATCCAAGAGCTTTTCGACTTCCTCGGCCACGATGACCCGCTGGTGTTTGAGCTCCTTAATTTGCGCCGCGACACGGGGGATGACCAGTTCGACGGCTTCGGTGCCGATGACCGTGACGGTCTGCTCGCCCAGCGCCGTGAAGATCGCGTCGATGAGGTTCACAGGGTCCTTCCGGCTGTGGTTCCGAGCCCAACGCAGCACATGGCCCCGGCCAGCGGCCCGCAGCCCGGTGGGTCCGGAGTACTTGATGAACAGCTCAAGGACCAGGGCGCGAGTCAGCACGGTTCCTGGGAAGACACGCTCCAAGGCGGGGATAATCTGCAGCAGCAGGGACCGCAGGCGGTTGATTGCCCGGGTGCATTCGTGGGTCAGATCGGCGTCGAATCCGGAGAGCACTTTCAGCGCCGCGAGCACCTCACTGTCCCGGTCGACGGCCCGCAGCGTGTGCGGCATCGCACGCGCCGTCTCGGCGATGATGAACGCGTCCCGCGCATCCGTCTTGGACTTTCCCGGGTACAAGTCAGCGGCTTTGCGCATCGCCAGGCCCGGCAGGTAGGCAACGGTGCAGCCGCAGTCGCGCGCCACCGCTATCGGCAGCGCGCCGATCGTGTTGGGCTGGTCCACGATCACCAGCACCCTGCCGTGCTGCTGCAGGCCGATGAAAAGCTCGCGCAGCCGAGCCTCGTCCTGCGGCAACGGCTTGTCGAAGACCCTCTCGCCGACGGCGTTCAACGCCGCGGCGTGATGCTCAGACTTGCCGACGTCAAGCCCGCAGTAAACCTCGTACCCTTCGTCCATCCGGCGCTCCTTTGCACCATTCCTGGCCGCAGTCACGACACCCGATGCTGGCACCCACGTTACAAAGAGACCTTGCCCCACGGAAGGAGCTGGCCGTGTCCCTATCAGCAGTCAACGCGTGTCTCCGAACCTGGCGACAACACCCCCCGGATCATCAGTGACAGGGCAAGAAAGTCATACCAGGTCCAGCGACCAAATCCCCGGCCCTCGGGGACGGAATAAATGTAACGGG
>NZ_BAEG01000027.1 GCF_000238915.1 Arthrobacter globiformis NBRC 12137 | reverse complement strand
TTGTAGTGGAGTTCGGCGTAGGTTTCGCCGTCGTCGACGACGACTTCGGGGGTGAGTTCGGTGGTGGCGGTGGCGCGGAGCCAGGCGGCGCAGGCGCCGACTTCGAAGCGGGCGTTGGGGCCGTTGAGGGGTTTGCCCTGCTCGCGGGAGAGGAGTTGGGCGAGTTCTTCGGCGGAGCGTTCGACGGCGTCGGCGGCTTTGAGCAGCGCCGCGGACCGGCCGTCGTGGCCCAGGGCGGCCCATGCCGGCTGGGCAGCGACCGCGGCGGTTACCGCGGCCTCGAGGTCTTCAACGGTGTGGACCGGCGCCTCGCCGACCACCCCGCCGGTGGCCGGATCGAAGATAGTCCGGGTCTCGCCGGAGCCGGGGGTGATGGACGCGAGCAGTGAATCGTAGGTTTCCAAGGGGTACTCCACTTCGAGTAGGAAAGTGCGCTCAGCCGGGCGGCGAGGCGGGCATACCTAAGTGTTGCCCGCCCGCCGGGCCGCTGGCTTGTCTTTGGGTGCAGACCCCTTGACTTGGGGCGAACTGACTGGCGGTTAGACGTTGGCGGGCTCGGCGGCTGAGTCAGCCGCATCCGCCCGGCGCCGGTCGAAGATCGTGGCACCCACCTCCTGCTCGGCCTGGTTGTTGATGCCCAGGTCGATCCCCCTGCGTTCCCGGATCACCAGGACGGCGGCCGTTGAAACGAGAGCCACAATGAGCAGGTAGAGGGACACGGAGGCTGTTGTGCCGGTGGCCTGGACCAGGGCGGTGGCGATCATGGGGGCGAAAGCTCCGCCGATGATGGCGCCGAGCGCGTAGGAGATCGCGACGCCGGAGAACCTGATGGAGGCGGGGAACAGTTCGCTGTAGAGGGCTGCCTGCGGCCCGTAGGTCAGGCCGAGGCCAACGGTGAACAGTGCAAGGCCAAGGAACAGCGCCCAGATGTTTCCGGTGTTGACCAGCCAGAACAGCGGGAACACCGTGACGATGAGGCAGCCGTAGCCGATGAGGTAGGTCTTCTTGCGGCCAATGCTGTCTGCGAGGTAGCCGGAGACCAGCGTGAAGATGAACCACAGGGCAGCGGAGCCGGTGACTGCGAGGAGCACTTCCGTGCGGTCCATGGCCAGTCCGGCGGGGTTTGCGGCGTAGCTGAGGATGTAGCCGCCGGTGGTCATGTAGCCTGCGGCGTTGTTGCCGGCGAAGACCAGGGCCGCGATGATGACCAGCAGCCAGTGCTTCCTGAACAGTTCGACAACCGGGGTGCGGGTCTGCTGCTTCTTTTGGGCGATCTCCTCGAATACCGGGCTTTCCTCCACGCTGCGTCGGACCATGAAGCCGACGACGATCAGGACGAAGCTGAGCAGAAACGGAATGCGCCAGCCCCACTGCACAAAGGCTGCACCCGGCGAGACCACGCCGGACATCAGTGCCAGGACGCCGGAGGCCAGCAGCATGCCGAGCGGAACGCCGAGCTGGGGGAAGGCCCCGAACAGGCCCCGCTTGCCGCGGGGCGCATGTTCCACCGCCATGAGGACGGCGCCGCCCCATTCGCCGCCGGCCGAAATGCCCTGCAGGATGCGCAGGAGCAGCAGCAGGACGGGCGCCACGACACCGGCGGTCTCGAAGGTCGGCAGCACGCCGATGAGGGTGGTGGCCGCCCCCATCATGATCAGCGTGATGACGAGCATGGCCCGGCGGCCCAGCCGGTCCCCGAAGTGTCCGGCCAGGAAGGCTCCCAGCGGACGGAACAGGAAGCTGAGTCCCACCGAGGCGAAGGAGATCAGGATCCCGATATCGGCCCCGGCGGGTTCGAAGAACAGCTTCGCGAAGACAAGGCCTGCCGCATTGGCGTAGATGAAGAAGTCGTACCACTCGATGGTGGTTCCGATGATGGTGGCGAACGCTACCCGGCGGTTATCCCTCGCCGAGCTGCGCTGCCCGTGCTGGACAGTACTCAATGTTTTTCCTTGCTGTGTGGACACGTCATTGTGTGGAGACGGCGCTGTGCGGATATGTCAGTGCGTCAGTTGGCGTAGGGGTCGGCGATGCCGATGTACTGGGTGGTGGTGTATTCGGCGATGCCTTCGGTACCGCCTTCGCGGCCAAGTCCGGACTGTTTGACGCCGCCGAAGGGTGCTGCAGCGTTGGAGATGACGCCGGCGTTGAAGCCCACCATGCCGAATTCGATCTGTTCGGCCACGCGCAGGAGGCGGTTGAAGTCGCGGCTGTAGAGGTAGGACGCGAGGCCGTATTCGGAGGCGTTGGCCAGCCGGATGGCGTCTTCCTCGGTGCTGAAGGTGGTGACCGGGGCGACGGGTCCGAAGATTTCCTGGCCCAGGATCGCCGCGTCGTTGGGCACGTCGGCGAGGACGGTGGGCTGGTAGAAGTAGCCGGGGCCGTCAACCGGCGCTCCGCCGGTGACGGCGGTGGCTCCGGCGTCGACGGCGGCACGCACCAGGGTGTGGACGTCGTCGCGGGCGCCGGCGTCGATCAGGGGGCCGACCTGGGTGCCGGGTTCCGTGCCGCGTCCGGTGGCCAGGGCGCCCATGGCGGCGGCGAACTTGGCGGTGAATTCCTGGGCGACGGATTCGTGGACGAGGAAGCGGTTGGCGGCGGTGCAGGCCTCGCCCATGTTCCGCATCTTGGCGGCCATGGCCCCTTCAACGGCCTTGTCCAGATCGGCGTCTTCGAACACGATGAAGGGTGCGTTGCCGCCGAGTTCCATGGAGGTGCGCAGCACGTTCTGCGCGGCGTCGGCCATAAGCCGCTTGCCCACCGGCGTGGAGCCGGTGAAGGAGACCTTGCGCAGGCGGGGGTCGGCGAGCAGCGGCCCGGAGATTCCCGAGGCGGATGAGGAGGGGACGACGTTGAGGACGCCGGCGGGCAGGCCGGCGTCGAGCATGGTCTGCGCGAAGTACTGGGCGGTGAGCGGGGTGAGTTTGGCCGGCTTGAGGACCATGGTGCAGCCTGCGGCGATGGCGGGGCCGACCTTGCGGGTTGCCATGGCCAGCGGGAAGTTCCACGGGGTGATGAGCAGGCAGGGCCCGACGGGTTTGTGCTGGACGAGGATCTTGTTTTTGCCTTCGGGGGTGGTGAGGTAACGGCCGTAGTCGCGGACGGTTTCCTCGGAGAACCAGCGCAGGAACTCCGCCCCGTAGGTCACTTCGCCGCGGGCCTCGGCCAGGGGCTTGCCCATCTCCAGGGTCATCAGCAGCGCGAAGTCCTCCGCACGTGCGGTGACCAGGTCAAAGGCGCGGCGCAGGATCTCCGCCCGAACCCGGGGTGCGGTGCGGGCCCAGGAGGCCTGGGCGGCGTCGGCGGCGTCGAGCGCGGCGAGGGCGTCCTCGCTGGTGGCCGAGGCCAGAGTGGCGAGCACCTGCCCGGTGGCGGGGTCATGGACGTCGAACGTGCCGCCGTCGGACGCTTCCCGCCACTGGCCGTTGATGAGCAGACCGGTGGGCACGGACGCGAGCAGGGAAGCCTCACGGTCGGGCGAGACGGTGGTCGGTGAGAGGGCAGGGGAGAGTACGGGCGAAGTGGTCATGCGGGAGTCTCCTTGGACAAGTGTGTGGGGTCCGGTGGTTGGGTCTGCCGTGGAAGAGGTTTCGGCGGGCCCAACCACCGGGGTCAGTAGCTGGCCGGGGTTTCGCCGTCGGCGGTCTGGATGTACTCGGCGGCGAGCGCTTCGGAGCCGCGGGCCAGCAGGGCGACGTCGGCGCCCACCAGGATGAAGTCGGCGCCGGCCGCCAGGTAGTGCCGGGCAGTGGCGGGAGCGAAGGCGTTCACGCCGGCGGGTTTGCCGGCCGCTTGTGCGGCGGCGAGGCAGTGTTCGACGGCGGCGCGCACCTCGGGGTGTTCCTGCTGTCCCAGCAGGCCCATGGATGCGGAAAGGTCGGACGGACCCACGAAGATGGCGTCCACGCCGTCGACCTTCAGGATGTCCTCCACCGCTTCAACGGCGGCCGTCGATTCGATCTGGACGGTGACGCTCACCGTTTCAGATGCCCGGGCGAGGTAGTCCGGGACCCGGTTCCAGCGGGCGGCCCGGGCCAGTGCGGAGCCGACACCGCGGACCCCGTGGGGCGGGTAACGGGTGGCAGCCACCGCGGCTTCCGCTTCGGCCACGGAGTTGACCATCGGGACCAGCAGGTTCTGCACTCCGAGGTCCAGGTACTGCTTGATGAGGACGGTGTCGTTCACGGGTGGCCGGACCAGGGTGTGGACCGGGTAGCCGTGGATGGCCTGGAGCTGGGCGAGGATGGATTCAAGTCCGTTGGGGCTGTGCTCGGCGTCCACCAGGAGCCAGTCCAGGCCGGACCCGGCGCAGAGTTCGGCGATGAGCGGGCTGCCGGAGCACACCCACATCCCCGCCAGCGGCCGGTCCGCCTCCGCTAAAGCCTTCCGGAAGGTGCCTTCTACTCGAAGCGGCATGTGACGCTCCCGAGGGGTCCGTAGTCGGCATGGACGGTGTCGCCCTTGTACACCCAGAGCGGTCGGGTGAAGGAGCCGGCCAGGATGATGTCGCCGGCCTTCATCGAGTCCCCGTGCGCGGCGATCTTGTTGGCCAGCCAGTGCACGCCGTTGGCCGGATGGTCCAGGACACCGGCGGCCACGCCGGTTTCCTCCACGGTCTGGTTCTTGTACAGGATCGCAGAGACCCAGCGGAGGTCGACGGCGTCCGGTTTAACCGGGCGGCCGCCCACCACCATGGCACCCATGGCCGCGTTGTCGGAGATGGTGTCCACGATGGTCCGGCCCTCCATCTCGATCCTCGAATCGAGGATTTCGAGGGCCGGGACCACGTAGTCGGTGGCGTTCAGGACGTCGAAGATGGTGCAGCCCGGGCCTTTGAGCCCGTCCTTCAGGACGAACGCCAGCTCCACCTCCACCCGCGGGTGCGTGTAGCGGTCCCATTCCACCGCACAGCCGGTTTCCAGGACCATGTCATCGAAGATGGCACCGTAGTCGGGTTCGGTGATGCCGGTGGCCGCCTGCATGGCCTTGGACGTGAGGCCGATCTTGCGCCCCACCAGGGTCCGGCCGGCGTCCTCGTTCCGGCGCCGCCACAGCTGCTGCACCGCGTAGGAGTCCTCCACCGTCATGTCCGGATAGCGGGCAGTCAGGCGGGGCACCGGGGTGCGGGTCCGGCCGGCTTCCACCAGCTCGTCCGCGATGGCCTCGATCGTCTTCGCGTCCAGCATGGTTTAGACCTGGGCTCCCAGCTTGAAACCTTCAGCGGCCTCGCCGGTTTCATCCTTGCGGGTGTAGGAGAAGCCGTCGGCTCCGACGGTCACGGCCATTTCGGACTTTTCCTCGCGGACGATGACCGGCTGCGGGTTGCCGTCCAGGTCCAGGACCAGGGAGGCCTCGGTGTACCAGGACGGGACCACGGGGTTGCCCCACCAGTCGCGGCGCTGGTTGTCGTGGACGTCCCAGGTGATGGTGGGGTTGTCCGGGTCGCCGGTGTAGTAGTCCTGGGTGTAGATCTCGATGCGGTGGCCGTCCGGGTCCAGGATGTAGAGGTAGAAGGCGTTGGAGACGCCGTGCCGGCCGGGGCCGCGTTCGATCCGGTCGCTGATGCGCAGGGCGCCCATCTTGTCGCAGATCTGGATGATGTTGTGCTTCTCGTGCGTGGCGAACGCGACGTGGTGCATGCGCGGGCCGTTGCCGCCGGTCAGGGCGGTGTCGTGCACGGTCTGCTTGCGGTGCATCCAGGCGGCGTAGGTGACGCCGTCGGAGTCCTTGATGTCTTCGGAGACGCGGAAGCCGAGGTCCTCCAGGTACGCCCGGCCGCGGGGAACGTCCGGGGTGACCTGGTTGAAGTGGTCCAGGCGCACCAGTTCACCGGCGGAGTAGAGGTCGTAGCGCTGGGTGAGGCGCTCCACGTGCTCGGTCTCGTAGAAGAACTCGTAGGGGAAGCCCAGCGGGTCCTCGACGCGGACGGAGTCGCCGATGCCCTTGGTGAAGCCTTCCTTGCGGCGCTCGGTGCGGCAGCCCAGCTCCTTGTAGTACGCCTCGGCGGCATCCACCTCGGCGGGGGACTTCACCCGGTAGGCGAAGGCTGCGACGGCGGCGATGGGTCCCTGGCGGAGTACCAGGTTGTGGTGGATGAACTCCTCCAGGGAGCGGAGGTAGATGGTGTTTTCATCCTCTTCGGTGACGTGCAGGCCCAGGACGTCCACGTAGAACTCGCGCGACTTGGCGAGGTCCGTGACCACGATCTCCATGTAGGCGCAGCGGACGATATCCGGTGCCGGGACAGAGGGGGTGGGAACGAAGTTGGTCATGATGTGCTCTCTTCTTTGAAAGGGGGTGGCTGGCGCTTAGGCGCCGAACTTGGGGGTGTGGACAGCGCCGAGCGTGATGTGCACGGCCTGCTGGTCGGTGTAGAAATCGATGGAGCGGTAGCCGCCCTCGTGGCCCAGGCCGGAGGCCTTGACCCCGCCGAACGGGGTGCGGAGGTCGCGGACGTTGTGGCTGTTCAGCCACACCATGCCGGCTTCCACGTTCTGCGAGAAGTTGTGGGCACGGGTCAGGTTCTGGGTCCAGATGTAGGCCGCCAGGCCGTACTTGGTGTTGTTGGCCAGGGCGAGGGCCTCGTCGTCGTTCTCAAACGGGGTAATGGCGACCACGGGACCGAAGATCTCCTCCTGGAAGATCCGGGCGTCGGGGGAGACATCGGCGAAAACGGTGGGGGCGATGTAGTTGCCCTCCGGCAGACCTTCAGGCCGTCCGCCGCCGGCCAGCAGCCGGCCTTCGGACTTGCCGATCTCCACGTAGGAGGCCACCTTCTCGTAGTGTTCCGGGTGCACCAGGGCACCCACCTGGGTCTTGGGGTCGTGCGGGTCCCCGACGACGATGTTCTTGGCCCGGGCGGCGTACTTCTCGCAGAACTCGTCGTAGATGGCGCGTTCCACCAGGATGCGGGAGCCGGCAGTGCAGCGTTCGCCGTTGAGGGAGAAGACGCCGAACAGTGCGGAGTCAATCGCGGCGTCCAGGTCCGCGTCGGCGAACACGACGCAGGGGGACTTGCCGCCGAGCTCCATGGAGAGGCCCTTGAGGTTGGCTGCGGCGTTGCGGAAGATGGTCTGGCCCGTGGTGGTCTCGCCGGTGAAGGAGATCAGCGGGACGTCAGGGTGCTTGACCAGGGCGTCGCCGGCTTCCTCGCCCAGGCCGTTGACCAGGTTGAAGACGCCGTCCGGCAGGCCTGCTTCCTTGAAGATGGTGGCCCAGAGCGACGCGGACAGCGGGGTGAACTCGGCCGGCTTGAGGACCACGGTGTTGCCGGTGGCCAGGGCGGGCGCCAGCTTCCAGGACTCCAGCATGAACGGGGTGTTCCACGGGGTGATAAGCCCGGCGACGCCGATCGGCTTGCGGTTCACATAGTTGATCTGCGAGCCGGGGACCTTCATGGCGTCGTCGAACTGGGCCACGATCAGGTCCGCGAAGAAGCGGAAATTCTCGGCCGCGCGCAGGGCCTGGCCCTTGGCCTGGGTGATGGGCAGGCCGGTGTCGAAGGTTTCCAGTTCGGCGAGCCGGGCTTCCTGGGCCTCAACGGCGTCGGCGATTTTGTTCAGGACGCGGGCGCGCTCGCGCGGCTTCATCTTGGGCCAGGGGCCGCTGGTGAAGGCTTCGCGGGCGGCGGCGACGGCGAGGTCGATGTCTTCCTTCTGGCCGGCGGCGGCGGTGGCGTAGTTCTGGTTGGAGACCGGGTCCAGGACGTCGAAGGTCTTCCCGCCCACGGATTCAACAAACTTGCCGTTGATGAAGTGCTGGATATGGGTGGGCAGGTTCTCTGGGACGTAGTGCTTTGCTGCTGTTTCTACAGGGGTCGTCATCGTTGAGGTCCTAACTGTGTGGTCTTAAGGAGTGTTGTCTTGGGGGTTGGTTTGGGAGAGGTAGGCGTCGAGGGTGGCGCTGCGGTGGAGCCGTGCTGCTTTTTCGATGGTGTCGGCGTCGGCGCCGGTTTCAATGAGCTTCAGCAGGGCCTCGTGTTCGTCCACGGACTCGTGGGCCCGGCCGGGAACAAAACGGAACGTTGAGGACCGCAGTGATGCCAGCCGGTTCCAGCCGCGGTGGACCAGGTCCAGAATGTGCGGGTTGGGGCAGTGCTCGAACAGGACGCTGTGGAAGTCCTGGTTGAGCCGGGTGAAACGGACGGGGTCGAAGTGCTTCAGGCATTCCCGCATCTCGGCGTTCACGGCGCGGGCCCGGGCAATGTCCGCTTCGCCGACCAGCGGCGCGGACAGCGCCGTGGCCGCACCCTCCACGATGCTCAGGGTCTGCATCGTGTAGAGGTATTCGGTGGGGTCGATGCCCGCCACGGTGGCTCCGACGTTGCGTTCGAACTTCACCAGGTTTTCGGCCTCGAGCCGGCGGATGGCTTCCCGGACCGGGACCACGCTGAAGCCGAGGTCCTTGGCGATGGCGGCCAGAACCAGCCGGTAGCCGGGCGTGTAGGTGCCTTCCACGATCCGCGCCTTGATGGCCTGGTAGGCCTGCTCGGACTTGCTGCCGGTGGTGCCGTCAGCAATGGTCGCTGCGGCGGGGGCGGTCGCCGTTTCAGTCATTGGCTTTGCCTGCTTCCCACTCTTCGTACCTGGTGCGCCATTCCGCGTTGAGCGGGTAGAGTCCGTCCACGCTGTGGCCCTGCTGCACCATTTCGGCGATGAAAACCTCTTCGCGTTCCTGGGCGATGGAGTCGTTGGCGACGTCCTCGGCCAGGGCCGGCGGGATCACCAGGATGCCGTCCGAGTCAGCCACGATGATGTCCCCGGGCTGCACCGTGGTGCCGCCGCAGGCGATGGTGATGTCGGTGTCCCACGGGATGTGGCGGCGGCCCAGCACGGCGGGGTGCGGGTTGGAGTAATACGTGGGCAGTTCCATGGCGGCCACGGCGGAGAAATCGCGGACCCCGCCGTCCGTAATGATGGCCGCGGCGCCGCGGACCTGGGCGCGCAGGGCCAGGATGTCGCCGATGGTCCCGGTGCCCTTCTCGCCGCGGGCCTCCATGACCAGGATCTCGCCCTCGTTCACTGAATCGATGGCGCGTTTCTGCGCATTGAAGCCGCCGCCGTGGGTCTTGAAGAGGTCCTCACGGTTGGGCACGTAGCGCAGGGTCCGTGCCAGGCCGACTACCTTGCGGTCCGGGCGGGTGGCGGTGAGGCCGTCGATGCTGACGTTGTTAAGGCCGCGCTTGCGCAGTTGGGAGGACAGCGTGGCGGTGCAGACGCTCTCCAGCTTGGCCTTGAGCTCCGGGCTCAGTGCAGATTGTGTGGCGGGAAGGCCAGCGGCTTCCCGCGATCCGTAGGCCTCCTCCCGCTGCAGGTCATCGGCCTTGGGCCGGGCACCAAAGTCGGCGAACGCCGTCGTGCCTTCCTTAACTGTGGTGGTGAGGCGGCCGGTGCTCAGCTGACCATCAGCTGTGCTGACCTCCACCTCCAGCAGGTCGCCGGGCACGGCGACGGAGGCGCCGGCCGGTGTGCCGGTGAGGATGATGTCCCCCTCCTCGAGGGTGAGCAGCTGGGACAGGTCCGCCACGAGCCGGGCGAACGGGAAGAGCAGGTCTTCGGTGGTGTCGTCCTGCACCAGTTCCCCGTTGTGCCAGGTCCGGATGCGCAGATTGGCGGGGTCGACGGCGTCTGCCGCAATCAGTGCCGGGCCCACCGGGGTGAAGCCGTCGCCGCCCTTGGACCGGAGGTTGGAGCCCTTGTCCGCGTAGCGCAGGTCGTACACGCCAAGGTCGTTGCTGGCGGTGACCGCGGCAACGTGGCCCCAGGCGTCGTCGACCTCGACGCGGCGCGCCGCCTTGCCGATGATGATCGCGATCTCGCCCTCGAAACCGAGCAGTTCGCAGCCGGCCGGGCGTTCGACGGCGGTTCCGGTCAGGGAAAGCGAGGACGACGGCTTCAGGAAGTAGGAGGGCTGCGCCGGCGTCCGGCCGCGCTGGGCGGCACGGCTGGGGTAGTTGATGTGCACCGCGATCACCTTGCGTGCTGCTGCCAGGGTGTCGTCGTTGACCTGCTCCAAAGCGTTCTCCTCATCAGGTACGAAATCGTATACGAAACATACTGGACGCTGCCGGCGGCTGCGTCAACCCCTGATTTTCGGGGGAGGGGAAGCTGCTTGTAACGCAGGTCATATGTAACGTACAGTACTGAAGCATAACCCTATTTCTATTATCGAACCATCTGTTCTGATATAGAACACACGATTTGGCGAAAGCCAGCCACACAGTGAAGTGAGGAAAGCCCGTGCAGTTCCACCACCACGGTTACGTTTCCGGTGACCCGCGCATCCAGCCGGCCGCCGGCGTCGGCATCAACCGCCCCGAAGAGCTGCCCGACGAGGTCGACGTGCTCATCGTGGGCTCCGGCCCCGCAGGCATGCTCGCAGCCGCCCAGCTCTCCCAGTTCCCGGACATCACCACGCGCATTGTGGAGCGCCGCGGCGGCCGCCTCGCCATCGGCCAGGCCGACGGCATCCAGGCCCGCAGTGTCGAGACGTTCCAGGCGTTCGGTTTCGCCGAGGAGATCACCGCGGAGGCCTACCGGATCACCGAAATGGCGTTCTGGAAGCCGAGTCCGGAGAACCCGAAGCACATCGTCCGCGCCGCCCGGGCGGTCGACGACGAGATGGGCATCAGCGAATTCCCGCACCTGATCGTCAACCAGGCCCGGGTGCTGGACTACTTCGCCAGAGTCATGGCCTTTTCCCCGACCCGCATGACCCCCGACTATGGCTACGAATTCAGCAGCCTCGACGTCGCGGAGACGGGGGAGTACCCGGTCAGCGTGACCCTGGTCCACACAACCGGTGAGCTGGCGGGCCAGGAACGTGTTGTGCGCGCCAAATACGTCGTGGGTGCTGACGGTGCGCGCAGCAAGGTCCGCGAAGCGATTGGCTGCACGCTCGCCGGCGACCAGGCCAACCACGCCTGGGGCGTCATGGACGTCCTCGCATCCACCGACTTCCCGGACATCCGCACCAAATGCGCCATCCAGTCCCACGACGGCGGCAGCATCCTGCTGATCCCGCGCGAGGGAGGCCACCTGTTCCGCATGTACGTCGACCTCGGCGTCGTGCCGGAGAACGACAACGGTGCCATCCGCAAGACCACCATCGAGCAAATCATCGCCCACGCGAACCAGATCCTGCAGCCCTACACGCTCGACGTCCGCAACGTCGCCTGGCACAGCGTGTACGAGGTTGGCCACCGCCTCACCGACAGGTTCGACGACGTTCTCCCGGAGCAGCGGGACACCCGCACGCCGCGCGTGTTCATCACCGGCGACGCCTGCCACACGCACAGCGCCAAGGCAGGCCAGGGCATGAACGTGTCCATGCAGGACGGCTTCAACATCGGCTGGAAGCTTGGCCACGTGCTGGAGGGCCGCAGCCCGGAGTCGCTGCTGGCCACGTACTCCGCCGAGCGCCAGATCGTCGCGAAAAACCTGATCGATTTCGACAAGGAATGGTCCACCCTGATGGCCAAGAAGCCCGAGGAGTTCGAGGACCCCTCCGAGCTTGAGGACTTCTACGTGCGCACCGCCGAATTCCCGGCCGGCTTCATGACCGAGTACGCGCCGTCGATGATCGTCGCCGAGGCGAAGCATGCCAGGCTGGCCACGGGCTTTCCCACCGGCAAGCGCTTCAAGTCCGCCCCCGTGCAGCGCGTCTGCGACACCAACCCGCTGCACCTGGGGCACCAGGCTACGGCCGATGGCCGCTGGCGCATCTACGTGTTCGCCGACCCCGCCGAAGCCGGAGCCGCGTCGCCGACCACTGACTTCGCGCACTGGCTGGAGAACTCTCCGGAGTCGCCGCTCGCGGCCACGCCGGAGGGTGCCGACGCCGACGCCTGGTTCGACGTGAAGGTCATTTACCAGCAGGACCACAGGGGCATCAACATCAACGCCGTCCCGGCCGTGTTCAAGCCGGAGGTCGGGCCGTTCAAGCTCACCAACCTTGAGAAGGTCTACGGCACCGACCCGAAGGCCGACATCTTCGAGCTTCGAGGCCTCGACCGCGGCGGCGTCGTGGTGGTGGTCCGCCCGGACCAGTACGTGGCGAACGTCCTGCCGCTGACCGCGACGGCGGAGCTCGGGGCGTTCTTTGCGCCCCTCCTGCCGGCCCGCCGTGCCGAGCCGGTCCTGGCCGAAGGGCATCAGGCCGAGCCGGTTCAGACCGAGGGGCTTCAGTCCGCCGGCACGGGGCTGGTCGCCAACCTGGTGTAGGAGCCGGTCTGCCGGGGCGCAGCAGCCTCGCCGGCAGACCTCTCACTCCGTCGGAACAACAGAGTCCGGGTCCCTTTGCGGCAAGGGACCCGGACTTTCTTGTTTCCGGGTGCGCGTTGTTCCCGGGACCCGCCTCAGCCGAACCCGCGGCCCGCGGCAGCAGCCTCCTTGACCGCGCGCTGCAGCCGCGGGACCCTCTGAATAAAGCCTGCGCCAGCCGACCAGTGCGCTGAGGCACAACAACTGATCGCTGCCAGACAAGCCCCATCCGACCGGGACTGCCAAGCTGGATGTAGCGGTGCGAGGCCATTGCCGGCACCCCTCTCCAACGCTCATGACCGTTAAGAAGGATCCAATGAGTATTTCAAATTCCGAGTCCCGGACTGCAGAAGCAAATCCGCGCAAGGAGCAGTCCACCGCCCTCCGCGCGGGCAGCATCGGCGTCCTGGGCATTCTCTTTTTCGTTCTTTCGGCCCAGGCCCCGCTGACCGGCATCGTCGGCGCAGCGCCCCTGGCTGCTGCCCTCGGCAATGGCGCCGGGGCGCCGGGCGCGTATCTCGTCGTGGGCATCGTCATTGTCATCTTCGCCGTCGGCTTCGTGGCGATGAGCCGGAAGGTGCAGGCCAGCGGCGCCTTCTACGCCTATATCTCCGCTGCCTTCGGCCGAAAGACAGGCACGGGAGCTGCCTGGCTGGCACTGCTGGCGTACAGCACGGTGCAGGCCGCCATGTACGGGCTCTATGGTGCGGCCTTCTCCGGCCTGCTGGGTTCCGCCGGCGTGGCCGTTCCCTGGTGGCTGCTCGCCATTGCCACCATGGCAGGCGTGCAGGTGCTTGGCTCGATGAACATTGAACTCGGCGCCCGCGTCCTGGCCTTCCTTGTGGGCCTGGAAGTGGCGATTCTGCTGCTGTTCGGATTCACCGTCCTGCTGAAGGGTGGAGGCACTGAAGGCCTCAACTTGGCAGCCTCGTTCTCCCCTGAAGCGATCGCCAGCGGCGCGCCAGGCGTTGCCATCATGTTCGCCGTTGCATCCATGTTCGGTTTCGAGTCAACGGCCATCTACTCCGCCGAGGCGAAGGATCCGCACCGGACGGTGGCACGGGCAACGTACCTCTCCGTGGGCATCATCGCCGTGTTTTTCGCCTTCATCACGTGGATGCTCGTGAGCTTCTACGGGCCCTCGCACGTCATCGATGCCGCCGGAGCTGCCCTGGAGTCGGGAGACGCGACCTCCTTCGTGATCGGGCCGCTTGTTGAGCTGTTCGGCCCGTGGGCCGGTGTGACTGCGGGAATCCTCCTGGTGACGTCCCTGCTGGCCGGCATCATCGCCTTCCACAACGGCATCAACCGCTACCTCCACTCGCTGGCCCTGCGCGGTTCCCTGCCCGCTGTCCTGGCGCGGACCAACAAGCACAGAGCCCCTGCGTCCGCCGCCTGGATCCAGACAAGTGTCGCCGTGCTGCTCGTGGCCCCGTTCGCGGTACTGGGGATGGATCCGGTGCTGACGCTCTTCTCGTGGTTCAGCGGACTCGCCGTTGCAGCGCTGCTGGTGCTGTACATGCTCTGCTCCCTGGCCGTCGTCGCATTCTTCCGGCGTGAACGGGAGCCGGGGCAACTCTGGCAGACCCTCATTGCACCGGCCCTTGCTTCGCTGCTGCTGGCCTGGGTCCTGTACCTGGTGGTCAGCAACTTCACCTCCCTGATCGGCGGCAGCGCCGAAACGGCCGTGGGGCTGCTGGTAGCCGTCCCCGTGATGTTCGTGGCCGGAGTGGTGGCGGAAATCGCGGTGGAAAAGCGCGGCCGCGCCTCAAATTCCGCGTTTGCCGATGAGGCTGCCGCCACCGCCGACTAACGGCTCGTCGGCGGCTAACGGCTCATTGGAGACGACGACGGCGAGCCGGCGGTTCCGCCTGCCGTCCCGCCTGGCCATGCCGCCGGCGAGCAAAAGCAACGCGGCGATGCACGCCGCGGCCCCGCCGGCCGTTGCGGGGTCTTCGGGCCATTTCCCGGAGATCCCGAGAAGGGCAGGCACCGTAGCTGTCGCCTGGCTGGCCAGAACCAGGGACCAGCCGATCAGCGGCGACAGCCGGCTATAGTCCAGGGCCAGCGAGAAGAAGAAGAGCATCCACAGGTAGGACCAGCAGAGCCACAGCGCTGCCAGGAGCGGGTCCTCAGGGAACCAGGCCGCGGCGAGCAGCAGGCCGCACCCGGCCACCATGCCGCAGAACCAGCCGAGGCCCCTGGACCCGAGCCCCAGTAGGAAATCCAGGCCAACGTAGACGTAGGTCAGGCCGAACAGGAACATGCCGGACGCCGAAAGCAGCAGCTGCACGCCGCCGTCGGCGTCCGGAGCCGTGCTGTCCAAGCGAACGTTGCCCAAGTACGTGACGGCCAGATAGGTGATGCCCAAGAGCAGCTGGATGCTGCCGATGACCAGGCTCAGCACGGCTGCATCCCGGCGCGGGAGGGCTCCCAGGGTGGCGAGCCCGCTGATCAGCAGCGCGGCGCCCGAGAGGAGGAGGCACACATACGCCATCAGGCGGCCATCAGGGAGCAGGTCATCATGAACGCACCTCTCATAATGCGGAATTTTACTGTCACAATACGGAGAATAAGGGATAACGCTCCAGCCGCCTACCTGGCTGTGGTCTTAATCGGTTAGGTTGAAAGCTCAACTATAAGACGGCGGACTTCATACTTTCCGACCGTCGGCAGCCGACGTAAGGAAGATTCATGGATGCACGGCTGGAGGCCGTCAGGGACACGGTACTGGCGCGGAACCCGGGCGAAGCTGAGTTCCACCAGGCGGTGGTCGAGGTATTCGAAAGCCTCGGCCCGGTCCACGACCGGCACCCCGAATTCCTGGAAGCCGCCATCCTGGAACGGCTTTGCGAGCCCGAGCGGCAGATCATCTTCCGGGTGCCGTGGACCGACGACTCCGGCCGGGTCCAGATCAACCGCGGCTTCCGCGTGGAGTTCAATTCGGCGCTCGGCCCCTACAAGGGCGGCCTCCGGTTCCACCCCTCCGTTTACCTCGGGATTGTGAAATTCCTCGGCTTCGAGCAGATCTTCAAGAACGCGCTCACCGGCATGCCCATTGGCGGCGGCAAGGGCGGTTCCGACTTCGACCCCCGAGGCCGCAGTGATGCCGAAGTCATGAGGTTCTGCCAGTCGTTCATGACCGAGCTCTACCGGCACATCGGCGAATACACCGACGTGCCGGCCGGTGACATCGGCGTGGGCGGCCGCGAAATCGGCTATCTGTTCGGCCAGTACAAGCGCATCACCAACCGTTACGAATCGGGAGTCCTGACCGGTAAGGGCATCTCCTGGGGTGGCTCTTTGGTGCGGCCCGAAGCCACCGGCTTCGGCACGGTGATCTTCACCGAAGAGATGCTCAAGACCCGCGGCTCATCCTTCGACGGGCAGCGCGTGGTGGTTTCTGGCTCCGGCAACGTGGCCATCAACGCCATCGCCAAGGCCCAGGCGCTCGGAGCCACCGTGGTGGCCTGCTCCGATTCCTCCGGCTACGTGGTCGATGAGGCGGGAATCGACGTCGGGCTTCTCCGCCAGGTCAAGGAAGTGGAGCGCGGACGCCTCAAGGATTATGTCCTCCGCCGTTCCGGCGTTTCCTACGTGGAGGCTGGCTGCGTCTGGGACGTCGACGCCACTGTCGCGCTGCCGTGCGCCACGCAGAACGAGCTCGACGGCGGTGCCGCCGCGCGGCTGGTCCGCAACGGACTGCTGGCTGTCGGCGAAGGCGCCAACATGCCCTCCACCCGCGACGCCGTGGCAGTGTTCCAGGAGGCGGGCGTGCTGTTCGGGCCCGGCAAGGCCGCCAACGCCGGAGGTGTGGCCACGTCGGCGCTCGAGATGCAGCAAAACGCGAGCCGTGACTCATGGTCCTTCGAACACACTGAACAGCGCCTCACGGACATCATGGTGGGAATCCATCACCGCTGCGCGTCCACCGCGGACGAATACGGCGAACCCGGCAACTACGTGCTGGGCGCGAACATCGGCGGCTTCGTCAAGGTGGCAGACGCGATGCTCGCGCAGGGTTTGATCTAGGCGCTGTGCCGGTTTGGGCGCTGTGCCGGTTTAGGCGCTGTGCCGGTTCAGGCGCCGCGCCGCCAGTCGCTGGGTGATTCGCCGAAGGCGTCCCGGAACGTCCGGCTGAAGTGCGCCGCGTCCAGGAAGCCCCACCGTGCTGCCACGGCTCCCACGGAGGTGCCGGAGTGCAGCGGGTCCCTGAGGTCCCGGCGGACCCGCTCCAGCCGGCGGCTCCGGATCCAGCTGGCAACCGTGCTGCCGGACTCGTGGAAGACGTTGTGGAGATGGCGGGTCGAAATAAAGTGCGCCGCGGCAATGCTGGCCGGTGACAGCTGCGGGTCGGCGAGGTTCGCCTCGATGTAGTCACGGACCGACGTCGCCAGCAGAGCCTGGGGCTTCATGCTGCCCGCAGCCAGATCCAGTTCCGAATGGAGCATGGTGGAAACGAGGTCCAGGGTGTTGGCCGCAAGCCGCGAGCCGCTCGGCCCGCTGAGTGCCTCCAGGTTGCCGGCGAGCTGCCTGATGAACGGCCCCACAATGCCCGCCAGTCCCGACCCGCCGGCCAGGCGGACGGCCGACAGCTGCCCTACATAGTCGGGCGGCAGCGACAGGGAATCGTGCGGGAACATGACCACCATCATGCGGGCCTGCTCCTCGAACGCGAGCGTGTACGGGCGGTTGGTGTCATAGATGGCCAGGTCGCCGGGGCGGAGCACTGCCTCGCGGTTGTCCTGGATGAGGAGCCCGGTACCCTCCAGCTGCAGGTTGAGCTTGAAATAGCGCTGGTCGGACTGTGCCAAAAGTGCCGGTGTGCGGTGGACGCTGTGGCCCGAGGCCGAGACTTCCACGATGCACGTGCGGTCCAGCACCCTGGAGCGCATGCGGCCGCGGAACAGCTCGGGCCGGTCCGTTTCGGCGGACAGCGGCACGAAGGACTGCGCTACGAGGTGTCTCCAGTGGTCAAAGGAGGTGGCCACGCTGGAGGTGAGGGTCTGGTCCGCGGGGCGGATGGTGGTTGCTGGCATGAACGTTCCTGACGCCGGTCGGCTGTCTTGTGGCGGGTCCCCAACACTGTGTCCTGGGACACAGTCATTTCAGATTAGCGGCGAAATTCCACCCTGTCATCTTTTTTCAACATGTGGCGAAAAAAGAATCCGGGAAGCACGGCGGTCGGCCCTCCTACTTGTTCTTGCCCCGGGCTGCCACCACCCAGCGGTCCACGAGCGCGCCGCCGCTGACCACTGCGACGTCATCCACCAGGTTCATTGCGAGGCACACGTGGTTGGGGATAACGCGCAGCCGGTGCCCGATGGCGGGCGCCGTCCCGGGATCGGGCCACTCGACTGTTGCGTGGTGCTCGGACAGTGCGGTGATCCGGGCGTCGGGGTGGTCCATCAGCCGTCCGAAGCCGCTTGCCCACGCGGGCCGGTCGCTGCCGAGAACCTTGCTGCCGGCGTCGATGATGAAACGCGCCGGTCCGTCCGCGGGGGTGGCATGGTGGCTGACCACGGTGGCCGCCACCGTCAGTGCGATGTCCTCGGCGGCGCACCGCCCAAGCTCCAGCTGCTGGGCATCGCCAAAGACGTAGACGCCCGGGCGCACCTCGGTGGCAGCCGAATTCCCGGTCAGCATCGCCGTCGGGGTGGAGCCGCCGCTGCGGCAGGTGATGTCGAATCCTGCCGCCGCAAGAACCTCGGACGCCCGGTTCAGGGCCTGCTGCTCCTGCCTGGCCGCTTCGACCGGCATGCCCGGCGCGTAGCTGTGTCCCGGGAAGGTGAAGACTCCCGCGACTTCCAGTCCCGCGCGCGCTGCTGCTTCGGCAACCGGTGCGACGGCTTCCGGGTGGACGCCGCTGCGGTGGTGGCCGCTGTCGACCTCCACGAGGACGCTAGTGCTCCCCGCGGCACCTCCCAGGCCGGATCCCAGTGCCGTTGCCCCCTCCACGGAGTCCACGCCGACGGCGATCCGCGCAGTCTGCGACAGGCGCCGCAGCCGCTCGGCCTTTTGCGGGGACATCCAGAGGGGGTAGGCGATGAAGAGGTCGCCGACGCCGGCGGCGGCGAACACCTCAGCTTCGCCGATGGTTGCCACCGTCAGCCCGGAGGCTCCGGCTGCGATCTGGCGGACGGCTATTTGGGGAATCTTGTGCGTTTTCGCATGCGGCCGCAGGCTTAGGCCGCGTGCCCGGACGGCTGACGCCATCCGCTCGATGTTTCTGTCGAGAATGTCGACGTCAATCATGAGTTCCGGCGTATCGATTTCCTGCGGGATGGTCACTGCCGGCGTCTCCTGGCTGTAGGTCGGTTTCCGCGGTCCGGGTCGGTCCGCGATGCGTGGGTCCTGAGGCTAGCGGGTCGGGAGGCTAGCGTGTCAGCAGGGAAAGGAAGCCCTCGAGCTGCCTGTCCAGGCCGAGATCCGTCTGGCCCTCCGGAAGCAGCGCTGCCGCGATCTGGGCGCCGAGCAGCATGTTGAGCAGCTGGCCGGCGAGGCTGTCGTCGTCGACGGCGGTACTGACGTCCCCGCTGTCCCTGGCCTCCGCCAGGTGGCGCCGGATTGCATCCAGCCACTGCTGCATCGATTCCCGGTGGATCTGCGCCTTGCCGGGATCGTTGATGGCCTTCTGCCAGAAGGGGATGACGATCCGGGCTTCATTGATCCGCTCCTCATCCAGCGGGAGCACTTCGACGCAGAAGGCGCGCAGGGCCGCCAATCCCGAAAGCCCCGACGTGACTTCGGCGATGCGCTCGTTGGTCCGGTTGAAGACGTGGCCGAACGCGAAAGTCAGCAGCGTGTCCTTGGTGGGAAAGTACGGTTTGAGGGCGCCGTTTGCGAAGCCCGCCTCAGTGGCAATTTCCCGCATCGTGGCGCTCTCAATGCCCAGCCGGGCGATGATCCGCCAGGTCGCATCGACGAGTTCCAGGCGGCGCTCGTCGTGGTCAACAATCTTTGGCACGCGGCCGCTCCCCAGTAAATATTTTTCGCCCAGACTCTTGTGAGCCATCTTACGTTCGCTTATTCTCTACAACTATAGAAAATAAAAATCCGACCCGCCAGGGTCCCGGACAGAAGGCTGCTATGACGCCCTCCACTATCCAAACAGCCAGCCCCTTCCGCCTTGCCTCAGCTGGGGAAATCAGTGAGGTGCAGGGCATTCTTCGGACCGCGGGCCTCCTTGGCCCGGAGAAGCGCATTGCCTACCTGGGCGTCCTTGACCCGGCCCGCGGCGCCGGCAGTGAAGCGGAAGACCGGCGCTTCCGGGTTTTCATCCACGACGTCTCCGGCGCCCGGCCCCAGGAAGTCACTGTCTCGGTCACCAACGGCACTGTGATCTCCGCCGTCGAACTCGATACCGCGGCCACCGGCGAACTGCCGGTCCTGGAAGAGGAGTTCGAGGTTGTGGAGCAACTGCTGGCCACCGACGAACGGTGGCTGAAGGCCCTGGCCGCCCGGAACCTTGACGTCAGCAAGGTGCGCGTTGCTCCGCTGTCCGCGGGTGTCTTCGAGTATGCGGAGGAGAGGGGCCGCCGGATCCTCCGCGGGCTTGCCTTCGTACAGGATTTTCCGGAGGACAGCGCTTGGGCTCATCCGGTTGACGGGCTGGTGGCCTACGTGGACGTGGTCAGCAAGGAAGTCACCCGGGTGATCGACACCGGCGTCTTCCCCGTCCCGGCAGAGCACGGCAATTACACCGATCCCGAACTCACGGGTCCACTCCGCACCACCCAGAAACCCATCAGCATCACCCAGCCCGAAGGCCCCAGCTTCACGGTGACCGGCGGCAACCACATCGAATGGGAAAAATGGAGCCTGGACGTCGGCTTTGACGTCCGCGAGGGCGTGGTGCTGCACAACATTGCCTTCCGGGACGGGGACCGGCTCCGGCCCATCATCAACCGCGCGTCGATCGCCGAGATGGTGGTGCCGTACGGCGATCCGTCCCCGATCAGGTCCTGGCAGAACTACTTCGACACGGGGGAGTACCTGGTGGGCCAGTACGCCAACTCCCTCGAACTGGGCTGCGACTGCCTCGGCGACATCACCTACCTCAGCCCGGTCATCAGCGACGCCTTCGGCAACCCCCGCGAGATCCGCAACGGCATCTGCATGCACGAGGAGGACTGGGGCATCCTGGCCAAGCACAGCGACCTTTGGTCCGGCATCAACTACACCCGCCGGAACCGCCGCATGGTGATCTCCTTCTTCACCACTATCGGCAACTACGACTACGGCTTCTACTGGTACCTCTACCTCGACGGCACCATCGAATTCGAAGCGAAAGCCACCGGCGTCGTCTTCACGTCCGCATTCCCGGAAGGCGGCTCGGACAACATTTCCCAGCTGGCACCGGGCCTGGGAGCGCCGTTCCACCAGCACATCTTCAGCGCCCGCCTGGACATGGCCATCGACGGCTTCACCAACAGGGTGGAGGAAGAGGACGTGGTCCGGCAAACCATGGGCCCGGGCAACGAGCGCGGCAACGCGTTCTCCCGAAAGCGCACCGTGCTGACCCGTGAGTCGGAGGCTGTCCGCGAGGCCGATGCCCGCACCGGCCGGACCTGGATCATCTCCAACCCCGAATCCAAGAACCGTCTCAACGAGCCGGTGGGCTACAAGCTGCACGCCCACAACCAGCCCACCCTGCTGGCCGATCCCGGGTCCTCCATTGCGCGGCGGGCCGCCTTTGCCACCAAGGACCTGTGGGTCACCCGCTACGCCGACGACGAGCGCTACCCCACCGGCGACTTCGTCAACCAGCACTCCGGCGGCGCGGGCCTGCCCTCCTACATCGCCCAGGACCGCGACATCGACGGCCAGGACATCGTCGTGTGGCACACCTTCGGACTGACCCACTTCCCGCGCGTGGAGGACTGGCCCATCATGCCGGTGGACACCGTCGGCTTCAAGCTCCGTCCCGAGGGCTTCTTCGACCGCAGCCCGGTCCTCGATGTCCCGGCCAACCCCAGCCAGTCCGGCTCCCACTGCCACGGCTAGGGCCACGCCGTGACCGCCCTGCACTCCCGTGCCGTCTCTGCGGTGACCGCCGCGTCCTGCGTGGTGCACCTGGGACTGGTGGCCGGAAACCAGCACGGACCGTGGCTGGGCGTCGTGATGCTCGCGATGGTCGGGGTTTGCCTGCCGTGCGCTGTGCACCTGTGGCGCGGCGGCCGGGAGAAGACCCTGCGCCAGGTGATGGGATGTGCCCTGGCCATGGCTGCATTGCACGCCGCACTGCTGCTGGGCGCCCCCGCCGTTTCCGGCAGTGGCGCGCCGGGCCACTTCCATGCCGGCACGGCGGCGCCTGGTGCAGGTTTCTTTGGGATGGGCTCTTTGGGGCCGGGTTACCTGGTGTCCGGTTTCCTGGGGTCGGGCGCCGAAGGCTTGCTGGCCGGCGTCGTCCTGGAGATTACGACGGCGTTCCTCGCCGCGACGCTGCTCGCCCGCCTTCGCTCCGTCCATGCTGAAATGAAGCACTAGCGGAAGGCCCTTTTGAGGATGACGGTGCACGGATGATCCTGCTCGATTCACTGGAGCGCCGGATTGTGGCTGCCCTGCAGCTCGATCCCCGCTGCCCCTGGCGGAAGATGGCCGCCGTCCTGGGCGAGCCCGAACGCACCGTGGCCCGCCGCGGGGCGCAGCTCTTGGAGTCCGGCGCCGTCTCCATCGCTGCCGTGCGGCCCCATCCGGCGTCGATGCTGGTGGAAATGCGCTGCACGCCGGGCACGGCCCGCGCGGCCGCACAGTCGCTCGCGCAGCGCTCCGACACCACGTTCGTTTACACCGTCACCGGCAATGGCGACTGCGTGGCCGAGATCCTCACGGACCCGGACAGGATGGGGGACATCCTCTCCGATGAACTGCCTTCCACGATCGGGCTGCGGCACTCCGTGAGCTATCCGGTGCTGCGGTATTTCCGGACCATCCAGGGCTGGCGGCCGGAGATGCTCACCGCGGAGCAGGCAGACGCCCTGCGCTCGCCGGTCGCTGCGGACACGGGCGTGTACGCAGTCCGGCAGGTCCTGAACCGCCAGGACACCGAGCTCGTGGAGGCCCTCTGCGCGGATGGACGGATCAGTTTCGAAGCTCTGGCCAGGCGCGTCGGAGTTTCGGAGGCGACGGCCCGCCGGCGCTGCGAATGGCTGCTCGCCAACAACCAGGTCCAGCCCCGTGTGGTGGTGGAACCGGCCGCCCTCGGGCTCGCCGTCGAGGCACTGCTGTGGATCAGGGCCGCGCCGCACCAGGTGGAGCAGCTCGGCAAGAGCCTTGCCGGGCTGCCCACCGTGCGCTATGCGGCAGCGCTTGCCGGTGACTACCAGATCGTGGCCGACGTGACCGTGCCCGATCTGGCATCCCTGTACCGCCTCATTACGGCATCAGAATGGGCGGCGCAGGCCTCCGGTGTAGACGTGTCCGTGCTGCTGGACGCCCGCAAACGCGGCGGCCGCATCATGCGGGCTGGCTGAGGCCTGCCAGTTTAGGGGCGACGGCTGCGTAGTCCGTCTCCTGCTCGAACGCCCTCGCCCAGCGCAGCACCTGCACGTCAGAGTAGTGGTTGGCGGCAAGCTGCAGTCCGATAGGCAGCCCGGAGCGGCTGAACCCGGCAGGCAGGCTCAGCACCGGCAGGCCGGTGGCCGAGAGCAGGCACGCCGACCGCATCCAGTCCAGATAGGTTTCGGTAGGGACACCGGCTACCTCCTGCGGGTAGCGCAGGGACGCATCGAACGGCAGCACCTGCGCGCACGGGCTCGCAAAGATGTCGTACCGGCTGAAGAAGCCCTGGACACTGTATTCCAGCCGGGTGCGGGCGGCGTTGGTGGCAATGATGTCCTCAGCGGTGAGGGCCTGCCCCTTGCCGACGTTCCACCGCACCTCCGGCTTGATCAGCTCGCCTGATTCGGCGACCAGCCCGCCCAGCCCGGCAGCGAAATCCAGTGCCCGCGTAGTGCCGAACACCAGATCCGCCTCGCTGAAATCCGGGCACGCCTCCTCCACCACGGCTCCCAGTTCCTCAAACACGGCGAGCTGGCGTTCCAGGTGGTCCGCGATTTCCGGTTCCACCGGAACACCAATGCCAAAGTCCCGTGACCAGCCGATCCGGACCCCGCGCATGTCCGTTTGAAGCCCGGCCCTGAATTCGGCCGGATCAACCACCTGCGGGTGGGGCACCCGCAGATCCCGTCCGGCGGTGACGGACATGAACAGGGCGATGTCCTCTACCGTGCGCGCCATCGGGCCGGTCCGCCCCAGCCAGGACCACGCGTTGATATCGGACGGCACCGGAATGACAGCCTGGGACGGCCGGAATCCGACGATGTTGCAGAAGGACGCGGGGATCCGCAGCGAGCCGCCCATGTCGCTGCCGTCACCCATAGGCTGCACACGGGAACCCACGACGGCGGCCACCCCGCCGCTGCTTCCGCCTGCGCTGAGGTCCGGCGCATACGGATTAGTGGTGGTGCCGAAGAGATCGTTGAACGTGTGGGAGCCTGCCCCGAACTCGGGAACGTTGGTCTTTCCCGTGCTGACCACGCCGGCGGCCTTGAGCCGGGCGATGATCAGGTCGTCCTTGGCCGGCACGAAGTCCTTCAGCACCACCGAGCCCTGGGTGGTACGCATTCCGGCGGTGTTGTTGGTGTCCTTGTGCGTCAGGGGCAGGCCGTGCAGGGGCGGCAGCTCGTTGCCGGAGACCGTGAGCTCGTCGGCGCGGGCTGCCAGTTCCGCGGCGCCTTCGGGGTCGAGTGTCACCACTGCGTTGAGCCGGGGATTCACTGCGGCAATGCGTTCGAGGTGGCAGTCAAGGGCCTCCCTCGCCGAGATTTCCCTGTTCCTGATGGCAGCGGTGAGCTCGACGGCGGAAAGTTCGCTGATCGCGTCAGACATGGTGCTCCTTCGGGCGGTGGTTCAAGAGTGCGCGGTTGTACTTCCCTGAAGTGTGGAGGACCGGGAACGTGAACGGAAGGCATCGGCAACTGAATCCGCGGCTTGACTGATCCGGCCAGAATTTTGGCCGATTCTGCCATCCCTTGCCGTTCCGGGCCAGCGTCCCGGACAGTATTCCTAACCTGCTGGCCGATCCGGTCGGAGGTCACAGATCCCGCAACGCAGCGGTCCTGCCCGCGGCATCAGCATCGCCGGCCCCCAGCGGGCCCCAATCAGGAGGCTCCCATGCACGCACCCCTGGCACCCACCGGCTCCACGGACATCCTTGCAATCGCCAACGCCCCCGTCCTCTGGCTCTGTGTGGCGGGCGTCTTCGGCGTCATCGTGGTCCAGTCACTGATTTTCCTCCGGGCCGTGCGCCGGGCCGCGCCGTCGGTGCAGATGACACCAGGGGACATCAGGACGTCGTTCCGGTCCGGGGCTGTCTCCGCGATCGGGCCGTCGCTCGCCGTCGCGCTCGTGGCCATTGCGCTGCTGGCACTTTTCGGTGCACCCGCCGTGCTGTCCAGGATCGGACTGATCGGCTCGGCAGCCTACGACGTCTCGGCGGCCGGCATCGCCGCAGGCACCCTGGGCGCCAAGCTCGGCGACGAGAGCTACACCCAAAGCGTATTCGCGGTGGCGTTCTTTGCCATGAGCATCGGCGGAGCCATGTGGATGATCGCCACGCTGATCCTCACCCCGCTGCTCCGCCGCGGCGACGCGAAGGTCCGCGCGATCAACCCGGCGGCCATGGCCATCGTCCCCGCGGCGGCCCTCATCGGAGCCTTCGCGTGCCTGGGCTTCACCGAGCTGCCAAAGTCCGGCACCCACGTGGTCACCTTCGCCGTATCCGCCTCCGTCATGGCGGTGTCCCTGCTGCTGGCCAGGGCACTCGGCAAAAGCTGGCTCCGGGAGTGGGGCCTGGGCATCTCGATCGTCGCCGCCCTTGGCGCCGCACTTCTGGCGTCCGGCAGTTGACCGGCGCCAACCACGAGCCACCCGCCAGAACCGCGCCAACCCCGCACCCCCGAAACCAATGGACAGGAATCCAGGTATGACAGCCAGCAGCACCGCACTCGCAGCCACGGACCAGGCCATGACCGAGTTTGACCGCACCACCTCGCGCTGGGGACGGGCCACCATGATCGCGGGCCTGCTGGTCTCCGTCGCCGGCCCCCTGTATCTCGTCTTCGCCGGAGGACTGGACATTGCGCCGGCGCAGCTCTGGATCGCCTTCGCTGCCGTCGCCGCCACATTCGGGATCATCTGGATCGTCGAGCCGCTGACGTATTACCCCATCCTCGGACCGGCCGCCATGTACCAGGCCTTCATGATCGGCAACATCTCCAACAAGCTCCTTCCCGCCGCCCTCATCGCGCAGACGAACATCGGCGCCAAGCCCGGAACCCGCCGCGGCCAGCTGGCGTCCGTCGTCGCCATCTGCGGTGCTGCCGCAGTCCACCTGGCCTCGCTGGCCATTTTCGTGGGGCTGCTGGGCAGCTGGCTCATCAGCGTTATCCCGCCTGCCGTCATGAACGTGACCCGGCTGTACGTGCTGCCCGCCGTCCTTGGCGCCGTGCTGGTCCAAGCCATCGTCTCCATGAAGCAGCCCCGGACCACGGTCATCGCCCTGGCCGTGGCAGCCGCCGTCGTCTTTCTTGTCCTCCCGGCGGTTCCCGGACTTGCCATGGTCTCCACCGCCATCGCCGTGCTGGGGACGGTGCTGCTGGCGTGGTTCTTCCGGGGACGGCAGCCCGCTCCGGCCGGCCGTCCGGCCCAACCTGTCCACCTCGAGTAGCCCCCGAGGCGACGACAAAAGGGTGCGTTCGGCCGGGATTCCCGGCAGAACGCACCCTTTATTACTGTGCCAGCAGGTTTGAGCTGAACGGTTACGGTGCCAGCCGGCGGAACTCCGAGCCAAAATGCACCAGCGGGTCCGGAACCTCGGACGGATCCGCCGCACTGCCCATGGCCACCACCTCGCCCACCACCAGCAGGTGGGTGGCGGCAGCATGAACCGAAACGGTCCGCAACTCGAAGTAGGCGAGGCAGCCGTCGATGATCGCAGATCCCGTGGCCGGTCCTCGCCGGAAGGGGACCTGCGCCAGGAGCCCGTGCAGCGGTGTCCCCGGACTGGCCAGCCACGTCGCCGCGCCCTGGTGCTTGCCGGACAGCACGCTCAGGGCCCAGGAGCCGGCTTCCTCCACCGCCTCGCCAATGCGGGATTCCGCATACAGGCTGACCAGCATGGTCGGCGGGTCGTACGACACCGAGAGGAAGCCGCTCACCGTGGCGGCGTAGTCCCGGTTCCGCAGCCGGGCGGAAACGACGGCCACGCCGGCGGTGATGTCCGAACTTAGCCTGCGGTACAGGTCCACGTCGGCGTCCGACGGCGGCCCCTCACCCCACTGGCGCGCGTCCAGGGGCCCTGAAGTCTCCATGATCCCATCGTGCCACGTGGGGCCAGTGTTAATGCTGATAACGGTGTAGCCGAATCACTACGACTGTGGCGAAACTAACGCAATGGCAACTCAGCATCTGTAAGCCAATGGCCCGCCGTCGTTAACCCTGCGTTCACCTCGGACCCCAAAACTTGTTACCTGCGGCCCATAACTTCAGTGAAGGTACAAAAAGTACGCATGTAACGTTCGGACGTCTCCGGTCCGTACCGCATCGAAAAACCCTGGAAGGGGTACACCCAGTGAAGGCACTCCGCTTCGGCCGCCACGCGGCTATCGCTGTTATCGCCGCCGGCGCACTCGCGCTCACCGCCTGTGGTTCAGACAATGCCACCAACACCGCTCCCGCAGGCAGCGCCTCCGCCGCAGGCACCAAGGTCACCGGCACCCTGACCGGCATCGGCTCCTCCGCGCAGGGCGCGGCCATGGACGTCTGGAAGACGAACTTCGCCTCCGCCAACCAGGGCGCCACCGTCCAGTACTCCCCGGACGGCTCCGGCGCCGGGCGCAAGGCCATCCTCGACGGTTCGGCACAGTTCGCCGGGTCCGACGCCTACCTGAAGGACGAGGAACTGGCCTCGGCCAAGAAGGTCTGCGGCCCCGACGGTGCCATCGAGATCCCCGTCTACATTTCGCCGATCGCCATTGCCTTCAACCTGCCGGACATCACCGAGCTGAAGCTGGACGCCCCCACCGCGGCCAAGATCTTCCGCGGCGAGATCGCCAAGTGGAACGATCCCGCCATCGCAGCGCTGAACCCGGACGCCAAGCTCCCGGACCTCGCCGTCACCCCGGTGAGCCGCTCTGACGACTCCGGCACCACCAAGAACTTCACCGAGTACCTCTCCGCCGCGGCTCCCGAGATCTGGAAGGACAAGGCCGACGGCATCTGGCCTGCATCCCTCAAGGGCGAGAACGCCAAGGGCACGTCCGGCGTCGTCAAGACCGTCACCGACACCCCGGGCGCCGTGACCTACGCCGATGACTCCGCCGTAGGCGGCAAGCTGGGCATCGCCCAGATCAAGGTCGGTTCCGAGTTCGTCAAGATCTCCCCGGAAGCCGCCTCCAAGGCAGTCGACGCCGGCAAGCCGGTTGACGGCCGCGCCGACACCGACGGCGCCATCAAGCTTGACCGCACCACCACCGAATCCGGTGCCTACCCAGTGGTCCTGGTTTCCTACCACATCGTCTGCTCCACTTACGACAAGCAGGAAACGGTCGACCTGGTCAAGGCTTTCGAGACCTACGTAGTTTCCGAAGAGGGCCAGAACGCCGCCGCCGAGTCTGCCAAGTCGGCTCCGATCTCCGCCACACTGGCAGAGAAGGCCACCAAGGCCATCGAGTCGATCAAGGTCAAGTCGTAACGTCTGTCCTGTTCGCCGAGGTTCCCCGCCCAGCCGCCAGGCAGGGCGGGGAACTTAGCCGTGTAAGCGCGGTTCCACCCCGATTCACATCTGATGCATCAACAACACCGAAGGGCCGGGTATGACCACCACCTCCCTGACCAGTTCCCGAGGCGCCGGCCGCGCCGGGGACAAAGTCTTCTCCGGAGCGGCCCTGGCGGCAGGCTGCCTGATTCTTGCCGTGCTGTTCGGCGTGGCGCTCTTCCTCGTCATTCAGGCGATTCCCGCCTTCACCGCCCCCGCCGCGGACATCCAGGGCGGCGAGGGCTTCTTCGCCTACATCTGGCCGATCGTCGTCGGCACCCTCATCGCGGCCATCATCGCCCTGGCCATCGCCACGCCGGTCTCTATCGGCGTCGCCCTCTTCATCTCGCACTTCGCCCCTCGCGGCCTCGCATCCGGCCTCGGCTACGTGATTGACCTGCTCGCCGCGATCCCCTCCGTGATCTACGGTGCCTGGGGCGCCGCCTTCCTGGCCCCGCAGATTTCGCCCGCCTACGGCTGGCTCGCCGCGAACATGGGCTGGCTGCCCCTCTTCCACGGTCCGGCCTCCGCCACAGGCAAGACCATCCTGACCGCCGGCATCGTGCTGTCCGTCATGGTTATCCCCATCATCACGTCGCTGTCCCGCGAGATCTTCCTCCAGACCCCCAAGCTGCACGAGGAAGCAGCCCTCGCCTTGGGCGCCACCCGCTGGGAAATGATCAAGATGTCGGTGCTGCCCTTCGCCCGCCCGGGCATCATCAGCGCCGTCATGCTGGGCCTCGGCCGCGCCCTGGGCGAAACCATGGCCGTGGCGCTGGTGCTGTCCTCCGGCGCACTCACCGCCAGCCTGATCCAGTCCGGCAACCAGACCATCGCCGCCGAGATCGCCCTGAACTTCCCCGAGGCCAGCGGCCTCAAGGTGAGCACGCTGATCGCCGCGGGCCTGGTCCTGTTCGTGATCACGCTCGCCGTCAACATGATCGCCCGGTGGATCATCAGCCGGCACAAAGAATTCTCGGGAGCCAACTAAATGACCTCCACCCTGACCCCCGTCCGCAAGCGGTCCGCCCTGACCAAGGGCCAGCTGCCCAAATATGCCCCTTACGTGGTTCTGGGCGTCGCGCTGGTCCTCGGGGCCGCCATCCTCGCGCTGATCGGCTTCAACGCCTTCGGCTGGGGAGTCGTATCCGCCGTTCTTTTCGCCGCCGGGCTCGTGGGCTGGAGCGGTGCCGTTGAGGGGGCGCGCAAGGCCAAGGACAAGCTCGCCACGTGCCTGGTGGTGGGCGCCTTCCTGGTTGCCCTGCTGCCGCTGATCTCCGTTATCTGGACCGTCATGGTCAACGGCATCCCGGGCCTGTTGAACCCCGGTTTCCTGGGCACCTCGATGAACGGCGTCACGGGCGTGTTCGACAACCGTGCGGCCGAAGGCACCGGGCCGGTCGTCGGCGGCATCTACCACGCGCTCCTGGGCACCGTGCAGATCACCCTGCTGGCCACCGTCATCTCCGTTCCGGTGGGCCTGCTGACGGCGATCTACCTCGTCGAGTACGGCAACGACCGCCCGCTGGCCCGCGCCATCACATTCTTCGTGGACGTCATGACCGGCATCCCGTCCATCGTCGCCGGCCTCTTCGCCGCCGCGTTCTTCTTCGCGGTGGTAGGGCCCGGCACCAAGACCGGCGCCGTCGCCGCCGTCGCACTCTCCGTGCTGATGATCCCGGTGGTGGTCCGGTCCAGCGAGGAAATGCTCAAGATCGTGCCCAACGAGCTCCGCGAGGCCTCCTACGCGCTGGGCGTCCGCAAGTGGCGGACCATCCTCAAGGTGGTTATTCCGACGGCGATCTCCGGCATTGCGTCGGGCGTCACCCTGGCCATCGCCCGGGTGATCGGCGAGACCGCCCCCATCCTGGTGACCGCAGGGTTCGCGACGAGCATCAACAACAACGTGTTCGGCGGATGGATGGCCTCGCTGCCCACGTTCATCTACACGCAGATCCTGAACCCCACCTCGCCGTCCAACCCCGACCCCTCGTCGCAGCGGGCGTGGGGTGCGGCCCTGGTCCTCATCATCCTGGTGATGCTGCTCAACCTCGGCGCCCGCCTGATTGCCCGGGTCTTCGCCCCGAAGACGGGCCGCTAGGCCGGACCGCCCACACCGATCGCTGTCCGGCCCGGGAGGCCGGGCTCTAGACTTCAATTCATCCCAGCAAGTTAAGGAACATCATGTCCAAGCGCATCGACGTCAAAGACCTGAACGTGTACTACGGCAATTTCCTGGCCGTGGAAGATGTCAGCATCAACATCGAGGCCAAGTCCGTCACGGCGTTCATCGGCCCCTCGGGCTGCGGCAAGTCCACCTTCCTGCGCACGCTGAACCGCATGCACGAGGTGCTGCCGGGCGCCCGCGTCGAGGGCGAGGTGCTGCTCGACGGCGACAACCTGTACGGACCCGGCGTGGACCCGGTGACGGTGCGCTCCCAGATCGGCATGGTGTTCCAGCGGCCCAACCCGTTCCCCACCATGTCCATCCGGGACAACGTCCTGGCCGGCGTGAAACTGAACAACCAGAAGATCTCCAAGGGCGAGGCCGATGCCCTGGTGGAGCGCTCGCTCCGCGGCGCCAACCTTTGGAACGAGGTCAAGGACCGCCTGGAGAAGCCCGGCTCGGGACTGTCCGGCGGCCAGCAGCAGCGCCTCTGCATCGCCCGCGCCATTGCCGTGGAACCGCAGGTAATCCTCATGGACGAGCCGTGTTCCGCCCTGGACCCGATCTCCACCCTGGCCGTTGAGGACCTCATCAACGAGCTCAAGGACCAGTACACGGTGGTGATCGTGACCCACAACATGCAGCAGGCCGCCCGCGTCTCGGACAAGACGGCGTTCTTCAACATCGCCGGCACCGGCAAGCCGGGCAAGCTCATCGAGTTCGCCGAGACCAGCACCATCTTCAACAACCCGAGCCAGAAGGCCACCGAGGACTACGTCTCCGGCCGCTTCGGATAATCCCCAGCCGCACCCCGGACTCGCAAGCTCGCCCGGGGACCCCTGCGGCTGTGGGCCCACCCAACCGCACCCCGGACTCGCAAGCTCGCCCGGGGACCCCTGCGGCTGTGGGCCCACCCAACCGCACCCCGGACTCGCAAGCTCGCCCGGGGACCCCTGCGGCTGTGGGCCCACCCAACCGCACCCCGGACTCGCAAGCCCGAGGATCCGGTGAGGAGCAATCGATCTTTTTAGGCCGCGATGAGCGGGGAGAGTGCCAGTTCCAGGACGAAGGCTCCCGCGGCGGTGGCCGCCGGCGTCAGGACCCACAGTGACAGGATCCGGGTCACCAGCTTGCGGTGGCTGGTGGCGAATTGCTGGTTTTCCCCCGCACCAAGCACGGCGGACGTGACCGTGTGAGTCGTGGAGACAGGCCAATGCAGCCCGATGGCGCCAATAAACAGCAGGAGCGCACTGAAACCCTGGGCCACCACACCGCGCAGCGGATCAATCCGGGTGAGCCGGTAGCCAATGGTGTGCGAGATGCGCCAGCCGCCAAAGAGCGTGCCCACCGTGATCATGACCGCGGACAGCAGCGCCACCCACATAGGAAGCGAGCCGCCGTCCGAGTAACCGGCGGCCAGCAACGCCAGGATGAGTACCGCGCTGACCCGCTGGCCATCCTGCAGCCCATGGCCGAAAGCCACGGCGCCGGCCGCGATCGACTGTGCAGCCCGGAACCGTTTATTGACCACGCTCGGCTGGGTGTACCGCGCGGCCCAGGTGACGGGAAACACCAGCAGGTAGGCGGCGATGAAGGCAATGAGCGGCGAGAGTGCCAGGGGGAGGACCACCTGGAACAGGAGTGACTGGTCCACGCCGCCCACGGAGTTGCCGCCCACCAGCACGCTGGCGGTTCCCGCGCCCGCCAGGCCGCCCACCAGGGCGTGAGTGGAGGAGGAGGGAATGCCCCGCCACCACAGGAACAGGCCCCAGGCGCAGGCGCTGGCGAGGCCCGCGGCGATGATGGTCAGGCCGCTGTCGCCCGGCGGGAGAACAACCCAGTTCTGGCTGATGGCCACGGCCAGGCCGGCACTCAGCAGCGCGCCGATGAGGTTGAAGAGGGCAGCCAGAAGCACGGCCACGGTGGGTGTCAGGGCGCGTGTCCGCACGGCAAGGGCCACGGAGGTGGACACGTCCCTGAAGCCGTTGATGAAGGCAAAAGCCGCGGTGAGGAGCACCACCAGGGCAAAGATGAACAGCGTCACCTCAGGATTCCTTGACGATGATGCTGCCCACCTGGGTGGCGATACGGCGCATGTCCTTGGTGACGTCCACCAGCTGGTTGGCGATGTCCCGGTTGCGGGCGTACTGGGCGGATTTCATGTCCTTGAGCATGTCCGCGACCCAGACGCGGTGGGTCCGTTCGGCCCGCTTGGCCAGGCGCAGGACCTCGATCCAGTAGTCCTCAAGGTCGTCCAGGTTGTTCAGCCGGCGCATGGCGTCTGCCGTCAGCTCGGCCTGGCGGCTGATGATCTCCAGCTGGTCGGCTGCGCGCTTGGGCAGCCGGTCCAGGTTGTAGAGCGCTACGAGTTCGGCCGCGGCGTCCAGCTTCTCAATGGCTTCATTCAGGGACTGCGAAAGGGCGTACATGTCCTCGCGCGGGAGGGGGTTCACAAAGCTGGTGCGCATGTGGGTCAGCAGGGCGAAGTGCAGCTCGGCCGACTTTGCCTCGTGGTTGTGCATGTCCTCGACCAGCCGGTGGTGTTCGGTGGCCGGCGCGCCGAGGATTTCAGCCATGGTTGCGCTGGCAAGAACGATCTGCCGGGCCAGCTGCGACAGCAGGTTCAGGCCTGCGGGCTCCTGGGGAAAAAGGCGCAGCTTCATGAGTACCGGTCTCCGGAGGATCGTCAGGGCGGGACGCCGCGGGAGGCTTTTGACTTGACCTCGGAGCCGCAGCTACCCAGTACTTTACCGGCAGCTGGATGAGGGCATAAAAATGGTGCCGAACCGGATACGCCTCTCGGCGGTAGGCCGCTCTAGGCGGCTAAATGTTGAAGCCCGGGGGTTTCGCGGTTCGGCACCTATTTCAGTGTTCTACTTTGGCTGGGCCAAGTCAACATTGACAGATCGGGACTGATGGGTCAGTCGAGCTCACCCAGTCGCCAGGCGTTGGCGGCGTGTTCGAGGTCCTCTGCGGTCTTGACGAGCAGGTGCGAGTTGCGCGTCAGTTTGCGCGCGTGGCTCTCGTTTGAATGCTCCGCACCGTCCGCGAGCGTGGCCTGTCCCAGCGCCACCACGCGGCAGAACGCGGCGGACCGTTCCAGCGCAACGTCGAAGTCGCCGTCGAATGCCCCGGACAGGATTGCATCCGCCATGGTCTTCATTTCGTCGGCGCCCGGCGGTTCGGCCGCGCCGGCCACCACATTGGAGACCTGCGCTGTGTCCTTGCCCGCCTTGAAATAAACGGAGATACGCTCGGGATCCTGCACGGTTGCCGCGCGGAGGGCATACAGCCGCCACAGCGCGCCGGGCAGTGAACGTGCCGGGCTTTCAGCCCACATCTCCGCGATTGCCTCCAGGCCCTGCTCGTCGGCCAGCTTGACCAGCCGTTTGGTGATGACGGGATCATCGCTGTCCCGCCCGTGGCGCACCAGGGCCTGGGCGGCCAGGTGCGCAGCTTCCGAGACACGCGCCGGATCGGCGCCGCCCGCGAAAGGTTCGAAATCTATGGGCGCAAAAGGCTTCGGTTTGTGGTGCCGCTCCGCCCCGCCCGGGCCGCTGGTTCCTGCATTCTGGCTCATGGTCCCACGCTACTCCTGCAAGGAACGGGAATCGAGCGCCCCTTGCAGCGCCCGGCCCGTCCTGCACCAGCAGCCCGAAACCCTGCCGTCTCCCAAAAAAGACACGTTCGACGGCGGCGGCGGGGCCGTGCTGAAGTCGCCACCGTCTGGGGTACAGTATTAAACGTCCAGAAATGGACTGGAACTGTCTCGCGTTTGCAGGCTGCTGAAGCCCGCATTTCAGCAGACAGTTTGGGCCTTTAGCTCAGTTGGTAGAGCATCGGACTTTTAATCCGTGGGTCGTGGGTTCGATCCCCACAGGGCCCACTCTTTTAGCGAAGAGTGGAAAGTCCCCGGCTTCCTGGCAACAGGAATCCGGGGACTTTTTATTTGCGCCGGCCTCCGCTTTCCCGCCCGCCGTCAGGTCCAGCCCGAACAGCGTTTCCAGGGCGGCCGTGTATTCGTCCTGCCGGCCGGCTGCCGCCAGCTCGCGTGCCCTCGAGGTGGGAACATGCAGGAGTTGCCGCACCACCCGCCGCAGGGCGAATTCCACCGCTTCCGCGGTGGCCGTGCAGCCGTGCTGGTTCTTCACCCGGGCCACTTCATCCGCCAGCACCGACTGCATGTGTTCGCGCAGCGCCACGATCGCCGGATCAAGGAGCCGCGCGTGCCGGTCCTCCTCGAAGCGCCGGGCGGCCTGCCGGACCAGTTCACCGGCCTGCCGGACGACGTCGGTTTGTTCACGCGGCGAGGCCAGCCGCACATGCTCCAGCGTGATGAGGTCAAGCCCCGGCAGTTCGCCCACTTCCGGTTCGAAGTCCCGGCTGAGGGCGAGGTCGACGACGACGAGCGGTGCGGCAGCGCCCTGCCGGAAGGCGCGAAAGTCCCCGGAGCCGAGCCGGGGGCCGCGGCCGCTGCAGCCGATCACCACATCCGCTCCGCGGATGGCAGCGGGCAGATCCTCGGAGGTCAGGCCCGTGGCGCCCCGGGCTGACGCAAAGGCCTCGGCCCGTCCGGACCAGGAAAACACGGACACCGCCGGGCACGCCTTTGCCGCCAGAAGGGCAAGGGTGGATCCGGCGTAGGCGCCGGTGCCGAGGACCACCACGGACAGGCCGGACAGGTCCCGGCGTCCCAGCCGGAAGAGAGCCAGATCCAGCGCAACGGACACCATGGAGCGGCCGGCCTCACCCAGGGCCGTCAGCGATCCAACTTCGCGGGCGGCGCGGGAGGCTGCCTGGAAGAGCCGGACCAGTGATCCGCTGGCCGATCCGGTCTCCTGGGCCGAGGCAAGTGAGCGGCGCAGCTGCCCGGTGATTTCCCGTTCGCCCACCACTGCCGAGTCAAGGCCGGCCCCCACCGAGAACAGATGCTCGGTCAGGGCGGTGCCGGTCAGGCAGTCAAACGCCCGGCTGAGTTCATCGTGGGAAACTCCCGAGCAGGTGCTGATGATACCCAGCACGTGCCTCCTGGTGGTTTCCGGATCGGCCGCAGGACCGACGTCGCAATAGACCTCGAACCGGTTGCACGTGGCAAGCACAACCGCTCCCGCGACGCCGTCCAGGTTCGCGATGACGTCCGAAGTGATGCGGATGGGTCCCGAACCGAGGCGGGCCAGGAACTCCAGGCCGGTTCCCCGGCCGTCCGCGCCGTCAGCCCGTTCGGGACCCCCGTCTCCGCACCGGGGAACGGATCCCTGGTGCGGTGTGCGGGCATGGTGGGAAACCACAAGAGCAAACTGCCGTTCTGACGGGGGTAATCCCTCGATGGATCCCCCTGCACCCTGCAACAAATCGGCCCCCTTCCGCCGCAACGTTCCCCACCCTGTCCTGCCGCGATCCTTGGTGGCCGGCCCGGGTGGTGGCCGCCGCTTAACACTTAAGAGGACACCCGTTCCGGACCGGTCCCGCCGGTGGCCGCCGCAAATGAGGACACCGCCGATTGTCGCCGGGGCCAGGCGCCGTTGCCTGGCCCCAGAGCCAAGAGACCTTGCAGAAAGGGTGGGGGACCCACCTTGGGAAATTCTTGATGGGCGGGGTGGCCTGCATTCTGCAACGATGTATCGAAAGAGAGATGTCCGAGGGGGATGTCTGCCGCGAAAGGGACCCAGCATGGCCGTGACAATGAACGATGTTGCCCGTGCGGCCGGAGTTTCCCTCAAAACCGTGTCGAATGTGCTCAACAACTATGAGTTCATCAGGCCGGCCACCCGGCAGAAGGTGCTGGACGCAATCGCCGAGCTTGGCTATGAGGCGAACCTGACGGCGAGGAGCCTGCGTTCCGGGAAATCCCGCATGCTGGGGCTGGTGGTATCCGATCTCTCCGTGCCGTATTACGCTGAGCTCGCTTCCAGGCTCATGACTGTGGCAGCCGCCCGGGACTACCGCGTCCTGGTCGAGCAGTCCGCGGCGACCAGGGCCAACGAGCTCACCGCCCTGCAGGGATCCCTGAGCCAGCTGACGGATGGCCTCCTGTTCACCCCGCTGGCGCTCGACGCGGACGCCGTGGCCGCCGCCCGCCGTGGCACCAAACCCCTCGTGATGCTCGGCGAGCACATCGACGACCCGCGGTTCGACCTCGTCACCATGAAGAATGTCGGCGCGGCCAAGGCCATGACAGCCCACCTGCTGGCGGGAGGACGGCGCCGAATCGCGGTGATCGGCGCCTCTCCCGAAGACCGTGCCGGCTCGCCTGGACTTCGGCTGGCCGGATACCGGGAGGCGCTGGCCGAGGCGGGTGTGGCCTTTGATCCGGCCCTGATTGTGCCATCGGAGTGGCGCCGTGACGGCGGTTCGACGGCGGTGGCGAGGCTCCTGGACGGCGGCCAGCCGTTCGACGCCGTCTTTGGATTGAACGACGCCCTGGCTCTGGGGGCGATGCACGAACTGCTGCTCCGCGGGGTCAGGGTGCCCGAGGATGCTGCCGTGGCAGGGTTCGACGACATTGATGAGGCGCGGTTCTCGTCCCCGTCGCTGACCACTGTTGCCCCCGGCATGAACGAGATCGCCGAGCGGTCCGTGCAGCTGCTGATCGACCGGATTGAGGAATCCGGGAAGGCTGCCGAAGGCACGCATGTGGAAGCGCAATTTGAACTGAGGATCCGTGCCTCGGCCCCCTAAAATTCTCAGTGCACGAAAGGTGGATCCATGATTGCCCTGCTCATCATCGACATGCAGAATGCATACTTCGAAGCGCCGGAACTGGCAGCCCAGCGGGAGCGGATGGTCGCCTCCTGCAACAGGCTGCTGGAGGGGTTCACGTCCAACGGACACAGGGCGCTGCTGGTTGGCACCGAGCACGAGCGGGACAAGTCAACGTGGACGCTAAGCATGCTGGACGATGACCAGGGCTTCATTTTTCGGGGCAGCAAGCAGGCGGAGGCTGTGCCCGGCCTCGTCACCGACGGCCTGCCGCAGCTGAGCAAGACGCGGGACAGCGCCTTCATGGGAACCGACCTGCTGTCCCGGCTGCGGAACTGGGACGCCGACGAAGTGGTGCTGGCGGGCGTCTCCACGCACAACTGCATCGCCCAGACCGGAGCGGACGCCTTCGCCCATAACATCCGGGTGACGTATGCGGAGGACGCCATGGCCTCGGAGGACAGCCAGGACGCAGCGGACATGCTGCGTATCCTGTCCGCCACATACCGCCAGCCTGTCCAGTCGAACGATGCAATCCTCGCCCGCCTCAGCGGAGACACGAGCCGAGACCGCTGACGGCGGAGGCCGTCGGGAAACGCGGCTGCTGGGGGCCGACCTGATGCTCCGGAAACGTGGTGGAAACGAACGGGGCTTAGTCTGGGTCCCACGCCGACCCGCAGGCCGTTGAAGGGAACCTCATGCATCTGCTGCCCCGTGAGCAGGAAAAGCTCATGATCGTGGTCGCCGCCGACCTCGCCCGGAGGCGCCAGTCGCGGGGTCTCAAACTGAACTATCCGGAAGCCGTGGCGATCATCAGCTATGAATTGATCGAGGGTGCCCGGGATGGCCGCACCGTGGCTGAGCTCATGAGCTACGGCACCACGCTGCTTAGCCGAGACGAGGTCATGGAGGGCGTGCCGGAGATGATCCACGATGTCCAGATCGAGGCCACCTTCCCTGACGGCACCAAGCTCGTCACCGTCCACAACCCCATCCGATAGGGGGCATCATGATTCCGGGAGAGTACGTCCTGCGTCCCGAACCGCTGGTCCTTAACGCGGGCAGGGAGGCGATCGACGTCGTCGTCCTCAACACCGGTGACCGGCCCGTGCAGGTGGGCTCGCATTACCACTTCGCGGAGGCGAACCCGGCGCTGGAATTCGACCGCAGCGCGGCCTATGGGCGGCGCCTGGACATCCCCGCCGGCACCGCCGCACGGTTCGAACCGGGCGACGGGAAAACCGTCCGGCTGATTCGGCTGGCCGGGAGCCGTGAGGTTTATGGCCTGAGCAACGCGGTGAACGGCAGCCTCGGCGTTGACCGGGACGGCGTTGACCGGGACGGCGGCCGCCAATGAGTTTCGAATTGTCCCGCAGGCAGTATGCGGACCTGTACGGCCCGACGACGGGCGACGCCATCCGCTTGGCGGACACCGAGCTGTTCCTCGAGATTGAGAAGGACCTCACGAACTACGGCGAGGAAGTGGTGTTCGGCGGCGGGAAGGTCATCCGGGACGGCATGGGCCAGAACGGCCAGGCCACCCGGGACGGCGGTCCTGATGGCGGTGTGCCGGACACCGTCATCACCAATGTGGTGGTGCTGGACTACACCGGGATCTACAAGGCCGACGTCGCACTGAAGGACGGCCACATCTTCCGGATCGGCAAGGCCGGAAACCCGCAGATTGCCGACGGCGTGGACATCGTCATCGGCGCGAGTACAGAGATCATTGCGGGGGAGCGGAAGATCCTCACCGCCGGGGGCGTGGACACGCACATCCACTTCATCTCCCCGGACCAGGTGCCCACCGCCCTTACCAGCGGCGTCACCACCATGGTGGGCGGCGGCACCGGGCCGGCCGAAGGCACCAAAGCCACCACCGTCACTCCCGGCAAGTGGCACATCCAGCGGATGCTGCAGGCCACCGAGGGCATGCCCATCAACATCGGGCTGTTCGGCAAGGGCCACGCGTCCGCCGTCGAACCTCTGGCCGAACAGATCCGGGCCGGTGCCATCGGGCTCAAAGTCCACGAGGACTGGGGTTCCACCACGTCATCGATCGATACCTCGCTGAAAGTGGCGGACGCGTACGACGTCCAGGTGGCCATCCACACGGACACCCTGAACGAGTGCGGCTTCGTGGAGGACACCATCCGCGCCATCGGCGGGCGCGTCATCCACACGTTCCACACCGAAGGCGCCGGAGGCGGGCACGCGCCGGACATCATCAAAATCGCCGGCCTGCCGAACGTGCTTCCCGCCTCCACAAACCCCACGCTGCCCTACACCCGCAACACCATCGAAGAGCACCTGGACATGCTCATGGTCTGCCACCACCTCAACCCGGACATCCCCGAGGACGTGGCTTTCGCAGATTCCCGCATCCGCGCCGAGACCATTGCCGCCGAGGACGTCCTGCAGGACCTCGGCATCTTCGCCATCACGTCCTCGGACTCCCAGGCCATGGGGCGCGTGGGCGAGGTGATCACCCGCACCTGGCAGGTGGCGGACAAGATGAAGAAGCAGCGCGGCGTCCTCAAGGACCCTGCCGGTGGAACACACGGCTCGGCAGACAGCGACAACTTCCGGATCAAGCGGTACGTGGCGAAGTACACCATCAACGCCGCCATCGCGCAGGGCATGGCAGACTCCATCGGCTCCGTCGAGGAAGGCAAGTTCGCGGACCTGGTGCTCTGGGACCCCGCGTTCTTCGGCGTGAAGCCCGAGCTGGTCCTTAAAGGCGGCCAGATTGCCTACGCGCTGATGGGCGACGCCAACGCCTCCATCCCTACCCCGCAGCCGCGCACCATGCGCCCCATGTTCGCCGCGTTCGGCAAAGCCGTGCAGCAGTGTTCCATCACGTTCCTGTCGCAGGCGGCCATCGATGCGGGGGTGCCGGAAGAACTGGGGCTCCAGAAGAACATCCGCCCCGTGTCGGGGATCCGCACGCTGTCCAAGGCCGACCTCAAGTTCAACGACGCCACGCCGGACATCCAGGTCGACCCCGAAACGTACCAGGTGAGCGTGGACGGCGAGGACGTCACCTGTGAACCGTCGGACGTCCTGCCCATGGCACAGCGCTACTTCCTCTTCTAACCCCCGGAGCCTGACGTGATCATCGAAAAAATCCTCGGCAACCTGCACGACCTTCCGGCCGCCGAGTCTTACGCCGGCCTGCACCGGGAGAAAGTAGTCCTGCCAAGTGCCCAGCTGGTCAAGCGCATCCAGCGCGTCACCACCGACCACGGCAACGAGATCGGCATCAGGCTTCCAGCGGGATCGGCAGACCTCCGAGACGGCGACGTGCTGCACCTGGCCGAAACCAACATGATCGTGGTCTCCGTGTTGCCCACCGACGTCCTGGTGATCGCCCCACGGACCATTCACGAAATGGGCGTCGTGGCACATTCCCTGGGCAACCGGCACCTGCAGGCGCAGTTCTTCGACGCGTCCTCCGAGTACGGTGCTGACGTCATGGTGTGCCAGTACGACCACACCGTCGAGGACTACCTCAAACACGTCGGAGTGCCCTACAACCGCCAGGAACGCGTCATGCCAGTGCCTTTCCGCCATGCTGAACACACGCACTGACGAGCCGTCGGCTTCAGGGAACAGCTACCAGCTCGCCCTGCGGCAGCTAACTGATTCCTCGATTCCTACAGGGGCGTTTGCTCACTCGCTGGGGTTTGAGACCTACATTGAGCGGGGGGTCGTTCATGATGAGGAGTCCTTTGGGCGGTGGCTGGGAGCGTTCCTCTCGCAGCAGCTGACCTATTCCGACGCCCCGGCCATGCGATTCCTGTATGAGGGGTGGGATGTTCTCGAGCTGGACGGGCTGCTGACCGCGCAGCTTTTGCCGCGGCAGGTGCGTGAGGCCAGCATCAAGATGGGAAACCGGATGCTCGACATCGGCACCGAAGTGTTTCCCTCGGCCGAACTGTCCGCGTACCGGGCATTGGTGAGTAGTGGCCGGGCCGCCGGCCATCAGCCGCTGGCGTTCGCCGTCGTCGCCCGTTCCCTCGGGGTTCCGGCGGCTGAGGCGATCGCCGCGCACCTTTTCGCCACCGTCACCTCCCTGACGCAGAACGCCCTCCGGGCCATCCCGCTCGGGCAGACCGCCGGGCAGCGGGTGCTGCGAAACGCTCACGACGCCGTTGCTGCCGCCGTCGAGCGGGCCGCCCGCCTCACACCGGACGACTTCGGGGCCGTCAGCCCCGGCCTGGAGATTTCGCAGATGAGGCATGAGCGCCAGCGTGCCCGCATGTTCATGAGCTAGCAGGAGGACAACATGACTGAACCCATCAAGATCGGCATCGGCGGCCCCGTCGGCGCCGGCAAGACCCAGCTGGTGGAACGGCTCACGCGCCACATGAGCGCGGAGATTTCCATGGCCGCCATCACCAACGACATCTACACGATCGAGGACGCCAAGATCCTCGCCGCCAACGGCATCCTGCCCGAGGACCGCATCATCGGCGTCGAGACCGGCGGCTGCCCGCACACCGCTATCCGCGAAGATACGTCGATGAACACGGCCGCCATCGAAGAGCTCAAACAGCGGCACCCGGACCTGCAGGTGATCTTCGTGGAGTCCGGCGGCGACAACCTTTCCGCCACTTTCAGCCCCGAGCTGGTGGACTTTTCCGTCTACATCATCGACGTTGCGCAGGGCGAGAAGATCCCGCGGAAGGCCGGCCAGGGCATGATCAAGTCCGACCTCTTCATCATCAACAAGACCGACCTCGCCCCGCACGTCGGCGCCGACCTCGCCGTCATGGAACGCGACTCCAGGGAATTCCGCGGCGCCAAGCCGTTCTGCTTCACCAACCTCAAGACGGACGAAGGCCTCGAGCACGTCATCGAATGGATCCGGCGCGACGTCCTGATGCTCGACCTGGCGACATGAGCACGATCCCGTTGGCGGTCCCTCAAGGTGACGAAGCCGCCGGACGCACCCCCGCACCCATGGGAGAGCTTGCCCTGCGTATCGAGCTTCGTGCTGGGAAGTCCGTGGCAACGCACCAGTACCATCGGGGCGCGTTACGGGTGCTCCGGCCGCATTATCTGGATGACAGCGGGCAGGTTTGCTATGTCGTCGTGAATCCGGGCGGGGCCTACTTGGGGGCAGATCTCTACGTTCTGGACGTGGAGGTGGGTGACGGGGCTGACCTGCTGCTCACCACGCAGTCCGCGACGAAGATCTACCGGACCCCGGGATCGTTTGCCGAGCAGCGCATGAGCGTCCGGCTGGGGGAGGGCTCGCGGCTGGAACTGGCGCCGGACCAAGTCATCGCCTACCGGGAGGCCAGTTACCGGCAGAACACCCACATCACGGTGCGGCCGACGTCGAGCCTCATGATGGCGGAGGTGATCACGCCGGGATGGTCCCCGGACGGGGCCTCCTTCCGGTACGAGGAACTGCGGCTCCGCAACGAGATCCGCGTGGAGACGGACGCGGGCACCCGGCTGCTCGCCCTGGACAACCTGCTGGTCCGGCCGCCGCTCGACGACGTCACGGGGACCGGCTTCATGGAGGGCTACAGCCACCTGGGTTCGCTGGTGGTGGTGGACGCCCGCGTAGACCAGGCGCTCGCCGACGACCTGCACCGGCTGGCGGAAAAGTTCGACGCCTACACAGGGGTCTCGCTCAGTGCCACAATGGACGGCATCACGGCCCTGGTGCTCCGGTCATTGTCCAACAGCACCGAAAAACTCAATACGCTACTGGGTGGCTGCAGCGGCCTTCTCCGTCAACGCTGGTATGGCCAAGCGCCCCTGAACCTCAGGAAGTACTGATGACTACCTTGACCCAGTTCGCAGCCATGTACCGCGAGCGTGAGCAGTTGCCGCTCCGGACGCGCCTGCTGGCCACCTTTGGTGCGGTGGGCATCCTGCATCTGGCCGCCGTCGTGCTCCTGATTGCCGGCACGGCAGCGTCGGGGCAGCCGCTGGCGTTCGGACTGGTGCTCACGGCATACCTGGCCGGCATCAAGCACAGCTACGACTGGGACCACATCGCCGCGATCGACAACTCCACGCGGAAGTTCGTGGCCCAGCGGCAGGATCCCACGAGTGTGGGATTTGCTTTCAGCCTGGGGCACAGTTCGGTGGTGATCCTGGCCGGGGCACTTGTGGTTTCAGGGGTATCGCTGGTGGGCAGGTTCATGACCGAGGGCAGCACCGGGAACCTGGTCCTGGGGCTGATCGGCAGCGGCGTCTCCGGCCTGTTCCTGCTGGCCATGGGGATCTTCAACGGGTCGGCGTTTCTGGGTGCCGCCAGATCCTACCGCAGGGTCCGCGGCGGCGGCACGGTGCTCCCCGGGGAACTCGAGGCCAAGGGCTTTGTGGCCCGCCTCATGGCCCGGCCACTGTCCAAGGTGCGGCGGCCCAGGAACGTGTACGTGATCGGGTTCCTGTTCGGGCTCGGTTTTGATACGGCCACCACCATCGGACTTCTGGTGATGACGACGGCGGCATCCCTGGCGGGCGTGTCGCCCGCCGCGCTGCTGGCACTGCCGCTTGCTTTCACCGCTGCCATGACCCTGTGCGACACGGCGAACGGCGTGGCGATGATGCGGATGTACGGGTCCGCCATCCATGATCCCCTGCGCAAGCTGGGGTTCAACGCCGTCATCACCGGGCTCTCGGCACTGTCCGCGCTTTTCGTCGCCGGAATAACCCTCGCCGGTTTCTGCAACGCGGCGTTCGGGCTGAAGGACCCGCTCACGGCCTGGCTGGGCGGGATAGACCTGGGCGATGCCGGGCTGCTCCTGGTGGCTGCCTTCCTGGCGCTGTGGGGAGTGGCCACCCTGAGGGCGCGCCGGCGGGCTGTTTCCTAGGCCCGCGTTTCCTGGCCTCCCAGCTTCGCCCGAAGCCCGCCGATGACCACGTCCAGGCCGAAGTCGAAGGCGTGTCCGCCCCGCTCCTCTGACGGTCCGGCATTGCCGAGCGCCCGCTTGAGCGTGGGGTAGCCCTCCGCCGGCGGATCCCACACCACTTCCGGCGCCGCCAGGTCCAGGGCCGCGCCCAGGGCGAAGCTGTCGATGGTGGAAATGGCCGCCACGACGTCACGCCCGCTGAATCCCGCGCTTTCCAGGGCCAGCGCCAGGTCCTCGTAGAGGCCGATGACCGCCGGATCGGTGATGGACTGCAGCACCAGCAGCGGAGCCAGGCGCGGATGGCGGGCAAAGGCGTCCCGGTACGCGCGGATCAGGACCCGCAGCGCGCCCTCCCACTCGCTGTGGTCCACGGGAGGGTACGGCTCCTCGGTGATGATCCGGTGCCGCAGCAGTTCCAGGATCTCGTCCCGGCCGCTGACGTGGTTGTAGATGGAGGACTGGCTGACGCCGATTTTCTTCGCGAGCTTCGGGAAGCTGAAGTCGCCGCTCTCATCGACCAGCTCCAGCGCGGCCGTCGTCAGGGCCTCCACGGATATCAGCGGGAGGAGCGGGCGCCCCATGGAATCTCCTGTCTGCAGCTCTGGAACATCGGAACCCAGCCTAGTCTCCGGCAGCGGTTGCGGCCGCTTTTGAAAAAGCTATTGTGCTCGGCGCCACACGCCCTCATACTAAAACGAAAGCCTTTCGTTTAGTCGGGCTTTCCCAGAAAGGACGGACCAGTGCCGGATATCCAAACCAGACCTCCGGCGTCGTCTGCGGACGGCGCCCTCAAGCGCAATGCCCTGGGCACGGGCGGCATTGCCTTCCTCGTTATTTCGGCGGCAGCGCCGCTGACCGTCATGGCGGGCGTTGCCCCGGTGGCCATCAACGTCGGCGGCATCGGCGCCCCGGCCGGCTACCTCCTGGCAGGCATCGTGCTCACCCTCTTCGCCGTCGGCTTCATGGCCATGACCCGGCACGTGAAGGCAGCCGGTGGCTTCTACACCTACATCTCGCTCGCCATGGGCAAGACGGCCGGACTCGCCTCGGCCATCCTGGCGATCGTCTCCTACAACTGCCTCCAGATCGGTGTCTACGGCCTCTTCGCCGTCCAGACCCACGACATGCTCAAGGTGGTCTTCGGGCTCGAGGTGCCCTGGCCGGCGATAGCCCTCGCCGCCGTGGCAGCCGTCTGGCTCCTCGGCTACCGGGGCATCGACGTCGGCGCCAAGGTGCTCGGCGTGCTCCTCGTTGCCGAGACCGGCATCCTGGCCCTGATGGCGGCGGGGATCCTCGGCAGCGGCGGAGCGCATGGAATCAGCGTGGGTTCCTTCAGCCCGGAGAATGCCTTCGGGCCGGGTGTGCTGGCCATCCTCGGCATCTGCTTCGCCGCCTTCATGGGCTTCGAGTCCACCGTGCTGTACCGCTCAGAGGCCCGCGACCCGGACAGGTCCGTGCCGCGCGCCACGTACGTCGCCGTCGGCTTCATGTCGGTGTTCTACGCCTTCATTGTGTGGGCCGTGGTGCAGGCCTACGGCGAAGACCGTGCCGTGGAAGCCGCCGGGGAGCTGGCCGGCGGCATGTTCTTCCAGACCATCAACCACTACGTGGGTCCCTGGGCCGAGGTGGCGATGTACTTCCTGATCGTCACCAGCGTTTATGCTTCCCAGTTGGCCTTCCACAACGCGATCAACCGCTACGTCTACATGCTGGCCCGCGACGGCGTGCTGCCGGCCTTCCTGGGGCGGACCCACCCGAAGTTCAAATCACCGCACCGGGCCGGACAGCTGCAGACGATCCTGGCCGCCGTCGTCATCACCATTTGTGCCCTCCTGAACGCCGATCCGTACCAGCAGTTGCTGATCTGGGTGAACACCCCGGGGATCTTCGGCATCGTCGGGCTGCAGGGCCTGGTGTCTGTGGCCGCGTTCCTCTACCTGCGCCGAAATCCCGACGCCGTCACGCACCGGCTGATGGTTCCGCTGAGTCTGGCGTCGGCCATCCTGCTCTTCGGCGTGGTGCTGCTGATCGGGTTCAACATCGAACTGCTCACCTTCGCCGACGCGCTGACCAACACCATCCTCATCCTGGTGACGCCCATCGTCTTTATTGCCGGACTCCTGGCCGCCCGCTGGGTGCGCCGCCACCGGCCGGAAACCTTCGCCCAGATTGGAAGCTTCGAAACCCATGAACCCTGATGTGATCATCCTTGCCGGCACCGTCCACACGATGGATGGCAGGCCGCCGGGGAGCCCGGCGCCGCAGGCCGTTGCCATCCGGGACGGCGTGATCGCCGCCGTCGGAAGCCGTGCGGATGCGGCCGGTTGGCCGGCAGCGGAGGTCATCGACTTCGGTGACGCCGTGCTGACCCCCGGCCTGGTGGACTGCCACATCCACCCTGTCTTCGGGCTGGAACTGACCCGCGGCTGCGACCTGTCCGGCGCCGCGGACCTGGCAGCGTTGCGCGCACTGTTGCGTGCCGAGGCGGCCGCAACAGCGCCGGGCGAGTGGGTGCGCGGCTGGGGCCTGGATCCCAATGTGTTTGGATCCGCTGCTGCCCACCGCGGGCAGATTGACGACGCAGTCTCCGGACGGCCGTGCCTCATCCGGCTGTTTGACGGGCATTCCGCGCTGGCCAGTTCCCGGGCGCTGGACATCGCCGGGGTCACCGGGCCACGCTCCTTCGACCAGGCCGCCGAGGTGGTCTGCGACGGAAGCGGCCGGCCGACAGGGCTCCTGTTGGAGGCGGCCGCCGTCGAACTCGTTGCGCGGGTGATGCCTGCCGAGTCCTTCGCCGAACGGAAGGCACGGCTGGCTGAACTGCTTACGCAGTTTTCGCGGTCCGGCCTGACCGGGGCACACGTGATGGACTGCAACGACGATTCGCTGGAGCTTTACCGGGCCCTCGAAGAAGAGACCGACGGCGGCCTCCCGCTGCGCCTGCGGATCTCGCCCTGGTGCATGCCCGGCACCGGTGAGCCGGACTGGCGCGGGCTGGCCGAACAGATCGGCGTCGGCGGGCGGCGCTGGGAGGTGGACGGCGTCAAGCTGTTCGTTGACGGGACGGTGGACAACGGCACGGCGTGGCTGTTTGAGCCCGATGCGTATGGCGAGTCGGTGGCGCCGTTCTGGCCCCGGCCCGAGGAATACGCGGCGGCTGTACGGTACTTCGCCGGGCGCGGCATTCCCACGGCCACGCACGCAATCGGCGACGCCGGGGTTGCCGCGGTCCTGGATGCCTTCGAGTCCCTGCCTCCGGGCACAGGGGCTACTCCGGCGTTGCCGGGAGTGCACCGGATTGAACACCTCGAGACCGTCCCGGATGAGCTGATCGGGAGGTTCTCCCGATCCGGCCTCATCGCCAGCATGCAGCCGACCCACTGTACGCACTACTCCCGTGCCGACCACTCGGATAACTGGTCCATCCGGCTGGGCACGGACAGGGCCAACAACGCCTGGCGGTGTGCGGATCTCCGTGCAGCGGGAACCATCCTGGGGCTCGGCTCCGACTGGCCGATCGCCCCCTTCGAACCGCTGCCCATCCTGGCGGACGCGCAACTGCGACGGCGGTCGGGCCGGCCCGGTGAACAGCCGATCGTTCCCGGCCAGGCCCTCACGGCCCGCCAGGCGCTCGAAGGCTACACCTCGCACGCCGCCCGGGCTGCGGGGGAGTGGCAGGTTGCCGGCTCCGTCACGGTGGGCAAGCGCGCCGACTTCACGGTGTTTGACGTGGATCCGCTGGCGGCTGCTCCGGATGACCTTGCAGCGGCCCGGGTCTTGGCGACATTCGTGGACGGGCAGGCGCAGCACTCGTCGGTCGGGACCGGCAGGCAGCTGTCCTCGCTGCCTTAGGCGGTGATGGGCTCAAGCCGCCTGCGCAGGAGGCAGAACTCGTTGCCCTCAGGATCGGCCAGGACGTGCCATTGCTCGTCGCCGGTCTGCCCGACGTCGGCGGGCCGGGCGCCCAGGGCGAGCAACCGTTCCAGCTCGGCGTCCTGGTCCCGGTCCACGGGGTTGACGTCGATGTGCAGGGGCAGCTTTCCGATCCGGGGGTCGCTGCTGGGGCTCAGGATGATGGTGGGCTGCAGGCCGCCGAACCCGGCGTCGGGCGGGCCGATCTCAATCGCACCATCCTCCCGGTCGAGCTCGACGTAGCCGAGGACCTCGCACCAGAATCGCGCGAGCAGCTCGGGGTCGGCGCAGCTGAGGACAAGTTCGCTGATACGGCATGCCATGAACCTCAGTGTACGGAGACGCCCGGCTCGGATGCGGCAATTTCCCGGCCCGCGTGTGGCGGCGCTCGTCGCCGTCCCTGACCTGCCCGCGCGATCCTTAGTCGACGGCTCTCTTAGACGGCGGCGGGGGCCACCTCCGCGGGTGCTGCACCCTCGGGTGCAGTGTCTTCAGGCAGGTCCGCCAGGAGCTCGGCCGCCGTAGGCGGATTGGCTCCGGGGCGGCGCACGGTGATCGCGGCGGCCTTCGAGGCGGTGCGTCCCAAGGTTTCCAGGACGGCCGGCGCCAGGCCGTCGGTTCCACGCGCAAGCAGTCCGTAGATCAGCGCCGCCATGTAGGAATCCCCGGCGCCGATGGTGTCGGCCACGGCGGACCGGACGGCCGGCACTGTCAGCTGCAGGTCGGCAGTGGCAAGCAGTGATCCCTCGGAACCGCGCGTGACCACCGCGAGCCCCGCACCCAGCCCCAGGATTCGTGCTGCGGTGTCCTCGAGCTGCAGGTCCGGGTACAGCCACCTGGCATCCTCGTCGCTGAGCTTGACCACATCGGTGAGCGGGACCAGCTCCTCGAAAATGGTCCGGGCCTCAGCCTGGCTGCCGAGGAGTGCGGGGCGGATGTTGGGATCGTAGGTGACCACGCACTCGCGGTGTGCCTGCTCCAGGAGGGTCCTGACTGCTGCCGCGCCCGGAGCCAGGAAGGTCGCGATCGAACCGGTGTGGAGCACCTTGGGAAGGGATGCCGGGGCCACCGCAGGCAATTCCCAGCGGATGTCGAAGTCGTAGGTTGCGGAGCCGTCTGCGGCCAGCGTCGCGGTGGCGCTGGCCGTCCGTCCCGGTGTCCTGGAGCCGGGCAGGAGTGCGACGCCGGCGCGCTGCAGGTGCGCCTCGATGGCCCGCCCGCGGTCGTCGTCGCCGATGGAGGTGAGCAGCGCTGTCCGGATGCCGAGCAGGCCCAGCCCGTAGGCAACGTTCGACGGCGATCCGCCCGGGTGCTCAACGGCACCTTCCGCAGAGGCAACGACGTCCACCAGCGCTTCACCGATGACGATGACTTCCGGCGTTGCTGCGCGGGTTGCTGAGTCGGCAGGTCCTGCGTTGGCGGTTCCGGGGTTTGCGGTTGGGATCACGGTGGGCCTTTCATGGAGCCGTCCGCGGGCCGAAGCCGGCCCGCGGACGGAAGTGGTGACGTGCTGGTTCTAAGGTGGCGCTGGTTTGGTAAGGCGGGGTTTTCGGTAGCGCTGGCCGGTCAGGCTGTGGCGGCACCGGTCATGATCGCGACGGCGTCGGTCATGCTGTGCGACTGAGGGGTGATGGTGGCGGCGCACTTCCCGAGCCGCTGGATGTGGATGCGGTCGGCGACATCGAACACGTGGGGCATGTTGTGGCTGATCAGGATGACCGGGAGGCCGCGGTCCCGGAGATCGCGGACCAGCTGCAGGACCTGGTTCGACTCCCGGACGCCGAGGGCAGCCGTCGGCTCATCGAGGACAACCACCTTGGAGCCGAACGCGGCGGCGCGGGCCACAGCCACGGCCTGCCGCTGGCCGCCGGACAGGTTTTCCACGGGGACGGTCACGTCCTGGAGCGTGGAGATGCCGAGCCGGGTCAGTTCCTCCTTGGCCTTGCGGCGCATGCCCTTGGTGTCAAGGACGCGGAAGAGCTTCCCCAGCGGGCCGGGGAGCCGTTCTTCGCGGCCCAGGAAGAGGTTGGAGGCAACATCGAGCGCGGGTGACACGGCCAGGTTCTGGTAGACAGTTTCGATGCCGTGTACCCGGGCGTCCTGCGGGCGCTTGAAGTGGACGGTCTGTCCGGAGACCTTCAGTTCGCCGGAGTCCGGGACCTCTGCGCCGGTGAGGCACTTGATGAGCGTGGACTTTCCTGCGCCGTTGTCGCCGATGATCGCCAGGACTTCGCCCGGGTACAGATCGAGGCTGACGCCGTCCAGGCCCACGACGCGTCCGAAGGTCTTGACGAGGTCCCTTGCCTGCAGGATCGGCTGGCGGACCGGGGTCTTAGCCGGTTGGAATTCTGTGGCGGTCATGATTTCACCTTTCGGATCCACTGGTCGATGGACACAGCGAGGATGATGAGGATGCCCACGGCAAGGGTCTGGTAGAGCACATCCAGGCCCGCCAGCGAGAGGCCGTTGCGGAACACCCCGACGATCAGCGCCCCGAGGAGGGAGCCCCAGATGGAGCCGCGTCCGCCAAAGAGGCTGGTTCCGCCGATGACGACGGCGGTGATGGAGTCGAGGTTCAGGTCCACTCCGGCGTTGGGGCTGGCTGCGTTCGTGCGGCCGATCTGGATCCACGCACCGATGGCCAGCACGGCCCCGGCGGCGAGGTATACGCTCATCAGGACCCGGTTCACCGGGATACCGGCCAGGCGGGCGGCTTCCTTGTCATCGCCCACCGCGTAGACGTGCCGGCCCCAGGCGGTCTTGCCGAGGATGAAGGCGACCGCGACATAGAGCAGGAGCATCATGACCACGCCGGTGGAGATCCGGACGGGTCCGACCGGGAACGTGCTGCCCATCCACGTCAGCAGGCCGGGCATGGCCGAGCCGCGGACTGTGGAGCCGCCGGAGTAGAGAAGCGTCACGGCGATGAAGATGTTCAGCGTTCCGAGCGTGACGATGAACGGGGGGAGCCGGAACCTGGTGACCAGGAAACCGTTCAGCGCCCCTGCGGCCAGACCCACGATGAGGCCGAGGAGGAGGGCGAGCGGCGCCGGCGTGCCGCTGCCGACGGCCAGCTGAGCAACCACCATGGACGCGAGGATCATCACGGCGCCCACGGAGAGATCGATGCCGGCGGTGAGGATGATAAGGGTCTGGGCGATGGCGAGGGTTCCCACCACTGAGACCTGCTGGGTGATCAGGGACAGGTTCTCGACCCGCAGGAACCTCTCATTGAGGAGGCCGAAGACCACCACCGCAACAAGCAGGACGATGGCCGGGCTGAGTGCTGGATAGCGGTGGAGGACGTTGCGGATACGGCTAAGCGGGGTCTGGCGGTCGAGGAATTCCTCGGCCGGGTCGGCATGGCCTGCGGCGGGCGGGCCGGCGGTCTGTTGCTGGGTCACGGTTGCTCCTGAACTTCAAGGTCCTGCTGGGGCTGGTGCGGCGGCTGCTGATTTTGCAGTTAAATTCTCCTGCTGTGGACCGCGGGAAGGTACTGCATCTTCAGCACCTTCCCGCGGTGCGAGGGCTGTGCTGGCTACTTGCCCCAGCAGATCTTGGAGGCCTCGGACGTGGTGATGCTCTTGACGCCGTCGGCGGCCTTATCCGTGACGAGCTCGACACCGGTGTTGTAGAAGTCCAGGCCTGGTGAGTTGGCCGGCTTCTTACCGGTCTTGGCCAGCTCAACGATGGCCTTGACGCCCAGTTCGGCCATCTTCACCGGGTACTGCTGGGCGGTGGCGCCGATGACGCCGGCCTTGACGTTGTTGACGCCCGAGCAGCCGCCGTCCACCGAGACCACCAGAACGTCCTTTTCCTTGCCCGCCGACTTCAGGGCTTCGAAGGCGCCTGCCGCGGCCGGCTCGTTGATGGTGTAAACAACGTTGACGTTCGGGTTCTTGGCGAGGAGGGTCTCCATGGCGGTCCGGCCGCCGTCCTCGGCGCCCTGGCTTGCCTGGCTGCCCACGATCTCGTAGTCGCCGCCCTTGCCGCCGGTGTATTTGCCGGTCTTGGCTTCGTCACCGTTCTTCTTCTTGTCCGCGGTGTCGATGCCGAGGCCGGTGAGGAAGCCCTGGTCCCGGTTGTAGTCCACGGAGACGACCTTGTCGTCGAACAGGTCCAGCAGCGCGATGGTGGCCTTCTTTCCGCCGAGCTGGGCGGCGGTCCACTTGCCGATCAGCTCACCCGCGGCGAAGTTGTCGGTGGCGAAGGTGATGTCGGCGGCGTCGGCGGGGTCCGGCGGGGTGTCCAGGGCGATGACGAACAGCCCGGCATCCTTGGCCTTCTTTAGCGCATCGACAACCGAAGGGCCGTTGGGCGTGATGAGGATGCCCTTGTCGCCCTTGGAGATTGCGTTTTCGATCGCCTGGATCTGGGTCTCTTCGTCGCCGTCGGCCTTGCCGGCTGCGAGCTTGAGGTCCACGCCGTCGGTTTCGGCGGCCTTCTTGGCGCCGTCCTGCATGGAAACGAAGAACGGGTTTGAGGTGGTCTTGACGATCAGGGACACGCCGACCTTCTCACCCGATGATGTTCCGGCTGGCGAGGTGGTTGACGAACTCCCGCCGCAAGCGGTGAGGCTGAGCGTGCCGAGGGTCAGGACTGCACCGATGGCAAGCAGGCGGTGAGTAACTGTCCGCGGGGCTTTGGAACTCAACATTGAATCTCCTGTTTTCGTGGCACTTCTGGTGCCTGACAACGATGTCATGCATCATGTAATCAACATCACAAGGTACAGTCAAGAGAAATTCGATGATGAAGGACCAATGAATGACAACGATGTCTAATCGTTACCAGCCTGATACGACAAAGAACCGGCCCACCATGCGCCACGTCGCGGCACTGGCGGGCGTCGGCATCAAGACCGTCTCCCGGGTGATGAACGATGAACCGGGGGTGTCCGAGGAAACCCGCCAGCGCGTGCTCGGCGCCTCCCAGCAGCTCAATTACCAGCTGGACATGGCAGCGGGAAGCCTTCGCCGGGCCGGGCGCCGGACCCTTTCCATCGGACTCCTGCTGCCAAGCGTGTCCAACCCCTTCAGTGGTGAGATTCACCGCGCCCTGGAGGACTCCCTGGCCGCCCGAGGCATTGCGGTCTTCGCAGCCAGCCTTGATGACGACCCCGAAAGGGAGAAGGCCCTGGTTGCCGCCTTCCTGGGCAGGCGCGTGGACGGCCTGGTCCTGACGCCTATCGCGAAAAGCCAGTCCTATGTCATTCCGGAGCACTCACGCGATCTGCCCATGGTTTTCATCGACCGCGAACCCGTGGGCATCGAGGCGGACGCAGTGGTGACGGACAACGCGGTCGGATCAGCCATGGCCGCCAGCCACCTGATTGCACAGGGCCACTCGAAGCTCGCCTATCTCGGTGACCGTACAGATATCCAGACTGCCCGCGAACGCCGGCGCGGCTTCATCGAAGAAGTCGGCAGGGCGGGCATCGCGACCTCCTCGGTTCCGGTGCTTGAAGGCCTTCACGACGAGGATTCGGCGAGGCGGGCCGCCCTTCAGTTGCTGACGTCGGAGGACCCGCCCACGGCCATCTTCTCCAGTCAGAACCTCGTCACGTTCGGGGTTATGCGGGCGCTGAAAGAGCTCGGCGCCAGCAAGCGCGTTGCCCTCGTAGGCTTCGACGACTTCACCCTGGCCGACATGATGGAGCCAGGCGTGACCGTGATTGCCCAGCACCCTGACCGGATCGGAAAACTCGCCGCCGAACGCCTTCTGGCCCGGATCGACGGCGACCACGGCGCGGCGCAGACGTACGTCGTCCCCTCAGAGCTCATTACCCGCGGGTCCGGCGAACTGCCCCCGCCGGAATGAACCAAACCACCGAACCCTCAAAACCCGCCCCGACAGGAGAACCATGACCAAGACGCTCTACGCCGAATTCACCGTCAAGCCCGGCAGCGAAGCCCGGGTTGCCGAAATGATGCGCGAACTCACCGAACAGGTGCGCCGTGAGCCCGGCAACCAGCTGTTCCTGCCGTACACCCGGGAAAGCAACCCCCGGGAGTACTTCGTTTTCGAGGTGTATCGCGACGAGGCAGCCTTCCAGGAACACATCACGGCGGACTACGGTGCCCGGTTCAACGGGGAGCTTGCGGACCACATCGAGGAGGACGGGTCGGTGCTGACCTGGCTGCAGCCGGTCCACTAAACCCGGCGCCGCCTCACCACAAAGACCGCCCGGCCAGGGCGGTGCGTAACGGCCCGGTCCGGCACGAACAAGGCCGGTGTCCGCAGGTTCTGCGGACACCGGCCTCCCGTTTAGCGGCCCTTACTTCCTGTTCTTGGTGGGCACTTGCGCTGCCAGGAACATGGACCGGCTGAGCGGCGTGACGGTCAGTGACTTCAGGCGGGCGGTTCCCCCTTCGGCGAAGAGTGCTACCTGGTTGGCGCCCTGTTCAGGGAAGACCTGGTCCGTAATGGTCCGCAGGCCGTTCTGGGCGAACACCTCCACCGAGGACCGGTCCACGTAGATGCGCAGCGTCACGTTGCCGCTGGCGTCCACGGTCACGGGGGCGGAGTCCACCGAAACGAAGAGCGGGTGGAAGTCAGTGCTGCCGGAGTTGCTTCGGTCGATGTACAGCTCCCCGGCTGCCTTGTCGTAGCCGATGACCGTCGATTTATTGCCGTTCCCCAGCACTGTGATCCCGGCCTTGGACGCTGATCCGGGGGCGAACGTCACGTCGATCCGCTGCACGTCGCCCGAGGCCGCAGACGGCAGCGCGTGGGTGCCGGCGGGAATGTTCCGCGCCCGCTTTTCGGCGTAGCTTTCCCTTGTGCCGAGGCCATCCACCTGCTGGACTGCCTTCTGCGTCAGCCGTGGACCATTGGCCGTCTGCGTGAGTGCCACTTCCCGCGGCAGGGACATGGAGCTGCGCCAGGGCGAGGTTGGAATGTTGTTGGCGTAGTCCCAGTTGTTCATCCAGCCGAGCATGATGCGCTTGCTCTGCGGCATGTTGTTGAAGGACACGGACGCGTAGTAGTCCCGGCCGTAGTCGAGCCAGTCGTAGGTCTGGACCCGCGGCGTGGCCGGCTGCGGGGAGGCGACGAACTCGTCGGCCAGGATGTGGCCCCAGCCGAAGCGGTTGTTGTCCACCACCCGGATGCTGGCCTGCCGCCCCCTGAACTCGGAAACGTTCCACGACGCCCAGTCCAGGACCTCGCTGTTAGCCCCGGTGGCCGACCTGACCACCTTGCCGTCCACCACGAGGTTGACGGTGGTCTCATCGGAACGGGGTACTGCGGCCTGGTCCGTCAGCATGACGTGGTCCAGGGTGAGGTGTCCCCAGCCGCCGGTGGCCTGGTCCACGATCCGCAGCTGTGCCTGCTGCCCGGCGAACTCGGATACGTCCCAGCCCTTCCAATTCAGGGCTCCAGCGTCATCGCCGGCGAGGCTGCGGACCACGTTGCCATTCACCAGCAGCTGCGCTTCCAGCGTCTGCCCGGAGCCGGCCGTGCGGTGTCCGCCGCCCACCAGCATGCTCATGAAGTTCCGGTTTACCGTGAACGACGGCGACGTCAGGCTTCCCTGCCTGTCGTCGCCGGGCGCGCCTGCCGTATCGAACGTGTTGATCCGCTTGGCGCCGATATAGAAGTCGCCGCCGGAGGTCGCCGGCTGGAACACCGGGGCCAGATCCCCGGTTCCTGTCCACCCGGCGTCGGCCAGCGTGGAGCCGTCCGGTACCTCAAAGCCGTTGAACAACAGGTCCCCGGGTGGCGGGGTGTTGTCCAGCTTGTCCGAGACCCGCGGGTGCTGTCCGCCGCCCACCAGGAAGTTGAGGTAATCGCTGTCCACGGTGAACTGCGGCGAGGTCATCGATCCCAGCGGCCAGTCGCCGTCGTTGAATGAATTGATCAGGCCGGCGCCGGCAAAGCCGGTGACGGCGTTCTGCCCGGCAATCGTGCCGGAGGCGGGTGCCCCGGCGAATGGCCCGTCCTTCCAGTTGCCGGGTTCGTTGTTCACCGTCCAGCCGTTGTACGTGCCGTCGTTGAAGCCTGCCAGGGGAGTGCCCGCGGGCAGCGCGTCACTGGCCTTCGTTGTCTCCGAGGTGAATGTGGTGCCGTCGAAATTGCCCACGAAATACTGCCCTGCCGAGCCGCCGGCCACGCCTCCCGGGTTGATGTTGACCACCATCACCCACTTGACGTTCGCGGGGTCGCCGTCGACGGCAAGCGGAAACAGGTCGGGGCATTCCCAGAGCCCGCCCGTGGCATTCGCCGGGCCGAACTCGCTGAGCTGCGTCCAGTCCTTGAGGTTGCCGGACTTGTACAGCACCACCTTGTGCTCGGTGGCCTCGACGGCAGTCATCACCCAGTAGCCGCCTCCGCCGGGGGAGTCGTACCAAAACACCTTTGGGTCCCGGAAGTTCGCCGAGTTGCGGTTCAGCACCGGGTTGCCGCTGTACTTGGTCCAGGTCTTGCCCTCATCCAGGCTGTAGGCAAGGGATTGTGCCTGTAGCCCTTTGTACGGTGAGGCGTCCTTGTAAGCGCTGGTGAAGATCGCCACCAGAGGAGGGTTCTCGGCCGTGCCCAGGCCGGAGCTGTTGTTCTTGTCCACCACCACGCTGCCGGAGAAGATGTCCTGCTGGTCGTCCGTGGCGATGGCCAGGGGCTGTTCCTTCCAGTGCACCAGATCTGTTGACGTGGCGTGTCCCCAGGACATGTTGCCCCACTGGTTGCCGGACGGATTGTGCTGGTAGTAGAGGTGGTAGACGCCCTTGTAGAACACCATCCCGTTGGGATCGTTCATCCAGTTCTGCTGTGGCGTGTAGTGATATGCCGGCCGAAACTGCTCGTCGCCGGCAGTGTTCGCCGCCGTTGCCGCCGCCGTTGCCGTCGCTGCTCCGGCGAGTACCGTGGCCAGGCTGAGACCGGCCACGGTCAATGCGGTACATAGCTGTAGTCTGCCAAATTTTCTCTGGTGCATTGTGCTGGTGTCGCCCTTCATCGCGCGTGCCTTTCCCCTCCCGGAGGTGGGTAGACAACGTTGTCAATGACTGGAACGCTAGGTGATGTCCACAAGACAAGTCAACGGATTCGACGGCGGCAAATCGGCTGGCTGTTCGTCGTCCTGGGGCCTGGCCCGGAGGCCCCTGTCGTTGCCGCCAGGCCAGCGGCTGTCAGCCCCCGGTGGAATCGCCTGGCGGTATCGCCGCCGTCTCCAGGGGAGAAAGCAGGGGCAGACACCGTTGTCACGTGCCCGTCGTCGAAGTTCGCCGGGGGCGCCGTTGCTAGGGTGGAATCATGAAACGCAGCCTGCTCGCCATGTCCATGCTTCCTGTCGTCGTTCTGCTGGCGGGCTGCGCCCAGGCCGAGGAAGCAGCCCAGAATGCGGCTAGCTCGGCAGTGTCCCAGGTGGCCAACGCGGCGGCCGAACAGGTGAAGGGGCAGATCTGCACCGTGATCGAGGACGGCCTGGTGAGCGCCTCGGACAAGGCTGCGCTCGCGGGCCTTGTCGCCGGCGCCGAAACAGCCGGCGTGCCCGCCGAAATCACCGGGCCCCTGAAGGAGATCGCCCAAGCGGGCGACAAGGTTCCCAGCGATTCTGTCCGCGAGCTTCAGAAGGCCTGCGCCGCCGCCTGAACCGTGGAGTCAGCGCAGCCTGCAATAATCGGAACCAGCAGTTGCGGGGGTGCTGAAAACGGCCGGCCGCAACGGGCAGCAGCGTTAGTTTCGGGCCCATCACAGCAGACGAGGCGGACATATGAAGGCTCCCAGCCAGCAGCACGCGACTTCCCCAGGGGCATCTTTCCCGGCAACCTCTTCCCCTGAGCCTTCTTCACCTGAAAGGTCTTCTGAAGCGCCGGCGGACAACGGAGCCCCGGTAGCCGGCACCGCAGTCAATCCCGAGCTGCTGCGCTGGCTGGCGGAGGCGTACGGCGTCGGAACCTCCTACCAGGGGTGGGACGGGCAGCCGCATGACGTTGCGGCTGAAACCCTGATCAGTGTCCTGGCCGCGCTGGGCGTGCACGCCCATACCGATCAGCTCATCGAACACGAACTGGCCGAGGCGGAACTGGCGCCCTGGCGCCGCATGCTGCCGCCCGCCGTCGTGATTCAGGAGGGCACGCCGGGGCAGGTGAGCGTCCATGTCCCGCACGGTTCCAGCGTCCGCATGTGGGCCATCACCGAGGACGGACGCGAGCTGGAGGCCGTCCAGGAGGATGTCTGGGTGGAACCCCGCGAAGTGGACGGCATTCTGACCGGCCGCGCCACCTTCGCCGTGCCACAAAATACGGGCCTTGGATGGCACACCCTGCGTGCCAAGGCGGCCGGGGTGGTTGCCGAAGCCACGCTGGTGGTGACCCCCGCCCGGCTGTCCACGGCAGCCGACCTTGAGCAGCGCCGGGGCTGGGGACTGGCCACGCAGCTGTACTCCGTCCGCTCCAAGCGGTCCTGGGGTGTGGGGGATTTTTCCGACCTCGCCGAGCTGGCGGCGGTTGCCGGCGCACGCGGGGCAGACTACGTGCTGGTGAATCCCCTGCACGCGGCCGATCCCGTGCCGCCCCTGGAGCCGTCGCCGTATTCACCGTCGACCCGCCGCTTCTTCAACCCCCTGTACCTGCGGATCGAGGCCATTGCCGAACTTGCGTACCTGAAACCCAAGAAGCAGTCGCTGGTCCACAACCTCATGAAGCGGGCGCGGAAGCTGAACAACGATGCGACGCGGCTTGACCGGGACAAGGTCTATTCCGCAAAGCTGGCAGCGCTGGAGCTGATCTTTGACGTCCGCCGTTCGCCGTCGCGGCAACTCGCCTTTGAGGACTACTGCCGCCGGGCCGGCGCCGGCCTGGATGACTTTGCCCTCTGGTGCGCCATCCGTGAGGACCTCGATGCCGACGACCCGTTTTGGGCGGACCCGACGGCAGCGCTGGGCTCGCCACTGGCGGAGAAGCTGCGGGGTGAGCTGGCGGAAAGGATCGAGTTCCACCGCTGGCTGCAGTGGCTCTGTGACGAGCAGCTTGAATCCGCCCAGCAGGCCGCCCGCAACGCCGGCATGCGCCTGGGCGTGGTGAACGACCTTGCCGTCGGCGTGGACCTTCAGAGCTCGGATGCCTGGACGCTGCACGGCGTCCTGGCGCCCGGCGTCAGCGTTGGCGCTCCGCCGGACATGTACAACCAGCTGGGGCAGGACTGGCACCAGCCGCCATGGCACCCCACCCGCCTCGCCGAAGCCGGGTACAAGCCGTTCCGGGAGATGCTCGCGACCGTGCTGCGGCATTCGGGCGGCATCCGGGTGGACCACATCCTCGGCTTCTTCCGGCTGTGGTGGGTGCCGGAAGGGAACTCGCCGGTGGACGGCGCCTACGTCCGGTTCGACCACGACGCCATGATCGGTATCCTCGCCCTGGAGGCCCACCGTGCCGGCGCAGTGGTGATCGGCGAGGACCTGGGCACCTTCGAGCCGTGGGTCCGGGATTACCTGGCCGCGCGGGGCATCCTGGGCACCTCGATCCTGTGGTTTGAGAACGACGGCGACGCTCCGCTGCCGCCCGAACAGTACCGGCTGCAGGCCCTCTCCAGCGTGAACACGCACGACCTGCCGCCCACGGCCGGGTACCTCGCCGGTGACCACGTGACGCTCCGGAACGCGCTGGGGCTGCTGGAGCGTTCCGCGGAGGAGGAGCGCCTGGAGCACAACGCCAAGCTGGAGAAAATGATGGACCTGCTCCGGCAGCGGGGCCTCCTTTCGTCCAGCGACGCCGGCTCCGAACAGGAACGCATCGAGGCGCTGCACCGGCTGCTCGCGCAGACCCCGTCAGTCCTACTCGGGGTGGCCCTCGTCGACGCTGTCGGAGAACGCAGGGTGCAGAACCAGCCCGGCACCACCTCCGCCCAGTACCCCAACTGGCAGGTGCCACTGGCCAACCCCGACGGGGACCCGGTCCTGATCGACACCCTCGCGGACGATGACCGGTTCAACTCCCTGCTCGCGGCGGTCGAGGAGGCTATGCGGTCCTGACGCCCCGGGGCGCCAAACCGGCCGCCACGGCCGGCGGGCTTGGCGCCCGGGCGTGCCTAGCCGGCCGTGATCACGTGCGTGGTGTGGCCGTACCGGAAGGTGACCGGGCCGCCGTCGTGATTCAGCACGATATTGGAACCGTTCGGAGCGCCATCCTGGCCGTAGTTCTCGTCCCAGGAGCCATTGATGGCGGCCTTGAATTCGTACTGCCCCGCCGGAAGGTCGGCCGTGAGTTTCCACAGCCGGTCAGCCGGATCAAAAGCCATGAACGCCGCCGCGCACGCCGGCTGCCAGTCGTCAGGGCAGCCCATCTCGCTGTTCAGGCTTCCCGCCACAGTGACCGAGTCGGGCTGCGGTGCGGCGCCCACCACCACGGTCCGGACATTGCTCACCACGGTTGACCCTTCGAGGCGTGCCCGGTAGCGAATCTTGGTCCCGTCGGCGAGGTTCCGGGCGGCCAGGTCGTCTGCCACCGTGTAGGCCGGCGACGAGTCATCTTCGGTGCCGATGGCTGTCCACGGTCCGTCCGCGATGCTGCGCTCAAAGCGCACCACGTGGCTGGCCTTCTCCGGGTCCGCCGTGGCAACCACTTCCACGTTCGCCTGGACGGTGCTGCCCTCGGCCGGCTGCTGGATGGTCAGCACCGGGTCCGGCACCACGGCGGACCGGGAAGCGCTGACAGACGTGCGGCCGGCGTTGTTCAGGACGACTGCCCGGTATTCCACCTCAGTGCCGGGATTCAGTCCCGAGACATCGTGGAAGACGCGGTAGGGGGCGGTGTCATCTGTGCCAACGCGCTCCCACGTGCCGCCCGGCGTCCTGGCCTCAAAGGTGACCTCATAGAACGAGTTGCCGCCGACGTCGGCCGTCACCTGGAGGCGGCCGTTGTCCCCGGCGGACGTGGCGGTAGCCGCGCCGGAAACGGGAGGCTGCAGCGCGACGGCGGGTGCCGTCTTCTCCCGGGGGATCCGGCCGGAGGACTGGTAGACGACGGCGGACAGCGGCGGCACCGTGACGGTCAGTGTGCCATCGGCTGAGGTCTTGGAGTTTTGGACGGCGTCGCCGTAGAGAAGGCTGTAATTGCGCTTGGGGATGTAGGTGGGAACAGCGGCGGTCTGCGGTTCCTCAGTGTTGTTCAGCGCTACCACGTACTCGCGCTGGTCCTTGGCATCGGTGCGGGAAAACGCATAGATGCCGGGCCCGTCCGAGGCGTAGCGGTGCTGGTGGGCGCCGTCGCGCAGGGCGGGGTGCTCCTTGGTCAGCTGCGCGAGTTCGCGGATCTTGGCGTAGAGGGGATGCCCGGTGTTGAAGTTGTCGGTGGCATGGGTGGCGTCCGTGCCGAGCAGGTCATCGTCGAGGTAGTCGGACACCTTGCTGGCGAACAGCGTCTGGCGGGCGTCCTGGTCCCCGCCGTTCCCGGTGAAGCCCTGCTCGTCGCCGTAGTAAACCACCGGGTTTCCGCGGGAAAAGTACATGAGCTCGTGGGCGAGTTCGTCCCGGGCCACGCGTTCGGCGTCGTCCGCGCCCGGGTTGTCGGTGCCGATGAAGCTGCCGATCCGGCCCATGTCGTGGTTTCCCAGGAAGGTGGGCAGCTGGTAGACGTTGGAATCCGCGTCGGTGTACCAGTCGTCCGCCACGAAGAAGGTCTCAAGCTGCTTCGCGTCCTCGCTTTTCGAGGCGAAGTTGCGTGCCGCATCCTGGAACGGGAAGTCGAGGACCGCCTGCATCCTGTTCCGGGTGGTGAACTGGCTCGTGTTGCTCTTGGACGTGTCGAAGACCTCGCCGAACATGAAGAACTCGTCCTTGCCGTGCTCCCTGGCGTAGGCCAGGACGTCGGGCCCGAACTGTTGCCAGAATTCATCGTTGACGTGCTTCATCGTGTCGATGCGGAACCCGTCCACGCCGAAATCCCGGATCCACGCCTCGTAGATGTCCGTCATGCCGGCCACGACCGTCGGGTGTTCGGTGAACAGGTCGTCCAGGCCGAAGAAGTCTCCGTAGAGGGAGTTTTCGCCGGCGAAGGTGGTGTCGCCGCGGTTGTGGTACAGCGTGGGGTCATTGAGCCAGGCCGGAACCTTGAGGTTCTGTTCCGCCGCATCAAGCACCGGTGTGTACGGGAAGGAGGTCCCGGCGTCGAGCTTTGGGAAGTCCGCTCGGCCGGCGAAGTCCCGGTCATCGAAGGCAGCGCCTGAGGCGGTGCGGTACGGCTCCTTGTCCTTGGAGACGTAGCCGGTGCGGGCGCCCTCCTTGTAGCCGATTACGTCCGCGGTGTGGTTGGTGATGATGTCGAAGTACACCTTCATGCCGCGCGCGTGCGCCTCGTCGATCAGCGCCTTCAGCTCGGCGTTGGTGCCCAGGTGCGGATCGATCTGGGTGAAGTCCGTGACCCAGTAGCCGTGGTAGCCGGCGGAATTGTCCTCGGTCTGGACCGCCTTGTTCTTGAAGCTCGGTGTCAGCCAGATCGCCGTGGTTCCGAGCCCCTGGATGTAGTCGATCTTGTCCAGCAGGCCGTTGAGGTCCCCTCCGTTGTAAAAGCCCTTGCGGGTGGGGTCGAAGCCGGACACCATCGGATCCGGTCCCAGGCCGCCCTGGTCGTTGCCGGTATCGCCGTTGCTGAACCTGTCCGCCATGACAAAGTAGAAGTTCTCGTCGGCGACAGGGGTGCGGAGGGAATGGGCGCCTTTATCCGCGTCCGACGGCGGTCCCGGGGTATTGCTGGTGACGGCGGCCTGGGTCTGTGCCTGGGTGGGAAGGGCTGCCTGGGTGGGCAGGGCTGCCGGGGTGGGAAGGGCTGCCTGGGCGGGCAGTGCTGATGCAGCCAGCAGAACGAGCGCGCCGGCCGCTGCCAGAGTTGCGCGGGCGGGCTTGGTGCGATCGCCGGTGCGGCGCGGGGAATTCAGGCGAGGGACGGTGAACATGTTGGACCTTCCGCAAAGCAACGTTGCTTGTCCGGGTGGGGAAGCCCGGAATCCGTTAGGGTGCCGACTCATCCAAGGCAAGCCCGATAACCAATACCAGCTCCTGTGATGGAGCAGTATTGGCGATGACTAATCCTGTATTGGCTTTGTCGATTGCGGTTTAGCTTGCCACAATCAAGGCCGTGGGGGAACCCGCAACGAGGCGCTGAAGTGGGCCTTCCGGAAGTCCGGTCCGGAGGTCCAAGCGGAACGTCGTAATGTCGTGGGACCGCTCATGGGCCACGTGAAGCCACCCGCCGCGGACCAGGTGATGACGGGGCCAGTCGCCGCCGCTGGCAAAGTCGCCGAGCGGGCTAAGCAGACTGCCCTCAGCTGACGGCGTCACTTCCAGCACGCCGACGCGGTTGGATCCGCGCACGCCTACGTAGGCGAACCGCCCGTCTGCCGACAAGGCGATTTCGGCCGCGGAGTCACCGTCCTTGGCGCCGTCGGACGTCGCGGGACCCTGCCCGGTCAGCTCGAACTTCCCCGATGCCGAGGCGGCCCGGGCTGCGAAAACCTCGATGGAGTACTCGGAGACCACAAACACCGTTCCATCGGAGTGCTGCACCAGGTGGCGGGGCCCGCTGTTCTTCGGAAGCACCACCTCATGGTCCAGCACCAGGCCCGTCCCGGGGACGTGGTTCCACACCCGGAGGAGATCGTGGCCGAGGTCGGTGGTCATGATCCGGCCGTCAGCGAGTACCAGGCTTGCGTGCGCCCGGCTGGGGCGGTCGTCCCGGTGCGGATCGCTGGAAGGCGCCGCCGGAAGGCGGCGGGTGATCCCGCCGTCGTCCGTCAGTTCGTACAACAGCACCTGGCCGTCACCCCAGCAGGCAACAATCAGGAATTTGCCCTGCGGATCGACGGTGACGTGGCAGGCAGCTTCGCCGGCCACCCAGGGTTCGCCGACGGCTTCGAGGCCGAACTCTCCGCGTCGCCGGTACGCCTGGACGGTTTTGGCGTTCTCGCCAACGGCGTAAACCACCGGCAGTTGCCGGTGCGCGGCAACGAACGACGGCGAGTCCGCCTTTGCGGCCGTGCCGCGCCAGGTGAGCGTCCCATCAGCGCTGGCCGAGACGGCCCCGATTCCGGCACCGTGGCCGCCGCTGTCCGCAGTGTAGGAGCCGGTCCAGATGAGCGTGTGGGTTTCGCTGTGGGTCATCGTTATATCCTGCCAATAATTGCCGGATTCGGCGTCGGATAACATTGATTTTTGCAGAGCCGATTTGGCTGCGGGGCACGTTCTGAAGTGCCTGCGCAGCGTCAATGATGTGCCGATTCGGTACTACCGGGAGGTGAGAGCCATTCACGCAATGCCAGCTTGGGTTCTTCCTGCTCGCCGCCCTTCGGAGCGCCAAGGTTAGACGGCCGTATGCACGGAGCGCCCATCATTCAGCCGAAGGACGCCTCCATGCATGTTCAATCGCCGCTTTCCCGTTTCACCGTCATCAGCAGACTGCGCGCCGCCGGCTGTGTCTTTGCCGAGGACGAAGCGGACCTCCTCCTTTGTGCCGGCCTGGCCCCCAACGAGCTGATCAACGCCGTGCAGCGGCGAGTTGACGGGTTTCCGCTGGAGCATATTCTCGGCTGGGCCGAGTTTTGCGGTTTGCGGATCAGGGTGGCGCCGGGCGTTTTTGTGCCGCGCCGCCGGACGGAACTGCTGGTCCGTGAGGCTGCTGCACTGCTTGGCGCCTTGGAGGCGGCGTCCGCGGAGGGATCGCCATCGACCCCGCCAGTCGTCATTGACCTGTGTTGCGGCTCCGGAGCAGTAGGTGCCGCGTTGGCGGCACTCGTGCCCGGCATTGAGGTGCACGCTTCCGACGTCGACCCAGCTGCCGTGCGTTGCGCCGGCCTCAACGTCGTGCCGGTGGGCGGAGTGGTCCACGAGGGTGACCTCTACTCTGCGCTGCCTGCCCGGCTCCGGGGCAATGTTGAGATCCTGGCGGTAAATGCGCCGTATGTACCCACGGCTTCCATCCGCAGCATGCCCCACGAGGCCCGAGTTCACGAGCCACGGGTGTCGCTCGACGGAGGGCCCGACGGCCTGGACATCCAGCGTCGGGTGATCGCGGAAGCGGGTGCCTGGCTCAGGCAAGGCGGGCACCTTCTCATTGAAACGAGCCGGCTGCAGGCTCCAAGTACAGCTGCGGCCATGGTCAGTGCGGGCTTGCGCCCTCGGATCGCCGCGTCAGCCGAACTGGACGGGACAGTGGCGATCGGGCAGCGGCTGTAGCCCGCTTGGGGTGCAGGGCTCGCCCCACTTGCCGCGCAGTCGCGCTCTTCCCGCCAACGCTGGCGTTCACCGCGGGTCCCGCGGCCCCGGCGCCCGTCTTTCGGGCGGGCTTATGTTTTGTGGTGGTGGTTTTGCCGGGGTTGTTGGCGGGGGTCGATGTGGGGCGGTGGGATAAACCACGGGACCCCGTTTTTGACGCGGATTTTCCACTGTTCCTTGTGAATTAAGTGGTGGTGGTGGGTGCAGAGGAGGACGCCGTTGTCGGTGCTGGTGGGTCCGCGGCGGGACCAGTAGGTGATGTGGTGGGCTTCGCACCAGGATGCGGGGATGGTGCAGTTGGGGAAGGCGCAGCCTTGGTCTCGGGCATTGAGGGCTTTGCGGATGTGGGGCGGGAAGATCCGGGTGGTGCGGCCGATGTCGAGGATGCGTCCTTGGCTGCCGAGGAGGACGGGGATGATGTCGGCGTCGCAGGCGATTTTGCGGATGGTGGAGGCGGTGACGGGGCCGGTGTAGTTGAACGTTCCGCTGCCGGTGGGTGCGCCGCTCGGTCCGCCGGGGCGGGGTGTGGGGAAGGGGTCGGTGCCGGACCAGTTGATGCCGGGGAGCGTGGTGACGGGCTGTTTGCCTGTCAGGGTGTCGGGTTCGCTGGTCTGCCAGTTGGTCGGGTCGGTGCCTGGCTCGGGCTGGGATTCGCTGGTTTGCCAGATGTCCGGGCCTGTTGGCGGATTGATGGTGGCCTGCCAGGGGGTGGGTGTTGGCCGGGGGCTGTCTGTTCGCCGGGTGCCGGGGCCGTTTGTGTTCGGGGCGTAGCGGGGGCCGCGGTTGGCGGTGGTTTGGATGCTGTTGAGGAGGTCCCGGTAGCCGATGGTGACCATGACTTGGGGGCGGAGTCCTCCGGTGGTGGGCAGGGTGCCGGCGGCGAGGGCTGCCTTGGACGCGCCGACGAGGCCGTCGAGGCGTTGCTGGGCGAGGGTGCGGCGGTCCAGGTCCGGTTCCGGGGTGGGGGCGTTGAAGGCCTCGTCGGGGTCGGCAGCGGCGGCGCTGATACCGGCGGCGCTGCCGCTGCCGCCGTCACCGCTGCCGCCGTCACCGCTGCCGGCGCTGCTGGTACAGCCGTCAGCGCTGCCGCCGACACGGATACCGCCATCCACGCTGGTGCCGTTGTCGGTATTCCGGCAGGTGGTGGTGTTGGGGGTGGTGGTGCGGGGGTTGGTGGCGGTGTTCATGACGGTGGTGAGGACTTCGTATTGGTCGGTGGTGGCGCGGATTTCGAGGTGGTGGAGGCCGCCGCGTTTGTGGTGGAGGAAGACGCCTTGGCGGTGGCGGAGGTTTTCTTCGGAGGGTTCGGTGCCGTCCTGGTCGAGGGCGTCGATCCAGCGGTGGGCGATGCGGGTGAGGAAGTCGTGGTCGTTTTCGATCGCGGTTTGGGTGAGGTTGTGTTCCATTTCGGTGATCAGAGCGGGGTCGGGGATGTGGCGAACTTTGTCCAGGGCGGTGGTGATGGTGGTTCCGGCGCGGGAGGAGATGATTCCGGTGGTGAGGGCTGCTGCGGTTTCTTCGCGTTCGGGTGGCATGGGCCGGCCGGCGAGTCCGGCGCGGGGGAGGGTGGCGTTGGCGAGGGCGAGGCGGCGGCGTGCTTCGGGGGTGCTGATCCGGAGCCGGGTGCGGAGGAACTCGGCGGTGTTTCGGGCTCCGTCATCGGCCGGGGACCAGGCCACCGCAGAGGCAGAGGCCGCCGGGGTTGGAGCGGGGGCGGCGGCAGCGGCTAAGGAGGAGCCAGAGGCTCCAGCCGTGGTGGCGGCCGGCTCGGAGGGCTGAGCGCCAGGATCCGGGACAGGCCCGGGGTCGGTGCACCAGCCTGTGGTCCAGCCTGTGGTCCAGCCGGCGGCGCGGCTGGCGGTCGCGGCGGCGTTGATCGCCTCGGTCCGTGTCCGGTCCACCGCCGCGGCGGCGAGTACTTGCAGGTGTTCGACGCGGCGGGAGAGCTTCTCGGTCAGTTCCGCGAAATCGGCCGCCTGAAGGAAGTTGGCCGCGGCGAGCTCCTCCGGCGCCGAGCCGGTGGCGGACTCCAGCAGCGCCAGGGCCGCGTTCAGATCAGTCGTTGCCAGCGCCAGTTCAGCGGTCAACAGGGCAGCTGACTCCGGGCCGTCCGTGCCGAGCTGTGGAGTGGCAGGGCCAGAGCCAGCTGCAAAGCCGGCGGCAGCACCGCCGTCGGACACGTCCTTGGCCGGTGCGTCAGAAAGGGGAGCTGCCGGGACGCTGCGCAGCCGGCGGCCAGGCAGCAGGGCCGCGGAACCCAGGCCCGAGACGTCAGTCCCGGCTGCCATCTCCGCTCGATCCTCCCCAAAGGCTTCCATGGGAAAACTATCTCAAGGGGGTCTGACATTTTTGGATGTGACCGAAAGCACTGCCTGCCTCCAGGCCGGCTGCGGCACCGCCGTCGGACGAAGATGTGTCCGCAACGGCGGTGCCTGATCCGGCAGAAGCCGGACGTCCGGAAGCGGGGATGCCATGCAGCAGGGCAGAATGCAGGCCGGGCAATGTTGCCCGGCCTGACATCCTGTCCGCAGTTTCCCCGGTGGCTTCCATAGGAAAACATTGTCAGAGGGGTCTGACATTTTATTTCTTGCCCACACCACCCAGGGTGCAGGCTCAAGCAGCCAACCCGCTACTGCTTGTCTGGATTTACATTCGTGGCGGCGCCGGCGGGAGTGGCTCCGCCCTCGTCCGACCAGTCCTGGCCCGTGCTGTCGTTGCGTGCCGGATCGGACTCCACATCGGAGGTTCCGAGGTTGACCGTCTCCGGATGCGTGCTGTGGGCGGGCACGTGCCCGCTGTCTGCCGAGGTACCGGCTGCAGATGCAGTGCCGGCGGAAGCGGTGCCAGCATCACCCGGTTTCGGCGTGTCGTGGTGCATGGCCGAGCTGAGTACGGTTCCTGCCCGGCGCGCGGCTTCCGCCAACTGGTCACCGACCTCAGGGGCCTTTTCCTTGACGGCTTCCGTTGCTGCCGTGACCTTGTCCTGGACCGGCTTACTGTCCCAGATGCCTGCGGCCCGTGCTTTGAGCTTGTCGTAAGCTGCCCGGCCGGACCTGGATCCGAGCACGTAGCCTGCAGCGATTCCGGCGCCGAAGAGAAGTTTGGATTTCATGATGATCTCCTGCTCTTGAGGGGGATCTGTACGAATTGATTCGGCCCGTTGGGCCGGGTAGGAGACCGGCTCCGGGAAGTTTCCCCGGAGCCGGTTCCGGCACTGTTCGGCCTAGTGGGCCGAGCGCTTGGTAATCATGCCGTAGACCAGCAGGACGATAAGTGCCCCACCGATCGCCAGCAGCCATGTGGACAGCGAGAAGAACTCGTTGATACCCACGTTGAAGAGCGCGCTGCCGATAAAGCCGCCGAGGATTGCGCCGACGACACCCAGCAAAAGCGTGATGAAAATGCCGCCGCCCTGTCGGCCGGGGAGGATGGCCTTAGCGATGGCTCCAGCGATGAGACCCAGAATCAGAAATGCAAAAAACCCATTTTTTATCGTTCCTTCTTCAGCTAAAGGAGTTACCCGGATTGCCGGGTACGCTTCGTCCTTCTCCCTAATACTAAACATGCTTACTATTTTTCTTCCAGTCGCCCTCCGGTGGGGAGCGGCCGGGAAGGCGAACGCACGCCCGGGCGTCAGTGGCCCTGGACGTCGGAATTTACGCCCGCCTCGGGCCCTTCATCGAGGGTGCTAATGGCGGTCAGGTCCTCCTCATCCAAAGTGAAATCGAAGACGTCAATGTTCTCCGTCATTCGCTGCGGATCGGCCGACTTGGGGATGGCCACCAGCCCCTTCTGGACGTGCCAGCGCAGCACCACCTGGCTCACCGTCCGGCCGTGTTTGCCGGCGATTCGGTTCAGAACGGGCGCGGACAGGAGGCCCGATCCGGCACCCAGCGGACTGTATGATTCGGTGGCAATCCCGTGCCGCTCGTTGTAGGCGCAGTCCGCGGAGCGGGTCACGGACGGGTTGAGCTGGATCTGGTTCACGGCCGGTACAACGTCGGTCTCCCACATGAGCTTTTCCAGGTGGGCGGGCTTGAAGTTGGATACGCCGATCGACCGGGCTTTCCCTTCGCCCTGCAGACGTTCAAAGGTCTTCCACGTGGAGATGAAATCTCCGCGGCGGGGGAGTGGCCAGTGAATCAGCAGCAAGTCCACATAGTCCAGGTTCAGGCGCTTCAGCGCGCCTTCAAGGCCTGCCACGGCCAGATCCCCACCCTGGAATTCCCCGTCCAGCTTGGTGGTGATGAAGAACTCCGCCCGGTCCAGGCCGCTGGCTCGGATTCCGGATCCGACGCCGGCCTCGTTCCCGTATCGCACGGCCGTATCGATATGACGGTATCCGGCTTCCGCAGCGCGTACGACGGCGTCACTCACCTCCCGGTCGTTCAGCGGCCAGGTGCCAAGGCCGATTTGGGGTATCCGGTTGCCGTCGTTCAGCTCGATGACTGGTGCGAGTGCCATGCGGAAGAGTCTTTCCTATCGGGGGCTGTTTGCCCAGACCCCGGTTGCCAGCTTGACCGCCCGTGTTGCTATCTTCCGAGGTCAGCCCGGGAAAGCTTGCGGGCCGCCTGTTGTTACGATGAGCGCAAGGAGGCATATGCAGGTCTTGCTCGGTAGGCGCGCTCTGGTGGACGTAGCCGTTGCCATGGCTGGTTTCCTTGTGTCCGGGACTTGGCTTCTGACTGCTACCGGTGCCGGGGCACCGCACTTCCTTGCCGCGATAGGTGCCGGAGTGGCGGTTGTAGGACATGCTGCGGCTTCCATCGTCTGCCGCAGGCCCCGGCTGACCACGGCAGCGGACCGCGTTACCCTGACCCGTGCTGTCCTGGTGGCATGCTGTGCGGCGGCAACGGTTCCGGCGTTGTTCAGCGGAACCGGACCCGGCATGCCGGTGGTCGTGCTTGGTGCGGTGGCTTTTCTTCTTGACGCGGTGGACGGGGCCGTTGCGCGGCGGTTTGCCTGCGTGAGCCCGGCGGGAGCTCGGCTGGATGTCCAGACTGACGCAGCGCTGGTCCTCGTACTGTCGTGTGCAGCTATCCCTGTCGTCGGTCCCTGGGTGCTGGCCATCGGGCTCATGTGGTATGCCTTCGTTGCCGCCGGTTGGATCAGGCCTGAACTGAAACGAATGCTGCCCGTTAAAAGGCTGCGCAAGGTTATCGGCGCCTTCCAGCCCTTCGCCTTGCTGGTGGCACTCACGCCCGGAGTCCCCGGTGGAATCGGCGTGTCAAGCGTCGTCCTGGCGCTCGTGACGCTGGGGGCTTCGTTCGGGCGGGACATCGTCGAACTGGAACGAGGCCACCGCAAGTTGACCGGCCGCCGCTCCAGGACTGAACTGGTGAACTGACGCGGTGAACTGGCGGCTCCGGGTGAACTGCCGACGACTGCACGTGGCGAAGGGCTTGGTGCTCTGGACTAACCGTGGAGGCGCTGGTAATTCTTGGAGTGGCCCGGCCGGAAAAGTCCCGGCCCTTCCAACAGCTAAGGATCCAGACCATGAGCGATACGCCCGCCGATCCGGAGCAGAACCCGACGGACCAGCCCGAGGGAGGTTCACCCCAGGGATTCCCCTTCGACCCCAACCAGGACCCGCCCCAGGAGGAACCGGCAGTTCCGCACCAGGACACCCCGGGGCCGCCCACCGGCCCGGACGGCGAACCTGATGAGCCCGCGCTGGAGGATCCGCAGCGGCCGCCCTCCCGTTAGCAACCCATCAGCACAGGCCCGCGCCCCTGTCGCCAGCCTGTGCTGATGCCCAGCCGGAGGGCAGGATTCTATCCATTCGTCCATTGGGCGCGTGTGGCGTGTTTCCTAGCCTTGGAGGAGAACTTCTCCCAGCCCTCCGACCCAAGGATGACCTTCAACGATGAAACGCATCGCACTGCTTCGGGAACGCTCCACACCCTCCGCTTCGACCGGAACCCACTGCCCGGCGTCGGGAATGTGGGCCCCCGTCGACTCGCCGGACGAGGCGCACGCCTTCTTTGAAGGACAGGTATTTCCCGCGTTCCGCGGCATCCCCACCTTGTGGCGCCGGAGTGCTGCCGGCCAGGATTAAGCAAATAATGCGGCGCCGGCTGAACAACAGCCGGCGCCGCATTATTAGTTCCGCTACCGCTGTTCCGCTGCCGCGCGGTCAGTCCCGCTCCAGGCGGAATCCGAGCTTGAGGGTGACCTGCCAGTCCGCCACCTGGCCGTTCTCGAGATGGCCACGGATCTCTTTGACCTCGAACCAGTCCAGGTTGCGCAGGGTCTTTGCGGCGTCGGAAATGCCGTTGCGGACGGCCGCGTCGACGCCTTCGGTCGAGGTTCCGACAATTTCAGAAATGCTGTAGGTGTTATTAGACATCTTCGCTCCTCGTGATCGCCATCGATACCCGGCTGCGGGCCGTTCCTGCAGAGTATCGGACGAGGCGCCCAGGGACTAGGCTTCCAGCACGTAGCTTCTGAGGTCGTCGAGGGTCTGCTGCATGTGGGCGTCCATGGCGTTGCGTGCCTGCCGCGGATCGCGGGCAGCCAGGGCCTCGAAAATGTTCTGGTGGTGCCCGATCGCATGCTCCTGGATATCAGGCACCTTCGAGGTTTCCGTTCGGCCCTTTTCGAGAACCCGGTGCAGCGGTTCGAAGAGGACTGCCACGAAGACGTTCTCGGACGCGTGGAGAATCTGGTCATGGAATGCCAGGTCGGCGGCAACAAAGCTCGCCACGTTGTTGGCCTGGTGCGCCTTCCGCATATCCGCCACGCAGTTCCGAAGGCCATCAAGCTCGTCATCGGTGATGCGCTGGGCCGCCAGTTCGCAGGCGCCTGTTTCCAGCATCCGGCGCAGCTCGATCAGCTGGACCGCGGCGGCCGGCCCGTTCTGGCCCTCGGAGGCGGCCCGGAGCACTGCCTCCAGTGACGACCAGCGGTTCAGCGGGTTCACGAACGTGCCGCGGCCCCGTTCCACGCTGAGGATGCGCTGCGCTTCAAGCGTCTTCATCGCCTCCCGCACCGTCATGCGGCTGACGTCGTGCCGCGCGCTGAGTTCGAGCTCTCCCGGCACGCTGCTGCCCGGCGGAAACTCGCCGGAGATGATGCGGTCAAGGAGTTCGTCGGCGACGACGCCCACCAATGATTTGCGTGCCATTTCTTCCGTTCAGCGTGTGCGGCCCTTCAGCCGTGATGTCTGCAAAAGTGTACTTGCGCACGTGCTGTGCGTTATGCCACACTAGCACCAGACGCAAGATGTCTGACATCTGACAAATCATCCGCATGACAGTTTCGACACAACGGAGTGCACAGTGCCCCTCGAATCCGACGTCCTGGCCGCCTTTCCCGCCGAGCTCCAGATCCCCGCCCGGCAGGTTGCCGACGCCGTTGCGGCCACGGCGGCAACGTCCCCGCGCGTCCTCGTGGTGCTCGACGACGACCCCACCGGCACCCAGTCGGTGGCAGATCTCCCTGTGCTCACCCGCTGGGAAGTCGAGGACTTCCAGTGGGCTCTGCATCAGGGTAAGCCCGCCGTGTACGTGCTGACCAACACCCGGAGCCTCGACCCGGAAGAAGCAGCCGCCCGCAACGAAGAGGTGGTGCGCAACGCCCTGGCCGCTGCCCGCGACGGAGAGGTCCGGCTCGGCTTTGTTAGCCGCAGTGATTCGACCCTCCGCGGCCACTTCCCCCTGGAACCGGACGTCATCGCCGCCACGGTGGCGGCAGAAAGCGGAGAGGCCACCGACGGCGTCGTGATGGTTCCCGCATTTCCCGACGCCGGCCGCATCACCATTGGCGGTGTCCACTACACTCGCGGACCCGGGGCCGGCGAGCTGACCCCCGTTGCCGAGACCGAATTCGCCAAGGATGCCACCTTCGGCTTCGCCAATTCCGAGATGGCCAAGTACGTGGAAGAGAAGTCGCAGGGGCGGTTTGCCGCGGACTCCGTGATCGTGCTGGACCTGAACATCATCCGCGCCGGTTCCGCCACCGGGCAGGCTGAGGTGTCGGCCAAGGCAATTGCTGACGCCATCGAGCCGGCCACGCAGTCCACGCCCATCGTGGTGGACATCGTCACGGAAAACGACATGCGCGCCCTGGCCCTCGGGCTGGAAGAGGCCGAGCGCCGCGGAAAGAAGCTGCTGTATCGGGTTGGCCCGCCGTTCATGCGCGCCCGGATCGGCCAGGACATCCGGCCCGAGCTCAGCGGCGAGGAAGCCTACGCGGGCAACACCCCGTCCGAAGCCGGCGGCCTGATCGTGGTCGGCTCGCATGTGGGCGTGACCACCAGGCAGCTCAAGGTGCTCACCGACCGGCACAGCAGTGCGCGCATCGTGGAGATCGACGTCGAACACCTCCTGGGCGAGGATGCACCCGCCTACCTCGACCAGACGGTGGATGCCGTGGTGGCGGCATTGCGCAGCGGCGACGTCATCGTCCACACCAGCCGCCTGCTCATCAAGACCGATGACCCGGCCGAAAGCCTGCGGATCGCACGCACCGTGTCCGCCGCCGTCGTCGCCGTAGTGAACCGGACACTGAAGACCTTCCCGCCGCGGTTCGTCATCGCCAAGGGCGGGATCACATCCTCGGATGTTGCCGCGCACGGGCTGGAGATCCGGCACGCGATCGTCCGCGGGCCCATGCTGCCCGGCATCGTGAGCCTGTGGGAGCCGGTTGACGGCCCGGCCAAGGGGATCCCGTACATCGTTTTTGCCGGCAACGTCGGTGACGACGAGTCGCTCGCCCAGGTCACCAGCAAGCTCAGCAACACGTCCCCGCGTACCCCCTAACCTCGCAAGCTCGGCCAGGAACCCAGTACGCGCGGGCCCAAGAAACTTCAACGGAGAACACCATGACCTCGAATTACAAAGTCACCGTCCTCGGCCTGGGCGCCATGGGCCTGCCCATGGCCACCCGACTCGCCAGCCAGCTGACCGTCCACGGGTTCGACATCGCCGAACCGCGCCTGCGCCTCGCCGAAGAATCCGGTGTGAAGACCTTCGCTTCCGCCCGTGACGCCGCCCAGGACACTGACGCCCTGCTGCTCGCCGTGCGCAACAGCGAACAGCTCGACGATGTTCTGTTCGGCGGGAACGGCGTGGCCTCGGTACTGAAGCCGGGCGCCGTCGTCATCCTGACCAGCACCGTGGGCACCGAGGCGATTCCGTCCACCGTCGCGCGCCTGGCCGAATTCGGCGTCGGGCTTGTGGACGCCCCGTTGTCCGGCGGCCCGAAGCGTGCAGGCGAGGGCGACCTGCTGATCGTCGTCGGAGCCGAACCCAAGGCGCTGGAATCTGCGCGTCCGGTCCTTGAGCTGCTCGCGTCGACGCTGACCGTCGTGGGCGACAAGCCCGGTGACGGCCAGGCGCTGAAGACCGTCAACCAGCTGCTGTGCGGTATCCACATTGCGGCTGCCGCTGAAGCAATGGCGCTGGCCGACGCGCTGGGCCTGGACCAGGCGAAGACCCTGGCCGCGCTGGAGGCCGGCGCGGCGGGCTCGTTCATGCTGTCCAACCGCGGACCGCGCATCCTGGAGGCCTACACCGAGGAAGGCGCCGAGGTGCTCAGCCGCCTCGACATCTTCGTCAAGGACATGGGCATTGTGGGCAAGGCTACGCGCAGTGCCGGACTGGCGACCCCCGTTGCTGCCGCGGCCGAGCAGCTGTACCTGCTGGGCCAGGCCCACGGGCTGGCCGCCGCTGACGACTCCGCCGTCATCAAGGTTGTTGCCCCCACCAAGCGCACCGGCGGGGAAGGCTGATGCGGGCACAACTCGATGAGCTGGTGGTGTCCGCCCTCAAACGGGGGTCGGCCGTGCCGGCGTTCACCTGCTACGACTTCACCACGGCGCTGGCGGTGGTGAGCGCCGCCGAGGAAGGGCAGCGCGGCGTCATCCTGCTGGTGGCGCCCAAGACTGCCGCCACGGCCAACGGACTGAGGCTCATCTCCGCGCTCCGGGGTCTGGCCGACGACGCGTCCGTCCCGGTTGCCGTGCAGCTGGACCACGCCACAGACCTTGACGTCATTTCCGCCGCCGTCGCCGCGGGGGCCGACTCCGTCCTGGCGGACGGCTCGGCGCTGCCGTACGAGGACAACATTGCCTTGGTGTGCGCAGTGCGTTCCGCACTCGAAGCCCAAGGGCATGCCGAAGTGGTCCTGGAGGCTGAACTCGGCGGCTTGGCCGGGGACGAGGACAGGGCCTTCGGCACGGAGGGCGACGGGGCGGGCAACGAGGTTGCCGGGCTCACCGACTCCGCCCAGGTCGAGGACTTCGTGGCACGGACGGGCGCACAGCTGCTCGCCGTCGCCGTGGGCAACGTCCACGGGAAGTACAAGGGCGAGCCGCGGCTGCGCTGGGACGTCCTGCAGGACATTGCCGTGCGCACGCACATCCCGCTGGTGCTTCATGGCGCCTCGGGCATTCCGGCGGACGAGCTGGCCAAGGCGCCCGCCATGAACGTGGGCAAGGTCAACTTCAATACCGAACTCCGCACCGGCGTCCTCGCCACGCTGGAGGAACAGCTCCCCGCGCACCGGTCCGACGGCGAGAACCTGCAGGGACTCCTGACCCGGTGGAACGCCGCCGCCAAGGACTTCGGCACGAGCACGCTGGCGATCCTCAGCCGCTGACCGGAGTTTTTGTACACGTATCGCGAGTTCGGGGGCCTTCAGAAACCAATACGTGGACAAAAGCTCGTCAGTCGATCACGAAGACCCGGATCACCACGCGGTCCGGATGCCGTTCGCCGGTCCCCACCGCCAGCCGCGTATTGAGCCAGTCCCATTCCGGCGCGGACGCGGTGAGCCGTGGCCAGCAGCGGAAGTAGATGCTGCCGGCATTTACGGGCTCGCCGCGGTTGAGCCGCCCCATGTCCTCGTCACTCCCGTGGCGCAGCGCCGAATTCTGAACAAAGATGCGGTGGCCGTCCGTGGTCTCCAGGACATAGCGCGCGTCCAGTTCCGTCAGTGTGGGACTAAGGAGGAGCTGGTAGTCGGCGCCGCCCGGCAGGACCCGTCCGTTCAGGCGCGGGCCGCTGACTGTTCCGCCGGTGATGGGGATGATGCGGCGGTGGCCTTCCGGGGTGGGCCCGACGTCGATCGGCTCGCCGACGGTGACTGACAGTTCCGCCAGGAAGGTGAACCCGGGGGCTGCCGGGGATTGCCGTGCTTCCGGCGGGGCGGTCACAGGATGCCTGCTGTCAGGCGGCTCGGATGGTCCTCGCCGAACAGGATGGTCTGCCGGGCAACCACGGTCTCGGCCGAGTCATAAGCCAGCCGTCCGGTGTTGAGGTTGCGGTCCCAGCGCGGATGGCAGCTGGACGTGACCTGGACCCGCAGCCTGTCGCCCGCGGCAAATGTGTAGGCGGTCTGCCACAGGCTGACTGAGTACTCGTAGGCCCTGCCCGGTTCGATCGGCGACGGCGCGTGGCCGGGCTGGAACAGGCCGGTCCCGGCATGGCTGTCCCGCCAGGAGGCCCGGACAATTCCATCGGCAATGCTCAGTGACGTTCCGTCCGGAGCCACCCGGCACAGCCGCACCACAAAATCCGTATCGACGGCGGTGGAGGCGGCGAAGAAGGTGGCGGTGACTTCACCGAACAGCGTGACCGGCTCCTCGAACTCCTCCGTGGTGAAGGTGAGGACGTCGGCCCTGGCTTCCACAGCGTGCTGCTTTGCCGGCCCGGCGGGATACGCGCCATGGATCATGGTGGCGCCGCCGACCGTGGGCACAGGATCCAGGGGATCGTAGTCGTATTCGATGGACCCGCCGGACGCGGGCGTGTCCATGAGGGTCCCGTCCGCACCCAGGAACCAGCTGCGGTGGCTGTTCGGCGAGGGAAGTTCGTCAAAACCGCGCCACTGGTTTTCGCCCATGAAGTACAGCAGGACGGCGGGGACACGGCCCATGCTTTCCGGCCGGTCCTTGAGCACGGCATCGAACCAGGCCGTGTGGAGCCCGGAAAGATCACCCAGGCCGTTCATCACGGATGCGGCGGCGTTCACCCCGAAGTTCACATCCGCATAGCCGCCGGAGAAGTTCGTGTGGGTCCACGGACCCATGATGAGCCGTGGCACAGGTGCGGCGCCCGTCCGGCTGTGCGCCAGCTGCATGGCGTACTGCGCGAGTGTGCTCGGGCAGAAGATGTCGAACCAGCCGCCGATGTGCAGGGTGGGCAGCGGCACCGGCTTCGCCGAAGTTTCGTCCCACAGCCGGGTGAAGCCGTTCCCGGGGGATTCACCGGCCGAGGGCAGGATGTGACGGTTCATGAATGTCCCGAGCCTGGCGGAGAGGTCGGACAGGGGGAGGGCGTCGAAGGCGTCGCCGCCGGCGAACGAACGGTCCAGGTCCAGCCAGGACTGGAATTCCTTGCCCTGCCGTTCAGCGTCCTCCGAAAATTCACGGAGCACCTCGTTGGCTGAGGCTGACGCGTGGCCCCAGCTGAAGCGGCAGCCGAGTTCGACGGCGCCGCCGCGGTACAGCGAGCCGTTGTTGGCGTTGGCCCCCGCTGAGATGCCCGGTGCCAGGGCGGCGAGTCCGGCCGGGGCGAGGGACGCCGCCCGCCACTGGGTTTCGGCGAAGTACGACCGGCCCCACATCCCGACGGAACCGTTGGCGTACGGCAGCCGCGCTGCCCATTCGACTGTTGCGGCGCCGTCGGACGCTTCATTGACTGACGGGTCAAAGTCGCCGTCGGAACCGAAGCGTCCGCGGCAGTCCTGCATGATCACGACGTACCCGGCCGCCGCAACGGTTGTTGGGTTGAAGTAGGCGGAATTGACGGCGAGGTCGCGGCCGTAGGGTGTCCTGGTCAGCAGGACCGGGCACGGCTCGCCATCCGCGGGGCGGTAAACGGTGGAGCGCAGGACGGTGCCGTCCGGGAGCGGGGTTTCGACGTCTTGTTCGATCAGTACGGGGCGGGCTGTCACGGAAGGTTCCTCACTGTGGTGTGGCCGGATTTGCAGGGAGGGAGCGCCGGGGCGGGTGCCCTGTCACTCCCTCCTTGCCCGGGGGTAAAGGTTTAGGTGTTGGCGGTTGCCTTGGTTCCAAGGTCCTCGGTGGCTACGTTGTAGGTCTCCTTGACCCAAATGGCGGTCACGGCAGCCGAGGCGAGGCAGCATGCTGCGGTGAACGCGGCCACGGGGATCCATCCGATGGGTCCCGGCTGGACGACCGCGGCCGCGATGGCGGGTGCGAAGCCGGTGACAACGAGGCCAAGCTGGGAGGCGGTGGCGGCTCCGGAGTAGCGGACCTTCGTGGGGAACATTTCGGCTGTCATCGCCGGGCCGAGCGGGTTGACCATGCCGTATCCCACTGTCATGAACAGGATGCCGGTCGCAAAGATCAGCGGCACCGAGGTGGTGCTGATGGACCAGAAGAAGGCAAACGCTGCGGCGGCGCAGATCAGGTTTCCGGTGATGAAGACAGGCTTGCGTCCGATCCTGTCCGCGAGGATGCCGGCTGCGGGCTGGGCGATGACCGCCAGCCCTGCCGTGAGGATGGTGACGCCCAGCATGGCCGGCGCCGGGATGCCGAACTTGCTGGTGGCGTAGGCCAGGCCGAATGCGGCGAAAACCGAGGACACCACGCTCCAGAGCCCGAAGAAGATCACCTTGATGATGGTGGTCCAGTGGTCGCGGAGGACCACCTTGATGGGAAGTTCAGTTTCGGTTTCGGCTTCCTTGGCGGCCTCGAACACCTCGGACTCCGGAAGGCGCATGCGGATGTAGAGCCCGACGCCGACCACCAGGATGCTGGCAAGGAACGGCAGGCGCCAGCCCCAGCTGAGCAGGTCCTCCTGCGGCAGCATCGAAACGGCAAGGAACGCCAGCGAGGCGAGCATGATTCCGGCAGCCGCGCCGGTGTTGACCCAGCTGCTGTAGAAGGCCCGCTTGTTGCTGGGGGCATGTTCGATTGTCATGGTGACGGCGCCAACAGATTCACCGGCGGCGGAGGCCCCCTGCAGGGCACGCAGGACGACCAGCAGGATGGGGGCCGCCGCGCCAATGGCAGCGGTGGGCGGCAGGCAGCCGATCAGGAAGGTTGCCACGCCCATCACCACGAGCGTGAGCACCAGCATCTGGCGGCGGCCGATGCGGTCGCCGTAGTGCCCGATCACGCTCGCGGCCAGCGGGCGGACAACGTAGCCGATGCCGATGGTGGCCATGGACAGGATGGTGCCCAAGGCGGGATCGATCCCAGGGAAGAAGATTTTGTTGAAGATCAGCGCGGACGCCGACCCGTAGATGAAGAAGTCGTAGTACTCAAGGGTGCTGCCGATGAAACTGGCAACGGCGGCACGGCGTGCATGCTTGGTTCCCTGATGGGAAGCGGGTGTGACCTGTTCCGCGGACGGCGTCAACGGCGTCGGCGGATCGATGGGACCAGCGGTCATTGCGGATCTCCTACTGAGGCAAGGGAAGGAAAGATTTCTGGGGCTCGCATGCTGAGCCGCGTGGCGGGGTCGGCTGTGGCCTCCATCACGCGTTGGTCAATAGTATGCACTTGATTCTGCGCTCGTCAATAAACATGCAAAATAAGTGCGGGATGCGCTGCTGGCATGATGGAGGCGTGATGAGCAAGCTTCGTGTCCCCGGCCCCGGCATGGATCCGGACATGGCCATTGATTTTCCGCGGCCGTTGAAGGGGCCCTCGAGCCAGCACCAGCTGATGACGTTGCTGGTTGACTACTGGGTCAACAGCGATGCGTGGCTGCCTTCCCGGCTGATCGGCGCGCTGGCAGCGGATCTGGGCATCACGGCTTCAGCGTCGGCCACGGCCCTCAGCCGCCTCGCCTCCCGGGGTGTGCTGGAGCAGTCAAGCGCCGGCCGGTCGTCCCGCTACCGCATCACCGAGGGTGCGCGAAAGCGTGTGCGCTCCGGACTGGCGCAGGTTTCGGTGTTCGGTGAGCAGTCGCGTCCCTGGGACGGCAGCTGGACGGTTATCGCATTTTCCATCCCTGAGACGTCCCGGGATGTCCGCGAACTGTTCCGGTCGCGGCTGCGGTGGCGCGGCTTTGCGCCGCTGTTCGGGGCGGTGTGGGTCTCGCCCCGGGACCACTCGGAGGAACTCGAAAGCACGTGCAAGGCCTTCGGCGTTGACGATTTCGCCATATTTCGAACCGCCGATTCAACACTCCGCGGCAAGAGGTTCATCGATGCCTGGTCGCCGCAGGAGTTCAGGGCGCAGTATCAGCCCTTCATCGACAGGTTTGCCCCGTGGCGGGAGCGCCTCGACGCAGGCACTGTGACGCCGGCGGAGGCCCTGCGGGTGCGGACCGAGCTGATGGATGCCTGGCGGGCCTTCCCCTGGAGCGACCCGGACCTTCCTGCCGAACTGCTGCCGGAGGCCTGGCCACGCACCGAAGCGCGCGAGGTCCTGGTCCGACTGTATGACGGGCTGGCGCCGGCGGCGCTTGAGTACGTCGAGGAGGCCGTGGCCCGGGAGGCCCCGGACCTGGCGGGCTCTGCCAGTGTCATGCCGGTGCGCTCCGGCAGCTACTGAGCGCGTCCCGCGGGAGTTGTTGTACACGTCTCGCGAGTTCGGGGGCCTTAGGGGCCAATAAGTGGACAAGGACTCCATGCCGCCACATGTGGGGGAAGTTGGCGCACAATGGAAACCACAACGACGTAAGCGAGTTCCAGTGGGGCGCCATGAAGAATTCCACGGAGCCAGCGGCAGGAAGGGACATGGCCGGGACCGCCCGCGACCTGGCCATCGATCTCGCGCGCTTCGTTTGCCTCGCCCTTGTGGTGGTGGGGCACTGCATGATGACCAGCCCGGTACTGCATCCCGACGGCACCGTCACCACCGAAAACACCCTGGCCGAGCAGGACTGGTTCGAGCCGGTCATTTGGGTCTTCATGGTGATGCCGCTGTTTTTTGTGGCCGGGGGCATCACCGGGATTCAATCCTGGCGGCGCATGCAGGCACGCGGCGGCAGCGGCCTTGAGTTCGTCCAGTCCCGGCTGCTGCGCCTGGTCCGCCCGGCGGCGGCCCTGCTGGCGGCAATGTTTGTTGGCCTGTGGGGTGCGCTGCTGGCCGGTGTGGATCCGCAGGTGGTGCAGCTGCTGGCCAGTGGAGCCGGGATGCCGCTGTGGTTCCTCGCTGCCTATCTGGCGGCCCAGCTGAACATTCCGCTCCTGGTGCAGCTGCACCGGCGTGCCCCGTGGCTGACGCTCCTGGGACTGGTGGCGCTCGTGGTGACGGTGGACTGCTTCCGCGGCGCTTTCCCGACGGTCGCTTACATCAACATGGTCTTCGTCTGGTGCGCCGTGCAGCAACTCGGGTTCTTCATGGCCGACGGCTGGCTGGACCGGTGGAGGGGCTCGCAGCTGGTGGGGCTGATCGCAGCCTGCAACCTGGTGATGGTTGTCCTGGTGGTGCTGGGCCTGTACCGGGACAACATGCTGGTGAACCTTAATCCGCCCAACCTCAGCCTGGTCCTGCTGGGTGTTTCGCAGGCGGCGGTGCTGCAGCTCACCCGACCCCTGCTAAGCGCACTCGCCGCCGTGCGGTGGATCCGTGCAGTGGTGGCTGTTGCGGGCCGCCATGCCATGACGGTCTATCTCTGGCACCTGCCGCTGCTGGCCGCCATGACCGGGCTGCTCCTGCTGACCGACTTTCCCAAGCCCGCCTCGGGTACCGCCGGATGGTGGTGGTCCCGCCCGCTCGTTTTCTTCGGCGTGGTCCTCCTCCTGCTGCCCGCGGTTCTCCTGTTCGGTCGGCTTGAGGAACGGCCGACGCCGGCCATGCACTCACGCGGCCGGGCACCGGCCGCCGTGGTGACCGCCGTCGTTGTCGTTTTTGTCCCGGTGGCTGACGCCGCCGTCAACGGCCTGACGCTGGGACTCCTTGGCGGCGGTGCCGCCTGCTTTGCGATGGCTGTGCTGCTGCTGGGGCGCGTTCCCGCCCGCGGCGCTCGACCATTGCCAGCACAGGCATTAAGTGCCAATGTCGAACCATGACGGAGAACACGGCAGCCACCGAGGACCATTTCACCCCGGACGTCACCACGTTCCGGAACGATGAGCTCCACCGCTACGAACTGCACGTGGGGGGAAAGCTGGCGGTGGAGGTCAGGTTCGAAGACAAGCCTGGGCACGTGGATTTCATCCACACCCAGACGTCCGAGCAGTTCCAGGGCCACGGCCTGGCCAAGGTGCTCATCCACTTTGCCCTCGACGATGTTGTGGCGTCGGGTAAGCGGATCATTCCGCATTGCCCGTTTACCGCCCGCTACCTGCGCAAACACGAGGTGTACACGCAGTGCATCGACTGGCCGGAGGCGGCCGCACCCAAGCTTCTCGGTACCTGACGCACGTCCCAAACCGGCGCGTCCCCGCCGTCCCTGCGTCCCCGCGGCACTTGTGAGCTGCGGGGCATTTCCGTACGATCGGGCAAGGCTATGCAGTTGGCCCTTGGACTCTCTTTTGGGGATCTCTTTGAATCACAACTGCGTGGTGCCGGTGCGGGTCGAACACCCCTGGCACGCCACTTCCGGCCTCCGTGTGCCCACCTGCCTGGTCCCGGGGGTGCCGTGCGATGACTGACGAAATCTTGACTGATCCGGCGATGAGCGAACGTGCCGTGACAGACGACCGTGCCATGACGGATGAGGAGCTGCGCCGCCACCTGGAGGGACGCCTGGGCGGGGCCGTGGACCCGGCCGCAACCCTCGCTGCGGTGCCGGACGCGGAGCTGGCCCGGCTGGCGGACGGGCTGTACCGGCATTTGGACACGCCCAGCCCTGCCTTCGGCGCCCGCTTCTGGTATGTCCAGGTCAGTGAGGAACTCAGGCGGCGCCGCCTTCGCCCGTCCCGCCCGGGCGCCGCTCCGGCGGACCCGGTCGCAAGCGAGGCCGCCGCCGGGTAGGCGCGCCCGCGCTGTGGGGCTTAAGTGTGCGTTCGCGCTGGGTGGGATTACGACGGCGGGGGCTGCTTGGCGCGGTTGCGTTGCCATTGCGCTGCGTGCCAGAAAAGCAGGCCGAGGAATCCAGCGAGGCCGGCGAAAAGCATCTGCGGCGCGAACGTGATCCACATGTAGCTCACGGGCATGACCTGCGGCTGGGTACCGGAGTTCAGTGACTCCTGGGCCAGTGTGAAGACTCCGAATGGTGACACCAGCAGGATCGCCTCGATCACCCACAGCGCAACGATGAATGGGTTCACGGACAGCCGGCTCCGTTGCATTCCGGGCTGCCCGGCGCCGGGACCGTATGCGGTGGGATTGCCCTGCGAATCCACTTCCCGAAAATTTATCGGATCCTGCTCGTAGCCGGACATGTTCCCCCTGCTTCCTGCTGCGGTCGGCGCCTCGTGCAGAAACTCTACTCCGCCCGTCCCACCGTGTCCCGGGAGGGCGTCCCGCCCGCCAGGCGGGCATTATGTGCGTTTCGGCTGGGCGGCGAAAGTCAATGACCCCGAATAACGGGGAAAAACCGCGGATCTGCGCGGTTCCCAGAAATACATCACATAAGTTTGACTAAAAGGCTGTCCTAAGTAAGGCTTGCCTTGCTTGGCGCCCGTAGCTGGTGCCTGATGCATATCACGCCGAAAAAAGGATGACCTATGACGCTGCTGCCCGACGTGGAGGAACCACGCGTGGACTTCGATGCCGGAACTGGCCCGCATGCCCAACACACGTCTGCCCAAGGCACTTCCGGCCTGGATTTCGGGTCCGGCGTGGAACTCGCGCTCGCGGCCAGCAACCAGCTGTTCAACGCCCGGAATGCGCCGCGCTACGTGGCCCAGGTGCTGCAGGGCGTCAACGCCGTGGCCACCAAACTCGAGCGCACCTCGAAGCCGTTCACCGGCGTCGGCCCGGCCGAGATGAAGCGCCGCGTCGAAGCAGTGGACCTGGAGCGGCCGCTGCCGGACACGGCGGCAGCCCTCGAGGAGCTGCAGCACACCTACCTGCGCGACGCCGTGTACTTCCATGACGCAAAGTACGCCGCGCACCTGAACTGCCCCGTGGTCATTCCCGCCCTCGTGGGCGAGGCAGTGCTGTCGGCCGTGAATTCGTCGATGGACACGTGGGACCAGAGCGCAGGCGCCACCATGATCGAGCGCCGCCTCATCGACTGGACCGCCGAGCGGCTCGGCCTGGGAGGCACAGCCGACGGCGTGTTCACGTCCGGCGGCAGCCAGTCCAACCTGCAGGCGCTGCTCATTGCCCGCAACCACGCGGTGGCCCGGCTGCGGCAGGATCCGGCCAACGAGGGGCTGCGTCTGCCGCTGCTGCTGGAGAAGCTGCGGATCTTCACTTCGGTGGACAGCCACTTCAGCATCCAGAAGTCGGCGTCCATGCTGGGACTGGGGTTCGACGCCGTCGTGTCCGTCGCCTGTGCGCCCGACCACCGCATGGATCCGGCCGCCCTGGCCACCGCCCTGGCCACGGCCCACAACGACGGCCTGGTTCCCATGGCGGTTGTGGGTACGGCCGGGACCACGGACTTCGGCGCAGTGGATCCGCTGGCGGAACTGGCCGCCCTCGCCGGAGCCTACGGTGCATGGTTCCACGTTGACGCTGCCTACGGCGGCGGACTCATGGTTTCCAACCGCCACCGCCATCTTCTGGAAGGCATCAGGCTGGCGGACTCCGTCACGGTGGACTTCCACAAGACGTTCTTCCAGCCCGTCAGTTCCAGCGCGCTGCTGGTGCGCGAGGGCGCCATGCTGCGCCACGTCACCTACTACGCCGACTACCTGAACCCGGAAACCGCGGCCCGCGCCGAGATCCCGAACCAGGTGGACAAGAGCATCCAGACCACTCGCCGGTTCGACGCCCTCAAGCTGTGGCTGACGCTCCGCATCATGGGCGCCGGTGCCGTGGGTGCGCTGCTCGACGAGGCGATCGACCTGGCGGCCCGTGTGGGCTCCGTTCTCGCAGCGAACGACGACTTCGAGCTGGCGGCCGAGCCGCAGCTGAGCACGCTGGTCTTCCGGTACCGGCCGCTCACGGCGGACGGGACGCGGCTATCCGAGGACGCGGCCGATGAGCTGAACCCGGCGATCCGCTCGGCCGTGTTCGCGTCCGGCCAGGCCGTCGTGGCCGGCACCAAGGTCGCCGGCCGGCACTACCTGAAATTCACGCTCCTCAACGCCGAGGCAACGCTCGAGGATATCGGCGAGATCATTGCCCTGCTTCGAAGCTCGGGCGAGAGCCTGCTCGCTGCCGGCTCGGCCGCACGGACGGAGGCACACGCATGAGCACGGCATCTTTCAGTACCTCAGGCGCAGGCCACGTTTACGATTTCGCCGGCATCGGCGTCGGCCCCTTCAACCTGGGCCTCGCCGCGCTGAGCGAACCGATCGAGGGCCTGGACGGCGTGTTCCTGGAACGGCGGGAATCCTTCGACTGGCACCCCGGCATGATGCTGGAGCCGGCCCACCTGCAGGTGCCGTTCATGGCGGATCTCGTGACCCTGGCGGATCCGACATCACCGTACTCCTTCCTGAACTTCCTCAAGCAGACCGGCCGGCTCTACCGCTTCTACATCCGCGAAAACTTCTACCCGCTGCGGGCCGAGTACAACCAGTACTGCCAGTGGGTGGCCGGCCAACTGCCGTCGGTCCGGTTCGGCGCGGACGTCACCGACGTGACGTACGACGGCGGCGTGTACACACTTTCGGTGGACGGCCCGGCCGGGCCGGAGGTGCTTCGTGCGCGCCGGCTGGTGCTCGGCACCGGAACATCGCCCTATGTTCCCGAAGCATGCCGCGGCATTCTGGCTGCCGGGGGACCGGTCCTCCACAACGCGGAATACCTGGCGCGGAAAAGCGAACTCCAGCAGCGGCGGAGCATCACCATCGTCGGCAGCGGACAGAGCGCGGCGGAGATCTACTACGAGCTGCTTCAGGACATCGACGTGCACGGGTACCAGCTCAACTGGGTCACCCGCTCGGGAAGGTTCTTCCCGCTGGAGTACACCAAGCTCACCCTGGAAATGACGTCGCCGGAGTACGTGGACTACTTCCACGGGCTCCCGCAGGAACAGCGCGACGGCCTCATCAAGAGCCAGAAAAACCTGTACAAGGGCATCAACTCCGAGCTCATCGATGCCATCTACGACCTCCTGTACACCAAGAGCCTCTCCGGCATGGTGGACACCCGGCTGCTCACGCATTCCACCGTGACCGGTGCGGACTGGAACGCCTCCACCGGTTCCCACACCCTGGAGCTGTCCCACGGGGAGCAGGGCGCGGACTATTCGCTGGACACCGAAGCCGTGGTGCTTGCCACCGGATACGCCTACCGCGAGCCGGCGTTCCTTGCCGGCGTGCAGGACCGCATTGCCCGCGACAGCGCCGGAAGGTTCGCCGTCCAGCGCAACTACAGCACCGGCGTCGAACCCGGCGAAATCTTCGTGCAGAACGCCGAACTCCACACCCACGGCTTCGTCACGCCGGACCTCGGCATGGCCGCGTACCGCAACTCCTGCATCCTCCGGGACATCCTGGGCCGCGAGGTCTATCCGGTGGAGCGCAGCATTGCCTTCCAGGAGTTCGGAGCGCCCGCCGTGCTTGCGCCGGCGGACGCCGCCGGACTGGCTGCGGACGCGGAGGTGCCCGCATGAGCTTCACCTTCCGCTGCCTTGACGCCGCAGCCGACGCGCCGCTCCTCCACAGCTGGGTCACCCGCCCGTACGCCTCCTTCTGGGGGATGCTGAACGCGTCAGTCGAGGACGTGGTGGAGGAATATTCCAAGATCCAGTCCAGCGGACACCACCACGCGCTGCTGGGGATCGACGACGGCGTCCCGGCCTTCATGATGGAGGAGTACCTGCCGGCATCGTCGCCGCTCAGCAGCGTCTACGCCGTCCAGCCGGGTGATATCGGCATGCACCTGCTGGTCGCCCCGCCGCAGGGAATGCCGCGTCCGGGGTTCACTGCCGACGTCATGGAGTCGGTCCTGGACCGGCTCTTCCAAAAACCCGGTGTGGAGCGCGTGGTGGTGGAGCCCGACGCCCGCAACACGAAGATCCACGTCCTCAACGCCCGGCTGGGCTTTGAGCCTGCCGGCGAGGTGACCCTGCCGGACAAGCAGGCACTCCTGAGCTTTTGTACACGCGAGTCATTCCACGCTGCGCGTGCCGCCCGTTCCTTGACCCCGACACGCCAATCAACGCAGGAAGCATCACTGTGACCACCCTTGAATTTGAATCTGTCCTGACCGCCGGCAATGCGGCTTCCCACCTCACGCCGGAACGCTGGGCCGCTGCCAACCGGCACCTGATCCGCAAAGCGCTCGCCGAGTTCTCGCACGAGCGGATCCTCGTCCCGGAACCGACCGGAAACGGCGACGGCGGGTACCGGGTCCGCAGTGACGACGGCACCGCTGAATACCGCTTCTCCGCCCGGATCCTGCAGATGGACCACTGGTCCGTCGACGCGGCTTCGATTACCTGCCGCCGCGACGGCCAGGACGCCCCGCTGGATGCGCTGCGCTTCATTACTGAACTCTCCGGAACCTTGGGCATCCGCCAGGAAATGCTGCCCATTTACCTCGAGGAGATCAGCAGCACCCTCTCCAGCCATGCGTTCAAGCAGTGGATGGGCCAGCCGTCGTCGGCCGAACTGGCAGCCGGCGTGACCCGCGGGGCGGACGCAGCCACGGACTTCCAGACGATTGAACGCAGCATGACCGAGGGGCACCCGTGCTTTGTGGCCAACAACGGGCGGCTGGGGTTCGGAATCGGTGACTACCGCGCCTTTGCCCCGGAGGCAGCAGCCCCGGTGCAGCTGGAATGGATCGCGGTGCACCGCAGCAAGGCGGTCTTCACATCCAGCGAAGGGCTGGACTACGCCGCGCACCTGGAAGCGGAACTGGGGGCAGGCGCCTTGGCCTTCTTTGACGCCGAACTCGGCGCCCGTGGCCTGGACCCTGCCCAGTACTTCCTGATGCCGGTGCATCCGTGGCAGTGGGAGAACAAGCTGACGGTCACGTTTGCCGCCGAAATCGCCCAGCGGCACATTGTCCACCTCGGAATCGGGGCTGACAGGTACCAGGCCCAGCAGTCCATCCGCACGTTCTTCAATAGCACCGCGCCGGGGAAAACGTACGTCAAAACGGCCATGTCCGTGCTCAACATGGGGTTCATGCGCGGGCTGTCACCGCAGTACATGAAGGCAACGCCGGCGATCAACGACTGGCTCCAGGACCTGATCGCCGGTGACGAGGCACTCCAGGGCCGGGGGCTTGCCATGATCCGTGAAGTGGCGGCCATCGGCTACCACAACGGCTACTACGAGGCAGCCGCTGCGAAGGAGTCGCCGTACCGGAAGATGCTCTCCGCGCTGTGGCGGGAAAGTCCGTTGCCGCTGCTCAAGGACGGCCAGCAGCTGGCCACCATGGCCTCCCTCCTGCACGTCGACGCCGCGGGCAAGCCCATGGTGTCCGCGCTGATCGAGCAGTCCGGGATGGAGCCGGGCGCGTGGCTGCGGCAGTACTTCGAGGCGTACCTCGTCCCGCTGGTGCACTGCCTGTACCGCTACGAGCTGGCCTTCATGCCCCATGGCGAGAACGTGATCCTGGTCCTCGAGAACGGCGTGCCGGTCCGCGCCGTCATGAAGGACATCGCGGAGGAGATCGTGGTGATGGGGGACAGGCTTGACCTGCCCGAAGCGGTGTCCCGGATCAAGGTGGACATTCCCGACGGCGACAAGGTCCTGTCCATCTTCACCGACGTGTTCGACTGCATCTTCCGCTTCCTCGCCGCCCTCCTGGAGGAGGATGGCGTGCTCGGCGGCGAGGAGTTCTGGCGTACCGCGGCGGCAGCGGTTCGCGGCTACCAGGCGGAGCACCCGGAACTCGCGGACCAGTTTGCCCGCCACGATCTGTTCGCCCCGGACTTCGAACTCTCCTGCCTGAACCGGCTGCAGCTGCGCAACAACCAGCAGATGCTGGACCTGGCTGACCCGTCCGGGGGCCTGCAGAAGGCGGGACGGCTCGCGAATCCGCTGGCCACATTCGCCTGAGCTCCGCCGTCGGGCACGGCTGATTCATCGGTGCTGCGGGGCTAGGCTGGTGGCATGACGCCGAATACCGCCAGACCCACAGCCCTCGTCACCGGCGCCACCGCGGGACTTGGCGCCGAATTTGCCCGCCAGCTCGCCGAAAAGGGAAACAACCTGGTGCTCGTGGCGCGCGATACGGCACGGCTGCAGGCCACAGCGGACGAGCTGCGGCGGCGGTACGGAACAACGGCGGAGGTGCTGACCGCGGACCTGACCGACGACGGCGGCGTGGCCGCCGTCGTCGGACGCCTTTCAGACCCGTCACGGCCGGTGGACGTGCTGGTGAACAACGCCGGAATCGGGCTGCTGCACAACTTTGACGAGAACCCGATCGAGGACGAGCGGAAGCACCTGAAGCTCCATGTGCAGACGGCTATGGAGCTCAGCCACGCCGCCCTGCAGGGCATGCTGGCCCGCGGTTCCGGCCGGATCATCAACGTGGCCAGTGTGGCGGCTTTCCTTCCCCGCGGTTCCTACTCGGCGGCGAAGGCCTGGCAGCTCAGCTTCAGCCGCTGGGCGAACCTTGCCTACTCGCCTCGCGGCGTTAAGGTGACCGCCGTCTGCCCCGGATTTGTCCACACCGAGTTCCATGACCGGATGGGGATGGACAAGTCCGTGTCCCCGGGCTGGACGTGGCTGCGGCCGGGGCGCGTGGTCCGCGAAGCGCTGGCGGACAATGAGCGCGGAAAGGCTGTTTCCATCCCGACCAAGCGCTACAAGGTGCTGGCCGCCGTCGTCCGCGTGGTGCCGGACAGGTTTACGGCCGGGCCGCCGCGCCGGCCGCAGGAGCCTGGCGTCGGTTCCGCCGCGAGCGGATAAGGAGCACCACGAGGATTCCGGTGCCGGCCCCCACCACGGTTTCGACGGCGCGTTCGACGATGAGCACTTGCGGGTCCGCCGGCGCCGCAAGCTGCGTCATCAGCAGGATCACCGGAGTGAACCAGACCATCGCCAGCCCGTAGTGCCGGGTCATGAACAGCTCGGTGCCGAACTGGAAGACGATCACCAGCAGCGCCAGCACCGCAGCCTCCGCGCCCGGGAAGAAGTGCAGCGGGGCCCATGGCCCAGGCAGAAGTACGACGGCGACCAGCACCAGCCCGAGGAACGTCCCCATGATCCTGTGGATGCCACGGTGGACGCTGCTGGGCAGGTCCGCGCCGGCGAGGGGAACCGCCGCCGCAGCCATCGCCCAATGCGGGTGGCCGCTTCCGGTCAGGACGCCGATGGCACCGGCGGCGCCGACGGCCAGCACATAGCGGGCGGCGTGCAGGGCAGTCCGGCGGCGCAGTGCTCCCCGCAGCCGGGCGGACGGCCGCGCTGCGCCGCGGCGCCATGCCCTGCCCCGGACCCAGCCGCCGAATCCCACGAGCAGGGAGAAAGCGGCGGCCGCGGCAGCGATGAGCAGCGCAACGTACCAAGGTACGGCGGTGGGAACGGATGCGCAGGCGCCCAGGGCAAGGATCCCGAAGAAGGGGCCGTTGGGCCGGAGATGGACCTTGTCCGAATAGACGGATCCAACGCCGGCCAGAAGGGCTTCGATGCCAACGAGCCACCATGAATGCAGGCCGTTGACCGAAAGGAACACGCCCACGGTCACGCCCGAGAGCAGGACCAGCGCCGCCTGGAGCTGGTGCTTGAGCCGGAGCTGGTGCGGCTCCGAGCGGCCGTACATGCCGGTAAGCGCTCCGAACACGGCGTAAATGGTGAGCTCCGGCCGGCCGGCGAGCAAAAGGACGAGGGAGGGGACGGCCACGCTGATGGCCACACGCCATGCGGAGAGGTGGTCGTTGTTGGCGGGGCCCAGGCTGTGGAGCTGCCGCAGGTGGTGCACTACAGACTGCACCGGCACGACCCCTTTCACCCTACGAAGGTAACACCGCCGCAAAGATCTCACCGCGGGCTGCGTCACAAAGTGAGGCAGGCAACAGGGGCGGTTCAACGGGGGGTCAACTGGGTCAGCGCTGTCGAGATGGCAGCGCGAAGGCCCGCCCGGTATGCCCTTGGAGAGGGCGGCCCGGACGGGCCTTCAGTCGCGTCAGCTTTCAGTGCCAACAGCCTGCATCAGGCGCGGGCGGGCACCTTGTTGAGTTCGTCGTCGAGGTCCTTGTCCAGGTCCCGGTCGACTTCGTCGATGGCGTCGAACGGCAGTTCGTCGAGATCGATCAGCGGGTTCTCGTCCTGGGTGGCCACCAGTTCACGGGCCTCCGCCGCGGTGTCCACGCTGGGCATGGAGCCGGGCAGCGGGCGCTGGGCGGATTCCTTGAGGAAGTAGATGGCCGCGGCACCAACAGCCGAGGTGGCCATCAGGTAGTAGGCAGGCATCATGTCGTTGCCGGTGGCGTTGATGAGGGCATCCACGATGAACGGCGTCGTGCCGCCGAAGATTGCCACAGAGAAGTTGTAGGCAATGCCCATGGCGCCGTAGCGGCTGGCAGTGGGGAACTGCGCCGGCAGCGCGGAGGCGAGGTTCGCAACGTAGAAAGTCACGGGGAACGCGATCAGCGACAGGCCGGCCAGGGTTGACCAGATGCTGCCTATGCCGATCAGCATGAACGCCGGGGCGGCCAGGACCACGGTGCTGACGGCACCGATCCAGAGAACCGGGCGGCGGCCGATGCGGTCAGAGAGCTTGCCGGTCAGCGGAATGCAGAGGCTCATGACCACGAGCACAGGGATGGTGAGCAGCGTGCCGTGGACGGGGTCGTAACCCTTGGACTCGGTGAGGTAGGTGGGCATGTAGGACGTCAGCGCGTAGCCGGCGGTGTTGGCCGCTGCCACGAGGATCATGGCCACGATGATCGAGCGCCAGTAAGCCTTGACGATGCCGATGGGCCCCTTTGCGGCAGCCTCATCACCGGCGGCAGCATCCTTGGCGAGTTCCTCCTGGGCGTCCAGGGTGGCCTGGAACTGGGGCGACTCCTCAATCTTGCTCCGGAAGTACACGGCGATCAGGCCCAGGGGACCCGCGATCAGGAAGGGCAGGCGCCAGCCCCAGTCCTCCATGGCGGCCTGGCCCAGGGTCAGCTGCAGCACAGACACCAGCGCGGCGCCCAGAGCGAAGCCGAGGTAGCTGCCCATGTCCAGGAAGCTGGCGAAGAAGCCGCGGCGCTTGTCAGGGGAGTACTCGCTGACAAAGGTGGTGGCGCCGGCGTATTCGCCGCCGGTGGAGAAGCCCTGCACGAGCTTGAGCACCACCAGGAGGGCGGCTGCCCACATGCCGATCTGCGCGTAGCCGGGCAGCAGGCCGACGGCGAAGGTGCTCGCCGCCATCAGCATCAGCGTGGCCGCGAGGACCTTCTGCCGGCCGACCTTATCGCCCAGCCAGCCGAACACGACGCCGCCGAGCGGGCGCGCGATGAAGGTGGCAGCGAACGTGCCCAGGAGGAACAGGGTCTGCACGCTCTTGTCGGCTTCCGGCAGGAACACAGGCCCCATGGTGGTGATGAGGTAGCCGAACACGCCGACGTCGTACCACTCCATGGTGTTGCCCACGATCGTGCCGCCGAGGGCCTTCTTGAGCATGGGCTGGTCGACGACGTTAACGTCGGATACCTTGAGCCGGCGCCGCGCGAGCAGCTTTGGTTTCTTCGCACCCTGGGGTGCGGCCTGGTTGGTTCCGCTGGCGTTCCTGGCGCCTGCTGAAGAGTCGGTCGTGCTTCGGTCTGTGGGCATTTGGGCAACTCCTGTGGAGGTCATTTGCTTGCGACTTATAGCTGCCCCGCTCCGGGCAGGCCTTCAATTTTACGGGATTTCCATGGAAATCGAGAGTTGGGTGCCGTATGATCGCCCGGTTTCGGGGGGTGGAACTGACCGAAAGTCAGATTTGTTTTGGCCGATCTGGCCCCGCCATTCCGCGGATTTTCCGCATCGCCGGCGATCGTTATCAAACCTTTTTCTGGAACGGGGCTGTACGGGCCCGATTTTGTGCCGATTCCGGGCCTGCCGGCAAGGGAAATGAGCAACGGACGGGTGCTGATTGAACCGTTCAACCGCGGTGCTCGTCTGATTGGTTAGGTCATAACTTCCAGACAGTTCATCACTTCCAGACAGGGTGTTCGCCATGGACTACGAGATCAGCGGTCTGCCGATGCATGTGTTGCTCGTCCACGCAACGGTGGTCTTCGTTCCGTTGGCGGCCCTTTGCACGCTGCTCAGCCTTCTCTGGCCCGCGGCCCGACGGCGTTTGGGAATCGTTACGCCGCTTATTGGCCTGTTGGCGCTGGTCCTGGTGCCGGTCACCGCCGCTGCCGGCGCGTGGCTCCTGGACCGCGTTGATCCCACCCCGCGGATCAATGCCCATATGCAGCTTGCCGGGACGCTCCTGCCGTGGGTGGTGGGCGTGTTCCTCGTGGCCCTGGCCCAGTGGCTGTGGTTCCGCTACGGCACCACGCAGGCAGAGGGGATGCGGAGGCGAATGGGTGCCGCCGGGTCCCGCATCGCGGGGATTGTCGCCGTGGTGGTCGCCTTGGTGCTCTGCGGCGGCGCAGTAACCGCCGTGGCGCTGATCGGGGAATCAGGGTCCAGGGCGGTCTGGGAAGGATCCTTCCGGACCGGGGCCGACGACTAAAGAAGTCTCTTCCCGGACGGCGTGATTCTGCCTAAGGTGGACCCATGGGAACACTGATCTTTGAGTAGTGCCGGCTCCGGCATTCGCCGCCGCAATCAACTCCGCCTGTTCAGGTTTTCTGGCTTCGCACTGCTTCTTCGCTGGAGCAGGGCTTCCTTGCCATCCGGTACCGGCGGAATCACGGATCTCATATGGGGACATTCCATTTCATCGCGGAAAGGAAGAACAAATGGGCGACTCCCACAACGGAAGCAGCATCAAGCCGGATGTCGCTGCGCATCTGGCGGAATCGATGGACACGCCGCCGCTGCCCACTCCCGAGACCTTGGCCGTGACCACGGCAATGGGTGGGGCGAAGCAGTGGCCGGACGGCAACGGCAAACGGCGCCACCCCAAGGAACACGGCGCAAGCCCCGGCCGCCTTGGACAGGGTGCCGCTGTGACGGCAATCCACCGGACCAGCCGTCCGCAAATGCCCCACTCGTCCTGACCAGCTGAAAACACCAGACAGCCTGGCAGCGCCCAATATCGGGCGCCACCAGGCTGTTCTGTGTGGCTGGCAGGACTGTGCCATCATAGTTGCGGGGATTCCATCACGACCTCCGCCGGTTCCTTGTCCAGCCGCCAGCCGCGCCACACCGGATGGCGGAGCTTGCCGCTTCCGGTCCATTCACCGAAGGTCACCTCACCCACCAGGGCGGGGTTCACCCAGCGCGCGTCTGCCGCGTCCGCCGAGGGAACGTCATCGAACGGCGACGTCTTCCGGGCCAGCCCCTCCATCTTTTTCCGCAGTTCCTCCAGTTCACCCATGCTGAAACCGCTTCCCACGCGGCCCACATACCGCAGCGCTTTGCCCTCCGGAATGCCGACCAGGAGGGAGCCCACGGTGTTGGACCTGTCGCCCCTGCCGGCGCGCCAGCCGCCCACCACCACTTCCTGGGTCTTCTCGATCTTGAGCTTGATCCACGTGTGGGTCCGCTGCCCGCTGACGTAGCGGCTGTCCGCCCGCTTGGCCATCACGCCTTCCAGGCCGAGCTCGCGGGCGCTCTCCAGGATGTGTTCCACCCTGTCATCCAGGGTCTCCGAGAGTTCCACCGGGCAGTCCGCGGGCTTGAAAAAGTCAGCGAGGCGTTCCCGCCGTTTCCGTAGGGAAAGCCTGCGCAGGTCGTCGCCGCCGTCGGCGAGCAGGTCAAAGAGCATCATCCGGACCGGGATGGCGGCACGGGCACGTTTCACGTCGCCCGGCCTGGTCAGTTTCATCCTTCCCTGCAGGAGCCCGAAGTCGGGCGTGCCGGAAGGCCCGACGGCGATAATCTCGCCGTCCGCGATGAAGTCCTGCGGTGGCCAGCAGCTCCGGTCCGTGAATTCGGGATAGCTGGCCGACATGTCATTGCCGTTGCGGCTCAGGAGCCGGATGCGGTCGCCGTCCGCCACCACGAGCGCACGGATCCCGTCCCATTTGAGTTCGAAGAGCCAGTCGCTGCCGTGCAGGTCCGCCGGGGTGCCCGCCGAGGCCAGCATGGGGGCCGGGTCCTCCTGGAGGGTATCCCTTCGGGGTGCTGCCGGCCTGGAAGCCGCCGTGCGGGCCGGTCCCGCCGGACCTTTGGCGCCAGCCGGTACCTTGGTGCTACCAGGCGATTTCCGTGCCCCTGGAACCCTGTCCATCAGATGGATGAGCCATTGTGACTCCTCGCCCTGGCCCTTTCCCGTGTGGATCAGGGCGAACCTCTTGCTGCCGCCCAGCCCGCCGCCCTCACCGCCCGTCAGCGTGGCGATTACTTCCGTGCCGTTGACCCATTTCTCGAGCTCGTAGACGCCCTTGTCCCAGATGCTCACACTGCCCGCACCGTACTCGCCCTTGGGGATGTCGCCTTCAAAATCGGCGTAGTCCATGGGGTGGTCTTCGGTCTGTACCGCCAGATGGTTTTTGTCCCCTGACTCCGGCACGCCCTTAGGCAGCGCCCAGGAGACAAGCACGCCCTCGTGCTCCAGCCGGAAGTCATAGTGGAGCCGGCTGGCGTGGTGTTCCTGGATGACGAAGATCTCCTTGCCCGCCTGCCCCGGTAGGCCGTTGGCTTTTGCCGCGTGGTGCTCTTCCGCGGTGAACGGCTCGGGCGTCTTGCCTTGGTCGCGCAGGGACCGGTACTTGGTCAGCCGGGGATCCGCGTGCCCGCCGCCGCGCGATCCCGCCGTTTTTGGAGGCTCGGGGGATGCATGGATGGTGCCCGCACTGACCGGGGCGAAGGGGTCCTTGCCGGCTGCCACCCGGCGCATGACTTCCTCATAGTCCAGATGCTTGAGCGACGGCGAGCTCAACTCACGCCAGGTCCGCGGAGCCGCCACGGTGGGGTGCAGGCGCCCGCGGAGCGAATACGGAACGATGGTGGTCTTCGCCGCGTTGTTCTGGCTCCAGTCCACCAGGACCTTTCCCGTCCTGAGGGTCTTCTTCATGTCACTGACCGCAAGGTCCGGGTGGTCGGCCTCCAGCGCCCGCGCCAGTTCACGGGCGAAAGCTGACACCTCGTCCGAGGTCTGGGTACCTTTCAGGACCGCGTACAGGTGGATCCCCTTGCTGCCGCTGGTGACCGGAACCGGCTCAAGTCCCACGTCCTGCAGGATGGTCCGGGCCAGCTTGGCCACCTCCACGCATTCGGGCAGTCCCGCGCCTTCCCCGGGATCGAGGTCCAGGACGAGCCGGTCGGGCGGCAGGGCACTGCCGTGGGAGTCCACCGTCCATTGCGGCACGTGGATTTCCAGCGAGGCGATCTGCGCCAGCCAGGTGAGGGTGGCCGGATCATTAACCAGTGGATAGTAGTTGGTATTGGACTTGTGCGTGATGGCGGCGCGAGGCACCCAGCCCGGGGCAGAGTCGTCCAGGTTCTTCTGGAAAAACATCTCGCCGGGCTGCGCTTCGGTTCCTACCCCATGCACCCACCTTTTGCGGGTTGCCGGTCGGTTTCTGGCGGCGGGGATCAGCACCGGGGCCACAGCGGCGTAATAGGCGATGACGTCCGCCTTGGTGGTGCCGGTGGCGGGATACATCACTTTGTCGAGGTTGGTCAGGGTCAATTCGCGGCCGCCGACGCGCACGCGTTCCTTACCGCCGGCCATGGGGCTTCACCTCCGGCGTTGTGTGCTGTTGACTTGTCCCATGAGAGCCATCTGGAAAGGCGCCATCGCGTTCGGGCTGGTCAACGTCCCGGTGAAGGTCTACAGCGCCACCGAGGACCACGACATCAGCCTCCATCAGGTGCACAACGCCGATGGCGGCCGCATCCGCTACCAGCGCCGCTGTGAGGTCTGCAGCGAGATCGTCGACTACTCCGACATTGAAAAGGCCTACGAGGACGACGGCCGGACGGTGATCCTCACCAAAGAGGAGCTCAAGTCCATTCCCGCGGAGAACAGCCACGAAATCGAAGTGGTGCAGTTCGTCCCCTCCGAACAGCTCGACCCCATCATGTTCGAGAAGAGCTACTACCTGGAGCCGGATTCCAAGTCGCCCAAGGCCTACATGCTGCTGCGCAGGGCACTGGAGGACACTGAGCGGGTGGCCGTGGTGCAGTTCGCGCTGCGGGACAAGACCCGGCTGGGTGCTTTGCGGATCCGGGACGACGTCCTGATGCTGCAGGCGCTGCTGTGGGCGGATGAAGTCCGGGACGCCTCGTTCCCTGCCCTGGACACGTCCATCCGCATCTCCGCGCAGGAACGGGAGATGTCCGCCGCGCTGGTGGAGTCCATGGCCTCCGACTTCGAGCCCGCGCAGTTCACCGACGACTACCAGGCCCAGCTCCGGCAGCTTATCGAGGCGAAGCTGGAAAAGGGCGACGCGCTGGACACCGAAGAGACGTTCGGTGCCGAGGCCGAGGGTGGCAAGGGGGAAGTGATCGACCTGATGGAGGCCCTGAAACGCAGCCTCGACAAGAAGCGCGGGGGAGGGCCGGCCGCACAGGACACCTCTGAAGACGAGTCGTCCGAGGACGAACCCTCCGGTCCGGCCAAGCGCAGCGGCCGCAGCAGCAGCCGGAGCAGCACCGCCAAAAAGGACGCGGAGGATTCCGACGCCGAAGCCGCCAAGAGCGGTACCGCCAGGACCCGCAGCAAGACTGCCGGCGCCGCCAAGACGAGTGCCGCGTCCAAGGCCAGTACCGCTGCCAAGACCAGCGCAGCGTCGAAAACCGGCACAGCCTCGGCGGCAAGCACCGCATCCAAGACCGGCGCCGGCTCCAAGACCGGCGCTGCCTCGAAGACCAGTACCGCTGCCAAGTCCACGGCGAAGACCGCGCGTAAGGGCGCCTGAATGGGCGGGCGCCCCGCGGCGCGGCTGCACGTGCACCCGCTTAGGAATTCCTGAGCGCGGAGACGAGTTCGCTCTTTTTCTTGCCTGAATATCCTTTGAGGCCGATTTCCTTGGCTTTGGCCTTGAGCTGATCCACGGTCCAGTCCTCATAGTTCCCGGACTTGCCGCCTTTGCGGCCCACCCCGGAGCGTCCCTTGTTGGCTGCCGCATTGGAGACGCGCGCCGCCTTCTGCTTCGAGGCCCCCTCGTCGCGGAGCTCTTCGTAGAGTTTTGGATCTTTCACGCTGGGGTTCTTCCTCCCTGGCATTGCTACCTCCGTGATGGGACGACAGGCATTAAGGAACGATCGGGTGGATCAAGTCAGTGGGCTCCCGGACTGTCTACTTCGCCCCGGTCCACCGCGGCACGCCAGGCGCCCGTCTCGATGCCCCGGGCTTCGATGAATTCCTTGAACCGCACCAGGTCGGAGGACACTTGCTGCTCATCAACGTGGGCGGCGGCACCGGCCCTTTCCAGCAGACTCTCGGGCTCCCATGCGAGTTCCACGTTCACGCGGCAGAGGTCCTTGCCCAAGTCCTCGAACGTGACTCGGCCGGCGTTGCGGGGTTTGTCCTTGCTGACCCAGGCGATGCACCGGTCCGGCGTCTGTTCCAGGATCTGTGCGTCGTATTCGCGCCTGACGCCCGCCACGCTGGTGCGGAAATGGAGGGAGGTCTCGTCGATCTGCTCCACGGACTCGACGCCCTTCATGAAACGGGGAAACGATTCGAACTGTGTCCACTGGTTGTAGGCCGTGCTGACCGGTACCTCGACGTCCACGCTTTCCTGCAAGGTTTCCACTCTGTCATCCTCCTTCAGCCCGGCAGTCCCGGGGTCAATCGAATGGCTGGCCACAGTTCCAAGCTAGTGCGGCGAAGAATCAAAAACAAGAAACTACTAAGTTTGCTTACTGACGTGCAATTGCCCGCTGATCAGGTGCGATGACGGGCCCCGGCCATGCACCCGCGGCAAAAACCATCCGGAAACGGCAACGGCCGGCCTTCGCGGCAGTCCCCTGACGGAAGCTGCTGCGAAGGCCGGCCGTAAAGCGCGCGGTGCCTACTCGGCGTCGTGATCCGTTTCCAGGATCTGGACCAGGCGCTCGAGGGCGGCGTCGGCGCCATCACCGTCGGCCCGCAGCACCACAACGTCGCCGTGCGATGCGCCAAGGCTCATGAGGGAAAGGATGCTGGCCGCGTCCATGGCCTCGTCGGCAGGCTCCCCTTCGCGGGCAATGGTGATGTCGAGGTCAAACTCGCCTGCTGCCTCAGCGAAGATGGCGGCGGGACGGGCGTGCAGGCCTACGCGGCTGGCGACTGTTGCGGTACGTTCGGACATTTCTGCTCCTTGCATTTGCAGTGTGGGTTTGGGTGCTGAAGGACAGCGCGGTCAGACAGTTACGGGCACGTTCTCCACCGTATCAACGGCCTTGCGGGCAGCCCAGCGTTTGAGGGCCACCACGATGAGCGCCGTGACCACGGTTCCGGCCAGGATGGACACGATGAACATCAGCACGTTGCCGATGGCGAAGAACACGAAGATGCCGCCGTGGGGTGCCTGTGACGTGACGCCGAAGGCCATGGTGAGCGCGCCGGTGACAGCGCCGCCGACCATGCTCGCCGGGATGACGCGCAGCGGGTCCGCCGCAGCGAACGGAATGGCACCCTCGGAGATGAAGGAGGCACCCAGCAGCCAGGCGGCCTTGCCGTTTTCGCGCTCGGCCAGGCTGAAGAGCTTCTTGTCCAGGACGGTGGCCAGGGCCATCGCCAGCGGCGGTACCATGCCGGCGGCCATCACGGTGGCCATGATCTGCCAGGGTGCCTGGTTGGTGGCGCTGCCGGCGCCGAGGCCGGCGACGGCGAAGGCGTAGGCCACCTTGTTGACGGGGCCGCCGAGGTCGAAGCACATCATGAGGCCGAGGATGATGCCCAGAACGACGGCGGACGCGCCGGACATGCCCGAGAGCCAGGTGTTCAGCCCGACGGTGATGCCGGCAATCGGTCCACCGAGGAACAGGAACATCGCGCCGGAGGCGATGATGGAGGCCAGCAACGGAATGATGACGACGGGCATCAGGCCACGGAGCCAGCGGGGCACTGACCATGTTCCGATCAGGTGGGCGATGTAGCCGGCGAGCAGGCCGCCGACGATGCCGCCGAGGAAGCCGGCACCCATGAAGCCGGAGACAGCACCCGCAACGAAGCCCGGTGCAATACCCGGACGGTCGGCGATCGCGTAGGCAATGTAGCCGGCGAGGGCGGGAACCAGGAAGCCCATGGACAGGGCACCGATCTTGAAGAAGACGGTTCCGAGGTACAGGGCGAGGTTGCCGTCGGGAAGGTTAACCAGGGAGTTGTTGGCCAGGATGTCGTTGGCCTTGGTGCCCAGGGCGATGTCGAACCCGGCCAGCAGGAAGCCCAGAGCGATCAGGAGGCCGCCACCGGCCACGAACGGGATCATGTAGCTCACACCGGTGAGCAGCGCCCTCTTCAGCTTCTGGCCAATGTGCTCGCCCTTTTCGGCGGCTTCCTTTTCCGCCTGCTCTTCGGCACCGAAGTGCGGGACGCGGCGCGCGTGCGGGTCGTTGGCTGCGTCGAGTGCTTCCTGGACCATCTTGGCGGGTTCGTCGATGCCGCGCTTGACCGGCGCGTTGATGACCGGCTTGCCGGCGAAGCGCTCCTTGCCGCGCACGTCCACGTCCACCGCGAAGATCACGGCGTCGGCTGCGGCAATGACTGCCGGGTCCAGCGGCTTGGCACCGGAGGAGCCCTGGGTCTCAACCTGGAGGTCCACGCCCATTTCCTGGGCCGCGGCCACGAGGGAGTCCGCGGCCATGTAGGTGTGCGCGATGCCGGTGGGGCAGGCCGTGACGGCGACGAGGCGCCGCGGTCCACCGGCAGCAGCGCCACCGGAAGCAGCGCCGGCAGTTGCAGCGCCGGCCGTGGCGCCGCCGGCAGCAGCGGTGGCCGCGGTTTCGGAGGCGGGAGCCTTCGGCTTGTCCGCCAGGGCGTTGTCCACGAGCTCCACGATTTCTTCCCGGGACGTGGCCGCGCGGAGCGCGCCGGTGAAGTCCTTTTTGATGAGCGAGCGGGCAAGCTTGGACAGCAGCTTCAGGTGCTCCTGGTCGGCGCCGGCCGGTGCAGCGATGAAGAAAATAAGGTCGGCGGGACCGTCCTTGGCGCCGAAGTTGACGGGCTGGGACAGGCGTGCCATGGCAAGGGTCGGTTCGGTCACGGCAGCCGAGCGGCAGTGCGGGATGGCGATGCCGCCGGGAACGCCGGTGGCGGTCTTCTGCTCGCGGGCGAAGGCATCGGTGAAGAGGCCTTCGACTTCGCTGGCGCGTCCGTTGGCGGCAACACGGCCGGCCAGGTGCCGGATCACGTCCTCGGGCGAATTGCCCAGGTTCTGGTCAAGCTCGACCAGGTCCGCGGTGATGAGCTGAGTCACTGTCAATCCTTCCGGAGAGCCGTGATGGTTACGGCGTCGGGGGTTGTTTGGTGGACTGCCGGGACGGTGGAGCCCGGCAGGGAAGCGGCAGCGGCGCCATGCGCCACAGCCTGGCGGAGGCAGTCAGCCGGGGCTGCGCCCTGGCTGGCGGCCAGCAGATAGCCGGCCAGCGACGAGTCACCGGCGCCGACCGTACTGACTGCGGTGACCGGCGGGTGCGTGGCCAGCCACGCGCCGTCGGCCGTCACGAGGACAGCGCCCTTTGAACCGAGCGTTGCCAACACGGCCCCCACACCGGAACGCACGACGGCGGCAGCTGCCGCCGCGGCGGCATACGGATCCGCTTCGAGTTCCTCAGCCGTGCTTGCCGAGGAAAATCCTGCTGCTGCGGCCAGTTCGGCCAGCTCCTCGGCATTGGGTTTGAGCAGGTCCGGTTTTCCGGACGCTGCTTCTGTTGCGTCGCCGGCGACGGCCGCTGCCAGCGGTGCGCCGGAGGAGTCGACGGCAATCATCGGAACCCCGGCCCCGGCGTCGGCATTGCGCAGCCGCCGGGTGACCGTGGCGTAGAAGTCAGCCGGGACGCCGGGCGGAAGCGAACCCGCCAGGACCACCCAGCTGGCTCCGCGTGAACGTTCCAGGAGCAGGCTGATCAGCGCCTCCTGTGCGTCCTCGGCGAGGACAGGGCCAGGTTCGTTGATTTTGGTGGTGACACCGCCCGGCTCCGTCAGCGCCACGTTGGTGCGCAACGGTTCGTGGATGGCGAGCGAAGCGAAGGGCACGCCTTCTTCCCGCAGGCCGGCCAGCACGGGATCGGTTTCCGCGCCGGGCAGCACCGCAAGTGTTTCGAGGCCGGAGGTTACGAGGGCACGGGAAACATTAACTCCCTTGCCGCCGGATTCCTGTCGGACGGAAACTGCGCGCTGCACTTCGCCCCGTTCGAGGGGGCCGGGCAGCGCCACCGTCCGGTCCAGGCTTGGGTTGGCTGTGAGGGTGACGATCATGCGACTACCACCTCCACGCCGGCGTCGGCGAGGGCCGCAGCTAGTTCCGAGCTGGGTTTGCGGTCAGTGATCACGGTATCCAGATCTTTCAACGAGGCGAACTGGACGAGCGTTTCCGCATCCAGCTTGGACGAGTCGGCCAGCACCACGATGCGGCGTGCCGAGTGGACGAAGGCAGCCTTGACGGCGGCTTCTTCAGAATCTGGTGTGCTGAGGCCAAAGCTTGCATGGATGCCGTTGGTCCCCACAAAAGCGATATCCGGACGCAGCTTGCCGGCGGCTTCCACCGTGCCCTGGCCCACCGCGGCCTGCGTGAGTCCGCGGACCCGGCCGCCGAGAATCTGCAGGGCGATGCCTGGTGTGCTTGCGAGCTTGGCGGCAATGGGGACGGCGTGTGTGATGACAAGGAGTTCCCGGGACGGATCAGCCGGTTTGGCCGGAGCTGCGGCGCCGCGGCGGGCGAGGAGGTCGGCGAGGACTTCGGTGGTGGAACCGGCGTCGAGGAGGATGCTGCTGGAGGGGCCCTTTGGAAGGAAGCCCAGGGCGGCTTCGGCGATGCGGAGCTTCTGCGCCTGCCGCTGGATGGTCCGCTCGAGGATGCTCTCCTCCGTGGTGCTGAAGCGGTCCGCGGACACGGCGCCGCCGTGCACGCGGCGCACCGTGCCTGCCGACTCCAGGGCGGCGAGGTCGCGGCGGACGGTCTCGGTGGTGATGCGGAAGCGCTCGGCGAGATCGGTCACGCTGGCGCGGCCGCTGGCCGCAACGAGCCCGGCGATCTGCTGCTGACGCTCCTCGGCAAACACATACCCTCCATTGCGTAGTTCCTGCGCTGCAATTTTTCTGCAGTGCGTCTTCCTGCACCTGTCGTAATCCCTCGATCAGTAACTGTGGTCAGTGACCGCTGTCACAAATCTGCAAGTACTTGACTTTATCTTCGTTCTTGTTGGTTTGTCAACGAAAAAACAACAGAAAACCAAAATGGCCGGACCCGACCCGAAGGTCCGGTCCGGCCAAGCTGCTGGCTTCACCGCTGCCCGTTCAACGTCACCGTCGCAACTAGAGGCCGCTGTCACGGCTTTCATTCCGGGTGATCCTTTCACCCGTGTTGGGGTCCACGACGGAGCGTGTCTCGCTGATGCGGCGGCTCCGGCCGGGGGACGCCATGACCAGGGATGCGATGAGGCCGATCACCCCCACGGCCATCAGGATGTAGCCGATCAGGGTCTGATCCACGTTGGGAATGAGGCCTGGTGTGATGGCCCAGGCGAGGATCGCACCCAGGGCGATGAGGAAAATGGCGGAACCGATTCTCATGACTTGCTCCTTGCGTTCGCGGACTTCTCGTAACTTGGTTCGTACGGTTGGCCGTGCGTCATTTGCTAAGCATGCTGTCAAGCGTCAGGCTACATCCGGGTAAGTCCCGTTTCAATCAAATCCGCAGGTCAGGGCGAGGGTGGCTTTCGGCAACTCGATAGGCTGGTCGGATGGAGACGGTTGTATGGTCCAAGCCGCAAGAGGAGCGTCCCGGCACCCCGCTGCTGGTGATGATGCACGGCTACGGGACCGATGAATCCCGGATGGTCAACCTCTTCGACTATCTCCCCGCGGAATTCACCTGTGCGGCACTCCGCGCGCCCATGCCAATCGCTGAGGGCTACGGCTGGTTCCTGCTGGACTATTTCCTGACCAACGACTTTGCCGATGTCATCACGGCTGCCAATTCAGTGTTTTCCTGGATCGACTCGGTCCGGTCGCTCCACACCAGTGTGAGCCTGCTGGGCTATTCGCAGGGGATGGCCATGGCGAGCACGCTCCTGCGCCTGCGGCCCCGGGGCTTCCCGGCGGTGGTGGGGCTTTCCGGGTTCGTCCTGGACAACGACCTGCTGGCGCTCAGCGAGTCGTTTGACGAGCGGCCCCCGTTCTTCTGGGGCAGGGACAAGGCCGATCTCGTGATCAACGGGGACGCAACCGCGTACACGGAGGAGTGGCTCAACACGCACACCCGGCTCACGGCGAGGACATATCCGGGCATGGGCCACGCCATGTCCAAGCAGGAGATGGTGGACGTCAGTGCGTTCCTGCGGCACTATGTCCTGGGCTGACTCCCGGTTCCGGCGGAGGCGCAATTAAAAACAGTTGCGGGGTAAAACTGCAAGCGCTTACACTCTTCTTCGGCCGGGACTCGGCCGGCAGGCGTCCATTCGGGGGTGGCGGCTGGCAGTGCATCACCGAAGAGTGTTCGAAAGGGCAGGACCGCGCCATGCATCCTTGCGCCACCCGTCCTGCGGGGATGTTCCGCTGGCTTGCCCTGAACCGCCCGCGCCCTCATCATGGACATAGGCAAAAAATCGTGCGCCCGCGCATGGAAGCCTTCCGCCTGGCCCGCAACGCCGCGGTGCATGTGGCGGAACCGCGAGAATTCACCCGCCGGACATAACCCGGCCGGTACCTACCAAGCCGGCCGCGCCAACAGCAGGACGCTGGTGGCGGCCAGGGCAGCGCAGCCCCGGTCCGCAGGATGTGCCGGCCTGTTGTTCACGCCGCAGAATCACCGTAACTGAACCCGCCAAGCCCGCTGCCCTGAACGCAGATGCTGCAGGCTGCAGGTTCAGCAAGCGGCAGTTTCTGCGGGCGCACCACATTCTTAGGTCACCGGCGACCACGTTCCTGGTAATTCCCAACACATTGCTGTCCGACCCCCGAAAGGACACGGAACAAAGCATGACCAAAACCCTGAATACCAGCGCTGGCAGCCGGCCAAACAGCTGGACCGGCGCCGCCGCCATCCTTTTTGACCTTGACGGCGTGCTCACGCCCACTGCCGTGGTCCACGAGCGCGCCTGGCAGGAGCTGTTCGACGGCTACCTCGAAACCGTTCCGGAAAAGGACGGGTACCGGGAGAGTGACTACTTTGACCACATCGACGGCAAACCGAGGTTCGACGGCGTCCGGGACTTCCTGACGTCCCGTGGCATCACGCTGCCCGAGGGCCCGGCCGACGACGATCCGGACAACATCACGGTCCAGGGCCTGGGCAACCGGAAGAACCGGATCTTCAACGACATTGTCAGTTCCGGGGTGGAGCCCTTCGCGGGATCGGTGCGTTTCCTGGAAGCCGCGCTGGACCGCGGACTGAAGGTCGCCGTCGTCTCCTCCTCACGGAACGCCCCCTCGGTGCTGCGTGCGGCGGGGCTGGCGGAGCGGTTCCCGGTGGTCGTGGACGGCGTCGTGGCCGCTGAGGAAGGGCTGCCCGGCAAGCCGGACCCCGCGACCTACGAGTATGCCGCCCGGCTCCTGGACCTGCCGAGCGAGCAGTGCGTCGTCGTCGAGGACGCCGTGTCCGGTGTGCAGGCGGGCAGCGCCGGCAGTTTCCACTCAGTCATCGGCGTCGACCGTGGGGCCGGGCGGCAGACGCTGCTCGATGCCGGCGCCACCCTGGTGGTCAACGACCTCGAGGAACTTCTCTAGGCCCGCAGCTCCCGTACACCGACCGGGCCCCGCAGGCCCGACAGAACTTCCAGCACCATTTTCGACCGTCTAAGGAACGCCACTCATGGCACTCATCAACGCTGACCGCGTCCGCTTCCCCAGTGATCCCTGGAGGCTCGTGGAGACGAGCCACGCACCCGGCGACGCCGGGACGCTCGAGACGCTCTTCGCCCTCGGCAACGGACACCTCGGTGTCCGGGGTGCCCACTGGGCATCGGCCGATGCTGAACTGCCCGGCAGCTTTATCAACGGGTTCCACGAGATCTGGGACATCAAGCACGCAGAGAATGCCTACGGTTTCGCGCGCACGGGCCAGCGCATCCTCTACATTCCGGACGCCAACAACTTCACGGTCATCATCGACGGTGAAATGCTCAGCCTCACCGAATCGGCAGTGCTGGACTACCGGCGGTCCGTCGATTTCGCCACCGGCATCTACGAGTGCAGCATCGTCTGGCAGTGCCGTTCCGGCGCCGCGGTGACCACCGTGGAACGCCGGGCTGTGGGCTTCGAAACGCGCGGCAGCCTGGGCATCTCCCTGGAGGTTTCTGCCGACCGGGCGGTCTCCGCCGACGTCACCTCGTCGGTCATCAACCGGCAGGACCAGCCAGTGGAGGACCACTCCACCCACGACCCGCGCCGGTCGGGCCGGCACGCGGGCCGGGTCCTGCTGCCTCTCAAGATGGAGGGCGGCGACGGTTCGCTGCGCCTGTCGTGGGAGGCTGCTGAATCGAAGCAGCGGGTGGGAATGGCCGTCGAACACTGGACGTCCGCCGGCCACCAGCCGTTCGACACCCTCGTTGACCAGGACGGCAGCAGCGTCCGCTACGTGCTGGCGGTCGCCGCCGACGAGCCGTTCCGGCTCGAAAAGAGTGTCAGCTACGCCGTGTCCCGGGGCGCCCGGACGGGTGTGCCCGGCGCTGCGGACGCGGAAGCCGGGGAGGACCCGGCCGTCACGGCGGAAGCCGGGCTGAAGCCGGTGGGCGATATCTTCGCCGAAAGCGAGGCACACTACCGCAGCTACTGGGCCAGCTCCGACATCCAGGTGGGCGGGCAGCCGGAACTGCAGCAGGCCATCCGCTGGAACCTCTTCCAGCTGGCGCAGGCCACCGCAAGGGCGGGTGTCGCAGGCATCCCGGCCAAGGGTGTCACCGGTTCGGGCTACGACGGGCACTACTTTTGGGACCAGGAGGTTTACCTCCTGCCGTACATGACGTATTCAAACCCCGACGGCGCGCGCCAGGTCCTGGAGTTCCGGCACGAGATGCTCCCGGACGCCAAGATCCGCGCCAAGGAGCTGAGCGTTGACGGGGCGCTTTTCCCCTGGCGCACCATCAACGGCCTGGAGGCGAGCGCCTACTACGCCGCCGGCACGGCGCAGTTCCACATCGCCGCGGCCATTGCCTTTGCCACCAACAGGTACCTCTGGGCCAGCGGTGATTCGGAGTTCCGGGCCGGGATGGGGGCCGACCTGCTCATCGAGACCGCCCGCATGTGGGTTTCCCTGGGCTTCTTCGGCAAGGACGGCCTGTTCCACATCCACGGCGTGACGGGCCCGGACGAGTACACCGCGGTGGTGAACGACAACCTCTACACGAACGTCATGGCCCGGTTCAATCTCCGGGCAGCCGCCGCACTGAACCACGCGGCGGTCGACGACGCCGAACGGGAATTGTGGGAAGCGGCTGCGGAGCGGATCCAGCTGCCCTTCGACGAGCACTTCCAGGTGTACTCGCAGGACAACGACTTCATGACCCTGGAACCATGGGACTGGACAACGCCGCGCTCCAAGTACCCGCTGCTGCTGAACTTCCACCCGCTGGTGATCTACCGCCACCAGGTGCTGAAGCAGGCGGACACGGTGCTGGCCATGTTCCTGCAGTGGCAGGAGTTCACCGCGGAGGAGAAGCGCCGCGCCTTCGATTTCTACGATCCGATCACCACGGGGGACTCCACGCTGTCGGCGTGTGTGCAGGGGATCATGGCCGCCGAGGTGGGGTACCGCAAGGCTGCCCTGGAGCACTTCACCAATGCCGTGTTCATCGACCTGGACAACTCCCACGGCAACACGATCGACGGCGTCCACATCGCCTCCACCGGCGGGGTGTGGAGCTCGCTGGTGTGCGGCTTCGCGGGGCTCCGCGACCAGGGCCCCGTGCCGTTCTTCGATCCCCGGCTGCCCGAGGAATGGGACACCCTGCGCTTCCACCTGCAGCTCCAGGGCCGCCGGCTCCTGGTGGAACTCGATCAGGACGCCATTACGCTGACAGTCCTCGACGGCGATGCGCTGGACATCGACGTGCGCGGGGTCCGGCACTCCGTGGCTTCCCACCCGGTGCGGGTTGCGCTGGAACCGGTGCACGTCCCCGAGCCCTCGGTGTTCCCCAGCGGGCCGCCGACGGCGAGCATCCCCGTGGTGCGCGCCCGCGAGTGACCCGGGACCTGGTGGTGCCCGGTTGGTGGTGCCCGGTCAGGGGACGGGCGTCAGCGGGCACACCGTAGCGGGCGCGCGGTCAGGTGGTGGCCTCGGCTCCGGCGGGCAGCGCGTCCCGGCGGTCGAGCGGATGGGCGATTTCGTCCACGGACATCCGGGCCACCAGCAGGGCCGCCACCGCCATGACCGGACAGACCCCGCCCGCCACCAGGAAGATGAGCCAGATCGGGAGCACGGCGGCGGCGGGACCGGCCAGCGCCATGGAGACCGGCATCAGCGCCAGCGACACGAAGAAGTCCAGGCTGGAAACCCGCCCCAGCAGATGCGGGGGCACGCGCCGCTGCAGCAGCGTTCCCCAGATGACCATGCCCACACTGCCCGTGGCACCGAAAATGAAAAGTGCCAGGGCCAGCAGCCAGAAGCTGTCCATGAGCCCCACCGCTGCCAGCGGCAGGGTGCCCGCTCCCCAGCACGCCATCATGACGGTGAGGTAGCGGCGCGGGAGCCGGACGGACGCCGTAACCAGCGAGGCCACGGCGCTGCCGACCCCCATGACGGCCAGCAGGAACCCGAACATGCGGCTGTCCCCGCCCAGCTGGTCCCGGATCACGAAAGGCAGGAGCACTTCGATGGGCCCGATCAGGAACAGCACCGAAATGCACGCCCACAGCAGCGTCCACAGGAGCCACGGCGTCCGGACCGTATAGCTGACGCCCTCACGGAGGTCGGAGAAGAAAGAAGTCTTGGCTGGTGCTGCCGTGGCGGATCCGGGGGCCGCAAGGGCGTGCTGGCCGAGGAAGTTCAGGATGATGAAGGCCAGCAGGTGGCACCCCGCCACGCCCGTCACCGCATGCGACGGCGACAACGCCGCCACAACGATGCCGGCCACGGCAGGACCCGCCGCCTGCTGCAGCGTGGGACGCAGGGTTCCTTCCATGCCGTTGGCGGCCAGCAGGTCCTCCGGCGGCAGGATCCGCGGCAGAATCGCCGAGTACGCCGGGAAGAAGAACGCCGCCCCGACCCCAAGGACGAAGGCACCGGCCACCAAATGCCAGAGCTGAAGCCAGCCGGTCATCGCCAGCCCGCTGACAGTTGCGATCACGGCAAGGTTGGTTCCCTCGACGGCGATGATCAGCAGGCGCTGCGGAACGCGGTCCGCTGCGATGCCACCGGCCAGGACGAATGCCACGAGGCCCACGCTGCCTGCCGCCGCGACGAGGGACAGTTCGAGCGGGCCGCCGCCGATGTGGATGACCTGGTACACCATGGCCACGGCCCACATGCCTGAGCCGAAGATGGATACGGCGAGGGCGCCGATCAGGACGCGGTATTCGCGGTGGGAAAAGGGTCGGAGGGCGCGGGGGAGGGGCACACGGCAATCTTAGGCCGAGCCTCTGGCGCGTGGAACGCGTCCGGCGGGATAGGCTCTAGCCATGGGGAACACACCGGCCCGGCCGGGGCGGCGCAATGTGGCGCTGATCGGCGCAAACTTTGGCCTTGCCCTGCACCCGGTGGACCGGAACGGCGTCCATATCCCCGGTGAGCCCGCCAGTTGTTTCGCCTCTTTCTGGGTGGCTGACTGGTCCCGGTGGGGCACCGGAACGGTCCTCATGGTGGCCACGCTCCAGGGTTGGCGCAGCTACGGCTCCAACGAATTCTTCGCCTCTTCCCTGGCCACCGAACTGACGCGCTTCTTTCCGGAGGCCACGCGCTTTCCGCTCGGCGCGGTCAGCCATACCCAGGACGAGTTCGACGTCGAACTGGACCTTGAACGCGGATTCCGGGCGACGGGGCGGCGGGCCGCCCTCGAGATCTCCGGGGTGCTGGACCGGCGGCAGTTTTCTGCGCCGGACTTCCAGCTGGGACCCGCCAGCGCCTCCATGAGCAACGTCTACCACCCCTGCAGCGGAGGCAAACTCTCCGAGTTCGGCGTCGAATGGCCCGGCGCGCCTACTGTCTACCCCGGACCCCGAGGGCCGTCCTCATCGGCGTACATGGCCGTGGGCGAGTCGTGGGCGCTGTGAGTGCCGGCTGATGTGAGGGCTGGCCCGGCACCACTATGATCAGCATGCTTGGTATCTTGAGGTGTGGCCTAGTGTTAAGGCTAGACGGCGGTCTCCGGCCGCCGGTTGTTCCGAGGTAGAGGTGATGATGGCCAAGCGACGCAATCCCGCGATGAGAATCGCGCAGGAAACAGCCCACAACGCCGTGTTCGACGCACACGGCAATCCCAAACCCGGCGTTCACAACCTGCTGCTGCGGGCCGTGGAGATCCAGCGCCCGCTGGTGGTGGCGAACATCCGCCGGCTCCAGCGCCGCAACCCGCGGGCATCTGCAGCCCAGCTCGCGGACATCCTGGAGCGCGACTATCTTCGGGCAGTGACAGGCGGGGGAGCGCTGGTCGGGGCCACCGCCGTCGTTCCCGGGGTCGGCACTGTGGCGTCACTGGGCCTCTCCGCCGCCGCCACCGTCGGTTTCCTCGAGGCAACGGCCCTGTACGCCACCTCGCTGGCCGAACTGCACGGGATCCGGATGACGGATCCGGAGAAAGCCAGCACCCTGGTGATGGCCGTGATGCTCGGCGAGGAGGGCACCGCGTTGCTGGGCTCGCTCAGCGGCCAGGCCATGGGCCGCGGCAAGGGTGCCAGCCAGGCCTGGGGAAATGCGCTGGCGGGCAGGATGCCGTCGTCCGGGTTCGGTTTCATCCGGGAGCGCATCCAGAAGGCCTTCCTGCGGAACCTGCTCAGGCGGCAGGGAACCGCCCTGTTCGGACGTGCGCTGCCTTTCGGCATTGGAGCGGTGGTGGGCGGTGCCGGTAACCTCATGATGGGCAGGGCCGTCGTCGCCAACGCGAAAGAAGCCTTCGGGCCGATGCCGGACACGTTACCGGGCGAGCTCACGAGTCAACGGGACACAACGGAAGGTAGTGCGGGTGGATCTGAACGCTGACCTCGGGGAGTCCTTCGGCTCCTGGACCATGGGTGATGACGCGGCCATGTTCGAGCTCATCACGAGTGCCAACGTGGCCTGCGGCTTCCATGCCGGAGACCCCGTGACGATGCTGGATAGCTGCCGCGCCGCCTATGAACTGGACGTCACGGTCGGCGCCCACGTTGGCTACCGGGACCTCGCCGGCTTTGGGCGGCGCTCCCTGGACATGTCCTTCGACGAATTGTTCGGCGACGTCCTGTACCAGCTCGGGGCGCTCGACGGGGTAGCGCACGCGGTGGGTGCCACCGTGGACTACGTCAAGCCGCACGGTGCCCTCTACAACCGGGCATTCCACGATGCCGAGCAGGCTTCCGCGCTGGTGGCAGCCATCCACGCGTACGATCCCGGGCTGCCGATCCTGGGTCTTCCGGGTTCCGAGCTGCTGAAGCAGGCGCAGGATGCCGGGCATCCCGTATTCCGCGAGGCGTTCGTGGACCGCGCCTACCTGCCGGACGGCACCCTGGTGCCGCGCTCGCAGGAGGGCGCCGTGCTGCACGACGTCGTGCCGATCGTTGAGCGGGCGGTGCGCCTGGCGCTCAAGGGTGAGGTGGTGGCGGTGGACGGGACCGTGGTCCGGGTGGACCCGGATTCCCTGTGCATCCACGGCGACACCCCCGGCGCGGTGGAAATGGCTGCGGCCGTCCGCGCCGGCCTGGAGGAAGCCGGCGTGGAACTGACGCCGTTCGCCTAACCCCGTCAGCCCGGGGACGCGGCCCGGGGACGCGGCCCGTCAGCCGAACGTCAGGTGGGCCACCGTGAAGATGGCGAGTCCGGCGAGGGATCCCACCACCGTGCCGTTGATCCGGATGAACTGCAGGTCCTTGCCCACCTGGAGCTCGATCTTCTGCGACGTTTCCTCGGCATCCCAGCGGGCCACCGTATCCGTGATCACCCCGGCTATGTCGGACCGGTAGGTGCGGACCAGATAGCCGGCGGCGTCGCCGATCCAGGCATTGACCTTGCCGGCCAGTTCCTCGTCGGTGACCAGCCGGGTGCCGAAATCGCGGACGGCCGCCTTGAACTTCACCGTCAGTTCGCTGTCCGGATCGTCGACGGCGGTGAGCAGCGCGCCCTTGATGGTGGCCCAGGTCCGGGAAGCAAGTTCACGGACCTCCGGATCGCCAAGCACCTGCGCCTTGATGCCCTCCGCGCGGGCGATCATGGCGGGATCGTGCTGCAGATCCTGGGCCAGGTCGGTCAGGTACTTGTCGATGGACAGCCGGACCTGGTGCTGCTGGTCATCCTGGACCGCCCGGGTGAATTTCAGCAGCTCGATGTAGACCTTGTCCCCCACCAGGCCGTCCACGAAGCTGGGCACCCACTGCGGGGAGCGCTCCGTGACGAGCCGGCTTACCGTCTGGTGGTTGGCCGCCATCCAGTCCGCTGCCCGGTCCACGAGGAGGTCCACCAGCTTGTGGTGGTGCCCGTCGGCGAAGATCCGCTCGGCCATGCGTCCCACGGGCGGGCCCCACGGGGGAGCCAGCAGGTGCCTGCGGACCATGCCCTCGATAACTGCCTGGACGTCGTCGTCGTTCAGAACTTTGAACGTACCGCGGATGACGGCGGCGCCCTCTTTGGCCACACGCTCGGCGCCGCCCGGGCCTGACAGCCAGCTACCCACTTTGCCGGAGATGTTGATGCTGGCCAGCTTGTCCTGGACCACCTGTTCGGAGAGGAAGTTGGTCTCCACGAACTCGCCCAGGGACGCGCCGATCTGGTCCTTGCGGCGCGGAATGATGGCGGTGTGCGGGATCTTCAGCCCCATGGGGTAGCGGAACAGGGCCGTCACTGCGAACCAGTCGGCCAGTGCGCCCACCATGCCGCCTTCCGCAGCGGCCCGGACGTACTCCAGCCAGGGGTACTGCTTCTGCAGCGCGAAGGCCACGACGAACACCACAGCCATGGCTATGAGCAGGCAGAGTGCCACCACTTTCATCTTCCGGAGTGCGGCCGCCTTTTCGGCGTCGCCCGCCGTGAGCTGGCGTACGACGGCGGGACGCGCCGGAGTGCGGCCGCCGTGTTCGTCTTTCCGCTCGGGGCTTTCCGGGGAAAGCTCCTCCGTCGAATCTTGCTGGGTGGTTGGCTCAGAGTTCACCTGCATGTGCCAAGCCTAGCCCCGCTTTGGCGGCCGCGGTCCGCTAACGTGTGACCATGACAGCCGACGAGTCAGCCTTAACCCGTCCCCTGGTCTACGCCCACCGGGGTGCCAGTGCGGATTTCGCCGAGCACACCCGCGCCGCCTATCTCCGGGCGCTCGCCGACGGCGCGGACGGCGTGGAGTGCGATGTGCACCTCACCCGCGATCAGCACGTTGTCCTGCTGCACGACTCCAATCTGGACCGGACCTCGGACGGCACCGGTCCCGTGGCCGAACGCACCGTCGACCAGTTGCGGCAGATGGATTTTTCATCCTGGAAGGGCGTCCGGATCCCCGAGGCCTACGGGCCCAGGTCCGAACAGTTCCTGACCCTGCCGGACCTGCTGGACCTGCTGGGGGCTGCCGGGCGGGAGATCGGGCTGGCCATCGAGCTGAAGCATCCCAGCCCCTACCAGCTGCGGCTGGAGGACCGGGTGCTGGAAGTGCTGCTGGCCGAGGGCTGGGACGCCGCCACATCCAGGTTGGGCAACATCCGGGTGACCTTCATGAGCTTCAGCCCGGACTCGGTGAGGCACCTTCGCAAGTCGGTGCCCGGGGAGTTCATCTGCCAGCTCGTGGACGACGTGAATGTCACCGGGATCCGTGAGGAGCTGGGCCTGGGGCCTTTCACGGGCAGTGCTGTGGCCAACGTGATGAAGGCCGCGCAGCTGGAGGGTGAACGGATTCTCAACGAGGGCGCAGTGGAAATGGCCGGGCCCGGCATTGATTATGTCCGCCGGCATCCCGGCACTGTGCGGCGCTGGCTGGACTCCGGGCGCCGGTTCCGGGTCTGGACGGTGGACGAGGACCACGACGTGGAGCTGTGCCGGGGGCTGGGCATCCATGAGATCACCACCAACCGGCCGGGGCAGGTCCTGGCCCAGCTCCGGCAACCAGCCCTGGCGTCAACCTCGACCACAACCCAGTCGCAGCCGCCGCTGTGATTGAGTGGTGGCATGCCCATCACCTGGCCCCCGAAACTCCTGCGTTCCCCTGCGGTCCGTGTTGGCTTGTCCATCAGCGTCGCCACCGGCCTGTACGGGGTGTCCTTCGGGGCCCTCTCCGTGACCTCGGGCCTGGACTTCTGGCAGACCATGGCACTGAGCCTGCTGCTGTTCAGCGGCGGCTCCCAGTTTGCGTTCATCGGCGTGGTGGCGGGCGGCGGATCAGGGGTGGCCGCGATGGGCGCGGCAACTCTCCTGGGCATGCGCAACGGCATCTACGGCATGCAGCTGAACGCACTGCTGCAGCCGCGGGGGTGGCGCAGGTTTGCCGCCGCACACGTCACCATTGACGAGTCCACCGCCACCAGTACCGGTCAGTCCGACCCGGACGAGCAGAGGCGCGGATTCTGGGCCGCCGGCATCGGGATCTTTGTCCTCTGGAACGTCTTCACCGCGGTTGGCGCGCTGGCCGGGGGTGCGCTGGGAGACCCGAAACAGTGGGGGCTCGACGGCGCAGCCGTCGCGGCGTTCCTCGGTCTGCTGTGGCCGCGGCTCAAGGGCCGGGAGCCGGTGGCAATCGCCGTCGTCAGCGCCCTGGCCACGGTGCTGGCCGTGCCGTTCGTCCCGGCGGGTGTCCCCATTCTGATTGCCGCCGTGGTGGCCGCCGTCATCGGCTGGCTCAGCCATGGCCGCCAGGACGAAGGGCTTGAACCGGACATCGATCCCTATACGGAGCGGCACCCCGGCCATCACCCGGGCGCCGGACAGTACAAGGGCAACGGGACCAACCCCGGAGGAGCCAAATGAGTCTGTGGGTGTGGCTGCTGCTTTCCTGCCTCTTCGCCTACGCGTGGAAGCTGGTGGGCTACCTGCTTCCGGACAGCCTGCTGCAGAACCCCAGGATGTCCCGGATGGCCGGAACCATGACCATCGGGTTGCTGGCATCCCTGACGATCGTCAACACCCTGGCCAGCGGGCAGGCGCTGGTACTCGATGCCCGGCTGGGCGCGTTGGCGGCCGCCGCTGCAGCCCTGTTCCTCCGGGCACCCTTCCTGGTGGTTGTGCTGGCAGGTGCGGGAGCTGCGGCCCTGCTCCGGCTGGCCGGCTGGAACTGAGCCGGCTGGCACATCAGCCAGGCAGACGCGGCATTTGGAGTGACGTGAATCACATCCGTTGTATGCTCGAAGTAGCTAAGAGGAGCATCAAAAAATGAAGGCCGTCAGCAGACTGTCGCGTACCCGCGCCACCGACGCGCAGTTCGAAGTGAAAGCCCCGGTGGATATCGTCCTCGAGCACCTGCGCCAGGTTGGCCCCGCACTGGCCTCCCTGCGGAACGAATCCTCGCGCTTGGCTGGCTGGGGAGAGGAACTGGCCCGCCGCCTGCTGTCCGGAAACCGCCTGCTCACGGCGGGAAGTGCCGGTTCGGCGGCCGAAGTGCAGCAGTTCACCGCGGAACTGCTGGGGCGCCACGCCGGTGAGCGCCGGCCATTCTCCGTCATTGCCCTTCGGCCAGGGGTGGCAGCCAGTGCTGCGCCGGTCAATGCCATCGAAATCGCGCAGGGCCACGCCGAAGAGGCTGCCGTCGGGGTGAGGGCGCACATCCGTTCCGGCGATGTCCTCCTGGTAGTCTCCGCCAGCGGGCACCGGCATGCCCTGCTGGAGGCCGCGACCGCGGCGCGGGCAGCCGGAGCCACCGTCTGGGCGGTGACGGGGGCGGCGCCCAACCCGCTGGCCCAGGCTGCGGATGAATCGATCTGCATCAACGCTCCCAAACCGCAGGTGCGGGAAGCGCAACTGATCGCACTCCAAGCCATGAGCGAATGCCTGGCTGCGGCCCTGCACGCCATGGCCACCCGGCCGGAACCGCCCAGGTGAACCGGAAGCCCAGGTGAGTCCGAGGCCCAGGTGAACCGGAAGCCCAGGTGAACCCGGCGCCCGAGGGGGCCCTGAGGTGCGGGGTTGGGCTTGGCCGGGCCGGACTCAGGCGGCGCCGTAGGCGTCAGGGGAAGCTGGCTCGGACCGTCTGGCGAGCTCTTCGGTGGCGAGATCGTACCAGTCCTGGGCGCCGAACACTGGCGTCGGGGTATCGAGGTTCCGGTAGAGTGCGTCCACGATGATGGCGAGCTCGTCGGTGGAGGCTGCCATCAGGGTAGCTTCAGGGTCCGGCGCGTGTTTCATGAACTGGGCAAGCTGTGAGCGGTTCATGGTGCCACGGCCGGTATCAGATGAACACATGAAAAGAATGACATGATGTGCTCCGTATTTGGAATGCCCGAGGCTGGCTGCCTAACCCACCGGTGTGCCTAGCTTACTGTGCAAGCACTGTGTGCGGAATATGCCGGCCCGGGTTTCCGCGGCCGCCACACCAGTTGCTACTCAAACTGTGATGACGGGAGCGGCACCTGGGCAGGCAGCGGCCTGGTGGGCCGTTCCGCGCGGACGGCGTCCTCGACAAGGGCAGCCGGGCGGCGCCAGGCGTCCGAACCCGGCTCCATGGTGTCGACCACTCCGATCAGCATTGCCAGGAGCCGCACCATGTCCGTGAGTGAGATGTCCACCCGCAGGGTGCCCTGGTCCTGGCCGCGGTCAAGGAGTACGCCAACGGACTCGATCAGGCTCCCGGTGATTCCGGTCAGCAAGTCCCGCCGGCCGGCTACGGCACCGAGCAGGTTGGCGTTGTCGCTGGCTGCGCTCATCACGGCGTCAATGACCCGGAACAGGCCGTCGGCGGCATCGGTGCCGGCAAGGGCGACGTCGATAACAGGGTCCACGTGGAGGCGGAGCTGGCGGTTCAGGGCAGCCAGGACGAGCTGCTCCTTGTCCGAGAAATTACGGAACAGTGTTGCCGGCCCCACTCCCGCGGTAGCGGCAATGGTCTGCAACGGAACATCCGGGCCATACTGCCGGAAACACTCGCGGGCGGCATTAATGATCTTGTCCACGTTGCGTGCAGCGTCAGCACGAAGTGGCTTGCGCTCTACTGCGAGGTTCATGGAACCAAGGTTAGCAACGCTGTGTCAGCCTGACTCCGTTACCGGTTGGTAGCGCCGAATATGACGCAGCACACGTTTCCGGGCGGCAGATTCCTCCGTGTCAGACTGGACCCATGTTGCTTGCCTTTTCTGTCGCCCCTTCCGGAATTCCCGCTGATACTGCCTACGCTGCGGCGGGGAACGGCGATGCCTCGGTGCACGACGCCGTGGCTGCCGCCGTCAAGATCGTCAGGGAATCCGGGCTGCCCAATCAGACGGACTCCATGTTCACCACCATCGAGGGCGAGTGGGACGAGGTGTTCGACGTCGTAAAGCGTGCCACCGAGGCGGTGGGGAAATTCGGCAGCAGGGTGTCCCTGGTGATCAAGGCCGACATCCGGCCTGGCTTCTCCGGCGAACTCACGGCCAAAGTGGAGCGCCTGGAAGGTGCCTTGAACGGTTCCCAAGCCTGAGGCTATTGACTGCCGCAGCCTAGCCGGGCCGGGCGCTTGCTGTAAGACTGTGCGCATGTTTGAGCACAAGCCGCGGCCCGAGTGGACGGCCGTAGAAGAGTACTTGTCCGACGTCGTCGTCCACCCCGATGATTCCGTCCAGCGCGCCGTCCGGTCCGCCGAAGAGGCCGGGATGCCGCCGATCGAGGTGACCCCGAACGCCGGAAAGCTTTTGAAGCTGCTGGTGCGGGCGTCCGGCGCCCGCAGGGTGCTGGAGATCGGCACGCTGGCTGGCTTCAGCACCATCTGGATGGCCCAGGGAATGCCCGACGACGGGCGGCTGGTGACGTGCGAATACCTCCAGAAGCATGCCGATGTTGCCCGGGCAAACGTGGACGCGGCGGGCGTCGGCCACAAGGTGGAGATCCGGACGGGTGCGGCGCTGGACACGCTGGCCGCCCTCGAAGCCGAAGGTGCGGCTCCGTTCGACTTCGTCTTCATCGACGCAGACAAGGAAAACAACCCGCAGTACCTGGAATGGGCAGTGCGGCTGGGCAGGGCCGGAACCAGCATCGTGATGGACAACGTCGTATGGGAGGGTGTGGCGCTGGACCCCTCGATCGATGAGGTCAACGCCCCGGGAATCATCGGCGCGCTGAAGATGATGGGGGAGGACAGCCGGCTGGACGCCACCGTCATCCAGACCGTGGGGTCCAAAGGCTGGGACGGCTTCGCGCTGGCCGTTGTGCGTTAACCCCGCGTCGTCGTTAACCGCCCCACAGCGAAGCACCGCCCGCGTACTGGCTGTACGCGGGCGGTGCTCTTTTTGCTGGGTGCTCTTCCTTCCAGGAGCCGGTGAGCTACTGGATCGAACTCATCGAGTTCCAGCCGGTGCCGGCTGTGGACTTGCTGACGAGGGTGCTGCCGTTGCCGCGGTAAAGAAGGAGGGTTCCCCTCGAATCACGGGCAGTGATGTCCGCCCTGCCGTCACCGCTCAGGTCACCGGGGGTCGCCAGGGAGCTCAGGCTGCCCCAGCCGGCGCCGATCTGGACCCGGGCGAGGAACCCGCCGGCGCCGTCGCCACGGTAGAGCCACAGGCTGCCGGCAGCGTCCCGGGAGACGATATCGGGTTTGGCGTCGCCGTTGAAGTCGGTGCCCAGGATGGTGTTCTGGGTGTTCCAGCTGCTGCCGATCTGGATCCGTCCGGAGAGGCCGCCGTTGCCGACGCCGAGGTAGGCGTAGAGCCTGCCGGCACTGTCGCGGGCCACAAGGTCGGCCTTGCGGTCGCCGTTGTAGTCGCCTCCGGCGGTGATGGCGGTGAAGGAGTTCCAGCCGGAACCGATCTGGCTGCGGCTGGAGAAGCCGCCGAGTCCATTGCCCTTGTAGAGGTACAGCAGGCCGGTGGAGGACCTGGCGATGACGTCGGCCTTGCGGTCGTTGTTGAAGTCGCCGCTGCTGATGATCGAGTTCATCGAGTTCCAGCCGGTTCCGACCTTGGTCCGGGTCTGGAAGCCGCCGGTGCCGTTGCCGCGGTAGAGCCACAGGGTTCCGGTGGAGTCGCGGGAAACGATGTCGGCCCGGCCGTCACCGTTGAAGTCCTGCACCTTGCGGTACGGAGCGGTGACAGTGGTGCCGATCTGCACGGTGCGGCTCGCCAGCGGGCTGACGTTGCCGGCGGCGTCCGTGGCACGGACGAGGAAGTTGTACGTGCCGCTGACCTGTGCGTCCCACGTCTTCGGTGAGGCGCAGGTGGGATCCCAGACCACGTTCGTGGGCTGGAGCTGGCATTCGAACCGCGCACCCGTATCACTGCTCGTGAAGCTCAGGGTCGGGGAGTTGTCCAGGCTGGGCGAGGACGGGAACGGTGACACGATCGAAACCGGCGGCGCGACCGTGTCCACGGTGAACCTGAGGGTCCCGGAGGTCAGTCCGCCGGCAACAGCCTGCACAGAGTGGGGGCCGTTCGCCAGCGTGGGCAGTTTCAGGGAGTAGGTAGAACCGGTAACGGTGGCGGCCCGGGGAGCGCCGCCGTCGACAACGAGCTGAACCGGGCCCGCGGTTCCCGCGGGCAGCGTGCCCGTGATGGTAGGCGCGTTGACCCTCGTGATGTTGTCGGAGCTGGAGCGGCCGCTGTCGCTGGCAGCAGGCAGGTCAGGCGTATTGGGACCCCCAACGGAGTCCGTCGCGAGCAGGCCCTGGACCGTGAAGGTGTTCACCGTGAGGGTGTTCACGCCCGGCCCGCCGGCGTTCGGTCCGACGACGTTCACGAAGTTGTTGCCCGAGGGGGCGCCGGTGACAGTCCGTGCGGTGTTGATGTCGCCCAGGGTGCCGGCCGCAGCGCCCTCCTGGCGGAGGAAGGTCGCGGTGGTCCCCCTGCCGAAGTCCCCGAGGAAGGCGGCTCCGACGCCGGCCCAGTTGCACGCGGCGTCGGGGGTGGGGGCGCAGGCGCCCTGGTCCAGGGTCTCGTTGATGACACCGAGTCCGTCTCGGTCGGCGGCGGCCGTGAAGGTATGGACGCCATAAGGGTGGGTGATGGTGTACGACTGCCCGGCCACGAGGCCGTCCAGGCGGAACCGGAGCCGGGCGAAGCCCATCTGGTCGCCGTCGATCACGGCCTCGTTGGCATGCGCTGCTTCGAGGGCCGCTTCGTAGAGGCCAAGGTTGCCGCCGGACGCTTCAGCGGCGAACCAGAAGGCTTCGTCGGGGAAGTTGTCCGGGTAGGACGCCGGCTGGTCCGGGTTCGGCGGCTCGACGAGGCAACCCTGCCCCGCCTGGTAGCAGAGCTGCAGCCGGACCGTGCCGTCCGAAAACCAGGTGGGGAACCCGTTTGCGGGGTCGACCGGGCCCATCCCGGCCGTTTCGGCGTTAGCCGGGACAGCGCCGAGGGGCGACAACGCGGCGGCGAGCAGGGCGCCGGCGACAGCCGGGGCAATCCGGCCGGCCGTAATGGAGGCCTTGCGGTGCGCTGGCCGGGAGCGCTTGGCTCCGTCGGGCATCATGGGCCTCATCGCGGAATGCGAGGACATGGTAACTCCTTATGGACACTCGATTTGTGGCCCCCAGTACCTTCAAGGCCAAGCCGGGAGATGCGTTCCCAACTGCGTCAACACTGGACGCAGCACCTTGGATAAAGGTCGTATAAAACCGGTGAATTCGGGGGTCTGCGCTGCCCCATGTTCGCGTATGCCAAGGGATGCGGTCCGGAAATCGTGTGGACTCCGGCCGGTGAAACGGAATTAGACCATCGATTTGAGGGGGCCCAATTGGGGGCGCCCTCCGCCGACCCCCACCCCTTCCCAGCCCGGTCCGGCTTTTTCCAAGTACGCCGCGACATCCTCGAACTATCCCAACCGGTCTCGAACCATCCGAATCGAAAGGAGGCCCGGTTATGACCGTGTCCAGACGAAATGTCCTGTTACTGGGTGGCCTCGGTGTTGTTGGAGCCGGCGTTGTTTCGCTCCCGCACGGCGAAGTGGAGGCCAAATCCGCCAGCAGGCTCAGCAGCGCAGAGATGCCCAAACCGTTCCAGTCGGCGTTCGTGATGCCGCCGGTGCTGGCCCCGGACAAGGTGGAGGTGGACCCCGCCGACGGCAAGCCAGTTAACCACTACACCGTGACCGAGAAGGCAGCCATGGCATCCATCCTGCCGCGGCTTCAGACACCTATTTTGGGCTACAACGGGATTTTCCCCGGCCCCACGATCAGCCTGGACCAGGGCACCAAGGCGGTGGTCCGGGTCCGGAACCGGCTTCCCGCAACACACCCGAACGATGGCCACGTGCTATCCACGTCCACACACCTGCACGGTTCCGCCTCGCTGCCGCAGTTCGACGGGTATGCCAGTGACGTCACCCAGACCGGGTTTTTCAAGGACTACCACTACCCGAACTTCCAGCCCGCCCGCACGCTGTGGTACCACGACCACGGGGTGCACTTCACGGCACAAAACGCCTACTCCGGCCTGGCAGCCCAGTACCACCTGCACGATCCGCTGGAACGCCAGCTGCTTCCGCAAGGCGGGTTCGACGTGCCTCGCATTATTTCCGACGCGATGTTCGCCGCGAACGGCGCCCTGGGCTACGACGACAATACCCACTCCGGACTCTGGGGGGATGTCATCCTGGTCAATGGCAAGCCGTGGCCGGTGATGAAGGTGCAGAAGCGCATCTACCGCTTCCGGGTCCTGAACTGCAGCATTTCCCGCTCCGTCAGGCTGACGCTGAGCACCGGGGATCCGCTGATCATCGTTGGTACCGACGGCGGCCTGGTCCCCACACCGCAAAAGGTGGCCAACTACCGCCATGCCGGGGCAGAACGGTACGAGGTGCTCATCGATTTCCGGAAGTACAAAGCCGGCCAGCGGATCGAGCTGCGCAACCTGTCCAACCCCAACAACGTTGACTACGACTTCACCAGCAAGGTGATGGCCTTCGACGTTACGGATGAACCGGTCAACACCGGCGACCCGACCTGGAACACGGTGCCCGCGCAGCTGGCGCCCACCAATGAGGTCATGACCATGACCGAGAAGCAGGCCACGAAGGTCCGCAAGTTCCGGGTCAAGCGGAATGACGTCACCAACATCTGGACCATCGACGACGACAGCTGGCAGGACGTCATTGCCAGCGGCTACAAGAAGGTCGCCGCGGAGGTGGACCTGGACGCCGTCGAGGTGTGGGAGATCGAGAACCGGTCCGGCGGCTGGTTCCACCCCGTGCACATCCACCTCGTGGATTTCAAGGTCCTGAGCCGCAACGGCCGGGCACCTTTTCTTCATGAGCTCGGTCCCAAGGACGTTGTCTACGTGGGTGAGGGGGAGACGGTCCGGCTGCTCATGAAGTTCGGTCCGCACCGCGGCCGCTACATGGTGCACTGCCACAACCTGCCCCACGAGGACCACGACATGATGGTTCAGTTCCGGGTGGGGCTGAAGGAAGATGACAACGATCCCAACGACCCCATGACGGCGGCGCTGCCCCAGTGGGACGGCTAGCGGCGCACCGGGCCGATCCAAAGTCCAGGACCGGCCCGGACAGCAGAACCATTACCGAAAACCCTGCCGGATCCGCCCGGCAGGGTTTTCGGGGAGGACAATCACGACGGCGGTGCTGCTGGCCGCCGGTCTGCTCGCCGCCCGCCTGTGGCTGGTGGAGCCGGTGACGGTCAGCTCGGAAAGCATGGAACCGGCACTGCCCAGGGGCAGCACGGTGCTGATGTTCAAGCCGGGGCCAGCGTTGGGGTCCCTCAGGACCGGAGACCTGGTGGTGTTCACGAGCCCGGAGGACGGCAACCCTGCCGTGAAGCGGGCCATTGCCTTCGGGGGCCAGACCGTCGCCATCGAGGATTCGGTGCTGGTGGTGGACGGGATCGCACAGGCCGAGCCGGGCATCGACCACAGCCGCATCGACGGCACCTACTTTGGTCCGGTCACGGTGCCGGCCGGGCACGTCTTCGTCCTGGGGGACAACCGGGCGGGCTCCATCGATTCACGCACCTATGGGAGCGTTCCGCTGGAATCGTTGCAGGCAACGGTGCTGTGGCCCTCCGGCCGCTAATGCACATGCCCGCGCCAAAAAGACCCCGGCCAAAAAGATAAGTATGCTGGGAATCATCCTTGCCGGCTGCCCGGCCGGCCAGGCATGAAACGCATCGGTGACCGCAGCGGAGGAAGACAATGAAAGCATCCGACACTCTGGCCAGCAATCTGCAGAAGGTCCTCACCGACCTGATCGAGCTGCACGTTCAGGGCAAGCAGGCGCACTGGAACCTGGTGGGCACCAACTTCCGCGACCTGCACCTGCAGCTGGACGAGATCGTGGACAGCGCCCGGCTGCTCGCCGACCAGACCGCTGAGCGCATTCGCTCGCTCCATGCCCTTCCGGACGGCCGGAGCGCCACCGTCTCGTCCGGCACCAGGCTGGAACAGTATCCTGCCGGCCTGACCGTCACCAAGGACACCGCCAAGCTCATCACCAAGAGGCTGGAACAAACGGTCAAGACCATCCGCGACGTCCACGATGAGGTTGATGAAGAAGATCCCACAAGCGCGGACCTCCTGCACGAGGCCATCACCCGGCTGGAGCAGCTGGCCTGGATGGTGAACGCGGAAGTGATGCCGGCCTCGGCGTCCGTGACCGCCCCGGAAGGGAAATAGCAGCGCCATGATCCCGCCATCCCGCTCGTCAGCGGACACCGCATGAACGCTCCACACCGCCAGTGGCAGCCCATCCGCCTCAGCCCGCCGTCGTAAGGCGAGTCCGCCCTGGAAGAACCTCCGCTGGACGTCGAGCAGCTACAGGACAGGGTCGCGTCGGCCGTGGGGGACGTCCCTGCCCTGCTGGCCATCGCCCAGCAGGCCGGCCGTTCCGCGCCGAAGCCCGGTGACGGGCGGACAGCCCGGCTCTGGGAGCTGCTGGCATCCGTGGCCGCGGTGGACGTGGCTGCTGCGCGGGTTATGGAACCGCACCTGGATGCCGGCGCCATCCTGTCCCAGGCGGGAACACCGGAATCCTTTACCGGATCGTGGGGCGTGTACGCAGCCGAGGCCCCCGGCACGCGGCTGGCCGCCGAGGCAGGACCCGGCGAGGCAGAACCCACCGGGAAAGCCGCTGGCGTGCAGCTGAACGGCTCCAAGCCCTGGTGCTCTCTGGCCCAGTTCGTGGACCACGCCGTGGTGACTGCACACACGGAGACCGGTGGCCGGGCCGCCTTCGCCGTCGATCTCAGGGCCGCTGGCGTCACGTGCGACGTCCCGGAATGGACCAGCCGCGGACTGCGCGAGATCCCCAGCGGAACTGTCCATTTTGACCGGGTTCCGGCCGTCCCGCTCGGCGGCGACGGCTGGTACTTCCAGCGCCCCGGCTTTGCCTGGGGCGGCATGGGCGTGGCAGCGTGCTGGCTGGGCGGCGCCGTCGCGCTGGGCCGGCACTTCGAAGCCGCCCTCCTGCGGGGTGCCAGGTCCCAGCGCGAGCCGGACCAGGTGGCACTCGCCGCCCTCGGCGAAGTGGACCGGATCCTGACCTCTGCCCTCCAGTACCTCACCCGTGCCGCCGACGCCGTGGACGCTGCCGGGACGGAACGGGAACCCGCCATGGACGGGGCCCACGGCCAGCCCAGCACCGGCGGCGGGGCCGGGCTGGACAGCAGTGCCGTTGGCGGGTGGAGCGAGGCGCTCCGTGTCCGGGGAACTGTTGCCGCCGCCGTCGAACGCGTCCAGCTCCTGGTGAGCCAGAACCTGGGGCCCGGCCCCCTGGCCTTTGACGAACGGTACGGCAAGGGCATGGCGGACTTGTCCCTCTACGTGCGGCAGCACCACGCCACGCGTGACGACGCCCAGCTGGGCGTGCTCACGCTCAAAGGGGAGCACGCGTGGTGACGTTCTCGCACGCGGATGCGGGCACCGATGAGGCGGCCTGGGCGGCCAGCGGCCTGGACACGATCGGCGAACTCCCGCTGGATGCGGCGGAGCTGGCCGGGATGGAGTTCGTCGTTTTGGTTGCCCACCCGGACGACGAATCCCTTGGTGCCGGAGGGCTGCTTGCCCGCCTCACGTCCGCCGGTGCGCACGTTGAGGTGCTGCTGTGTTCGGCGGGGGAGGCGTCCCATCCGGATTCGCCTACCACGACGCCGGAGCAGCTTGCCGCCGTCCGCCGGGAGGAGTTCGCGGCGGCCATGGCTGCGTTCGGACTGGCGGACCACTGGCAGTTCCTGGACCTCCCGGACAGCGGGCTGGCCCAGCACCGCGCCGTCATCGCCGAACGCCTGACGGAGGCTATTGGGCAGCGCACCGTGGCCATTGTTGCCCCGTACCGCGGAGACGGACACACCGACCACGACACCCTGGGATCCGTGGCTGCGGAGACCGCCGAGGCCGGCGGCCACGGGCTTCTGGAATACCCCCTTTGGTACTGGCTGTGGGCCACGCCCGGTGACACCGCGTGGCGGAACTGGGTGCGGCTGCCCCTGAGCCCCGCCGAACAGCGGACCAAACGCGAGGCCCTGCACACCCATGCCTCCCAGCTGCGGCCGCTCTCTGACCAGCCGGGCGACGAGGCGCTCCTGTCAGAGCAGTTTCTTGCGCACTTCGCCCGGCCCTTTGAGGTTTTCGCGTGGCGGCCGCCGGTCACCGGACGGCGGAGCGCCCGGGACGCCGAGGCCGTCTTTGATGCCCTGCACCGCAGCGCCGAGGATCCATGGAAGTACCAGGACAGCTGGTACGAGCAGCGCAAACGCAGTCTGACGCTCGCCGCGCTCCCTGAACAGAAGTACGACGCCGGCCTGGAAGTTGGCTGCTCGATCGGCACCCTGAGCGCGGAGCTGGCAGGGCGCTGCGGGAAGTTCCTGGCCGTGGACGCCAGCGGCACTGCCGTGGCACGCGCCGCCGAAAGGCTCGCCCGGTTCCCGGGCGCCGAAGCGCGGCAGCTGACCCTGCCGGAACAGTGGCCGGCCGCCAACTTTGACCTGATCGTGGTCTCCGAGATGGGCTACTACCTTGCGGCCGCGGAACTGGAGGAGCTGATCACCCGGATCGCCGCGTCCCTGACCCCGGGCGGAACACTGCTGCTCTGCCATTGGAGGCATCCGGTGTCCGGCTGGGAGCTCGACGGCGACGCGGTCCACACGATGGCACGGAGCCAGCTGCGGTGGCCACCGGCCGGCACATACCGGGAGCGTGACTTCGTGCTGGAAACCTTCATCGCGCCGGGACCAGATCGCGCCGGAACCAGCGCGTGACGCCGCACAGATCCAGGCCAGCCATCAGCCGGGTTGAGGTGGTGATGCCGGTGCATGACGAGGAGGGCCACCTTGGAGCTGCCCTTTCCGCGCTCCGCAGCGCGTCTGAAGCCCTGGCCCGCCGGCGACCCTCAGTGGGCGTGGGAATCACCGTTGTCCTCGATCATTGCACCGACCGTTCGGCAGAGATCGCGGACCGCTTCGCCGGGTCCCGGCCAGCGGTAAGAGTGCTGCGCCGCCGGTTCCGCAACGCCGGTGCCAGCAGGGCGGCGGGAGTCGCGGCAGCCATCCGGGACCTCGACAGCGGCACTCTTGACACCACTTGGCTGGCAAATACGGACGCCGATTCCAGAGTTCCAGAGAGCTGGCTTGTTCGCCAATTGCACTTCGCGGACGCCGGCTGGGACGTGTTGCTGGGTTCCGTGGAGCCGGACTCCGCGGGGATGGATCCGGAGCTGCTACGGAGCTGGCGCCTCAGACATCCGTTGGAGGAACGGCACGGCAATGTGTACGGCGCCAATCTCGGCGTGCGCGCCTCGGCGTACCTCCAGGCTGGCGGATTTCCGCCGCTGCCGTCCTCGGAAGACCGTGCCCTGGTGGAACTGTTACGGCGGAGGGGCTTCGCCGTCACCGCCACGGACAGCACGCGTGTACTGACTTCCGGGCGGACCACTGCCCGGGCACCACACGGTTTTGGTTCATACCTCCGTGCCTTGGGCGTGGAGACGGCCGCGGCCCTCCGGAGCAGCTGAAGCCGTAAACGCCCCCGGGCAGCTGCCGGCAGGCAGCTGCCCGGGGTGGAGTCGGGTGGTTCAGCGGCTGTTGCCGTTGCCTTCACGGGCGGTGGCTCCGCCATGGCCGTTCCGGCGGTCGGTGTCCCGGTTGTCGCGGTCGCTGCCGTCCTGGTCTTTGCCCTCGTGGCCGTTGGCCTTTTCGCTGTATTTCTCGCGCAGCTCGCGTCCCAGCCGGATGTCTTCCTCTTCCTTCTCCTGCAGCTTGTCGCTCTTCTTGGTGTCGCGGGGCGGAAGCTGGAGCGTGTCCTCGGCCTCAATGCCAGCCTGCAGCTGCCGGCCACGTTCCATCTCGGCGTCGAACTCCGCACCAAAAAGCAGGGACATGTTCAGGATCCAGAGCCACAGCAGCATGACGATCACGCCGCCGATGGCGCCGTACGTCTTGTTGTAGTTGCTGAAGTTGCCCACGTAGAACCCAAAACCCACAGAGGCCAGCACAAAAATGAGCAGGGCGATGAGGGAACCCAGGCTCATCCAGCGGATCTTTGGTTGGCGGACGTTGGGGGTGGCGTAGTAGAGGATGGCGATGACGACGATCACCAGTGCGACAATGACCGGCCACTTCGCGATGTTCCAGACGGTCAGGAAGGCGCCGCCCAGGCCCATGACGTTGCCGACGGCCTCTGCCACCGGGCCGCTGATGACCAGCATGGCGGCGAGCAGCGCAACGATGATCAGCGAGACCAGGGTCACCGCGAGCATGGTGCCGCGAAGCTTTACGAAGCCCCGGCCTTCATCAATTTCGTATATCCGGTTCATGGCCCGGCCGAACGCGGTCACATACCCTGATGCGGACCAGAGGGCCGTCAGGAGGCCGATAACCAGGGTAAAGCCGGCTGCCGGTGAGGTGGTCAGTTCCTGGATGGGCTCGCGGATCATCTCCACAGCCTGCCCGGGCGCGATGCCCTGGACGATTTCCAGGAGTGCCGCCGTCGTTTTCTCCGCTTGGCCAAAGATGCCGAGCAGGGAAACTAGGGCGAGAAGTGCGGGGAACATCGAAAAGATGGCGTAGTAGGTGAGCCCGGCGGCGAGGTCGGGGCATTGGTCCGCGGTGAATTCACGCAGGGTTTTGCGGGCAATGTACTTCCACGATGGCTTGTCCACGTCCGTGGGACTGTCCGGCTTTCGCGGGTCATCCGGTGCGGGGGCGCTGCCGGCCTTTGCGGTACTGGTTTCCGGGGCTTCTTTCGTCGCCATGAGGCATCCTTTCGTTCGCGGGCGGGACGTGTTCCGGCGTCGCGGATCGTTCCCTGCCCGCTATCAGGGGTTCGGGCTCGCGGGTGGTTTGTGAGGTCGCATCAGGGGTCGGGTCCCTTACGATCCGGGCGACCGGGGCGGATTGCGGCGGTCCAGGGTGAGCGGGTCACTCCCCAGCGGATCGTCGGCCGGCTGCTTCTCACCCAGCGGATCGTCCGCTGTCCGGGTGTCCGACTGCGGGCTTTCGGCCAGTTGGCCGGAAGCCAGGGGGTTGGGGTCCTGCGCGTTGGGCGGGGGAGCGCCGGCGCCCTGCGGCCGTTGGTTATCCGTCATGGTTGATCCCTTTCCGGCATGTCGGGTTGGCGAGTGCCACCGGTAATCGCTCGCCATAAAATAGTAAGCATGGTTACTATTAGATCGTAAGTACCCTGATCGCCGCTAGTTCAAACGGCCGCCCCTCCGGCAGCGTCACGCCGGCTGTCAGCGGCCGGGTTCTGCCCGGAATGACGTGCTGGAAAAGAGAGAGGTGGATCCACGATGGACCCAACTGCCTGGATTTGGATCGTCGTTGTAATCGTCGTCATCGCGCTCATCGCGGTGCTTCTGATGTCCAGCCGCAAGCGCCGGGAGGCGTTCCGGCAGAAGCGGGATGAGCAGAACCGCCAGCATGCCGCAGAGATCCGCAGGAAAGCGGAGAACGCCGACCTTGAAGCACGCGAAAACGAAGCCCGGGCCATGCATGCCAAGGCCGACGCCGAAAAGGCGCAGGTCGAGGCGGCGCGCCTTCGCCAAGAGGCAGAGCAGCGGCAGTCGGCCGCGCAGGAATTCCGGACGGATGCCGAGAAGCACCAGTACAAGGCTGATGCGCTGGACCCGGATGTGGATGATGATGGCAATCGGCGCCACGATGCACGGGCGGATGCGGGACGTGATGATATTCGGGCTGATGACGCCCGTACCGGTGAACGGGACATGGCTGCGCGCGACATGGGTTCGCGGGCAGATGACGTGCGGACAGATGATGGACGGGCAGATAATGCCCGCAACGCTGATGCCCGCCCGGATGCCGACGCCACCACGGACGCCACTAGGCGGAACACTCCGCGCGAGTAGCCGTCGCCGGCCGTCGACGCCCGGTAGCGAGCGGGCGGAGCTAGCGCCGGCGCAGGAGCGTCAAGAGCCCGCGGCGTGGCCTGAGCGGGGGCGACGCCGGGACGCCGGCGCCTTCGCCCATGCCGTCGATCACTTCGCGGATGGCGTCCAATGACGGCGTTTGCGGCTCCCAGCCGAGCTCGTTCCGGATCCGCGTGGTGTCCATAACCGGCGCGCCTGCCGCCATCTCCACCCATCCCGAGTCAGTCTGCTGCAGCCGAAGCCGCCAGGTGGCACCGACGAAGGCGTGCAGCGCGCGGACCGGGACGGGGAGGATCCTCTTGGCGGAGAAGAGCCGGGCCAGATTTTGCGGCGTGACCACCGGCTCGGCTGCCACATTGAACGCGCCGCTGGCCCTGCGCTCAAGCACGCGCCAGTACGCGTCCGCGACGTCGTCGGCATGCACCGCCTGAAAGATCAGTTCCTCGGGAACCGGCAATATTGGCAACGCCGGCCGGCGCGGGATGAACCTCGGGTGGACCCACCCCAGGAAGTACCTGCCGATTTCGCTTCCGGCCTCGCCCTGGAAGATGAGGCCGGGGCGCAGTCTGGCCACTGCAACCGACGGATTGTCCGCAGCGAACCTGTCCAGCAGCTTTTCCTGCTCGGCCTTGTGCCGGCTGTAATGTGAGCCCTCCATGCCTCCCGCAGGCCAGGATTCGTCCACGCGGTGGTCCTTGGCCGATTTGCTGTAGGCGCCCACGGAGGAAGCGCACACCACGTGCCTCACTCCTGCTTCCCGGGCAGCCGCCAGCATGTTGGCAGTGCCGGTGACGTTCGTGCGGTGCAGTTGAGGGAGGTCCCGGTTCGGCTGGATCTGCCACGCCAGGTGCACTACCGCGTCGGCTCCGGCAAAGGCCTTGGCCAGATCCTGCACAGCACCCTCCCCGCCCACGTCCAGGGTGTGCCACTCGACGCCGGCGAACGGCGGCCGTGAAGTGTCCGGCGAGCGGCGGCTGATGCCCACCAGTTCCAGTCCACCCGGGTGTTCCTGCCTGGGCTCCTGGAGTCTGCGCAGGAGTGCTGTCCCCGCATTGCCGCTGGCGCCCGTGATCGCGATACGCATGAAATGCTCTCCGTCCGTTGCCGTGGGATGTTCCGGCCGCCCGACGACGGGCCGTGGCCGTGGTGCTTCTTTCGAGCCTAGCGTCTCAGGGCATTGTGTAATAAGCACGCTTATGATTTCCTACTTCTAAGTCTTGCCGCAGGCTTTCTCGACCTCCCGATCGAAGGAATCCACGACAATGCCAGAAACCCCGCCCTCCTTGTCCGCGTCCTTCCCTGCTTGCGCAGCACCGCAGCCAGCGACCCGGGCCGGACGGCTGCACGATGCCTTCCAGAACCAACTGGTACTCAATTACCTCGACCTGGCAGAGTCGCTCGCTTCGCGGTACGTCGCCCGCGGACGCGAGCGCTCCGACCTTGTCCAGGTGGCCTACCTGGGGCTCATCAAGGCCGCCCGCGGCTTTGACAAGGAAAAGGGCGAAAGTTTCCCGGCCTATGCCGCGCCCACTATTAACGGCGAACTCAAGCGCTTTCTGCGGGACCGGTGCTGGACCGTCCGGCCGCCGCGGCATGTCCAGGACGTCCGGACGCAACTCCTTCATGCCGCCCCGGACCTGGCCCAGTCACTGGGGCGTGTTCCCTCGGCGCAGGAGCTGGCCAGCGAGTTGGGAGTCACCCCGGCTGACGTCCGGGAGGCCCAGGCAGCAGGCAGCAGCATGCATCCCGACTCGCTGGACAGCCCCGATCCGTGGGGCGGACCAGCCATGGGCGAGGGGCTTGTCTCGCTGGACCAGCCGATCGAGCACCTCGAAGAGCTCGTGTGCCTCAATGAGGCGATCCAGGAGTTGGACCCTGACGACCGGGAAATGCTGTACCGGCGGTACTTTCGCGAGGAGACCCAGGTGGAACTGGGCAAACGGTTCGGCATCTCACAGATGCAGGTGTCCCGGCGCCTCTCCCGGATCCTGGTCTGGTTACAGCGCCGGCTGCTCGACGAGGAGGGCCGGGGCGGAACCACGGACAGCTGCCGGACAGGCAGCACCAGGACAGGCAGCACCAGGCCAGGCAGCGCCCCGGCGGGCAGCGGGCGGGTCGGTGCGGATCAGACGGGCCGGAGCTGCCCGACAGCCGCCAATACGTCTTCCACCGTGACTGCCAGCAGGGCCGGGTCCGGGGTTGCCGCGAAGGTGTCGCCGCGCCGCGCCTGAGCGTCCGTCAGCACAATGTGAGGCCCAGGTGGCGGCCCCCAGACCTCGGCCGGGGCCGGACCGAAAAGCACCACCGAAGGCCGCGAATAGGCAGAGGCGAGGTGTGCGGCACCGGTGTCCGCTGACACCACCAGCCGGGACTCCGCGACGGCGGCCATGAATTCGGCCAGCCGCAGCCGCCCCGCCAGGACCTGGTCTTCCGGGAGGCCGGCGAGCCGTGCGACGTGCAGTGCCCGCGGCCGTTCCGCCGAGCTGCCGGTGAACACCACCTGGTGGCCATCCTCCGAGAGGGTGCGGGCCACTTCGGCGAAGCGGTCCTCCGGCCACAGACGGCTGCCGTAGGCGGCCCCCACATGCACCACGGTGGCACCGGGGCAGAGGCTGGAAACGGCGGGCGGGAGCAGCCGGAAATCGTCCGGTTCCGCGTCAATGCCGTGCCACTGCAGCAGCCTGGTCCACCGCTCGCGCTCATGGATTCCCTCCAGCCAGGCGGGGCCAGGCCGCTCGGGGGTTTGGTGGCCGACGATGGTCCTTGGCTGCACGGCAGCGAGCCGGGCCTCGCTTTCGGGTCCGCTGCCGTGCAGGTTCACTGCTATGTCCACCGTGCCAGTCTCGATGGGAATCGGAACATCCAGGCCATGGGTCGGGAGCAGTTCGTAGCCGCCCACCAGCTCCAGCGCATCTTCCAGCCAGTCCTGGGCCGCATAGAGCAGGCGGTGTTCCGGATAGGCACGCCGCAGCGCTCGGAGCGCCGGCACGGCAACCAGCAGGTCGCCCAGCTTCAGGGCCCTCAGCACTAGCAGGACCGGTTGTTCGTGCTTGCCGTTCAGTGCTTCCACTGCCGTCCTTCTGCTCCTCGGCGTCAGCCCCTGGGGCCGCTTGTCGAGGAGTCTAGCCGAGAAGAAGTGGGCGGCCAGTTGTTTAGGTCTCTCCCAGTCGGGGAACGGAGGGGGTATGGCAACTAACGCTTTGGTGCTCAAGGCTGTGCTGTTCGACCGGGACGGAACGCTCGTGGTTGATGTGCCGTACAACGGTGATCCGCAGCGGGTGGAGCCGTATCCCGGCGCGAGGAGTGTCCTCGACAGGCTGCGCAGCCGGGGCCTGGCCACCGGCGTCCTAAGCAACCAGTCGGGCATTGCCCGAGGCCTCCTGACAGCGGAGGAAGTGGACAGCGTGAACGCGCGGGTGGAGGATCTCCTGGGCCCCTTCGACGTCTGGGAGGTCTGCCCGCACGCAGCCGGTGAGGGGTGCTTGTGCAGGAAGCCGGCGCCGGGCATGATCCACAGCGCCTGCCGGCGCCTTGGCATCGACCCGTCAGAGGCGGCGTTCATCGGCGACATCGGCAGCGACGTCGAAGCGGCCGCGGCCGCCGGCGCGCGGGGCGTACTGGTTCCCACTCCGCAGACCAGAACCGAAGAAGTCGAGGCCGCCGCCGAGGTTGCCGCGGACCTCGAGCAGGCCGTCGCGCTGCTGCTCCAGGCACCGTTGCTTCGAGGACCGGCATGAGCAGGGTCCTGGTGGCTCGGCTGGACAGCGTCGGCGACGTTCTCCTGGCGGGCCCGGCGGTCCGGGCCGTCGCCAATGGGCGGCGGGCCGACGGCGGCAGCCCCAACGACGTCGTCGTGCTTTGCGGCCCGCAGGGCCAGGCGGCAGCTTCACTGTTGCCCAACGTCGCCGACGTTTTTGCCTGGGACACGCCGTGGATCAGCAATCCGGCGCCGCAGGTGACCGGCCCGCACCTCGACTCGCTGGTGGGTTATGTCCGGAACTCCCGTATCACCGAGGCGGTCATTCTCACCTCCTTCCACCAGTCGCCGCTGCCCCTGGCGCTCCTGCTGCGGCTGGCCGGCGTGGAGCGTATCACCGGAGCCTCCACCGACTATGCGGGTTCCCTGCTGGATGTCCGGCTCAAACCCGGCGAGGACTTTCCCGAGGACCAGCCGGAGTCCGTGCGGGCGCTCGGCATCGCCCGGGCGGCGGGCTTCCGGCTCAGGGCGGGTGATGACGGCAAACTCGCGGTCAAGGACCCTCCCGGCACCCGGCACCTGGTGGGTGACGGCCCCTACGTCGTAGTCCACCCCGGGGCAACAGTGCCCGCCCGGGCCTGGCCGCCGCTGCACCATGCGGCGGCGGTGGAACTGCTGGAGGGTGCGGGCCACCGGGTGGTGGTGACCGGCGGCCCCGGGGAAACTGACCTCACCGCAACCGTGGCCGGCCCCTCCGCCGTCGACCTGGGTGGCCGGACGGACCTCTCCACCCTGTCCGGTGTCCTGGCCAACGCAGACGTTGTGGTCACCGGAAACACCGGGCCCGCACACCTGGCCGCCGCCGTCGGAACCCCGGTGGTGAGCCTGTTTTCCCCCGTTGTCCCCGCTGTCCGCTGGGCGCCGTACGGCGTCCCGTTGGAACTGCTGGGGGACCAGAACGCACCGTGCCGGCTTAGCCGCGCACGCATCTGTCCGGTGCCGGGACATCCCTGCCTCAGCTCGGTTTCGCCGGAACAGGTGGTGGAGGCGGTGGAACGCCTGCTGGGCGGGGTCTCCTCTCTCAGCACACGCAGAAAGGTCAGGAAACAATGAGAATTCTGCTCTGGCACGTGCACGGGTCGTGGACGGATGCGTTCGTCCGCGGCCGGCACGAGTACCTGCTGCCGGTCCTGCCCGGTGGCGGGTCCTGGGGACTGGGCCGGGCCGGCCGGGACTGGCCCGCTTCGGTGCGGGAGGTCGCGCTCGCCGAGCTGGACGCCGGCAGCATTGACGCCGTCGTGCTTCAGCGGACGGAGGAAGCCGCGGAGGTGACGCGCGTGCTTGGCCGCCGTCCCGGCGTCGATCTTCCCGCCGTGTACGTGGAACACAACACGCCCAAGGGCGATGTTCCGTTCACCGTCCATCCGCTGGGGGAGCAGCGCGACATCCCGATCGTCCACGTGACCCATTTCAACGAGCTGTTCTGGGACAGCGGCAAGGCACGCACCAAGGTCATCGAGCACGGCATCGCGGACCCCGGCTACCTCTACACAGGCGAGGTCCCGGAACTGGGCGTGGTGGTCAATGAACCGGTGCGCCGCGGACGCGTGACGGGAACGGACCTGCTGCCCCGTTTCGCCACTGCCGCCCCGCTTCAGGTCTTCGGCATGGGCAGCGACGGGCTGGCCGAGGCCACCGGAATCCCGGCGCCGCGCCTCGTTATCAGGGGCGATCTGAAAACCACAGAGCTCCACCGGGAACTGTCGCGCTGCCGGGCATACCTGCACCCGCTGCGCTGGACTTCCCTGGGGCTGGCCCTGCTGGAGGCGATGCACCTTGGCATGCCGGTCCTGGCCCTGGCCACCACTGAGGCGGCGCGGGCCGTCCCGCCCGAGGCGGGCTGCATCTCCACGGATGTGGAGGAGCTGCGCCGGTGTGCACGGCTGCTGGTCAACGACCCGGAGGAGGCCCGACGGCGGGGCAAGGCGGCGCGGGAGGCGGCGCTGGAGCGCTACGGACTTGAGCGGTTCCTGGCGGACTGGGACCAGGTGCTGGCAGATCTGGGGGCGGCCAGGCCGCAAAGGGGGTCTCAGGAGAGGGTGGCATCGGGGGATGCAGCTTTGAAGGTGTCCGGACCGGATGCCCTGTCCGCGGCGCGAGAAAGGAATACCCAGTGAAGATCTCGATGATTTCGGAACACGCCAGTCCTTTGGCAGCGCTAGGCGGAGTGGACGCGGGCGGCCAGAACGTACATGTTGCCGCCCTGTCATCGGCCCTCGCGCGGCGGGGCCACCGGGTGACTGTGTACACCAGGCGGGACGCGCCCGGCCTGCCCGCGCGGGTGCAGGTGCATCCCCGGCTCGAGGTGGTCCATGTGGACGCCGGGCCCGCCGAGCAGGTGCCCAAGGACGAGCTGCTGCCCTTCATGGGCGAGCTGGCGGACGGCGTGGTGCAGGACTGGGGTCATTCGCCGCCGCACGTGGTGCACGGCCACTTCTGGATGTCCGGCGTGGCCGCCCTGGACGCTGCACGCCGCGAGCCCGGCGGTTTCCGGGTTCCCGTGGTGCAGACCTTCCACGCGCTGGGCACGGTCAAGCGCCGCCACCAGGGTGCCGCCGACACGAGCCCCGCCGAGAGGCGGTTCCTCGAACCGTCCGTGGGCCGCTCGGCGGACCGCATCGTGGCCACCTGCTCCGATGAGGTCTTCGAGCTTCGGGCGATGGGGATCGATACCCGCAGGGTTTCCATCGCTCCCTGCGGGGTGGACCTGGACCTCTTCTCCAGCGAGGGCCCGGCCGACGCGACGTCCCGTTTCCACCGGATCCTCTCCGTGGGCCGGCTGGTTCCGCGCAAGGGTGTGGACCTGGTGATCCGCGCGCTGCCGTACTTGCTGAACGCGGGATTCGACGACCTTGAGCTGCTGATCGTGGGCGGCGGGGCGGACGCGGGCGGGCAGGACCCGGAAGCGCGCAGGCTGCTGGACCTTGCCCGGGAGCTCGGCGTGGCGGGCCATGTGGAGCTACGTGGCCAGGTGCCCAGGGACGCCATGCCCGGCATTTTCCGAAGCGCGGACGCTGTGGTGTGCACGCCCTGGTATGAGCCCTTCGGCATTGTGCCCCTGGAGGCGATGGCCTGCGGCGTTCCGGTGGTTGCCGCTGCAGTTGGCGGCCTGACGGACAGCGTCGTGGACCGCGGAACCGGCCTGCACGTGCCGCCCAAGGACCCCGAAGCCATCGCAGACGCCCTCGGAACGCTGCTGGCCAGCCCGGACCTTCGCACGAAACTCGGGCAGGCGGGCGAGCGGCGGGCGAAGGCCCGCTACTCCTGGAGCAGGGTCGCCGCGGAAACCGAAAAGGCCTACCAGCTGGCCATCGCAGGCACCGCTGACGCAGGCAGCATGGAACCGATGGAAGGAGCGGCACTGTGACTCCCGAATCCCTGCGGGAGGCTGAACTTCCCGCCGTGCACCGGGTTGGCGCCCGGTCCGGTTTCTCCCCACCTCCCGCAACTTCCTCACCGGACGGGGTTTCTCCAGACGGGGTTTCTCCGGACGTCGCTTCTCCAGACAGAGCCCGGCCGGACAGGGCCGGGCAGGACGCGTCGCTGCACGAAGCCGCCTTGGGGTCGCAGCAGGCTGTGCGGACCCACCTGGAAAACGTCCTGCCTGCCCTCCGGTCCCTGGAAAGCCAGGCCGACAGGCTGGCCGGCTGGGGCGTGGAACTGGCCCAGCGACTGCTGAGCGGGCAGAAGCTGCTCGCCGCCGGGAACGGCGGGTCCGCCGCCGAGGCGCAGCACCTGACCGCGGAGCTTGTGGGCAGGTTCGACGGCGACCGGATGCCCTTTTCCGCGATCTCCCTGCACGCGGAGAGTTCGGCCGTCACGGCCATCGCCAATGACTACGGCTACGCGGAACTCTTCGCGCGGCAGGTCCGCGCCCACGGCAGATCCGGGGACATCCTCGTGCTGCTGTCTACGAGTGGACAGAGCCCCAACCTGCTCCGGGCGGCCGAGGCGGCGGCCAGGCTGAACGTGACCACGTGGGCCCTGACCGGCCCGGCGCCCAACCCGCTGGCTTCCTGCTGCGACGACGCTGTGGCCATCGATGCCATCTCCGCTAACGCGCAGGAGGGGCACCTGATTGCGCTGCACGCAATTTGCCGGGCCTTCGAAGCTGAAGTGGCCCGCAGGGGCCAGGGCGTTCCCGGGCCGGGGGCTGATCGCGGATGAGGATCACAGTAGTGGGCGACGTCTTGCTGGACGTGGACCTTTCCGGCGAAGCAACCCGGCTGTGCCCCGACGCGCCCGTGCCCGTGGTGGACGTCTCCGACGTCCGGCGCCGGGCCGGCGGTGCCGGGCTCGTGGCCCGGATGCTGGCCCACGACGGCCACCGGGTCACCCTGGTGACAGTGCTTTCCGACGACGACGCCTCCCTGGCACTGGAAGGCGCGCTCGCCGGCGTGCGGGTTGTGTCCGGGCCTTCCGGTGCGAAAACGCCTGTGAAGACCCGGGTGCGGGCGGGCAGCCAGCCGGTGGTGCGGGTGGACGAGGGATGCGAGCGGCCGGAAGTACCGGCGGCCACCGCGGGCATGCTCAGGGCGCTGGACCAGGCCGAGGTGATCGTCGTGGCCGATTACGGAAGGGGCGTTGCCGCGAACCCGGAGATCCGCGAGATGCTCGCGGCCCGCGCCGGTGACATTCCGATCGTGTGGGACCCGCATCCGTCCGGCGCCATGCCCGTGCCGGGGGTGGCGGTCGTGACGCCCAACCTGTCCGAGGCCGCCAAGGCCGCAGATTCCGGCGTTGGAACGCCTGGGGCTATTCCCGCCGTCGGCAGCGCCCTCGGCGAAACACTGCTGGACCGCTGGCAAAGCCAGGCGGTCCTTGTGACCATGGGGGAGCGCGGTGGCCTGCTGTCCCGGCCCGACACCCCGCCCGTGGCCATCCCGGCCCCTGCCACCGAGGTCGCGGATCCCTGCGGCGCCGGCGACCGGCTCGCGGCAAGCCTGGCCGTGCACCTGGCGGAAGGCCGCAGCCTGCAGGAGGCAGCGGAACGGGCCATAAATGCAGCGGCCGCCTTCCTCGGCGCTGGCGGGGTGGCCTCCCTGCCGGACCGCCACCGCCCGGTCTGGCACCACAGCCGCGAGGAAGACGCCGTCGGCCTTGCCCGGCGGGTTCGCGCCAACGGAGGAACCGTCGTGGCCACCGGAGGCTGCTTCGACCTGCTGCACGCAGGCCATGCCCGCACGCTGTCGGCGGCCAGGGACCTCGGCGACTGCCTGATCGTGTGCCTGAACTCGGACGAGTCGGTGCGCCGGATCAAGGGCGAGGAACGGCCGATCGTGAGCCAGCAGGACCGGGCCGAGCTCCTGCTGGCACTCGAGTGCGTGGACGCCGTCCTGGTTTTCGGGGAGGACACGCCGGAGGCCTGCCTGGCGACGCTGCGCCCGGACGTCTGGGTGAAGGGCGGCGACTACCGCGCCTCGGAGCTGCCCGAAGCGGGGCTGGTCGAGAGCTGGGGAGGGCGCTGCATGACGGTGCCGTTCCACCCGGCCCGGTCCACCTCAGTCCTCGCGGACGCCCTGGCCAAGGTCAGCTGAACTGGCCATGCTCAGCGGAACCGCCACACAAACCTGACATTAGACCCGACTGAAAGGAACACCATGACTGAATCGACTATCCGGCCCGGCCGGGTCCTGGTAACCGGCGGTGCCTCCGGACTGGGGGCCGCCGTCGTCGATGCCGTGCTGAAAGCCGGGGGAACCCCGGTGGTGCTGGACCGGGACATCCGGAACGTCTCCGCGGCGAAGGCATTTGAAGTGGACGTCTCGGACCGCGTAGCCGTGACCGAGGCAGTACGGCAGGCGGCCGAGACCCTGGACGGGCTGGATGCCGTGGTCACGGCGGCCGGCATCGACCGGTGCGGCAAGCTGGAGGACGTGGCCGCGGAGGAATGGGAACGCGTCATCGGGGTCAACCTGATGGGCACGGTTTCCGTCGTCCGGGCTGCCCTTCCGTACCTTAAGGAGTCCCGCGGCCGGGTGGTCACCATCGCGTCCACGCTGGGAAAGCGGGCACTGCCGGAGGCCACAGCGTACTGCGCCTCCAAATTCGGGGTGGTGGGCTTCAGCCATTCCCTGGCGGCTGAAACGGGCGGCGAGATCGGCGTGACCACCATGATCCCAGGCGGCATGAAGACCCGCTTCTTCGACGACCGCGCTGAGCAATACAAGCCGCAGGACGATTCACGCCTGAATGATCCCGGCAACGTGGCGCAGGCAATCCTGTTCGTCCTGTCCCAGCCCACCGGCTGCGAGGTCCGCGAAATGCTTATCTGCCATGAGGAAGAGGGCTCATGGCCGTGAGCTGGAGTACATCCTCGTAAACCTCTGAGGGTTCGACGGCCTTCACGGTGGACTCGTCATGCGGGCACCGTGGGGCCGTCCACCCGACCTGGGTGACGTCCACGCCGCACACCGGGCAACGCGTGACCCAGCCCAGACGGACCCGGTGCTTACTGCGGCCCAGCGGGGCTGCGTTGATGGCATTGCCCGCCCAGTAGATGCCCACGGTGGAGGTGCCGAGAGCCTGGGCGAGGTGGCGCGGTCCGCTGTCGTTCGCCACCACGACGGTGCTGCCCGTTAGCAGTGCGGCCAGCTCACCGAGGCTGAGGTTGCCGGCCAGCGACTCTACGGCCGGGCGGGCTTCTGCAGCGTGTCCTGTTCCGGCCTGTCCTGTTCCGGCCTGCTCGAGGGCGAGTTCCACAACCGTCTCGGCCAGTTCCTTTTCGCTGCTGTCGCCCACCACATAAACCCGGAAGCCGTCGTCGGCGGCCCTCCGGGCAACCGCGGCGAAGCGTTCAGCCGGCCAGCGCCGGCGCGGATCCGTCGCACCCGGATGGATCACTAGCACCCGGCCGTGCCCCGGCCCGCCGTCGCCGCGCCCCGACCCGCCTTTGGCCAACCCGCCATTTCCCAGGGGCAGCGCCTGCCCGAGCCGCTGGATGAACTCCGGCAGAGCCTGGAGTCGGGCCTCCAGCTCACGGGGAGGAGCCCCTGCGAACCCCGCCACCTCGAGGGCACGGAGCGGCTCGTGCTGGTAGTACACGTAGGGCACGGTCCGCTCGAGCGGAGCTGCGTCCGGGGTTCTGGTGCCCACGGTGTGGCGTGCGCCGAGGCGGAGCAGGAACGGATTTGAGTACCGGCCGCCACCGTGCACCTGGACGGCCAGGTCAAAGTTCCTGGCGCGCATCCCGGCAACAAACCGCTCCACTTCGTGAGGGTCTTCCGGCCCCGGGCGGACCCCCTCGGCAAACGGCAGAATCACCGTTTCATCCACCGGTCCCACGGTTTGCGACAGCAGTTCAGCCTGGACCGGCGCGCACAGCAGGGTGACGCTGGCCCCAGGGTAGGCGGCCTTCAGGGCTGCCACCGCCGGGAGGGCATACATCAGGTCACCGAGCCCGCCGCCACGGAGGACAGCGATGCGGGAAACACCGCCGAATTCTTCCAAAACCGGGCCGATTCCGTGGCCTGTGATGCGTGCTCCGCCGAAGTCGGCGTTGATGAGTTCCAAGGTGTCAGCCCTCTCGGTTCCGGATGGTTTAGGTCAGGATGCGTTCAGGTCGGGTGGGTAGTGGGGCCCACCCTACGGTGCATCGGCCCTGTATTGCCAGCTTGGAAAACCTGTATTTCCAGCCCGGAGAACCCGGCCCGCGTACTCAACGGGATCCAGCCCGCCGGCCCGAAAAACTCCTGCTGCCGGCGCGTGTAAACCCTTCGGCGCCGGGGTACGGATCACCTCAGAGAGTGCGGGAACGGACCGCCAAAACTCTGAGCAGCAGGCCAATCCCCAGTGAGGAGCCCCATGCAATCGACCATCACCGGTGAGCTGACAAACGCGGAAGATGTGCTCACCATCCTGAACCCGCGAACCGGGGAACCTGTCGGCAGTCTTTCCGTCGCCGGAACAGATGATGTGGCGGGAGCCGTGGCGGCTGCCCGCGCTGCCCAGCCCGGCTGGGCGGCAACGCCTCCGGGGGAGCGCGGCAAGCTGCTGCGCGAGGCGGCCCGGGCGCTGGACACCGCCGCCGCCGGGCTTGCGGAACTGAACGCGCAGGAGACCGGCCGTCCGCTGGATGAAGCCCTTGCCGGCATTGCCGCCGGCGTTTCCACGCTGGAGCAGTACGCGGAACTTGGACCCGTACATCGTGGGCACAGCCTGCGCGGCAACGCGCTTGCAGCTGATTACACGGTCGCTGAGCCCCGCGGCGTGGCCGTCCTGCTGACGCCGTGGAACGATCCCGTCGCCGTGGCGTGCGGACTCATCGGGGCGGCCCTGGTTACCGGGAACAGTGCCATTCACAAACCGAGCGAGCGGTGCCCGCACCTGGGAAAGCTGCTGGGGGAGGTAGTGGCGCCGGTATTTCCGCCCAACGTGCTGGTCACGCTCACCGGAGGGGCCGACGTCGGGACCCTCCTGACCCAGCAGCCTGACGTCGACATGTTCGCCCACGTCGGATCCAGCGCGACCGGTGACCGGATTGCGCGGGCGGCGGTGCTGACGGGTGCCTATGTCATCAGGGAAAACGGCGGAAACGACCCGCTGGTGGTGGACGCGGACGTGGACCCCGGCTGGGCCGCGGAGCAGGCTGCGATCGGGGCGTTCAGCAACAGCGGGCAGATCTGCACGTCGGTGGAGCGGATCTACGTCCACCGGTCCATCGCCGAACCGTTCTGCCATGCGCTCGCCGGGCAGGCCCGGGACCGCAACACGGAACATCCCCTCGCGCCGCTCGTGGATACCCGGATGCGGGACACGGTCCACCGGCATGTTGCCGAGGCGCTGCAGCTGGGCGCGCGAGCCATTGAGGGCGGCACGGTCCCGGTCGGGCCCGGAGCCTTCTACCCGGCCACGGTCCTGGTGGACTGCGCCGACACCATGGACGTCATGGCCGAGGAGACATTCGGCCCTGTTGCTCCCGTGCGTGTGGTGGACAGCTTCGAGGAAGGGCTGGCCCTCGCCGCGGCCGGCCGGTACGGACTTGCCGCCACCGTTCTGACCGGCAGCATCGCCCACGCCCAGCAAGCCGTGGCCGCGCTGCCGGTGGGGACCGTCAAGGTCAACGAGGTTTTCGGCGGTGCACCCGGCGGGGCCGCCCAGCCCCGGGGCGAAAGCGGGCATGGGTTTGGCTACGGCCCCGAACTCCTGGATGAGTTCACCCGGGTCAAGGTGGTGCACATCGCGGCGCCGCCTGCCCGTGAAGCTGCGCCCCCTGCTCATGAAACCGACGGGGCAGCATCGTGACGGCCGCAGCACCCGGCGCCGGAGGACTCGCCGGGGACGACGGCGGGCGGCAGCGTTCCGAACCAATGCGTTCCGAACCAATGCTTTCCGAACAGCGCGGCCTCGCCGCGTGGCTTCCCCGGAGGCTGGCCGAGGAGCAGCCGGCCATCACTGTCGTGGGCGACTTCATGCTCGACGGCTGGTGGACCGGCTCGATCGACAGGATGTGCCGCGAGGCCCCGGCTCCCGTGGTGGACATCAACCGGCGGGACTTTGCCCCCGGCGGCGCCGCCAACACCGCCATGAACCTGGCCGCCCTCGGTGCCCGCGTGAGCGTCGCCGGCATCATCGGAGCGGACGACGCCGGCGCGGAACTTAGGCGCCAACTGCTCGCCGCAGGGGTGGACACCGCACTGCTCGCCGAACACCCGGGCATGGTCACCACCACCAAGATCCGGATCAGCAGCGGCGGCCAGGTCCTGCTGCGCTTCGACGACTCCGCGGAAGCTGTCCCGGCGGACGCCCTGGCAACGTTCGCAGCGGCGGTGCCCGCCGCCGTCGGACGCCAAGACGCGGTGGTGATCTGCGACTACGGAACCGGAGTCCTCGCGGAACCGGTGCGCAGCCGGCTCATCCAGACCCTTGCCCGCCGTGGGCAGGACACGCTGGTGGTGGTGGACGCGCACGATCCCCGCCCGTGGGCAGGGCTCGAGCCGGACCTGGCCACGCCCAACGCGCAGGAGGTGGCCAGGATGCTGGACCTTAGGCTGGGCAATGGGCCCGGGCGCGCTGACGTGGTGACCGCGCACGGCGGCGAGCTGCTGCAGGCAACGGGAGCCCGCGCCGTCGTGGTCACGCTGGACTGGGACGGAACGGTGCTCATCCCGGCGGCCGGCAACCCGCACCGGACGTGGGCCCGGCCGGCTACCGAGAAGCAGGCCTCCGGCGCGGGCGACACCTTCGTGGCGGCGCTGACCCTGGCGCGTGCGGCGTCGCTGCCGCTGACGGCCAGCCTCGACCTCGCACAGGCGGCGGCGGACGTGGTGGTCCACCACCCCGGGACGTCGGTATGCGGCACGGACGAGCTGGGCCGCTACCTGGAAAGCTTCGCGGACACCGCGCTGGCGGCCGACGAACTGGAGCGGCACATCCATGCCCACCGCAGCGACGGCCAGCGCGTGGTGCTGACCAACGGCTGCTTCGATGTCCTGCACCGAGGGCATACGCGCTACCTGAACCAGGCCAAGCAGCTCGGCGACATCCTGGTGGTGGCGCTCAACAGCGACGACTCCGTGCGCAAGCTCAAGGGGCCCGACCGCCCCATTAACAGCGTGGCCGACCGGGCAGCAGTGATCGCCGCCCTGAGCTGCGTGGACTACGTGACCGTCTTCGACACCCCGACGCCGATTCCGCTGATCGAACAGCTGCGGCCGGAAATCTACGCCAAGGGCGGGGACTACACGCCGGAGATGCTGGCCGAAACCGAGGCCGTGGAGGCCTACGGCGGCACGGTGACCATCCTCGATTACGTGGCCGAGCGCTCCACCACGGCCATGGTCCAGCGCATCCGCAACGGCGAGGGAGCGCCGGTGCCGGAGGCGTAGGGCCCGCGGGTCTGGCCTGTCGCCCGCTGGTCTGGCGGGGAACAGGGCCGGGGGCAGCGGCAGCCTGCGGTCAACTAGGCTTGAAGCATGACGGAAGCGGCGGAGAACTGATGGCACGGCGCACTAAGTCAGGTGGGAAATCCGGGCCCAAAGCCGCCACCAAATCCGGCGGCAGAAGAGGCACAGCAACGGCCTCCATCGTGCTGGAAGATGCCAGTCAGGCGCGTCCCGGGGGAGTTCGTGCAGATGGCCCTGTTGAGGGCATCTACTACATCGACACCGGCGACTGCGAGCTCATTGCCGACCAGGACAACTCCACCGGCTGGCTCCTGCGCATCAACGGTGTGATGAGTTCCCACATCGACCTCGCCGATCCCCTGTTCCTGGACTTCGAGTACATGCGCTGGATGTCCGCCCTGATCGAATCGCGTTGGCCGACGGAGTCCAAGCCCAGGCTGCGGGGCCTGCACCTGGGTGGCGGGGCCTGCTCGCTGGCCCGCTACTTCCATGCTGCCTACCCGGATGCCCGGCAGGTGGTGGTGGAGCTTGACGGGAAGCTGGCCGAGTACGTCCGCGGCTGGTTCGACCTGCCCAAGGCCCCGCTGCTGCGGCTGCGCGTCGGCGAGGCCCGCGCTGTGACGGAAACCCTCACCCCGGACACCCGCGACTTCATCATCAGGGACGTGTTCGCCGGCGCGGTGACCCCCTTTCCGCTGACCACCGCCGAGTTCAACGCGCATGTGCGGCGGGTGCTGGCGCCCGGCGGCGTGTACGTGGTGAATTCGGGCGACGGCCCGGACCTGAAAAACACCCGTGAGGAGGCGGCCACCCTCGCGGCGACGTTCGGGCACACCACCATCATCGCGGACCCGGCCATGCTGAAGGGACGCCGGTACGGCAACATGGTGATGGCCGGCAGCGACCAGCCGTTCGAGGACGATCCGCAGCTCGCGCGGCGGCTCCTGGGCGGGGCGGTACCCGCTCACATCTGGGACGATGCCAAGGTCCGGGCCTTCGCTGCCGGGGCCCAGGTGCGCCACGACCCCGCCCCTCCCGCCGAGCCTGCACCTCAGCCTTCAGTCAGCGGTTGAACCGCCGCGGCCCTGCCTTTGCCGCCGCGGCCCTGTCCGAGTAGCCACTCCCGGTGCGCCGTGGTCTGATCTCGCAGCGCCGTTACCACTGCGGCGACGGCCGGCCGGCGCATCGAGTCGGGCCGCAGGACCATCCAGTAGGGCAGCCGTTCGGCGATGTTCCCGGGCAGCAGGCGCACCAGGTCCTCGTGCCGGTCGGCCATGAAACACGGCAGGAACCCCACCCCGGCGCCGGCACGGGTCGCCTCGACGTGCACGAACACATTGGTGGAGCTCACGCCCTCGCGCATCGCCGGCACCAGCCGGCGCGGTGCGTCCAGATCGTCCACCTGCAGCATCGAATCCACGAAGTACACGAGCGGATGTGCGGTCAGGGCCTCTATCGAGTCCGGCATGCCGTTGGCCTCGATGTACGAGCGGGACGCGTACATCCCGAGCTCGTACTCGCCCAGCCGGAACGCCTCGGCCCGGTGCACCTGCGGCTCGCCGACCACCACCTCGATGTCCAGTCCCGAGCGTTGCTGGAGGGCCCGGCGCGTGACTGTGACGATCTCGACGCTGAGCCCCGGGTGATCCTTCCTCAGCCGGGCCACCGCCGGGGCGGCGATGTAGGCGCTGAAACCGTCGGTCGCCGTCATGCGTACGACGCCGGTAATCGGGTCGGGCGCGTGGCCTGACGGTCCCAGCGCACGCACCGCCGTCTCCACCTGCTCAGCCACCAGCACGGCCTGGGCGCCGAGCTCGGTCAGCTCCCAACCCCCGGACGCCCGGGCCAGAACACGGCCGCCCAAGGCCTTTTCCAGTGCGGCAATCCGGCGTGAAACGGTGGTGTGGTTCAGGCCCAGGACCTGGGCCGCCGTCGTGAACTTCGCCGAGCGTGAGACAGCGAGCAGCACCAGCAGGTCGTCCGGGTTGGCATCCATATCTGCAATTTTGCACGAATCCAGTGCCTGATTAGTCATTGAACCCCGTTCCTTCTGCAGGAATACTCGGGTGAATCGGAAGTGCTGCACGTGGCGGCACGTGTCAACGTGGACACTTTGAGGAGCAGACTGTGGACGCACAAGGTCCGGACGTGGAAAAGAGCCTTAACGGCCGCAAGGCGCTGGTGACCGGCGGTGCCAGCGGCATCGGCGCCGCCTGCGTACGGGAACTGGCCGTCAGGGGAGCCAAGGTGGTGGTGGCCGACGTCGACGAAGCCGGCGCCGCGGCCCTCGCCGATGAGGTGGGCGGCACGTCCTGGGCAGTCGACCTCCTGGACGTCGAGGCGCTGGCCGCGCTGAGCCTGGACTGCGACATCCTGGTGAACAACGCCGGCATCCAGCGCATCAGCCCCATCGAGGACTTCGATCCCGTGGCGTTCCGGCGGATCCTGGCGCTCATGCTTGAGGCGCCCTTCCTGCTGATCCGCGCCGCGCTGCCGCACATGTACGCCAACGGATTCGGGCGCATCATTAACCTGTCCTCGGTGCACGGCCTCCGCGCCTCCCCGTTCAAGAGCGCCTACGTCTCGGCGAAGCACGGCCTTGAGGGACTGAGCAAGGTGACGGCTCTTGAAGGCGGCGAGCACGGGGTTACGTCCAACTGCATCAACCCCGGTTATGTGCGGACGCCGCTGGTGGAGAAGCAGATCGCGGACCAGGCACGTGTCCACGGGATTCCGGAGTCGGAGGTCCTGGCGAAGGTGATGCTCACCGAGTCCGCGGTGAAACGCCTCGTGGAACCTGAAGAAGTTGCCTCGCTGGTTGCGTGGCTGTCCTCCGACGCAGCCGGAATGGTCACCGGGGCCAGCTACACGATGGACGGGGGCTGGTCCGCCCGGTAACCCCGGTGAGCTTGTCGAAACCAGTCAGCTCTTTGAACCGGTCAGCGCGAGGGTGCCGCCGAGCCCGATCATCATTACCCCGCCAGTAGTAGTGACAGCTGCCACCCGGCGGGGTGAGCGGGCGAACCATTGCCTCGCGGTTCCTGCGGCGAGTGCCCAGACGCTGTCCGAGACCAACGCGATGCCCAGGAACGTGGCACCAAGCAGCGCGAGCTGGACCGGAATGGCGCCGGCGGAATGGTCCACGAACTGGGGGAGGACCGCTACGAAGAACACCACGGACTTCGGATTCGTGGCCCCCACAATGAAGCCCTCGCGCAGAATCCGCCGGGTGGTGGCCGGCCTGGACGGATCCGGGCCTGCAGGGCCGCCCCGGCGGTGGAGCACCGCCACGATTCCCAGATAAATAAGGTAGGCCGCGCCGGCGAACTTCACCACGGTGAACAGCAGCACCGACTCAGCCAGCACCACGCCGAGGCCCAAGGCCACCCCTGCGATCTGCAGCAGTTCCCCGGCCGCATTGCCGAGAACGCTCAGGAGGCCGCCCCGCCGCCCCAGGGCCAGCGACCGTCCGATGACAAACAGGACGCTGGGGCCCGGAACGGCGATGAGCAGCGCCGAGACCAAGGCAAAGGCCAGGAGATTCTGCAGCGGGAGCATGCCTGATCGTAACGCCGGCGGATGTCTGCCAGCTAGCACCTGTGTGCTTCGGGCCCGTGGCCCAGGCAGTTTCCCGCCTCAGCCGCGTGCGCCCTGTTGGTTCTCAGTAACTGGGCTGCCCGAGGCCCGGATGTACTCCTCCACGGCAGACTCCGGCACACGGTAGGACTTGCCGAACCGGTCGGCCGCCAGGGTCCCGGCCCGGACCATCCGGTAGACGGTCATTTTGGAAAGGCGCAGAGCCGCGGCAACCTCGGCAATGGTGAGGTACGCGGTTGGCAGGTTGGTGATGGACATGGGATCGGCTCCTGTTGAACGTCGGCTGGACTGGCGGGATGATCCGCCTAGTCCGGCCGCCTCAGTTGCCGGTAGTCGTAGAAATACACCCGATCCGAGGTGCAGATCCCGATCGACCGGCCGTTCTTGACCACAACAGTGCCTTCGCGCCTGCCGTTGAACGGGTCGTCGCCCACCAGGACGTCGCCGATCTTGTACGGAACAGCGGCCGTGCGCGCCCGCTGCAGCGTCTGGGCCAGGAAACCGGGTGTCCGCCCGGATTGAAGATGCTTTGCCGGCGCCCCGGCCTGGATTTCCAACATGAGGACCACTCCTTCACAGTGTGACCGATAGTCGAATCACTGGCGGCGCGGCTCCGGGTCATCATCCGGGGTCATTGCCCCAGCCGGCTTGCACCGTGTAGTCCACTGTAGGAAGTAATCACATACGTCACACGAGTAACATCTACCTCATTTATCACATCAGCCACTCGCGTAACAGGCTGAAAGTACCTGTCTTTACCCATTTTTACTACTTGTTTTTGCTTCTTCCCACCTGCCACGCCATTTTCGCGGGAATCCTACTCAGTTTTGGCGACCACAGGCACTGGGGAGGTCTCATCCTCAAGGTGGGCGCGCCGTCGTCCGCTGCCCCTGACCCAGAGCCGGTAGGCGACCACCAGCAGTCCCAGCCACGCGGCCCCCACATAGAGCGCCACGCGCGTGTCCTCGAAGAAGCCAAGCACCGCGATCACCAGCCCCATGAAGCCGATGGTGAGGACCGACGCCGCCGGCCACCAAGGCGAGGGGAACTCCGACGCCGGCAGGCCATTCCGGGCGATCTCGCGTTTCATCGCCACGTGGGAGGCCAGAATCATGACCCACACCCACACCGTGGCGAACGTGGCGATGGAAGCGATGAGCAGGAAGACATCTTCCGGGATGACCGCGTTCAGGACCACTCCCACCAGCAGGATCCCGGCCATCATCACCACAGTCATCCACGGCACGCCATGCCGGGAAACCCGCCCGAAGCTCTGCGGTGCATGCCCCTGCCTGGCCAAACCGAAGAGGATCCGCCCGGCGCCGAAGATGTCGCTGTTGATGGCGGACAGGGCGGCGGTGATCACCACGGCATTGAGGATGTGCGGTGCGGCGGGAATGCCCAGGCCGCTGAAGATCTGCACGAACGGGCTGCCGCCGCTGCCGATCTCGTTCCACGGAAAGAGGCTCATCAGCACGCCGAGGGTGAGTACATAGAACAGCAGGACCCGGACCGGCACTGTATTGACGGCCTTCGGGATCACCTTCTTGGGGTCGGCTGCCTCGCCGGCTGTGATGCCGATGGTTTCAATCCCGCCGAAGGCGAACATGACGACGGCGAACGAGGCCAGGAGCCCCTCGAAGCCGTTCGGGAACAGGCCGCCGTGCTCCACCAGGTTACCCAGGCCCGGAACGGCCGAGGTCTCACCGTTCTGGAACCCGAACGCCAGGATGGCCGCACCGCCCGCGATCATGGCGATAATGGCTGCAACCTTGACCAGCGTGAACCAGAATTCGAGTTCGCCGAAGACCTTTACGCTCAGCAGATTCAGCGCCGCAAGGAGGAAGATGATGGCCAGGATCCAGACCCACCGCTCCACGGACGGGAACCAGAAGCCCATATAAATGCTGAAGGCGGTGACATCGGCGATGGCCACGATCGCCATCTCGAAGACGTAGGTCCAGCCGGTCACGAAGCCTGCCAGCGGGCCAAGATAGCGGCTGGCGTACTGCCCGAAGGATCCGGAAACCGGGTGCCGCACGGCCATTTCGCCAAGTGCGCGCATCACCATGAACACGGCCGCGCCGCCGATCATGTAGGCGAGCAGCACGGCGGGGCCGGCTTTTTGGATGGCAGACGCGGAACCGTAGAACAGGCCGGTGCCGATGGCAGAGCCCAGCGCCATGAAGCGGATGTGGCGGACGTTGAGGCCGCGGTTCAGAACGGTTTCGACGGCGGTTCCGACGGCGGTGCTGGTCGCGTTTTCGGGCGCCAACTCATCAGTTGTTTGGGCTTGTTGCATGCGAATACCTTCTCGTCATTGGGAGGGGGATCGCTATCCAGCAGACCATGTTCGGAGGAGCTGTGATGAGACTCACGGGCTCTTGGTGTCTTTGATTTCAGACTGTGCGACGCGCCGCATTTGGTGCGAACGGTGGCCATGCTCCGCGGCCGCGTCGGCAAAATGTGCCCTGTCCCTGCTGTTGATGCCTCGCAACCCCGTGCCTGGTTTTTGCCGGATCCGAGATGCATGCAGCCCGAGGAGATGGATGGCAGCTGCCGAAGTCAGATCCAGCAGCCCCCTCCGCCTCAGCGGTAGCCGGTATCATCGGCGGGCAGTCCGGCGTCCTGGACCTCCGCCAGGTAGCGCCAGCAGTCAGGCCGGGAGCCGTCGACGTCGGTGAAGCCGTACTCCAGTGCCAGCCCGCCGGAGGAGAACGAGCCGCCGGTTCGGCGGTGTACGTCAGAATCGGCGGCCAGAGCGGCGACCGCCCGGCCCACAAACAACGGGCTTTCCGAAATGGCGGCGAAGTGCGGATTCGTGGCCGCTGCCTCCCGCCAGTTGGCTTCGGTCACGCCGTAGTGCTCGAGCATCATTTCCGAGCGCATCCACCCCGGGGTCAGTGCCACGGCCGTGCAACCGAACGGCTTCAGCTCCTCGGCCTGGCTGAAGGCGAGCCGCAGGACAGCGGACTTGGCGAGGTCGTAAAACGCCGAAAGCCGATAATGCGTGGTGTTGTACTCCCGCGTTCCGTCCGTCATTTCCACCACTAGTCCTCCCGGCCGCCGGATGAGCAGCGGCAGCGCGAAGTGGCTCGTGACCAGGTGCGTGTCGATGGCCCCGTGCAGCATCCGCAGACCTCCGTCCAGGTCGTGTTCCCAAAGGGGTGTATTCCACTGGATGAGGTTTTCGCCGCCCCAAATGTCATTCACCAGGATGTCAAGCCGACCGTGCCCGTCCTCGATTCGGCGGACCAGCGCTTCTACCTCCGGGGCGTTGAAATGGTCCACCGCCACTGCGATGCCGGTCCCGCCGGCCTCGCTCACCATGGCGGCCGTTTCCTCAATGGTTTCCGGGCGGCGGTAGTCGGACGTCCGGCCCTTGGTAGTGCGTCCGGTGCAGTAGACCACCGCCCCGGCTTCACCGAGGGCCACGGCCGTTCCGCGGCCTGCCCCCCGCGTGGCCCCGGCGACCAGCGCTACCTTGCCCCTCAGCGGAAATTCCATGGACAAACGCTACCGCCGTATCCGGGGAAGCGGGATGATGGGACCAACCAAGTGATGTCTGGTATTCCAGACGGCCGTGGTTCCGAAGGAGGGTCGCAGAGAGCGGGCTGGGCGCAAGCTTAAGTACGGGATACCGGACACTTTTCGGGCTAGACCCCGAAAAGACAGAAATCCCGAATGGACGGCCAGACGACGAGGCGTGGAGGACACATGGCAGGCACGATGGCGGCGACGGCGGCAAGGCGGCCGGAATCAGCGGTCAAAGCGAAGGTTCCCGCCGCGGAAAACACCCTGCGGATCCTCAAACTGTTGGCTTCCAGGCGGGGGCCGATGGCGGCGTCGAACATTGCCACGGCGCTGGGGCTGCCCCGCTCGAGCGTCTACCACCTCCTGGGCGTCATGGAGGCGAACGGCTTCGTCCTGCACCTGCACGAGGAGCAGCGCTACGGCCTCGGCATCAGCGCCTTCGAGCTCAGTTCCGCGTACTCGCGGCAGGAACCGCTGTCCAGGCTGGGGCGGCCCATGCTGGCGTCCCTTGTTGATGTCCTTGGCGAAAGCGCACACCTGGCGGTGCTGCACGGCCGGGACGTGCTCTACATTGTGGAGGAGCGGGCCAAGCACCGGCCATCCCTGGTGACCGACGTCGGGGTCCGGCTGCCCAGCCACCTTACCGCCAGCGGTCGGGCCATCCTTGCCGCACTGCCCAAGTCCCAGGTCCGCGCGCTTTATCCGAATGCCGCCGCCTTCACTGCCCGGCACGAGGTGGAGGGCGCCATTATGAAGTACTCGGCCCTGTCATCGCACCTGGACCAGGTGCGGCAGCGTGGCTACGCCACGGAACACGGGGAGGTTACACCCGGCTTTGGCTCCATCGCCGCCGCTGTCACGGATCATCTTGGATGGCCGACGGCGGCAGTCGCCGTCACGTTCCTCGAGGACAAGCTGCCGGAGGACCAGTGGCCGGTGCTCGCCGCCCGTGTGCAAAAGGTCGCCGACGAACTCTCGGTGCGCATCCACGGTCGCCCTGCGAAATAGGCAGCAGCCCAACTAGGTAGCAGCGGGGGGCGTTCCCAGCCCTGAGAACCCCCTGTGCTGCTACCTGGTTGGGTCTGGGATACCGGACAGCACCAGCCGGAAACCCCTGTCTGGCCCGCTCAGAAGGGGCTTTAGTTGATACAGAAGCACTTCCGCTCAAACCAAGAATTCTGCAACCCGCAACAGCGATACATCCCACACCCGCAAGACGAAGGAGCCACCATGGCACCCGCCGATTTCACCACCGGTGCCCGCCCGGTCAAAGCAGCCCGCGGCACCGAGCTCACCGCCAAGTCCTGGCAGACCGAGGCACCCCTGCGCATGCTCATGAACAACCTGGATCCCGAGGTCGCCGAACGCCCCGATGACCTGGTGGTCTACGGTGGCACCGGCCGCGCGGTCCGGTCCTGGGCAGCATTCGACGCCATCACCCGAACCCTCGAAACCATGGACAAGGACGAGACCCTGCTGGTCCAGTCCGGAAAGCCCGTCGGGGTGTTCCGCACCAACGAGTGGGCGCCGCGCGTGCTGCTCGCCAACTCCAACCTCGTCGGCGACTGGGCCACGTGGCCGGAATTCCGCCGGCTCGAGGCCGAGGGCCTGATGATGTACGGCCAGATGACGGCAGGCTCCTGGATCTACATCGGAACCCAGGGCATCCTGCAGGGCACCTTCGAGACCTTCGCCGCGATCGCCCGCAAGATCACCGGGGACGAAAACGGCACATTGGCGGGAACCCTGACGCTGACCGGCGGCTGCGGCGGCATGGGCGGCGCCCAGCCGCTGGCCGTCACCCTGAACGAGGGCGCCTGCCTGATTGTCGACGTCGACGAGACCCGACTGCGCCGCCGCGCCGGCAAGCGCTACCTGGACGAGGTGGAAACCGACCTCGAGGCCGCCATCGCCAAGGTCCTCAAAGCCAAAGAGGAACGCCGCGGCTGGTCCGTGGGCTATGTGGGCAACGCGGCCGAGGTCTTCCCCGAACTGCTTCGCCGCCACAAGGCCGGCGAGCTGACGGTCGACATTGTCACCGACCAGACCTCCGCACACGACCCCCTGAGCTACCTGCCGGAGGGCATTTCCGTGGACGAATGGCACCGCGAAGCCGAGGCTGATCCGGAGGGCTTCACCAAGAAGGCCCAGGCCTCGATGGCCAAGCACGTCCAGGCCATGGTCGAGTTCCAGGACGCCGGCGCCGAGGTGTTCGACTACGGCAACTCCATCCGCGACGAGGCCCGCAAGGGCGGCTACAGCCGGGCGTTCGAATTCCCCGGCTTCGTCCCCGCCTACATCCGGCCGCTGTTCTGCGAAGGCCTCGGCCCGTTCCGCTGGGTTGCCCTGTCCGGTGACCCGGAAGATATCCGCGTCACCGATGAGGCCATCAAGGAACTGTTCCCGGAGAACAAGCACCTGCACCGCTGGATCGACGCCGCCCAGGAGCGCGTCGAATTCGAAGGCCTGCCCGCCCGGATCTGCTGGCTGGGCTACGGCGAACGTGCCAAGGCCGGCCTGTTGTTCAACCGGCTGGTCAAGGAAGGCAAGGTCAAGGCGCCCATCGTGATCGGCCGCGACCACCTCGACTCCGGCTCCGTCGCCTCGCCGTACCGCGAGACCGAGGCCATGGCCGACGGCTCCGACGCCATCGCCGACTGGCCCATGCTCAACGCCCTGCTCAACACGGCGTCCGGCGCCACGTGGGTCTCGCTGCACCACGGCGGGGGAGTGGGCATCGGCCGCTCCATCCACGCAGGCCAGGTATCCGTCGCCGACGGTACCGACCTCGCGGCGCAGAAACTCGAGCGGCTCCTCACCAACGATCCGGGCATGGGCGTGATCCGGCATGTCGATGCCGGCTACGACCGCGCCGTCGACGTCGCCAAGGAACGCGGCGTCCGCATCCCCATGAACGAGTCCCGGTGATCGAGCCTGCCGAATTCCAGGTTTCGACAAGCTCAACCACCGCCGCAAACCTCCACCACTGAAGTAGGAACCATGACTGCCATTACCCACGAACCGCTTACCGTTACCCTCGGTGCCAGCGGTGTCACGCCTGAGGACGTCGTCGCCGTCGCCCGCCACGACGCCGAGGTGACCGTCTCCCAGGAAGCACTGGACACGGTCGCCAAGGTCCGCGCGCACATCGACGAACTGGCCCACAGCGAAGTCCCGGCCTACGGCATCTCCACCGGCTTCGGCGCGCTCGCCAACCGGCACATCCCGAACGAGCTGCGCACCCAGCTGCAGAAGTCCCTCATCCGCAGCCACGCCGCCGGCATGGGCCCGGCGGTGGAACGCGAAGTGGTGCGCGGCATCATGTTCCTGCGCGCCAAGACGCTGGCATCGGGCCGCACCGGGGTCCGGCCCGTGGTCCTGCAGACCATGGTGGATGTGCTGAACGCCGGCATCACCCCGGTGGTCCGCGAGTTCGGTTCACTGGGCTGCTCCGGCGACCTCGCACCGCTGTCCCACTGCGCCCTTGTCCTCATGGGCGAAGGCGAGGCAGCCGGGCCTGACGGCGAACTCTACGGGGGTGCCGGCCAGCCCACAGTTGCCGAGCTGCTCGCCGCGCACGGCATCGAGCCGGTGACCCTGGCCGAGAAGGAGGGGCTGGCGCTGGTCAACGGCACCGAGGGCATGCTGGGCATGCTCCTGATGGCCATTGCGGACCTGCGGCAACTGCTGACGACGGCGGACATCACCGCGGCGCTCAGCGTCGAGGCGCTGCTCGGCACCGACCAGGTGTTCCTGCCCGAGCTGCACGCCGCCCTGCGGCCGCACCCGGGCCAGGCGGCCAGTGCCGACAACATGCTCCGGGTTCTTTCCGACTCAGCGATCGTTGCCTCGCACCGCGTGGGCGATTCCCGCGTCCAGGACGCCTACTCCCTGCGCTGCGCACCCCAGGTCGCGGGCGCCGTAAGGGACACCGTGGACCACGCCGAACTGGTGGCTTCCCGTGAACTCGCGGCCGCCATCGACAACCCGGTGGTCCTGCCTGACGGCCGGGTCAGCTCCAACGGCAACTTCCACGGTGCCCCGGTGGCCTACGTGCTCGACTATCTGGCCATCGCGGTCGCGGACCTTAGCTCCATCGCCGAACGGCGGACGGACCGCATGCTGGACCCGGCCCGCTCGCACGGTTTGCCGGCGTTCCTGGCCGCGGATCCGGGCGTGGACTCGGGCCTCATGATCGCCCAGTACACCCAGGCCGGTCTGGTCTCGGACAACAAGCGGCTCGCGGTTCCCGCGTCCGTGGACTCCATCCCGAGCTCCGCCATGCAGGAAGACCACGTGTCCATGGGCTGGCACGCTGCCCGCAAGCTCCGGAAGGCCGTGGAGAACCTGCGCCGGGTGCTCGCGATCGAACTCGTGACCTCGGCACGGGCGATTGACATGCGCACCCAGCTTTCGGGTGGCCAGCTGACGCCCGGACCTGCCGGGGCGGCGGTCCTCGAAACGCTGCGGACCGTCGTTGGAGGTCCGGGCACGGACCGGTTCCTCTCACCCGAGCTTGAGGCCGCCGACCGGCTGGTCGCCTCCGGCGCGGTGCGGACGGCAGCCGAATCCGCCGTCGGAAACCTCGCCTAGAGGTGAACATTGTGCACCGCCGGCAAACATTTGCCGGCGGTGCCGAAATACTCTGCAACGCGCGGCACAGAGCCCTGCGAGTGTAGTAGAACTAAAGGTGTAGTAAACGTCACATCAAAGAAGCTGTGGCGTAAGAAGAACATCCACAAAGGGGTAGAAGTTCACATGAAAGCACGCGGGACAGTTCTGTCCAGACGCATGGCACACGCAGCTACGGTTTCCGACTGGGGATCGCTGCACGTGGGCGAGCGGGTTGAGATCATCAAGCAGGCGCACGTCATTGCGGCAGGCGAGGTGGAAGAAATCTCACGGAGCGGAAACGTGCTGTGGCTGGTCTGCAGCGGAGCAGCAGAGTCGCAGCTCTTTATGAAGTCCGACGGCGTGCAGGTGCGCCGGATGTAATCCGGCTGAAGCCGTGCGGTAGAACGCACACAGGAAATCAAAAAGCCCCCGACCTTGGATCATTCGGCGTTTCGGCCAGAATGGGCTCAGGATCGGGGGCTTTTTCGCGTGTTAGGCTGCGATGTCCTCGTGTGTTTCACCGAAGGGAACGGACTCGTCGAGGGCCACCGTGTAACGGCCTGGCTCCAGGCGGGTGACCTTGATGCCGCAGGTGCCTTCCTGGGCAGCGGTTTCGATCAGCGTCTCAACCGCGCTTTCCAGGCCGTCGTGGACCTGGTCGGCGCTGGTGAAGGCCAGGTCGATGGACCGGGCATCCGCTGAGCGGGACGCGCTCAAAGGAGCGGTTGGGCGCTCCATGGTTGCTGTGCTCATGTACTGACTTTCTTTGGTTCTTGCCGGGGGGCAATAGACCATTCTACCGGGAATCAGCACAAAGGTAAGATGACTGTCATTTGACAAGCCTGTTGACGATAGTTGTCTTATCAACCATTTTGCCCTGGCGCGGCATTTGCAAGCGACCCTGCGCCACGCTGCCTCGTGCCTTGCGCGCTAGTGTTGGTCAGGTCCGAGAGGCTGACGGCGCAGGAGGCGACCGTGTTTGAAGGTGCCAGCATCATGTTCGCCGCGGCGGGCATAGCCGTCTTTGTTGCCGCGATCCTGCCCAAGGCCCTGCGCGATGCTCCAATCTCCATGCCGATGGTGTTCCTGGGCGCCGGCGCCGCCGCCTTCGGCCTGCTTCCCAATCTTCCCGACCCGAGCCCTGTCCGGCACCCCGAACTGACGCTGCATCTGACCGAGGTGTGCGTGATCATCTCGCTGATGGGAGCCGGGCTGGCGCTGGACCGTCCGGTGGGGCGGCGCAACTGGGCCACCACCTGGCGGATGCTCGGTATTGCGATGCCCCTGTGCATGCTCGGCCTGACACTCCTTGGACTCTGGCTGCTGGGCCTGGGACTCGCCGCCGCGCTCCTCGTGGCCGCCGCCCTGGCCCCCACGGATCCGGTCCTGGCGTCCGAGGTGCAGGTGGGAGAGCCGGCCGACGAGGAAGAGGGCACCGACCAGGAGGACGAGGTCAGGTTCGCCCTGACCTCGGAGGCGGGACTGAACGACGGGCTGGCCTTTCCCTTTGTGTACCTGGCCATTGCCATGAGCCTCGTGGGGACCGCGCCGTCGGCCTGGTTTCCGGAGTGGTTCGGCGTGGACGTCCTGTGGCGCATCGGAATGGGCGTGCTGCTGGGCTACGGTACTGGCAAGGTGCTGGCCCGGCTGTTCTTCTCCGCCCGGCACGACAGCATCCGGCTGTCCAACCACTCCGAGGGCTTCGTTGCGCTGGCCGCCACCTTCCTGGCGTACGGCGTCACCGAAATGATCGAGGGCTACGGCTTCATCGCTGTGTTCGTCTGTGCCGTGACCATCAGGGCGGCGGAACGCACCCACGGCTATCACCGCATCCTTCACTCCTACGTGGAACAGCTCGAGCGGCTCCTGACGGTGGTCATCCTGGTCCTCTTGGGCGGGGCGATCGTGCGGGGCCTGCTGGCCGACGTCGGGTGGGTCGAGGTGGGCGTGGCGCTGGCCTTCCTGGTCCTGGTCCGTCCGCTGTCCGGCTGGCTGGCGCTGGCCCGCGGCAAGACCGGTCCCCGGGAACGGATCGCCATTTCCTTCTTCGGCATCCGGGGCATCGGCTCCCTGTATTACCTTTCGTACGCCTTGGGCCAGGGCAGCTTCGGGGACCAGGCGGAGCGCCTGTGGAGCATCATCGGACTCGTCGTGGCCATGTCCGTGGTGCTTCACGGGGCCACCACGGCGCCGGTCATGAAGCGTCTGGACCGGCTCCGCGAGCACAAGGCGGCCGAGAAATTTGGCGACGAGGGAAAGGCGCCGCACACGCCGGTCTGACCCAGCGGATCACGAATCACGCGGGTATTCTGCTTTCCGGCCGATCGTGTGGTGAGCTTGGATCATGGCAGGCAGAAGGTTGGTATCCCGTTTGGCCCTCGCGCTGGCAAAGCTGCTGGGGTTCGTGATTGTCAGCTGCCTCTGCGGGGTCCTCGTGGCCAGCTTCCTGGTGCCCGGGGCCGCCCTCGCCGGCACCTCGGTCAGCAGGTCGATTTCCTACTTCAACAGCCTGCCCACCGAACTCGCGGTGCCTGCGCCGTCGCAAACCACCCGCATGCTGACGGCTGACGGCAAGCTCATCGCTACGTTCTACTCAGAGAACAGGGTCCGCGTTCCGCTGAAGCAGATGTCCCCGTTTATCCGGAAGGCCGTCGTCGCCATCGAGGACAGCCGGTTCTATGAGCACAGCGGCGTGGACACGCAGGGCATCCTCCGCGCTCTGACCAGCAACCTGACCCGCGGCGACCGGCAGGGCGCCTCCACCCTCACCCAGCAGTACGTCACCAACATTGTGAACGAGTCCCTGATTTCCGAAGGCCGTGAGGACCAGGTGGTGCTCAGCGGGCAGAAGACCATGGGGGACAAGCTGCGCGAGATGCGGCTCGCCATGGCCTTGGAGAAGAAATTCACCAAGGACCAGATCCTCGAGGGCTACCTCAACATCGTCTTCTTCAACCGCAGCGCCTATGGCATTGAGGCGGCGGCCCAGTATTTCTTCAGCCTTCCGGCCAGCAGGCTGACCCTGCCGCAGTCTGCGCTGCTCGCGGGCCTGGTTAACAGCCCCAGCTTCTACGATCCTGTGGCCAACCCCAAGAACTCGCTGAAGCGCCGCAACCAGGTCCTTGGCGAAATGCTCAAGCAGAAGATGATCACCAAGAAGCAGCATGACGCCGCGGTGGCTTCAGGGGTCGGCCTGAAGGTGCGGCCTTCGCAGCAGGGGTGCGCCGCTGCCACCATGGCCCCGTACTTCTGCGACTACGTGACCCGGCTCTTCCTCAACAACCCGGCCTACGGCGCTGACACAGAGGCCCGGGAAAAGCGGCTCTTCCGCGGCGGCCTGACCATCACCACCACGCTGGACAGCCGGCTGCAGGCCAAGGCCCAGGCGCAGGTGAACGCCACCGCCGGCGCCAATCCGGACAGGTGGGGCGCTTCGCTGGTCACCGTCCAGCCGGGCACCGGCCGGGTCCTGGCGATGGCGCAGAACACGGTGTACCTGCCCCAGCCCGGCAAGTTCGACACCCAGCTGAACTTCAACGTGGACGCCAAGGACGCCATCGGCAACGACCTCAACGGCGCCGGCGGGTTCCAGCCCGGATCCACCATGAAGCCCTTCACCTTCGCCGAGTGGCTGCACCAGGGCAAGACCATGACCACGGTCGTGGACGCTTCGAAGCGCGAGTATCCGCTGGGCTTCCGCTGGCGGTCCTCCTGCGGCAAGGTGGCCGGCGGCTACAGCACCAAGCAGCGCAGGGCAGGACTTGAAACGGCTGACGACCTGCAGAACGCCTCGGAGGGCTACTACCGCAAGATGCCGGCCGACTACGGGCTCTACAACTCCATCAACACGGCCACCTTTGCCGAGGCCGCGCAGCTGGACTTCTGCGGGATCCAGAACATGGTCAACGCGGTCGGGCTCCGCAGCGGGCTGGACGGGACGCCAATCGACATGCACCAGCTGGGCAACCTCCTGGGCGGCACCGGCGTTGCCCCGCTGACCATGGCCAACGCCTTTGCCACCTTCGCCGCGGACGGCCGCTACTGCGTGCCGGTGGCCCTGGCCGGGGTGGCGGACATGGCGGGCAAGAAGCTGCCCGCGGAGGTGCAGAAGTGCAGCGAAACCGTGGACAAGAACGTGGTCCGCGGGGTGAATAAGGCATTGCAGGACATGCTCAACAAGGGCTCCGGAATCTACATCAACCCCAAGGTGCAAAAGAGCGTGCCGGTGGCGGCCAAAACAGGCACCAACAACAGCAACGGCGCCACCTGGGTGCTGGGCTACACCACCGGCCTGGCCACGGCCTCGTTCTTCGGGGACGCCCTCGAGGGCCAGCAGCGTCCGGGCCGGAACATCACCATCAAGGGCACGCACTACGACCGCATTGACGGCTACATGATCGCGGGTCCGCAGTGGGCAAACTACATGCTCCAGGTGGCGCGGCTCTATCCCGCCGCCGCCTTCCCCAAGCCGCCGGCGTCGATCGTCAGCAAGCCCGCGGCGAAGCCCAAGGCGCCCGCCCGTCCAGCCCCGAAGCCCACGGCCAAGCCCAAGCCCAAGGATTAGCCCGGGACCAAGGATTTAGACGGCCCCGGACAAGCCGGACGAACGCTCAGCCCAGCAGGATGCTGACCAGACGCGCGGCCACGCGGGCGGTCCGGTTGTCGATGTCGAAGGCCGGGTTCAGTTCGGCCACGTCCGCGTGCAGCAGCTTGCCGCTGGCCACCGCCTGGCGGCAGACGGCACTGATCACCGGCAGCGGAACGCCGTACGCCGCCGGGGCGCTGACGCCCGGGGCCACCGCAGCCGGCAGCACGTCCAGGTCGATGGTCAGGTAAAGGACATCGATCCCGCTGAGGAAATCCGCCACAAAGGCCTCGGCCGCGGCGGCGGTGCAGTCCTCGTCCAGGAGGTATTTCACGCCCAGCTCGTCGGCGGTGCTGAACAGCGCGCGCGTGTTGTTGGGTTCGGAAATTCCGACGACGGCGTACTTCAGTTCGCGCCCCGCGGCCGCTTCCGCGCGGGCCATCTGGAGGAATGGGGTCCCGGAGCTGGGGGCGTCCTCGTCCCGGAGGTCGAAGTGGGCATCAAGGTTGAGCACGCCCAGCCGCTGGCCATCGCGGACCGCCCGGGACCCTGCCACACCGAGGTAGCTGGCGTAGGCGGTTTCGTGGCCGCCGCCCAGCAGCACGGTGAGGCGGCCGCCGTCGAGCAGTGCCGCAACGGCGAGGCCTGCGCGGGCCTGGCCTGCCTCCAGTTCGCCGTCGCGGACCGCCACGTCACCGGCGTCGGCGACCGGCCGCTCCGAGTGGTAGGCGAGCGGTCCCAGTGCACTGCGGATGGCCGCCGGGGCGGCCGCGGCTCCGGTCCTGCCCTTGTTCCGGCGCACGCCCTCGTCACTGCAGAACCCGAGAATCACGGCCGGGCGCTGCGTGGCGGAGCCCAGCGCAGTCTTACCGGTGGCAGGCGTCACCGCCTGCCACCACCGGCGGTGGGCTTCGCCGTCGCCGTCGTAGCGGCCCGTCCAGGGGCGGGGTTGAACGTCAACTGGGAGCGCGGGAAAGTCCATGCTTCAAGCTCACCGTAAGGACACAGCGAAAGCCAGCAGCGCCGCCGTCGTGATGTCTGAAATACCGGAAACGGCAAACCCGCCAGGAAGGCCGGTGCTACATGCCCAGCGCCTGCTCAATCGGGCCGATTCCGAAGAACAGGACGAAGGCAGCCGCGACGGCCCACATCAGCGGGTGCACTTCGCGGGCGCGGCCCTGGAAGGTGCGGATGAGGACATAGGAGATAAAGCCGGCGCCCAGGCCGTTGGCGATCGAGTAGGTGAACGGCATCAGCGTGAACGTGAGGAAAGCGGGCATGGCGATGCCCCAGTCCTGCCAGTGGATCTTGCTGATTTGGGCCACCATCATGAAACCGACCACCACCAGGGCCGGGGCCACGGCCTCGAACGGCACAAGGTTGATGAGCGGGGTGAAGAACATGGCCACCAGGAACAGCAGGCCCGTCACGATCGAAGCCAGGCCCGTCCGCGCGCCTTCGCCGATGCCTGCACCGGACTCGACGTAGATCTGGTTGGAGGAGACGGACGCACCGCCGCCGACGATGGCGCCGAGGGCGTCCACCTGCAGGACGCGGTCAACGTTGGGGATGTTGCCGTCCTTGTCCACGGTGCCGGCCTCGTTGGCCAGGCCCACCATGGTGCCCATCGCGTCGAAGAAGATGCTGAGCAGGATGACGAACGCGAGCAGCGCTGCGGCCACAACGCCCAGATGGCTGAAGGCGCCGACCGGGTTGGCTTTGCCGATTAGGGAGAGGTCGGGAGCGGCCCATTCGGTGAACGTGGGGGCAACCAGGGACCATCCCTGCGGGTTGAAGTTTTTGCCGTCGAAGCTGGGGCCGATGTGGAGCGTGAACTCGAGGATGACGGCCAGGATGGTGGAGGCGACGATGCCGATCAGGATGGCGCCCTTGACGTTGCGCACCAGCAGGGCGATGGTCAGGATGAGGCCGAACACGAACACCAGGGTGGGCCAGCCCAGGAGCTTGCCGTCAAAGCCGAGACCCACCGGAACGGTGGTTCCGGCCGCGTCCGGAACGCGCCGGACGAAGCCGGCGTTGACCAGGCCGATGAGGGCGATGAACAGGCCGATGCCCACCACGATTGCGGTCTTGAGCCCGTCCGGAACGGCCCGGAACACGGCGGTCCGGAAGCCGGTCAGGACCAGGATCATCATGGTGACGCCGGAGAGGACCACCAGCCCCATCATGTCCGGCCAGGTCAGGCCCGGGTTGGTGGCCACTGTCACGGCCACGAAGGCGTTGACTCCCAGGCCGGTGGCCATGGCGAAGGGGTGCTTTGCCCACGCGCCCATGAGGATGGTCAGGATGCCGGCAACAAAGGCGGTGACGGCAGCGACCGCCTGGAAACCGAGTGTGGCGCCGGAGGAGTCCGCAACGGACAGGATCAGGGGGTTTAGCACCACGATGTAGCTCATGGCAAAGAACGTGGCAAAACCGCCGCGGATCTCGCGGGAAAGGTTGGACCCCCGTTCGGAAATCTTGAAATACCGGTCCAGTGCAGAGCCCTGCTTGAGCATTAGTCCTCCGGTGAGAGAGCGTGGGGTTACTTGAATCCTAGTAGGTTGCCGGGTGCCTACCCAGCAAATTCGCCTAGTCTGTAAGGAAGTCAACACGAGGAGTCGTCCGCCCATGCGTTTCACCCGCCAGCTGCTGTCCGCCCTCCTTGGTGCGCTCGCGCTCGTCGCCCTGCTCCTTACCGCGGGACCCGCTTCCGCGCACGACGCCGCCGAATCAAGCAGCCCCGCCGACGGCGCCACGGTGGCAACAGCTCCCGCCAAGGTCTCGATCACCTTCAACAACACCCCGCTGGGGCTCGGCTCGCAGGTCAAGGTGACCGACGCCGCCGGAACTGACTGGGCCGACGGCAAGGTGGAGATCGTGGACAACATCGCCTCGCAGAAGCTGCGGGAAGGCGCACCTGCCGGGAAGTACACCGTGGTGTGGCGCGTAGTGAGCTCGGATTCCCATCCGATCGAGGGCACGTTCGCCTTTACCGCCACGGCCGCTGCGGCGGGGGGAACGTCGGCGCCCGTTCAGACCGCCGGTACGCCGCAGCCGGGAGCCACGCAGGCCACGGGAACAGCTCCGGAGTCCTCGGAGCCCTTCCCGTGGAGCATCGTGGTGTTTGCCGCCGTGGCTCTCGGCCTGCTCGTCATCCTCGGTGTGCTGGCACGCCGGAGGCTCGGCGTGGGCGACCGGCCTGACGACGGGGATGCCGGGAAATAGCGCCCGCTTCAGACGCCCGCTTCAGACAGCCGGGGCGGGCAGAGCCGGGAAGCTTCCGGTCAGCACCGACGGCACACTGTCCGGGTAGACCTTCGCCGAGATGGCCTGGCCCACCACCTTGGCCTGGCGCAACACTTCCTTCGGCGTCGGCGTAATGAGCTCACCCACGCCGACCAGGTAAATGCCTATGGCGCGCATGGCGGCGACCAGGTTGGTGCCGATGGAGATGCCGAGGTCCGTGAGCATGCGCCGCAGCTGGCTGTGCGCACAGCGCGTGAGCACAATGTGGTCGGCCAGCAGGACGCCGTCCGGGGTATGCACGGCCCAGCGGTGCAGCGAGGCTTCCGCCCCCGGCCCCATCTTGTCGAGCAACACGGCAGACGTGTCGCTGCGGATGTCCAGCTGGTGGCTTGACGCGTAGTTGCGCAAGTGCCGAAGGATTTCGTTCCGCTCCTGGATTGACGCCGCCTCGGCGTCGTCGCACCGCTGGTGCCCGGATTTCTGGAACGACTGGCCGCCGGGGGATTCCAGCCGGCTGACGATGATTGAATCAACTCCCCGGCGCCGGAGTTCCGTGGCGATTGCCAAACCGGGAAGTCCGGTGCCGATGACCACAGTGGTGGTCCGTTCTGCGCCGCTGAGACCAGGCATGCGTGACACTACAACTTCCTCCTCGAGAATTTCGAAGTACAGGGCATCATCGCCGTGCACCGTCCACTGCCCCAGCAAGCAGACACAAGCCATCTCCGGCTGTGCGGTGGAGCACAATCCGGATCGATGGTGCCTCGACATTACAGAATTTTTTGGTCGCTGGATACCCTTCCGGAAACATTGGTTTGCAGGGCTTTGCATGGCGTCACCGGAGCACCCTGAAGGGCGCCGGAGGAGTGCCAGAAGGGGTGGAAAACAGCACCCCGCGAGGATCTTCAGGGCCCCGTCGGGCCCGCTTGCTAAGAGGTCGCCGACCGAGAATAGTTGGTCTTAAGGCAGGCTGTGCATAACCGGGAACCGGACGGCCTGCCGGTGACGGCTAGGCGGGCCGCTTCTGGCAGAATAGCCGCATCATCAGGCAGTATCGCGAGGAGGCGGACCGAATGGACGCACACGAATTGCATCCCGACCCGGCACGGGATGGCGGTGCCCGGCACGCGAGACCCGAAGGAATCGTCGTCGGCGTCGACGGTTCGGACCACGGCCAGTGCGCACTCGTGTGGGCTGCCCGTGAAGCCGAACGCCGCCGTCGTCCCCTCCACATTGTCACCGCCTACTCGGTGCCCATCTTTGCCGCGTCCGGACTCGACGGCGGCTATGCCACCGTGGATGACTCGGTGATCCGCGAGGGCGCCGAGGCCATCCTGCAGCATGCTGTGGACAAGGTGGCGGGCTACAACATCAACGTCAGTGCCTCGGTCGAGAACGGGGACGCATCCGGCGTGCTGCTGGACCTGTCCGAATCCGCCGAGCTGCTGGTCTTCGGGACGCGGGGGCGTGGCGGCTTCGTAGGGCGGCTCCTCGGCTCCGTGAGCAGCGCGCTTCCGGCCCACGCCAAATGCCCCACGGTCACGGTTCCGCTGATCTGTTCCGACCGTCTGGGCGAGACCACCCAGGACAAACACATCCGGGCCGAGCAGGCCAAGGCCGGCCACGGCCCCGTGGAGCAGGTCGTTGCCGTGGGGGTGGACGGGTCTGAGCAGGCCCGCGTCGCGGTCCTGGAAGCCGCGGAGCAGGCCGAACGCCTCGGCGCGCCGCTTCGGGTGATCTGCGCCGTGCCGCAGTACAGCGGATCCCTTGCCTGGGTTCCGGCCCCGTTGGACCGGGAAGCGCTTTTCGCCGATATCCAGGTCCAGCTCAAGGCCGGGGTGGCCTGGCTGCAGAGCCACTTCCCGCGGCTGGCCATCGAGACCCGCCTGCTGGACGGCTCGCCCGTGGATGTGCTGGTGGAGGCCAGCCGGCACGTTGAGCTGATAGTCGTGGGAACCCGCGGCCGTGGCGGCTTTACCGGCATGCTCCTGGGGTCGACGTCGGATGGCGTCCTGCACCATGCCAAGAGCCCCGTGATGGTGGTCCCGGACCGGGAAGACCCCCGGCTCGCCGACCGTGCCAGCTTCGGACCGATGCTCGGCGCCTCGTAGCGCATGAGCGGGCTGGTGCTCGGCCTCGGGGACCTCAGCGCATCCATGCTGCCGCAGGTTGGCGGCAAGGCCGCCAACCTCGGCGAGTTGCTCGCGGCTGGCCTCCCGGTGCCGGACGGGTTCTGCCTGACCACTGAGGCCTACGTCCAGGCCGTGGGGCCGCTGGGGCTCGCAGAGGTGCACAGCGCCCTTCAGGACACTCCGGCCGACGACCTCGAAACGCTCGCGGGCCTGGCCGGCAGGGCCCGCAGCCTGATTACGGCGGCAGAACTGCCGACGGCGACCGCCGGGGAAATACTCACGGCCTACCGGGCGCTGGACGGCGCTCCCGTCGCGGTGCGGTCCTCGGCCACGGCCGAGGACCTTCCCTTCGCCAGCTTTGCCGGCCAGCAGGACACCTACCTGAATGTCATCGACGCCGTCGCGCTGCTGGACGCCGTCCGGAAGTGCTGGGCCTCGCTGTGGACTGACCGGGCGGTGGCATACCGCGCCAGCCGGAACATCGACCCCGCAACGGTGGCCCTCGCCGTCGTCGTCCAGCGCATGGTGGACGCCGACGCGGCGGGGGTGATGTTCACCGCCAACCCGGTCACCGGCAGGCGCCGGGAGGCTGTGATCGACGCCAGCTCCGGGCTCGGCGAGGCCGTGGTGTCGGGCGCCGTCAATCCGGACCACTTCGTCGTGGACACCGCATCCGGTGCCATCCTGCAGCGCCGCCTGGGCGACAAGCGGACGGCTGTCAGGCCGCTGCCCGGGGGAGGCACCGAATACGTCGAGCAGGGCACAGCTGAGGTTGCACCGAACCAGCCCTGCCTCACCGACGCGCAGATCCGGGAACTCGCAGCCCTGGGGAGCAAGGCCGAAGCCCACTTCGGCGCCCCGCAGGACACGGAGTGGGCGCTCGACGGCGAGGGTAAAGTCTGGCTGACCCAGTCCCGGCCCATCACCACGCTTTACCCGCTGCCGGCGAAAGACCGTCATGGGGAGCAGGACCGTCTTGGGGAGAAGGCCGGTCTGACGGAGAGTGCCCCGTGGCGGGGCAGCCCGGTGGAGGAGTTGCGGGTCTACCTGTGCTTTAGCCTTGCCCAGGGCCTCACCCGGCCGCTGACTCCCATGGGGCTCGCCGCCCTCAGGCGGATCGGCTCGTCGGTTGCTGCCGCCGCCGGCTTTGACGTTCCGGACCCCCGCAGCGGGCCCCCGCCCTACGTCGAGGCCGGACAGCGCATCTTCGTCGACCTGACCGCCGCCGCGCGGAGCACCGTGGGCCGCCGGATCGTCCCGAAGGTCTTCGACGTCATGGAGGCACGCTCCGCCAAGGTCCTGCGCAGCGTGTTCGACGACCCGCGACTCTCCGTCACCCGCCGCACACCCTGGGACCTTCTCAGACACGTGGTCCCCCTCGCGGCCCGGGCCCGCGTCCCGGAAGCAGCGATCCGGGCGCTGGTCCGTCCCGAGGCGGCCCTCAAACGCCTGAACCGCTTCACCACGGAATTCAACGCGACGCTGGAACTGCCTCCGGGCGCCTCCCCGCGCGCGCGGCTTGACCACGCCGAGGGGATACTCTCGCGGCTCTTCCCCAACCTTCCGGCCGTGCTCCCGCTGGCCGGCCTGGGCTTCGCCATGCTCGGGCTCGCCGGGAAACTCCTTGGTGCCGGCAAACTTTTTGGTGCCGGCACACGCAGCACCGGGCAAGACAGTGCCAGCAAGGACAATGCCGGGCCGGAACGTGACATCGACCTCCAGCCCGTGCTCCGCGGTCTCCCCAACAACGTGACAACCGAGATGGACCTCGAGCTGTGGCGGATCGCCGCGGCGGTCAGGTCCGACGCCGAATCGGTGGCCGTGCTCACCGGGCATCCCCCGACGGTGCTGGCGCAGCGCTTCGCCGCGGGCGACTTGCCGGCTGCAGCCCAAGACGGGCTGGCAGAATTCCTGGCCCGGTACGGGCACCGGGCTGTCGCCGAGATCGACGTCGGGATGCCCCGCTGGCGGGACGACCCCACCCACATCCTTGGTGTCCTGGCCAACTACCTCCGGCTGGAGGACCCCGAACGCGCCCCCGAGCGGCAGTTCAGCAAGGCAGCGGCCGAAGCGGACGCACACATCGAGCGGCTGGTGGCCGAGGCCCGTTCGAGGGGACGCCTCCGCGCCGTGGCCGTCCGGGGGGCGCTGCGGCGGGCCAGGCTCTTCGCCGGGCTGCGCGAACTTCCCAAATTCCAGATCGTCCTGGCGCTGGCGGAGGTCCGGAAACAGCTGGCCGAAGTCGGCACCGTGCTGGCGGAACAGAAACGGCTCGCCCGGGCAGAGGACATCTTCTTCCTGGACTTTGCCGAAGCGAACCAGGCGCTGGACGGTACAGACATGCAGGACCTTGTGGCGCAGCGGCAGGGGGCCTATTACCTGGAACTTGAGCGGCGCCACATTCCGCGGATGCTGCTCTCGGACGGAACGGAACCCGAAACACTGCTTACCGCGGTCGGACCCGCTCACGCCGGGGCACTGTCCGGGAGCCCGGCGTCGGCGGGAACGGTGACAGCGCCCGCCCGCGTCATCCTCGACCCCGTGGGCGCCCACCTGGAACCGGGCGAGATCCTCGTGGCACCGTCCACGGACCCGGGCTGGACCCCGCTGTTCCTTACGGCAGGTGGCCTGGTGATGGAGATGGGCGGCCCCAATTCCCACGGCGCGGTGGTCGCCCGGGAGTACGGCATCCCTGCCGTGGTGGGCGTCGCCGACGCCACCTCGCTGCTCAATACGGGCCAGGAAGTGACGGTCGACGGCGGTGCTGGCACCGTGGTGCCCGGCGCCTAAGGGCTCGGGACCACAGAGGCCGGCGGCTACTGGCGGTCCTGTGCCGGCTTTCCCCGCCGGATCTGCCGGACCACGAGCCAGGCCAGGAAGATGGCCAGGGCGGTGTACACGGCGTAGTTGAGGAAGCGGGAGTACTGCTCCACCATCGAGTACTGCCGGCCCAGCAGCACGCCGAGGCCGATCAGCGCTCCGTTCCAGATGGCGCTGCCGGCGATGGTGAAGATGCTGAAGGTGCCCAGGTGCATCCTTTCGGCGCCCGCCGGCAACGAAATGAGGCTCCGCACGCCGGGCAGCAGCCGTCCGAAGAAGATCGCCGACCTGCCGTGGCGGCGGAACCAGACGTCTGCGCGTTCGAAGTCCTCCCGGTCCATCAGCGGCAGCTTGGACAGCCACCGGATCGAACGCTCCAGCCCCACCTTCGCGCCCAGGAAATACAGCGCCAAGGCTCCCACGTACGCCCCCAGTGTGCTGGTGACGAAGACCAGGGCCAGGTTGAGGGACCCCTGCCGGGTCAGGAACCCCGCCAGGGGAAGAATCACTTCGCTGGGGATCGGCGGGAACACCGTCTCAAGGAGCGTAAAGAGGCCCACACCCCATTCCCCGAGCGAATCGATCGACTGGGCGGCAAAACCCACGATGCCTGTCAGTTCGTCGGCGGGACTGGAGGTGGCACCTGGAATGCGCATGTGGGGAAGGCTCCTGGAAGCTGGAAAACGGCGTCCCACCCAGTCTGGTCCACCAGCCGGTACAGGCAAAGCCGACAGCCCGGCCGGGGCTGCCACAAGGGATGCCGAGGCGTACCCTGATGGTATGAGCTGCGACGTCGGAGCGGAGTTGACATGACTGCGACCTGGCTACGGTGGACGCCCGCCGTGGCCGTACCTGCCGTTATTGCTGCCGGAGTCCTGGCGGGGTCCCTGCCCGCGAGTGCGCGGGATCCGTTGCCTGAGAAGACGCCGGCACAGGTGCTGGCGATGATTGGACAACACCAAACCAAGTCCTTTTCCGGCACGGTGGAGCAGTCCTCCGAGCTTGGCCTGCCCGATGTCCCTCAGGTTGGACCCACCTCGGGCGCAGGCACGGGTTCCCTCGCCGAGCTGCTGACCGGGCCACACAGCGCCCGGGTCTACGTCGACGGACCAAGCAGGGCCCGCATCCAGGTGATGGACCGGATGGCCGAGCGCGACGCCGTCCGGCAGGGCAACGAACTGTGGCTGTACAACTCCAAGGACAACACGGCCACGCACGTCACCCTTCCCGCGAATGCGTCGAAGGAGTCCCGCAGCCATGACATGCCGGCAGGTGTGGCAACGCCGGAGGAACTGGCCGCCAAGATGCTTGACAAGCTGGACGGCAGCACCGAAGTGGCCGTGGCCGAAGACACAGAGGTGGCAGGCAGGACGGCCTACAATCTGGTCCTCACGCCGCGGTCGGACGTGACCTTGGTGGGCTCCGTGGCTGTGGCCGTGGACGGTGAGAACGGCATGCCGCTGAGCGTGGAAGTGCGGGCACGCGGGCAACAGGAGCCTGCGTTCCGGACCGCGTTCTCCACCCTGACGCTCGGGGCCCCCGACGCGAGCCTGTTCAACTTCTCGCCGCCGCCGGGTGCCTCTGTGAAGGAACTTGCGGTGCCGGCGAAGCCCAGCGGCACCAGGGACCTGGCTGACAGGAACCGGACCCGCAGCAATCCCGCTGACAGGGATTTGGGCAGCAAGGATCAGTCCGAAAAGGATTCAGCCCACAAGGACCTGCGCGGCCACGCCCCGACGGTAACCGGCTCAGGCTGGGAACGGATCGTCGGCATCCCTGCCCACTCCGCTTCCGCGCGGTCCCCTGAGTCCGGAAAGCAACCGGTCGACAGGCTGCTCAATGATCCCCTGCTTCGCCAGGCGACTGTGACTGTTGAGGGCGGACGGGCCATCTCCACATCACTGGTCAATGTCCTGCTGACGGACGACGGCCGGACGTTTGTAGGTTCCGTGCCCCTGGAGCGGCTCCAGGCCGCCGCTGCCGCGAGGTGACAGCCGCTGGCCGCGGCCCGGGTTCCGCAACTGACGCAGCGGCACCCGCCGTACCCGAAACCAGCGCGCCCGCTTTCAGGGCAACAGGCAGCCCGGCCATAGAAACCAAGGGGCTGAGCAAGCGGTTTGGCCACCAGATGGCGGTCAACAGCGTCGACCTGGCCGTCCCCAGGGGCTCTGTCTTCGGCTTCCTCGGCCCCAACGGTTCCGGCAAGACCACCACCATCCGCATGATGCTAGGCCTCGCCGCCCCGACCGCGGGGGAGGTCAGGGTCCTGGGGCTGGACATGCCGCGGCAGCTGGATGAGGTCCTGCCCAGGGTGGGCGCGCTGGTGGAGGGTCCGGCTTTCTATCCGTTCCTCTCGGGCGCGGCAAATCTGCACCGCTTTGATGCAGCGGACCGCCATGCCGTGCCGTCCACCCGCCGCGCGCGGGTGGCTGAAGCGCTGGAACGCGTGGGGCTTTCCCATGCTGCCCGCAAGAAGGTGCGGGCCTACTCGCTCGGAATGAAGCAACGGCTGGGAATCGCCAACGCGCTGCTGGCGCGGCGCGAATTGCTGGTCCTGGACGAACCCACCAACGGGCTGGATCCGCAGGGCACGCGGGAGGTCCGGCACCTGGTGCGGTCCCTCGCCGCCGACGGCGCCACCGTGTTCGTGTCCAGCCACCTGCTCGCCGAAGTGGAGCAGATCTGCACGCATGCGGCGATCATGAGCGCTGGCCGGCTGGTGGCCCAGGGACCCCTGGCCGAACTCCGCCAGGCGGGCACCGCGCAGCTTCGCCTGCTGACGCCCGACGCCGGGACGGCCGCGGGCGTTTTGGCGCGGTTCGGCTTGTCCCCGGTTGTGGGACACCCCGACGGCGCCGACGCCGTCATCACGTCGAGCCTGCCCGTGGGCGCCGGGTTCCCTGCCGATCACCCGGCGCCGGTCGGTGAACCATCCGCAAACGGCAGCGTGGCACCGGAAGCGATCGTGGCTGCCCTCGTGGCGGACGGGGTGCGTGTCCGCGGGTTCACGGTGGAGCGAGGCAGCCTGGAGGACCGTTTCGTGGCTTTGACGGGGGAGGGCTTCGATGTCGCACAGTGATGGGCCGGCAGTGCAGGAACCTCGAGCGCAGCAAGCGGAAATGCAGCGGCTGACCGTACAGAACAGTCCGGTGGCGGGTACCACGCGCCGGCCGTCCAGCGTTTCGCTGCTCGGCTCGGAGCTGAAGCAGCTGTTCCGCCGTCGCAGGACCCAGGCGATGCTCCTGGCGCTGGCTGCCATCCCGGTGGTGATCGCCGTCGTCGTCCGCGTTTCCTCAGCTGTTCCGCCGGGGAGGGGGCCCGCTTTCCTGGACCGGATCAGCCAGAACGGGCTGTTCGTTGCCGTCACGGCGATGCTGGTTTCCGTTCCGCTGTTCCTTCCGCTGACCATTGGCGTGGTCGCGGGGGACACCATTGCCGGGGAAGCCGGACTGGGCACGTTGCGGTACCTGCTCGTGGCACCTGCCGGGAGGGTGCGCCTGCTGCTGGTGAAGTATGCCGGGGCGGCTGTTTTTTGTATTTCCGCGCCGCTGGCCGTGGCGCTCGCCGGCGCTGGCATCGGGTGGGCGCTCTTCCCGGTGGGACCGGTGGCGCTGCTGTCGGGCGACCTGGTGGAGCCGGACGAGGCGCTGGTCAGGATGCTGCTGATCGCGGCGTATCAGGCCGTGTCCCTGCTGGGGTTGTCGGCCATCGGGCTGTTCTTGTCGACGCTGACCGACGTGCCCGTGGGCGCCATGGCTGCCACCATTGTCCTGTCCGTCGTATCCCAGGTGCTCGACCAGCTGCCCCAGTTGGAGTGGCTGCACCCGTGGCTGTTCACGCACTACTGGTTCGGCTTCGCAGACCTGCTTCGACAGCCCATCGGCTGGGACTCGTTCGGTGACAACGCGCTGTTGCAGGCGGGCTACATCGCAGTGTTCGGAGCGCTCGCGTACGGCAGGTTCGTGAGCAAGGACGTGCTGTCCTAGGGGTGGGGCTTCCGCCAAAGGGGTCTTGAAAAGCGCGCGTTCCGCTAGTAGCGCGCGGCGACGGGGTGGAGCTGCATGCCGGCCATCATGCTCAGGTCCGTCACGGTGATCCCCGCAGACGGGTTCAGGGCCTGGACCACCTTGCCGCCGCCCAGGTAAATCGCCACATGGTAGAAACCCGGGGCCGATCCCCAGACGAGGAGATCGCCGGGCTGCGCCTGGGACAGGGGCACGTGGACGGGCGCCTGGGCGAACTGCTCCGCAGCCGTGCGCGGAAGCTGCTTTCCGATGGCTGCGAATGCGTTCTGAACCAGGCCGGAACAGTCGAAACCGTACACACCCGTACCGCCGTACTGGTAGAAGTACGGCGATCCAACCTTGCCCATCGCCACCGAAATGGCCGCCTGGTTGGAACCGCCCGGAGAAGGGGCCGGCTGAACGGGAGCAGGGGCAGGAGCAGGAGCAGGAGCAGGGGCTGGTGCCGGCTGTACGGGCGCGGGAGCAGGGCGGACGGGGGCGGGGCGGGCCGGCGCCGCAGGCGAGGGGGCTGCAGGAGCCGCCGGGGCGGCCTGTGAACGAGTGTTCTGGGCAGGAGTGTTCTGGGATGGAGCGGCTTGGGCCGGCGTCCGGACCGGCGCGGGGGCGGACTGTTCCGCCGGTACTGCACTCCCGTTGCCGGCCGCCGCAGCATTCGCAGCCACTGCCTTGTCTGCGGCCGCCTGGGCTGCGGCGGCCCGTTCGGCTGCCGCAGTCACGGCGGCGAGGCGGGCCTGCTGGCGCTGGCGCTCCAGCCCGTCCACGCGTGCGGATTCGAGCGCAGCCGTGGTGTTCCGCAGCGAGGCGAGCTGCCCCACCAGGACGGTCCGCTGCGCCTTGGCATCCGCCACTGCCTTCAACTGCGCTGCGTTGGCGTGGTCTGCCCCGGCCTTGAGCGTCTCGGCGGTTTTCGCGGCGTCGTCTGCCGCGCGGCGGGCGTCGGCGGCAGCAGCGGTGAGTGATTCGGCCGCTGCGGCGGTGGTTTCGGCGGCGGTGAAGGCCCTGCTCCGGCCTGCGGTGAGGGCCTGCAGCGTGGCGGCCTTGGCGAGGACGTCGCCCGAGCCCGTGACCAGGCCGCTCAGCTCCGGATTAAGGCCGCCGTTCCGGTACAGGTCCCCGGCCAGTTGCCCCACGGCCTTGCGGCTCTTGAGCTGTTCCTTGTCTGCGGCAGCAGCCCTGGCCGTGGCCACCGCAGCCGCTGCAGACCTCGCGTCCAGTTCCACCAGGGCATTGCTGTAGGCGTTGTTGGCTTCGAGCGTCCGTGCGAACGTGACCTCCTGCGCCGCCGCTGCGTCGGCGAGGAGGCCGTCAATGTCGGTGACCTTCGCCGCCGTCGCACTTTCACTGGACTTGGCGGCAGCGATGTCCTCGGGGGAGGGGATTTCCGCCGTCGGAACCGTCAGGGCCGCTGCCCCAAGGCCCGCGGCCGGCGCAACCGCAAATGCCAGGTCAGCCCGGGCAGGTGCTGCAAGGGTTCCGAAGAGAACGACGGCGGTGCACAGGACAGCCGCCGTGCGGCCGGGGCCGATCAAACTCATTCACAACCTCGCAAGTCAGGGCGGGGCGAACGAGTCGGGAGGCGGCACGGAAGTGCCCCTCGAAAGATGCCCAGCCCTCTGAGGTTAGGTGTCCATTTGCCACTTTGGCAACACTGGTCACATCAATAACATAAACAACACGAGTGTCATTTGGGTGCAGATGGGGCGGGCGTGTCGCGGAATCGCTGCTGCACGCGCTAGTCCCACCCGAGTTCGTGAAGCCGCTGGTCGTCGATTCCGAAGTGATGGGCAATCTCGTGGATGACTGTTACCGCGACTTCCTCCACTACGTCCTCGCGTGAGGAGCAGATGTCCAGGATGGGCTGGCGGTAAATGGTGATGCGGTCCGGCAGGGATCCGGCGTCCCACCAGGAGTCACGCTCGGTCAGGGGTACGCCTTCGTACAGCCCCAGGAGCACAGTGTCCGGGTCCTCGCCGGGCTGCGGGACGTAATCGTCGTCGATGAACACCGCCACGTTGTCCATGGCCCGCGCCACCTCGGCCGGAAGCTGATCGAGGGCGTCGCTGACGGCAGCCTCGAAGTCGGATTCGGACATTTCGAACCCCGACGGGTCGCCGGTTCCGTCCGGCACGATCGGGAGGCCGGGCGGCAGGTTTGCGGGCATATCCAAACTTTAGCGGGATCTCCGCCGGGTCAGCCCGACGCCGAGGAGGCAGATGGCGCCGCCCACGAGTCCCCAGACGGTCGGGATCTCGCTGAGCACCAGCCAGGAGATCAGCACTGTGGTGCCGGGAACCAGATAGGTGGTGGCCGCCAGCTTCCCCGCGTCGATCAGGGACAGAGCGTAGGCCCAGGTAGTGAAGGCGATGGCGGTGGGGAAGATGCCCAAGTAGACCAGGCCAAGGGTTGCCGGCAGCGGCGCCGCCTGCAGCTCCGTCACAAGCTGGCCGCCGAAGGGCAGGCAGCAGAGCAGGCCCACCATGATTCCGAACCACGTGGCCTGCCCGGCCGGAAATTTCCGCAGCACGGGCTTCTGGATGATGACGCTGACTGCGGCGAGTGCAGCAGCGAGGAGGCAAAGCAGCACTCCGGCCACGTCCGCCGTCGAACGCGTCCCCGACCCCAATGCGATGACCGCGACGCCGCCGAACGCCACAAGGCTGCCGATGATCAGCCAGCGCGGAAATCCCTCCTTGAGGATGACGCCAGCCATTACGGCTACCAGGATCGGGTTCACGTTGATGAGCAGCGCGCTGGTTCCGGCGTCGAGTGAATGTTCCGCGGCGTTGAGCGCCACGTTGTACCCGGCGAACCACATGACGCCGTAGGCGAGGATCGGCCACCACTCGCGGCCCCGCGGCAGCGCCCGCAGCTTTGGCAGCACCACTGCCCCGAGTACGACGGCGGCGATCGCCAGCCGCCCGAGCGTCAGGGCGCCGGGGGAGAAGCTTGGGCCGACGGCGCGGATGCCCACGAAGGCGGAGGCCCAGAGCGCCACGGTCACCACGACGGCAGCGACGCCCAGCGCGTTGACTGAAAAGGCAGGTTTCTTGGAAGAGGTGCCTTTTGGTGCCGGTCCTCCAGCGGAGGGACCTTCGGGGGAGTGGGGCTGGAGCGGGCTCGTGCCGGCGGTGGATGCCATGGTGCCAATCTAGCTCCGTTCCCCGCGCGGTGGCTGGCGGAAATCGGCCATGTCTAGCCAAGAAACTGCCATTGTGGCGGGCCCCGATTTCCCTGCGGTTTGGGTGGTCTTCGGGCCGATTTTGGATATTCCGGCGAGAGGCTCTATAGTTTTACAGGTCCAGTTCGGAGGAACACGAAAGGACAAGAACGAAAGGCTTCGGCCCTTTATTTTTGCCCTTGTTCAACCAAATTGAGTCCAGGCCCCCATCGTCTAGCGGCCTAGGACACCGCCCTTTCACGGCGGCGGCACGGGTTCGAATCCCGTTGGGGGTACGCAAGGAAGTGGTCAAAGCAGGCAAAAAAGTCTGGTAGGCTGGAGTCCTTGAAAAAACGCGGTAGCAATACTGCGGAAGCAAGAAATAGCAAGGCCCTGTAGCGCAGTTGGTTAGCGCGCCGCCCTGTCACGGCGGAGGTCGCGGGTTCAAGTCCCGTCAGGGTCGCTTTGATTGCCGGAAGCAATTCCGGCTCTCATGGTGACATGTCACCTAGGCTCTGTAGCTCAGTTGGTAGAGCGTTCGACTGAAAATCGAAAGGTCACCGGATCGACGCCGGTCGGAGCCACCAGCTAAAACCCCGCTGTTCCATCAGGAACAGCGGGGTTTTTTCGTTTCCCGGGCTTTGCCCCTAATTCTCAACCTTGGTTGGGCGGCCGACTGGGTGAGCCGTCGTGGGGCACTTTGGGGGCGCCGCCGTCGTAATCCACGACGGCGTCCGGCGTGTCCCGTGTCAAAGTGCCCCGTTTGGTCGGCAGCCATTAGGTCGCCACCCTGAGATCGCCATGTTGGGGGCGCCGCGGGACCCGCCCACCTGGGCGGCCGGGTTGCTGGCTGTGAGCCGTCGTGGGGCACTTTGGGAGTGCCGCCGTCGTAATCCACGACGGCGTCCGGCGTGTCCCGTGTCAAAGTGCCCCGTTTTGGTCGGCTGAAGTCATGGTCGCGGGTGTGACCAAAGCCATTGATGACGCGTTTATTAAGGCACGTTTGATTCCAGTCCAGAAGTGCGCCACGCGCGCGCAAACGTGATGTAAGCGCTTGCATCCCTGGTGGACCCGCCGAGGGTACGCGGCCAAAACCGTGTTGAACTCGGCTGACATCGTTGTCTAGCGTTGAGTGTGGGCCGCGAAATGTCTGACGTTTCCGATCGCCCAGCGCGGGGTCCTACCCAAACCCCGTTTTCTCCCTCGACACAACGGCGTCCTCGATGACGCATGCTGTGTCAGCGGGGTCTCCGGAGTTCGGGGGACAAGGGCAGCTGCCCGTCTTCCACGAACGTAACTCCGCGAGAAGAGCAAAAAATGCACAAGCACCCCAACACCCCCCGGATGCTGCGGTGGCGCCCCGCCGCCGCAGCTCTGGTGGCAACTGTCGCCGCCACGGCGTTCCTCGCCGTGCCGTCGGCGCAGGCGAATGAGCCATCGGATCCGCCGTCGAGCACCCAGATGCCGGCACCGACTCCGGGCTTCCCCCTGCCGACGCCCCACACCCAGACGGCACACGACCCGGCCTCGGACTTCACCTCAAAGTGGACCCGTGCGGATGCCAAGCAGATCATGGCTCAGAGCGACTCCAAGGTTCAGCCGGGCCAGAACTCCATGAGCCCCGAAGTCACCATGCCGGAGATCCCCGAGGACTTCCCCGCCATGAACGATGACGTGTGGGTTTGGGACACCTGGTCGCTGACCGACGAGAACGCGAACCAGATCAGCTACAAGGGTTACGACGTGATCTTCTCGCTGGTTGCTGACCGGCACGCAGGCTACGGCTTCGACCAGCGCCACTGGAACGCCCGCATCGGCTACTTCTTCCGCAAGACCAACGCCGACCCGGCGAAGGACAAGTGGAACTACGGCGGACACCTGTTCCTGGACAACACCTCCATCGGCAACACCGAGTGGTCCGGCTCCACCCGCCTCATGAAGGGCAACCAGGTGAACGTGTTCTACACGGCCACCACGTTCTACGACGTCAAGGAGCGCAACGCCGGCGGCGGCGGCATCGCCCCGGACGCCGTCATCGCCAAGGCGCTCGGCAACATCCACGCCGACAAGAACGGCGTGACCTTCGACGGCTTCCAGCACACCAAGCTGCTCGAGCCGGACGGAAAGCTGTACCAGAACAAGGCGCAGAACCCGGGCTTCGCGTTCCGCGACCCGTACACCTTCGCTGACCCGGCTCACCCCGGCAAGACCTACATGGTGTTCGAAGGCAACACCGGCGGCAAGCGCGGCGACTACCGCTGCAAGAACGAGGACCTGGGCTACGCCAAGGGTGACCCCAACGCCGAGAACCTCGACGAGGTCAACAGCAAAGGCGCCTACTACCAGACCGCCAATGTTGGCCTGGCCGTGGCAGATAACAAGGACCTGACCAAGTGGCACTTCCTGCCGCCGATCCTCTCCGCCAACTGCGTCAACGACCAGACCGAGCGTCCGCAGATCTTCATCCAGAATGAAAACGGCAAGAACAAGTACTACCTGTTCACCATCAGCCACCAGTTCACCTACGCTGCAGGCATGCGCGGCCCCGACGGCGTCTACGGCTTTGTAGGCGACGGCGTCCGCTCCGACTACCAGCCGATGAACAACAGCGGCCTGGCCCTCGGCTCCCCGACGGACCTGAACCTGCCCTCCGAATCCCCGGAAGCCCCGACGCCGAACCAGAACGGCCGTCAGTTCCAGGCCTACTCGCACTACGTGCAGCCGGGCGGCCTGGTTCAGTCCTTCATCGACAACGTGAACGGCGTCCGCGGCGGATCCCTGTCGCCCACCGTGAAGATCAACTTCCGGGACGGCGTGTCCAAGGTTGACCGCAGCTTCGGCCAGAACGGCCTCGGCCCGTTCGGTTACCTGCCCACCAACGTCCACGTTGGCGGCAACGGCCTCTACAAGTAAGCCGTCACTGTTGCAATAAACAGGAGGCGCCCGGACCAGGTCCGGGCGCCTCCTGCCGCGTCTGCTGCCCTGTATATACAGGGCGACCCAAGGACAGGACTGCAAAGTGCACCCGGCCTGTCAACTTGGAAAGAGGCACGGCAGCCGGGCTAGACTCGCACGCCGGGGGACGGGCAGGCGTTCTGCGGCTGCCCAGCCAGGCCGCCCAAGGCGGCAAAACCACTCCAGGAATGGAAACTGTGACACATCTTGCCCGCCCGTTGTACGCCGTCGCCGTCTTCGCCGTCGTGGCACTTAGCGCCTGCTCCGCGCCTGCCTCTGGCAGTGCGCCGTCGGCGTCTGGACCGTCCACGACGGCGGCCAGCAGCACCGCTCCCACCGCATCCGCCAGCGTGGCGTCCGGTCCCTTTGGCGGCTATGCCTCGGCGGCTGAGGCCTGTGACGCCATCTCCACGCAGGCCACGGGGGCGTCCCTGCTGCCCCTCTCCGCCGCGCAGGGCAAGACGGCGGAACTGGAGCAGAAAAAGGCGGAGCTTGCCGAGACGGCCCAGCGGGTGCCGGAGGCGCTGAAGGCGGACTTCGCGCGGCTGAACGAGGTGGCTCTGGCCGGGCTCTCCGACCAGAGCGTGTACTCCAACGGCAAGTTCGAAGCGGCCATGGCCCCGGTGACAAGCTGGCTGTCCGCGAACTGCCATTAACCCTCCGGGGGCGCAGGGCTCCGCGGCGAACGTGCTGGTGGCCCCCTGACGTTGTCCGACCTAAGGGATAGGGTTGAGTTCAACAGAAGGGGAGTGCTGATGGAATACCAGAATCCACAAACCGCCGCCGTTCGAGCGGACCCTGCCCTGGTGCCGGCCGCAGCCGGAGGGCGGACCGTGATCTCCGAGACCGCCGTGGCCAAGGTCGCCGGGATCGCGGCCCGGGCCGTGCCCGGTGTGTACTCCCTGGGGACCGGGTCCTCCCGGGCGCTCGGAGCCATCAGGGACGCGGTGGGCAGCTCCGATCATGCCGCGGGCGTGCACGCCGAGGTCGGCGAAACACAGGTGGCAGTCGATATAACCCTGGTGGCGGTCTACGGCGCTCCGCTGCACGCCCTGGCCAATCAGGTGCGGGCCAGCGTTTATGCCGCCGTCGAGAAGCTGGTGGGCCTGCAAGTCATAGAGGTGAACGTCGAAATCAACGACGTCTACATTGCACCGCCGGTGAAGCCGACAGGCGCGCCCGCCGTCGCTGAGCGGGAGGCGGTCCTGTGAGCCCCACTGTCGTTGGGATCGCCGTCGGCGCCTTCGTTGCGTTCATGTCACTACAGTTCGGCCTCTGGGGCTTCCTGATATCCCTGCTGTTCATGGGAATCGGCGCTCTCCTGGGCCGCGCCGCAGAAGGGAAACTGGACCTGCGCAGCGTCATTGATGCCATCAGCGGCCGGCGCTCGTCCTCATGAACGGTACAGCCCACATGAACGGGGCAGCCGCATGAGCCAGGCAGCCGAAGCCGCGACGCCCAGCCGGCAGTACAGCGGCCACAACAGGATCAGCACCCGGGCGCTCACGAGCCTGGCCCAGGCTGCCGCTGCCGAGGCCCTGGGCATTCATGCCCATGACGTGCGCGCCGACTGGACGGACGACGGCGGCCTGCTGGCTTTGTCACTCGTGGCCCCCATCCAGGTCCCCAGTCTTACTGCCGTACTCCGCGACCCGGGACGCGTCCAGTCTGTGGGCGGCTCCATCTGGGACAGGACCGTGCACGCCAAGACCGACATTCTGACCAAGGTCACCGAACTCAGCGGTGCGAGTTTGAGCAGGGTGGACATCCGCATCAGCGGCGCCGACGTCACGGAAAGGGGCAGGGTGCAGTGAGTTCCGTCGTCGAACAGCAGCATGAGGCCGGCGGGGACCCGGCGCAGGGCGGCTCCGGGGCGGCGCACGCCGCCGCCATCGACATGCGCCGCGTCCTGCACCGCGAGACCCACTCCTCCCGTGCGGTGGCCGCGGTCATCGCCGGCGCCCTGGTCATCGTGCTCTGCCTTTACGCACTCCTGGAATCCGCGGTGCGAGCCATTGGCCAGCCGCCCTGGCTTATCGATCCGCAGACGGCGGCCGAACGGATCGTGGCACTCCCGTCGGGCGTACCGCCGCTGCTGCTGGGCGCTGCCGGAGCCGTGACCGCCGCGGTAGGTCTCTACTTTTTCCTAAACGCGGTCCTGCCCGGGCGCCGGGCCAGGCACCTGCTTGCTGACCGGCGGATCGCCGTGGTTGTTGACGATGAAGTCATAGCCGCGGCACTCGCCCGAAGGACGCGGCTGGCGGCCAATGTCACGCAGGAACAGGTCATGGTGGTGGTTTCCCAGCGGCAGGTGGTGGTCAATGTCCGTCCCACATCCGGTGTGCCGGTCAGCGAAAACGCCATCCGCAAGGCCGTGGAGGACGAACTGCAGGCGATGGGACCGTCTCCCATGCCGCAGGTGACCATCAATCTGTCCACCTCAGGGGTGGTGGGCGCATGAACGGCACACCCCGGCTTCTCAACCGAATGATTCTCGGCATTCTTGGCTTCAAGCTGCTGGTCATCGGCGTGCTGCTGATACTGCTGGCCGCTGTCCCTGCCGTTGCGGCGTGGTGGCATTCCTGGTCCAAAAGCGTGTCGGACAGCGCCGCGGCTGCCTTTGAGGGCACGCAGTTCCCCGGCCGGCAGGGGAGCTGGCTGTGGATCGTCCTGGCCCTCGCTGTGGTGCTGCTGATCGGCCTCATGGTTGCGTGGATCGCCCAGCAGGGCAAGGGCCGCACCGACCTCCTGCTGGCAGCAGAAGATCCGGGCGGCGTTCCCGGCGACATCCGGATCGGCGGGGGAGTGGCCGAGCAGGCACTGAAGAACGCCCTGGCCGACCGCCCCGACCTCGCCGGAGCCAGCGTCTCGATCTACGACGTCAAGGGCCAGCCCGCGCTGAAGCTCCGGCTGCACCCACGGCCGGGTGTGGCGCCGCAGGCCGTCGCGGCCGAAGCGGCGGACTTGGTTGATGCCCTGAGCGCGGTGGTGGGCCAGCGCACGCCTGTCCTGGTGCACATCGCGGCCGGCGCGCGGACCCGCTTCAGCCGTGCTGAGCGGGTCCGCTAACGCCGTTATTGGGAGCTCTGACGGCCGGAAACCGGTTGGTCTGAAGCCGCCTGGCTGCTTATCCGGCCACCAGGTAGGCCGCGCTGTTGGGCCCAACCACGGCTTCATCAGCGCCTGATTCCTCGGCGCTGGACAGGGCCACCCGGTAGCCGTCGGGGACCGGCGTCGGCTCCGCCCCCGTGTTGGCGACCACCAGGACATCACGGTTGTGGAAGGCCAGGACGCCCAGTTCGGGGTCGTGGTTGTCCGCCCAGCAGAATGTTCCGGATCCCAGCCCGTGGCTCCGGCGTGCGGTGAGCGCGGAGCGGTACAGCTCCAGTGTGGAGCCCTTGACGCCGTCCTGCCGGTCGGCGGCCAGGTCTTCGAAGGATTCGGGCTGGGGCAGCCAGGGCGCGGCCGGGTCCTGCGCAGCGGATGCCTCTGCAAAGCCAAACCCGGGCGCTTCGGATTTCCAGGGCAGCGGCACCCGGCAGCCGTCGCGCCCGCGCTCGACCCCGTTGGTCCGGAAGAACGTGGGGTCCTGCCGGGCTTCGGCGGGCAGCGTGGTGTGCTCGGGGAGGCCCAGCTCCTCGCCCTGGTAAATGTAGGCGGAGCCCGGGAGGGCCAGGGACACCAGCGTGGCGGCCCGGGCACGGGCCAGGCCCAAAGCGGCGTCAGGCTGCTCGTCCTCCGCGGCGATGCCCTTCGGGAAGGTGGTGGGGTCCTTCAGGCCGAAGCGGCTCGGGTGGCGCACGGTGTCGTGGTTGCTCAGCACCCACGTGGACGGCGCCCCGACGGATGCGGCCGCCTGTAGGGAGTCCTCGATGGCCACGGCCATCCGCTGGGCGTCCCAGCCGGCCAGGAGGAAGTCGAAGTTGAACGCCTGCTGCATCTCGTCCGGGCGGATGTACCGGGCGAGCCGTTCCGCGGGTTCAACCCACGCCTCGGCCACCAGCATGCGGTCGCCGTCGTATCCGGCCAGGACCCGGTTCCAGTCGCGGTAAATGTCATGGACCCCGTCCTGGTCGAAGAACGGGGACGGCGGATACAGCGGCGACACGGGCTCGTGGTCCGCGCCCACGGCGGCACCCGAGCCGGCACTGGACCCTGAATCGCCGGCCCCCAAGTCGGCGGCACCGGCCGGAGAAGCGTGGGCTGTATGCGGCTCAACGGCCTCTCCGTGGGCGCCCGGGGGATCCGTCACGTGGGCGGCTTCGGCGGAGCCTTCCACCATGGCGGCCACGCCTTCCCAGTCCGGAAGGCCGGCCTCCTTCACCATCCCGTGGGCCACATCCACACGGAATCCGTCCACGCCCCGGTCCAGCCAGAAGCGGAGCACGGAACGCATCTCCTCCCAGACTTCGGGGTTTTCCCAGTTGAGGTCCGGCTGCTTCGTGTCGAACAGGTGCAGGTACCAGTCGCCGGGGGAGCCGTCCGCATTCGTGGTCCGTGTCCAGGCCGGTCCGCCGAAGATGGATTTCCAGTTGTTCGGCGCGACGTTGCCGTCGCCGGAGCCGGGAACCTCGTCCTTCCCCGGACGGAAGACGTAGCGCTCCCTGGCGGCCGAGCCGGGTTCCGCCGCAAGGGCCTGCCGAAACCACACATGTTCGTCGGAGGTGTGGTTGGGCACCAGGTCGACGATCACTTTCAGACCCCGGCTGTGCGCCTCGTCCAGCATGGAGTCGAAGTCGGCCAGCGTACCGAATGCCGGATCCACCTGCCGGTAATCGGCGACGTCGTAGCCGCCGTCGGCCTGCGGCGAACGGTAGAACGGCGAGAGCCAGACGGCGTCGACACCGAGCTGCTGCAGGTAGGGCAGGCGTGCCGTGACGCCGGGCAGGTCGCCCATGCCGTCACCGTTCCCATCCGAGAAGGAACGCGGATAAATCTGGTAGACGGCCGCGTGGGCCCACCACGCCGCTGTTTCGGACGCCGGCGTGCTGATCGGGCGGTGACTCATAGTTGCCTCTCCGGTAACAATTAGGTGTAAACGCTTGCATATCTTCGGGCAACGTTACTAGTGTGACAGTCACCACATCAACCGCACGAATGATTTTCATGTCACTCAGCGAGGAGTCTCCAGCCAATGAAAACCCCTAAGTTCTTACTCCCGGTTGCCACTGCCGGCGTGCTCGCTCTGACCCTGTCTGCCTGTGGCGGCGGCGGGGGAGGCGGCACAACAGCCGGCGGCGGCGACGCCGAAGCTGGCCTTGACGGGCGCGGGCCCATCACATACGTCCAGGGCAAGGACAACAGCAACGTGGTCCGGCCGCTGATTGCCAAGTGGAATGCCGCGCACCCGAATGAGAAGGTCACGTTCAAGGAGCAGACGGACCAGGCCGACCAGCAGCATGATGACCTCGTGCAGCACTTCCAGGCCAAGGATGCCGGATACGACGTCGTGGACGTTGACGTGGTTTGGACAGCCGAGTTCGCTGCCAAGGGCTGGCTGCAGCCGCTCAAGGACAAGATGGCCTTTGACACCAGCGCCATGCTGAAGCCAACCGTTGACAGCGGCACGTACAAGGGCACGCTGTACGCCGCGCCGCAGACGTCCGACGGCGCTTTGCTGTACTACCGCAAGGACCTTGTTCCCACGCCGCCAAAGACGTGGGACGAGATGATGAGCATGTGCTCCATCGCCAAGCAGAACAACATCGGCTGCTACGGCGGCCAGCTCAGCAAGTACGAGGGCCTGACCGTCAATGCCTCGGAAGCCATCAACTCCGCTGGCGGATCGGTTCTGGATAAGGACGGTAAGCCCAGCCTGAACACCGCAGAGGCCAAGGCCGGTCTTGAGAACCTCGCCAAGGCCTACGCCGACGGCAACATCCCGAAGGAAGGCATCACCTTCCAGGAGGAGCTGAGCCGCCAGGCGTTCCAGAGCGGCAAGCTGCTGTTCCTGCGCAACTGGCCCTACGTCTACAACCTGGCGACCACGGAAGGTTCCTCGGCGGTGAAGGACAAGCTCGGCATCGCCCCGATCCCGGGCAAGGACGGCCCCGGCGCCTCGTCACTGGGTGGCCACAACCTGGCCGTCAGCGTGTACTCCAAGAACAAGGCCACTGCCCTGGACTTCCTGAAGTTCATGACTTCGGAAGAAACCGAGAAGTTCTACGCGACGCAGGGTTCACTGGCTCCGGTGCTGGGCAGCCTCTACACCGATGCTGCCCTGGTGAAGAAGCTCCCGTACCTGCCCGTCCTGAAGACCTCCATCGAGAACGCCGTTCCGCGTCCGGTCACCCCGTTCTACCCGGCAGTCACCAAGGCGATCCAGGAAAACGCGTATTCAGCCATCAAGGGCGAAAAGCCCGTGGACTCTGCACTGTCTGACATGCAGAAGTCCATCGAGTCCGCCGGTGCAGGATCGTAGGTCTGCCATGGCAACCGAAGTAGGCCCGACGCCGGTCAAGGCACCGGCGTCGGGCGGTGCCCCGATCCATCATGGCCCCAAGGGCGTTGGTGAGGATAACAAAATTCTTAGCCAGGGAAAGTGGGCCTCGTGGCTCCTAGCCCCGACTATCATCGCGCTTGCTGTGGTGATCATTTACCCGATCATCAGTGCAATCGTGATGTCCTTCCAGAAGGATGCCGGCCTGGACCCCGCGACGGGCCTCTTTACGGCCGGCGGACCGGCCGGCGTCCAGAACTACGTGAACTGGATTGCGCAGCAGTGCTCGGCTCCGGCTGGCGGAACTGTCGCCTGCCCGCCGGGCACCCTCGGTGCCCAGTTCTGGTCGGCCACGGCGACAACGTTCTTCTTCACTGTGGTCACTGTTGCGTTCGAAACCGTCCTGGGCTTTTGGATGGCCATGATCATGGCCCGCGCCTTCAAGGGCCGCAGCCTTGTTCGTGCGGCCGTGCTGGTGCCGTGGGCCATTCCCACCGCCGTGACCGCAAAGCTCTGGTTCTTCATCTTCGCGTTCGAAGGAATTGCCAACAAGCTCTTCAACACTTCGATCCTGTGGACCGGCAGCGAATGGCCGGCGAAGTGGGCAGTAGTCATCGCGGATGTCTGGAAGACGACGCCATTCATGGCCCTGCTGATCCTGGCCGGACTGCAGATGATCCCGGCCGAGGTTTACGAGGCAGCCAAGGTTGACGGCGCCACCGCCTGGCAGCGCTTCCGGCTGATCACGCTGCCGTTGGTGAAGCCGGCGCTGATGGTGGCCATCCTGTTCCGCACCCTGGACGCGCTCCGCATGTTCGACCTCCCGTACATCCTTACGGGCGGCGCGAACAACACCACCACGCTGTCCATCCTGGTGATCAACCAAATCAGACAAGGGTTCAATGCCGCCGCGGCGTTGTCGACCATCACCTTCATCATCATCTTTCTTGTCGCGTTCATCTTTGTCCGGTTCCTCGGCGCAAATGTTGTTGAACAGAGCGGCGCCACCGGTAAGGGGAAGAAATGACCGCCGCGACATCGTCCGCCACAAGCCTGCGCGCGGAGCAGGACCGAGGCCGCCGCAAAGCCCAGAACAAGGAGAAGTGGGCGCAGGGCAGGACCTACATCAGCGCCGCCGTCATCCTGATCTGGTGCCTGGCACCCGCGTACTGGATGGTGGTGACGGCGTTCCGCGAGGTGGGCTTCACCTACGACACCTCGATCCTGCCCACCCATGTCACGCTGGACAACTTCAATACCGCGTTCGACACCTCGTTCGGCAACCGGTTCGGCCAGGCGCTGCTCAACAGCGTTTTCATCGGCGGCGTGGTCACGCTGGTGTCGCTGATCATCGGTGTTTTCGCGGCGTACGCGCTCGCGCGGCTGAACTTCCGGTTCAAGTACATGGTGCTCGGCTTCATCCTGGGCGCATCCATGTTCCCGGGCGTTGCCCTGATCACCCCGCTGTTCCAGCTGTTCACCAACATCGGCTGGATGGGGTCATACCAGGCGCTGATCATCCCGAACATTTCGTTCGTCCTCCCGCTGACCGTCTACACCATGACCTCCTTCTTCCGCGAGATGCCGTGGGAACTGGAGGAGTCGGCCCGGGTGGACGGCTGCACGCAGGGACAGGCTTTCCGCAAGGTCATCATGCCCCTGGCCGCACCGGCCATCTTTACTACCGCGATCCTGGCGTTCATCTCCTCCTGGAATGAATTCCTGATCGCCAGCCAGCTGTCCAGCGACGCAACACAGCCGGTGACGGTGGCCATCGCCAACTTCGCCGGGGCGCAGCCGAACCAGATTCCCTACACGGCCATCATGGCGGCAGGCACCATCGTCACCATCCCGCTGGTCATCCTGGTGCTGGTGTTCCAGCGCAAGATTGTGGCTGGTCTGACGGCGGGCGCTGTCAAGTGACGCACGGAGCAGCACCACAGGGCAGGAAACCGGAACCGATCGCGCCCAAGCGCGTCCGCTCCGGCGAGGACTTCGACATCATCATCGGATTCCTTGGATTCTGGGCCGTGGTGCTGCTCGTCGCCACCGTCTGGATGGAACTGACGGCGCAGCCCGCCGTCTTCTGGGCGCTGGGGCTGCTGGCCACGCTGCTGGCGCTGTATGGCATGGTCAGGCTCCGCAAGCGGCTCCCCGCGCGGACGGCCACGCGCCGCAAGTGAGGCTGGCGGGACTAAAATGGATACTTGCCGCCGGGAGAACGGCGTGGCGGAAATCTGCATGAGGGTTTAGAGAGGACATCGTGGCGCGCACTAGTGAAAGGGCACAGCGCGGTGGCCACTCGGGAGTCAGTATCGAAGACGTGGCCGCGGCCGCAGGTGTTTCCACCGCCACCGTGTCCCGCGCTGTGCGCGGCCTGCCCCGCGTCTCCCCGGCCACCCGGGAAAAATCCTTGAGGTGGCCACGGCACTGGGCTACGTTGCCTCGTCCTCGGCGTCAGGCCTTGCCACCGGGCGCACCAAGACCATCGGGGTGTTAGCTCCGTTTGTGAGCCGTTGGTTCTTCTCGAAGGCCATTGAGGGCGCGGACCGCGAACTGCACGCCCGGCAGTACAACCTGTCCCTCTTCAACCTTGGGGGCCACGGCAGCCACCGCGAGCGGCTCTTCAGCAAGACCATGGTCTACAAGCAGATCGATGCCCTCCTGGTCCTGTGTATGGCGCTGACCCGGGACGAGCTGGAGCACCTGCAGAAGATCGATATTCCGCTGGTGGTGGTGGGCGGCCACGTGGAGGAATGTGCGTACATCGGCATAGACGATTACGCGGCAGCCTCTACCGCCGTTAAACACCTGATCGAACTCGGCCACCGGGACATCGCGCTGCTGCACGGCGACGACGAAACGGACCTCAATTTCGATGTTCCCCGGGTCCGCATCCTGGCCTTCCAGGACGTCATGTCCGCCGCGGGCCTTGAAGTCCGCCCGGAGTGGGACGAATGGGGCGACTTCACCGTCCGCAGCGGCCAGGAGGCATTCCGGCGGCTGTGGGCCCAGCCCGGCGCCAAACCCACCGCCATCTTCTGCGCTTCAGATGAAATGGCAATGGGAGTCATCTTCGAAGCGAACCGGGTCGGTGTCCGGGTGCCCGAGGAGCTGTCCGTGATCGGCATCGACGACCACGATTTTTCCGACGCCATCGGCCTTACCACGGTGGGGCAGCGGCCGGACGAGCAGGCCGAGCTTGGCACCAAGATGCTGCTCGACGAACTATTGGGGATCACCGGCTCGGTGCGGTCCTCCGTGGCACCCCACCGCCTGATAGTCAGACGCACGACGGCGCCGCCCCGGTCCTCTTAGCAGCGCACCTGACATCTGAAACCCGGTGCCCGGCCGGGGATTAGTCCCGCGTCATGATGCCCGGGCCAGCTGGCGGATCGGGATCCAGCGCGAGGCAAGCCGCCGGTAGGCAGCGGCAGCGCCGGTCATGTCACCCTCAGCGAGGCACTCGATGCCCAGCCGCACGTCCATCGGGGAGTCGTCCGGATAGACCTTGTCCGCCACCGCGCCGTAGTCCAGTTCCACCATGGAGTCCGCGTGGAAGAGTTCCAGCCATTCGGTGAGCTGAGTGAGGTCGTCCAGCATGTCCAGGTCCGGCGCGGCGAGGGCAAGGTTTGCGACGGCGTAGCGCACCCGGTCGAGGGCGTCGGAGATCGGCGTCCAAACCCGCACCGTGAGGATCCTGCCGCCCGCCTCCACAACGTCCTGCGGATCGGACTCGAGGAACAGCGAGAACCAGCTGAAGGGGATGCCCCAGGTGGATGCCCGGGTGTGCACGCGGGTGATGCCTTCGCGGGCATTGACCAGGTCGATGCGTTCCTGGTGCCTGTCCCGCTGTTCCTCGGGGATCAGCAGCTCGGCCAGGGGCCCGTGGATGCCTTCGATCAGGGCGTTGGCCGCCAACCCGGCACGAAGCACCAGCTGGCTGGGGCAGTAAAGCAGCCCGACGCCGTCGGCCGCTTCATCCTCGGAGCCTTCCTTGCCGGCATCCTCCACGGGAACACCCGGGGCGCGCGTGACGCGAACCAGGTCGGTCCGGCCGGTGGGGAACGGATCGCCGCCGGGCCGGGTGATCCGCCCCAGCGAAGCCAGCAGCTCCGCGTTTTCGACCGCGGCGCGGGACACCGCCCGCTCGCCGGCTGACTTGATGGCGGGTCGCTGCTCCTCCGGAAAGGCATCCAGCGGCTCATAAACGCGCAGCGTGGAGGAAAACGGGAGCCCCGCCTGGCCCCGGTAGAGGTTGCCCGTCATGAATGCCTGCCTGTCATCAGCCGTCAACCCCCATCAGTCAGCCAGTTCCACAATTACCGGCGCGTGGTCGGACGCGCCCTTGCCTTTGCGTTCCTCGCGGTCGATCGATGCGCCGGAGACCCGGGAGGCGAGGGCAGGAGAAGCGAGCACGAAGTCGATCCGCATGCCCTCCTTCTTCGGGAAGCGCAGCTGGGTGTAGTCCCAGTACGTGTAGACCCCTGGGCCCGGGGTGTGGGGGCGCACGACGTCGGAGTAGCCCACGGACTCGAAGGCGCGGAACGCGGCGCGCTCCGGTTCGCTGACGTGGGTGTAGCCCTGGGTGAGGAACAGATCAATGTCCCAGACGTCGTCGTCCGTGGGGGCGATGTTCCAGTCGCCCATTAGCGCGACCTGAGCGGACGGGTCCTCCGAGATCCAGCCTGCCGCGTGGTTCTTCAGGGAATCAAGCCACTTGAGTTTGTAAGGCATGTGCTCGTCATCGAGGGAGCGGCCGTTGGGGACGTAGAGACTCCAGACCCGGACTCCGCCGCAGGTAGCGGCCATGGCGCGGGCTTCCTGGACGGGATCCTTGCCCGCCTTGCCGAAGTGCGGCTGGTCCGTGAAGCCGCGTTCAACGTCGTCCAGGCCCACGCGGGAGGCGATGGCCACACCGTTCCACTGGTTGACGCCGTAGTGCGCCACCTCGTAGCCCATGCGTTCGAAGAGCTCCCACGGAAAGTTGTCGTCCTTGCACTTGGTTTCCTGGATGGCCAGGACGTCGCAGTCGGAGCGCTGCAGCCACGCCTCCACACGGTCGGCACGGGCACGCAGCGAGTTCACATTCCAGGTAGCTATCTTCACAGTCCTAACTTACCGAACTTGGACACCGCTGCTGCCGAAACAGGGGCATTCCGCTGTCCAAAACGGGGCACTTTGCCGCGGACACGCCGGGACTAGGCGCCCGCGGGCACCCTTGGCGCCGCAAAGTGCCCCACGACGGCGGCAGCTCACCACCGCCGCCAACCCCGTCTTAGGACCTCTGGAATTTAGTAGGAAGTCCGAGTAGATTCAGCACCAGAGATGACCGGGGTCATGCAAAGGAGCATCCATGGTTCGCGAACTTTCCCACTATATTGGCGGCCGGCGGGTAGACGGCACGTCCGGCCGGTACGGCGACGTTTTTGATCCCTGCACCGGAGAGGTCCAGGCCAAGGTGCCGCTGGCGGGCGCGGAGGAAGTCCGAAATGCCGTCGCGAACGCCGAAAAAGCCCAGCTGGAGTGGGGCGCCATGAACGCGCAGCGGCGTGGCCGCATCCTGCTCAAATTCGTGGACCTCGTGAACCAGAACATGGACGAGCTCGCCTCCCTGCTCTCCTCGGAACACGGGAAGACCCTCGCGGATGCCCGCGGCGACATCCAGCGCGGCATCGAGGTGGTGGAGTTCGCCGCGGGCGCCCCGCACCTGCTTAAGGGCGAGTTCTCCGACGACGCCGGCGCGGGCATCGACGTGCACTCCATGCGCCAGCCCCTCGGCGTGGTTGCAGGCATAACGCCCTTCAACTTCCCCGCCATGATCCCGCTGTGGAAATCCGGCCCCGCACTCGCGGCAGGCAACGCGTTCATCCTCAAGCCGTCCGAACGCGATCCTTCGGTACCACTGCGGCTGGCCGAGCTCTACTCCGAGGCGGGGGTGCCGGACGGCGTGTTCAACGTGGTCAACGGCGACAAGGAAGCCGTGGACGCGCTGCTCGAGGACCCGCGCGTGCAGGCGATCGGCTTCGTGGGTTCCACCCCGATCGCCCAGTACATCTACGCCACGGCCGCGGCGCACGGCAAGCGGGCGCAGTGCTTCGGCGGCGCCAAGAACCACATGGTGATCATGCCGGACGCAGACCTTGACATGGCCGCCGATGCCCTGATCGGGGCCGGCTACGGGTCGGCCGGTGAACGCTGCATGGCAGTGTCCGTGGCCGTTCCTGTGGGGGAGGAGACCGCGAACAGCCTTGTGGCACGGCTGCAGGAACGGATCAAGTCCTTGAAGGTGGGCCACAGCCTGGCCAAGGACTCCGACTTCGGACCGGTGGTCACGCCAGCCGCCAAGGAACGGATCGAGGGGTACATCAAGTCCGGCGAGGAGGAAGGTGCCTCACTCCTGGTGGACGGCCGCGGCCTCGCCGTGGACGGCTACGACGGCGGGTTCTGGGTTGGCCCCACGCTGTTCGACAACGTTACGAAAGACATGAAGATCTACCGCGAGGAGATCTTCGGCCCCGTGCTCAGCGTCCTGCGCGCATCCGACTACGACGAAGCCCTCCGGCTCTGCAGCGAGAACGAGTTCGGCAACGGCGTGGCCATCTTCACGCGCGACGGTGACGCGGCACGGGACTTCGCCAGCCGGGTGCAGGTGGGCATGGTGGGCATCAACGTCCCCATTCCGGTGCCCATTGCCTACTACACCTTCGGCGGCTGGAAGGCGTCCGGATTCGGAGACCTCAACCAGCACGGCGCCGACGCCTTCCGCTTCTACACCAAGACCAAGACCGTGACCTCACGCTGGCCCTCCGGCATCCGGCAGGGTGCCAGCTTCATCATGCCGGAAGGAAGCTGATGACTGAACCTGCCCCGAACGGACCGCCGGAAAACCCGGGCTTGCTTTCTGAACAAGAGGTGCTGTTCGAACAACGGGGCAACCTGGGGGTGGTCACGCTCAACCGGCCCAAGGCGGTCAACGCGCTCACGGCCGGCATGGTCTCCGCCATGTTGGAGCAGCTGACCGCCTGGGCCGACGACGACACCGTGGCCACCGTGCTGGTCCGGGGTGCCGGCGACCGCGGCCTATGCGCGGGCGGGGACATCGTGGCCATCTACCGGGACATCCTCGCCGGCGGCGACGAAACGGCCGGTTTCTGGGCTGACGAATACCGGCTGAACTCGCTCATTGAGCGGTTCCCCAAGCCGTATGTGGCGTTCATGGACGGCCTGGTGCTCGGCGGCGGCGTGGGCATCTCCGCCCATGGCTCGCTGCGCATCGTCACCGAACGGACCCGGACCGGGATGCCGGAGACCACCATCGGATTCGTGCCCGACGTCGGCGGCACCCTCCTGCTCTCACGCTCACCGGGGGAGGCGGGTACCCATGCCGCCCTCACCGGCGCCCACCTCAGCGGGGCGGATGCGCTTTTCCTGGGGCTTGCCGATTACTTTGTCCCGTCCGGCAGCCTCGCGGACCTCGCGGCGGCGCTGGAAAACGAAAGTGCGGAAGCCGCCGTCGTACGCTTTGCCGAAAAGCCGCCAGCCTCGGCGATGGAGGCGCAGCGGGACTGGATCGACGCCTGCTACTCAGCGGACGACGCCGAGGAGATTGTCCGGCGGCTGCGTGCCGCCGGCGGGGAGGCCGCGGCGGCCGCCGACACCATCGAGGCGAAGTCGCCCACCTCCGTCAAGGTGACCCTGGCCGCGCTCCGCCGGGCGCGGGGGCTGACGCTCGACCAGGCGCTCGCCGAGGAGTACCGCGTGGGACTGCGGTGCCTCGCCGGAGCAGACTTCCGGGAGGGGATCCGGGCGCAGGTGGTGGACAAGGACCGCAACCCGCAATGGCGTCCGGCGACGCTGCGGGAGGTACACGCCGACGACGTCGGGCGGTACTTTGCGCCGTTGGGCGACCGGGAACTGGTGTTGTGGGAAAAGGAGTCGGACCATGCCTGAAGAAGTTACCCGCGCTGAAGAAGCGAAACCGCGTGTTGCCTTCCTGGGACTGGGTCACATGGGCGGTCCCATGGCGGTGAACCTGGTCAAGGCAGGCTACGACGTCGTCGGTTTCGACGTGGTGCCCGCGGCGCTGGAAGCAGCGCGCGGGCATGGCATCCCCGTCGCCGCGAGTGCCGCGGAAACCATCCCCGGAGCGGACGTCGTGCTCACGATGTTCCCGAGCGGGCAACATGTTCTGGACGCCTACCGGGGCGGGGACGGACAGCCCGGGCTGCTGGAGGCCGCGGCGCCGAACACCATGTTTCTGGACTGCTCCACGATCAACGTGGACGAGGCCCGGGAAGCCGCCAGGCTGGCCCTCGACGCAGGGCACCGCTCCGTGGACGCCCCGGTTTCCGGCGGCGTGGTGGGGGCGGAGGCCGGCACCCTGACGTTCATGGTCGGGGCGCTGCAGGAGGACTTCGAGACAGTGCGGCCCCTGTTCGACGTCATGGGCAAACGCGCGGTGCTGTGCGGAGAGCACGGCGCCGGCCAGGCCGCGAAGGTCTGCAACAACCTCATTCTCGGTGTCTCGATGATCGCCGTCAGCGAGGCGTTCGTGCTCGGGGAGAAGCTGGGGCTGACGCACCAGGCCCTGTTCGACGTCGCGTCCGCGGCGTCAGGGCAGTGCTGGGCCCTCACCACCAACTGCCCCGTTCCGGGACCGGTGCCCACCAGCCCGGCCAACCGCGACTATCAGCCTGGGTTCGCAGGGGCCCTGATGGCCAAGGACCTCCGGCTGGCGCTGAACGCCCTTCAGTCCACCGGCGTCGCCGCCCGAATGGGACCGCTGGCCTCCGACATTTACGACGCCTTTGCCGCGGAAGGCGGGGCAGGCCGGGATTTCTCCGGCATCATCACCGACATCCGGGACAAGTCAGGACAGTAGGCTTAGTTTCAGGACATAGCAACCACATGAGGGGCATGGATGACGCACGAGTACGGGAACATTCTGGTGGAACGCCGCGGGCGCGTTGGCCTCGTTACCCTGAACAGGCCCGAGGCGCTGAATGCCCTGGACAGGACCACCCTGGAAGAACTCGTGGCGGCGGTTTCGGCCATGGACACGGATCCCGGCGTGGGCGCCGTGGTGATCACCGGCTCGGGAAAGGCCTTCGCCGCGGGCGCCGACATCAAGGAGATGGCGGACAAGGGCTACCTGGAGATGTACGACGCCGACTGGTTCCGCGGGTGGGAGGACCTCACCCGGCTGCGCATTCCGCTGATCGCGGCCGTGTCCGGATTCGCGCTGGGCGGCGGCTGTGAGCTGGCCATGATGTGCGACTTCATCATCGCCGGGGACAACGCCAAGTTCGGCCAGCCCGAGATCAACCTTGGCGTTGTGCCGGGCATGGGCGGATCGCAGCGCCTCACCCGCGCCGTGGGCAAGGCCAAAGCGATGGACATGATCCTCACCGGCCGGTTCATCGACGCGGCGGAGGCGGAGCGCTCAGGCCTGGTGGCCCGCGTGGTGCCGGCGGCGGACACCGTGGAAGAGGCACTGAAGGCCGCGGAGGTCATCGCGTCCAAGTCGAAACCGGCTGCCATGCTGGCCAAGGAAGCCGTCAACGCGGCCTTCGAGACGGGGCTGGCACAGGGCGTGCTGTTTGAGCGGCGGCTGTTCCATTCGCTCTTCGCCTCTGAGGACCAGAAGGAAGGCATGGCTGCTTTCGCGGAGAAGCGCCAGCCGGAGTTCAGGCACCGGTGAGTGCCAGGCTGACCGGGGAGCGCACCGTGAAGGGGACTTCCCTGCGCGTTGTCCCGGCAGCCATGGTCTCGCTGGCCGGCTTTGTCCTGTTCGCGCTGGACCAGAGCCTGCCGGGATATGCCCTGCTTGCCGCGGCGCTCGTGGTCGCGGCGCTGGTGGACCGGCTGCTGTTCCGTGACCTCGCGCTGATAGCAGCCGGGGTGGCCATCATCAGTGCCGTGCCGATCACCACCGACGTCAGCACCTCCCACATGCTCGTCATGGGCTCGGCCATGATCGCGGCCGTCGGGATCCCCTACGCCGTGTCGCATTTCCTTACCAAGGAGCACGCGGTGGTGTTTCCGGTCCGGACCGGGCAGAAATGGACGCGTGCGGAGAAGTGGTACCTGCCCGCCGTCGTGGTCATTGGCTACGCCCTGCTGCCCGTGTACATGATCCGGACCGGGGTCTACATGAACTGGCCCGCAGTGCATGACCCCGAGGGCATCGCGCGGCTTTTCGTCGGCACCAACGCCCTGGGCATCTGGGATGAGCTGTTCTTCATCTGCACCTGCTTCGCGCTGCTTCGCCGCCACCTGCCTGACTGGCAGGCCAACCTGCTGCAGGCCGTCCTGTTTACCTCGTTCTTGTGGGAACTGGGGTTCCGGGCCTGGGCACCGTTCTTCATCTACCCGTTCGCCCTTCTCCAGGCGCGCATCTTTACCTGGACCAAGTCGCTGTCGTACATCGTGAGCGTGCACCTGCTCTTCGACTTCGTGCTGTTCCTGGTGCTGCTCCACGCGCACAACCGGGCGTGGGTCGACATCTTCCTGTACTGATTTCTGTACTGCCTCCCGGTGCGGCCCGTGGAGTTTTGTACAGACATCGGCCTCACAAGGCCCTTTTTGCTCGCGACATCTACAAAAACTCCACATAGTCCGTCGCTATTGGCCGCCGGGATTTCACTCGCAGTTAATCGCGATGCCTTAGCCTTGCACTTCAGGCAAAAGTCTTTATTCAGGCAAACGTCCGAAAAGGGGAACGATCGTGGCCGATATCGCTGCTGTACTGGGACGGCTCACCGCGGCTGAGCTTGAGGAAATCCATGCCACAGGCCCGCAGGGGCACTTGAGCCGCAGGATCGTGGAAGCGCTGGACCGGGCTGCCGGCGGTCCCGGCGGCGGCCGCGGCTACTATGTTCCGGCCGGAAGTGTCAGCGGAACCGGCAGCCCGCACGTTGTGCTGAGGAGCGACGTCGCAGCCTGGCTTTTCGGGCATTCCGCACCGGCCGCCGTCGCCGACCCCGCGTAAAAGTCAACGCCGGGCTAAAGCCGGCCCGGCATAGAAGCGTGCCCGGCGCAAAAGCGAACCCGGCGTAAGAGTGTCCGGGCTAGCCTGCCGCCTGTGCTGCCGGCGTGAGGGCGGATGCTGGTGCCGTGCCGGGGGAGCTATCAGATCTGCTGTTTTGCTGCCGCATGCCGCCGCCGTTGAGGATGGTGCCCAGCAAGCCATGGGCCGCCTCGAGGACGTCGCGTACCTCAGGAGACGTCAGTTCGTAGAACAGGCGGCCGTCCTTCCGGGACGGAACGATCAGCCGCTGGCGCCGCAGGATGCCGAGGTGCTGGGAGAGGTTCGAGGCTTCAAGGCCGGTGCAGTCCCGCAGGTTGCTCACGGTCACCGGACCACTGACCAGCATCTCCAGGACCAGGATGCGTGCAGGGTGCCCCATGGACTTGAACAGGTCAGCCTTTACCTCGGTGTGAATCACGCCGTGGGGCATGTCACCCATGATGGATTCCTTCCACTGTTCCTTGCCAGATGTTGCCAGCCAGGTATTGCTCGGCCCGCCGAACTGGTGCCCCCAAGGCGTATAGACCTAAGTATAGAGACAGAACGGTCTGTCTCCAGCGAGCGGGGTGAACTTTTTGTTGGCGAGTCGGTCCTGCAGGGGCGCGGCGGCCCGGGAGTGGCCACGGACAGGCCTTGCCAAGACGCCGCAACTGGTTCACAATTTCATAAATTCCTCAATTGCCGCCCCGGCTCATCCGCGGGAGCGGCAAGGAAGAAAATCTCAGCTGCTTCCGGCGACGACGGCGTCCCGGACGCCGTGTTCCCGGATCCAGGAGGGCTAAATGGCTGGCATGTTCGAACTCTTCATTGACGCAGAGGCTTCATTCAGATTCCAGCTCACCGCCCCGGACGGCACCGTGATGGCCGTGTCCCGCCCTTTTCCCAGTAAGGCTGCAGCGGTTGAAGGCATCGCTGCCGTTCGCGAGTACGCCGGAATGGGGCACGTGCGGGAGCTCGCCTCGGCCCCGGTGGACCGCTTCCTCGGTTCCCGCCCCCGGACTGCCGTTCGCCCTCTTCCCCAGCGCATACCCGTCAAGTGCCAGGGGATGGCCGGATAGGGCGGCCGGGAGCTGCGATGAGCCTTCCGAAAACCGTGCGGGCGTACTCGAGCGCACTCGGGCCAACAGATTGTGTCGCCGGCACGTTCTACTACGATGCCGTCTCCGGACGGCTCGAGTGGTCAGATGAGCTGTACACCCTCCACGGTTACCGCCGCGGCGACATCGTCCCCAGCGTGGAGCTGCTGTATGCCCACAAGCATCCGGACGACAGGGAGCGTTGCCATGACATCTTCATGGCTGCCTGCGAAGCGGGCGGATTCTTCTGCAGCTACCACCGCATCATCGACGCGCGCATGCGCGAACATCGTGTCCTCACCGCGGGCGAGGCGCTCATGGAGGACGGCAGTCTCAGAGCGGTTGAGGGATTCATCGTTGACCTGACCAGCACGCTGCACTGGGAAACCGAAAAGGCAGCACGCGAAGCAGTTGCAGGCGCCCTTGGCACCCGAAGCACCATCGAACAGGCGAAGGGCATCCTGATGGGGATCCTGCGGATTGGTTCCGAGGCCGCCTTCGACCTGATGGCCAAATACAGCCAGGACACGAACATCAAGGTCGCCAGCACGGCTGCAGACCTCGTGCGGCTTGCCAACAGCCCGCAGCCGGCGGCATTGCTTGACGCGTTCGTCCAGGAGCTGCGGCGGCCGTCCGAAAGCCATGCGGACAGCCCTGCCGAGAAGGACGGCGTGCCAAGCTGCTAGCCGCAGGGCCGCCAGTCAGTCCGCCAAACCGGTCAGTCCGTGAAGTCCCCGGCGCCGCGGCGGAAGTCGCCCAGGATCCGGATCAGCTGGTTCACATCCTCTTCACCGAAACCGGACTGACCGAAAACTTCGCCGTTGAGCACCGCCGTCGCCCGCTTTGCCAGCGTGCGCCCCTCGGCCGTGAGCTCGATCAGGGTGGTGCGCCCGTCCGTGGGATGCGGCGAACGGACCACCAGCCCCGCCGTTTGGAGGCGGTCGACGGCGTTGGTCACCGAGGTGGGATGGACCTGGAGCAGGGCGCTCGCCTTGTTCATGGGCAGGGCGCCGCTCCTGGCGAAGCTGAGCAGCGCCAGCAGCTCGTAGCGGGCGAACGTCAGTCCGAAGGGCTTCAGGGCCCCCTCGATCCGGGCCATCAGGATCTGCTGGGTGCGCATGATTGCCGTGATGGCGGCCATCGGGGCGGCGACGTCGCCCCAGCCGTGGCTCTCCCAGTTGCGCTGTGCATCGGCAATCGGGTCGCGGGGCAGCGGGGGGCTCACGGTTCAGCCCTGGCTTTTCAGGCCCGGGAAATCCGTTTCGGAGTATTCCGTGCCCAGGCCTGGCGGAACGGCCGCCTGGGTGCCGTCCGCGTGGCGGATCTCCTCGCTGTGCCGCAGCTCAACCCGGCGGATCTTGCCCGAGATGGTCTTCGGCAGCTCGGCGAACTCCAGCCGGCGGATGCGCTTGAACGGCGCCAGGTGGTCGCGGCAGTAGCGCAGGATCTCCTCGGCGAGCTCGGGCCCCGGCTCGTGGCCCGCCGCCAGTACCACGAATGCCTTGGGTACGGACAGCTTCAGCGGATCAGGCGAAGGAACGACGGCGGCCTCCGCCACCGCCGGGTGCTCGATGAGCACGCTCTCCAGCTCGAACGGGGACAGCCGGTAGTCGGAGGACTTGAAGACGTCGTCGTCCCGGCCCACGTAGGTGATGACGCCGTGCTCGTCCCGGCTGGCCATGTCGCCGGTGTGGTAGTAGCCGCCGCGGAATGCCTCGGCCGTCTTCTCCGGGTCACCGTAGTACGACTTCATCAGCCCTGCGGGGCGGGGATCCAGGCGCAGGCACAGCTCGCCGTCGTCGGCCTCTTCTCCGGTAGCCGGATCGACGAGGACCACGTCGTATCCCGGCAGGGGCAGGCCCATGGCGCCGATCTTGACCGGCTGGCCGGGGGTGTTGGCCACCTGCACCGTGGTCTCGGTCTGGCCGAAGCCGTCGCGGATGGTCTGGCCCCAGGCGCGCTGGACCTGGCCGATGACCTCCGCGTTGAGGGGCTCGCCGGCTGAAACAACCTTGGTGGGCGGATTCTTGAGGAGCGTGAGGTCGGCCTGGATGAGCATCCGCCAAACAGTGGGCGGGGCGCAGAAGCTGGTGACCTTCTCCCGGTCCATCTGCTCCATGAGAGCCTTGGCATCGAAGCGTTCGTAGTTGTAGACGAACACGCAGGCCTCGGCAATCCACGGGGCGAACAGGTTGGACCAGGCATGTTTGGCCCAGCCCGGGGAGGCCACGTTGAGGTGCACGTCGCCCGGCTCCAGGCCGATCCAGTACATCGTGGACAGGTGGCCCACCGGATACGAGGTGTGCGTGTGTTCCACGAGCTTGGCCTTGGAGGTGGTGCCCGAAGTGAAGTAGAGGAGCAGGGTCTCATCTGCCAGGGTGGGCGCGTCGGGCGTGAAGTCGGCGGGTGACCCTGCCGAATCCGCGTACTGCAGCGCCTCGCCCGTGCCGTTGATGCCGACACCGTTGATGCCGGCGCCGTTGATGCCGGCGCCCGCGGCATCGGGGATGCCGATCAGCCGGTAGCGGCCGGGCACCTCGGCAAACTTGCCCAGGTTGGAACTGCCGACGGCGGCCCAGCCCGCTTCCCCGCGCTCCACCCGGTCCTTCAGGTCCGCGGGACCCATGAGGGTGGTGGTGGGGATCAGCACGATGCCTAGCTTGACGCCGGCCAGCACGAGCTCCCACAGTTCCACCTGGTTGCCCAGCATGATGATCATGCGGTCGCCGCGCTTCACGCCCTGGCTGCGGAGCCAGTTGGCCACCTGGTTGGACCGGGCCGACAGTTCAGCGAAGCTGCGGCGGGTGGCCGAGCCGTCCTGCTCCACGATCACCAGTGCCGGGTTCCCGCCGCGATCAGGATCGGCCGCGATGGCGTCAAACCAGTCGAGCGCGAAATTGAACTCCGAGGGCCGCGGCCATTCGAAGCTGGTTCTCGCCTGCCGGTAGTCCTGGCGCGCAGCGAGCAGCTGGTCTCGTGCGGCCCGGAAGTCGTCGGTGACTGTCATGGGGCACCTTTCGCCTGGGGATTCACGTTCTAGTGATCCACATCACTGTGCAATATACTAGGACATCCAAGGGTTTGGAAGAGCGAAGGGATCTATGCCCGTGCAGCCACAAGGACGTGACAGCGGACAGACCACAGAGGTGACAGCGGAGGAACCGGGGGTGATTGGACCGCCGTTTGCCGACGCGGATCTTATGTATGTTGCGGACCTGCTTCCGCCGGCCGAACGGACACGCTACCTCGAGATCAGGGACTTCCTGCAGTCCAGGGTCCGGGCCCAGTCCATCGAATACTGGAACAGGGAGGAGTTCCCGTTCGGGCTTCTCGCGGAGCTGGGAAAGCACGGACTTGGCGGGCTGCAGACGGACGGGACATCCACGCTCTTCAAGGGCCTGATGTACGTTGAGGTGGCCCGCGCCGACGTCTCCCTGTCGGCCCTGGTGGGCATCCACAACGAGCTGATCGTCGGCATGATCGACGCCCTGGGGTCGGATGAGCAGAAGCAGCGGTGGCTGCCGGGACTGACTGCTTTCACGCAGCTGGGGGCGTTCGCACTGACCGAACCGGAGCACGGCTCGGACATTGCCGGCGGGCTGGCCACCACGGCCCGGTTTGAAGACGGCGAATGGGTCATCGACGGCGCCAAACGGTGGATAGGCGCGGGAACAATCGCCGACTTTGCGCTCGTGTGGGCCAGGGACACGGCGGACCATCAGATCAAGGGCTTCATTGTCGAGACGGACCGTCCCGGCTACACGGCGACCAAGATCAGCAACAAGATCGGGCTGCGGATCATGCAGAACGCCGACATCCGGCTGGACGGCGTCCGCATTCCGGAAACCAGCATGCTCCCTGGCGCCACGGATTTCACCAAGGCCAACGAGCTGCTGAGGGATTCGCGGGCGTGGGTGGGCTGGCAGGCCGCCGGAATTCAGCTGGCGGCCTTTGACGTTGCCCGCTCCTATTCGCTGCAGCGCCGCCAGTTCGGCAAGGAGCTGGCGCGCTTCCAGCTTATCCAGCAGCAGCTCGCAGAGATTCTGGGCAACGCTTCGGCGTCGCTGGCCCTGATGGCGCAGCTGGCCCGGATCCAGGAGGACGGCAGGCTGGAAATGGCGCAGGCGGCGATGGCCAAGGCCACCACCACCCGGCTGGCCCGCGCCTCCGTGGCCATGGGCCGGTCGCTGCTGGGCGGCAACGGCATCAGCAGCGACTTCGAGATGGGAAAGCTCTTCGGCGACGCGGAGATCCTGTACACGTACGAGGGCAGCTACGAGATCAATTCCCTGATTGTGGCCCGGGCGGTCACAGGAAAATCGGCCTTCGTGTAGGACGTCCTGGCCGGTCAGTGCGTCACCCTGCCCGCGCCTTACTCGGCCAGGGTGGCGGCTTTACGCGCTGCGGCCTCGAGGTGCTCCACGTAGGCGGCCTGCTCCTCGGGCGCCCGCTGCGGAAGGTTGGGGTCGTTGGGGCCCTGCCCGGCGGAACCGTCAATGAGTTCCCGGATGATGTCGGCATGCCCCAGGTGCTGCGCCGTCTCCGCGCACATGTGTACCAGCATCTGGTGCAAGGTCACGTGCCGGCGTTCTTCCCGCCACCAGGGCACAATCCCGGGAGCGTCCAAGGACAGCGCTTCGATGGTGGCGTCGGTGTGCGCCGCTGAGAAGTGGTGCAGCTCCACGATCTCGGCGCGGGTTTGCTCCGGGGTGGCCCACATGTCCGCGTCCGGCTCGGCACCGTCGGCGAACCAAGGCAGCTCCCGGTCGCTGGGCCGTCCGAATACCTCGCTGAAATAGCCCAGTTCCACACTGGCCACGTGTTTGACCAGGCCCAGGAGATTGGTGCCGGTGGGCGTCATCGGCCGGCGGACGTCATACTCACCGAGGCCGTCGATCTTGGCCAGTAGCTGGGCGCGCCGTGTCCGCAGGTAATGGTGCAGGGTCGCTTTTTCATCCATGGCGGCACTCTACCGGGCGGGAGTACCAAAACTGTGGGAACCAAAAACTCCCCTGTGCGTGCCAGGCACGGACAGGGGAGTTTTTGGAAAGCCGTTACAGCGGGCGAATGTTCTCTGCCTGCGGACCCTTGGGGCCCTGGGTCACTTCGAATTCGACCTTCTGGTTTTCATCCAGGGAGCGGTAGCCGCTCGAGGCAATTGCCGAGTAGTGGGCGAATACATCTGCCGATCCATCATCCGGAGCGATGAAGCCGAAGCCCTTTTCGGCGTTGAACCATTTAACTGTGCCTGTTGCCATTGCTACTTCCTTTGTAACGCTTATTCTGGTCCTGCTCCGACAGCAGGCAGAGGCGGAAACTGTTGTCCGCTGTCTCCAACCTATGGGCGTTCCGCCGGGCGTGCAATAGCTACCGTCATCAGGAGTCCCACCAGTAACGGGAGATTCTGTCCACGATCGCTAATTCAAAACGCCGTTTGCTGGGCTAGGCCGTGCCGTCCGGCCCCTGTCCGGTGTCCTCCCACAGCACATCGAGATTACGGAATACCGGGGGACCGTCGCACAGGGCCGCCATTTTCGCGGCGAAGTCGGAGGTCTCAGGCCGGTTGGAGTTTTCCATCGCCGACTCGTAGGAGTCGAACTCCACGATGGTGAAGTACGTCCCGGGACGGTCCCGGTCCGCAGTGGCAATGATGCGGCGAAACGTCGGTGCGGTGGTTCCCTCGGTTCTTGACGGGCGGCCCAGCGCTTCGACCTCCTCGATGCGTGAGGTCTGGAATTCGATGATCTGCACAAACCCGGCCATGACGGCTCCTCGACGGCGGTGGTGACTGATGCGGATCACGGTAGACCCCGTGCCGGGCCGGCGCAACCGTTTCTACGGCGTCAGGAGCACCTTGATGGCCCGGCGCTCGTCCATCGCCTTATAGGCTTCGGCCGCCTCCTCCAGGGGCATCTCGACGTCGAACACCCGCCCGGGATTGATGGCGCCGGACAGCACGTCCTTGAGCAGCTCGGGAATGTAGGTGCGGGCCGGCGCCATTCCGCCGGACACGGCGATGTTCTTGTCGAACAGGTAGCGCAGCGGGATCTCCGCACCGCCGGTGGGGACCCCAACGAAGCCCAGGGCGCCGCCGGGCCGGGCGGAATGCAGCGCCTGCTCCATGGACTCCTTGGTTCCCACGCACTCGAGCACAGAGTCGGCCAGCACTCCGCCGAGCAATTCACGGACCTTGGCGACGCCGTCGTCCCCGCGTTCCTCCACAACGTCCGTGGCGCCGAACTCGCGGGCGACGGCCTGACGGTCGGCGTGGCGGGACATTGCGATGATCCGTTCGGCGCCGAGCCTCTTTGCCGCAAGGACGCCGCACAGTCCCACGGCGCCGTCGCCCACCACCACTACGGTCCGGCCGGGGCCCACCTGGGCGCTGACGGCGGCGTGGTGCCCGGTGGCCATGACGTCCGAGAGGGTCAGCAGGCTGTTGCGCAGCTTTGCATCCGGCTCGGTGACACCCGGTACCTTCACGAGCGTGGAGGCGGCGAGCGGGACGCGCACGGCCTGGCCCTGGCCGCCGTCGACAGCGAGCCCGGCGTCGTCCGTTCCGCCCCAACCGGCGAGGCGGTCACAGGCCACGGTGACGCCGTTCAGGCACTGCGGGCACTGCCCGCAGCTGACCACGAAGGGGGCGATCACAAAGTCGCCCGCCCGGAGTGAGGACACATCGGCACCTGTGCTTTCCACGACGCCGACGAATTCATGGCCGATGGCGGAGGCGTGGCGGACCGGCTTCACGCCGCGGTAGGGCCACAGGTCCGAGCCACAGACGCACGCGGCAGTCACGCGGACCACGGCGTCCGTGGGGAGCTGGACGGCCGGATAGTCGCGGTCCTCCACCCTGATGTCTCCGGGTCCGTGGATGATGGTGGCGCGCATGGCTGCTCCTCTCGAAGGGCGGGGCTGGACGTGACCGAGTCTAGCCCTGCTGCAGGGACGCGCACGGGCGCCGGCCGGCAGCCGCTAGCGCATCCCCTCGCGGCGGATGGCGGTGGCGATGGCCGCGGCCCTGGTCTCGACGCCCAACTTGGCGTAGATGTGGGCGAGATGGGTCTTGACGGTGGCCTCGGAGATGAACAGCCGCTGGCCCAGTTCCTTGTTGCTGAGCCCTTCGGTGAGGAGGCTCAGCAGCTCGGCCTCCCGCGGGGTCAGGACGTCGTCAGGGTTGCGCAGCTGCTGGAACAGGCGGGAGGCCACCGGTGGGCTCATCACGCTTTTGCCCTGGACGGCGCCCCGGACGGCGGCAAAGATCTCCTCCGGCGCGGCGTCCTTGAGGAGGTATCCCATGGCGCCGGCGTCCACGGCACGGACAATGTCGGCGTCGGAATCGTAGGTGGTGAAGACCAGCACGGCCTGCCGGCGGTTGCGTTCGCGGATCTTCCTGATGGCCTCGATCCCGTCCATGCCCGGGCCCATGGCGAGGTCCATCACCACGACGTCGGGGGAGTGCCCTTCCACGGCGGCCAGGGCTTCCTCGCCGGAGGACGCCTCCGCCACCACCTCGATGTCCGGCTGTGTGCCCAGCAGTGCCTTCAGTCCGCTGCGGACCACGAGGTGGTCGTCCACGAGGAGCACGGTGATGACGCTCATTTTTCCCCCTTTGCCGGCAGCTGCGCTGCCACAACAGTTCCCTCGCCCGGGGCGCTTTCCACCGAGAAGACGCCGCCCAGTTGCTCCACGCGCTGCCGCATGGCCCGCAGTCCGTATCCTCCGGCGTCCGACGGCGGTGCTACCGCCGCCGGGTCGAAGCCCGTACCGTCGTCGTAAATGTCCAGCGTGACCGCATCCGGCAGGAAGCCAAGGGTGATGGTTGTGGTGTCCGCGGAGGCGTGCAGCTTGATGTTCGCGGCGGCGCTTTGCACCACCCGCAGGAGTGTGTGCCGGACTTCGGCCGGGACTGCCCGCGGTTCGCCGGTGACCAGCAGCCTGGCGTCCGGCACGTACTGGGAGGCGGCCTGCAGCAGGGCGTCCGGCAGCGGTGAGGCGTCGAGGCCGGGCGAGGCCAGTTCGTGGACCAGGCTGCGGGTGTCGGACAGGTTTCGGCGGAGCAGCTCACTGGCCTGCCGGAGATCCTGCCGGGACGCCGGCTCCGGCCAGGCCCGGTTTGCCGCTTCGAGCAGGAGCAGACTGCTGGCGAGGCCCTGGGTCACGGTGTCGTGGATTTCCCGGGAGACCCGTTCTCGCTCCGCGATGGTGCCCGCGCGGCGCTCGCTGGCCGCCAGCTGCCCCTGGGCGAGGGATACTTCGTGGTGCAGGCGCCGCTGCTCGGCGGCGTCGTGCTCAATGCGGTCATATATCAGCGTCAGCAGGACGCCGACGGCGAGCGGGCCCAGGAGCATGGCCAGATCGCTGCCGTCGCTGAGCCGGAACAGCCCCGCTGCGGTGGCCGCCGCCGTCGCCCCTGCCGCCGCGTAGGCGACCGTCCCGGTGAAGGCGATGCGGCACAGGAAGAACAGCGCAAACGAACACCAGGCGAAGCTGGGTGCGGAGACCACCAGCACAGCCCAGACGGCCACGAGTACGAACATCCATACGGCCCAGGGCCGCCGGCGCTGGGCGAGCACCGCGATGACCGCGTACAGGGCGCACGCGGCGGCTGCCAGGGCGAGGACCAGCTGGTTGTCCTGGGCGCTGTGCCGCATCACGTAGCGCACCACCGAGGCAACCATGAGCACGGCGAAGCCCAGGTGGACCGCGGCGTCGATCCGTCCCAGCCGGCTGCCCGGAGCAGGGCCGGTCCGGGCGGGAGGAAGTTCCGGTGCGGCAGAGAGGGCTGGGGAGGGCATGGCGGGTCCGGTTCCGGTGGGTGACGTACTACGGACCATGCTATTGCCCGCGCCGTTGCTGGTCTCTCAGCCTTTTGGCTGATACCGCCAGCCGAAAGGACCAGACGGCTGCACCTGATGGCCTGATGCATCCGCTCCGCGGCAGGTCCACCATGGAAATGCAGCCGTTTGGCTACGTCTCACCGAAGGAGAACCACCGTGAAGAAGTCCCAGAAGATTTTTGCCGCCGCGGCAGCCGGAGCGCTCGTCATCACCGCCGGTGCCACCGCCGTCGCCAATGCCGGATCAGGGTCTTCCCCCGCGGCCGCTTCGATCCAGCCTGCGGCCGCGCAGGCAGCAGTGCCCGCCGCGGATGTCCAGCCGGGTGCGGACAACGTCGTCGCCCAGAACCGGATCACCGTTGGCGCCTCGGCGAAGGCGGTGGGCGCCGCGCTCGCCAAGTGCCAGGCCGACAAACTGCCGTTCGTGACCGTGGCCCTCGTTGACCGGTTCGGCACCGTGCAGGCACTCCTGCGTGGCGACAACGCCGCCGAGCACACCATCGAGTCCGCCAAGCAGAAGGCCTACACCGCAGCAGCGTTCGGCAGCCCCACGAGCGAACTCGCCAAGCGCATCAGCGGCAACGGGCCGAGCATCGCCGACCTTCCCGGCACCCTCTTCCTCCCGGGCGGCGTCCCGCTGAAGGTGAACGGCGTCTCCGTGGCGGGCATCGGCGTCGGTGGCGCCCCTGACGGCAAGCTCGATGAAGCCTGCGCCGAGGCCGGCGCCGCCGCAATTGCCGTCAAGTAGGTTGCGGGCCGTGACCCGGGACGCATACGACGGCGGCCGGCCGGCCACCGCTCTGCCGCTCGCGGGCCTGGCTGTAGTGGTTTCCCTACTGGCGGGGTGCGCTTCGGGCTCCCCGCCGGCCGGATCCCCTTCGGCGGGCAGCCCCGGGTCAGTCAGTTCGGCGCCAGCCGGTTCAAGCCAGGGCAGTTCGGCCAGCCCGACGGCGGCGGGAGGTTCCGGAGTGAGCGGGACCGTGCGGCCGCCGTCGTCGACACCCTCCGCCCCGCGTCCCTCCCTGCCCCCGGGTGGCCAGCGGAAGCTGGACCAGCGGCTGGTCCTGGCCGCGAAGGCCAACGATGCTGCGCTCGTGGCGCGGCTGATCCGGGAAGGCGGGAACGTGAACGCCAAGGATCCCATCCAGGACTCAGCCTTCCTGTACGCCGGTGCCGAGGGCTTCAACGAGGTCCTGCGGCTGACCCTGGCCAACGGTGCGGACGTCAGGAGCACCAACCGTTTCGGCGGCACCGCCCTGATCCCGGCGAGTGAGCATGGGCATGTGGAGACTGTACGGATCCTCATCGCCGCCGGCGTCCCCGTCAATCACGTGAACAAGCTCGGCTGGACCGCGATGCAGGAAGCCATCCTCCTCAACAACGGAGGCCCAAGGCAGCAGGACGTGGTCCGCCAGTTGCTCGATGCCGGCGCCGACCCGAATATCCGAGACCCGGAGGGCAGGACGGCTTTGGAGAACGCCGAGCGGCTGGGCTTTGCCGAGATCGCCCGGCTGATCCGCGAGGTTGAGCAGGGCTGAGGTGCAGGGCCGCAGCGTCAAAGTCCGGCCGGTTCGGCGAGCCCCGCCGCAACCGTAAACTCCGCCTCCGTCTTCTCCCGGATTTCCTCCACGGTGACGCCGGGGGCGAGGCGGGTGAGCGTGAGCCGCCGCCCGCCGTCGTCCGTCTTTTCAAGGTCGAAGACTGCCAGGTCGCTGATGATCCGGTCCACGACGCTCAGGCCGGTGAGCGGAAGGGTGCACTCTTTGACGATCTTGGCGGACCCGTCCTTGGCGTTGTGTTCGGTGAGGACCACGACGCGCGGGGTGCCCGCGACGAGGTCCATGGCGCCGCCCATGCCCTTGACCATTTTGCCGGGGATGGTCCAGTTGGCGAGGTCGCCGTTGCCGGAGACCTGCATGGCGCCCAGGATCGCGACTTTCACGTGGCCGCCGCGGATCATGCCGAACGAGGTGGCGGAGTCGAAGATGCTGCCTCCGGGCAGGACGGTGACGGTCTGCTTGCCGGCGTTGATCAGGTCGGCGTCCTCCTCGCCTTCGTAGGGGAACGGGCCCATGCCGAGCAGCCCGTTCTCGCTTTGCAGGATCACGCGCACGCCGTCGGGCAGGTTGTTGGCCACCAGCGTGGGGATGCCGATGCCGAGGTTGACGTAGTCGCCGTCGTTCAGTTCCTCGGCCGCGATTGCAGCCATGTCATTCCGGGTCCAGGCCACGGGAGTCTCCTTCTTAATTGTTGACGAGTTCAGTGCGGGGGCGGACGGTGCGCTGTTCGATGTCCTTGATCCTGGTGCTGGCCTGGACCAGTTGCTGGACGTAGACGCCGGGTGTGACGATGTGGTTCGGGTCCAGGGCGCCCGGTTCGACGATGACCTCTGCCTCGGCGACGGTGACGGCGCCTGCGGTGGCCACGACCGGGTTGAAGTTCCGGGCGGTGTAGCGGTAGAGGAGGTTGCCGTCCGTGTCGGCGGTGTGGGCGTGGACCAGCGCGACGTCGGCGAGGATGGCGCGCTCCCGAATGTACGTTTCGCCGTCGAACACCTCGTGCGGTTTGCCTTCGGCTACCAGGGTTCCCACGCCGGTTTTGGTGTAGAACGCCGGGATGCCGGCGCCGCCGGCGCGCAGCCGCTCGGCCAGGGTGCCCTGCGGGGTGAACTCCACCTCCAGCACCCCGGCGAGGTACTGCTCGGCGAACAGCTTGTTCTCGCCGACGTAGGACGCGATGACCTTGCGGACCTGGCCCGCTTCGATCAGGATGCCAAGGCCCTTGCCGTCCACACCCATGTTGTTGGACACCACCGTCAGTTCTTTCACACCGGAATCGCGCACGGCCTCGATCAGGTCAGCCGGAATCCCGCTCAGCCCGAACCCGCCCACCGCGAGGGTGATCCCGTCGGCAAGCACATCGTGCAGGGCCTCTGCGGCGCTGGACTTCAGTCTGGACATCGCATCTCCTCGTTGAGCTGTGTCGCAGTCCACTTTATGGACGCTCTTTCTGACTCTGGAGCGTATGTGTGCCCTAGTGGCGGTGTCAAGGTTCTTTCGCGCCACGCCGATCGCGCTTTTACACTGTGGACGCTAGGCTGGGAAGTATCCATATTATGGACTTTCAGGGAGGATGCCGTGAATCAGGTACCGGTCCAGGGCGCTCAGGTCGTCAGCCGCATTGCGGGGCTGCTGCGAATTGTGGGGCGCAAGCCGGAGGGAAGCCCGCTCGTGGAGCTGGTGCGTGACTCGGGGCTGACACGTCCAACCGTGCACCGTCTGCTCACGTCACTTGCGGCCGAGGGTCTCCTCGATCATGATCCCCAGAACGGGAACTGGGTGCTCGGCCCCGAGGCCCTGCTGATGGGATCAGTGGCCGCCGCGCGCTTTCCGTTGGAGGACCTGGCGCGGCCCAGCCTGCGACGGCTTGCCGAGGAGACCGGTGAGAGCGCCTTCTTCTCGATCCGGAGGGGGGCCGAGACCGTTTGCCTGCTGCGGGAGGAGGGCAGCTTCCCCGTCCGCTCCTTCGTGCTTCACGAAGGTGTCCGTTTTCCGCTGGGCGTGGCATCGGCAGGAACAGCGATCATGGCGTTTCTGCCCGAGGCGGAGCAGGAACAGATCCTGGGGGACTGGGCTGGCCACGCCGGCAAATACTCCAACGGACACCCCGAAGACGTGGTCCGGGACAACCTGCGGCAGACCCGCCGGCGCGGCTACTCGGTGAACCCGGGCCTGGTGCTGGAAGGCAGCTGGGGGATGGGCGCGGCGGTCTTCGACCAGGCCGGCCGTCCGTCGTGGGCGCTGTCCCTGACCGGGATCGAACCGCGCTTCCGTGGGGATCGGCGCGAACTGCTGGGTCGGCTCCTGCTGGAGGAGGCCCACCGGCTCACCGTCAGGCTCGGATCGGGTAGCCAGCGCAGGCGGCAGAACTAGCGGGAGCACATCTCCCTGGGCGCAGCGGCCAGTCCTGGTGTCCGCACCCGTCGGCCCGGGAACCGGGTACTAACTGTTGTGGTGCCTGCCGGGCGTGCCTACTCTTGCAGAAGAGTTCTTCCCCTTGTGGAAGCCTGGACAGCACCGAAGGAGCCAGAGCCATGAGCACACGGGTCTACTTTGAGGAATACGGCGATCCGCAGGTCCTGAAGGTGGGCACGGAGAAGCTGGCCGAACCGGGTGACGGCCTGGTGCGGGTGGAATTCCGGGCGGTAAGCGTCAACCCGGCTGACTGGAAGCTCGTGGCCGGCTATCTGCAAAAGTGGGTTCCGCTGGACTTTCCGGCGGTGCCGGGCAGCGAGGCGGCCGGCGTGGTGACCGCCGTCGGGCCCGCATTCGAGGGGTTTGCCGTGGGTGACGAGGTCATCTGGAACGGACTGCTGGGCGGCTACCGGGCGGAAGCCGTGGTGCCGGCGGACCAGCTGACTCCCTTGCCGGCGGGCGTGGACTTCGAGCAGGCGGCGTGCATCCCCGTGGCAGGAGGCACGGCGTATTCTGCCCTGAAGCAGCTCGCCGTGGGAGCGGGGGACACCGTGCTGATCCATGGCGCCGCAGGCGGGGTTGGCTCGGCCGCGGTCCAGATCGCGCAGGTGTTCGGTGCGAGGGTGATCGGCACGGCCTCGGAAGACAACCAGGAGTACCTCAGCGAGCTGGGCGCCGAGCCCGTGACGTACGGTCCCGGGCTTGCGGACCGGGTCCGGGCGCTGGCCGAGGACGCCGGTACAGTCACCGCGGTCCTGGACACTGTGGGGAGCGGGGACTCGCTGGCGGTAACAGCCGAGCTGCTCCAGGGCATCGGCCGGGCGGTGACCACCGTTCCGGGCGGGCAGTCATCCGCGGCCGGGCTGGCCGCCGTCCAGCAGCTGGAAGGCCGGGTGGCGGAAGTGGGGATGCTCGCCGCCGAAGGACAGATCACCTTCACGATCGCGCACCGGATGCCGCTGATCGAGGCCGCCGACGCCCTGGAAATCAGCCGTGGCGGCCACGGCCGCGGGAAGATCCTGCTGCTGCCCTAGGACCTGCTGCCCTGGGGCCGGCCGCCTAGCTAAACGGCCGCTCCAGCCAACGCCTTAGAGTCCTGCGCGGCCTTCTTCCGGGCCCTCGTGCTTCCACCACGTGTCGAAGATGCTGACCGGAACGGTGCGCTTGTGCCGGGTCCGCAGGTACTTCTGTTCGATCAGCTCTGCTGCGGTATCGCCGACGTCGCGGCCCTCGAGGTAGTCGTCGATCTGGTCGTAGCTCAGGCCCAGTTCGTCCTCGTCGGTGCGGCCGGGCCTGTCGTCCAGGAGGTCGGCCGTGGGCACCTTCTTCCACACCCGTTCCGGGGCGCCGAGGTACTCCAGCAGGGCACGGTTCTGCCGCTTGTTCAGGCCGAACAACGGCAGGATGTCGGCGCCGCCGTCGCCGTACTTGGTGAAGAACCCGGTGACGGATTCAGCACCGTGGTCGGTGCCGATGACGAGGTAGTTGTGCTCCCCGGCCAGGGCGTACTGGGCAATCATGCGCGTGCGGGCCTTGGTGTTGCCCTTGTGGAAGTCGGAGATCCCGTTGCCGACAGTCTTTTCGAACTCATCCTCGAAGCCGTCGACGGCGGCGGAAATGTTGAAGGTCCATTCCTTGGAGGCTTTGATGAAATCCAGGGCCGCCTGCGCGTCCTCCTCGTCGTGCTGGACGCCGTAGGGAAGGCGGACCGCCACGAACTGCGCGTCCGTACCCTCTGCCTGCAGCTCTTCGACGGCGAGCTGTGCGAGCCGCCCGGCGAGCGACGAGTCGAGGCCGCCGGAGATGCCCAGGACGAAGCCCCTCGTGCCGGTGGCCTTGAGGTACTCCTTGAGGAAAGTGACGCGTTTGCGCACCTCCTCTGCGGGATCGATCCGGGGCTGGACGCCCATTTCTTCGATGATCTTGGCCTGGAGTGTGCGCATGGGAAACAGCCTAGTCAGCGGAATCCGCAAGGCTCAACTGTTTCCGCCCGAGTCCCGGCGCGAGCGAACACTCGAGCCCCACGAGCCGGGGCTCAAATGTCCGTTCGCGCTCTGTGCTGCCGCGGGCCGGGAGGCGTACCGTATGGCTCATGGAGAGTACAGGGTGCGTGGTGGTGGGCGGCGGGCCGGCCGGCATGATGCTGGGCCTCTTGCTGGCGCGCGCCGGCGTTGAGGTCACCGTCCTCGAAAAACACGGCGACTTCCTCCGGGACTTCCGCGGCGACACCGTCCACGCGTCCACCATCCGGCTCATCGACGAACTCGGCCTCGGCACCGAGTTCCGCGGGCTGCCGCAAAGCCGGCTGCGCAACGTGGCCTTCCCGACGCCAGGCGGCGGCCTGGTCACGCTGGGAAATTTCGCCGCCCTGCGGCCGCCGTACAACTACATCGCCATGATGCCCCAGTGGGACTTCCTGAACTTCCTCGCCCGCGCCGCCGAACAGGAGCCAACGTTCACGCTCCTGATGGAGCACAAGGCGAGGTCCCTCATGTCCGACGGCGGACGGGTCACCGGTATCCGGTACGTCACCAAGGACGGCACCGAAGGCGCGCTCCGCGCAGACCTCGTGGTGGCCACGGACGGCCGGCATTCAGTACTGCGCCAGGCGGCGGGACTGAAATCGAAGGAATACCCGGTGCCGTTCGACACATGGTGGTTCAAGCTGCCGCGGGCGGAGTCGGAGCAAGGCGAAGTCGCAGGAATCGTTCCCGCCTTCGGGGACCGCGACGCCGTGATCGCCCTGTTCAGGG
>NZ_BAEG01000028.1 GCF_000238915.1 Arthrobacter globiformis NBRC 12137 | reverse complement strand
GCTCAGCGGCCCGGTGAGCGCCGCGGTGCGGGCCCGGTCCACCGCGCCGGCGGCCACCACCTGCAGAAACTCCACGTGGCGGGAGAGCTGCTCGACCCGGTCCGCGAAATCCGCGGCCTGCCCGAAACCCCACAACGCGGTGTCGTCGGTGGTGATCGCGTTCGAGGCCAGATCAGCAAGGCTGCGGTCCACCACGTCCGCCTCGGAAGAAACGACCTGCAGGGCGTTGGCACCGGCAGAAGCCAACCCACCGGCACCGGGCCCTAAGGCCCGGTCCGCGGCGAATCCCCCCATGGCTTCCATGGAACAAGTCTGGTCAGGGGGTCTGACATTAAAGGACGGCAGCGGGCGCCGGCAACGGAAGCTGCCATACCCGGCCGGCCCACGGTGAAACTAGGCCAGCGTGATGAGGTCCAGGTAGTCCTCGTTCCAGAGATCCTCAACGCCGTCGGGCAGCAGCACCACACGCTCCGGGTTGAGTGCTTCAACGGCGCCTTCATCGTGGCTGACCAGGACGACGGCGCCGGTGTAGTTGCGCAGGGCCCCGAGGATCTCCGCACGGCTGGCAGGGTCAAGGTTGTTCGTGGGCTCGTCCAGCAGGAGAACGTTCGCACTCGAGGCCACGATGGTGGCCAGCGCCAGACGGGTCTTCTCACCGCCGGAGAGCACGCCGGCGGGCTTGTCGACGTCGTCACCGGAGAACAGGAACGAGCCCAGGATGCCGCGGACCTCGGCGTCCTTCATGTCCGGCGCGGATGACCGCATGTTTTCGAGGACGGTGCGGTCGTGGTCCAGGGTCTCGTGTTCCTGGGCGTAGTAGCCCACCTTGAGCCCGTGTCCGGGGACGATGTCGCCCGTGTCCGGGCGGTCCACGCCCGCGAGCATCCGCAGCAGCGTGGTCTTGCCGGCACCGTTGAGGCCGAGGATGACCACCTTGGACCCGCGGTCGATGGCGAGGTCCACGTCGGTGAAGATCTCCAGCGAACCGTAGGACTTGCTGAGGCCTTCTGCGGTGAGCGGGGTCCGGCCGCAGGGCGACGGGTCCGGGAACCGCAGCGCAGCCACGCGGTCCTGTGCGCGGACAGATTCCAGTCCGCTGAGCAGCCGCTCGGCGCGCTTGGCCATGTTCTGCGCGGCGACAGCTTTGGTGGCCTTGGCACGCATCTTGTTGGCCTGGTCTATCAGGACCTGGGCCTTCTTCTCGGCGTTGGCGCGTTCGCGCTTGCGGGCGCGCTCGTCGGTCTCACGCTGCTGAAGGTAGCGCTTCCAGCCCATGTTGTAGAAGTCGATCTGGGCCCGGTTCGCGTCCAGGTGGTACACCTTGTTGACGGTGGCTTCCAGCAGTTCCACGTCGTGGCTGATCACGATCAGGCCGCCCTGGTGGTTTTTGAGGAAGTCCCGGAGCCAGGAGATGGAATCCGCGTCGAGGTGGTTGGTGGGCTCATCCAGCAGCATGGTTTCCGCGCCGGAGTACAGGATGCGTGCCAGTTCCACGCGGCGCCGCTGGCCGCCGGACAGCGTCTTCAGGGGCTGGTTGAGGATCCGTTCCGGCAGCGCGAGGTTGGAGGAAATGGCGGCTGCTTCGGCTTCCGCCGCGTACCCGCCGCCGGACAGGAATTCGTTTTCGAGCCGGTCGTACCGGCCCATGGCCTTGCGCTGGACTTCCGGGTCCTCGCTGGCCATGTCCGCCTGCGCCTTCTTCAGCTTGCCGACGACGACGTCCAGGCCGCGGGCCGACAGGATCCGGTCCCGCGCCAGCTGCTCCATGTCCGGCGTGCGCGGATCCTGGGGCAGGTACCCGATCTCGCCGCTGCGGGTCACTTTGCCGGCGGCAGGCAGGCCTTCACCGGCGAGGACGCGGGTCAGCGTGGTCTTGCCGGCACCGTTGCGGCCGACAAGGCCGATCTTGTCACCCTTGTCGATGCGGAAGCTCACCTGGTCCATGAGCAGGCGGGCGCCGGCACGGAGTTCAAGTTCCTGAACGGTAATCACAGCAGGTATGGCCTTTCACAACAGGGAATGCCGCAGCACGGCAGGTTGCATGCCGCGCGGCGTCACGTAAGGAACACCGGGGATGCCGGCCGGAGAACGGCCCGTTCAAGTCTACCGGCCGGTGCAACCCGGGCAGAACACGCCTTCGCCGCCAGGCAAGAGTGGAATACCGGCCAGGAAGAGCGGAGTATTTGTACCCAGCACCAGACCCCGTGCAGCCCCTCTTGTAGAACAGCAACAAAATGCGGCTACTCCCGGGCCAGTAACGTCAACAGCAGCCGATAATTGTTTGTACCCCTCCGACAGGACCTCCCATGACCCAGACCCATTCCGCCGGCACCCTGCAGCCGGCTAAGCGCAACCGCTGGAACGCCACCGACCTCGGACTCATCGCCGTCTTCGCCGCGCTCGTGGCGGCGTCAGCCCTGGTTGCGGCCATCCCCGTGGGCGGCCTCGGCGTTCCCATCACGCTCCAGACGCTCGCCGTCATGCTGACCGGACTCGCGCTCGGGCCCGGCCGCGCCTTCGCCGCCGTCGGCCTCCATACCCTGCTTGGGCTCGCCGGTCTCCCCATCTTCAGTGGCGGCCGCAGCGGGCTGGGGATCCTGGCCGGACCGTCGGCCGGCTACATCATCGCGTTCCCCCTCGCCGCTGCGGCGGTGGGCTGGATGGCCTCCGTCATCATCCGCCGCACGGTGAAGTTCCGGGCCGTGTTCCTTTTCGCTGCCGCGATGGTCGCCAGCATTGTACTGATCCACGGACTGGGCATCGCCGGCATGATGGTCAACGCCAAGCTGGACTTCGCCAAGGCCTTCCTGGCCGATCTCCCCTTCTACCCGGGTGACATCATCAAGAACGTCCTCGCCGTTGCTGTGGCCATCGCCCTGCACAAGGCCTTCCCGGACCTGCTGGTCCGCCGCGTCCGCAAGGTCCCGCAGCAGCCCGCCACACCGGAAGCCCCCAAGCCGGAAGCCTCCGCGCAACAGTGAGCACCATCTCCCTCAGGAACGCAGGGGTCAGCGTGGCCGTCGACGGCCGCCCTGACCCCAAGGTCCTGCTGCAGGACATAAGCCTGGAGCTCACCGAGGAGCGGATCGGTGTGATCGGAGCCAACGGCTCCGGCAAGTCCACGCTGCTCCGCCTGCTCAACGGCCTCGTGGCGCCCACCGAAGGGACCGTGACCGTCAACGGCGCCGACACGGTCCGCAATGTGCGCGCCGTGCGCCAGCAGGTGGGGTTCGTCTTCACCGATCCCCTCTCCCAGCTGGTCATGCCCACCGGGCGTGAGGACGTGGAGCTCTCCCTCCGGCGTTCGGTGCGGCACGGGAAGGAACGCCGGGACAAGACGACGGCCGCCCTGGACCGGTTCGGCCTCCTGCCGCTGGCGGACCAGAGCATCTATGAACTCTCCGGCGGCGAACGGCAGCTTCTCGCCCTGGCGTCCGTGCTGGCAGTGGAACCCGGAGTGCTCGTGCTGGACGAGCCGTCCACGCTGCTGGACCTCCGGAACCGCGAGCTGCTGCGCCGCACCCTCGCCGGCCTCAGCCAGCAGATCGTGATGTCCACCCATGACCTGGAGCTGGCCCTGGACATGGACCGGGTTTTGGTGGTCGATTCCGGACGGATAGCCTACGACGGCGGTGCTGCCGCCGCCGTCGGGCATTACCGCTCGCTGTCCGCCCGGAGCCTGTCAGGCGGGGACTTCCGGTGAGGGGCCACGGCTTCCTGCTCGCCAACTACGTGCCCGGCACGTCCCTGATCCACCGCATGCCGCTGTGGCTGAAGTTCTTGCTGGTCCTGGCCTGCGGAATGGCCTCGTTCCTGATCGTCGACTGGCGGCTGGCTGCCGGAGCCCTCCTGGTGATGTGCGTGCTGTTCCTGCTCAGCGGCGCCGGGGCCGTGCGCCTCTTCCGGGCGGTGCGGCCGCTGCTGCCCATCCTGCTGGTCATCGGCGCGTTCCAGTGGTGGCAGCTCGGCGGGCCGGTTGCCGCGCGGATCGTCCTGAACATCCTGCTGTGCGTCGTGGCGGCGTCCCTGCTGACCGCCACCACGCCGCTGCACCGCCTGCTCGACGGCGTGGTTTCCCTCGCCCGCCCGTTCCGGCGCTTCGGCGCGGACCCCGAGCGCTTTGCCCTGACCATCGCCATTATGCTGCGGAGCATTCCGTTTATTGCCGGGGCTTTCGCTGACGTCCGGGATTCGGCGCGTGCCCGCGGACTGGAACGCAACCCGCGGGCACTCGTCCTGCCGGTATTCATCACCACCGTTGCGTATGCCCGCCATACCGGCGAGGCGCTGGCCGCCCGCGGGCTGGGCGAACCCGAAGACTGAGCGCCGTCAATTGACGTAAGAAAACGCAAAGTACTTCCCCGTTTTTTATTTCCCTCTGTGAAGCAATTTGAGCATTAAAAAACTTTATTGACGGCGAATTGCGAAATGTAAATGGCCTGTCATCAAAACTGGCGGATCCCTCGCAGCCAAAAGTACTTTTTCTGCAGTGAGCGCTCCCGGACGCATCGAGGCCGGGAGACAAAGTGCTCTTGAGTTGACGCCGCCATCGGACTGGTTCCGGATAACGGTGCCACCTCAGGAAGAAAGTGACCCCGAGGTGACCTCAGTAGAAACGGAACCGGCGCTCAGCGCCGTCGACACGCTTGTCCGCGAGCTCGCAACGCTGCATCCGGAGATCGAAGTGCTGCGGCCCTCTCCTGAGACCGGCCCCTACGGCCATGATGCAGCCACGGCGCGCAGCGCCAACGAAAAGCTCGCACCCGGCGGCACCGCCCCGGACGGTCCCGCCGTCGCCCTGCCCGCGGACGCCAAACAGGTGCAGGCACTGGTCCGCACCGCCGCCGCGCACGGGGTGACAGTGGTTCCGCGCGGCGCAGGGTCGGGACTGTCGGGCGGGGCGAGCGCCGCGGCGAACCAGCTTGTCCTGTCCACCGAACGGCTGAACCGCATCCTGGAGGTTTCCCCGCTCGACGAGGTGGCCGTCGTCGAGCCCGGCGTCATCAACGCTGAACTCAACGCCCACCTCCAACCTCACGGCCTGTTCTACGCGCCGGACCCGGCAAGCTTTGAAATCTCGAGCATCGGCGGCAACATCGCCACCAACGCCGGCGGGCTGCGGTGCGCCAAATACGGGGTCACCCGGGAATCTGTCCTGGCCCTCGACGTCGTACTGGCCGACGGCAGCCTCATCACGGTGGGACACCGGTCCATCAAGGGCGTGACCGGGCTCGACCTGACGTCCCTTATTGTGGGGTCCGAGGGCACCCTTGGGATCGTGGTCCGGGCCACCGTCCGTCTCCGGCCGCTCCCCGTGGCGCGCAGGACCCTCAGCGCCTTCTTCGCCGGCACGCGCGAAGGCACCGCAGGCCTGGCCGCCATCACGCTCTCGCCCGTCCGCCCGGCCGTGATCGAGTTCTTCGACACCCCCAGCCTGGAAAACATCGACGACCATTCCGGAACCGGACTGCGCCAGCGCGGCGGAGCGCTGATCCTGATCGAAATCGACGGCTACGGCATCGACGAGCAGGCCCGCGACCTGAGCGCCGCGCTCACGGCAGTTGGCGGTCACGTCACCGTCGAGACCGAAGAACAGGCCGCCCTGCTGTGGGAGCTGCGCCGGAACGGACGCGGCTTCCCCGAGGGACAGTGGTTCATCGGCGAGGACATCGCCGTGCCCAAGTCACAGCTGCCCAGGGTTTACGAGGCATTCCCCGCGCTGGAAGCGCGCTACGGCGTTCGGATCTCGGCCGTCTCACATGCCGGGGACGGCAACCTCCACCCGGTCATCTCCCGGGAGATAGGGCCCGACGACGATCCGGCCGTTCCGCCGGCGACGCTCGCCGAGGCCGCCACCGAGCTGGTTCGCGTCGCCCTCGCCCTGGGCGGCACCGTCACCGGAGAACACGGGGTGGGCACCATCAAGCGTGAATGGGCCGCCCTGGAACTCTCCGAACGGAACCTGCAGGCGCAGCAGGCCATCAAGGACGCCCTGGACCCGGAGCATCTGCTCAATCCCGGCAAGGCCTTCTAAGGCGCCTCCCACAACGGGCCGGTCGCGCACACCGTTCCGCCACAACACCTCCCGCGTTCCCCACATACTTTCCAAGGAGATTTCCCATGTCCTCAGCCCTTTGGCCGCGGCGCGCCTTCCTCGCGACCGTCAGTGCCGCCACCGCCTCCGTACTCCTCACCGCATGCGGCGGTGCGACGGCGACCGGTCCGTCCGGCGACGGCACGCCGGTCGACGGCGGCAACCTGACCTTCCTGATCCAGGGCTATGACACCGGCTGGGTGTCCAGCAAGACATCGATCTCCAGCTACGAGGGCAACCTCTGGGGCCAGATCACCGACAAGCTCGTCTATGTCGATGAGAAGGGAAAACTCAGCCCGTGGATCGCGGAAAGCTGGGAAGAACTCAACGGCGCGAAGGAGTTCGTCCTCCACCTGAAGAAGGGCGTGACGTTCTCCGACGGTTCACCGCTGGACGCGGCGGCCGTCGTCGCGAACCTCAACGCGTGGGCGAAGGGCGATCCCAGCCGCGGCGTCAGCAAGGTGGGCCTGTTCCCGTCCACGAACTTCCTGAAGGCCGAGGCGAAGGATGCCGGGACGGTCCGCGTCACGTTCTCCTCGCCCGCGCTGGGCTTCATCGCCACGCTGGGCTACCACGGCTGCATCCTGCTCTCACCCAAGACCCTCGCCCTTCCGGTGGAACAGCAGGCCGACCTGAAGCAGGAAATCGGCAGCGGCCCGTTCGTCGTCAAGTCGTGGAAGCAGGGTGACAGCTACGTCCTCGAAAAGCGCAAGGACTACAACTGGGGCCCCGCCGCACTGGGGCACACCGGCCCCGCCCGCCTGGACACCATCACCTACAAGGTCATCAAGGACACCTCCGTCCGCACCTCCACGGTGGCCTCCGGCCAGGCTGAGGTGGCCTTCAACGTGGAACCGCAGGAGATCGATTCCCTCAAGGCGCAGGGCTTCACCGTGGGCACGCCGCGCTACCTCGGGTTCACGGACGGCTTCCAGGTCAACACCGGCACCTTCCCCACCAACGAGCTGAGCGTCCGGCAGGCCATCCAGCACGGAATCGACCGTGAAGAGATCCTCAAGACCGTCTACACCGGCGACTGGACCGCCGCCACGACGTTCCTGCAGGGCAACGTCCCCGAAGCCGGCGACTACAGCGGGCTCTTCAAATTCGATCCGGAAGCTGCGAAGAAGCTGCTCGAGGACGACGGCTGGAAGACCGGCGCCGACGGCTACCGCGTGAAGGACGGCAAGACGCTCGAACTCACCCTCTCCCCCAACCCCTACGTCCCCTCCACCAAGGCCGAGGACGAGCTGATCTCGCAGCAGCTGAAGAACATCGGCATCAAGGTCAACCTCAAGGTTGTGGACGTGGCCGGTTACGCCGCCGTCCAGGCCAGCCACCCCCCGCTGTACCAGACGTCGCGCAGCTTCGTCGACGTCGGCACGGTCGCCGGCGTGCTGACCAGCCAGAACAACGGCGAGGACTGGTTCAGGCTGGGAACGAGCGACAAGAAGCTCAACGAGCTGTCCACCGCCGTCGCCACAGCCTCCGACCGGGACACCCGCAAGAAGGTGGCCGGCGAGATCCAGCAGCACGTCCTGGAGCAGGGGTACTTCATCCCGCTCAACCAGCTCGTGCAGCGCCTCTACCTGATCTCGCCCAAGGTGCAGGGCGTCCAGTACAACGGCCTCGCGTACGCGAACTTCTACACCGCATGGATCGCCAAGTGACTCGCCCCATCCCCGGCAGCGGACACGGGGCGGTGACATGAAGCCGGCCTACCAGCGTTACGCGCTGACCAGGACGGCGCAGGCCGCGGTGGTTGTCCTGCTGGCCTACGTGCTGACCTTCCTGGTGACCAGCGTGCTCCCCGGGGACGCCGTCACCAACGCGCTCCGGGACCCGCAAAACGGCCTGAGCGAGCAGGAAATCCAGCGGATCGTGGCTTTCTACGGCCTCGACAAGCCGGTGCTGGTGCAGCTGGGGCTGTCGCTGGGGCGCTTCCTGACCGGGGAGCTGGGCTTCTCCCTGCAGTCGGACCTGCCGGTATCACGGCTGATCGGTGACGCCCTGCCCTCGACGCTGACCCTGGCCGGCAGTGCACTGGTAATCGCTGTAGTCTTCGCGGTGGCCATCGCCTACGGCGCCCACCACCTTCCCGGCAAATGGTCCGGGGCGGTGCGGTCCATTCCGTCGTTTTTCCTTTCGGTGCCGAACTTCGTCATCGGGCTGGTGCTGATCGAACTGTTCGCCTTCCGCCTGCACTCGTTCACCACCACGGACCCGAACAGCCCGGCAGCCACACTGTTCGCTGCGGTCACCCTGGCGATTCCGGTATCGGCGCCGCTGGCCGAGGTGCTGATCGCCGGGCTGGACCACGAGTCGCGGCAGGACTACGCCCAGGTTGCCCGTTCACGCGGCATCACCGAGGCAGGCCTCTTCGTGAAGCATCTGGTGAAGCCCTCGGCACTGCCCTCCGTGGCCATGGTCGCGCTGATCGTGGGGGAACTGCTGGGCGGGTCCGTCATCACCGAGACAATTTTCGGCCGGGACGGCATCGGCACCGTGGTGCAGAAGGCCGTCACAGGCGAGGACCAGCCGGTGCTCCAGGCCGTGGTGTCCCTGTCCGCGGTTGTCTTCGTTGCGGTCAACCTCATCGCGGACCTCGTGTCCCCGCTGGTTGATCCGCGCGTCAAGCTCAGAGAGACGGTGGACGCATGACAACCGCCTTTACCCTGGAACGCCTGCGCGGCGTCGGCGGGGCCACGCGCCGCGGCACCCTGCGGCTTCCGCCCACGGTGGTGCTGTCCTTCCTGGTGGTGCTCACCGTGGTGCTGTGGTCCCTGTTGCCAGGACTGTTCACCTCCCACAGCCCGGTCACCGGGGAAACCGCGACCAAGCTCGCCGCCCCGAGTCCGGGCCATTGGTTCGGGACCGATTACCTGGGGCGCGATCTGTATGCCCGAGTGGTGTTCGGCACTGCGTCATCGGTGACCAGCGCCCTGGTGGCGGTCCTCATCGGCCTCGTCGCCGGCAGCGCCATCGGCCTGGCCAGCGGATTCCGCGGCGGCTGGGTTGACGCCACATTGGGCCGGCTCGTCGACGTTCTGCTCGCGGTCCCCGGCTTCCTGCTGGCCGTGGTCATCGTCAGCTCGCTCGGCTTCCAGACCATCAACGCCGCCATCGCAACCGGCGTGTCCGCCGTCGCCGTCTTTGCCCGCCTCATGCGGGCGGAAGTCCTGCGGATCAGGGGCGCCGTGTACGTCGAGGCGTCCTACCTGGAGGGCGGCAGCCGGCTGCACGTGCTGCTGCGGCACATCCTGCCAAACGCCTACCGGTCCGTACTGGTGCTCGCCGTCCTGCAGTTTGGAACATCGATCCTGGTCATCGCCTCGCTGGCCTTCCTCGGCTACGGCGATCCGCCGCCGGCCTCCGACTGGGGTCTCCTGGTGGCCTCCGGCAAGACGTACGTCACCGCCCCGTGGCTGGTGTACGCCCCTGCCCTGGTCATCGTGATCACCGTGCTCTCCGTCAACCGGATCAGCCGATGGCTGCGGAAGGCAAAGTGATGGCCGTGCCGACGCAGGAGACGCCGACGCAGGATGCGCTGCGCCGCAGTGGAAAGGACAACAACGTGCCACGACCCAACGGGACACTCCTCAGCGTGGAGAACCTGGCGGTGGCGTATGGCAGGAACGCGGTGGTGCGCGACGTCGGCTTCTCCCTGGAGCGTGGCCAGAGCCTCGCCCTGATCGGAGAATCAGGATCGGGCAAGTCAACGATCGCCAAGGCCATCCTGCGGCTGCTTCCGCACGACGACGTCACGGTCACCGGAAACGTGCGGCTGGACGGGCGGGAGACGCTCGGACTGCCGGACCGGCAGTTCCGCCCGCTCCGCGGCCGGCAGCTCGGGTTCATCCCGCAGGACCCCGGCTCCGCCCTGAACCCGGTCCGCACCATCGGATCGCAGGCCCACGAAGCAGCCGGCCTGCTCGGCGGGACCGACGCCGAGGAGCGGCGCTCGCGGATCCTCGCGGTGTTCGAACAGGTCGGTTTGCCGGACCCGGTCCGGGTCTACAACTCGTACCCGCACCAGCTTTCCGGCGGCATGCTCCAGCGGGTGCTGATCGGCCTGACGGTGCTTCCGCGGCCGTCGCTGATAGTGGCGGACGAGCCGACGTCGGCCCTGGACGTCACGGTCCAGAAGCTCATTCTGGACATGCTTTCCGAGCTGCGGCAGGAGCTGGACATCGGCCTGCTGCTCATTACGCATGACCTGGCGGTTGCGGCCGAACGTGCGGACAGCCTCGTCGTGCTCAAGGACGGCGCTGTGCAAGAGAGCGGCACGGCCCGGCAGGTCTTCGAGGCGCCCCGCTCCGACTACGCCCGCAGCCTGCACGCCGACGTTCCGGCGCTCAACCCGGACCGCTACCGCAGCCAGCCGTCGGCCCACAACCAGGAACAAGCGGACGACGGCGGCCTGCCGGTATCCGTTGGGTTGGCACAGTTTGGCGGGTTGGCACAGCCTGGTGGGTCGGCGGACAGCGCGCCCCACATCGACGTGCGCGGCGTTACCAAGCGCTTCTCCTCGCGCGGCAAGGACGTCCTGGCGGTCGACGGCGTGTCCTTCGCCGTGAAGCGCGGGACCACCCACGCCCTGGTGGGTGAATCGGGGTCCGGAAAGACCACTGCCATCCGGCTGCTCCTGGGCCTCGAACAGCCTGACTCCGGTGACATCACCGTGGGCGGGGATGGGATCCACGGCCGGTCGCACGCCGACCTGCGCGGGGTCCGCCGGCACCTGCAGCTGGTCTACCAGAACCCCTTCACCTCGCTGGACCCGACGTGGCGCGTCAGCAGGATCGTCCGTGAGCCGCTGGACCAGTTCGACGTCGGCAGCAAGGCCGGGCGCGCGGAGCGCGTGCAGGAGGTGCTCGCGTCCGTCGGCCTGCCGGAATCAGTCCTCGGCCGCCGCCCCGCACACCTCTCGGGCGGCCAGCGGCAGCGCGTGGCTATCGCCCGCGCACTGGTGCTGCGGCCCGACGTCGTGGTCCTGGACGAACCGACGTCGGCCCTGGACGTCAGCGTCCAGGCCGGAATCCTGGAACTGCTGGCCCGGATGCAGCGCGAGGTGGGGTTGACGTACCTGTTCGTCTCCCACGACCTGGCGCTGGTGAGGCAGATCGCGGACACAGTCTCCGTCCTGCGGCGCGGCCAGGTGGTGGAAGACGGGACCGTCGAGCAGATCTTCAGCCGGCCGCAGCACCCCTACACACGGGAGCTGCTGGACGCGATCCCGCGCATCTCCCGGCCGGCACATGGGCCCGACACGCAGCACCAGAGCACAACGCCCGAACAATTTGCGGAGGCAACACCATGACCATCAGCCCCACTCTCCCCCTTGCCGCGGCGGACCGCCGCCCCGCCCTGGTGGCCGGATTGAGCGCACCGAAAGGATTCGGTGACGCCACGCTGCGTGACGGGCGCGCGGACGCCATCGAGCTGCTGGGCGGCATTCCGGATCCGGGCGTACTCCCCACCCAGCAGCTTACCGAGGCGACGGCCCGGGTCCTTTCCCGCCCGGGCGTACCGGCGCTGCAGTACTCCCGCACCGAGGGCATCTCACCGCTGCGGGAATGGATAGCCGAGCGCGAGGGCGTTCCGGTGAACCGGATCATCGTGACCAACGGCGGGTTCCACGGCCTGGCACTGGCGATCCAGGCCGTCGTCGAACGCGGGGATCTGGTTGCCGTCGACAACCCGATCTTTCCGCTGTTCCTGCGCGGGCTGGAACTGTCGGCCGCCGAGATCCTGCCGGTCGCCGTCGGCCCCTCCGGGCTCGACGTCGGGCAGCTGGCGGACCTGCTGCGCGCCGGCGCCCGCCCGTCGGCGCTGTACACGGTCCCGGACTTCCACAACCCCACCCAGGGCACGCTGTCCGAGGAGGGGCGCCGTGAGCTGGTCAGGCTCGCTGAGCAGTACGGGTTCATTGTGTTCGCCGACAACCCGTACCGGGAGCTGTGGTTTTCCACGCCCGCGGCGGGCTCTGACGTGTTCAACGCCTCGGAGCACGTCATCCACATCAACACCTTCACCAAGACACTCGGCCCGGGCCTGCGCCTTGGCTGGGCTGTGGTTCCGGAGCATCTGACCCGGGACATTGTGGCGCTCCGCAGCCGGCAGGACTCACACAGTTCCACACTCGTGCAGGCCGTGGTCGGCGAGCTCCTCACCTCGGATCCGGGCCTGTTCGATGCGACCCTGGACCGGGCAAGGGCCCTGTACCGGAACCGCGCACAGACCCTGGTGAACGCCCTTGAACGCGAGGCGCCCGGCGTCTTCGACGCCGACGTACCCGACGGCGGGCTGTTCCTGTGGCCGCGGCTGCTGGACAACAGCATCGACGCGGACCGGCTCGCTGCCGACGCCAGTGCCGAGGGCATCGAATACCAGCGGGGCTCGTTCTTCCCCTCGGGCCCGGGCACCGACGCCGACCGGCACCTTCGCCTGGCCTACGGCCACGTCAGCGAGCCGCAGCTGGAGGAGGCGGCCGCACGTTTGGGCCGCGCGCTGCGGCGGCAGGCGGGGTAAACAGACTCGACGCGGCTTGCAAACCCAACTGGGACGCAGCACAGGAGGGTTCTGAGCGCTCAGAACCCCCACAGCTGCGACCCAGTTGGGTTTACCGCTGCACAGGTCCTGTCGACTGCCCTTCCTCAAAACAGCAAATCACCACGGCCTGGCGCATGGGGCCGCCCGGCTCCTCGAGCTGGTCTACGAGCGTTTCGACACCCATGCGTCCCAGCTCCGTGCTGGGCAGGGTGAGGACAGTCAGCCGGGGATCCGTCGCTGCAGCCCCGTCCGGCGTTGAGCCGATCAGCAGGACCGACATGTCCCCGGGGACGTCGATGCCGCGCCTATTCAGGCCGTTCAGGAAGCCGAACGACGCGTTGTCGTTCATGAGGATCACTGCCGTCGTGTCCGGGGCTGTTTCGAGCAGCTTTTCTGCGGCGTTCTGACCTGACATCGGCGACTCCTCGCAGGAGAGGTGGACTGATTCCAGCCCGCGGCGCTCCACTTCCGCGGCAAAGGTCGCCCTGCTCCGCACCACAGGACCGTAGCCGCTGAGGGCATGCTCGGCCCCGCCGCTGTCCACGAAACAGAGCCGGCTGTGGCCCAGCCCCTCCAGGTAGGAGACGGCCTCGATCATGGAATTCTCAAAGTCGACGTCAACGTACGGCAGTTCCTCCGGATGCCGCGTCCGTCCGATCAGGGCAAACGGCAACGTGGATCGCTGCAGCCGCTCCACCCGGGCATCGTCCAGCTGCACTTCCATGAGCAGGACACCGTCGATGAAGCCGCTTGAGATGAGCTCCTCAATCTGCCCGGCGTCGTTGCTGATGGGCCACAGCACAAGGTTGTAGCCGAGGTCCTTCGCCGTCTGGGTCGCGCTGGTGAAGAACTTTACGGCGGTCTCGCTAAGCCGCCGCTGCAGCGCAGGGTAGAGCAGGGCAATGATCCGGGTGCGCTTGCTGGCCAGCGCACGTCCCAGGGCATTCCGGCGATAGCCAAGCTGCTGCATGGCCTCCTCGACCCTGGCGCGGGTGGCCGGGGCAACCGGCTTGGTGTCATTGATGACAAAGGACACCGTGGCGATCGAGACGTCCGCCAGCCTCGCAACGTCTCTCATGGTGGGCACAGCGCGCCTCTTTCAGTTCAGACTCGGGGAACCGGACAGGACTCCAGTAAAGCGGTTAACTTTTTCCTTGACAACCCCGCGCTGCGGCATGCAGAGTTGTTCCGACATCCCCCGACATATTGAACCCGTGGCGGACTTTGGCCTTCGAGTTAACCGCTTAACTGCCTGTCCGCGCGAACCCACTTTTTCGACAGGAGGACGATGACGTCCACAACATCAGAGCCCGGAAAGCTGCGGATAGCCCTCATCGGCTACTCATTCATGGGCTCCATTCACGCACAGGCCTGGATCACGGCACCGCGGTTCTTCGACCTCGGCGTGGTACCCGTCCTCGCAGCGGTCTGCGGCCGCGACCAGGAAGCAGCCCAATCTTTCGCCAACAGGTTCGGCATCGGCCGGGTGGAGACCGACTGGCGGACCCTCGTGGCCGACCCGGACATCGACGCCGTCGACATCTGCGCCCCGGGGAGCCTGCACGCAGAGATTGCCATGGCCGCGCTCGAGGCCGGCAAGCACGTCCTCTGCGAAAAGCCCCTCGCCAACACAGTGGGCGAAGCCGAGAGGATGGCCCTCGCTGCGGAGGAGGCGAAGGCCCGGGGCGCCCTGGCGATGGTCGGCTTCAGCTACCGCCGGACACCGGCACTCGCCTACGCAAGGGAGCTGGTCCGGGACGGCAGGCTCGGCACCGTCCGCCATATCCGTGCCTCGTATCTGCAGGACTGGATCGTGGATGAGGAGTTCCCGCTGGTCTGGCGCCTACAGAAGGACAAAGCCGGTTCAGGTGCGCTCGGCGACATCGGCGCACACATCATCGACCTCGCGCAGTACGTGACCGGCCACCGCCTGGCAGGGATGAGCGCGCTGACGGAGACTTTTGTGAAGACCAGGCCGTATGCCGGTTCGTCGTCCGGACTCCAGGCCCAGCTGGGCCCCGAGCCAGCATCCGGCCTGCGAGCGCAGGGCCACGAGAAGCCCGAACGGGGCGCAGTGACCGTGGATGATGCCACCGTCGTCATCGGACGGACCGCCGAAGGGGCGCTGGCTACGTTCGAGGCAACCCGCTTCGCCACGGGCCGCAAGAATGCCATCAGGCTTGAGGTCAATGGTTCACGCGGTTCGCTGGCCTTCGACTTCGAGGACCTCAATGAGCTGTGGTTCCATGACCACACCGACCCCGCCGAATCGTCAGGCTTTCGCCGCATTCTCGTCACGGAGCCCAATCACCCGTACGCCGGAGCGTGGTGGCCGCCCGGACATGGGCTCGGCTACGACCACGCCTTCGTCCATCAGGCAGCCGACTTCGCCCGGTGCGTCGCCCGCGGCGAACAGCCGGAGCCATCGTTCGCGGAGGGGCTGCAGATCCAGCGCCTCCTCGAAGCCGCAGAGGCCAGTGCCGCCAACAACGCCCAGTGGCAGGACGTAACGGCCGGCGCGTAGCCCGCCGTCGTTCCCGGCACGAACCAACCACCGGAGCCATTCAGTACAACGCAGCCAACCGCAGCGGCCATAGGCCGCCCGGATGATCCCGTGCGCCCGGAACCACGGAACCCCCGGACGAACGAATCACCGGAACCACCGAACACCCAACACCGCAACCACCGAAACACGGCAAAGGAGCCCCCTCATGAAGAAATCATCACTCACCTGCCTGATGGCCATGGCCGCCATCGCGCCCCTCGCCCTCACCGCCTGCGGCGGGGGCGGCAGCCAGGCCGCCGCCAGCGAAAAGGTCGACTCGCTCACCGTCCTTGACTACTACAACAACGAACCTGACAAGACCCACATACAGGGCGCGCTGGACAAGTGCGCCGCGCAGCTGGGCGTGACCCTCAAGCGCGAGACCGTCCCCGGCAAGGACCTCATCCAGAAGGTCCTTCAGCGGTCGTCCTCCCGGACCCTGCCGGATGTGCTGATGCTGGACAACCCCGACGTGCAGGAGATCGCCGCAACCGGGGGCCTGGCCCCGCTGGACGACTTCGGTGTGGACACTTCCGGCTTTGCCCAGGGCATGCTGGACGCCGCCACGTACGAGGGCAAGGTGTACGGCCTGGCCCCCACCGCCAACACGCTGGGTCTGTTCTACAACAAGGAGATGCTCGCCGCTGCCGGTATCCAGCCGCCCAAGACCTGGGATGAGCTGAAGGCAGCGGCGTCAAAGCTGACCACCGGCGACCGTTACGGCCTGGCGTTCTCCGCGATCGCCACCTATGAAGGCAGCTGGCAGTTCCTGCCCTTCATGTGGACCAACGGCGGGGAGGAAACCGACCTGAAGAGCCCCAAGGTGGCGGAGGCGCTGGGCTTCGTTGACGGCCTGGTGGCCTCGGGGTCGGCGTCCAAGAGCGTGGTGAACTGGAGCCAGGCGGACGTGCGGGACCAGTTCGCTGCAGGCAAGGCCGCCATGATGATCAACGGACCGTGGCAGATCCCCTCACTGGCCAAAACGCCCAACGTCAAGTGGGAGGCTGTCCAGGTCCCCGTCAACGCACAGGGGCAGACCCCCGTAGCGCCGCTGGGTGGCGAGGTCTGGACGGTGCCGCAGACCGGCAACAAGGCTAAGCAGGCCAAGTCCGCTGAGCTGGTGGCGTGCATCAGCAGCGATGAGAACCAGCTGGCCCTGGCCAAGGAGCGCTTCACGGTTCCCACCAAGACCGCCCTTGCGGGTGAGTACGTGAAGGCCGTTCCTGAGATGGCAGCGTTCACTGAGCAGGTGGCCAACGCCCAGTCCCGGACGGGCAAGCTCGGCAAGGAATGGCCCAAGACGGCAACGGTCATGTACACCGCAATCCAGCTGGCGCTGACCGACCAGGCTTCCCCGCAGGAGGCCTTCACCAAGGCCGAGGCGAAGTAGGCCCGGGATGAGGCAAGCACCCACCACGCATAACGGAGAGGAGCCACGGCCGTGCCGACACTGACCACCAGCCCGGCGCCGGGAGACCTGTCCCCCGCCGCCACCGCAGGCACGGCAGAACGGGACGGACGACGGCGGGGCTTCCGCCGGGAGCGCCTGGTCCAGGCACTCTTTCTGGCGCCCGCCGCTCTCTTCCTCCTGCTGTTCTTCGGCTACCCCGTGGTGAAGAACGTGGTGATGAGCCTGCAGGAGTACACCACCCGGACCTTCTTCACCGGAGAAGCACCCTGGGTTGGCATGGCGAACTATGCCACCGCCGCCGGAAGCAGCCTTTTCGCCCCGGCGATGCTCAACACCGCAATGTTCACCCTGGGTTCGATCGCCGGCCAGTTTGTCATTGGACTGGCCCTGGCCAGTTTCTTCAAACGGCGGTTCCCGCTGAGCGGTTTCCTCCGTTCGATGCTGCTGCTGCCGTGGCTGCTGCCGCTGATCGTCTCGAGTGCAACGTGGCGGTCGATCCTCGACCAGGACAGCGGCATCCTCAACGCGTTCCTGCGGAACCTCGGTCTTATCCAGGAGCCAGTCCCCTGGCTGACCAGCCCGTCGGTGGCGCTGCTGGCCGTGGTCCTGGTCAACATCTGGGTGGGCATTCCCTTCAACGTCACCCTCCTCTACGGCGGCCTGCAGGAGATTCCCGAGGAGCTGTACGAGGCGGGCGCCGTCGACGGCGCAACCGGCTGGAAGGCGTTCTGGCACATCACCTGGCCCAACCTGCGCCCGGTGGTCAGCGTGGTCCTGGTCCTCGGCGTCGTCTACACGCTCAAGGTCCTGGACATCATCCTTGGGCTGACAAACGGCGGACCGGCGAACGCCACCCAGACCCTGGCCGTGCGCTCCTACCAGGAGTCGTTCGTCAACTTCCAGTTCGGCGTCGGCGCTGCCTTCAGCAACATCCTGATCCTGATCTCACTGGTGTTCGCGGTGGTCTACCTCCGCATGAACCGCCGTGCGGTCGACGAGTAAGAGGAGCACCATGACAACCCTGGATATAACGACGCCGGGCTCCGCGGCGGCCCGGCTGCGGAAGGCCAGCCGGCCCAAGCTGGGGCACACCGCCGTCGGACTTCTGCTGCTCGCGGTGATGCTGTTCCCGGTGTACTGGATGGTCAACGCATCCCTGCAACCGTCGGGCAACACCCTCACCGCGGACTTCCTGCCGCTGAACCCCAGTTTCGAGGGCTATGAGAAGGCGATTGCGCAGCAGGGCCCGAACCTGCTGACCAGCCTGGTCATCTCGCTCGGTACGGTGGTGTTCAGCCTGGCCGTCGCGGCCCCCGCAGCTTACATGCTGGCGCAGTTCCGGTTCCGCTGGATCAACGCCGCGCTGCTGGCGATCCTCATTTCGCAGATGATCCCCGGCATCGTGATCGCCAACGCCCTCTACGCCGCCTACAACGACCTCGGCCTGCTCAACTCCATCCCCGGGCTGATCCTGGCCGACTCGACCCACGCCATCCCGTTCGTGATCCTGATTATGCGGGCCTTCATGATGCGGATCCCGCCCAGCATCGTGGAGGCGGCGAGGGTGGACGGCGCCGGGCTGGTCCGGGCGTTCGTCTCGATCGTGCTGCCCATCAGCCGCAACTCGCTCATCACCGCCGGGCTCTTCGCCTTCCTCTTCTCGTGGAGCGACTTCCTGTTCGCCCTGACGCTGACCACCACGGAGGACGTGCGGCCCGTGACGCTGGGCATCTACCAGTACCTGGGCACGCAGGTCTCCAACTGGAGTGCCGTGATGGCGACGGCGGTGCTGTCCTCGCTGCCGGCCATCGTGCTGCTGGTCCTGGCGCAGAAGTACATCGCGGCCGGGGCCACCGGCGGCGCCGTCAAATAGCCCCTTCCTCTCTCGAACCTAAGGAACCCTACATGACTGAGAACCACACTCCCCTGCGCGTCACCGTATGGGGCGAAAACCGCCACGAACAGCACCAGCCGCACGTGGCCGAGATCTACCCGGACGGCATGCACAACACCATCCGCGAGGGCATCGAGGAGAACCTCGGCCCGCGGGCCGAGGTGGCCACCGTGACCCTCGACGACCCCGAGCACGGCCTCACCGAGGACCGGCTGCGGAACACGGACGTCCTGGTCTGGTGGGGCCACGCCGCCCACGGAGAGGTGACAGACGAGGTGGCGGAGCGCGTCCACCGGCACGTGCTGGCCGGCATGGGCCTCGTGGTGCTCCACTCCGGGCATTGGTCCAAGATTTTCGGCAAGCTCATGGGCACCACCTGCACACTGCGCTGGCGCTCGGAGCGGGACCGCGAGATTGTCTGGACGGTGGACCCCACGCATCCGATCGCGCAGGGCGTGCCGCACCCGTTCATCATTCCGGAGCAGGAGATGTACGGCGAGCATTTCGACATCCCCGCCCCCGACGAGCTGATCTTCCTGAGTACCTTCTCCGGCGGCGAGGTGTTCCGCAGCGGGTGCACGTTCAAGCGCGGGTACGGCAAGATCTTCTTCTTCTCCCCCGGCGACCAGGACTACCCCGTCTACCATCACAAGGACGTGCGCAGGGTCATCGCCAACGGCGTGGAATGGGCCCGCACCGCGCGGCCCGAACGCACCGACCCGGTCCTGCTGCGGTACGAAACCGAGGCGTTCTACACCGGCCACAGCTACGAGGGGGCGATGGCCAATTGAGCCGCTTTTCTACTGTGACTGATCCAACGGCACCCGTCCGCGTGGTCCAGGTGGGGGCCGGCGGGATGGGCCGGGCCTGGCTGCGGCTGCTGGGCGAGGCGGCCGACGTCGAACTCGCCGGCGTCGTCGATCTCAACCCGCAGGGGGCGCGGGACGCGCTGGCCGATCTGGGCCTCGGCGGCGTGCCAGTGGGGATGAGCCTGACCGAGCTGGCAGGCGCCGTCGGGGCGCAGGCGGTGGTGAACGTGACGGTCCCGGACGCGCATCACCCGGTGAATGTCGAGGCGCACTTCCTTGGGCTGCCGGTGCTGTGCGAGAAGCCGGCGGCGCCGACCGTCGCGGATGCCCTCTCCCTCGCCGCGGTGGCGGAGGCAACCGGGCAGCTGCTGATGATCAGCCAGTCCCGCCGCTACTTCCGGACGCTCGCCGGCTTCAAGCGGCAGGCAGCCCGGCTCGGCGAGATCGGGCTGCTGACCTGCGACTTCTTCAAGGCGCCGCATTTCGGTGGCTTCCGGGAGGAGATGGAGCACGTGCTGCTGGTGGACATGGCCATCCACGCGTTCGACACCGCGCGGTACCTCCTCGGCAGAAACTCGGTTTCCGTTTACTGCGAGGAGTTCAACCCGGGCTGGAGCTGGTACGCCGGGGACGCCGCTGCCACGGCCGTGTTCGAGATGGACGGCGGGACCCGGTTTGTCTACACCGGAAGCTGGTGCGCCGACGGGCTGGAAACCTCGTGGAACGGCAGCTGGCGGATCAACGGAGCCAACGGTACCGCGGCGTGGGACGGCGCTGCGGCGCCAGTCGCGGAGCATGTTGCCGGGGCTGTTTCTGGGGCCGGGGCTGCTTCTGTGGCGGACGACGGCGGCCGGCCGGGTTTTGCTTCTTGCTCTTCTTCTCAGCCGGATTCTTTGGTTGCCGAGGGCGGGACCCCGGAAGAGATCGCCGGGGCGCTGGCTGAATTCGTCCGGTGCCTGCGGACGGGTGAGGTTCCCTCGGGCGAAATCCATGAGAACGTCCTGAGCCTGGCAATGGTCGAGGCGGCCGTGAAGTCTTCGCAGACCGGGCAGAAGGTGTTCATCCGGGACGTCCTCGACGACGCGCACCGGCAGGCGCTCGCCGTCGAGCAGGTCCCTGCCGCCAAGGAGGTCCTGGCCTCGTGGGCATCGCCGCTCGAAGCCCTAAAGCGGACTGGCTATTCAGGGCAGGCTGTTTCCGAGGTGCTGGGGTAGGCGGTGGTGGGAACGGCCGCCTGACGGTGCTCGGCGGACTGGCGGCGATCGTTGGTCCCGTCAGCGGCGGCCAGCTGGCCACCGTCACCTATTGGCGTGGCGTCTTCCTCTTCCTCGCGGCGGTGGGCGTCGCCATCCTGGCGGCCTGCCTGGTGATTTTCAAGGAGACACTTCTGGTCCAGCAGCGCACCCCGCTAGCGACCTCCCTGGCCCTGAAGGGATATCCGGATGTCGCAGGCACCGCGTCGTCGCTGCTGGGCCTGGCCCGGTTTGCCTTCGGCGGCATCGCTGCACCGCTGGTGGGCTGAGAGTCGTTAGGGCATGCCCGACGGCGGTGTCTGGCTTGGGAGCGCTGTTATCCAAGCGTCAGGAGCCGGCCTTCTTTTCCGCCTTTTGGCGCGCCCGGTCGAGCGCGCGGTAGACGGTGGAACGGCCAACGGAGAACAGCTCGGCCAGCTCATACATGGTGTGTTCGCCAGCGTCATGCAGCTGGACCAGGAGGGCCTCCTGTTTCGCCGAAAGTTTGGGCTGTTTCCCACGCAAGCGGCCCTTGGCTTTGGCGATCTTCATACCTTCGCGCGTTCGCGCCCGGATGAGATCGCCTTCAAACTCAGCAACCATGGCCAGAACGTTGAACAGCAGCTTGCCTATCGGATCCGCGGGATCATGCAACGAACCGCCGATGTTCAGCTTCACCCCGCGCGCGGCGAGGTCGTCCGCGATCTGATGCGCATCCCGCACAGAGCGGGCCAGCCGGTCGAGTTTCGTCACCATGAAGGTGTCGCCGCTTCGGCACGCGGCCAGCGCTTCACGAAGTCCTGGGCGGTTCGTGTTACTGCCAGTGAGGCCATGATCGACATAAATACGATCAGGTTCGACGCCCATGGCCGCCAACGCATCCCGTTGGACAGTGAGGTCTTGTTCGTCGGTGGAAACCCTTGCGTAGCCAACCTTTATTTCAACCATGAACAGGAGTGTCCGCCTAATGGGTGGCAGTGCGCCATATAGCAGCCCGTCACCGGACATATCACCGGACCGTTTATGCGGAACGGTTGCCTCCGCCTAGACCCAACAGTGCAGGTCAAGTGGTGGTGCGTCCCGTGAGTGACCCGCTTACGGGACGTACGCGGACGGGCCTCTTTTGGGACGGCGGCTCAGTCCTTCGGGGGCTGCCATCCCCTGTCGGACGCTGCTCGGATTCCCAAGTGACACGGGCAGGAGCACAATGAGAGAGTTTCAGCTCGTTGATCGGGGTAGAGATGAGAAAAGCCGGGAAAGTAGTTCTCGTAATCTTGGTTGTGTTGGTCATTTCTGGGATTGTCGGCTGGTTGGCCGGCCCGGAAGCCGGGGGCAGCGCTTTGTTGATGTTGGCGGTGGGACTTGGCGCCTACTTTGGTGCTGGCTGGGGTGGAGATCGCGCCACAAAGGTTGAAGAATACCGGCAGGAGTTACTAGCCAAAAGGAAGCCTGGAGTTTTTCAGCCGCCAAACAGCGACAGAGATTCGGGAGATCGCAACCCGGGTGGAACATCCCAGGTTGACCATCAGCGTGATCATAATGACTGAGCCGTGATTGGGATAGATAGCTATGCCGGCCATGGCGTTTGGGCTAGTAATCCTGCTAATGGGCCTGTTTGCGTTGCTCATTTCCGGCCGCCTATCCACGCTGGTGACCAACTGGAACATCTTCTTGCGCAAGGAAGACATGGATGCCTACAGAAGTCAGAGGCGCCGCGGCATAAGACTTATCGCCAAAATCTGGGTTGCGCTGGGTGGTTGTCTTATTCTCATCGGATTCTTTGCCTGGAGCTTCGGATTTCCTCAGCCCCCGCCGTAATGAGTTAGGTGGTGGAAGTCTGGTGAGGGGCTGGCCCAGAGGCTGGCTAAACCGAAGGGAGCAGACATGGCCAAACGCGAGATGCCCGGTACATGGGTGCTGTATTTGTTGCCACCCTTCGCCTTCGCTGCCTTCCTCGTTTGGCTCATGAGGGACGTCTGGCATTGGTTCTGAAAGGCTAGAGCGGCGCTGCAGGGACAGTTTGGTCGCCGCCCCAAAGGCTCGCCCCGTTGCGCAGAATGAACCGGAAGCGGTTCGGCCGTCGGGCTCGCCCCTTTGCCTGTATCCAAACGATGGTTGGGGCGTTAAGGTCGAAGCAGTCAACGTGGGGGGACGCGCCAGTCACCATAATGGGGGGATCAAAACATGGCTCTTGTACGTGTGCGGGCTGGTCTAGGTCGAGCCGTATACAAAGCCTCCCAGACGGCTAACGTGCTCCTGCTTGTGGGGGGCCTGTTCTCGGTTGTGGCCGTTTCCACAGATCTGGGCACACGCCTTGCGGCGTATGAAGGCCCCGTAGACGGCGACGTCCTCCGCGGACCGACCATCGTCATCGCCACTGGTTTGATAACCGCAGTGCTAGCCGCAACCGCCTTTCTGCTGCTGCGAATCGGCCAGAGGTGGGCGAGCTGGTTTGACGCCCTTATCTGGGCTGTTTCTTGGCTGCCGGCCAGCATCAATTTGAGTGCGTACAGTCACGCACCTGGAGTCGGCTACACATTCAGCACGATAGTTTGTGCTTTAGGCATCGTTCTTGCCATCGCCACATTTCTTCTCATGCCGCCATCTCCCGATGGGAGCTCTAATCCGGAAGTCACGGCCTGAAAGCCAGAAGGCCGGCAAGGGTTCCTCAAGCGCGCTTACGGAAGGCCAATCAAGCTGCGACATAAGCGCTGCAGGCACACGAGGCCTTAGACGGCGGCTGGAAGCACAACCGCGTCAAGGAAGATGTAAAGAACCGGGATAAGCGCGTAGGTTGCCAAACTACTGGCCAGCAAGGAATTTCCCTCGATGATGGAGGGCCCGCCTGGCAACCGTGCAGGAGAACTTGGAAACCATCGTCCGATGAGCCAGCGGCCATAAATCTCAAAGGCGCAGAGGACGCCAGCAACAGGACCGATTAGCCCGACTACTGTGATGGTCGGGATCAACCATGGTGCCCACTGCAGTAGGGCCCACGTAACCGGTATCACGGCAACGCCGGCGATTGTGAGCCATGCGAACGCCCACTCCATAACCGCAAGCTCGTTGTCGCGCAGGGACCATTCTCTTAGCTCCTCCCGCAGGGAGGAGCTTTTCAAGCGCTCGGCAAGGTTCCAGCCGTAATAGCGCCGGGTACGTTGAAAGGTGAGCCAACGACAGAGGTTTATCCTATGCAAATCAGTGGTACCTCCCCATAACCTCGCCGTGATCATAGTCGCAGGGTAATCGCCGGCAGTGCGACCGAGCCAATTACCTGGATTAGAGACCTGGCAGCCGGGGCGGCGGCAATGTATCCCACGAGGGGTTCCACCAGCGGCTGTAGCGGGCTGCGCTTGTTCTAGTTGGTGGTGAATTTTCCCTCTACGCTTTCAATGACGATTTCCGGGGCTGCTGCTGCAACTTGGAGGGCTAGCGGCATGCGATGCAGAGAAACGTCCCCCTCGGAGTACCTGATTTGGACTCTGACGGCGTTATAGATTGGGTCCACCATCACTGCGGCGATCTTGCCCTGTGGGCCTGGATGGAACCTCGTCGCTAGCTGATTCCGCAACGCGTTGAGATACGTCAGCGGTTTCCCGGTTCCGACATCAGCGATGAATTCACCACTCGGATCCAGCGTCTCCCTCAGCCGTACAAATTCGGGATCCTGCCATGACCCGCCGACAGTCCACACGTGGATGGCTGAATAGTTGAAATTAAAGTAGGCCCCTCCGAAGCGTTCCGGGTGGGATCTAACAAACTCGTCAACCTGGCTAAAAGCAGCCTTTAGGGCTGATGTAGGCGTGCCATAGAAGCGATCATGAGTGATAAAGCGGGCCGGAGTGTCCTTGGCTTGCGGGGCAGCTGGGCTTGTTGAAGGCTGCGGTGCGGCTGGGCTCGTCGAGTGGCCAGAACCAGACGGCGGCGCACCAGCGTTTTGGGTGCATCCCGCACCCAGGGAGGACACAGCAACGATGCCAATGACCCAGACCGCAGGAGGCACTAGGTTCCTCATTCTTTGACTATCGGCTGGTCATCTGCCCATGTCAACGATCCGCTTGGCTCATGGGATGAGCATCCCAGACGTGCCCCAGTCGCGTTATTCCGTCCATGTGGCCCGTTCAAGGTTCCCAACGTGAACAGTCCCACTTGTGTTGTTTGACGGCCCTGAGCCCCACCTTGGCGACCGGCTTACGGGACGGACTAAAAGTTCTTTACGGGACAACCCTCACGGGACGGTGCAGGCATGGTCATCGTTAATTTCGGGCGTAGTCTCCCATATGCAGGGTCCAAAGTCTGAGTTCAACCCCGCCAATAGCGTAGAAACGGTCCTATAGAAAGTGAGGAAATTATTATGCGGCGGTTGGGCGAAGCATCGTGGTACCAAGTCGTAGGGCTGTTGGTGATCGCTGGAATTATCCTTTTCGGGGGCAATCCAGGGCCGTGGAGGTTTGCGCTAAGTGGCCTGCTTGCCGCATTCGTGCTGGCAATTGCAATCGTTAAATTGCGCGCGCGGAGCAGCGCACTTCGGGATCAAGAGGGCGTCCCACGTGATCGGTGAGCGGAGCCATGATGGACCGGCCGACCTCTAAGTGAATCACTACTCGTTCGCCCCGCCGGACGGTCAGTCATCCTGCCTTTGGCCTGGACTATCGGGTGACCGGCGTTCGTGGTTCAGTTCATATATGGAGTCTAGGAAGCGCTCGGCATTCCAGTCTGTACCCGCAAGCCCTGAGGTTCAGCGTAGGTTCCGTCGTCTCGGCCGCTTCATGGTGATTTACACACCTGTCATGCTGCTTCTGAGTTTCCTGCCGATCGTCACCGAACCCTGGCTCTGGATCAAAGTAGGCGTCATCGTGGTTGGCACCATCATTTTCGGCATTTGGGTGATCCGGTTCTCACTATGGCAACGGGATGAATATTGGCGTGAACGCGGCAAGGACCCGAAGCATCCGGAACGCCTTGGCAGGGTGGACGATGGTCACCACGGGGCAAACACCACGGAGGGATAGAGACAATTGCCAAGAGTCGCTTCAAACGATGGCGGCTCGTCATGGACCAGACCTCTGCAACTGTCGCAGCCGAGGTGGCTTAGGGAGTCATTCGGTCGAGACGTCAGGTTGCTTGGTAACCGGTGAGTGCAGGGAGACTGAGCAGGCCCGTGGCGTTGGGTTGCCAAATGACCCATGCAACGATGATCACAACCACCGCAAGTACCAGCAGCAGCGCTGAAATAAGTATTGAGCGAGGCTTCATGGGGGAAGCGTAGCGCCGCTTGTCGGCTAGGCACCATCAAACCGGCCGACAGTTGCACCCCGAAATCGGAACGGTTCGTTTGAGGTTCGCCGAACGACTGTAGAGGGCTGAGGTTTGTTCCAGTAGGCGGTGAATTGTCGCCGCGGCCACCATAGGATGCTTGGATGACTGACGAGCGGCGAAGAATAGGCATCCTGGAGCTGAACCCGGCACTAGAACATATTCGGGTGCCTGCCAGTGACCGCTGTTGGTGGTGTGGAGACGCGGCGAGCACTGAAGAACACAGAATCAAGGCTTCCACACTTCGTCGGGTAGCCAGGTTGGACGATGGCACCGCTACACCGGGCAACGTCTTCAAGAAGAGTTCTGACTACGAGGGGACACTTCGCAGCCTGGGCAAGGGCACTCAAATTCGTTGGCGCAAGAATCTATGCGGTCGTTGCAACAGCTCCAAAAGTCAACCATTCGATCGCGCCTATGACGATTTTGAAGCTTTTATAGTGGGCCACATCCACGATATGTCCACGTGGAAACGACTTGATTGGCAAATGGTCTACGGCCCTGAATGGCGAGAAAAAGCGCGGAACCTTGCGCGCTACTTCGGAAAGCAACTTGGATGCATGCTGGCAACCCAGCAGTTGCAGGTACCTGACGAGCTTATTGAATTCCTGAATGGGGCAGATCGCTGTCCGTCAACGTGCTTCATGCTATACATCAATCCCCGTGGGGTTGATGCTCACGAGCAGATGCGTAGCGATGGATCGGAAGACGGCTTATCCAGTTTCGTTGGGTTGCTCGAATCAACTGCATACCAAACCGAGGGAGTGTTTTCTGGAGTCGACTACGGCTACCACATTGGGTATCTATGGTTCATTGCCCAATGGCGAGCCGGTGTCGACGTTGCATCATGGTTTGAATACCAGGTGATAGACCTGCCACGAGTCTCCAACGAATAGGGAATGGGCAGCCATTTAGGACGTTTCGTGCAACCGCGAACGAGCTAGAGTCTCGAGCCGAGGGTCCGCAAGCGTCCCGGTACAGGTTCGGCTCCCGATCCTTTGTGTCCCGACTAAAGCTGCCTGCCCCGACGATCCCAGTCTGCCCGCCGGGCTTCCTCCTCATCCCAGAAGTGACCGTCGCGACGGCGCACATAAAACAGATATGCGAGCCCGGCCGCGCAAAGAATCAAGAGCGCCACCATTAGGAAATGGAACCCATCCCAAGGTTCATCCGATCTGGCCACAAGTTGCGAGATGGGATTCACGGCAAGCACGATCCACATGAACAGTTGAAAGCGGAAACCGCCCCGTGTCATGCGAGGTTCCAGGCGCTTCTGACCTTCCGACATGTTCGGAGCCTACAGCCGCAGACGACGGGTATAAAGGCATCACCAGTGCGCCGTAACCGGTTCCCCTACAGCCCTTTGACTATCTGCTCACGCAATGAGGGGGTTGAAGGCTAGGTAGACCCCGAAGACGATGAACATGATGCTTCCTCCGATAATGATCCCCCGCATTACAGCAAGGGTCCGATCACGATTAGCAGGGACGACACGGGCTTGTTTCAACGCCGCATATTGCATCAGCGACAGAGGTTTCCTGCCGACAATCATGGCGAGGCCGGCTAGGACGACGAAGACGCCTGGGAGATACGACGGCATACTCATGTGCTCCTACGCACGGCGCGGATGACGGGTCTCATGAAAGCAGATTGACGATGCCGAAGACTAGGAAACCCAGGCCAATAACCACGCACAATACGATGTATAGCAATCGACTCGTTTTCGCGTACTTGATTACACCGGGATGTTCAGCATTAGGCGAAACCGCTTCCATGAGCTGCAATCTCCTGCGATCCGCCCTGCGCGTGAGAAAGGCACTGAGGATACCCGCGGCCAGGAGCACCAGCCCGAAAACCAATTCGCCCATCTGGAACCTTCCGCAGCATGAATGAACTCGTACACCCGCTAACAACGATCTTAGACACGACGGAGCTAACCAAATCTCGAGGAGGGCAGAAACGACTCGTCACCCTGCCCATTCTGCACGACCGCGCTTAGGCCCACGAATAGCAGAGCTCGTGCGCTTGAAGCGCCGAAAGCGTCCGTAGAGCGTTCCGTTGATAATCCTAGTCAGCCCAGCGTTCCCAGTAATTATCGGCGGCCTGCAGGAGTCTCCGTGAATGCGTTCGCACTCCGATGATCGGATGGCTGCTCGGCCTGCCCAGGAAACCGGAAGCGTCATTACCCGGAGTGAAGCTGACAGCAAGCAGAAATCCAAGGGCAAGGACGGGTGCGAAGCTCAGCAGCGTGAGAACCAGTCCGTAAGTCAGGCCCGGCGCTTGCCGGCGTCGAGTCTGTAATCGGAAGCCGCCAAGATAGGTGCCCAACGTGTTTCCGCGGGCATATAGGACCCAATTGGTAATCAGCGCCAAAAGCACCATGGCAATGGCAACAGTGCCCTGGTGGGTTGGTACGAGAAAGAACAACAGAAGTGCCGGCCCCCAAACCACGAGCGAATCGACGAAAATCGCGAACAGGAGTGAGGGCCAGTCCACAATTGCGGGTTCAGGGGTTTTCACAGGGTGATTCTGCCATGCGGCCGTAGCCATCGCGGTTAAGGAGCGACGGCACGTCATCGCAGCCCGAAAATGCCACATGACCCCTGGAGAGGTCTTGTCTCGTGCCCACTAGGCGCGTTGTCGAGGGGACTATGGACTAGACCTAAGGAACTGTGCCGTGAAGGGTTCCCAGGCTGGGATCACAAGGACCTAACCTCGCCCAGGGCGGAACATGAGGTACGCCAATCGGATGGTGTTCCCGGCAAGGGCAGCTGCAGCGACGCCCCAGAAAATCATGGCCTGTATGGCACTGCTTTCGGTGTAGGGATCAAGCTTTAAGGCCGAACGGAGAACGTCTGAGTTGTGCCCCGCCAGCCACAAAGAGGGCTCTACGGCCAACCAGACTGCTATTGCAGCGGCCACAGTCCAGCCAAGAAGTTGGAGAATCGCGAGCCAAGCATCTCGAAACAATTTCCTCCGGCCGGCGCGCTGCGCGGGCCGGTTCCGGTCCAGTCGGCGTCGGTACGTTGGAGGGTCGTAACTGCGGTCCTCTCCTGACGCTGCAGATTCAGGCAACTCCACAGGTGGCCCAACAAGCTGCTCTCGCAGCCGGCCCAGCGTTCGCGCATTGTGCTCACGCACGATTCCTGCAAGCCCGCTCCCGAAGTCATCTGTAAAGGCGATCATCCGGGACACACGTGCATTTCCATCTGGGGCTATCCAGACCAGTTGACCTAACGGGGTTACGTCCACAATGCTCTCACGGACGATCTTCCTGTCGCGGAACAAACCCTTTATGTGGACCTGAGTAGATGTGAGACGGACCCCTAGCCTCCAGTTTCGCCAACTAAACCAGAGCACGACCAAACCGATGCAACTCGAGAAGACCAACTCCTCGGACACGGCGCCGGATGGTGTCGACAAGGGAACTAAGCCTTCGGAAATCACAACGACGAGGGACACCAGAAAAAAGGCAAACATGGCAACGCGGGAGACAAACAGCTGATGAAAGCTGGCTTCATCTCCCATAACGGCATTCCCTTCCGGCCGCCACGACCCTCGATTATCGAGCCTGGCTGCAGCTCCGATGATTCCAGTTTCAAAGGTTCGGTCGCGGATGCCAAACCAAACATGGACTAGACCTGACGACTTGTGCCGTGACGGGTTCCCAGACTGGGATCACATGGACCTACCCCGCCCCGGGCGGAACATGAGGTACGCCAAACGGATGGTGTTCCCTGCAAGGGCACCTGCAGCCGCGCCCCAGAAAATCACGGCCTGTATCGCACTGCTTTCGGTATAGGGATCAAGCCTCAAGCCGAACGGAGAACGTCTGAGTTGTGCCCCGCCAGCCACAAAGAGGGCTCTATGGCCAACCACCCTGCTATAGCAGCGGCAACGCTCCAGCCAAGAAGTTGGAGAACCGCGAGCCAACCGTCTCGAAACAATCTCCTTCGGCCGACGCGCTGCGCGGGCCCATTCCGGTCCCGTCGGCGCCGGTACGTTGGAGGGTCGTAACTACGGTCCTCTCCTGACGCCGCAGATTCACGCCGCTTCACAGGTGGCCCAACAAGCTGCTCTCGCAGCCGTTCCAGCGTTCGCGTGTTGTGCTCGCGGACGATTCCGGCGAGCCCGCCGGCGAGGTCTGTAAAGGCGATCATCTGGGACACCCGTGTATTGCCAGCCCGGTCTATCCACACCAACTGGCCCAACGGGGTTACGTCCAAAACACTGTCACGGGCGATCTTCCGGTCGCGGAGCACACCCTTTATGTGGACCTCAGCCGAAGTAAGACCGACACCGAGCCTCCAGTTTCGCCAGCTAAACCAGAGCACGACAAAACCGATGCAACTCCAGAAGACCAGTTCCTCGGACATTGCGCCGGATGGTGTCGACAAGGGAACTAAGCCTTCGGAAATCACAACGCCGAGAGACACCAGAAAAAAGGCAAACATGGCAATGCGGGAGACAAACAGCTGATGAAAGCTGGCTTCATCGCCCATAAACGGGATTCCCTTCCGGCCGCCATGACCTACGACTATCGAGCCTGGCTGCAACTCCGATGTTCCCAGTTTCAAAGGTTCAGTCGCGAAATACCAAACAAGCATGGACTAGACCTAGCGAACTGTGCCGTGAAGGGCTCCACCGGCGGAGCGCCTGCGCGGCGGCGGACCCAGCGGGAGGCCAAGCCCGCTCAACGGATCGGTGCATCATTAGAGCATGTGGAAATGGCGGACCGCGCGTCTGAAATTAGATCGGCAGTGGCAAGCTCGGAAAGCTCGAGTGCAGGAGCTGGAATTACTGCCCGAGCCAGGTTACGGATACGGACCGCAATGTGAAGCCATCATCGCAGGTCGCCGAGAATTCACGGGCAGAGTACTCAGCGGGCCGTACGTGGGGCACGACCTCCTGATCAGGGTGTATGGCGATGCTGCACTCGACACTGAGTACGTGCCGGCCGACTTTTCATATACGGCCGACTACTGGCTGGTTGATGAGGATAATGCTGGTCCCGGCGACGACGAGTATGACCCGTCGTTCGACACGCTCGAGGAGCTCCAGGACTGGCTGCACGACATATCAATCGAATGGCACTCACCGTACATTTCGCTCGCGCGGATAGGGCGACTATCGGGTTATGACGGGACGCAAGTGCCGTACCCAAGCTGGCACGGCCGGCAGATTGCCCATCATCGCGGCCACGAGAGAGTCTGCTAGCCCTTCTCACGCGTGCTTTTGTGAAAAGGCCCGCAGTTAGGGCAGAAGAGACGCATTGCAGCTCATGCCGTGACCGTTCTGCCCAGTGGCATCCGGCTTCCACGCCGAGCATGAACTTCGCAAGGAGAAAATGTATCTACTGCCAATGTCATCAACAACAAGGAGCTGGTCCTAGCCGTGGTCCTTCCAACCGCTGACTTCTGGGGCCACAACGGCCGCGTAGGTGTCATCACGCAAGGAGATTGGACCAATCGACTCATTCTGGTTTACCCGGATACTGCGAAAACCTGGGCATTCGTAGCGAGTTCCAGCCATGGAGAAGGGGACCTCGATTTCTACCCGCTGAACGATCAAGCAGCCGACGAGGTAATAACCGAACTCGGAATCGTGTGGCTCGCTAGAAGCGCCGAAGAGGAGAGGCTAGAAGATCGCGTTTTTGGCCTCCGTGAGCACCTTTCGGACGATAACTCCATCCGAGGAATGCTGCGCGAAGGCCTCAAAAAGCTCTTTGGCCGGGCCTAATCCACGGGCTCAGCTACAAGGGCGGAAAACGTCACCGAAGTACTCCCTAAATTGTCTATTGGACTGGACCGACGAGACCGTGCCGCTAAAGGTTCGCGAATAGGGCATCAGTGCGGTGCGAGTAGATCCGCGGCCGCCGGTAACACTCCGGCTCCTGCGTTCTTGGTTACTTCGCCTCGGGCATCTCCCGGCCGAAAGCGTATTTCTGATGGACTTTGAGCAGCAGTACGGCCATGTCCGTCATGACGAGCTGGCCGATATTAGGCTCATCGGTATCCAGTATCCGGTCGAGATTAGGCGTGATAGTTCCTGTCACGGTCAGCCCCGTCTTCCGCATTCGTACCGAGGTTGGGGTGTCTCCTCTTTGCATCGGGGCTGCGCCAGGGTAAGGCAATCGTTGGCTTTCGGCGATGCTGAACTCCAGAGCCCGCAGGGGTCCGCTCAGCCACCATTGCCGCCACTCCTCGGAGGCGTTGATGTCGATAGTGGCTTCCCGTGCAGTTGCCCGGTATAGCTGTACCCGGTGTGGGGCGTGTTCACGCTGTTCGAGGTATTGGAGGAACTCTCGATCCTTCTCACGCGGGGTCAAGGGCCACAGCCTATTGGTGCTCCGTTCGTAGGCGTTTTGAAAGTCAAATAACAGCGATCTGCCGTTCATTCCCTCAAAGAACTCAAGAAAGCTTGGGCGATCCGGGTGATTTACGAAATGAAAATCCGACGGCGGGGGGTCGTTGCCCACAAGGACTTGGTGGTAACACCAACCGAGCAGCCATTCGTCATAGCTAACTGGTACAGGCTCCGAAAAGCGCCCTAACAAGGGAGGAGCTAATGGATCTGGATCCTGTGGACGCTTACCTTTCTTCCGCGCACGATGTGCGTCGAAGAAAGCCCTTGGCTCAGGGCGACTGCTCCAGACCTGGAAGAGGGCTGCCGCGCGCCGAATGAGCTGCTCATAAAGATCGAGGATCGTCTCGGGAGTCTCCGCCCGCAGTTTCTTGACCAGTGCGTTCGACTGCGGCCCTGGATCGCGGTTCCACAATCGTGCCTCTGCTACAAAATCCCTAAGGTCCATTGCATCCCTTCGCGAGAGCCGAAGCCGGCAGCGAGGTTTAGCTCCTGGCCAGGAGCGCCACCCATAGCCGGACTCCAAGACGACATTACTAAGCCGGAGCCCCAAAGCAGCCTCCACGACACGCGGCGTGCATCGGCGCCCGCGGCCCGGACAAATCCGCACCGGTTAAGGTCCCGAGGGAGAAATATGGACTAGACCTAGCGAACTGTGCCGTGAAAGGTTCCTCCAACAGGGTGGTGAGAGAAGGTTCCTATTGCGCGGGCTTGCCGGGTGGAACGGTCCTGTCTGTGATTTGCCCTTGGCCGTCGCTGATGACGAATTCACCAACTACTGTCTTACCCGTGGAGTCGTAGACCGGGACCGAGAATGTCTTGCCGCGGCGGGCTTCTTGCCAGGCAAGTGCCTCTTCCCTGGTTTTGAAGGTTTTAATAGCAGCAGTACCGGTCGCATCTTCGAGCTCACTCGTGTACACATACCCGGGAACCCCGTTGGTTGCTATAACGGCGGTGAGGTCGGGCGTTCCTTTTTCATTTTCGGCGCCGTAGGAGTTGCCGTCCGCATTGACTGCCCAATCAGTCGTTTCACTGTTCACATACTTTGCGCTCAACCGCCAGCGCGATCCAGAATCGGCTTTGATCGTGACGCTGTTCAACCCAGGAGTGAGAGGAAGCGTGTAACCGCTCCAGTCCTGGGGCGTCCCGACCGCCGAGGCCTCGCAAACAGTGTAGGCACCGTCCTGGAACTCGAAGCGGCCAGGGGTCAGGCAGTTCAGCTCCACCTGAATCCCCGTGGTTCCCGCTGGCGGGTCTCCGAGTTCAATGGTTGCCGTTCCCTCGCGGACCTCGTCCACGGCAGTGGACAGCGGCGTGACCTCCTGGGACCCGGGAATCACGAACAGGCCGGCCGCTGCAGCACCGACCCCGCCCAAAATCCCAGCCCCCGCCAGGACACCCGTCCCCAGCCACATCCGGGTGCGCTTCCGTGCACGGGCAGGCGAAGCTTTCTGAACCCGTGCAACAAGTTCTGCCTCCAGTGCCTTGCTGAACCGGTCATCGACGCGAAGCTCGTTCATGACCGTTCTCCTTCCAAAACCGTGATCGGGGTGGGGACGTAATGTGTACCGGTGAGCGCGGTTTTCATGCGCTGGCGCGCCCGGTGCATCCGGGTCTTGGCCGACCCGGGCGTCAGCTTAAGGACGGCTGCAGCGGCGGCGATGGTGAAGTCCTCGAAAACCACCAGGCTCACCCAGGGCAGTTCATCATAAGTCGTCCAGCTAAAATTGCCTGATGGCATCGAACATCGTAAACCCACTGCAAGAAGGCGGGCAGTGACGGGCAGCGCGTTGTTCGCCGCGGGGTCGATTCTGGTCGCAGTTGTGACACTGGCGCTCTGCTTCCGGAGGGGTGAGCGCGCATCCCTGTACAGCTTTTTCTATACTTTGCTGGTTCTGTTCGTCGTTCCTCTTTTTGCGATTTACGCAGGCTTCCGGCCGAGCGGCCTCGGACCGGCCGGCGCATGGTTGTCGGCCATCTCTGGGAGCATGCTTCTCGCTTCGCGTTTTCGGCCGACCAGGATAGTGAAGTTCCTGGGTGCCTATTCTGAAAAACGGGTGATGTGGAAGCGGTATATGGGCGATACCGCCGAGTACGCGGAGTGGCATTCGGAACTAAAAGCGCATCGTAAGTACTTCCTGAGACTGCTGGGAATCCTTCCAGTCTTACTCGTGCCTACTGTTGCCGTGGCCACAGCCCTTGGCTGATTTCGCCTAATTGGTCTGGGTGACCTAACCGTTCCGTTGAGGGTTCCCGGAAGGAAAGCCGCGAATCTTCAACGACGTTCCTCCTATGGGGGTCAAATTCGGAGATGCGGCTTTCAATGGCGCAGGAGCAGGTTCAGGCCAGCGAACAGAAGACCGATCCCGAGGAGCCCAAACAGCACCCCTATCGCCAGCCAAGTCCCCTCCGTGATCGCTTCAGCTGCTTCGCGGCCTCGCCGTCCAGCGAACATATCCATCCATTGCCGATGTCCCTTCGAGACGGCAGCCCGAAATACGGCTATCGCCAAGCCGAGGAGCAGGAATAACGCCCCCAATAAGGTGAAACCTAGTCCCTGCAAGACCACGACGGACTCCTACCCATCAGCTGGCTGATTCCCTGCTCAAAGGAACAGAGGCCAGATGAATGTACCCCTCAACTCGACAGAAGGAACAGTGCGTATGCCAAGGCGTGGCTGGGTGCCGTAAAGGGTTCCGCAAAAGCGGAGGCGACCTTCACTCCAGACGGATGTCAGCCCAAACGTCCCCTAGGAGCGGGCCACCGGGCGGCGTCAGCTTGTAATAGCGCTTCATCAGTTCCCGACGTTCAGCGTCGGTGGCCTCGACCTGATTCAGGAAGTTAACAATGGATTGCGCGATGTGTTCGGCCAGCGGGGCTGTTCTCATCAGATCAGCGGAAGCATTCGGATTGGTGGCCGCCCATTCACGCAGCTCCGGGAAACGTTCCACAGCCCTGTCCAGGATGTCCGGGGGTGTTGTGTAGTTCATCGCGAGCGAGCTATAGACGTCATACTCGTCTGTGTCAGCCAGGATGAGGAACATCTCCCGACTCAGGTTTTCGTGTCGGGCTAGGGTCGATCTGTCATATGCAGAGCCATTTCGTGCGACTTCCTCATCTGGTCGGTCGAACTTATCTGACGGAGTGTAATCAAAAGTAAATCCGCGCATCGGTTGCCGCTTTCCCTAGAAGGCTCATCGGGACAGCTCCGAAGATGGACCAATGGAGCCAATAACGCCCACCTTACGTCACCCCACGTCCATGTAGTCGTTCCCAGCGGAGCCATTGGACTAGACCTCACGACCGGTTCCGTGCAGGGTTCGTCCTTCGTACCGTGCTGGCTAGTTTCCATCAGGGCCAGTAGATATCGGTCCACGCTGGATTAGGCTCTCAACATGATGGCCCAAGGTCAGCCTGGCGGAGATCCACCCCGCACGCCCGAAGAGGCGAATTTCCTTAGCGGGATCACGCTCGCAGTATCCGCGTGGTCCCTTCCCGATGTACAGCTCGGCTCGTTCACGGTGCTGGACCGCATGAAACCGATAGTCGTGACTCTCACCGTCCCTGGAATCGACGTCCCGCAAGGCACCTGTACGCTCCAGATCGGCTACTGGAACGAAGGCCCCTACGGCCGAGCCTTGGAAGGTGAATGGGGCGATGACCATCTCCTCGACAACCATGTCTACGACGGAGACGGCCTCACAGTCGTCGGTCTGGACGAGGCGCCGGAGACGTACGGCACATTCGCTGCCGGCTGGCTGCAACGCCAACTTCAGCGGCCGGTGGAACGCCTTGATTGGCTGCGCGGCGAGCAGGTCCAGGAGTCGGCGTGGCGGCTCGCCGATTCAGGGAAAACCATTGCACGCAGGGGCGGGTCAGTACATCGTCCTGGCAAGGCACCTAGCCGAATCCAGAGAGTTCGTTGACTCAAAAGGAGTCACATCGTCTGCCGCTGGCCGAATAGCCCGATGAGGGCTGCGCATATGAGGACAGCTCCGTACTCGAGACGACTTCCCTCACGAAACCTCGCGGGCTGGGGAGTATGCTCGGGCCATGCTGCGAGCTCTAGCAAGGGCCAAGAAGACGAATTGGCAGTGGATGATTGGGATAAGTGTTATTCCACTTGTCTTAGGAAGTTGCGCGATGATCCCAGGAGAGGCAAACATCACCCCCGGCAAATCTGACCGTTGGGTCGTAGGCGTGGCCGGCCGAGGAGCGGCGCGATAGACCCGTGCCTCGAAGACCCGATTATCGAAGAGTCAATTCAAAGTGCAGATCTGCCGTCGACGCACTTGAGCATCAAACTTCGCGAAGCGGCGAAAAAAGAAGATGCTGAGCGTATCGCGGACTGCCTTCGACGCCGCTTGAAAAGCGGCGACGTATCTATCATTAGCCCCAAGACCTGAAGTAGCTGCCCGGACTGGCCCAACTGTCCGGTCAGCGTTACCGGAAAGTCCGAGACTTAATTCTTCCCGCCCGGGTATCAGTGCGGGCTAGGATCAAAAAAGGGCAGCCGAGATAAAAAAGCCCTTGCCGCTCGGAAGGTGGGAAAAGGCACTCGCTCGATCGTACTGGTGGGTTCTCCTCGTTGGCATGTTGGTCTCCAGCATCCTCCGTGAACCGCTCGGTTTCTGGCCCTCAGTTGCGCTCACTGTCGTCATCATCGCTGCCTTTGCGCTCGTAGTCGCGCGACTGGCAGCGTCGGAGCGGGAGGCTCGTCTCGTCCGAGACGTTGAGCGCGGACTGATTGAATGTGCAATCCGCTACCCCAAGGCTCTCCCTGGTTCGCTGAGCAGCAGGTGGGAACGGGGATTTGCCGAGGTGAACGATGGAATTATCAAATTCCGGCCCCTGTTTGACGAGATGGGATCCCCCACGGAACATGTGCGAGAGTTCAGCGAGTTATCCTCCTACGGATTGCTCGATCTTCCCCCGAAGAGGCCGGCGGAGCTCAAGCGGTCCTGGAAAATCGCAGCGATCGGCACCGACAAGGGAGACCTGGAAGTAGCCACCGGAGAAGCAGGTCTGAGCCTGCTCGCTGGCCAAATCGACCGCGCCACTGGTCCTTTCTGAGACCTTCTATACAAACAAGAACCCTCCGTGGGCTCGTTCGGAGGGAAACAGTTCGCCTTTTAGCGACATGCCCCTTGCCCTCTGATGACGACTTCCTGGCCACATTTGGCCAGTCTCGGCGGAGAGCCGATTTTCCGCCCCGGTCAGGGTTCCATGAATGGCTGAATTACACGCCGTTGGAATCTGTGGGGAGCCACACATCTCGATGCCGAAGTGCATGATAGGAAGATGTGGAAATGGCGGACCGTCCCTCTCAAACTTGATCCCCAGTGGCGAGCTCGGAAAGCTCGAGTGAGCAAGTTGGAATCCTTGCCCGAGCCAGACTATGGGTACGGACCGAACTGGGAGGCCATCACCGCCGGCCGGCGTGAGTTCACCGGCAGGGTACTCGAGGGCCCGTACGTAGGCCACGACGTATTAGTCCAGGTTTATGGTGATCCCGCGCTGAACCGAGAGTACAAACCAGCAGATTTTTCATACTCGGCTGAATACTGGTTGGTTGATAGGGATAATGCCGGTCCCGGCGACGACGACCCTGATTCATGTTTCAACAGCCTGGAGGAGCTACAGGAGTGGCTGGGTGGCACGCCCATCGAATGGCATTCACCGTATGTCTCGCTCGCACGAATAGGGCGACTCCTGGGTTACGACGGGAAGCAAGTACCGTAACCGTTACAGATCCAACTCGAATGCCCAAGACCCGTTCCCGAGGGGAAAATGGACTAGACCTAGCGGCCTGTGCCATGAACGGTTCCTTCGGTGATCGGCTAATGGGCAGTGGTGCGGGGAAACTCTGCAGTTCGAGGCAGACATAGCCTGAGGGGTCTGTCAGTCCTTCGTGTGAGACTGGTGATCGTGATTGAGCGAGCAGTGGATTTTGAACGCCTCCGTTGGATGCGTTGCGGGACTTGTAGCAGTGAGTGGCATGCAAACGCTGAGTGGTTAGACCGCTTTCACCAACGAGATGAAGCCTGTCTGAATTGCGGCACCAACTGCGAGTCCGAGAAGCGGCCTGACTTCTGGGCTTCGCAAGATGACCCCTCCCACGATGACTCGAAGGTGCGTGAAACGTTCTGGTATCACACGTCAACGCACCCGAACTGGCCCGATCGAGCCTTCGACCCCACAGCTACCATCACGGACATCACCAAGCGGAGATTGCAAGAAATCGGGGGCGACGGGAGAGGGCTGGAGCGCTGGGCCACGCGTCAGAAGGCTAAGGCACTTCATCTGGGCACCTACGAGGCGGCGATCGAGAACATGCTCAGGCGGATGACTGACCAAAACGGTGCCGACGAGCAGTTCTACTTATACCGGGTACGCCTCCGCCGCAACGCCTCCATCGAACCAGGCGTGCATCCAGAGCGCGCCAACATGGCAGGCGACGTGCAGTTGGCTGAACTCTGCGCAGCCGGCGTTGACGTACTTCGCTATGTAAACACCCATGAAGACCCATCAAGTGTTTCTCTCGCGGTCAGGCTTGAAGCGATCCTGGCCGTACAAGTGATCCCGGTTCCATTAGCGGTCAATGCAGCAGATGCTTGGGTGAGCGCCGGGGCGGCGCGACTGATAGAGGCGGCGAGGCTGCCCGCACCCGAGCCAAAAACCAAGTTCGAACGCATGCAGCGGCACAGGCCCTCGGCGCTTTCTATTGAGGTGTCCAAAATGGAAGACGAAGTCGCCGACAGGCTGCCGTTCGGGCTTCGCGACAGGTTTCATCGGCTCTTCGATGAAGAGAACCTGAGTGCGGAGCCGGCTGCATTCCCGTCGAAGTTGATTGGTTTGGCTGCGCTCGTCAACGATCCACTCGCGGTTCTCGGATTGCTCGACACCGTACCGTCTCGAGAAGTCTGACTGCGATTTGGACCCGGAGAGCGGCTTCGTCGAAGGTCGCGGGTTCCACGGGAACGATCAGGGCTTGAATCGCTTGTCAGCAGCTCACGCGATAATCAGTACATGGGAGAAGCTGACATTGAGGAAATCGGCGCAGAATTTGCTCGCCGGTTTTGGAAGGCGCTCATGGCGAATGCGGTGGCGTTGATCGAGGACGCCGCACTTCTTGCTGGCCACCAAAGCCCGGGCCGGGCCCAGTCGCTTCTCGTCCTCGCGGTCGAAGAGCTTGCGAAGGCGCGGTGGCTCTACGAGGCCTCGGAGTGGGAGTGGACTGCGCCGCTAGGGCTCTACGGCCAAGCGCCCAGGCCGGCGCGAGAGGTTCGGGTACCTGAAGGGCTGCGCACAACACGCCGGCCTCATGCGGAAAAGTTGCAAGTAGCCGAGCAGTTCGCATCAGGTCTCGGTGGCTTTTGGGACCCGAGCCGACGAGCGGAGTATTACCAACTTCCGGATTTGGCCACCTTCGAAGCAACAGCAAAACAGCGCAATCTGGACAAGCAAGCAGGCTTCTACGTCGATCGAGCAGGCGACGTTGTCACGTCACCCCTGAATGTTCCGGCTGATGGCGTGGCTGACTCCATTCAGCACGCAGCGAAAGTAATCCAGATGCATCTGATCGAGGATCATACGCGGCAGCAGGACTGCGCAGATCTCAGCCTGATCGACTCAGCTGAGGATTTGCACTGGGCAGTCATGCCCTACTCGGATCCCGGATTATTCGCCGATTTTATGAAGCGAATGAGCAAGAACGGGGATGCTCAAGGCCAGTCGAACTAGTCCTCTGCCCAACGCGGTGGATACGGCGGGATCATTCGAGAATCCTGTGAAGGATCCCTTAGGGACGACGATTCGCCGCCCATTTCATCCCGACGCCAGACGTAGCGCGTACTATTCGTCGTCTCCGTGGTCCTCGGCCGCACGCCGCCTGAGCGTTTCGATATAGTCCCGACGGATCGCGCTCCTGATGCGGGGCCGCTTACCGTTGTTTACGTCTCGGACATACTGTGCCAAACGCTCCGGATTGGTTCCGGACCAACTGCCTTCACTCCTCGCGGGACCACGACGCACCCAAACGTCTTGCCGGTAGGCTTCGAACTACTAACAGCGCTTGGGATAACAGAGGAACGAATGACGCGATCGACTGGGCCCGTTTTCCTTCTGCTGCACACCCGCGTCCATCCCGACCTATTCGCCGGCCGGGCATCTAAGGTCATCGGCGTCTTCAGCTCGGAGGAGAAGGCCTCAGACTCTTTGAGGAGGCATGCCCTCCTTGAGGGATTCAAGGATTCCCTGGAAGGGTTCGCAATTCACCGGATCGAGCTAGACGGCCTTCTGGCCCACCCGATCGAGTTATGGGAGTAACCGGTGAACAGAATCTTTAGCTTGTATAGAGTCCAGCAAGACGACCAGATCGAATCAGGGAACCCCACTCGTCTCCTGGGTTTCTTTTCCAGCGAGGAACTCGCACAAATCGCCCTCGATGCGGTTCACCGGCAAGACCCGCAGGCGGTGGGTGAATTGGAGATCGTCCCCCATGACTTGGATTTTGAAGAATGGAACGATGGCTTCGTAACTGAGTTTCCGGATTCTGACTAGATTCCACACCCCCACCAGGGAGCCCGTTCAGGGTTCCCGAAGGGAAAAGCAATGGACTAGACCTAGCGAACTGTGCCGTGAAGGGTTCCTTCTATAGCCCGGGTGTGGGGACGTACCCGATCCTGGAGTCGGCAGCGCTGCAGCTACCCCGCTGCGCAGGGGGACGCCGCGACCAGCCATTCGAGACGGTACTGCCGTAGCCGCA
>NZ_BAEG01000029.1 GCF_000238915.1 Arthrobacter globiformis NBRC 12137 | reverse complement strand
GAAGTGGCCGGACTTCGATACACCGCGCACGCCTCTATTGGGCGAGGTGTGGAAAACCATACGTCCTGAGGGTGATGAGCCGCCATCGCCGTACAGCCAGGAGTTCCTGCGGGCCGCCGCCTACTATTGGGACCGCTGGTCCCGGTCCGTTGGCTCAGTCGAACTCCCGTAAAGCTAATGTGACCACCGGTCTACGGAGCAGCAGTCCCCCGTGTGCCAGTCCTCGTGCCGAAGGACGGCGCGCAGCGGTGCCGACCGGCAACTATCCGCAGGGACTAGACAACGTCGAACTGCCCCGTGAAGGGTTCCCTGGAGGTCACGAAGGACCGGGGATCAACCCTCTGTGTGACGCTTTACGGAACGGTGGCTCAGGCTTCCAAGGATGCAACCCCTCCGTGGAGACCGCCTGGATTCCCAAGCGATTCAGGCAGGAGCACAATGAGAGAGCTTTAGGGCGTCGATCGGGGAAGAGAAATGAGAAAAGCCGGGAAAGTACTGCTCGTCATCCTGGCTGTGCTGGCCATTTCTGGGATTGTCGGTTGGGTGGCGGGCCCCGAAGCCGCCGGCGGCGCTCTGTTGATGATGGCAGCGGGCCTTGGAGCCTTCTTCGGTGCTGGCTGGGGCGGAGATCGCGCCACAAAGGTTGAAGAATACCGACAAGAACTACTAAGCAAAAAGAAGTTCGGAAGTCCTCAGCAGCCGAATAACACCAGAAACTCCGGGGATAACAATTCAGCATGATTGCTGCATGCCCCGTGGGCGCAGCAGGCATCGCGCTACTACTGCTCGCCGACTGCCGCACGATCGCACCCTAGCCGAGCTGATTGCGCCGTTGACCGTTCCCGAGGGGAAGCCTTGGACTAGACCTAACCACCTGTGCCGTGAAGGGTTGGTTGTACTGCACCTGACATTGCTATCGTGCGCGCTAATGGTGTGCTGGTGGATTCTTCACAGCTCGGCGATAGGCCCAGAAGGCGTACCCATAGCTCACAAGGCAAAGTGCGATGACAACCCAAGAGAAGACCGCGTTTTGAGTGTCACCTTCAAACAACCTCCAAGCAGCGTTGACCAGCAGCAGTGACGCAAGCCCTCCCATCAACAGAGCCCCGACTTTGCTCATCCGCCTCTTGTTTCTCGTGCCCATGCCTGAGCCTAACGCTGTAGTCAAGTGGAAAGTGCCCGCCACTCTATGCGCCTGCGAGCCTTGAACAAGGCGGCCAGCTTTCAGTCCGGTACAAAGTTCCCCCTAGAGGTTCCTAAATGGCGCGAGTCCTAGCAGCTGGGCAGCGGACCACAGGTTTTTACTCCCCAGACGGCAACATTGAAAACATTGCAGCGCTTAGACCTACGTCTAGCATGATGCCCGTGAATGCCAGGCTAATAAGCGCGATCCGGCGTGAACCCAGCGGCTCGCCTTCCTGACGTGGGTGGCGGGACTCGAATACGGCGCAGGGAACCATCATCAGGACGCCAACGATGAAGATAAGCATTAGAACTACTTGCGCGCTATTCATGAGGACCCATTCCATACACAGTCCCTGCCGCCGTACTGGAGCAATATCGACTCTATGGGCGCTCTGCGCGCATGTCTACGTGATACGTGTGGGGTGAACTCGCTAGCGCGTTATTGTGAGTGACTCCTGTGGCATTGCGCAGGAGACGAGCTCATACTGCGCTGTTCCTTCTGCGCGGTTGTTTCTACCGGTGTCGTCGCACCAGTCGATGTTGTACGGCATTGCAGTCACCGTCGCTACTCCAACCGCTATTTTCGCAGGAACGGTGAAGACATACGTGAATTCCCCGGAATCAGTCATTGGGGCAATTGCGTCGACGACTTTGGCGCCGCTTTTATCGGTGACGCTCACTTGGACCTGAGCACTGCCGCCGTATCGCGGGTTACATTCCGCCGCCGGCGCTGCGACTGTCACCTTGTCGCCTGCTTTAGCGCTTGCGGGGTCCACCGAATAGGCAGGAGGGAAGCAAGGCGGTTCTCCGTCCGAGGATGAGGAGCAGGCACCTGCTGTAGCTACTAAAGCAGCACTAAACAGGACCACGAAGTGTGACTGCCACGAATTCTTTCTCATTGGAAACCTGCCAGGGAGCTTCATGTACCCATTGTTGTCCTGCTTGCGCGACCACCCTTGAAAAGTTCAAAGTCGTCCCCGAATCGTTGTGCTTCTTCGGTACGGCCGCCATCTCTGACACATGCACCGATGAGGGTTCCTTCGATGGATAGAGCTACTGGGAGCAGGCTCTTCCTAGGTTCCCTAAGAAGACTTGAAGGAATGCAACTGTGTTGAAAGTTCGTTTTCTAGTCGAGGAGCATCGCTATGCTCCTTGGCCTGACTGGGTCGTTGAACCAGAAGATGACCGGCTATACGAGGGAGCGGTTTTCGGCCGCGCCGGCACCGCATGGGCGACTGTTTTTACCTTAGGGCTGACTCATGAGAGCCACTTGCTGAAGGTCGTGTCCAAAATGTTTCCTCAGCTGCCGATCACTGCCGGCATCGATCTTGGAACCTTGTTGGAGTTGCGCGTCTGTTCACCGTCCTTCCGGGAGGGAGATCCCCGCTTCCTCAGGGATGGAAAGAACATTGCCCTGGTTCAAGATGAGTTCGACGCAAACGCGGTTGAACAATACTGCAATGCGAAGATTCGGGAGCTTTCAAAGCTGCGGGGTCCGCGACTGTATCGGGAGTTGGAGCGCAGCTTCCATCTCTTCGATCCGGACGACGACTGAGCTGCTGTTCCGCCGAATGCCCCGTTGGGTGTTCCCGTCTGGGCTGCAGTGACAGCACCCCAAGTGGATTTTCCTGCTTCCTTCACTCTTCCGGGAACTGGCGGACAATGTCGGGAGGAAAGGCGTTCAGCAATTTAAGTCTGAGTTTCTTGCTGTCTTTCCAGTCATCGGTGTGGACCTCGGTGCTTCTTCCGCGCCGATCCATCAGACAGATACAGCCGCAGCTGCGGTCACCTACGAGGATGACGTCGGCCAGCTTGATCGACTTCGTTTGGCCTGGTTCGAGCTTCAGCAGGTGGGTTTCTGTGAGCGTTAAGGCGGCCTTAGACGTCTTGCTTCGCCATTTCTGATGCCCGTCGGGGGACTCGTTCGGCTTTAGGCCGTCTGTGCCGTTGTGGCGCTGCCAGATCTCATAAGGGTCCAAGGTAAGTTTCAGTGCAGCCGCGTCGGCTTTGCGGACCTCGGTGTTCTCGTCGACCGCAACGATGAGTGATTCCAGGGATGCCGTCAGTGTGGCCGTTAATTCATGCCCGGTCATCGAGGCGGCCGCGTCGAGCAGTGCCTGCCGGGTCGGAGTAGCTCGTCCGAGAAGGCCGTTGACTGCCATCTGGGTGAGGTAATCGGAAGCGACGGTATCGTCCCACGTGAACAATGCTTGGAGTGCGTGGTGGGCGGCCTGAACCGCGTCGTCGGTGAAGCCCCCGGCGGCCACGTCACGGACAGCAGCGACGCTGGCCCGCAAAGTGGCGGCGGTGTTGGCCGGGACCGGGTCAAGGATGAGGTCGAGCTGGCAGCAGTCATCATCGAGCTGCGTTGTGAGAATCACGACCGAGTAGATGAGGCCGCTGACGTGCCGCAGCAGTGCGAGCAGCTCATATCTCAGTGCCTCTCCAAGGAATGTTGAATTCCTCGACGGGACCATGAAGGACAGTGCCACTCCGCTCTTCTGCGACCTGATCAGGGTTGGAGTTGTGATGACGGGTCCGGGCTGGTGTCGGCTGACAGGGGTGCCCTGCGGAAGACGAATGTCCAGGGAGCCGGGTACCGGTCCAGTGAAGGCGACGGCCGCGTTCTCCGCCGTGAACCATCGCTGGGCCCATTCGATCGCTTCGGCCCGGCTGATGCCTGTGATCGTCGGGGAACCAAAGTGCCCGGCACCCTGCCCGTTCGTTCCGAACCGGCCGGTCAGCAGGCCGCTGGACACTGTACTGAATCCTTGGGGTTTTCCGCTTCCATGATCGATTTTTCCAGCGCGAGATCTTCCTCGCTCACAGCCGTAAAACCGGAAACCGCGGCGGCGATGGCATTGAGATAGCCGGCAACGGCATCGGCGTCGCCACAGGCGTAGAACTCAACCGAATCCATCTGTACCGCTCCGCCGTGCCACAAAGTCACCGGTTGCACCATACGGAGAACGGCGTGCTCGACCAGATGAGTAATGCCAGCCAGCGTCACCGGTTCATTGCGGAACCCAACTCCAAACAGGAGTGACCCGGTGAAGATGCCGCCTCGGTCCACCGAATACGAGGGAATGCCTTTGTGCGAACTCTTCCTCACCATCTGCCTCATGAGTCACGGTCTCCCAGACACGACCACGAGACCGGATCAATGGGCAAAACGAGAGACCCGATGTCTGGTTGACCTGTGCACACGTCGCCTCCGGGAACGGGCCGCATAACGAAGTGCATCCTGAGACCTGGATACACTCACGTCGAGGGCGGTAAGAATACTCGTATGCCTCCGATACCTGACTCTCATCATGCAGCGTTTGACCGCTTGGTCACTCGAGCGCGGCAACTTTTCGGCAGTGCGGTCGAGGAAAAACTGATCGCTCCCGATAGCCACCGGCTTCCCACGTTTAGAGTTGGCCAGCTGTCCATGATTGGTGAGCAATGGCTCGTCGTTGATATCGAGCCTGGCCCGTACTCGCGGCACCGCCACGAGCGGTGGGAACTTGATTGGAACTCCGACCTCGAGAAAGCAAAGGCGCTGCTTGAGAAGTATCACGCGCGGCAGATGCTCGCTCCGAGTTCAGGAGATGTTCTCGTTGCACGGCTCATTGCCCTAGCGGGGGACGACGGCGACATCACCGTTTCAACGGAGCGCGCTGAGTTCGACAGGACCGCCACTGTCACGCCCCATCATCGCGGCGCGCTGCCGTTCGACGTCCTCATCACCAGCGGCTACGTTGTCGTCATCAATGGACCCGACTTCGGATGGTGGACCTTTGGAGGGGACTACGAAGATGACGGCGTTGAAGAGGCACAGAGAGTGCTAGAGCACCTGATCGTCCGAGGCGGGACCATCCGTATCATCCGACGCGCCAGTGAACTCCTCGACACCGACGGCAGCATAGTCAGCGGCCCCCACCGAGACGCAGTCCGCACACGCCGGACCAAGAACCTGCCCTACCTGCCCTATCGCCAGTCGGTCTGATTCTCAGCCAGACTATGGCGACCCCACCTGCAGCTTGAGCGACGACGAAGCGTGCTGATGGGCACCCGAAGGGACGATGCGCTGGTGGACCACCGGCTTGCGGGACGGTTTCAGCGGTCGATATGGGACGCCCTTGCGGGCCGTTGTAAGCCTGCAAGCGCCGCTATGGAGTACGAAACTCTATCCACAGGCACCACTTATGGGGGAGGATTCTTGTGAACATGACTGGCGACGATGCCGGTGCCATTGAGGAGAAAAATGGACAAGAGGAAGTTGCCCCAAGTTCTTCTTATTGCTGCTGCCGTCGGGTTTAGCATTGGTGCCGTCATCCAGTTCATCCGTTCCGAATTCTTAATTGGCAGTCTGAACCTGGTGGCCGCTCTGCTAGCAGTCGGCTTCCTCATTTATATGAGAAAAGCGCCGACACTTTAAAGCTGGGGCTTTGCCTTCCGGCGCTGCCCGTTGGCGCTTAGCTCCCGGGCGTAGCCGGCGACCTGCCCGCCAGAGTTCACGGACCCCGACGGAAATAAAGGTAAAGCCGGGCCCCTTTGCTGGCATATGGGTTCACCTGGAGGGCGCTGGCGTCGGGATCCGCATTGTTCCGTGATCGGCAAGGTGCAGCAGCTCGCGATCGCCCAGCGGCTCATCCAGGATCACGGTGCTCACTGGGGTGTACCCGGATGCGTTACAAGGCGTTGCCGGCCCGTTCTTATAGAGGGGAACAAGGGCGACAGCTGTGGACGTTTCGGCTTTGAGGATTCCCTTGGCAGTCGCGCACGGTGTTCCTTGCTCGTACTGGATCACCAGCTTTGTGCGGTCGCCGTTAATGTCCACTAGCCGCCAGTCCCCGATAGTGTCCGTGCCCTCGTCATAGGACGTGGCGACCCGCGGCTCCGTTGGCGTGATCCCAGCCAGGCCCACTGGCCGAAGGGGGTCCGGAGTGCCTTGGTTCCAGAGCTCGGCCGGGATATTTCCCGGCAGTGACGCACTTTCCGATGTGGACGGCGCGGCCGGCTCCGAAGTACAGCCTGCAGCGGCCACCACAAGCACAGCACTCACCGTCATAACCGTCAGCACGCGCTGAACTGCCGACGTCACCAGTGGCCACAGAAGCATGCCCATGACCTGAAACTATCCGGCGAAGTAACTGCTGTCTACGCTCCCAGTGCCTCCCGGGAACAAACCGTCCGCTCACCGTTCCCCCGAAGCACAGCAAAACCTCATTTCGGTGCCGAGGAACAGCTGTTCGGGGGCCCCGGCCGCAGGTACTCTTCGTTTACACGGATCGCGGCAAACGGCATGAATTGGTGGATACCGGATTTACGTCTCTTCGGGGATAGGCAGGATGAAATGGGCACTGTAAAGGTGATGGCCGCAGTAGCGGCCCTCGCAGCTGTGCTGGCCGGCTGCGCGGCGGCCGACACAGTCCCGCCGGCAGCAGAGAGCACCAAAGCGGCAATCACAACTGCCACGAACATGCCTCCAACGGCGCCGCCCGGAGTCTCCGCAGCAATCGAGGGCGTAAAGGCCAGCGCCAAAAACCGGGGCATCCTTCCCAATAATGTCTGGTACGAGGCTGTGCCTAACGCCGTGATCGCCATCATTCCCCCATCACCTGACGCCGACGTTCAAGGTTTCAAAGCTGATGTGGCAGCCATTTCGGCTGCGGCCGACGGGTTTACCGTCGGGATCAGGAACGCCCTGCGCAGTCTGGATGAGGCTAAGGCGATTCAGCGCCGCGTGGACGCTGACACAGCCTTTCTGCGCTCGAAGGGAATAAACATAACGGCCACCGGTATAACCACGAACGGCGACAGCGTCCTGGTCGACGTTGTCGGTGCAGAGGACATTGAGGCCGTAAAGCGGCAGCTTATCGACCGCTACGGACCCAGCATCGACGCCCAAACTGCGGCCGGAGTAGCCTCCTACTAAGCTTCATAGGCCTGACGAGGACTCGGGCGCAGAGTCTCAAACTCGGTCCCGCGGCAGACCTCAGCTAAACCTAGCGGAACGGTGCCGCTAGGGGTTGGCCGCGAGGGACCTTGGAGCCCCCACTCGTGCCGTAGGACGGGCGCTCCCGGGGGTCAACGCGAACTCTTGTTCGGGGTGTCAGCTGGCGATATGCTCCGCATACATTCTCGGGCATCCGGCATGTGTGGGCCATCGTACGAGGGGAATAACTGACCATGAGTCGCCCTTACCGCTCCCCCGAGTCATTCAACGTTAACAGGCGCCAGGTCAGAGCAATCGCCTGGACAATCGGACTCATGGCTGCAGTTGCCGGCTGTAGCCCGGCCGGGGATACTCAAGCACCCGCAGCGGATGCCAAGGAAGCAGTGTCAACTCCGGCAAGCATGTCGGGAGCTGGCGAAACGAACGGAACCGATTGCATAATCCGAGACGCCTCGGGCCGCCAAATATGGTTTGGCGAGGCAAATCCTCGCGTGAGCGCCTTGGGAAACGCGCTTCAAGCCATCGCTGATGAGCACAACGACCAGACGACGGGAGTTGCCCTGTGCTCGCATTATGAAGGAGCCGCAATCTATGTTGTGTCGCCGAGTGATGATGTGCGGCAAAGCATCGCGGGAGTAACTTCAAAGTATCCCGATCTGCAAGTAATCACTCGTACAGTCGCAGCTTCTCTTTCCCGGTTGGTCCCCGTCGGTACGAAGCTACTCCAGGTCCCAGAAATGAAGGGCCTCTTTGTAGGTCTGGGCCCAGATATGTACTCCGGCGGTTTGCGCATCACCGTCCGCCAGGACAAATGGCCATTATCGGAGAATGACAAACGCCGAATCAGCGATGTCGTAGAAGCCATAAATGGTTCACGTCTGCCTCTCACCTACGAGCAAGGAGGGACAGCGGTATTGGATTGATCGACTCACCCGGAACCCTCTGTTCCACAGAGGGTTACTCAGCGGGAGCCCGCCGGTAGCGGGATCCTGCATTATTGGAGAATGTGGAAATGGCGGAACGCGCGTTCGAAACCAGATGAACAGTGGCAAGCTCGGAAAGCCCTAGTTCAGGAGCTGGAATCCAAGCCTGAGCCTGAGTACGGGTACGGGCCACATTGGGAAGCCGTCATCGCCGGGCGCCGTGAATTCACGGGCAAAGTACTCAGTGGGCCCTACGTCGGTCACGATCTTTTAGTCACGGTCTATGGCGAAGCCGCGCTGGAACGGGAGTACGAGCCGGCGGACTTCTCATACGCCGCGGACTACTGGCTGGTCGACGAGGATAACGCCGGTCCCGGCGATGACGAACCCGATCCGTCCTTTGACACCTTGGAGGAGCTACTGGATTGGCTGGACGGCACGCCAATCGAATGGCACTCACCATACGTTGCACTTGCCCGGATAGGGCGACTTTCTGGTAGCGACGGAAAGCAAGTGCCCTAAGCCGGCGGTCGGGCCCGCTTGAGGTTAGTTTTCGGTGCGCGGTGAATCAGGGGGAGCTTCTTAGCCGCGTGAACGGCAGGGCGGGATACTGGATCCATGGAAAATGGACTGTACCGACTCACGGCTGCGCCTTCCGCCTCAAGCTGGGTTGAGTCCAAAGGCGATCAGCAAGATGAGCGCCCAATACCATTTCTTGACTTCCTCGTAGACGATCGGCCGATGCGAGATCTGCTGGATGTTCCGGAGGACTGGGAGCAGCCGCTGTACGAAACTACGGCCTTGCGCGATGATTGGCGGCCGAAGGCAGTGGTGGACTATCTGGACCGCCTGCTAGGGGTTCTGCCCGGGGACTATGAAGATGGCCGCGTTTCCCTATTGATCTGTGTTGTCTGCGGTGACTTGTGGTGCGGGGCGGTCAGCGTCGAATTGGCCCTGTCTCCGCAGACAGTTACCTGGCAGAAGATCGGCTGGCAGGGCGACCCCGAAGACGTCGAGCCCGAGACATTGACAGAGCAGTCCTTCACTTTTGACCGTGACGAATACGAGCAACTTCTGCGCGGTCTGCGGGAGCACTACAAAAAGCAGGCGCTCGTACCGCCACCGCTCAGATTTCTACGCCGTCTGTTCCGCCGCGGATCGTCAAGTTAATAGGGGCAGCTCAACGGTCAACGGAATAATGCTCGTCGAGGAAGGATAGTCCGCTCGTGGTTCCGCCAGCGTTCCGAACAGACTCTAGCAAGCTCGGGTATCCCCGTGGCGAGGACACTGAGTGGAACAAGATGATCGCACGGTAGACCGGAGGTACGCACAGCAGATGGTAGATCGCCATGATGACCCACAAGGGTGGATTTCTGCATATTTTGTAGCTGCGACCGGTCAATCTGGTTCCCCAGTCCGTTTGGGGTGGACCGACAAGCACACAGGTCTCGTGAAGTGGAACGGAACGGTTCTAGCCGAAGCCCGGCTGGTACCAGGCGATACCGACTCGACCGAGGGACCGGGATTCCCGATGCGCCTAACTCTCGAAGTCCAGGAATCGGCTTTTACCTACGCTATTGCCTTTGACGACGATCTCGCCGCCCTGGATTGGGCCCTTCTTGGCCTCGGCGAAGAAGGAGAGGTCGATAGCGATATATTTCTAGCAAGCTTGAGGAAAGGGTGGGAGAAGAGGACTGATCATTCGCGTTTGTGGCGCGGCGACGGTGTGTTCCCCATGCTTCAAAATCATGCGGAGAGCTTGGCCTCACTACCCGAAAGCAGACTGACGTTCTGGACAGACCCTCCTTATGAAGTCCGGCTCTCGTACCAAGACAACTTCGTCCGTATGTCGACGGCCGAGCACGACACGGTAAATGTCGAGTTCAAGGGCCTGTCGGTCCTTCTTGAGTGTCCAGTTTGGGTCCATGGCCTGAACTCATGGGTCGATGACTTTTACCGGCGTCTACGGACCGAGGATCTCTGGCTGGTAAGAACCAAGTTTTTGGGGATCCCGGTTCGCAAAGACTTTCTCTTCGACGAAGACGTGCCGGCGATGCACACTTGGGGGCTTGCCACGAAGTCTTCGGAGCTTTTCCTGCCGGCAGTCAACAAGGAGCGTTCCAGCCCGTAGAAGTTCGTATCAAGCGTGCCGCCCTACCGCATGCTCGCCTTAGCGCACGCGTGATTCCTTCTGATTGGACTAGTCCAACAGAATCATTCCGCTCGCGGTTCCTTCTATAGCCCGGGTGTGGGGACGTACCCGATCCCGGAGTCGGCAGCGCTGCAGCTATCCCGCTGCGCAGGGGGACGCCGCGACCAGCCATTCGAGACGGTACTGCCGTAGCCGCG
>NZ_BAEG01000030.1 GCF_000238915.1 Arthrobacter globiformis NBRC 12137 | reverse complement strand
AATGGCAGCCCTCCTGACGGGCACCCTCGGCCGGGTGTTCCGACTAGAACATGCCAACTCGGCCGTCTCCGTGCAACGGGACCCGGGCTGCGAAAGATATTACGCTGCGACGCGGGACAGCGGGGGACGGGACAGGCAAAATGTCCTCTTAGGCTGTCAATGCCGGCCCAGGATACGTTCCCTGGCATCGAATAGGCCGTCAGCGGGCTCCCAGTTGCGTTCGGCGGCGGCGTCGGTTCCCGGCGTCGGAAACTGCTACGCCCATGAGGGGAAGAACGGCCCCCATAGCGGCAACGAAGGCCGGGAGGAGAAAGCTCAAGCCTGCCAGGCCCGCCAAGGCTCCGATGCCGACGAGATCAGACGGTTGGCGGTGGCCCAGCACCCGTCGAATAAAAAAGCCCCGACCGGCAAGGAAAAGAGCCGGCCCACCATACAGAAACAGGACGGTGGCCAGATCAGGGCGGGCGGCCGGATCGCTGATCACGAGCTGATCACCAACCGCCACCAGGATCAGGCCCGCCAGCAACACGAGCAAGGTGTTGCCCGCTAAAATACCGGGCCGGAAGTGATCGTCGACAGAATCAAGCTTCTCCAGAACCTCCTGCTCGAGGCCGTGGAAGTAGCACCACCAGATCGCGACGCTGCCGGCCAAACTGACGGTCCCGGTCAAAAGTATCAACGGGTCCTCCAGGTTGCCCGCTATGGCCAGGCCGCTTGAAATGATCGTCTCGCCGAGTGCGATCACGTAGAACAATGCGAAGCGCTCAAAGATCCTCTCTCCCGGGACCGGGACCTGGCTGCCTTCGGTTTGCTGGCCCGGCAGCCGGTGCGCCAGCATATGGCCGCCCAGATCGATCGCGGCAGCGACACCCCAGAGCACCAAACGCGGCCCCGGGCCTAAGAAGGCGCCGGCAACCCAAAACGGCGCGCTCATACACCCCCAGATCAGCGTGCGCACGAAATGGTTGTGGGTGGTCCGGTCAAGTCCGACAGTAAGCATCCACGCACCTCGGCCAAGCTGGACCAGCAGATAGCTTGCAGCAAAGAGCCAGCCGAAGGCGCCGAACGCTGAGCTGATTGAGGCGTTCATGAACAGTGAGACAAGCATGACGATCAGCAGCATCCACTGGACCTGAAGCCGCGAAGTGTCCAGCAGCGTCGCCGCCCAGGTCGTGTACACCCACACCTTATAGACACCAAGGAGAAGCACAAACGTCTCCCCGGCCCCCACCCACGAGGGATGCTCCAACAAATGATGGGACAGTTGCGATAGGGCGAAAACAAAGACCAGATCGAAAAACAGCTCGAGGCGCGAAACGTCCTTTCCGGAAGTCGTGGAACGCATCAGCGACCTGGCACGGATCATCTGTATCCTCCACTGGCCTTCAGGAGCGGACGGACGCCCCCCTCCTGTTGTCGAAAAGACTGACGACGGTCAGCAGAGAAGTCAAGGGGGAACTCGGCAGGGACTATGGCCTTGACGCGGCGATTCGCCAGCAGCCCGTCCTCCTTCGCACGGAACGTGCGGTTAACGCGGGCCAGCGTCTGCATCAGTAGCGCCCCTTGAGCGGCCGATCCGCTGACTCGAGGGCTTGGCCGCTGGAATACCGGGCCCAAGCCCTCGCACCCTAGGCTAAATTAGCCAGTGACGTGGCCCCTCTTCCTGACCCGACAGACGAATGTCTCCCGCCCCCGTACCGTTGACGGTCGATGCTAGCGCACCAGGTTCAGCGCCGCGTTGACGATGGATGCTTCGTCGATGCCGTGGATCCGGTATGCGTCGTGCAGATCAGAGGACTGCCCGAAATCCTTTACTCCCAGGGAGACTGTGCGGTCGCCACGGGCTCCGGCCAGGAAGGACAAAGTGTGGGGGTGCCCGTCCTGGACCGTGACGAGGGGCGCGGGTGCGTGTCGTGGAAAGAGGCCGTCTATGATGTCGAATCCAATCGCCGGGGTTCCTTGGGTCAGTGAGTTGCGGCGCTGGAGGGATTCAAAGACCAAGTCAGGGCTGGTGAGGCAGACGACCCCGGCCATGATGCCAAGTGCCTTCAGCCGTGCGGCCGAGGCGATGACTTCGGGCATGATCGCCCCGACGCCGACCAAAGTGACCCTGTCCTCGACCGGGTCGTGGTCGCTCAGCCGGTACCCGCCGGCCACCGCATGCCTGCGGCGCCGCTCCAGCAGCAGGGGGTCCGTCGGGATGGCAGCCTGAGCCTGGTCCAGTGGACGGGTGGTGAGCCGGAAGTAGGCTGAGCGTCCTCCGGGAATGCCGGTCCGGCTCATGGCTTCGAGCATGCACCATTCCAGATCCTGGGCGAAGGCTGGCTCCCAGGCTGTGCACTCGGGTTGTTCCAATCCGATGGACGGAGTAGTGAGGGACTGGTGCGCGCCGCCCTCCGGTGCCAGGGTCACCCCTGACGGAGTCCCGATCAGGATGGACTGGCCCCCGGCGTACATGCCAAAGGACCACGGTTCGAGGGCGCGGGCCACGAACGGGTCGTAGATGGTGGCGAGAGGAATCAGCGGCCGGCCCCAGCGGCTCCAGGTCGTTCCGAGCTCGGAGACCAGGCCCGCGAGGTTGGTTTCGGCGATGCCGAGTTCGATGTGTTGGCCGCGGGAGTTTTCAATCCAGCGTAGGACCCGTTCCTGGTCGTCCGCGAACCAGTCCTGGCGTTCGCCGACAGACCAGACTCCGGTTTTGTTGATCCAGCCGCCGAGGTTCGTGGAAGAGGCAACGTCGGGGCTGCAGGTGACGACACGGTGGGCCACTTCCGGCGCTGCCCTTTTCAGGTCGGACAGGAACCGTCCTAATGCGGCTTGGGTGGAGATTCTGTCGCCGTAGCCCCATGGCAGGGAATCCGGGATTTGGAGGGACGGGGCCAGTGCGCGTTCCGGGCGTTTGAGCCGGAGGGATGTATTGGCGCAGGCCCGTTCTTCGACGGTGCCCGCCTGGAATTTGCGCCATGGATCGCCAAGGTCCATCCCGGAGGCCTCGGCGAGCTTTTCCATCTGATCTTTGGTCAGGAGTGCTGAGTGGTTGTTCGGATGTCCTTCGGTCGCAAGGCCGCGGCCTTTGGTCGTGTAGGCAAAGATGACGGTGGGCCGGGTGGGGTCGACCTGGTTGTAAGTGTCGAGCAGCAGTCCGATGTCGTGTCCGCCGAGATCACGTACTGCCGCAGCCTGTTCCGCGGCCGTGAGCGAACTGAGCAGGGTTTCCATGGCAGGGGTCGAACCGCTGGCGCACAGGCGCTGGAAAATCTCCGGGTCGGGGGAGCGGAGCAGGCGCTGGTATTCCTCGTTTGGCATGGTCTCCAGCCGGCGGTGTAGATCCGCACCGCCGGGACGGGTGAAGAGTTCCTGGACATGGGTTCCCCACTTCCGGGTTAGGACCTGCCAGCCGGCGGCTTCAAACATGCCTTGCAGGCGCATGATCTGCGAGTCGGGTACCACCCGGTCCAATGACTGCCGATTCAAATCAACGATCCACAGCAATTCGCCGAGTTGCGCCACTGTCGGGTCGGCGACAGCTTCCCAGATGGCGCCTTCGTCCAGTTCGGCGTCGCCCAGAAGTCCGATAAAGCGACCGGATTTGCGGGATTCAGCGTACCTGTCGCTGACGAAGCGGTGTGACATGGCCGCCCAGATGGTGGCAGTGGCCCCGATACCCACACTCCCGGTGGAAAAGTCCACCGTGTCAGGATCCTTTGACCGGCTGGGGTAACTCTGCATGCCGCCCTTCTGCCGAAGGGTGCTGAGTTTGTTTTCATCCAAGTCGCCCAGGAGGTAATTGATTGCGTGCAGGACAGGGGAGGCGTGGGGCTTGACTGACACACGGTCCGCCGCAGTCAGCTCGGAGAACCAGAGGGAGGTCATTATTTCCACCATGGAGGCGCTGGAGGCCTGATGTCCACCGACCTTGATGCCGCTGGTGTTGGGGCGCCCGCGGTTGGCGGCATCCACGATGGCGGCGGCGGTCCAGCGCACCCGTTGGGCGATACTCTCCAGAACTGCTGTCCCGGACGCTGCATCCTTAGGAACAACGGTGCCCGGGTGCGCCGCTGTGGTCTGAAATTCTTCCACCCTCATGATGGTCTCCTGTAACAAGTATGCGTTCGGCGCCGAACGTCGGTCCTTCGATGATGGATAGGGGGTACGGTCTGGGGTTTCCGGTGGATTCTGTTCTCCGGCCGGACGGACGGGCCGGTGTGGATCGTCTGCGGGTGGTGTAACGACGGGTGTGGGAGCCCGCCAACGGCCAGCGCGCAGGGGACTTGCAGCCTCTTTATCGATTCTCTCTATTTGTTGATGCGTCGAGCCCTCCGGTTGTTCGTCAGGGAACGAGGATGGCCCGGCCGCGCACTTTGCCTTCGTTGAGGTCGCTGATCGCCTGTTGGAAGTCGTCGAGGGCATATTTCTGGGTATGAAGAGTGACGGCACCCCGTGCTGCCAAGGCCATCAGGTCCTGAAGGTCGTTGTAGGAGCCGACGAGGTTGCCGATGATGTTGATCTCGGCTGAGACGATGTCGATGGTAGGGACGTCGATATTCTCGCCGTAGCCCACCACGTAGTAATCCCCTGCCTGGCGCAGCATGGCGATGCCTTGGGCGGTCGCGCCGCCTTCGCCAACGAAGTCGATGAGTGCCTCGGCTCCATGACCGCCGGTGAGGGCAAGGACCTGCTCGACCTGTGACCCGTCAGCCAGGACGCCCTCATGTGCTCCGATCTTCTTGGCCAGGTCCAAGGCGGCAGGGTTACGGTCTACAACGATGATGCGGGCCGGTGTTAGCGCTGTGAGGACTTGGCTCCCGATGTGGCCGAGCCCTCCGGCGCCGATAACAACGCATGTGTCCCTAGCGGTCAGCCGCTTGGCCGCCTTAGCGGCCGCGTGATAGGCGGTAAGGCCGGCATCGGCTAGGGCTGCGACGTCGGCGGGTTCCAGCGAGTCGTCGATTTTGACGACGGAGCGGGCGGATGTCAGGAGGTATTCGGCGTATCCGCCGCTGGTGTCGATCCCAGGGAACCTGCTCTGCTCGCAGTGCACGTCGTCCCCGGAACGGCAGGCACGGCACAGGCCGCACGTGATGAGGGGGTGCAGGATGACTTTGTCGCCTTCCTTCACATTGGTAACGGCGCTACCGACTGCGTGCACCCATCCGGCGTTCTCGTGGCCGATGGTGTATGGCAGGTGGACCTGCGATTTTTCCGCCCACTGGCCCTCAAGAATGTGTAGGTCGGTCCGGCAAACCCCGGCTCCCCCGATTCTGACGACGACATCAAAGGGGCCTGTGACTTCGGGGACCGGCACTTCTGCCATTTTCAGGCCCTTGTGGTAGCCAACAACCTGGACGGCTCGCATGGTGCTCACGGGTTAATCTCCTTGACTCTTAGCGGAAGTAGTTCTTGGTGGTCTGCGGGCTCAGCGCCATCGGGCCGCGCGCTCTGGTCCGCGCCGGAGCCGGCGTAGCGTGTCCGCAGCAGGCCGCGGCAGAAGTGCGCATTGCCGTCAATGGAAATGCGGGTGGAACGGGCCCGACGCAGGGCCATCGGGACGTTGTCGGGCATGTAGGGTACGCCGTTATGGTCAACGAGGACGACGGCGGAAGGTTGCGTCGGCAGCCCAAGCGCCGTCCGCCGTCGTACTAGAGCGTCTTTGGTCCGGCCGGCGGGCAGGTCACCAAGCCGTACCGTCCCGACGCTCTCTTCTGCCAGTGTGGGATCGGCCCGCAGCAGTTCGGTGAGGCAGCGCTCCATCGCGGCGGTGTACGCTTTGCGGCGGAACGTCCACCGCAACTCCTCCAGGCTGTGCTCGGCTTCCTGTCCGAAGGTGCCCCGGTACCCTGCGTCGGCCGCAAGACCAGCGTTGATGAGGGCAGAGTCGTGGTGGTCATCGAGCTCAACCACCACCCTCGCCACCCCGGGCAGCGCCGAGATCACGTCCTTGCTGTCGGAGGCCATCAGGTAGGCGAAGTTCGGCGAGCAGAACGACGTGGGCAGCCGCAGGTGCACGGTCACCACGGCACCGGCCAGGGAGCCGGTGATCTCGAGCGAACGGACGAAGCCCAAATCCGTGATGGGCTCGTCCAGCTCCGGATCCAGCACGGCCCCCAGCGCCTGGCGGACGTCCTTGGCGCTCACCGCCACGTCCCTGTGCCGGAGGGTGCGCTCCGTCAGTGCCGCTGTCATACCGCCGCCGCCAGGTCGGCGCGTTCCGGCTGCCGCGGTCCCGTCTTAGTCTCGTCCGCGTTGGGGAGCTGGAGCTCTGCGGGCACCGGGATGTCGTACATCTTAGCCGCGTTCAGTCCCAGGATCTTTTTCTTCTGGTTCACGGTGAGCGGTGCGTACTCGGTCATGTCTTCCGGGATCTGGAAGTCAACGAAGCGCTCGATCAGCCAGCGGGGCGACCAGATGGCGTAGTCGCTGGAGAACTGGATCCGGTCCTCGCCAATCCAGTAGATGAGCTCGCCGATGATCTGGGCGAAATACCGTGGCCGGGTGTGCATGAAGGGCATCGCGACGGCCAGGCCGCCATGAACGTTGGGTTCCTGGGTGGCGATCCAGCAAAAGTCTTCCAGCCGGGGCAGACCGACGTGCTCCACCACAAAGTTCAGGTCGGTGAAGTCTGAGGCGGCGTGGTCGACGTCGGCGACATCGAAAGCGTCCCGGTCCAGCGGGCGGACGGTAGGGCCCTTGTGGATGTGGATGTTCTTGATGCCAAGCTTGCGGCACTCCTCGAAATACCGGTAGGACCAGGGATCAGAGAGCTTGTACCCGCGGGACTCGCCGCGCCATTCGGCGGTGTAGAGCTTGACCCCCTTGAACTTCATCTTCTCGTGGTCGGCGCGGAGCCGGTCAAGGCCGGCCTCGCCTTGGCGCGGGTCATAACAGTGGTTGTAGGTGAGCTTGCCCGGATTCGCCGCGGCCAGGCCGTACGCCTCCTCCACCTGCGCGAATCCGTTCTGGTAGAACGCGCCGAGATAGGCCGGCTGAAAGATCGCGTGGTCCACGTAGCCGTCCTCGAACAGATCCTGCATAAGGCGTTCGCCGCCCTGGTAAAGGAATTCCTCGTAGGACCAGTGTTCCTCTTCAGGACCGAGGTTGCGGTGGTAGTCGTAGAAGCAATCGATGAACTGCTTGCCCTGGATATTCCGCTGATTTTCCGGGCGGGCGTCCCACAATGCGATGTGGGCGTCGACAATGAAGTAGTTTTCGCCGTCTTTGCTATACATGTCCGGTCTCCTTCTGGCGACTGCCGTAGTCGCCACATCATCGAGAGTAGGCTGGTGGAACAGCTGTCAACATGTGGCGTGTGTCTCATTTTGAGACGGTTCTCTTCCCGCTGGGACCGCGGGACAACGTAACCTCGAAGTATGGAGACGAGTAGGACGGCGATGATGCCGAACAAGGACGAGGGGATTGTCAGCCCGGCGCGCGATTACGCCCGCCAGCTCGCCACTCCTGACAAGCGCCTCCTCGCTTCCTGGCAGCGGAGCGAGGAATATGGCGTTTCCGCCGAAGTAGTAGATCCGATGTGGGCTGGCTCTGCGGGGACTGACTCCCTGTTTTTTCAGTGCGGTCAGGAAGTGCTCACCGGCCTCTACAGCACTCTGGTGAACGAACCCTTGAGCCTTATGCTCACCGATGCCAACGGCTTGCTCCTCAACCGCTTCAGCGGAGACACCTCCCTTTTGCGGGCGCTCGACAAGGTCCATCTGGCGCCGGGGTTCGCATTCTCCGAAAGGGAGGCCGGGACCAACGGCATGGGATTAGCACTGGCGGACCGCATCCCGACCCTTGTCCGCGCTGAAGAACACTACAGTGCCAGCCTCCGGACTTACACCTGCGCGGCAGTTCCTGTCTTCGATCCGGTCAGCGGATTGCTGGAAGGGAGTGTCAACATCACCACATGGTCCCGGTCATCCCCGCAATTGCTCCTGGCGTTGGCAGAATCAGCTGCGGGCAACACCTCGGCCCTGATGCTCGCAAGGTCGCAGGGCCGCAAAGAAAAGGCCGGACCAAAGGGCGGCGTCTTCCGCATCCAGAGAGGCAAACTCGAGCCAGCAGCCGGAACAGTGCGGAAAATGTCCTCAGTTTGGACAAACGCCCTCGATCAGGCGTCTCAGGCCTTGGCGGCCGGACGGGTTGTTGCCGCCGTAGGCGAGCAGGGTACGGGGCGCGCAACTCTGCTGGCGCAGGCCTTGCGGCGAATTCACCCCGCGAGCCGTATCATCTCAGCGGCCGCCCCCGCGCCCGGCGACGTCGACGCCTGGCTGTCCTTGTGGGCCCCCGAACTGGGCAAACCAGCAACCGCTGTCATAGTCGAAAACGTAGACCTGTTGCCCGCGTGGGCAGCACAAGAACTCCACGCCCAAGCCCGCAGCGCAGTTCGGGCACTTCCCGTCTCCCAGAGCGGGAGCGCGCCACCGCTAGCCTGGGCCGTTACAGCTGCGAAGCACGACGGCATCCCGCAGCCCTTGGCAGGCATGGTCGATACGGTGATTTCCGTTCCCGCCCTGCGGGAACGCGGCGAGGATGTCCTGCACTTGGCCAGATACGCTGCCCGCCAAACCCGCCTGCGGGAAATCAACTTCACTCCCGCCGCAGAAAAAGCATTGTTTGCCCATAGCTGGCCGGACAACATTGACGAGCTTTTCAACGTCATCCACGCCGCCGCTGTCCAGACGGAGACCATCGACGTCAGCCATCTGCCTGCATACCTTCTGGGTGGGGGGAACAGCCCGCACCTGACTCGGATCGAGGCGATGGAACGTGATGAGATCGTCCGCTGTCTCTCCAAGCACGGGGCTACAGTAAGCGGGGCGGCAGCCGAATTGGGCATCAGCAGGGCGACCATCTACCGCCGCATGGCCAGACTGGGTATCACAATCCCCAAGTAGGCAGCCCCGGCACAAACGCCCGGGGACGTGGTTGGCCTCGCGATCCACTGCAAGCAAACGGTTAGCACTCGCCAACTTCGAGCGAGAGCCACGCGCAGGGGCATTCAGGGCTGCTTCCGGCAGTGCCGGATTATTCGCCCTCGGCGACCGACTGGCGACGATGACGTTCCCGTTGGCCGTACGCCGCCCGAAGAATGTCGTCCTTGGACTCGAATCCCGAGCCCAACGCTCCACCGATGAGCGCCGCTGATGTCGTCATCCAGGCCACTTCCACAAAATCCCAAACAGCCACGGGATGTTGCAGGGTCAGTGCCAATAGGCCGTCGTCGATGGTAAAAGCCGCGGCCAACAGCACGACCACGAACAGCAGGACGTAGCTGATCACGACGCCGATCATCAACGACCACACTGTAGAAGTGTTATACAGGGAAGCCTTGTATCGTTCGAGGAGATCGTCGCGCCGGGGGCTTTCCCACAGATCGTGTTGGGTGATTATCCAGAACACCATCGAACTGATAGCAAGAACCGTCAGCAAAGCCAGCCTCGGCGCCCCTAGCAGGTCTGCGAGTTGCCAGATTGTGTTCGTGACAAGCGCAAAGGCGCCTGTGGCGATCGCGGCCGCCATTGCGCTTCTCAATCCGAAGACCAGCCGCCACGGACGGTTCGCCCGCAGCATGCCCGCCAGCAACCGTCCGCGGCCGAGGCGGGGTGCCGAGACGTAGCGGAACCCAATTGGCCCGTCGTCAAGAACCGCGGTCTCGATATGCCGCGATTGGTGCAGTGAGGGCGGACCGAATTCGCTGATGTCATCGTCCGGATCGAAGTGGCGGTGTATGGCCCACGCGAGGTCGGCGACGGCAGTGCGGACCCGGCGGTCGATGTTGACGGCGCCGAGCGCGGGCACGGAAACCAGGGAAATCGACTCCCCGAGCGCGACTTCCGCGACCACAGTGCGGCCTTCGAGACGAATCGGAAGATCGGTCAGGCAGACCATGACATCCCATGCTCGGCGGATCCGGTGCGCTGCCAAGGAGTCCAGCATCGGCGCCAAGCCATTGCCAGCCGTAAAATCCTGGTACTCGATGATCACGGACCAGTCGTGGCGCTCATCGGCAAGGTTGAGCAGATGGCCCACTTCGCGGCCGTTACGCTCGGCAAACTCGGCGGTGACCTCCGGTTCGGCGAGCACGCCCAGCGTACGTGCACTGGTGGGGTTCACGTCACCTGAACTTTCCGGCACGCGCGGCCTCCTACGGTTCAGTGCCCATGCTTTATGTCACACCTAGGGCAGGCACTGTCCTGCCACTTTCGCTGCCGTTCACCCGCGCACACTGGCCGGTCCATTCCGAAGGAGACGCAGGTGCTCGTGGATCATGGCCACTGCCGTTGAGCCTTCACCGGCCGCGGCCGTTACGCGTTTCACTGATCCATGCCGGACATCACCGGCCGCGAACATGCCGGGGACGCTGGTTTCCAAGGGTAGCCGGCTGCGGCCCAGATGGCTGAACTCAGAAGGAAGCTCCTCGAGATCAGCCCCGGTGAGAACAAAGCCGTGGTCATCCAGGGCGAGCGTACCCTGCAGCCATTCTGTGTGCGGCTTGGCCCCGATAAAAATGAAGAGGTACCGGGAGTCGAAGGTGCGGTGTTCGCTTGTGGCTCCCAGTTCCACGATGATCCGTTCAAGGGCGCCTGAACCGGCTACTCCCACGATGGTTGCCCCCAGCAGCACCTCTATGCCCGGGTTTTGTTCAATCCGTTCCGCGAGGTACCTCGACATGTCCGCGCGGAGGTCCGCCCCGCGCACCAACAGCCGCACTGGTGCTCCCGTTCCGGCCAGGAAAAGCGCGGCCTGTGCCGCTGAGTTTCCACCGCCGACGACGGCCACCGGCTGCAGTCCGCAGAGCCTGGCCTCATGGACAGTGGCGGCGTAGAAGACACTGATCCCCTCGAATTCCTCCAGCCCGGGGACTGTCAGTCGGCGGTAATGCACCCCGGTAGCGAGCAGCGCGGCCCGTGACACTGCGGGGCCGCCCTCGTTGAACTCGGCGCGAAACTCGCCGTCCCGCAACGCGATGGTGCGAGCCCTGCAGGCCACGTTGATCTGGACTCTGAACTTTCGGGCCTGAATGATCGCTCTTTCAGTGAGTTCTCCACCGGAGATTCCGGCGGGAAACCCCAGGAAGTTCTCGATCCGCGGGGATGTGGCGGCCTGCCCACCTATCGCAAAGGCTTCTTTGAGGACGACGGACAACCCGTCGGACGCCGCGTAGACGGCGGCCGCGAGGCCGGCCGGGCCGGACCCGATCACCATGAGATCGTATGAGCCAGAATGCTCTTTCACCATCCGCAGGCCCATGGCGAGGGCCAGATCTGTGTTGGAGGGGTTTCGGAGGACTTGCGAGGCGTTTAGCGCCACTGCGGGCAGGTCAGTCTCGAGGATCCCGGCCCGGTTCAGGATCGTCTGCGTCTGCTCGTCCTCTTCCAGATCGACCAGCCGGTGAGGCAGGCGGTTGGCGGCCGCAAATTCCAAGAGGCGAAGCGTGTCACGGCTGAAGCGGGATCCAATGATGCGGATGCCCGCGCCCGCGCTGATCAGCAGGATTCGGCGCTGCAGGTATGCCCGCAGGATGGTCTCGCCTACCGCGGCGTCCGTCAGCACCACACGGCGCAGATCGTCCCCGCGAATCTGGAGCACTTCACCGGCCTCGGCGGTCACAGTGCTGAGAAAGGCCGGTTGCCCCTCGACCAGGCCCAATTCCCCGAGGAACCGTCCGGGACCGTGAACTTCGAGGATTCGCGTGCCAGTGCCCGCTTCGGCAGGCTGCCTGCCCCCGGCGGCGTGCAGTCCCTCCACGACCAGTACCGTGCCTTGCAGTATGACGAAGAAGTCAGTGTCGAGGTTTCCCTCGTGAATGAGGATTTCGCGGGCCTGAGTGGCCCGCCTGGTGCCGACACGGCCTAACAATTCGATTTGGGCCTGGCCGAGCCGTGGATAGGCGCCGGAGTCATCCGGCGTTTCGGTCAGGGTCGAGCGTTCGACAGGTTCCATCATTTGGTCGCGCCTTCCGGCACTCTAGACGAACGTCTCATGGGGGTAGCACCAGCGCCAATCCTCGCCGGGCTCCAGGGAACGAACGATTGGGTGCAACTCGTTGGCGTGGGCCCTGGCGTGCCGCATGGGTGAGGAGTCACAACACCCGACGTGGCCGCAGGTGAGACATAAACGCAAATGAACCCAGGCAGTGCCCAAAGACAGGCATTCCTCACAGCCCTGCGGTGTTCGCACGCGAACCGGACGAATCCGTGCCAGATGCGGATCAGGAAATCCGGGAATCATGTTGGCTCCTTTGTCGGTCCGACCGTCCGGGCTCAGGCAGAGGGATCAGGCCCTCCCGCAAGCCCGAAGGCCTTGCCCCCGTTGACAGGCTTTTAGCCCATCGAGAGCCTTGTATCGGGGCTTTCGCCCAGCCGGCGCAGTCCGGTTCCGGAGGCGATCAGAAGTATTCCGAAGAGAATTGCGAAGGACGAGAGCAGACCCAGGAGACTCAGGATGCCTGGGCCGGGAAAGATGACTAGGAAGAGGCCGAAAAACGTGGTGACGATGCCTGTGATCAGCCAGAGCCACCACAGCCCAACCGTCCTTTTGACTTCGAAGGCGAGGGCCATCTGGGTGATACCGAGAATAACCGCCCACACGCCGATTACGAGTGCGAGCGAAAGGGCGGTGATGCCCGGCCAGACGAACGCGACGAGGCCCGCGAGCACGGAGATGATGCCGCCTACCAGTTGCCAGGCGGACCGGCGCCTCTTGCGCGTGAGGTAGTGCACGATGTTAGTCACGCCGTCAAAGACAGCGTAGATTCCGAAGAGGATCACCAGTGCGAGTACGGACGCATCGGGCCAGACGACAACTAAAATGCCGAACAGAACGGCCGCAATGCCCCGGAGAATCAGCGCAGTTCCTGATCCCTTAAACAATTGTTGTGGCAGTGTTTCAGACATAGCCAGACCTCTGATTCTGGAAATGGTTCGCTCGTAACTTGCCGGCCGGGGCCTTCGAACAGGGTCTATCCTTTTGCAGTGCTCCCCAGCGTGACTTTCGCTGACCTTGTTTCTTGCCCGCGCTGGTACCCGACGTCGGACTGCTGCCCCGGGTCCTTCTTGCGGACAGCGGCCAGGAGATCGGTCACACTGGCGATCTTCTGCCCGTCGAACTGGGTGATGATGTCTCCTGGCTGCAGTCCCGCTTTGGCTGCCGGTCCTCCTTGGGCGACTTCGATGACCAGCGCGCCCGATGTCGTGGGGAGGCCAAAGCGGCTTGCGACCTCAGGAGAGATGTCGGTCGGAATAACCCCAAGGACCGCGTGCGTGGCCACCCCGCTCTTCAGTATCTGGTCCGCTACATCGATCACGGTCGCCGCGGGAGTTACGAACCCGATCGAGACGGCGCCCGAGCTGGGCGGCAGATAGGCTTCTGAGAGCCCGATGATCTCCGAATTGCTGTTGACCACGGCTCCACCGGAATTGCCCGGGGAGATGGGCGCGTCCGTCTGGATGAGGTCGATTAGCCCCTGCGGTGCTCCCTCTGACGGTGGCATATTGCGGTGAAGTGCGGAAACGATGCCCGCCGTGACGGTCTGCTCCAGCCCCAGCGGACTGCCAATAACAACCGCCAGCTGTCCAACTTCGGGAAGCGTCGTCGAGAACTTGGCGGCCGGAAGGTTGTCCCGGTCAGCCTTCACCACAGCCACATCGGTTGGGTCGTCAACTCCGACGACGGTGGCCTGAGCCTGAGATCCGTCCGCGAAGCGGATCCGGACGCTCTTGAACGGCTTCTTTTGCTGGTCCTCCACCACGTGGGCGTCCGTGACAATGGTGCCGTCGCTGCGGTAGACCACTCCGCTGCCGATGCCGCCTGATGTCTGGATCGTGACCACAGAGGGCTCGACCTCTCTGACTATCCCAGGAACGGCTGAAAGGTCCCCTGTGGAATTGGAACCCTCAGCGCTGGCGGATTGTGATGCCGGAGCCGGAGGCGAACCTGTGCACGCTGATCCGAATATGAGCAACCCAGCGCCGAGAATGGCGGTCCACGCCCTCCTGCGTCCTGGAGACGGGCGCGAGGCCTTGCCCTCGGCGGCTGTTGGTCTGCTCATACTCATGGGATTCCCGCTGCCTTCTCTGGCTGTCTACGGCAACATATTTCAGTTTGAGTCTCCTCCGCCGTCATCGCGCACGCATGGCCCCGGGACGCCTAAAAACCGCCCGTATTTGACTCCCTCAGGTCCAATCGCAGGCAACTGGTGGGCGCTTCAGCTTGATCTGATCCGTCAACGCTGCCGTGCTGATCGCAGGCGCCAGGCACGCGTGGCAACGTGCAGGTTGAGGCGGGTTTCGGGGTCAGCAAGGTCAAAACCGGTGATCTGCCGGATAGATTTGAGCCGGTATCGCAACGTGCTCCGGTGAATGGCGAGGCTGTCGGCCGTGCTGTCGTAGTTGCCGCCGTGATCCAGATACTGCGCCAAGGTGTGCACCAGATCGGATCCCCGGCGGGCGTCGTTGCTCTGCAGTGCGCCTAACCACTCCTCGACGTAGCCGGGGAGGTCAGTTTCGCTGCCGGGCATGTCCAGGATGCGGTAGATCCCAAGTTGGTCGTAGCGCGTGAGCCCGTAGGGGTCGATGGAATGTACCCGGGTGTGCAGCGCACGCAGGGCCTCCGCGTAAGAGCGTGGGAGCTGGGTGACATCGTGGCTCGGACCTCCGATGCCTACAGCTCCGGTAGCGCTGCGCAGAGTCCTTGCCGCAACGGTAAAGAGCTCTGTGTCGAGAGGATCTCCGGCAGCCACGGCAAGTGTTATGTCCGAACGCCGTGAAACGAGCGCAGGGGTCTGGAGCTCCCGCAGCGTCCTGCGCAGGGCGACCACGACCGTATCGTCCGTTCGAAGAGGTTGCCACTGAGCGACGATGACATGCTGCGGACCGGTGATGTCATATCCCATTGCCTCGGCACGCGTGGCTGCGGTCTCTTCATCCATTCCGGACACCAATTCATACACCAGGTCGCGCCCCAGCTTCAGTTCCAGCTGGGCAATGCTGCGGCGGTGCGACAACTCGACCTGCAAGAGCCGCGTTCCATACTCCAAGGCGAAGACATCGTCGGCCGTGTAGGGTCTGCCGTTCTCGAGCAAGCACATTGCGCCGAGCACGTCAGTGTCCGGAAGAACCATCGCCACGAGCCTTCGGGGTTCTTTGACTGGCAAACCGAAGGCGAGCCAGAGCTGCACCGTCCGCGACCTCTCGGCCGCGCTGGGCCGGGGGTACGGGCGCCCGGAGTTGGTGCCGGCCGTGGCGCGGATATTGCCGAAACCGTCCTCAGTGCAGACGGGACGTCCCGTCAGCACTGACAGCACTTCCGCGATAAGGGACTCCCTCGACGTCGTTTGTCCGAGGGGGGCGGTGAGAGTGCCATCCAGGGCGTTCTGGATCGAGGTTCGGGTTTCGAGCTGCAGTACCGTCTTCGAGAGGATACGCAGGCGATCGTCCCTGTCGCAGGCATTGGAGAGCAGGGCCGTGTGCTCCTGCTGGTGTGCTCCTGCCGTTTCCTCAGCTGGGCCGGGGGCAGTTGTTCTGGCCGTTGCGCGTAGCTCGATCATCTGGGTGGGATTCGGAGCCGTGCTGGCATATAGGACAAGGCATCCGTTCAGTTCTCCGCTATCGCCAAATGTGGAGAGCGCATATCGCCACGCCGGGCCTGTCGTGGTGAGTGTGGCATCCCTGACTTGGAGCGGGCGGACACCGCGGTCGTGGGTCATCGGCGCCCTATCGGGGCTCGAAAGCAGGTGGCCGTCCACCACAAGATAGCGAGCTGCTACATGGCAGAATTCCAGTGCAGAAATAGAGTGTGCGGCCTTGCCAAGAATCTCCTCGGCCCTCAGTCGATCGAACATTTGGTTGACCTGCCAGTCTCTGGGCACAGCTGAGGGACTCGTTCGTGGACAAAATGTGTGTAATAAACCCTGTCTTCGCAGGATACGCCTGTGGAACCTATCCTGATAGGTCAATTCCTCGGAGCATATTTGGACCCCTGAGGGCATGCCGTCGCTCCCGCGCAAGGGGCAAACTCAACCCTATAAGGCCCATGACAAAAGCCCTGTGAGCCGCCTGGCCCAGCAGGACAGGGCGTGGAGTCATGTGGTGTAACCTCGGGCGGACGTCGCCACAGGACCGGTCGCGCGCCCTCTAGGACCGGAGTGAGTCATGGCCAAAGCAGTGGGAATTGATCTTGGAACAACCAATTCGGTGATCGCCGTCTGGGAAGGAGGGGAGGCCCGCGTTATCCCCAACGCCGAAGGAGCCCGGACCACTCCGTCGGTTGTCGCGTATACGGACAACGGGGAACGGCTTGTGGGGCAATTGGCCCGCCGGCAGGCGATTCTGAACCCCAAAGGAACCATCACGTCGGCTAAGCGGTTTATCGGCCGACACTATGACGAGATCTCGGATGAGGCCAAGGCCGTGAGTTTCGACGTCGTAGCGGACGACAACGGCGTGGCGCGTTTTCAGGTTCAGGGTAAGAAAGTAGCACCTGAAGAGGTAAGCGCACTTGTTCTCCGCAAGCTAGTGGACGACGCCGCGAAGCAGCTGGGCGAAAAAGTGACGGAGGCCGTCATCACGGTGCCCGCGTACTTCAACGACGCACAGCGGACCGCGACCAAGGACGCGGGTAAGATTGCCGGGCTCGAAGTCCTTCGTATCATCAATGAACCGACTGCAGCGGCCCTGGCCTACGGCATCGATAAGCGTCAGCACGAGACGGTTTTGGTTTTCGACCTGGGCGGCGGAACCTTTGACGTGAGCCTGCTGGATGTGGGGGACGGCGTTGTGGAGGTCCGCTCCACTGCGGGTGACACGCACCTTGGCGGAGACGATTTTGACCGCCGCCTTGTCGATTACCTGGCCGACGACTTCCAGAAGGAGGCGGGCATTGACCTCCGGTCGGACGCCCAGGCGTTGCAACGCCTGTTCGAGGCTGCCGAGAAAGCGAAGGTCGAGCTGAGTTCTGTGACCCAGACCCAGGTGAACCTTCCCTTCATCACTGCCGACGCCACGGGCCCCAAGCATCTGACGACCACCGTTAGGCGCTCCGTTTTTGAAGACATCACCCATGACCTGGTGGAACGCACCATGGATCCGGTCAAACAGGCCATGACGGACGCCAAGGTCACCGCCAACGACATCGATGAAGTGATTTTGGTCGGCGGCTCCACCCGCATTCCCGCTGTGCAGAACGTCGTCCGGCGCCTGACCGGCGGCAAAGATCCCAACATGAGCGTCAATCCGGACGAAGTCGTGGCTGTCGGTGCGGCGATCCAGGCCGGCGTGCTTAAAGGAGAGGTCTCGGACGTCCTGCTTCTGGACGTTGTGCCGCTTTCCCTGGGTGTCGAGACCCGCGGCGGTGTGATGACAAAGATCATCGAGCGCAACACGACCATCCCCGCACGGCGCAGCGAAGTGTTCTCCACCGCGGACGACAACCAGCCCGCCGTGGACGTGGTGGTCTTGCAGGGGGAGCGGGAACTGGCGGCGGATAATCGGGTGCTGGGCCGGTTCCAGCTGACCGATATCCGGCCAGCGCCGCGCGGAGAACCGCAGATCGAAGTCACGTTCGATGTGGATGCCAACGGCATTTTGAACGTGACCGCCCGCGACAAGGACACGGGCAAAGAACAGGGCATCACCATCAGCGAAGGCTCCAACCTCGACGCCAAGGAAGTCGAGCGCATGATTGCCGAGGCTGAGTCCCACAGAAGCGAGGACCTGCAGAACCGGGAGCGGATCGATACCCTCAACGAACTCGATGCAGTGGCCTACCGCGTTGAGCGGGCCGTCAATGAGCTAGGTGACGCAGTCCCGGTGCACGACAAGGCCCGGGCGGAACTGCTGGTTGGTCAGGCGCGAGACGCCGTCAGCAACCAGGCAGACGTTGGCACCGCGAGGGAACTGATTTCCGAGCTTCAGCAGCTGCAGTCGGCGCTGAGCGCCTCGGCTGCCTCCGCGGCCACCGCAGGGGCGGGTCAGGAATCCGCATCTCAGCCCGCAGCGTCCAACGATGTAGATGAGGATGACATCGTCGACGCGGAATTCGACCGCGGCTAGGAACGGCCATGAGCGACCAGGCAGGGCAGGCTCCAGGAAGCAACGAGGCAGAGGCTGCCACACTGGGTGAAAGGGAAATCAAAGCGACGGATCAGGCGGACGCGCTGGCCAAAATGGAGGACCTGTGGCGCCGTGCGCTGGCTGACGCAGACAACGTCCGAAAGCGCGCCGCCCGGGACGGCGCACAGTTAAGGGCACAGGAGCGCGCAGCGGTCTCGTTGGCGTGGCTGCCTGTCCTGGACAATCTGGAACTGGCCTTGGCTCACGCCCCGGCTGCCGGGGACCCGCTCGTCGATGGCATAGCCGCAATCCGATCCCAGGCCATCGATACCCTGTCCCGCCTTGGCTACCCGCGGATCGACGCCGAGAACGTTTCCTTCGACCCGCGGATTCATGAGGCGGTCAGTGTGTCGGAAACGGACGAGGCTCCCCCAGGGACGGTGCTGACCGTACTGCGCCCGGGCTACGGCGGCACGGATACCATGCTCAGGCCAGCGTCGGTTGTTGTCAGCCGGGCGGTGAACGCTGATCGTGGCTAAGGACCCATATTCCGTTCTCGGCGTCTCCCGGACGGCGGACGCTGACGAGATCCAGCGCGCCTACCGCAAACTGGCGCGGAAACATCATCCGGACGTCAATCGCGATCCGGAGGCCGCTGACCGGTTCAAGGAAATCGGCGAGGCCTACAGCACTCTTTCCGATCCCGAAACGAAAGCACGCTACGACCGTTTCGGCGCCGATTACCGGCAGTATGCCGGCAGCGGTGCCGGACCGGCCGGGGGCAGTCAGCGATGGGGGTCCGGCGGCCCGCGGCCGGGCCCGCGGCCAGGACGTGGCGGATACGGCAACGTCGACATGGGTGGCGACGTCGATTGGGAGGACCTGCTCGGAGGCTGGATTCGGCAGCAAGCAGCAGGCCCGGCGCAGGGGGCGGACCACGAAGCCGAGCTTCGGCTGACCCTCGAAGAGGCGATTCGTGGCGGACGGCGCACCGTCCGCCTGGCCCAGCCGGAC
>NZ_BAEG01000031.1 GCF_000238915.1 Arthrobacter globiformis NBRC 12137 | reverse complement strand
AGAGAAAGGGCCGCCGTCGCGGGGGCGGCGGCCCTTGCTGTTTGGTGGGTGGGGTTAGCCGTTGATGATCTGGGGGACGCCGAGGGCTTTGAGGCCTTCGACGCCGAATTCGAGGCCGTAGCCGGATTGTTTGGCTCCGCCGAAGGGGATGCGGGGGTCGACGTTGCCGTGTTTGTTGATCCAGACGGTGCCGGCCTGGATGCGGTTGGCGACTTCGCGGGCTGCGGGGAGGTTGGGGGACCAGACGGAGGCGCCGAGTCCGACGTCGAGTCCGTTGGCGTATTCGATGGCCTGGTCGATGGTGCTGTAGCGGATGATGGGCAGGGCGGGGCCGAACTGTTCTTCGGTGACGAGGGGGTTGGTGTTGTCGATGTCGGCGACGAGGGTGGTGGGGTAGAAGTAGCCGGGTTGGCCGGTGTCGGGGTTGCCGCCGAGCAGGATCCGGGCGCCGGATGTGCGGGCTTCTTCGACGAGGTTGGCGACGATGTCGTATTGGGCTTTGTTTTGCAGGGGGCCGAGGACGTTGTTTTCGTCGAGGCCGTTGCCCATGGGCATGGCGGCGGCGACCTTGGTGAGTTCGTCGCAGACGGCGTCGTAGATGTCGGTGTGGACGTAGAGGCGTTTGAGGGCGGCGCAGGTTTGGCCGGTGTTGAGGAACGCGCCCCAGAACAGGCCTTCGGCGATCGCGGCGGGGTCGGCGTCGGGCAGGACGATGCCGGCGTCGTTGCCGCCCAGTTCCAGGGTGAGGCGTTTGATGGTGTCGGCGGAGGATTTGATGATGGCGCGGCCGGCGGCGGTGGAGCCGGTGAACATGATTTTGCCGATGGCGGGGTGTTCGGCGAGGCGGGCGCCGACTTCGCGGTCGCCGGCGATGGCGGTCAGGACGCCGTCGGGGAGTTCGTCGTTGAGGACCTTGATCAGGGCCAGGACGGAGAGGGGGGTCATTTTGGAGGGTTTGACGACGGCGGTGTTGCCCATGCGCAGGGCGGGGGCGATCTGCCAGATGGTGATCATCATGGGCCAGTTCCAGGGGCCGATGGCGCCGACGACGCCGATGGGC
>NZ_BAEG01000032.1 GCF_000238915.1 Arthrobacter globiformis NBRC 12137 | reverse complement strand
GGGATCATCGGGTCTGTTGGGATCGGGTCTCTTCGGATCATCGGGGCACCGGCTCCCGGGAGGCTTGTCACCGGGGCGTTGGGTTCCCGGTTCGCGACGGCTCCGGCAATAGACTGAAGCCATGCCCCAGACCGGACTCTCCGCCAGCAGACGCTTCCTCCGCGGCCGGATCAGGACAGGGATGGTCCGGAGCCGGAATTCACTGGTCCCCGCGATCCAAATGACGTTCGGCGCCGTGGGAGCCTATGCCTTCGCCGAGTTCATCCTGGGCCATACCGGTCCGCTGTTCGCCGCCACGTCCGCCCTGATCGCCCTCGGTTTCTCCCGCGACCTGCGCATGCGGAGGGTGATGGAGGTGGGCCTGGGCTGCACCATCGGCATTGCCGTGGGCGACATGCTGCTCCACTGGCTCGGGGCCGGGATCTGGCAGGCCGCCGTCGTGCTTTTGGTCTCCATCCTGCTGGCCCGCTTCCTGGACAGCGGCAACATCTTCACCACGCAACTGGCACTGCAGTCGCTGCTGGTGGTGCTGCTGCCGGCGCCTGCCGGGGGCCCCTTCACCCGCAGCATCGATGCCGTGGTGGGCGGCGTGGTGGCACTGCTGGTCACCATTCTGGCGCCCAAGGATCCCCGCCGGGAACCGCGCAGGGACGTCCAGAAACTGCTCCATGAACTGGCCGAAGTGCTGCGGGAATGCGCCGCAGCACTGGTCGACAGCGATTCCACCCGGGCCTGGCACGCCCTGGTCCGGGGCAGGAACAGCCAGCCGCTGGTGGATGCCATGCGGCACACGCTGCGGGCATCCGGGGAGGTAGCCACGCTGGCGCCCGCCTACCGGCGGCACCGGAACGAACTGGACCGGCTGGAGCAGTCGCTCGAGTACATCGACCTTGCCCTGCGCAACAGCCGCGTCTTCGCACGCCGGCTCACCAGTTCCATCAACCACGCCGCGCTGTCCGACGAAGCCACCGAAAACATCGCCGAGGTGCTGCAGGAAACCGCGGCGGCCGTGGATGAGCTCTCGCTGGGCCTCGCTGAACTGCAGGAGGGTGCCCGTGATGCCCACCTGCGCAGCGCCCGGCAGAACCTGAGCGATATCGCGGGGCGGCTGCACCCCAGGATGCTGAAAGTCCAGAAGCTCGAGGGCGAGACGGTGGTGATGCTGTTCCGGCCGCTCATGGTGGACCTGCTGGAAGCCACCGGCATCGATTCCCGCGAGGCACGCGACGTCCTGCCCCCGCTGTAGAACTTCATTGTCACAGGCCCCGGTTAGTGTGGAGCAATGGCTACAAAGACTTCCCGGGTTTCCAAAGCTCCGGGCTATAAGTGCGCGGAATGCGGCTGGACCACGGTCAAGTGGGTGGGCAGGTGCGGTGAGTGCCAGGCGTGGGGCACCGTTGAGGAAACCGGCGCCGCGGTGGCACGTACGACGGCGGCCACCACTGTTCTGGAGCCAGCCCGCCCCATTGCCGAGGTAGACGCCACGACCGCCGCCTACCTGCCCACCGGCGTGGATGAACTCGACCGCGTGCTCGGCGGCGGCGTCGTGCCCGGCGCCGTCATCCTGCTTGCAGGCGAGCCGGGCGTGGGAAAGTCCACGCTCCTGCTGGATGTCGCCGCCAAGTTTGCCAGGACCGGGCAAAGTGTCCTGTATGTGACCGGCGAGGAATCAGCGGCCCAGGTGAAACTGCGGGCGGAGCGCATCAGCGCGATCGCTGACACCCTGTATTTGTCCGCCGAGACCGACCTTGGCCAGGCGCTTGGCCAGGTGGAGAAGGTGGAGCCGAAGCTGCTGGTGGTGGACTCCGTGCAGACGCTCAGCAGCGCCGATGTGGAGGGCAGTTCCGGCGGCGTCTCCCAGGTCCGCGAGGTGGCTGCCTCGATCATTTCGGCGGCCAAGCGCCGGAACATGACCACGCTGCTGGTGGGGCATGTGACCAAGGACGGCTCCATCGCAGGGCCCCGTCTGCTGGAGCACCTGGTGGACGTGGTGTGCCAGTTCGAGGGCGAGCGCCACTCCCGTCTCCGCCTGCTGCGGGCAGTCAAGAACCGCTACGGGCCCACCGACGACGTCGGCTGCTTCGACCTCACCGAGGACGGCATCCTTGGCCTTGCCGATCCCAGCGGGCTGTTCGTGACGCGCACCAAGGAGCCGGTATCCGGCACCTGCATCACCGTCACCATGGAGGGCCGCAGGCCGCTGCTGGCCGAGGTCCAGTCCCTGCTCGCCGACACCCAGAACTCACAGCCCCGCCGGGCAACCAGCGGCCTGGACAGTTCCCGGGTGGCCATGCTCCTGGCAGTGCTGCAGCAGCGTGCCGGGTGCCAGCTGCAGAAGGACGACTCCTACGTGGCCACGGTGGGCGGCGTGAAGCTCAGCGAGCCGGCCACCGACCTCGCGGTGGCGCTGGCAGTGGCGTCCGCGAAGCACAAAAAACCGCTGCCGCAGCGACTGATCGCCTTCGGCGAAGTGGGCCTGGCCGGCGAGGTGCGCCCCGTCCCGGGAATCAACCAGCGCATCCATGAGGCCCACCGGCTGGGCTTCACGCACGCAGTTGTTCCCTCCAGCCCCACAGGTCCCGGCCCGGTCCCGGCAGGCTTTTCCGTGAGGGAAGTGGGCCACCTGACCGAGGTCCTGGAGCTGCTCATCACCAAGCCCTGAGCAGCTCCAGAACGTGGGCTACTTCTTGACAGCCCGTGTGCGGGCCAGTGCCGTGGCGCCCGCGGCAAGGCCCAGGAGACCCGCTACCAGCCCGATCCAGCCGGCGGCCTGGCTGCCGTTGGAAGCGGCGGCCTGCGTTGCCGGACCAGCCGGAGCGGCATCCGGCGCCGCCGTTGCGGACCCTTCAGCGGTCTCCGCTGCGGTGACGACGAATGAGGGTGCCGGGCGGTGCTCGTCTGCCTCGGCCGGTGCGGATGAAGCCGCGGCAGAGGAGTTCGCGGAGGACGTTGCGGACGCGTGCCCGTGATCCGCCTCGGCGGCGTCCGCCCAGTTGACGGTGGTTCCGTCGGTGTAGCCCTGCGCTGCGGGCAGCATCAGGGTGGTGCCCGCAGCCGGAAGCCGGCCGACGGACAGCGTGAACGTCTGGAATTCGTTCTGCCCGATCTGGTGGGCGGCATCCGCGGTCCAGATCACGCTGGTGGGCGCCTTAGTCACGGTTGCGCCCGCAACCTCCGCGGGCTTGGGCAGGGTGGTGGTGACCACCTGCGCCTTCCAGCCGTCCATCGGCTTCACGGAGACCGAGGTGAGCGGGGTGTCGGTGGGGAGCTTCACCTCGAGCCGGTTGGTCTTGGCCGTCTCGGATTCGTTCGGAACGCTGAACGTCAGCTTGGTAAAGCCGCCCTCGGCGGTGGCGGAGGGATCCACCGTGACGTGCGCGGAGGCAGCGGCGGCACCGGCGGCCAGGAGTCCGGCCGTGAGGGAGGCGGCTGCTGCGGTCTCGAGGGTACGGCGAACGGAGGTGTTCATGAGGGTAATGCCTTTCACGAAAAAAATCAGTCAGGGACCCATGCACCCTCAGGGCTGCACGGGCAGGTAGCTGCACGCCGCCGTCGGACCCTGCCTGAAAAGCGGAGCCGTCCATCACGGAACGGCCCGTTCTGCCAGGAACCCGTCTAGGCGGCCGATGGCAGCGGCGGCCCGCGCCGGGTTGGCAGGCGCACGCCGGCGCGAGTCCGCGGGAGGACGGCCGGAACCGGGAAAGGCGCCGGGACGCGGGCGGGAAGAACAACTGCGGGCTCGTGCCGGCGGAAAAGGGGCTGCAGCCACGAGGCAAGTGTTGCCAGCACCCGTTCCCCGCGGGCCAGCAGGACTGCGGTGCACAGGGTGGCAACGGCGTGCGCAACGAACATGACGCCGTCGGACGCAGCGGAATGGGCGCTTTCGGCCACCGCGGGGCTCGGGAAGGCCGAATCCAAGGCTCCCCCTGCATGGCCGCCATGGCCTGGCAGCAGGGCAGCGGACTCCGGTTCGGCTGCACCCGCTCCGCCCAGCGCATCTAAGGCCCAGTGCAGCCAGAACTGGCCGGCACCCAGGAGGGCCACCAGGGCAGGGAAGGAGAGCCGGAACCGCGTCAGCGCGGCGACAGGAACCAGCGTCACGGCGAACAGTGCCGCCAGGATGGCCGCTGAGGGAAGCTGGCCGCCACCTGCAAGGTGCCCGCCGGTGGCGAACCCGATGACGGGGGAGCCGATCAGCCCGGTGCGGAAAAGCCGGAACGAGGCACGGGGCATCATCTGCGGTCCTTTCCGGAAGATCGACGGGCAGAGCGGGGCGACACGGTAATTCTACGGGCAGCCTCTGTGGTGCAACCCCGTGCCCAGCTTTCCGGCCCACCATTCCGGGCCGCCCAGCGGCACAACCAGCCGGGGCAGCGCCCAAGGTTTTCCCACGCTGCCGTGTTTACGGTCGGGATGTTAGAGCAGCAGTTCCGGGCCTGGGAGGGAGGCACCGATGGATCCTCGAGGTCCCCTGCGCCTCTTCCGCGCAGCCCTGGTCACTTCACTGGCGGTCTCCCTGGCCGTGGCCGGCCACGTGCTGGGTGGCGGCCAGCTCCCGGACACCGTGACACTTGCCGTGACGGCAGCGCTCCTGTTGGCTCCGGCCGCCTGGCTGGCGCGGCGGCAGCTGTCGTTCGCTGCCCTGTTCGGCGTGCTCGGCGCCGGCCAGGTCACGCTGCACGCGTCCTTCACAGTCTTCTCCCCCGACGCTTCGTGTTTGCCCCAGGTGCCGCTGGCCCAGTTGCCGCCAGCCCACTACGGGCATGCGGGCCTGCACTGCACGGCGGCAATGGAATCCATTCCCATGGATGCGGGTGCCAGTTCACCCGCCATGCTGGCAGGCCACCTCCTCGCCATGCTGGCCACCGCGTGGCTGTTACGGCGGGGCGAGGAGGCACTGTGGCAGCTCCTGGCATGGCTCCGCCCGCTGGCGCGGCTTCCCCGGCTTACCGGGTTTACCCCCGCCAGCCACCGTCCCGCGGCCGGGCCCGTGGTTTTCGTTGCGGCTCACCGCCGGAACCTGCGGCACGACTCTCTTCGCGGTCCGCCCCTGGCGGCCCTCCCGCGCACCATCCACTAACTTTCCTGCGCATGGCTGGTCAGCCTGCGGAGGGGTGCCGGGACGCTGCCTGACCATCCATCACCCCCGCTGCCCCTCCGTGCGAGCGCGGCAGCACCCATGAAAGGCCCTGTCATGACCACCTCAACCACCCGTGCCCGGACGTCGCGGACGCTGAAGTCCCGGACCCCAAAAACTTCCGCGCTGAAAACTTCTGACCTTAAAACCGCAGCCCTGAAGACCGTAACTGTCGTCTCAACCGCCGCCGGCCTCATGGTCCTGGGCGTGGGCTCGGCATCGGCCCACGTCCATGTGGACCCGGCTTCAACCTCGGCCGGCGGCTTCTCGCAGCTGACCTTCAGGGTTCCCAACGAGTCCGAAACCGCCAAGACCATCAAGGTCTCCGTCACGCTGCCCACGGCGACGCCGTTCACCTCCGTTTCGGTCAAGCCCATGGACGGCTGGACGGCGAAGATCACCGAGGCAGCCCTGCCCGCTCCCGTCACCGTGGAAGGGGCCAAGGTCACCAGGGCCGCCGCCACGGTCACCTGGACCGCCGATGCGGCCCACCAGCTCGGGCAGCACGAATACCAGACCTTCTTTATCTCGGTCGGCCGGCTTCCGGAGGCCGGGACCACCGTGGCCCTGCCTGCTGCACAGACCTACTCCGACGGAACGGTGGTGAACTGGAACCAGCCCGAAACCGGCGGCCAGGCCGAGCCCGAGCACCCGGTCCCCTCCTTCGTCACCACCGCGGCGGCCGACGAGCACTCCCATGCGGCACCGGCTGCATCGGCGGCGCCCGCAGCGGATACGGCAACCGGGGACACGGCCGCGGACACCGCGTCGGCGTCGTCGACCGCCCCGGTCGCGGCTCCTGACAACACCTTCGGCATCGTCGGCCTGGGCGCAGGTCTGCTCGGCCTGGCCGCCGGTACGGCGGCGCTGGTGCGGACCAGGAAAGGGTAAGAGTTAGGCGCGGGTGACCACGAGCGCCGCGCTGTGCCCGCCGAACCCGAAGGCATTGACGAGTGCCGCCGTCGCGGTGCTGCCGCTGACGGTGCCGGTGATGACGTTGAGGTCCACCTCGGGGTCAAGGGCAGCCACGTTGTAGGTGCCGGGCAGGTCGCCGGTCCGGAGGGCCTGCAGCGTGGCGATGGCGGCCAGCGCACCCGCTCCGCCGAGCAGATGTCCGGTGAGGGACTTCGTTGAGGTCACCGGGACCTGGCTACCGGCAATGGTTTTGATGGCCTGCGCCTCCAGCCGGTCTCCCACGGGCGTCGAGGTGGCGTGCGCATGCACGAACCCGATGTCAGTTCCATGGAGGCCTGCGGAGGCAAGGGCTTTCTCCATGACCCGCACCTGCATGTCCGGATCGGCGGCCACGATGTCGTTCGCGTCCGAGGTCACGGCAGCCCCGGCAATGCCGCCCAGCACTTCCGCGCCCCGGGCACGGGCGTGGTCCTCGCTTTCGAGCACCACGATCCCCGCTCCCTCGGACAGGACGAACCCGTCGCGGTCCCGGTCGAACGGCCGCGATGCCCGCTCCGGATCGCCGTTGCGCGTGGAGAGCGCCCGGATCTGGGAAAAACCGCTGATGATCAGGTCGTTGACGCAGGCATCAACGCCGCCGGCGATGACGACGTCGGCCGCCCCGGACCTGATCATTTCGGCACCCTGGGCAATCGCCTCGGCCCCGGACGCACACGCGCTGACGGGAGTGCGTGCCCCGCCCTTGGCACCGAGATCGATGGAAACCCATGCGGACGGCCCGTTCACCATGAGCCGGGTCAGGGTGTGCGGGGAAACCTTGCGCGGGCCGCCGTTGTCCAGCTCCCTGACCTGCGCGAGCACGGTGTCCATGCCGCCGTAGGCCGAGCCGATCACGACGGCGAAGCGCTCCGGTTCGACGCTCGGCCTCCCGGCCTGCTCCCAGGCTTCGCGGGAGGCAACGAGCGCCAGCTGCCCGCAGCGGTCCATCCGCTTCAGCTCGCGGGTGCCCAGGAACGCGCCAAGGTCGGCGGTGACCCGGCCGGCGATGCGCACCGGGAGGGCCTCAGCCCAGCCGTCCTCCAGTGCCGCTATGCCTGAGCGCCCGGCCAGCATCGCTTCCCAGGTCTCGGCCACGGTGGCCCCGAGCGGGTTCATTGAGCCCATTCCGGTCACGACGACACTGGATGATCCTGTTACAGGTGCCGCTGCAGACGGCTGGTTTGTGGACACGGCGATACCTTGCTTCGTTGGTTGGGAGACCGTTCGCGAGCCGGAGCCCCTCGTTGGCGCGCTATTTTGCGGGGTTGTGCGTCCCGATAGGAACCAGCGTGAGGTCGGGATGGTTCTTCTCGATGCGGCGCAGGGCCCAGACATCGTTGAAGAGGGCCAGGTATTCGCCGTCGGACCGCAGCAGCACCTCGGCACCGGGCACGTTGGCCAGCGCCGGCATGGCGTCCGCCGTCGAGATCCTGGCCATGGAATACGGTAGGCGTTCCAGGCGCATGGGCGCGCTGAAGTCGTGCGCCATGCGGTCCTCCACCACTTCGAACTGCATGGGTCCGACGGCGGCAAGCACCGGCGCCTGGTCACCGCGGACGTCGGAGCGCAGCACCTGGATGACGCCCTCGTGCTCGAGCTGCTCGATGCCGCGGCGGAACTGCTTGAAGCGGCTGGGGTCCTTGGAACGGGCAACCTGGAAGTGCTCGGGAGCGAACAGCGGAATGGCCGGGAACTCCACGGCTTCCTCAAGGAACAGGCTGTCGCCCACGCGCAGCGAGGACGCGTTGACCAGGCCCACGACGTCTCCCGGGTAGGCCTCGTCGATGACCTCGCGTTCGCGGCCGAAGACCTGCTGCGCGTATTTGGTGGCGAACGACTTCCCGGTCCGGGTCTGGGTGACCACCATGCCGCGCTCGAACACGCCGGAGCAGACGCGGATAAAGGCCACGTGGTCGCGGTGGGCCTTGTTCATGCCTGCCTGGACCTTGAAGACGAAGCCGGAGAACGGGGACTCGACAGGACGCGGGGTGCCTTCGATGTCCGGCCGGGGCGCGGCCGGCGGGGCGAAGTCCACCAGGGCGTCCAGAAGTTCTTTGACACCGAAGTTCAGCGCCGCGGAGCTGAACAGGATGGGGGTGGCCTTGCCCGCGTGGAAGCTCTCGACGTCGAAGGCGAGGTTGGACTCGATGACCAGCCCCGCCTCGTCCACGGCGTCCGTCCAGTTGCTGCCCTGGCTTTCGGCCGCCTCTTCGGGGGTGAAGTATTCGGTGAGGGCGATGCTGGCGCCGGCGTTGTTCCGCTGGAAGCGCGCGAACCTGTCGTTGCGCAGGTCCCAGACGCCGCGGAAATCGCCGGAGATGCCCACGGCCCAGGTCAGGGGCATGGGCTGCAGCCCGGTGCGTTCGGTGATCTCATCCATGAGGGCCAATGCGTCCAGGCCGGGGCGGTCCCACTTGTTGATGACTGTGATGATGGGGAGGTTCCGCTGCTTGCAGACCTCGAAAAGCTTCATGGTCTGCGTCTCAAGGCCCTTGGCCGCGTCCACGAGCATCACGGCGCAGTCGACGGCGGCCAGCACCCGGTAGGTGTCCTCGGAGAAGTCTGCGTGGCCGGGGGTGTCCAGCAGGTTGATCACGGTGTCCCGGTAGGAGAACTGCAGGGCGGCCGAGCTGATGGAGATGCCGCGGTCCTTCTCCATCTGCATCCAGTCCGAGACCGTCTCCTTGCGGTTGGCCTTGCCGCTGGAAGCACCCGCGGTGCCGATCACCTTGGCGTGCAGGGCCAGGGCTTCGGTGAGGGTGGACTTGCCGGCGTCGGGGTGCGAGATAACGGCGAACGTCCGGCGCCGGGAGGCCTGCTTGTGGATCTCGTGCACTCGGGCGGGGCTCTGCACTTCTTGGGACACGGTGCTACTTTCACTGCGATCGCGGGGATCAATGTTGGAAAAGGTGGCGGCGGAACCTGCCAGCCAAGGCTTCAAGTTTATCGCAGCGGCGGAATCCGCACCGAAGGCGGCCCCAAAGCGCCCCTCAACCAACCGCCGTCGGACGCACTCCGGATGCCTGTTCCGCAGGCCTCTGACGGGGCACTTTAAGGCTTGCCTGTGCGGTTGCTGGGGTAATGTACCTCTAGGATGGTGCATGCGGGAAACCGAGTACTTTTGATCCTGCCGGCGGACTAGGGAAAACCGGCAAACCTGCAGGCCCCGCCTGCACCTTTGAAGGGAATATCTATGGCTCGCAGCCCTGAAGAATCGCTCAAAGCGACTTTGGGGAGGGTGGCCCCGGGGACCGCGCTGCGGGACGGCCTGGAACGCATTCTCCGCGGACGAACCGGCGCGCTGATCGTGCTGGGCTCGGACCGGACCATCGACTCGATCTGTTCGGGCGGCTTCGACATCGGCATCGACTTCTCACCGACCCGGCTCCGCGAACTGGCCAAGATGGACGGCGCCATCATCTGCGACAGGGACGCCGGCAACATACTCCGGGCGGCCGTCCAGCTCGTGCCGGACCCCAGCATCGAAACACAGGAATCGGGCACCCGGCACCGGACCGCCGAACGCGTCGCCATCCAGACCGGAGTCCCGGTGATCTCGGTGAGCCAGTCCATGCAGATCATCGCCCTGTACGTCAACGGGCTTCGGCACGTGCTGGAGGGCTCCGAAAAGGTCCTGGCGCGCGCCAACCAGGCCCTGGCCACGCTTGAACGCTACCGTTCCCGCCTGGACCAGGTGACCAGCTCGCTCTCCGCCCTGGAGATCGAGGCCATGGTGACCGTGCGCGATGTCGCCGTGACCCTGCAGCGCCAGGAAATGGTGCGCCGGATTTCCGAGGAGATCTCGCAGTATGTCCTGGAGCTGGGCGAGGACGGCAGGCTCCTGTCCCTCCAGCTTGACGAGCTCACCGTGGGCCGCGGCCCGGGCAGCGACATCATCATCCGCGACTATGCCGGGCCGAACGCCTCTCCCGAGGACATCGACGGTGCGGTCAGCGCGCTCCTGAACCTCGGCCCCACCGAACTCATCGACCTCAGCAAGATCGCGGGGATCATCGGCTTCGCCGGCGGCGTCGACACCCTGGACGCTGTGGTGCAGCCGCGGGGCTACCGGCTTCTTTCCGGGCTCAAGGCCGTGCCGAAAGCGGTTGCCGACAGGCTGGTGGACCACTTTGGCGGGCTGCAGTACCTCATGGCTGCCACCATCGACGACCTGATGACCGTGGACGGCATCGGCGACCAGCGCGCCCGCACGGTCCGGGAGGGCCTCAGCCGGATGGCCGAAGCCAGCCTGCTGGACCGCTTCCTCTAATCCCGGGCTTCCTTCTAATCCCCATCGGCTGCTCCACAAGTGCCCTTTTGGGCGCCGAATAGGGCCGTTACGGAGCAACCGATGGGTCAGGCGGCGTCAGCTGAGCTGGAAGACCGTCGGCGGGCTGACTTTGGCGCCAAGCTTCGCGATGAACACGTAGTAGCCGCTGCCGGCAACCGTGCCGTCCGGGACATTCTCGCAGCCCTGCACGGAACGGTTGCGCGGCCACGGGAAGTTCGCGGTTTCGCTCTTGCCGGGCGCGATGGTCTTGACCAGGTCAGTGCTGGCAGCCTGGCAGTCGGCGGAGGAGAAGACACGGTCCGAGCCGCTGGTGACCAGGAAGTCCATCTGCGACGTTCCGATGTTCACCTTGCACGGCAGCTTTCCGCCGTTGCTGACCGTGAGGCTCAGCACTGGCTTTTCGTCCGCAGCGTAGGACGTCTTGTTCGTAGTTGCCTTGACCGTCACCAGCTTCTGGTCGCAGGTGGGCGAGGCGGACGGGGTTGCTGTCGGGCTGGCCGACTCCGTGGACGCGGACTGGGCGGTGCCGTCGCCTTCCGTCGAAGGACCCTGTGTCGAAGGACCCTGTGTGGAGTCCTGGGCGGAGGAGGCCTGCTGGGCGCCGCCGAGGAGACTGGTGAGTGTGGCAACCCCGCCGGCGATCAGGCCCAGGACCAGCAGCAGCGCCACACCGGCAAAGAGCCGGCGGCGGCGGTACACGGCGGGGCTCGGCTTGCGCCCCGCGCGGGGCGCCGCGCTGTTCCGTGCCGTGCTGTTGCGTGCCGCGGATTTCTGCGCCGCCGATTTCGGCGGCCGGTTCCGGCCCGCGCCGGAGTTCGGAGTGTCTTGCCTGCCCATCCTTCTAGGCTAAGGAACGGCCGGCTTTCTGCGGCCCCACCACGCCGCCCCTGCCGCACCATGTCCAATTCGTGACTCAAATTCGGGTGACAACTGTCAGCACACTTACTAAAATTGAATCCCGGTTACCACTTACCGGGCCGAGTTGGAGAGGACCACTGATGGTAGATCACGTTTCTGGCGGTCACCTCGAGCGCGTCCTGCTGCCGCTGACGTTTGGCAAACATCAGAGCCAGGGGATTGAGTTCACGGTGCTTGCGGTTGAGATCTGGGACACCGGGATAGTGGTGAACCTGCATCTCGCATCAGTCAATGAAGACGAGCCGCAAACCCCCGCAATCGTTGTCCATGACCACTTTGGCACAGAGTACAGACTGGATGAGGTGGCCACCGTCGGCTCCCGCCAGCTGCAGTTCTTTGCGCCCTCAATACCGGAAGGAACGCGCAGCCTGACCATCCGTTCCGGGGACCCGAACAGTGCCAGCTTCGTGGTGGCCCTTGCTGTTCCGGCGCCCAACGGGCGCGGCGGTGAAACCCTGCACGGCCATGTGCGGCGGCTGCCGGCGCGGCGGGAGGGACTGCCTCCCGAGGAACAGGAGGCCAGTTGACGGCACGGGCCGGGAACCGCCGTCGGGGTTTTCAACTAGAGTGTTGGCATCAAAACCACAACCGATTACCCCGAATTAATTGACGTCCACTCCACGCTGGAGGACTGGTTCGAGGCCGAGGCCCGTGACTTGCCGTGGCGTGCGGCCGGCTGCCCGCCTTGGGGTGTGCTGGTCAGTGAGATCATGCTGCAGCAGACCCCCGTGGTGCGTGTGCTGCCGGTCTGGGAGGAATGGCTGCGTCGGTGGCCCGAGCCTGCTGCGCTCGCCCGGGAACCTGCGGGTGAGGCCGTTCGCGCGTGGGGCCGGCTGGGCTATCCGCGCCGCGCGCTCAGGCTGCACGGTGCCGCAGTCGCCATCGAACGCGACCACGGCGGCACGGTCCCGTCGGACTACGCGGAACTGCTCGGCCTGCCGGGTGTGGGCAGCTACACGGCGGCCGCCGTCGCCGCCTTTGCCTTTGGGCGCCGCGAGACAGTGGTGGATACGAACATCCGGCGCGTCCACGCGCGGCTCTTTTCGGGAGCGGCCCTGCCCGCCCCCGCCCTGACGGCGGCGGAGATGCGGCTTGCCGCGGAGCTGCTGCCCTCCGATGCCGCCGGCTCCGTCCGTTGGAACGCCTCGGTCATGGAGCTGGGGGCGCTGGTGTGCACGGCGCGGGCACCCAAGTGCCCTGCGTGCCCGGTGCGCGACCGGTGCGCGTGGCTCGCCGCCGGCGAGCCGCCGCCGGCGTACACGCCCAAGGGCCAGGCGTGGCACGGCACCGACCGTCAGGTCCGCGGCGGCGTGATGGCCGTCCTCCGGCTGGCAGACGCGCCGGTGCCGGCTGAGATGTTCCAGCAGGCCCCGGCCGACCTCGGGTTCGAAGCCGCCGGCATCGGCGTGCCGCTGGCCGCCCTGCACCGGCTGAACTGCGCGCCGGAGCAGCTGGAACGGGCGTTGGCGGGCCTGCTGGAGGACGGCCTGGCCGAGCTGCATCAGGGCGGTTACAGGTTGCCGGCCTGACAGGAACAGGCACGGCGTAGCCCCAACTCCGCGCCGGGGACTTTGGTCTCAAGGTATTTTGGTCTCAATTAGGCACCCAGCACCGGGAACGGAATAACAATGCGGGCGCCAGTTTCGCCCCGCCGGCTCCTCCGCCGACGGGCGGATCTACCCTGAAGTATGGGCAAGGCAGGGGTACTTTTGGCCACAATCACGACGACGGCGCTCATCTCGGGCTGCCATGCTTTCGAGTCGGCATGCCCGGCCGTCGGCCAGGTGTCCGGGGTCGCCGTCACTGTGGCGGCCGGCTACTCCCAAGAAGTGAAAACGCTCCACCTCAAGGCCTGCCAGGACGGCAAGTGCAAAGAGGACACCGTTGACCTTGTACCGGGCTCCGTCCCGGTGGATCTGGGCTGCGCCGATGACTCAAGGCCCGACGGCGCGTGTTCGGCAACGTCCAAGCCCGACGGCACCCAACGCGGGCTGCTTGAACTGGATACCCTGGGCGACTCCCCCATCGACGTCACCGCAAGCGGGTCTTACGCCAACGGCAAGCCGCTGCCCCCGCGCACGCTGCACTTCGAACCCAAGGCCAGCTATCCGTTTGGCGAACAGTGCGGACGGTTTGTCTCCGCTTCCGTGGTGCTGGATGCGGCAGGCCTCAGGCAGGACAGGTAACCCGGGCTGATCCGCATCAGGGTTCCCCGAAGCCCTTCCTGACCAGCCCCGCCACGTACGCGACGGCACGCTCCGCGTCGGGTCCGGACGCTTCCACATGCAGCACCGAGCCCTTGCCGGCGGCGAGTGTCATCAGCCCCGTCATGGAGGCGCCATCCACTCCGTTCACCGTCACCTCCGCGTCCAGCGCCGACAGGCCGCCGGCTATCTTAGCGGCTGGCCGGGCGTGCATGCCTGCGAGGTTGACGAGCTCGAAGTCGCCGCTGGCATCCGGGGCGGCCGGTGCTGCCGGCTCTCCCGCTGCCGGGCCGTAGACCGCCGGGCCGCCCGCGGCCACATGGTCCTCGGCTTTGGGACGGGACGCAGGATAGCCGTGCGTGGCCTCGGCGGCACGCCGGACAGCATGGACGCTGGCGCCGCCCTGGGCTGCCACCGCGGCCGCCACGAGGCCCTCCACAATGGGGGCGTCTGCGAGTAGCACCGGGGCGCCGCCCTCGGCGAACTCCATGGCGGACTCCGCCGTCATCACTGCTGACCCCAGATCGGTCAGCACCACAACGCCGTCGCCTCCGGCCGCGGTTTCCAGTGCTGCCATCACTTTGTCCATGCTGGTGCCGATCCGGCCGTCAGACGTTCCGCCGGCCGGAACCATCATCACGTCCGGTGCCATCTGGGCAGCGAGTTCCACGGCCCCGTCGGCAATCTTGTCACTGTGCGAAACCACCACGATCCGCACCGTCATGCGGCGGCTCCGGCTGCGGCGCGGAGAATGAGGGCACTCGAGGCCGCCCCGGGGTCACGGTGCCCTGCACTGCGCTCCCCGAGGTAGCTGGCCCGGCCCTTGCGCGCCACCAGGGGGTCCGTGGCCACGGCACCGGCCTCGGCAGCTTCCGCCGCGGCGATGAGGACTGCCAGGGTGTCGCCGTCTGCCGCGGCTGCCGCCGCCGCATCAGCGGCCGGCGTCCAGGCATCCACCATCGTCTTGTCGCCCGACTCCGCCTTGCCCCGGGCGACGATGCCGTCCCTCGCCGCTGCGAGTGCTGCTGCGAGCGCCGGGGCGTCGACATACGCGGCATCCCCAAGAGTGGTCGCGGCCCGCAGGAAGGCCGTGCCGTAGAGCGGGCCGGCAGCACCGCCGACCTTCGACATCAGCGCCATGGCCGTCAGCTTGAGCGCCGCACCGGGGGTCTCAGGAGGGCTTTCGGCCAGCTTGTCGAGGACCGCCTGGAAGCCGCGGTCCATGTTCTCGCCGTGGTCCGAATCCCCGATCGCCCTGTCCAACTCGATGAGTTCCACCCTGTGTTCCGCCATTGCCTGGGCGGACAGCGTCAGCCATTTGACGGCCCAGGTCACGTCCAGCCCCACTGCTACACTCCCCAGCGCAGGGCAGGCGTGTGCACAGGCGCGTCCCAGAGGGCCGTCATCTCGTCGTCAAGCCGCAGCACGGAGACGGAGCAGCCCTGCATCTCAAGGGATGTGATGTAGTTCCCGACAAGGGAACGCTCCACCGCAATGCCGCGCTCCGCCAGGATCTGGGCGGCCCGGCGGTAGACGATGTACAGCTCACTCAGCGGCGTTCCGCCCATGCCGTTGACGAACAGGAGCACCTTCTCCCCCGACGCCGTTCCGAGGTCGCTGAGAATCGGTTCCAGCAGGCGGTTGGTGATGCCGTCGGCGTTTTCCATGGCGATCTTGTGCCGGCCCGGCTCGCCGTGGATACCGATGCCGATTTCAATTTCGTTGTCCTCAAGGTCAAAGCTCGGGGATCCGGCGTGTGGCACCGTGCAGGCCGAGAGCGCAACGCCCATGGTCCGCACGTTCTGGTTCACGCGGTCGCCGATGGCCGCTACCGCGTCGAGGTCGTCACCGCGCTCTGCTGCGGCACCGGCGATCTTCTCCACCAGCACCGTGCCGCCCACCCCCCTGCGCCCGGCCGTGTACAGCGAATCCTCCACTGCGACGTCGTCGTTGACGAGCACGGTACGGACTTCCACACCCTCCGCCTGGGCCATCTCCGCCGCAGTCTCAAAATTCAGCACGTCGCCGGTGTAGTTCTTGACGATGTGGACCACGCCGGCACCGGAGTTCACGGCGAGCGTGGCCGGAATGATCTGGTCGGGGGTCGGTGAGGTAAAGACGGCGCCGGGCACGGCGGCGTCGAGCATGCCACGCCCCACAAAGCCGGCGTGCAGCGGTTCATGCCCGCTGCCACCCCCGGATACCAGACCCACTTTGCCTGCAACGGGGGCATCCTTGCGGGTGACGTACTTCGGGTCGGCGCTGACGGTCACGAGGTCGGCATGGGCAAGGCCGAATCCCTCCACGGATTCATCGACTACAGCGCGGGGGTCATTGATGAGCTTTTTCACGGCCGGCTCCTGGGCTCTCGGTGCTTCTTTGACATCGGTCAGGATGTGCTTTGACCCTACTACCGGCACCGGCTGCGGGGAAGTTCGGAAATGGCGGAAGGGGCAGCCCCCAATGCTGCCCCTTCCGGTTCCCCGATAGTTTATCCAGCAAATTTATAAAATGAAAGGGGTATCACGCAGCAATTTTGATCCGATCTTGATCGGTTCCCGCGGGAAACCCGAGACGGTCCTGCAACGATCGCCTCGGTCAGATCGACGACCACGTCAGCCCGCACCGGATGGAGTGAACATAAAACCGCCACGCACGCTGCAGAAGACCGCCGGTATGATCATCGCCCTGGCGGCTGCCGGCACAGCCGCGCTGCTGTGGCTGGCGGTGACGGCCACCGTGCCGCCGGCGGTGTCCGCCCCGAGCAAGGGCATGCTGCTGGGGATCTGGGGCGTGCTCTACGTCGCCGAAGCCCCGGCGCCGTGGCTGCTGACGACGTCGGTCGCCGTCGCCTTCCTGCTCATTGCCGGGATCGCGCTGGCCGACCGGCACATCTCCCTGAAGGCGCGCCGGTCAGCAAGCCCTGGACAGCCACTGGCGCCCCGGATCGTGATGGCAAAGACTAGGGGCGTTTACACCGGACCGGTCACCCTCACCGTACTCATCCCGGCGCACAATGAAGCAGCGTCGCTGCCTTCGACACTTGCGTCGCTTCTTGCCCAATCCCACCCGCCGCAGCGGATCATCGTCGTCGCGGACAACTGCACCGACGCGACAGTCGACGTCGCCCGTGCGGCCGGCGTCGAAGTATTGGAGACGGTATACAACAGCCAAAAGAAGGCCGGTGCCCTGAACCAGGCGCTGAAGCGACTGCTCCCCGGGCAGGGCGACAACGATCTGGTCATGGTGATGGACGCCGATACCCTGCTCGACGACGGCTTCCTGGCCTGCGCCGTCGAGTACTTCACCCGCGACAGGGCCCTCATGGCCGTCGGCGGGCTCTTCTACGGCGAACAGGGCCACGGGCTGCTTGGCCAGTTCCAGCGCAACGAATACATCAGGTACGCGCGGGACATGAGGCGCCGGCGGGGCCGGGTCTTCGTGCTCACGGGAACCGCCTCCGTATTCCGTCCGGCCGCGCTGCGGGCCGTGGCCGCGAACCGCGGCACTGCGCTGCCCGGCGTGGCAGGGGACGTCTACGACACCTGGGCACTCACCGAAGACAACGAGCTGACCATCGCCCTGAAGTCGCTCGGCGGCCTCATGGTCTCACCGTCTGAGTGCGCGGTGGTCACCGAACTCATGCCCACGTGGCGGACGCTCTGGGCCCAGCGCCTGCGGTGGCAGCGCGGTGCCCTGGAAAACCTGGGAGCATATGGCCTGACCCCGCCCACGGCACGGTACTGGGCCCAGCAGTTCGGCCTCGGTTACGGCGTCATCGCCTTGACTTCCTACCTGATGCTGATCCTCCTGACGGTGCTCGCGCTGGACACCTGGATCTGGTTCCCCTTCTGGCTGGGACTGGGGCTGCTCTTCTCCTTTGAGCGCGTGGTCACTGTCTGGCGCGGAGGCTGGCGGGCGCGACTCCTGGCGATGACCGTAGTCCCGGAACTGATGTTCGACATGTTCCTCAACGTGGTCTACGTGAAGGGCATCATCGACATGTCAGTGGGCCGGGAGGCCAGCTGGAAGCACCTGGCAAAGGCGGGCTGAGCATGATCGCAGCAGCAGTACCAGCAGGCATCCTCGTGCCCGAGGCGCTGCTCTTCACCGACTGGTTCCGCTTCATGGCCGCCTTCGTGGCGGTGAACACGGTGATGTACGCGGCACTGGCCCTCGCCAAGGTCCTCCCGAAGCTGCAGCCGCCGGACTGGCGGCGCGGGCAACGGTCCGAACCCCGCGGCATCTACCCGGACGGGCAGGCCGAGCCGGGGCTGGCGGACGCGGAGTACAGCCGCGAGGAGGTCAGTGCGGGCTCTAGAGAGCCTTGATCATCCGGGTGTTGCCGAGCGTGTTGGGCTTCACGCGCGCGAGGTCCAGGAACTCCGCCACGCCTTCGTCGTGCGAGCGCAGCAGCTCGGAGTACACCTGTGGGTCCACGGCCGACTGGTCGGCCATCACCTCGAAGCCGTGCCGCTTGAAGAAGTCCACCTCGAAGGTCAGGCAAAACACCCGCGCGACGCCCAGCGCCTCTGCCTGTTTCAGGAGGCTCTCGACCAGGACGTGCCCCACGCCCTTGCCACGCCACGCATCCGAGGCCGCCAGCGTGCGGACTTCCGCGAGGTCCTCCCACATGACGTGCAGGGCGCCGCAGCCGATGACCTCACCGGCCGCCGACTCGGCGATAAGGAACTCCTGCAGGCTCTCGTAATAGGCCACCGTCTCCTTGGCCATCAGTATTCGCTCTTCCGCCAGCGGCGCCACCAGCTTCTTGATGGCAGCGACATCGCTGGTCCGGGCAGGGCGAACGGTGAAGGAGTCAGTCACAGCCCCCATCTTACGGCGACAGCCACGGCCCTCTTCGGCCCGGAGGTCACAGGCCCAGGTCGGCCGGGAGTTCGATGTCCCTGCCGAGGACATTCCTGGCCAGGAAGTGTTCCACCACGCCGTACCAGACCTTGGCGTGCTGCGGCTGCAGGATCCAGTGGTTCTCGTCGGGGTAGAAGAGGAACCGGTGGCTCGTCTGTCCGTTGTCGTCGGTGGCAAGCTGGGACTTGGACAGCAGCTCGTACCAGAGCCGCAGGCCTTCCCCGATGGGCACGCGGTAGTCCTTGTCGCCATGGATGACCAGCATGGGCGTCCGGATCTTCTCGACGTGCAGGTGCGGGGAGTTCTCCAGCGCCATTTCCGCCGTCATCTCCTTGAGCCAGTACTGCGACGCGTCGGTGGTGGGCCCGAACTGGTCCAGCGCCCACAGGCTGGCATGGGTGACGATCGCCTTGAAGCGGTCGGTCTGCCCGGCCACCCAGTTGGCCATGTAGCCGCCGAAGGATCCGCCCATCGCGGCCGTGCGGCTGTCGTCGATGTCCGGCCGCTGCACCACCGAATCAGTGATGGCCATGAGGTCCGTGTACGGCGCCTTGCCCCAGCCGCCCCAGCCCCGCTGGATGTATCCCTGCCCGTAGCCCGTGGACAACGCGGGATCCGGCAGCAGCACAGCGTAGCCCCGGGCCGTGAGCAGCCACGGGTTCCAGCGCCAGGTCCAGGCGTTCCAGGATCCCAGCGGACCACCGTGGATCCACAGCAGCAGCGGTGCGGGGCTCTCGGCGGAGGCCCCGGCCGGCAGGGCCAGGTAGGCAGGAACACGGGTGCCGTCGGCCGCCGTCGTCTCCACGCGCTCCAGCGACCCCTCCGTTTGCGGCCGTTCGGCCGGGGACGGCAGCCGCGTGACATCCCCGGCGGCGAGGTCGATCCGGACAGGCTCGGCGGGGAACTCATACGAGCTCCGCAGCGCGTAGGCGCTGCGTCCGTCGGGTGAAACGACGACGTCGGTGTAGGCGGCGGCGTCCGGCGTCACCCGGGTGACGCTCCCCCGGGCGGCACCTGCCGCAACGGTGACGGCGAAAACCGGCGACGCGCCGTCGTCGTCCGCGGTGACCAGGAGGGCGGAGCCGTCGGGTAGCCACGCCTCCGGGTGGGCCCACCTGTCCCATCCGTGCGCCAGGGGCTGCAGGTCCTCCCGGCCGGCTTCCCCGGACACGTCGAGCAGGTGAAGTTTGACCTGCGGGGCCTGCTGGGGCGTTGTGTCGCTTTCACTGACCACCGCCAGTGTGCTGCCGTCGGGGCTGACAGGTCCCGGGAAGTAGTTCATGCCCTCCTCGTCGAGGAGGACTCTGAGGGTGCCCGTGGCGACGTCCACGGCGGCAAGGACCGAGCGCAGGTCCGCCTTCGGCAATGGCTTCACCAGGCTCGTGTAGATGGTCTTGCCGTCCGGGCTGACCACAGAGATGGCCTCGCAGAGGCGGGACCCTGCCTGCGGGGTGAGGTTGCGCAGCGTGAGGGGCGCGGCGCTGTCCACGGTGGCGGGCTTGCCGGTTTCCTGCTCGGGCCCCGGCTCCACGGCGAAGAGCCGCGGCTGGGCAGGACCGAGGTCCGCGTCCCAGTAGCGCACCGGATATTCGCTGTGCAGGATGGCCGCCACCTTGTTGTCCTTGCGGCTCTTGCGGCGTTCGGCGTCGTCCTCCTCGTCGCTGGATCCGGCAAGGACGGACGCGGTGACGAATGCCGCGTTCGCGTCCCTGGCCGCCATGACCTTGTCCACGCCGCCTGGCCTGGACAGGACCACGCGGGCCTCCCCGCCGTCTGCGGGGAGCACCCAGAGCGCACTGACGGGATCACTGTCGGCCTCCTTGTCCGGATCCGGCCGGGCGGAGGTGAAGTAGACGTCGCCGTTGGCCGCGAACGCGGCGCCGGCTTCGCCCTTGGCACTGCGGGTGATCCTGCGGGCCTGCTTCTCGCCCGCCGGGTCCAGCTCCCACAGCGCCGTGCCGTATTCGGTCCCCTTGCTGTTGAGCGTGGCCACCGTGGTCACCAGCCGGCGGCCGTCGGGGCTGAGCGCCAGGCCACTGACGCGCGGGATCGCCAGGTAGTGGTCGAGGTCGTGGAAGGGCGTCGCCGGTTGCTCACGCAGGATCGCTGCATCTTCAGTTGACATGTGCTGATTCAACACCTCCTGTGCCCTGGATCACAGCAGGGTTCACTATTAGTGAAACAGTGCTTTCAGAACTGCGCCGCCACGGACCGACGCAAGAGGCCCCGCCTGAACCCTTTCGGGGACTGGCGGGGCCTCTTGGCGCTGGAGTGCGGCCGGCAGCTAGGCGCTCGGGGCGATTTCCGGGATGCGCGGCTTGGCGTTGCCGGCGAAGGTGAACTTCGCGTCGTCGCCTTCGCCGTCCACATCCACCACCACGATGTCGCCGGGGTGCAGCTCGCCGAAGAGGATCTTCTCGGAGAGCTGGTCCTCGATCTCGCGCTGGATGGTGCGGCGCAGCGGCCGGGCACCCATGGCGGGATCGTAGCCGCGGGTGGCCAGGAGAACCTTGGCTGCCTTGGTCAGCTCGATGCCCATGTCCTTGTCCTTGAGGCGCTTCTCCAGGCGCGTCACGAACAGGTCCACGATCTCGATGATCTCGTCCTGCGTCAGCTGCGGGAACACCACGACGTCGTCAACACGGTTGAGGAACTCGGGGCGGAAGTGCTGCTTGAGCTCCTCCGTGACCCGGGCGCGCATCCGGTTGTAGCCGGTCTGGGTGTCCGTGCCGGACTGGAAACCGGTGGCAACGCTTTTGGAGATGTCCCGGGTTCCGAGGTTCGTGGTCATGATGATCACGGTGTTCTTGAAGTCCACCACGCGGCCCTGGGAGTCGGTCAGGCGGCCGTCTTCCAGGATCTGCAGCAGCGAGTTGAAGAGGTCCGCGTGGGCCTTCTCCACTTCGTCGAACAGGACCACGGAGAACGGACGGCGGCGGACCTTCTCGGTCAGCTGCCCGCCCTCTTCGTAGCCGACGTAGCCCGGAGGGGCACCGAAGAGCCGGGACACCGTGTGCTTCTCGGAGTACTCGGACATGTCCAGCGTGATGAGGGCATCCTCTTCACCGAACAGGAACTCCGCGAGGGCCTTGGCGAGCTCGGTCTTGCCGACGCCGGTGGGGCCGGCGAAGATGAACGAGCCGCCCGGACGCTTCGGGTCCTTCAGGCCGGCACGGGTGCGGCGGATGGCCTGGGACAGGGCCTTGATGGCTTCGTCCTGGCCGACGACGCGCTTGTGCAGTTCGTCTTCCATCTTCAGCAGGCGCGAGGATTCTTCCTCGGTCAGCTTGAAGACCGGGATGCCCGTGGAGTTGGCGAGGACTTCGGCGATCAGGTCCTCGTCCACCTCGGAGATGTCGTCCATGCCGCCGGTCTTCCAGTGGCGTTCCTTCTCGGAGCGCTCCGTGATGAGCTTCTGCTCCTTGTCGCGCAGCGCGGCAGCACCCTCGAAGTCCTGCGCGTCAATCGCGGACTCCTTCTCCATCTTCAGCTCGGAGATGCGCTCATCCATCTCCTTGAGCTCCGGAGGAGCAGTCATGCGGCGGATCCGGAGCCGGGCCCCGGCTTCGTCGATGAGGTCGATCGCCTTGTCCGGCAGGAACCGGTCCGAAATGTAGCGTTCGGAGAGGTTCGCGGCCGAGGCGAGGGCGCCGTCGGTAATGGTGACGCGGTGGTGCGCCTCGTAGCGGTCACGCAGGCCCTTGAGGATCTCGATCGCGTGCGCAACCGATGGCTCCTTGACCTGGATGGGCTGGAAGCGGCGCTCAAGCGCGGCGTCCTTCTCGATGTGCTTGCGGTACTCGTCCAAAGTGGTGGCACCAATGGTCTGCAGCTCGCCCCGGGCCAGCATCGGCTTCAGGATCGAGGCCGCGTCGATGGCACCTTCGGCGGCACCGGCGCCCACGAGGGTGTGGATCTCGTCGATGAAGAGGATGATGTCGCCGCGGGTGCGGATTTCCTTGAGGACCTTCTTCAGCCGCTCTTCGAAGTCACCGCGGTAGCGGGAGCCGGCCACGAGGGAGCCAAGGTCCAGCGTGTACAGCTGCTTGTCCTTGATGGTCTCCGGCACGTCGCCGCGCACGATCGCCTGGGCCAGTCCCTCGACGACGGCGGTCTTGCCGACGCCGGGCTCACCGATCAGCACGGGGTTGTTCTTGGTGCGGCGGGAAAGGACCTGCATGACGCGTTCCATTTCCTGCTCGCGGCCGATCACAGGGTCCAGCTTGTTCTCACGGGCGGCCTGTGTCAGGTTCCGGCCGAACTGGTCCAGCACCACAGAGCCGGCGGGGGTACCCTCTGCCTGGCTCTGGCCGACGCCGGCGCCAGTGCTTTCTTTGCCCTGGTAGCCGGAGAGCAGCTGGATCACCTGCTGGCGGACCCGGTTGAGGTCGGCACCGAGCTTCACCAGCACCTGCGCCGCCACACCCTCACCCTCGCGGATGAGTCCCAGCAGGATGTGCTCCGTGCCGATGTAGTTGTGGCCGAGCTGCAGGGCTTCGCGCAGCGAAAGCTCCAGCACCTTCTTTGCACGCGGCGTGAAGGGGATGTGGCCGGAAGGCGCCTGCTGGCCCTGGCCGATGATCTCCTGCACCTGCTCGCGGACGCCGTCGAGCGAAATGCTCAAGGACTCAAGAGCTTTGGCGGCAACGCCCTCACCCTCGTGGATCAGACCCAAGAGGATGTGTTCGGTACCAATGTAATTGTGGTTCAGCATGCGTGCCTCTTCTTGGGCAAGCACAACTACGCGACGGGCACGGTCCGTAAATCGCTCAAACATTTCGCCACACTCCTAGCTACGACGTACTTTGATGCTACGTGGGGGAACCCTGACTTGGGGAGCTTGTTCGCCACAGGGGAAACCGGGGGTCTTGCACGGGTCCGCGCAGCCGGCCTAACGGCCCTGCCGGCGCGATGCCGGAGAAGGCCTGAATAGCATCCGGCTGGCACGCGGCGTGAATTTACCGTTTCGCTTGGCGGGGTGCCGGAAATCACCCGGCGCGGAATGTGCCAGCGGCAGCAGATTAGCTTGCACACCGTCGGATTCCCGTGGTCATCGGAATCGATTACCCGCCTGGCTGCGGTTCTGATTAACGCCGGTTCTGATTAATGCGGACGGCAGCGGCCGGTTAAAGCGCAGCGCCCCCGTCAACCGGGGGCGCCGCACATTTGCTTCGAACTTTTTGCCCTGGCTGATTGTCAGGGCTCCAGGCTAGGAATTGGCCTTTTGGTAGGCTTCCTGGATTTCTGCCTGAATACGGCCGCGCGCGTTTACGGTATAACCGTGGTCCCGCGCCCACTGGCGTATCTGGGCAGAGTCCTGACTGCGTCCTCCCGTTGCCTTGGCACGGGTCGGACGGCCGCCGGACGTTTTGCGGCCGGCTGAAACAAAGCGTTCCAGTGATGACCGCAGTTCTGAAGCGTTGGCCGAGGACAGGTCAATTTCATAACCGACGCCATCCAGGCCGAAGCGAACGGTTTCGTCCGCAGATCCCCCATCCAGATCGTCCACGAGGACGATATTGACTTTCTGTGCCATCAAAAATCTCTCTTTTGGAAAGGACGTGTAATCAGAAAAGCAGGATGTTTCCACCTGAAGTATCTCCCCCAATAAGGCAACGCGTCAAAACACGCAATGGTTCCTTGGGGAAAACCGCGGGGCGAAAAAAGTCACCTGCTATTTGTCTGATTTACTCGGCGGTTCTGCGGAATCGTCTCCGGCTGCCGCCTGCGCGTCGGCTTCGGCCTGCGCGCGTGCTTCGGCCTGGCGTTCTGCCTTGTCCGCGTTAAAGATCGACTTCATTGCAAACCAAAAGAGCAAGCCAACTACCAGCGAGGGCAGCAGTACGGCGACGTAGTCCATCATCAGTGGCCTTCGGGCTTGAGCAGGGGGAAGAGAATGGTTTCGCGGATGCCAGCGCCGGTGAAGAGCATGACCAGCCGGTCGATGCCCAGGCCGATGCCGCCCATGGGAGGCGCACCGTACTCCAGGGCGCGGAGGAAGTCCTCGTCCAGCTGCATTGCCTCGACGTCGCCGGCTGCCGCGTGCATGGACTGTTCGGTGAGGCGTTCGCGCTGGATGACCGGGTCAATGAGCTCGGAGAAGGCGGTGCCGCGCTCCATGCCGCCGATAATCAGGTCCCAGGCCTCGATCAGGCGGCCGTCCTCGCGGTGCGGGCGGGCCAGCGGCTGTGCGGACGGCGGGTAGTCGTAGACAAACGTGGGGTTCAGCAGGGTGGGTTCCACGATTTCGCCGAAGAGTTCCACCGCCAGCTTCTCGGCATCCCACTTGGGGTCCACCTTGACGTCGTGCTTCCCGGCCACGGCTCGCAGTTCCTCGAGTGTGGTGTCGGGGGTGATCTCCTGGCCCACTGCTTCGGAAAGCCCCGGGTATACGGCCACCCAGGCCCAGTCGCCGTCGAGGTTGATCTCCCCCGCCTCGGTCTGCAGCGTGCGTCCGGCCCCCACGGCGTCCGCGGCGTCCAGGATGATCTCCTTGATGCGCTCGGCCATGACGAACTGGTCCGCCCACGCCTCGTAGCACTCGAGCGTGGTGAACTCCGGGCTGTGGGTCGAGTCCACACCTTCGTTGCGGAACACGCGGCCCATGTCGTAGACGCGGTCGATGCCGCCCACCACGGCGCGCTTGAGGTAGAGCTCGGTGGCGATGCGCAGCGTCATCTTCTGGTCGAACGCGTTCATGTGCGTTTCGAACGGACGGGCGAGGGCGCCGCCGTGGACCAGCTGGAGGATGGGCGTCTCCACCTCGACGTAGGCGTGGCGGAACAGGGTCTCGCGGATGGAACGGGTGATGGCGGCGCGGGTGTAGACCATTTCGCGGGCCTCGTCGCGGACCATCAGGTCCACGTAGCGCTGGCGGACGCGGGTTTCCTCGTTGAGTTCGGCGTGCAGCACCGGCAGCGGGCGCAGCGCCTTGGAGGCCATGGACCAGGACTCGGCCATGACGGAGAGCTCACCGCGGCGGGACGAGATGACTTCGCCCTTGATGAAGACGTGGTCGCCCAGGTCAACCAGGGCCTTCCAGTCCGCGAGCGCCTCTTCGCCCACGTTCGCCAGGCTGAGCATGGCCTGCAGCCGGGTGCCCTTGCCGTCGGTGCCGCCTTCCTGCAATGTGGCGAAGCACAGCTTGCCCGTGTTCCGGACGAACACCACGCGGCCGGTGACGCCCACGACGTCGCCGGTGGTCTCGTCGGCCTGCAGGTGGACGTACTTTTCGCGGATCTCGCTGAGCGAGTGCGTGCGCTCAACACCCACCGGGTACGCCTCCGACCCGCGTTCGATCAGCTTGGCGCGCTTGTCCATGCGGATGCGCATCTGTTCGCTGGCGTCGAGCGGTTCTGGGGCGTTCTTGGGGGCGGGGGTGTTTTGGGAAGTCACAGTCATCAAGTTTACCGGGACTTCCCGGATCGGAGTTCGGCCCCCCGCACCTTGGAGTTTTTGTCCAGATATTCGGACTTCCAAGGCCATTTGGGCGCGATATCAGTACAAAAACTCCGGAGGGGGTGGGGCATAGACTCGGGCTGTGGAGACCTGGACAGTTGAGACGGACGACGACGGCAGCCGGCTTGAGGTGCACTCCTTCAGGCCCGCCACACTCACCCGCGCCCACGGCGGCAGCATGGCCGGCACTTCTGCCGGCAGTGCCTCCGCGAAAGGTGACCCGGCCCCGGTGACGGCGCCCGGCGTCGTCGTTATCCACGGAACACTGGTGACCGACGCACTGTACCGGCCGTTCGCGCGCAACCTGAGCCTCCTGCTGAGCCGGCCGGTGCACTGTTACAACCGCCGCGGCCGCGCCGGTTCCGCGCCGCAGCCGGACGGCTATTCCGTCACCACCGAGATCGGGGACCTCGCCGCCGTGATGAAGGCGACGGGGTCGGAGGATGTGGTGGCGCACAGCTTCGGCGGCTTCGTGGCCCTTCAGGCGGCGCGCAACATGCCGTTGCGCCGGCTCGTCACGTACGACGCCGCGGTGTCCCTTTCCGGCAACCTGGACCACCGCTGGCGGCCGGAACTGGAGCAGGCCGTGACGGAGGGGCAGCTTAACCATGCCTGGGCGCATTTGGTGCAGGGCCTGGCCACGGCCGGGCCGTTGTCGTACCTGCCCCTCGGCGCGCTGCGGATGCTGAGCATCATGTCGGCCCGGACCAACGTCGGAGCCGAAATGCGGGAGTTGCTGCCGACGGCCGTCAAGGAGATGCGGGCGGTGCTCGACGCCGACGCTGAGCTCGCGGATTACATGGAACTGACCACCCCCACGCTGATGCTCAGCGGCGGCTGGAGCCCGGGATACTTTGCCGACACCGGCCGGCAGCTGGCGTCGGCGGTGCCGGCCATCGACTTCGCGGTGGTTCCCGGCCAGCTGCACGAGGGGCCGATCCGGCCGGGCAAGCGCCTGGCCATCCGGATGGCGCGCTTCCTGAACGGCACTGACGGAACCGTCCGGCCACTGAGCAGGAAGCGCCGGCGCAGGTAGCCGCTGGCTGTCAGCAGGGGCCCGCCTCCGATAGGCTCGGAGCATGACTCGCGAGATCATCAGCACACCCGACGGCGGCAAGCTCGAGCTGTTCAGCACGGGCGCTGAGTTGGCCACGGCCGGTTCCGGCGTGGTTGTGGTTACGGCCTCCATGGTGACGGCGGCGGACTACACCCGCTTCGCGCAGAAACTCAGCGCCTCCCTCGGCCGGCCGGTGCACACATTCAACCGCCGCGGCCGGGGCGCCTCCTCCGAACAGGCCGGGGATTACACCCTGGACGTCGACATCCGCGACCTCGACACCGTCATGAAGCACACGGCCAGCACCGACGTCTTCGGCCACAGCTTCGGCGGCGCCGTGGCTATCCACGCGGCGCGGACCCTCCCGGTGGAACGGCTCGCCGTCTACGATCCCGCGGTCTCCGTCAACCACAGCGTCACGGCCGACTGGACCGCCGAATACGAACGGGCGACGGCGGCCGGGGACGACGACCGTGCCCTCGCGGTCCTGCTCCGCGGGCTCGAGGCCGAGAGCGCCTTCTCCTCCCGCATGCCGCTGTCCATGATGACCCTCGCCAACAAGCTCACGGCGGGAACGTCGGTGGGCAAGCAGATGCGCGAAATGATGCGCACCGGTGTCCGGGAGATCAAGGCGATCATCGCGGCGGACATGCCGGCCGAACCGTTCCTGGCGCTGCCGCTCGAGACGCTCATCATCGTGGGCGAGAAGAGCCCGGCCTACTTCGGCGTGGCCTGCGGCCAGATCCACGACGTCCTCTCCGGCTCCAGCTACACCATCCTGCCGGGCTTCGGGCACGACGGCGCCAACCGCGCCCCGGACAAGCTCATCACCGAACTCAGCGAGTTCTTCGCCGGCTGAGCCCCCGCTGGTTGGGCCTGTCGAAACCACAGCGCGAACGAACACTTGAGCCCCACTTTCCGGGACTTTCCGGGGCTTAAGTGTACGTTCGCGCTTCGGTGGCGGGGCTTAAGTGTTCGTTCGCGCCCTAGTGGGCGGCGGGTGTGCCTTCGGCTCCTGCCGTCTTCCGCATCATGGTGGAAAGTACGACGGCGGCAACGGCTATGACGGTTGCCGTCAGGAATGCGGCATTCATGCCCGCAACGAGGCCGGAGCCCGCGGAAACGAAGGCGAAGATGGACACGAGCAGTGCCGTGCCCGCCGCGCCGGCCACCTGCTGCAGGGTGCTCATGATGGCCGAGCCGTGCGAGTACAGGTGCGGCGGCAACGGGTTCAGGCCGGTGGTGAAGGCCGGCGTGAAGAGCAGCGCGAGCCCGAAACTGAGCCCGACGTGCAAGGTGACGATCCACCAGACCGGAGTGCCGGCGTCGAGCATTGCGAACTGCCAGAGTGTCAGGACCATGAGCGAGGATCCGGTGACCGTCAGCGGCAGGGGGCCGACCTTGTCGAACAGGCGGCCGATCACCGGGCCGAGCAGACCCATGGCGAGGCCCCCGGGCAGCAGGGCCAGGCCGGTCTCAAGCGACTGCAGCCCGCGGATCTCCTGCAGGTACAGCGGCAGCAGGATCACGGCGCCGAACAGGGCCACCATGGACACCACCATCAGCAGCACGGACACCGTGAACATCCGGAAATTGAAGGCCCGCAGGTCCAGCAGCGGAGCCTCGGACCTCTGCAGCCGGAGCTGGCGGAACGTGAACGCGGCAAGGCCGGCCACACCAACAACCAGCGCCACCACGGCCAGCATGCTCGGGCCGCTGCTGCCGCCGTGGCCGCCGCCGATCTGGCTGAGGCCGTAGACGAGGCCGCCGAAGGCGGGGACGGTCAGGACCACGGAGAGGAAGTCGAGCCTGGACTTTTCGGTCTCGCCGACGTTGGTGAGGAACCTGGCGCCAATTGCCAGGGCCGCCAGGGCAATGGGCAGGACAAAGATGAACATGAAGCGCCAGGAGAAGTGCTGCAGGATGAAACCGGAAACCGTGGGTCCCATGGCCGGTGCGACGGAAATGGCAATGCTGACATTGCCCATCACGGCGCCGCGGCGGGCCAGCGGGACCAGAGTGAGGATGGTGGTCATCAGCAGCGGAAGCATGATGGCGGTACCGCCGGCCTGGATGATCCGCGCCAGCAGGAGGATTTCATAGCCGGGCGCCGCGGCGGCGAGCGCCGTGCCGCCGGCGAACAGACCCATTGCCAGGAGGAAGACGGACCGGGTCGACAACCGCTGGAGGATGAAGCCGGTGGTCGGAATCACCACGGCCATGGTCAGCATGAACCCGGTGGAGAGCCACTGGACGGTGGGGGCATCCACGCGCAGGTCCACCATGAGCCGCTGCAGGGCAACGTTCATGATGGTTTCGTTCAGGATCACCACGAAGGTGGCCACCAGCAGCGTGACGATCACCGTCACGGACTCGCGGGACATCTTGTCCGACGGCGGTGCTGCGGCCGGGGATGCCGGCGCACCGGCCGGCGTTACAACGGGAGCGGCCGGCTCCCGGGCAGGTTCGCCAGACGAGTTGGACGTGACGTTGGTAGACATGGCGAGGCCCTCAGGGAGTTGGAGTGGTGGCTGGCGGTCAGCGCCGCTGCAGACTCCAACAGTGTAGTGGCACCGCTCATTCCCCGCACAGGGCCCAAGCCACCCGGCAAGTTACTCGTTAGGAACTGAGCGGCACGTTGTCGATCAGCCGCACGGCGCCCACCTTCGCGGCGACCAGTGCCAGCCCTTCACCGCGGAAGGGTGTCTCGTGGCAGTTCTCGGCGAGCGGCTCCAGCGTGACGGGATCCACGACGTCGAGGTAGTCGAGCCGGACCAGGGGCTGGGACTCGATCAGTGCCCTGGCCGAGCCCACATCGAGGGGCCCGTTGGTGTTCGCCCGCTCCTCAATGAGGTGCAGCGCGCGGGACAGGACCAGCGCTGCCTCCCGTTCCTCGTCCGAGAGGAAGCGGTTCCGGCTGGACAGTGCCAGCCCGTCGGCGGCGCGGGCGGTTGGCACCGCCACGATCTCCACGGGAAAGTTCAGGTCCGCCACCATCCGGCGCACCAGGACCAGCTGCTGCGCATCCTTCTGGCCAAAATAGGCGCGGTACGCCGGCAATCCGCCGCCGGCGCCGGCAACGAAGGCGCTGCCACCGGGGAGGCCCGTGCTGGGGATGCCCAGGTGCAGCAGCTTGGCCACCACGGTGAGCGCGCCGTCGAAGTGCCCGGGCCGGGAGGCGCCCTCCCACTTCTCCCCCAGCGGGCCGGAGGTGACCCGGACCATCGGCTGGCCGCCCGGGTACATCTCCTCGACCGACGGCGCGAAGACCAGGTCCACGCCCTGCTCCTCCAGCAGCGCCATGTCCGCCTCGAGGGTCCGTGGATACCGGTCCAGGTCCTGCGCCTCGCCGAACTGCAGCGGGTTCACAAAGATGGAGGCCACCACAACATCGTTCTGTTCGACGGCGGCCCGCGCCAGCCGCCCGTGGCCAGCGTGCAGGGCGCCCATGGTGGGCACGAGGCCCAACGACGAGCCGTTCTTTTGCGTCAGCAGCAGCCGGCTTTGTGCACGGAGGGAGTCCGCCGTCGTTACGAGTCGGATTGCCATGTCAGTGTCCTCCCTTGGCCCTGTGGCCGTTTTCATGCACGGCCGTCACGGCCCTATGCCGGGCCGTCGTCATCGGTGCCCTCGAGTGCGATACGAATATTGTCCGCCTGATCCGGCTTCAGCAAACCCCGCCCTTCAGCGCGCGTGGCGGTGGCCCGCGCCATGGCGAGGTACGCGGCGAGGACGTCCCCGCCTGTCCCGCCGTCGTGCTCGCGCAGCGCGCGGGCGTGCGCCTCCACCGTGCCGGCGTCCCCCCGCGCCACCGGGCCGGTCAGCGCCGTCTCGCCGGAGGCAAGCGCGTTCTCCAGGGTTGCCCGAAGCAGCGGCCCGAGCATGCGGTCCGGGGCCTCGACGCCCACCTCGGCGAGCAGCTGCGACGCCTGCGCCACGAGCGTGACCAGGTGGTTCGAACCGTGGGCCAGGGCCGCGTGGTAGATCGTGCGGTCGCCCTCGGCGATGACCACCGGTTCGGCCCCCATTTCGACGACGAGGGCCTGGGCGATGGGGAGCATGGCGGCGTCCGCTGTGACACCGAACGTGCAGTCCAGCAGGCGGGTCAGGTCCAGGCTCATGCCGGTGAAGGTCATGGCCGGGTGCAGCGCCAGCGGCACGGCACCCGCTGCCCGGACGGGATGCAGCACGCCGACGCCGAACCTGCCTGACGTGTGCGCCACGAGCTGGCCGGGCTGCCAGGCGCCGAGCTTGGCGAGCCCTTCCACGAGTCCGCCGAGGGCATCATCGGGGACGGCCAGGAGCACCAGTTCCGCGCGTTCCACGATGTCCTGGATCTCCAGGACGGGAACGCCGGGCAGCAGGGTTTCGGCCCGCTCCCGGCTCGCGTCGGAGACGGCCGAAACCCCGACGACGGCGTGCTCGGCTGCGCGGAGCGCCGCACCGAGGACGGCGCCCACTTTGCCGGCACCGATGATTCCGACGCCGAGGCGTCCTGGCTTAGCCACGTTGCTGGCCTTCCTGTTGGGGTGCTGTCGGGGGTCGTTGATCGAGCTTGGGGCCACGCCAGCCGGGTTCCCTAGGAGAGCTTGCGAGCCTAGGGGGCTGCTGGGGAGTGAGATCAGGGGTTTCGGCGGGCTCAACCAGCGGAGTCGGGGCCGGCTCGGTCAGTGCGGGGGCCACCTGCGCCAGCCACTGTTCGCTTGTCTGGCGCCGGCGGGCGGCGCGGGCGCGGGCTGCCTGGGCGTCGAAGAGCGCCTGCGCCTCCCGGATGTCGGCCTGGATCACCCGGGGCACCACCGGACCCGCGGTGGTGTGCAGCACGAGATCGGCCAGGCCAAACCGGCGGGCGAGGGGCCCCTGCTGCAGCGCAATCGACTGCGTCCGCTGGTGCGGCACCACCACAAGCTGCCGCCACCAGCGGCCCGACCGCATGAGCAGCGCAGTGTCCGTGGCCGCGAAGGCGTTGCGCCGCCAGCCCAGCGGCGCCAGCAGCCGCGCACGGCGCGGCGTGGTGACAAAACCGGCGTCGGAATCCAGCCCGTTCACCCCCTGGTGGAACACGCGCAGCGGATCGGCAGTTCCCGGATCGGGCAGCACCAGGGCCAGCATGTTCAGGACGTCGTCCATCTTTCCCACCGGCAGCAGCGTGGTGCGGGAGCCGCCCTCGCCGTTGTTCGCTCCGGCCCCGTACCCGGCGGCGTTGACCTGCATCCGGTACCAGCCGAAGAGGCGCCACAGCGGCGGCTGGGCCACCCTGAGCGCCTGGACCCGGCCCGGCGGCAGGGTCTGCGCCTGCGTGTCGAGCAGCCCGTACCGGAGCCGGATGCCGTCCGGGGAGATGGCCGCCGTGAAGTTGTAGCCCTTGCTGAACGAGTTCCAGTACGCGGCAATGAGGCCGAGGGCCGCGGGAATCAGGTACAGGAAAAAGGCCCTGTTTTCGGTGAGCGCGGACAGCATCACGGATGCCGCGGCGCCCAGGACCACAAAGACGCTCTGCTCGCTGAGCAGGAGCGAACCGACAAGACGCGACGGCGGGACCTGCAGTACCAGCTGCTCCGGGGCCTCGGGGGCGGCTGCTTCGGGGTGCTCGGGATCCAGCCGGATTCCCGACGCGCGGGCAAGGATGGTGGCGCGCAGCTGCCGGGCGTCGTCGATGCGCAGGAATGCCAGCCGGACGGCGGATTCGCCGGCGTCGGCAACTTCGAACTTGAGTTCCGCGAGGCCGAAGATCCTGGCGAGCAGCGGCTGGACGATGTCGATGGCCTGGACGCGGTCCAGCCGTGCCTGCCGCTGCTGCTTGAACAGGAAGCCCGTGTTGACCCGGACGTAGCCCTCCGCCACCTGGTACCGGGTGAAGTACCAGGACAGGATGAAGCCCAGCACAGCCAGCACCAGCAACAATGCCCCGCCGCCCAGGAGCCACGGGGCGCGGCCGGCGATGCGGTCATCGATCAGCGGCTGGCCCTGGAGCATCCGTTCAAAGCTGTCACGCCCGAAGAAGTAGCCGATGGCCGCCAGCGCAACCCAGCCACGAACGAACGGTGTGGCCGGGTGCACTCGCAGCCACTCGCCGTCGGGCTTTCCGGAAGCGAGGCCGCCGGCGCTCACAGCCCGGCCAGCCTGGCTTCGCCGCGCGCTGAGAGCTGTTCCCTGAGCCGGGCGCCTTCCTCGGCGGGAAGCCCGGGAATGCCGGCGTTGGTTCCGGCGGACGCCGTGTGCAGCTTCAGGGTGCACAGCCCCAGCCCGCGTTCCACCGGGCCGGCGCTGATGTCCACGTACTGCATGCGGCCGTACGGCACCACCATGACACGCTGGAAGAAGATGCCGCCGCGGATGAGGAGGTCATCGTCGCGCTCGGCATAGCCAATGGCGCGCACCTGCCGCGGGATCAGGACCAGGCGCCACAGTGCCAGCAGCAGCATGAAAGCGGGAATGCCGATGGCCAGCCACAGCGGCGGCCACCGCCACCAGCCGAGCCGGACGAACACCAGCGGAAGGCTCAGCACGGCCACCATGACCAGGTTGCCGAGGGCCCACTCCACGAGCCGGACCGTGACGTACTTCGGGGACACACGCAGCCAGGTGATCCCGGGAGGATCAATCGCCGCGGTAGGCATACTCGCCTTCTCCCTTGGCCTTGCCCCGGCCATGGCCCGGCAGGCCTTTGCTGGCGTCCGTCTCGCCGTCCTCCGGCGGAATCTTGCAGAAGCGTTCGACGACGAGCCCCACCACGATCATGACCAGCCCGCCGCCGGCCATCCCGAGGGCGAGCCAGGTGACGTCCAGCCCGCTGCGGATGCTCCAGAACCGCAACTGGTCCAGGAAGATGCCGGCGTGCCAGCCCAGCAGCATCGCGCCGGTGTAGGCGCAGGCCTGGGCGAGGACCAGCGTCCACGCCGCCAGGATGGGGTTCAGCATTTTCTTCTTCTTGCCGTTCCGCCAGCGGAGCACGCGGATGCCCAGCACCAGGGTCAGGGCCACAATCACGCCCATGGTGACCAGCGCCGTGGCCGGCAGGACCGGCGTGGCCATGCCGTAACGGACGATCAGGACGGCAGCGGACCAGCCGGCGATGGCCAGGGCAATGCCCACGACTGCGAGCAGCAGAGGACTCACGGGCTTCACGGCTGTTCCACCGCCCCGCCATCGGGCACACCGTCGAAGTCCCCGAAACCGTCGAACGGCTTCAGGTCCGGGAAGTCGGCAGCCCTGAGGGCAAGCTCCCCCACCGGCTGCCCGTTAAGGGTGGCGGAGGGGTCCATCTGGGCCCAGGGGAAAAGCACGAAGGCCCGCACTGCCGCAAAGGGATGGGGAAGGGTGAGTACGGGATCGTCACTCTCTAGCTCACCGTAAACGATCACGTCGACGTCGAGCGTCCGCGGACCCCAGTGGACCTCACGCACGCGGTGGTGCTTGTTTTCCACCGACTGGCAGTGCCTGAGAAGCTCAAGCGGCTCCAGCGAGGTTTCAACCGAAATCACCATGTTGAGGAAGTCCGGCTGCCCGGCGGGGCCGCCGACGGCCTTGGTCTGCACTATCGGCGAGACGGCCAGGAGCCGCACCTCCGGGCGGTCCACAAGGTCCGCAACCGCCTCGGACAGCGTCTCGTTCCGCGCCCCAAGGTTGCTGCCCAGCGCCAGCACCGCCCGGGTGTAGGCGGTCCTGGCCGGTGCCGGCTGCTCCACCGGTTTCTCATGCAGTGCGGGGGCCGGAGTCATGTCCGCTCCCGGTAGACGCTGACGGCGACGTCGCCGAAGGGAACCTCGATGGGCGCCTTCGGCTTGTGCACCGTGATCTCCACGGCCTGGATCCTGAATTCCTTGAGCAGGCCCTCGGCCATGCGCACAGCCAATCCCTCAATCAGGTTCAGGGGCTCGCCGGTGATCCAGTCGGTGATCCGTCCGGCCACCTCGCCGTAGTGGGCGGTGTCGCGGACGTCGTCCGACTCCGCTGCCTGGCTGAAATCCAGGTGCAGCACGGCGTCCACAACAAACGGCTGGCCTTCGCGGCGCTCAAAATCGAACACCCCGTGGTAGCCGGTGGCGGTGACACCGGTCAGCGAGATCCTGTCCATGGCTGTTCTGCTAGGCCTTCCTGGTCAGCGGCCGTGGTCCGGGGCCGCCATGCGGGCGGCCACTTTGACGGCGTCAAGGCTGGGTCCGACGTCGTGCACGCGCACGGCCCAGGCGCCGCGGGCGGCGCTGATGGCGGTGATGGCCGCCGTGGCGGCGTCGCGCTCTTCCGGGAGCGCTGCCTTGCCGGCGACCGTCAGGAGCGTGCCAAGGAAGCGTTTGCGGGACGCGCCCACCAGAACCTTGTGGCCCATGGCGTCGAGCCGGTCCAGGTTCCGCAGCAGTTCCCAGTTCTGCACGTCAGTCTTCGAGAACCCGATGCCCGGGTCCACGATGATCTGCTCGGGCAGGACGCCGGCCGCGTACAGCTTGTCGCGGACGCCGTTCAGTTCGGAGACGACGTCGTCCGCGACGTCGTCGTACTCCGTCAGGGAGGTCATGGTCTTGGCGTCGCCGCGGCGGTGGGTCAGGACATACGGCACCTTCGTCTTTGCCACGAGCTCGGCCATGCCGGGTTCGATGGTGAGGCCGGAGATGTCGTTGATGATCGCTGCGCCGGCATTTAGCGCGGCTTCGGCGGTGGAGACATGGGTGGTGTCGATGCTGACCAGCGCGCCGGCCTTCACGAGGGCTTCGATGACAGGCAACACCCGCCGCTGCTCTTCCTCCGGGCTGACCTCCTCGGCGCCGGGGCGGGTGGATTCGCCCCCGACGTCGATGATGTCGGCACCCGCGTAGAACATCCGCAGGCCGGCGGCGATGGCGGTGTCGGCCGTCGGGTGCTTGCCGCCGTCGCTGAACGAATCGGGGGTGACGTTGAGGATGCCCATGACGAGCGTGCGGTCGGTGGGCAGGTCGTCGAACTTGGCTGCCGGCCGCGGTTTGCGCAGGATGGGCAGGGGTGATGTTGCGGGGCCGGTTCCAGGTGCTGCAGCTAGGGAATCCATAGTCTGTTTTTTACCTTCCGAGGATGAGGCTCATGGCTTCGGCGCGGGTGGCCGGGTCATGAAGTTGCCCGCGAACCGCGCTTGTGACGGTTTTGGCTCCGGGCTTGCGGATGCCGCGCATGGACATGCACATGTGTTCGCATTCCACCACCACGATGGCTCCGCGCGGCTTGAGGAAAGTGACCAGTGCTTCAACGATCTGCGTGGTGAGGCGCTCCTGCACCTGCGGGCGGCGGGCGTAGATGTCCACCAGGCGTGCCAGCTTGCTCAGGCCGGTCACCCTGCCGTCGTGCGAGGGGATGTACCCCACATGCGCGACACCGTGGAACGGCACCAGGTGGTGCTCGCAGGTGGAGTAGAACGGGATGTCCTTCACCAGCACGAGTTCCTCGTGGTCGAGGTCGAAGGTGGTGCCGAGCACGCTGCCCGGATCCTGGTGCAGGCCGGCAAACACCTCGGCATAGGCTTTGGCCACACGCTTGGGTGTGTCCTGCAGCCCGCCGCGGTCCGGGTCCTCGCCTATGGCCAGCAGGATTTCCCGCACAGCTGCTTCAATTCGGGGCCTGTCCACCTTGTGGTGGTGGCCCGATCCGCCCACCGCCGAATGGTCGGCGGTGGCGGTGAGGTCGTCGTCGTCGAAGTGAGTCACACCAAAGAGCTTAGCCGTGGTGGCCGTCTGGTCCGGCTTCCGTTACTCCGCCCTGGAAGGAGGCGTCCTCCGGAACACCCTGGGGATGCGGCGGAATTGCGTCCAGCGGTTCCTCGAGGCGGGCTTCCTTGGCTTCTTCCTGGGCTTCGCGTTCTGCACGCTCCTGCCGCGACTCCACCGGACCGGCCATCTGGACGGGACGGGTCTCCTTGGACAGCCAGATCTCGCGGAAATCCCGCTTGCGGATGTCGCGGAAGACGTCGGCGATTTCGGCCTGGTTCAGGGTTTCCCGTTCCAGCAGTTCCAGGGCCAGGCGGTCCAGGACGTCCCGGTTCTCGGTGAGGATCGCGTAGGCCTCGTCGTGGGCCTGGTCGATCAGGCGGCGGACCTCCTCATCAACGATGTAGGCGATCTGGTCGGAGTAGTTCCGCTCATGGCTGGCGTCGCGGCCGAGGAACGGCTCGCCGCCGCCCTGGCCAAGGCGCACGGCGCCCACGCGTTCGCTCATGCCGTACTGGGTGACCATCTGGCGGGCCGTGGACGTGGCCTTTTCAATGTCGTTCGAGGCGCCGGTGGACGGATCGTGGAAGACGATTTCCTCGGCCACGCGGCCGCCCATGGCGTAGGCCATCTGGTCCAACAGTTCGTTACGGGTGACGGAGTACTTGTCGTTCTCCGGGACCACCATGGTGTAGCCCAGGGCGCGGCCGCGGGGCAGGATGGTGATTTTGGTGACCGGCGCGGAGTTCCGCAGCGCCGCGGCTACCAGGGCGTGGCCGCCCTCGTGGTACGCGGTGATCTTGCGCTCGTGCTCCTTCATGACGCGGCTGCGCTTCTGCGGGCCGGCCATGACACGGTCGATGGCCTCGTCCAGTGCGCGGTCATCGATGAGGTTGGCGTTGGAGCGGGCGGTCAGCAAGGCGGCCTCGTTGAGCACGTTGGCCAGGTCTGCACCCGTGTAGCCGGGGGTCTTCTTGGCGACGGCCTTGAGGTCCACTCCCTGCGCGATCGGCTTGCCCTTGGCGTGGACCTGGAGGATCTGGTCGCGCCCGACGAGGTCCGGGGCTTCCACAGAGACCTGCCGGTCGAAGCGGCCGGGACGCAGCAGCGCCGGGTCCAGCACGTCGGGCCGGTTGGTGGCGGCGATCAGGATGACGTTGGTCTTGACATCGAAGCCGTCCATTTCCACCAGGAGCTGGTTGAGGGTCTGCTCGCGCTCGTCGTTGCCGCCGCCGATGCCGGCACCGCGGTGGCGTCCGACGGCGTCGATCTCGTCAACGAAGATGATGGCGGGTGCGTTGGACTTGGCCTGCTCGAAGAGGTCGCGGACGCGGGAGGCGCCGACGCCGACGAACATTTCCACGAAGTCCGAGCCCGAGATGGAGAAGAACGGTACGCCGGCCTCGCCTGCGACGGCGCGGGCCAGGAGGGTCTTGCCGGTGCCCGGAGGGCCGTAGAGCAGGACACCCTTGGGGATCTTGGCCCCGACGGCCTGGAACTTGGCAGGCTCTGCCAGGAATTCCTTGATTTCCTGCAGTTCCTCGACCGCCTCATCTGCGCCGGCGACGTCCGCGAAGGTCACCTGGGGCATGTCCTTGCTGACCATCTTGGCCTTGGACTTGCCGAACTGCATGACCTTGGAGCCGCCGCCCTGCATGCGGGACAGGAGGAACCAGAACAGGACACCGAGCAGCAGCACCGGCACCAGCAGCGAGAAGAGTCCCGAGAGCCAGTTGCTCTCCACCGGCTGGTCCGTGTAGCCCTTGGAGGGGTTCGCAGCAGTCACGGCCTTGACGACGTCCGGGCCGCGGTCATTGACAAAGAAGAACTGGACGTTCTTGCCCTTGTCCTGGCCGTCGATGACGAGGTTGTCTTTCAGCACCAGGTCGACGCGGTTTTCGCCGTCGAAGATCTTGGCCTGTTCCACCTTGCCGCTCTGGGCGAGAAGCTCGAGGCCCGGCTGCGTGTCGATGCGCGTCGAGCCGCCCGGAGCCAACGTTGCAAAGGCCAGCAGAAGCATGCCGACCACAACAATGATCCAAATGCCCGGGCCCTTGAAGAAACTCTTAGCTTTCATCTGTTCGGGGGCTGGCCCCGTCCCTCCTGGTAGTGCTGCACGGCGCGAGGACTGCGCGCGTGTGGTGCTGCGTCGTTTCTAGCTATACACCGTCAGGACTAATTCACGCACGGTGTAATACAAAAGTTCCCTCAGGGCGTAGTGGCTGGTGGGAGCGCGAACGGGTCCTCGTTGGGCCCGCGGGCGGCATTTCTGCACCACTCTCAGGCCGCCCGGAAACAGCCCCCGCGAATTTGCAGCCTGCGGCCATGAGCCGGCCCTCCAAAGTGGTGCAGAAATGCCCGGCCTCGGTTGTCCACATGGACCTTTATCCACAAATGAAGGCGTCCCCCTGCCAGAATGGAACCCGGCGGGGCCACGCTGGACGGCATGCAGCCCACGGAGTTCCTCTCGCGGCACGGCGGCGCAGCCAGGCTGGCCCACCTCCGCCGGGCGGGATTTAGCCGAAGCCAGATCGGTCAGGCGGTGAACTCCGGGCTGTTGCTCAATTCCCGGCACGGGGTCTACCAGTTGCCTCAAGCGAACTGTGATTTCGTGCGGGCCTACGAATCCAACGCCGCGGTGACCTGTGTGTCGGCGGCCGGCCACTACTCCCTCTGGACGCTCAAGGCTCCCGTCGAACCGCATCTCGCAGCCTGCCACCGGCGGCTGCCCCGCGGCGTCCGTTCCCACAGGTTCAGCGGAAATATCTCGACCCTGCAGCCGCCCGTGCTCCCGCTGAAGGATGTCCTCATCCACGCGCTCCAATGCCTGCCCGAGCTGGAGTCCTTGGTGATGGCGGAATGTGCCTACAACCGCGGCGAGATCGACCTCGATTTCCTGCGTCGGCTGCTGCCCGGAGCCCGCAACGGCCGGGCGCGTGCGGTGCTCGACCTCGTGGAACGCGGGTCGGATTCCCTGCTGGAAACGGTGGCCCGGGTACTGTTCCGGCGGCACGGTTTCGATGTGCGCACCCAAGTCTACTTGGCGGGAATCGGCTATGTGGATTTTCTGCTCAACGGATGCCTGATTGTGGAAATCGATGGCGTTGGCTTCCATCTGAACAAGCCCCAGTTCAAGAAGGACATCCGGCGGAACAACGTTGGGGCGGCCGCCGTCGGGCTTTTCTGTACCTCTTTGAACGGCAATGCGCCGCCGACGGGCCCGTGTTTCCAGGGTCCGACGGCGGCGCAGTCACCGAAAGCGGTGCAGAAATGTGGGGCCAGCTCCGGCAGGGGCGCCTACTCGTAGACGTGCGGGGCCAGGGTGCCCACGAAGTCCAGGTTGCGGTACTTCTCGGCGTAATCCAGGCCGTAGCCCACCACGAACTCGTTCGGGATGTCATAGCCGACGTACTTGACGTCGATCTCCACCTTGGCGGCGGTCGGCTTGCGGAAGGCCGTGCAGATTTCCACCGAGGCGGTGCCGCGGGATTCGAGGTTGGTCTTCAGCCAGGACAGGGTGAGGCCGGAGTCGATGATGTCCTCGACGATGAGCACATCCTTGCCCATCAGGTCCGTGTCGAGGTCCTTGAGGATTCGCACCACGCCCGAGGACTGCGTGCCGGAGCCATAGGAGGAGACTGCCATCCAGTCCATGGAGATGTGGCTGTGCAGTGCACGCGCAAGGTCAGCCATGACCATGACCGCACCCTTGAGCACGCCCACGATGAGGATTTCACGGCCTTCGTAGTCCTTGTCGATCTGCGCCGCGAGCTCGGTGATGCGCTGCTGGATCTGTTCCTTGGTGTAGAGAACGTGCTTGAGGTCTGCCTGGACGTCGGATGAATCCACCAATTGCTCCTGTGTAGATGCGGGTGCGACTATTTGCGGGACGGTTTATGAAGCCGGAATACAAGCTTCCCACAGCGGGCGGCCTCGCGGGGAACGCCTTCCGTCCCGCTCGGCCCCTGGGCACGCTCCCGGTCCTGCAGCTCGGCGAGCGAGAGGCGGTACACGCTTACCCCGCCGGGCAGTTCCACCGGACCGGCCGAGCCCTTCCGCCGCAGCAGTGCTTCCGCCGCCAAAAGGCGCTGGTAGCTGGGCTGTTGACCGCCGACGCCGGCAGCCGCCATAGCGATCACCCGGAACCGGATGGCCGGGGCAAGGTCAGTGAGGGCAGCCTCCGGGAGGCTGATGTCCGGGCCGTCGTACTCAGCGAGCGACTCGTAAGTGCTGTTGGCCACGTCCGCCAGGTAATCGGCATCCAGCTGCAGAATGGCGGCGGTGCGAGCGAGGGACTCGGCAACGCCCGGACCGAGTTTTTCCTCCAGCACCGGCATGACCTCCACCCTGGTCCGCGAACGCGCGAAGGCAGGATCAGAATTGCTGGGGTCGTGCCAGGGATCGAGGTCCTCTGCACGGCAGATCTCCAGGGTGTCCGCCCTGCGCAGGCCAAGGAATGGCCGGAGCAGCTTGCCCCGGGCAGGGCGCATCCCGGCCAGGGACCGCGTGCCTGAGCCGCGGGCCAGGCCGAGCAGCACCTGCTCCGCCTGGTCATCGAGTGTGTGCCCCAGGAGGATCGCGCCGGCTTCCCACTCCCCTGCCGCCGCCTCGAGTGCGGCATGGCGCGCATCGCGGGCTGCAGCTTCCGGACCGAAACCGGTGGAGGCGACATCGACAGTGCGGATCTGCACCGGGTCCAGTCCCAGGTCCCGGAGGGTCTCAGCGGTTCTCGCCGCAACATCAGCGGATCCGGGCTGCAGTTGGTGGTCCACAACCACCGCGCCTACGGTGACGGGACGGCCGTCCACGTGGCCGCGGCGCGCAAAGTAGGCGGCCACGGCTGCCAGGGCCAGGGAATCGGGGCCGCCGCTGCAGGCCACCAGGACGCGCCCGGGATAGCCGGATTCGGCCAGCGCATCCTGCAGCATTTTCCGTGCTGTGCCGAGGACCGGCGCCAAACGGCCAGGCCGCCGCCTTCCGCTGGGAACGGGCCCACTGGGAACGGGCCCGCCGGCAGCAGGCCCGCCGCGGACAGAGCCGCCTGGAGTGTTGGGGAGGTGCTGCACGAAAACCTAGAAACCCATCCTGTCGAGCCAGATCCTGGCGTTGTGGATTTCCTCTTCGGTGGGCAGGTTCGCCGGAGCCTCCCAGACGCGGTTGAAGCCGTCCATCCCGGCCACGTCCACCACGGCGCGGACAAACTTGGCGCCGTCGCTGTACTGCTTCATCTTGGCGTCCAGGCCCAGCAGGCTGCGGATGAACTTCTCAATGACACCCCTGTCCTTGCCGCGGGCGTTGAACCGCTGCCGGATGGTCTTCACTGAAGGGACGATGCTGGCGTCCACGGCGTCCATCACCACGTTGGCGTGGCCTTCGAGCAGGCTCATGACCGCCGTCAGGTGGGACAGTGAGGCTTTCTCCTCGGGATCCTGCAGGAGATCGAGGATGGCGCCGCGGCCGGGAGTGGAACCGGAGGCGGCGCGGTCCTTGAGCGAGCGTGCGGCCGCCGAGGCACGTTCCATCAGGGAGTCCACGTTGCCCAGAAGGTGCCCGCTGAGGTTGTCGATCTCGTTCAGCATGTGGTGCCGGAGCCACGGTGCCGCTGCGAACTGCACGCGGTGCGTCTGCTCGTGCAGGCACACCCAAAGCCGGAAATCAGTGGGGTCCACATTCAGCTCGCGTTCGACGGCGATGATGTTGGGCGCGACGAGCAGCAGGCGGCCGCCCGACGGCGCCTGCGATCCTTCAGCGAGCGCGGCAAACGGATCATACTGGCCCAGGACCTTGCTGGAGAGGAACGCGAGCACGGCGCCGAGCTGGCTGCCGGTGATGGCTCCGCTGACCGTGGCGGCTCCGGGGCTGACGGTGCCGCGGCGGTTCTCCAGCATCTTTTCGATGGCGGGCTTCAGCATCACCGCGAAGCTCTGCGTGTTGGCCTTCGCCCACGAGGCACGGTCCACGACGAGGACGGAGGAGTCACGGAGATCCCGAGCAGCTTCCAGCCCGGTGATCTGGTGGACGTACGAAACGGAGGCATCTGCCAGCTCCCGCAGCTGGGAGACGGCGTCCCCGATCTCGGCAGCAGTCAGCGTCGGACCGGGCGGAGCCAGCCGTGCTGCTGCGGACGCGGCAAGGTCCCAGTTGATGAGGGCCTGGGCAGGGGCGGATGACTGGCTTGCAGTGGACTCCATACGCTCCATCAGAACATACGTGCCTTGCAGCGCGCCTTAAGTTCGCTGACCGGCGAACGGCAAGGGCACCACACCGGAGCCATAAGACACGCCTAGCTGCAGCCGCAGCCGGCCAGCGCCGTGGCCGCTGTGTCCAGCGCCGGCTTGTTGCCCGCGGCTCCCGGCGTCAGGCCGTTGCCGATGAAGGAGAACACCAGGAGCCTGCCGTCGGCGTCCACCACGTACCCGCTCAGCGCGATGACCGTGTTCAGGGTTCCCGTTTTAGCCCGCACCAGGCCAGCGCCCTCGGCCGTGGACTCGTCGATATATCTGTCGCCGAGCGTGCCCGTCAGCCCCGCCACGGGGAACCCCGCCAGCGCAGCCCTGAGCCGGGTGTCCTTGCCGTTGGTGATGGCGCGGACCACCTCGGAGAACTGGCGGGCAGAAACCTGGTTGGCCGGGGCCAGTCCGGACACATCCGCGGCGAACATCCCGTCCGTGGGGATTCCCAGCCCGGAGAGCTGCTCAAGAACGGCCGCCCTGGCCGACTCGTTCGTCCCCGGCTGGCCGCCCGCCACAGCTGTCATGCGGCCAAGGGTTTCGGCGAGGTAGTTGTCCGAGGTCTGGAGCATGAGGTCTACCTGCTGGCTGACCGTCGCGGACCGCACCTCGGCGAGGACCTTGGCGTCCGCCGCCGGCTTTCCGTCAAGACGTACGACGGCGGGTGCCACCGTGAGGCCAGCGGCGGCACCTGCCGCCTTGAGCCCGGCAGCGAACGCCTCGCCGGAGGCGATGGCGGAGTCCTGGGGCCGGGGAGCCGTGGTGTCTGCGGGATCAAACCGCGCCGAGTTCAGTGCCAGCGGAAACAGCGGGGCCATCTCGCCGGCCGCAACGTCGTCCGGGCTCCAGGCCGGGTTCAGTGCCGGACCGGTGAAAAGGGAATCATCCACAAGCACCTGGAGCTGCCCCTTGAAGCCGCCTTTCCGAAGTGACTCCACAGTCTGCTTGGCCAGTGTGGCAAGCCCGGCATGGCCAAGGACCTTGGACTCGGCGGAGTCACCGGCGCCGAGCAGGACGTCGCCGCCGCCCACCAGCACGATGGACCTGGTTGCAGCCGCCGGAGCTGCTCCCGGTGTTTCGGCCGCCGGCCCGGCGAGGACCCTGGTGCTGAACCGTTCCTCGGGGCCGATTCCCCGCAGCGCGGCCACGGCGGTGAGGAGCTTCATGTTGGAGGCCGGAATCCTGCTGGCGGCACCTTCGCGGTCATAGAGAACCTTGCCGGTGGCGGCGTCCTGGACCACGGCAGTGAAGGAGCCGCCGCCGTCGGTCTTGAGGACGGGGTCGAGCCGGGCCGCCACGTTGGCGGGAACCGGCACCGGTGCGGCGTTGCTGAGCGGATCGATGCCCTGCGGGACGGACAGGCGTTCCGGGACCAGGTGCCAGGAGGGGGTCTGGGCGGGTTCGGCCGTGGACCGGGCCGGGCCTGTCAGCGCAGGGGCAATGAGCATCCCGGCGGGAAGGGCCAGCGCCAGGAGGAGCACTGTGAGCAGGACGGTGGGCCAGCTCCGGACCATGGTGGTAAGCCTGCCGCGGCCGCTCGCCGTGCTCCTGGTGCCGCTCATGCTGCTGGTCCTCAAAGTCCTGAAATTACCCCATTAGTTCCTGAAACCTGGGCCTCTCGCTATATCCTCAATAGTAGTCGGCGGCACCGACAGTCCATTTTTGGTTGATCATCGCGTGTGCCGCGAACACCAAGCAATCGTCGAGGAGCATTCCATGAAGCATGACGTGACCATCGAGATCCCCAAGGGATCGCGCGTCAAGTACGAAGTCGACCATGAGACCGGCCGAGTCCGCCTGGACCGTGTCCTCTTCACTTCCATGCAGTACCCCACCCACTACGGCTTCTTCGAGAACACCCTCGGCGAAGACGGTGACCCGCTGGACGCCCTGGTGCTCCTGCAGGACTTCGATCTGCACCCGGGCGTCATCGTCGAAGCCCGCCCGATCGGTGTCTTCAACATGACCGACGACGGTGGCGGGGACGCCAAGGTCCTCTGCGTTCCGGCCGACCCGCGCTTCGACCACATCCAGGAAGTCAGCGACGTCAACGAATTCCTGATCAAGGAAATCGAGCACTTCTTCACCCGTTACAAGGACCTGGAGCCCGGCAAGTGGGTCAAGGCCGAAGGCTGGGCCGACCGCGCTGCCGCCGAAGCCGAACTTGAGGCTTCGATCAAGCGTTACGTGCCCGCAGCGCACTAATCCCCACCGCCTCCCTAGCCTCGCCCGCTCGGCCAGGGAACCCCGACGGCGTGGGCCCACCCACCGCCTCCCTAGCCTCGCCCGCTCGGCCAGGGAACCCCGACGGCGTGGGCCCACCCACCGCCTCCCTGACAAGAGGCCCGACGGCGGCCGGTGCGGTTCCCCGTGAACCGCACCCGCCGCCGTCGTTCTTTAACGTGCGAATTGGCGGGCCGAAGTGTCCGTTCGCGCTCAGCGTGAGATCCGTAACGTGCCATCGGCTCCCGGCTTGCCTCAACGTGGGCACCGGGTAGTCTGATTTCCACAATGTTCACGCTGACTATCAATCAAACAGACAGCCGGCGCGACGGCGACCGGGTCCCGCATCTCCTTAAGGACCTACGGCATATCCCGGCGCGTCTGGACTTTGACCGCTCCGTTGAGGACGAGGTGCAGGGAATCGTGGATTGCCCGCACCAGGCGGTGGATGCCGCCCTGGTCGCGCTCCGCTGCGGGAGCTGGTATGTGGGGATCGGCGTGGGTCCGGTGAATGAGCCGCTGCCGAACCAGATCAAGGACGCCAGCGGGCACGGCCTCATCTACGCCCGCCGGGCCGTGGACCGCCTGCGCAACAGCAAGGAGCGCATCCCGGTGGCCGTGGAGGGTCCCCTGCCGGACGTCGCGGCCGAGTCAGAGTCTGTGCTCCGTTTGCTGGGCCACATAGTGCGGGACAGGAGCGAGGCCGAGTGGCGCGTGCTTGACCTGATGACCCCCGGGGTGCGCGGCCAGCAAAAGATGGTGGCCGCCGAACTCGGCATTACTTCCCAGGCTGTCAGCAAGGCCGTGGCGAGGTCGCAGTGGAACGAGGAGCACGCAGCCCGGCCGGCGGCGGCCAGGCTGCTCGCACTGATTCTCGACGTGCGCTAGACCGCCCGTCACGGCGGGCCGGCAGCTAGGGGGCCGGCCGCTAACGGATGCGGCTACAGGAGGCCGCGCAGCACGTGGGCGGCGCCGTCGTCGTATACCGATTTGGTGACCTCGTCCGCGGCGGCGACCACTTCCTCCGGAGCCTGCCCCATGGCTACCCCGCGGCCCGCCCAGGCGAGCATCTCGATGTCGTTGCGGCCGTCGCCGATGGCAACCGTGGCGGCGGGATCAACGCCGAGGCGGCTGCGGAGGTTCTCCAGCGCACTGGCCTTGGTGACGCCGGCAGCGGCGATGTCCAGCCACGCGGTCCAGCCGACCGAATAGGTAACACCGGCAAGGCCGATGTGCTGGATGGCTTCGTTGAACTCCTCCGGTGTGTTCTCCGCGCTGAAGACCACGACGCGGACCGCTGTGGCCTCGAGCATGGTCTGGAAGTCCACGCCGATGGCCTCGACGCCGAAGCTCGCGTCCTGGAAGCGCTCGGTGGAGAGGAAGTTCCCGTCCGCGTCCTCCAGCGCGTACTTTGCTGCCGGCAGGCGCTTTCGTAGGGCGCGGAGCGCCGGACCCGGATCGAAGGTGGCCTTGTGGATGATGTCGTAGCCGTTGGGCAGTCCGGGGTCCAGGCGGAGGGTCACGCCGCCGTTGCAGCAGACGGCGTAACCGCGTTCCAGGCCGATCTGTTCGATGATGGGGAGCGTGGCGTTGAGCGAGCGGCCGGTGGCGATCATGACCTCGTGCCCGGCCGCGACCACAGCCTGCGCGGCATCGCGGACCGGAGCGGACATGTGGCCGTCGTGGTCCACGAGGGTGCCGTCCACGTCCAGGGCGATCATGAGGTTCTGTTGTGCTTCTCGCCGGTCTTCGATGCCGGCGGCTGAGGATTCAGTCAGTGTAGTCATGCTTCCTAGTAGAGCAGACGCCCCTGACACCAGCTAGGACGCAGAGCACAGCAGCGCGTTAACAGCGGGTAAATATTCACACGTTGTTCCCGGTGTGAGTATTTACCCGCTGGACGGAACCGGCTTAGAGAACCGGGAGAACCTGGAGGCCGCCGAGGTACTTCTGCAGGGCCGAAGGCACGTTGACCGAGCCGTCGGCGTTCTGGTGGTGCTCCAGCAGTGCCACGATCCAGCGCGTGGTTGCCAGCGTGCCGTTGAGCGTGGCCACAGCACGGGTGCCCTTGGGGCTGCCGTCCTCGGTGAACACGCGTTCACGGATGTTGAGGCGGCGCGCCTGGAACGTGGTGCAGTTGGACGTGGAGGTCAGCTCGCGGTAGGCGCCCTGTGTGGGGACCCACGCTTCGCAGTCGAACTTCCGGGCCGCGGACATGCCGAGGTCGCCGGCGGCGGTGTCGATCACGCGGTACGGAAGCTCGCACTTGGCCAGCATCTGCTCTTCCCAGGCCAGCAGGCGTTCATGCTCGGCTGCAGCCTCTTCCACCGTGGTGTAGATGAACATCTCCACCTTGTTGAACTGGTGGACGCGGATGATCCCTCGGGTGTCCTTGCCGTGCGAGCCGGCCTCGCGGCGGTAGCAGGAGCTCTGTCCGGCGAAACGGATGGGGCCTGCGGAGAGATCCAGGATCTCGTCGGCGTGGTACCCGGCGAGCGGCACTTCAGAGGTGCCCACAAGGTAAAGGTCGTCTTCGGCGAGACGGTAGATCTCGGCGTCGTGCTTTACATCGAATCCGGTGCCCTGCATGGTCTCGGGACGCACCAGGGTGGGGGTGATCATGGGAATGAAGCCGGCCTCGATGGCCTGCTCCATGGCCATCTGCAGCAGGGCCATTTCCAGCCGGGCGCCCACGCCGCGCAGGAAGTAGAAGCGGGCACCGGAGACCTTGGCGCCGCGCTCCATGTCGATCGCGCCGATCAGTTCGCCGATCTCAAGGTGGTCGCGGGGTTCGAAGTCAGGGAATTCGCGCGGCGTGCCGACGGTCTTGACCACAACGTAGTCGTCCTCGCCGCCGGCCGGAACGCCGTCTTCAATGAGGTTGGGGATGGTGCGCAGCAGTTCTTCCTGCTTGGCCTGGGCAGCGTCGGCCTCAGCCGAGGCTGCCTTCACCGCACCCGCCAGCTCGCGGACCTCGGCGAGCAGTGCCTGCTTTTCCTCGCCCTTGGCCTGCGCCACCTTCTTGCCGAAAGCGTTCTGTTCGGCCCGGAGGTTTTCGAAGCTGATCAGTGCCGTGCGGCGCGCGGCGTCGGCGTCGATGATCGCGTCCACCAGGGTTTCGTCCGCACCGCGGGCGCGCTGGCTGGCGCGGAACTTGTCCGGATTTTCGCTGAGGTCTTTTACGTCGATCACCAGACAAGGGTATCGAATCTGCGGGACACTCCGGGCGGGATAGTGTTGGAGCACCATGAGCGACCTGCTTCTTTACGTCCTGATCGCTGTAGCCCTGGCCTTCGCCGTCTCCAGCTGGTGGGGCGTGCGCAGGCTGAAGGCCCTGCACGTCCGCAGCGCCGTGCGGGAAGTGGCCCATGAACACGGCCTGGAACGCCAGCGGGTCGCCGTCGTCCTCAACCCCATCAAGGCCAAGGCCGATGAAGCCCGCGCAACCATCCAGCGCGCCTGCCTGGCCGCCGGCTGGGAGGAGCCCCGCTTCTTCGAAACGACGCCGGAGGACCCCGGCCACTCGCAGGTCCGGTCGGCGCTGGAGTACGGGGCCGACGTCGTTCTTGTGGGTGGCGGTGACGGTACCGTGCGGGTGGCCGCCGAGGCCCTGGCCCACACCGGCGTGGCGATGGGACTGATCCCGCTCGGGACCGGCAACCTGCTGGCACGCAACGTGGACCTGGATGTTTACGACCTGCACGGAAGCATCCAGACCGCGCTCTTTGGCCACCAGCGGTTCATCGACACGGCGCGGATGAAAATCGAAAACTCCCGCACCGGCCACTCCTCAAGCCACTCGTTCCTCGTCATCGCCGGCATCGGCATGGACGCCGAGGTGGTGGGCGACACGAACGATGGCCTGAAGCGCGCCGTCGGCTGGCTTGCCTACACCGAGGCCGGCGTCCGCCACCTCCGCGGGCGCAGGAAGAAAGTCGCCATCTCGCTGGATGACCAGCCGGACCAGTCCAGGAAGATCCGCAGCATCCTGTTCGCCAACTGCGGCCTGGTTCCGGGCGGCATCGACTTCATCCCGCAGGCAATGATCGACGACGGGATGCTGGACGTGGTGGTCATGAGCCCCCGCAGCGCCGTGGGCTGGCTGGCGATGTACGCCAAGATCCTGTTCAAGCACAAGCGGCACCTGCCCGTCATGAGCGTCTACCGCTCCGGGAAGGTGGTCATCAAGTGCCCCGAACCCATGCCCACCCAGCTCGACGGCGACACGTCCGGTGATGCCACAAAGGTGACTGTGCAGGTGGAGCCGAGATCGTTGCTGGTGCGGGTCAGGGAAACCCTGGGATGACTGCGCCCTAGGCTGACTGCGCTGTGCCGGCGTGCTTGGCAGACTCGGCAGCGGCCTTGGCGGCAGCCCGGGCTTCGGACTGTTCGCGGATCATGGCCTGCTCCTCTTCGAAGCGAAGGCGGTCCGCACGGTCGGCGTCGTCCCCGTCCCAGTCCTGGTTCTCCGCTGTGGGCTTGGGATTGACGATCATTCCCTGGCCGTCGTTGTCATTCTTGTCCGACATGACCCGCTCCTTTCGTTGGGGTCATCCCTTTGTTGATCATGCAAGCATACGCACAGCAACAGGGGCAGGGAAGTGCCCGGTGGGGCATTTATCTACGCTGACGGCGAAGCTTCCACCAGTGTCTCCGGGCCCAGGGAGTCTCCGGCGAGTATCCCCTTGACCCATGCATGCGCTGCCTGGAATGCCTCATCGGACGTGTGCTCCGGCACCACGGGAGCCTGCGCATCGGCACGGCCGTACGAACCAAGGAACCGCGTGGCGGGGCTGATGCGGTGCAGGCCGGCGAGGGCGTCGGCCACCCGTGCGTCGCCGACGTGGCCGTCGGCGTCGATGCTGAAGAAGTAGTGCCCCAGGTACTGCCCGGTGGGCCGGGACTCGATGCGGCTCAGATTCACGCCGCGGGTGGCGAACTGGTCCAGAATTTCCATCAGCGCGCCCGGCCGGTCCTCGGGAAGGGGCACCACGACCGTTGTCTTGTCCGCGCCGGTCCGGGCCGGCAGGATGCCTGGACGGCTGACCAGGATGAACCGGGTCACGGCGCCCGGATTGTCACCGATGTTCTCGGCCAGCACATGCAGAGCCGGCTGCTCAGCGGCGACTATCGGCGCGCAGATCGCGGCGTCGTAGTGCGCGTCGTCCTCCAGCAGGCCCATCGCAGCAGCAGCCGTGGAGGACCCCGGAATGTATTCTGCGCCGGGAATATGCTCGTCGACCCACAACCTGCACTGCGCCCAGGCGTGCCCGTGCGTGGAGATCCGGCGGATCTGGGAAAGCTCGACGCCCGCCCGTGCCACCAGCACGAAGCTGATGGGCACGAGAGCCTCGCGGATGATCCTCAGTTCCTGTCCCGTGGCAATGGAATCCAGGGTGGCCGTAACACCGCCCTCCACCGAGTTTTCGATGGGCACCATCGCCGCGTCGGCTGATCCGTCCCGCACCCTGTCCAGAGCGGCGTTGACGTTGGAGGAGGGGATGCGCAGGGATTCGGCCGCGTCCGGAACCTGCAGGAGCGCCGCCTCCGTAAACGTGCCCTCGGGGCCGAGGAAGGTGTAGGTGCGGCGGGCGGAGGGCATGGATATTCCTTTGCGTGTATGGGAAGGGCAGGCAGGAGTTGCTGCTGCTACAGGACCACGGGCTTGAGGCCGTTGTCGGACACCAGCGGTTTGCCGGACTCGAGCCACTGGTCCATGCCGCCGGCTACGTTCACTGCGGAGTAGCCTTGGCCCACCAGCCACTGGGCTGCCCGGAAGGAACGCCCGCCGGTCCGGCAGATGACGTACAGGTCCTCGTCCGGGTCCAGATCATCCAGGCGGCCAGGCAACTGGTCCATGGGGATGTGCAGGGCACCTTCGGCGTGACCTGCCGCCCATTCGTAGTCCTCCCGCACGTCCAGGATGGTGGCGTCCGCGGGGACGTCCTTAACGGTGACGGTATCGAAGTCGCTCATGGGAGTCCTCTCCTTGGCCTCAAGCTCTCAGTTCCAGCGTATCGCCAGCGCAGCCCCCGCACCCTTCGGCCGGCACAGGTTACGCTGGTCCGAAGCCCGCGAGCCGCCGCAAAGGAGCACAGTGTCCGCCCCACCCCGCCTGGCCGACATCCACCGCCTGCCGGCCGTGCAGCTGAGGGCAGCGCTGCGTTCCGGGGAGGTCTCAGCCCGCGAAGTCACGGCGCATTTCCTCGCGCGGATCGAGGAATCGAACCCGCGGCTGGGTGCCTTTATCACCGTCACCGGGCCGAGGGCGATGGCCGAGGCCGCCGCAGCAGACGCCCTGTTCGCCCGGCGTCGTCCGGACCAGCCGCTGCCGCCGCTGCACGGGATGCCAGTGGCATTCAAGGACCTCACCGATGTTGCCGGCGTGGTAACCACCCACGGCAGCGCAGCACTGGACCGGCGGCCCGCACCGGCCGACGGCGCCCTCGCGGCAGCCGTCAGGGGCGCTGGTGCCATCTCCCTCGGCAAGACGCAGGTACCCGAATTCGGGCTGACGGCCTACAGCGAAAACCGCATCGCACCGCCGTCGCGTAATCCGTACGCCCTGAGCAGGAGTTCGGGCGGTTCCTCCGGCGGCAGCGCCGCTGCCGTGGCGGCAGGGCTGGTGCCGTTCGCGCCCGGGACCGACGGCGGCGGGTCGATCCGGATACCGGCGGCAGCGTGCGGCCTGCTGGGCCTGAAGCCCGGCAGGGGCGTGGTCCCGGCGGGTGAAAGCAGCGGGGATCCGGCCGGCCTGGTGGTGGCCGGACCGCTGGCGCGCTCCGCGGCCGACGCCGCGCTGCTGCTCGATGTCTTGGCCCACACCGGCCCCGGAACGCCAGACGGAGCGGGCTACCTGGAAGCCGTCAGCCGCGCGCCTGCCTCGCTGCGGATCGGTGTCAGCCTGGACAGCCCGTGGGGCGGGATCTTCCCGTTCACCCCGGATCCGGAGGCCCTGGACGCGCTGGACGCCGGCGTCCGGCTGCTCACCGGGGCGGGGCACCACGTCGCCGAGGCGGAGATCCGGTACGACAACCGATACCCCGACGCCTTCACCACCGCCTGGACAGCAGGCGTGGGCGCGGCCCGGATCGCGCCGCACCGCGAGGCCCTGCTGACGCCGCTGACGCGCACCTTCCGGCGGCGGGCGCAGCAGCGGAGCGCCGCCAAACTCAATGAATGCCTCGCGTTCCTGCGGCAATTTGAGCGCGACACGCTGGCACAGTATTCGGCCTGGGACCTGGTCCTGACGCCGGCGCTGGCCCAGACGCCGCGTCCGGTGGGCTGGTTCACCGGGTCGGGGCACGGGGACGGCAGGTGGCCGTCCCCGGAATGGGCAGGCGACGCCGACGGCGATTACCGGAGGCAGTGCGAGTTCGCACCATGGTCGTCCATGGTCAATGTGTGCGGCCTGCCGGCCATCAGCATTCCCGTGCACTGGACCGGCGGCAGCCCTGGGGCGGGGCTGCCGATGGGCATCCAGCTGATTGGGCGGCCCGGCTCAGAAGCACTGCTCCTGCAGGTGGCAGCCCAGCTGGGGTTCTAGGTTGGGGACCGGCCGCTCAGATGGTGCTGGACGTGCTGGCAACGCTCGCCAGGATGGTGAGTCCCACGATCGCGAGGACGGTCAGGACCAGGCCAAGGTACCCCATCACCAGGCCGGCGATGGCGAAGCCGCGGCCTGACGGTTCACGCCGCAGCGCCAGATGGCCCAGGATCACCGCGGCCAGCTGCGGCAGGATGAAGAATCCGAAGCCCAGGTAGACGGCAATGCCGCAGCAAAGGCTGGCAATGCTCAGGCTCTTCGGCTGGGGTGCTGCGCCGTAGTAGGAGGGCTGGCCGTACGGGCTGGCATAGGCCTGATTGTATTGCTGGCCGTACTGGTAGCCGTACTGCTGGCCATAGGGGCTGGCCGGCTGGCCGTAGGGACTGGCCGGCTGGCCGTACTGCTGGCTGGCGTCGCCGTACTGCCCGCCATACTGCTGGCCCGGGGTGTACTGCGTCGGGGTGTATTGCGGCGGATCGTACAGTGGCGGGGCCGGGATGTCCGGGCCCTGTTTGCCGTACGACGACTGGTGGTGGGTGTCCGGTGTCGGCTCGTCGCCGGATCCGGGACGCTGCTCTGTCATGGAAATCCCCTCATATGGTCCTCAACAGAACATTACCGCCGCCGCCACGGCAACGGATCGTGCACCGCAACGGATCGTGCACCGCAATGGCTCGGGAAGCCGGCTCACTTGGGGAGCAGCTCCCACAACAGCCACAGGGGCGGCGCCAACAACGCCGCGAAGACGAGGCCCGCGATGAGCGACCTTCCCACGACGCGCAGCACGGGGCCCGGACGTTGGTCCCGGCCGTAAAGGTAGTTCGGTGGAAGGGGACGGCTGTGCACGGTGTACCGTGGACCGGGCGCCGGAGCGCAGCCGGGGACGTTTCCGGCCGGGGGGTGTCCGCGCGTCGTGTATCGGGGCTGTGCTGGTTCCCGACGGTGCCGGCCTCCGGCACCTGCGGACGGGTGAGGAGCTGCCCAAGCTGCGCGTAGAGCAACAGCACCGAAGGGGCATCCAGCACGTCGGGCAGGTCGGTCACGGCGGCCGCGATGCAATCCATCCCCCGCACCTCGATGCCCGATCCGGTGGTGCCCTGCAATTCGGGCTGGGCCGTCAGGCAGATCAGCGAGCGGACCAGCCTCCGCCGCGGCGCCGGCAGGACAGCAGCCACCGCGGCTGCCTGCGCCAGCGCCGTCTCCACTGCCGGGAACCGGTCATGACCGTTCTGCCGCAGGGTTCCCTCAACGACGTCGACATGGCCGGACCAGTTCTTGGCACTGACCACCACCACCCCGCCGGGTCCCACCAGGACATGCTCCAGCCGGGCCAGCGGGCGGCCGGGCCAATGCACATCGTGCAGGAGGAACCAGCCGTAAGGCCCCAGTTGGGCTAGCCTTTCGGCCACGAGATGGCTGCTTTGCTCCGCGCTGACGGAGCCAGCAGCAATCCGTTCAGAGGCGAGCCTCGTCCGTTCGAATGCTGCATCTCCAGACCCCATTGTTCACCTCTGCATTACTCGCGCGTCGTCCAAATGACCGGCCCAATTCAACCGAACCAAATCACCCGGCCGTAAATGGCCCTGCCCGAAAAGCCGGCCAAATTGCCGTCCGAAACCGGCCGAATTATCCGCCCCCGTGGGCACGGCTGGAATTCAGCCACAGGCTTCCTGGACGTTTCCGCTGGTCCGGACGCCCGGCGTCGTACTTCATACCGGACTGATTCCTGCCGTTTGAACGTAACAGCCCCCTCAGGGGTGGGTATATAAGTACTTTTTCGGCACTACTCAGTTTCTTATCCCGGATAAATGCAAGTAGCCCGGAAAATTGATGACATTCCGCGTCACAGGGGCCGGATTCCGGACACTCCGTGTTGCCCTCCGCCGTCGTCTGGCATGCTGGTGCCATGGCTAGCCGAGCGGGCACAGTTGCCCAACCCCAAGACCTTGTCGACCTGACCGCACTGCTCGACGCGTACTACGACGTCAAGCCTGACTTGGGGGATCCCGGCCAGCGCGTGGCTTTCGGAACTTCCGGGCACCGCGGATCAAGCCTGAAAGCGTCCTTCAATGAAGGGCATATCGTGGCGATCACGCAGGCGATCGTGGAATACCGCGCCGGACAGGGCATCACCGGCCCGCTGTTCCTGGCCAAGGACACCCACGGGCTGAGCGAACCGGCGCAGAACTCCGCCCTTGAGGTGCTGGCGGCAAACGGCGTGAACGTCCTCATCGACGCGCGGCACGGCTACACCCCCACCCCGGCGCTGAGCCACGCCATCCTCACGTACAACAACAACGCCCCGGCCGGAGCCCCGCAGGCTGACGGCATTGTTGTCACCCCCAGCCACAACCCGCCGGCTGACGGCGGCTTCAAGTACAACCCTCCGCACGGCGGCCCTGCAGACACCGACGCGACGGGCTGGATCGCCAACCGCGCCAACGAACTCCTGGAGAACGGGCTCCGCGGCGTGAAGCGTATTCCGCTGGCCCAGGCCCTCGAGGCCGAAACCACCGGAAAGTTCGACTTCCTGAGCAGCTACGTGGACGATCTGCCTTCTGTCCTGAACCTGGACGCCATCCGGGACGCCGGGGTCCGGATCGGCGCCGACCCCATGGGCGGCGCGTCCGTGGACTACTGGGGCGAGATTGGCGAACGCCACCAGCTGAACCTAACGGTGGTCAACCCCACGGTGGACCCGCAGTGGGCCTTCATGACCCTGGACTGGGACGAGAAGATCCGGATGGACTGCTCTTCCCCGTCAGCCATGGCCTCGCTTATCAACCGGATGGCTGTTGGTGCGGACGGGTCCGCCGCCTACGACGTCGCCACCGGTAACGACGCCGACGCCGACCGGCACGGCATCGTTACCCCTGACGGTGGCCTGATGAACCCCAACCATTACCTTGCGGTGGCCATCGACTACCTGTACCGCAACCGCAGCGGCTGGAACCCGAACTCCGTCGTGGGCAAGACCCTCGTATCCTCCTCGATCATCGACCGCGTGGCGGGCGGCCTGGGCCGCAAGCTCGTGGAGGTGCCCGTGGGCTTCAAGTGGTTTGTCCCCGGCCTGCTCTCCGGCGAAGGCGCGTTCGGCGGCGAGGAATCAGCCGGCGCTTCCTTCAACAAGCGCGACGGCAGCGTCTGGACCACGGACAAGGATGGCATCCTGCTGGCACTGCTGGCTTCGGAGATCACTGCCGTCACCGGCAAGTCGCCGTCTCAACTCTACAAGGGCCTCACCGACCAGTTCGGCGCGCCTGTCTATGCACGCATCGACGCCGCCGCCACCCGGGACCAGAAGGCGGCGCTGGGCAAACTGTCCCCGGAGGACGTCACTGCCACTGAACTGGCCGGCGAGACGATCACCGCGAAGCTGACCAAGGCGCCGGGCAACGGCGCCTCCATCGGCGGCCTGAAGGTGGTTACCGAGAACGCGTGGTTCGCGGCCCGCCCCTCCGGCACCGAGGACGTCTACAAGATCTACGCGGAGTCCTTCAAGGGCGCCGACCACCTCAAGCAGGTCCAGGCCGAAGCCAAGGCGCTGGTGGACGGGGTCATTTCGTAGGGCTCCAGCCGGAACTGCAAGGAACCGGAAAGCGCCGGATGGCTTTGGCCATCCGGCGCTTTTCTGCTGCGGCCGCAGGCGCATAGTTGGGGCAGAACGGACCGGCCCAAGAAGTCCAAACAGGACTAACATTGGAATTGGCCCGGAGCATGCCTTGCAGTTCTTAACTGCAAAAATACTGTCCCGAATGCCTCCGGAATGTCCCCCATATTGCCGGAGGCATTCCGTGTCCGGGGCCAGTCAGTGGCGCAGTACGCGAAACGCTCAGACCGTGCGGACGACGTCCTCGTAGGCGAACTTGGGCTTGGCGTCACCCCAGGCCTCGGGACCCGGCTGGCCGATGTTCACCACCAGGAAGCTCTTCTGGTCGCCTGCCGGGAAGAACTCAGCGTCGATGGCAGCGAAGTCCGCACCGGTCATCGGGCCGGCGGCGAAACCGAGCGAGCGGACGGCCAGGATGAAGTAGCCGGCCTGCAGGTGGGCGTTGTTGTTGCCCGTGGAGGTGGCCAGGTCCGGGGATGCGTCGTACATGGCTTTGGGGGCGTTGTAGCCGGGGAGGAAGTTGTCCCACTGCTCCTGCCAGGCGGTGTCGTAGCTGAGGATCGCCACCAGGGGTGCGGAGGCCGTCTTGGCCCGGTTGCCCGAGGACAGGGCGGCCACGAGCTTGCCGCGGGCCTCCTCCGAGCGCACATAGGTGACGCGCAGGGGCTGGGAGTTGAAGGCCGTGGGGCCGAACTTGGTCAGTTCGTAGATGGCGCGGGCCTGCTGCTCGCTGACTTCACCGGTAAACGCGTTGGCGGTGCGGGCCTCGGCAAAGATGGCATCCACGGCGGCGGAATCGATTACTGCTTCTTCGTGGGCGATGGTCATTCGCGCCCCTTTCACTAGGCCGACATCCCAGCGGGCGTCGGGCAGTCCTGTTGCTTGCGGTGGTTCAGTTGCTTTCCCCGGGTTCAACCGGATGCAGCGGCAGGCTCTTCCCGGAACGGCCAAATGGGCGGCGTGACGTTTGACACGCCCAGGCGCCTGCTTGCTGGACACACTGCTGGCAGGATTCCCTCTCGTGCCCGCGTCCGGCGGGGTATTCTTGCTCCTGAAGATCCAGCCCGGCGAGCGGGCAAACTCCCTCTCCGAAAGGCCCCGCCAATGAGCATGCTCGGAACCAAATGGAAGCTGCACGGCAACGGCAAGGCAGTGCGTCCGGGCGAAGTTGTGGCTCCCGGCGAACGGCTCACGTGGCCGCTGACCATCGGCGTGGGAATGCAGCACGTCGTGGCCATGTTCGGCGCCACCTTCCTGGTGCCGATCATCACCGGCATGCCGCCGGCCACCACCCTCCTTTTCTCCGGCATCGGCACGCTCCTGTTCCTCGTGATCACCCAGGGCCGGGTTCCCAGCTACCTCGGGTCAAGCTTTGCGTTCATCGCCCCCATCACGGCGTCCCAGCAGCAGTTCGGCGTGCCCGGCGCGCTGGGCGGCGTGGTGATGGCCGGAGCCGGCCTCGCCGTGATCGGCGCGATCGTGCAGAAGTTCGGCGCCGGCTGGATCAACCGGCTGATGCCGCCGATTGTCACCGGCGCCATCGTGGCCCTGATCGGGCTCAACCTGGCTCCGGCCGCGAAGAACAACTTCGACGCCGCCCCCGTGACAGCACTGATCACGCTGGTGACCATCATCGTGGTGAGCGTCCTGTTCCGCGGGATCTTTGGCCGCCTCAGCATCCTGGTGGGTGTGGTGGTGGGCTACCTTGTGGCCATGCTCCGGGGCGAGGTGGACTACTCCAAGATGGACGCCGCCCCGTGGGTGGGCCTCCCCCACTTCCAGACCCCGGAGTTCCACCTCGGCGTGGTGGGCCTGTTCGTTCCTGTGGTCCTGGTCCTGGTGGCGGAGAACATCGGCCATGTTAAGTCCGTGTCCGCCATGACCGGCCAGAACCTGGACGGGGTCTCCGGCCGTGCCCTGATGGCGGACGGCGCCGCCACGGTGCTCGCCGGCTTCGGCGGCGGCTCAGGCACCACCACCTATGCGGAAAACATCGGCGTCATGGCAGCCACCAAGGTCTACTCCACGGCTGCTTACTGGGTGGCCGGCATCTTCGCCATCCTGCTGAGCTTCTCACCGAAGTTCGGCGAACTGATCGCCACCGTTCCGCCGGGCGTGCTGGGCGGCGCGGCAACCATGCTGTACGGCATGATCGGCGTCCTCGGTGTGAAGATCTGGGTCCAGAACAAGGTCAACTTTTCGAACCCGGTCAACCTGACCACCGCCGCGGTCTCCCTCATCATCGGCATCGCGGACTACACCTGGACCGTCGGGGAACTGAAGTTCACGGGCATCGCGCTCGGGTCCGCTGCAGCCCTGGTGATCTACCACGGCATGAAGGCCATCGCGCGGGCGCGCGGCACCGCTGCCGAGCCCGAGACCGAACAGCAGGGCCTGCCGCCCGCAGCCAAGGCGGCCATCAACGCCGCAGCAAAGAGGCAGCCCAAAAAGCGCTAGCATTTCTGCACCACTTTGTGGCTCCGGCCCAAACGGCAAGGCCGCGGCGCCCCTGTTCGAACGGGGCGCCGCGGCCTTGCCGGTTTCGGAAGCGGTGCAAAAATGCTTACCCGGCGTCGAACGTTTCGTCGTCGTCGTTGGGTGACTTCTCCTTCGGCAGGTCGTCCCCGCTGCCGTCCGGAATGCCCGAGGCGTCCTGCCCGGGTTCCGAGGAGAACTGCCCGGCGCCGGATTCGTCAGCGTTGCCTTCGTCGATTTCGGCGTCCGCAGAGGGTACGGCCGTGTCCGCGTCTTCGGCGCCCGCCCCGGGTGAGGCGTCCGGATCGCGCGGCAGCGGTGATTCGCCGGGGGCCGGGTCAAAGCCCGCCACGCTGCTTTCGTTCTCGGCGTGCAGCTGCTCATCGGTTCCGCCGAAGCGTCCTGCGCCAGGTTCGCCGGAGCTGTCCTGGTCCTCCTGGGCGAAGTGGCTGAGGTTCGGCGTGCCGGTCTGGAAGGTCTCACCCTCGGGGCTGTTCTGGTTCAGGCCCGCGGCGTCGAAGTCTTCCTCTTCCCGGGGCTGGGCAAACTGCTGGCCGCCGGCTTCCTGTTCCGCGGTGGGTGTGCCGTAGCCTCCCACTTCCTCTTCAGGGGCGGTGTGCTGGTTGTCCTGGCTCATCTGTTCCTCCTGCTTGGTGGGGAATTGCTTGGCTGGGAATTGTTGGGTATTCGGGAGAACTCATAGGCCTTTTCCGCCGGTCACGGGAACCACCGCCCCGGACATGTACGAACCGGCGTCGGAAGCCAGCAGAACGTAGGCGGGGGCAAGCTCGGCAGGCTGGCCGGCGCGCTGCAGCGGGGTGTCCTGACCGAACTTGGGCAGCTTGTTCGGCCATTCGGTGGCGGGGATGAGCGGTGTCCAGATGGGCCCGGGCGCCACGGCGTTCACGCGGATCCCCTTGGGTCCCAGTTCCTGGGCGAGGGCTTTGGTAAAGGCCACCTGGGCCGCTTTGGTCATGGCGTAGTCAATGAGCCCGGGAGAGGGATTGAATGCCTGGATGGAGGCCGTGGTGATGATCGAGGCACCGGCTTTCAGGTGCGGCACCGCTGCCCGGGCAGTCCACAGCAGGGAGTACAGGTTGGTCTTGAAGACGCGGTCGAACTCCTCCGTGGGCAGCGTTTCAAGGCTGTCGCGGTTCTTCTGGTAGGCGGCGTTGAGCACCACCACATCGAGCCGGCCGAACTCAGCAACAGCGTCCTGGACTATCGCCGTGCTGAAGTCCTCGTTCCTGCCGTCACCGGCGAGGAGCAGTGCCCGCCGGCCGGTCTTGCGGATCCATTCGGCGGTGTCCTGCGCATCGTCCTCCTCTTCGGGAAGGTAGGAAATGGCGACGTCGGCCCCCTCGCGTGCGAAGGCGATGGCCACCGCCTTGCCGATGCCGGAGTCGCCGCCCGTGATGAGCGCCGCCTTGCCCTCCAGCGCCCCGCTTCCTTCGTAGCTCAGCTCGCCGTGGTCCGGTTGCGGGTCCATGGGTGCGGTCAGGCCCGGCTGCTTCTGTTCCTGCCTTGGAAAGGGCCCTGAATGGTACGTTCCCCGGGGATCACCGGGCTGGTCAGACTGCTTGGCTGGGTCGCTCATTTGTCCACCTGCTCACATTGTCGGGCTGCCGGTTGTTCGAACCTAACGCAGGTTTGCGGAGCAAGTCCACCACCTGGCGCAAAGCTAGTCAGTAAACTTAGCATTTGTTGAATTAGGGCAGACTTGAGCCTAGGTTTGAGGCAAACTCGCACGCCACGGGCACGACAGAGGAGGGCTAATGACCGATCCGGATGCCCCGGCCGGCAGCGGCCGGAACGAGACCCGCGAGGAGCAGCTGGACCGGAACTGGATGGAACTGATCCAAGAGCTGCGGGTCCTGCAGACCGGCGTCCAGATCCTTGCCGGTTTCCTGCTGACGTTGCCGTTCCAGCAGCGCTTTGAAACCCTCGATGACTACCAGGTCACTCTCTACCTCGTGAACGTGGCCCTTGCCGCGCTGACCACGGCGTTCATCCTCCTGCCGGTCAGCGTCCACCGCCGGCTGTTCCGGAAGCGGCTCAAGGCTACCCTCGTAGCCAGCGCGGACAACATCACCAAAATCGCCCTCGGCGGCGTGGCGGCCCTGAGTGTGGGAACCGCCGCGCTGGTGTTCGACGTTACGGCCGGCCGCAGGGTGGGCCTCATCGCCGGCGGCGTGCTGCTGGCCGTGCTGGCCATCCTCCTGGCCTATGTCCCCGTGCACCTGCACAGGAAGGCCAGGAAGGAAGAGCAGTAGCGTCAGGCCCCTTCCAGCACCTGGCGCGTGGCCCAGGCGAGGTATTTGCCGGCGTCGGAGATGGCGTCCTGCGGACTGGGTGCAACATCCAGCAGCTGCGCCGCAGCCACCACGCCGTGTTCGGCCAGTTCCTCCGGCGTGACCAGGATGCGTCCCGCCACCGCGACCACGGGGATGCCCCGCTCCCGGGCGGCCTCCGCAAGCGCGATGGGGGCCTTGCCGGTGAGCGACTGCGAGTCCATGGAGCCCTCGCCGGTGATCACGAGGTCGGCGTCGGCAAGCTTCCCGGCCAGCCCGGTCAGCGCGGCAACCAGCGCGAATCCGCCTTCCAAGGTGGCCTGGGCGAAGGCCAGGAACGACGCCGGGAAGCCGCCGGCGGCGCCGGCGCCGGGGACGTTGACGTCCCGCCCCGTCGCCTCCCGGAGGAGGGATGCCCAGTTGCGCAGGCCGGCGTCGAGCTTCTCAATGGCGTCGTCGTCGGCGCCCTTCTGGCGGCCGAAGACATGCGCGGCGCCGGTGGTGCCGTAGAGCGGGCTCTGGACGTCGCAGGCAATCCGGAACTGGACCGCGGACAGCCGCGGGTCCAGGCCGGAGACATCGAGGGAAACGACGTCGGCCAGCGAGCCGCCGCCCAGCGGCACCACGTTCCCCGCGGCGTCGAGCGGTTTAAGGCCCAGCGCGCGGAGGGCACCGCTGCCGGCGTCGGTCATGGCCGAGCCGCCGACGCCCAGCACGATTTCCGTGGCCCCGGCGTCGAGGGCAGCGGCAATGAGCTGGCCGCAGCCGTAACTGTGCGCCCGCAGGGAGTTCTCCGGTGTGGGCTCCATGTGGGCCAGGCCGGAAGCCTGCGCGGTCTCGATGACTGCAGTGGTGGCGCCGGACTTGTCCTTCCGGAGGGCCCAGGCGGCGCCAATGGGGGCCAGGATGGGACCAACAACGGCGTTGATCCGCTCCTCGTAACCGGCGGCGACGGCGGATTCCAGGGTTCCCTCGCCGCCGTCGGCAATCGGAAACTGGGTGGTCACGGCGTCCGGGTAGACACGGAGTGCACCCTCGGCGATGGCGGCGGCGGCTTCGACGGCGGTGAGTGATCCCTTGAATTTGTCAGGGGCGATGAGGATACGCATGCCCCTATCCTGCCATCAGCGCCGGGGAATGGGCTTGCCCGGTCCGTCATGCGGTCAGCTTTAGGCTCCTGAGGCTGGTGGTAATGCCGGCGTCCAGCTGCTGCCTATTCGTCGTGCCCCTGGTCGCCGCTCATCTGGTCTTCGGCGGGCGGCGTCTCGCCGGGCGGCACTCCCCCGCCGGGCTCAAGTCCGGTGATGTTGCCGTCCAGGGGGTCGGGGTTGGGCGTGGCGGCCGGGTCCCCGCCTGCAGGGCCCTCTGCCTTGGCTTCGTCTGTCCTGGCGGCGTCCCGGTCCGGGTTGGCCGGGTCGTTTTCGGGATGGTAGGTGCTCATGGTCCTGCGGTCCTCCTTGGAACAGGCCGCCGGCGTGGCGACGGACTTCGGTGACGGACTCATGCTGCCGGGTCCGGCAGCACTGGACTAATTGTAAGCATGCTGATAATTCTGGAACAGTCAGATGCCACGCAGTCCGGCCCCGCCGGAACGTATCGAAGGAGCAAGCTGATGGGAATCGGCGACAGCATTGGCAAAGCAGCGGAAAACGCGATGGAGGACCTGGCGCAGACGTCCGATCCTACGGATGACGCCCACGTTCCTGAGCCCGGAGCATCCGACGAGGACATCCAGGTCCACTCCTCCATCAGCGAAGGTTCCAACGCCCGGGATGGCGACGACGGTCCGCAGCAAGGCAGCCGCACCACCTACACGCCGCAGGGCCCGGGCACCGAGGCGAGCGAAGGTCAAGGCAGGTCGGGCACGTCCGCCGACGAATCCGGCCGGCCAACCGGGGCGGCGGCGTCCGGCGGCATCGGCGCGGCAGGCGCCACGGACGCCCCGGAAGCAGCGCGCGGCGTACCCGGCCCGGCAGGTCTTCCCGATCCGGATCCGGAGGAAATGGGGGCAGATCCTTCGGAAGGGGACCAGGACCCGGGCACCGGTCTGGGACGCGGCTAGGTCCTGGGCGCGCCTGGCTGAGTACACCTAGCCCCACTGCCCGCGTGACTGCAGGACTTCCTTCAGCAGGTCGGCGCGGTCGGAGACGATCCCGTCCACGCCGAGGTCGAGCAGCCGGTGCATCTCGGCGGGGTCGTTGATGGTCCAGACGTGCACATACAGCCCGAGCGCGTGCGCCCGGCGAACAAATCCCGGGGTGACGACGGGGATGGCCCGGTAGCGGACCGGCACCTGCAGGGCATCGACGTCGCGCAGCGCCCGGCGCAGCACGGCGCGCACCGGTGACCTGAACGCGCGAACGGACAGCAGCGGCCCCAGCACCAGGAAGAGGGCGTTGGCCTGCCTGCCCGCCGACGAAGCCGTCCTGCGGCTGAGCTGCTTGAGGACCGCGCGGCGCCGGCGGTCGGAGAAACTGGCGATCAGCACCCGGTCATGGACCTGGTGGCGCTCTATCGCGGCCACCACGCTGGGGACGGAGTGCCAGTCCTTGACCTCGAGATTGATGCGCGTATTTGGAAATGCCGCCACAAGTTCGTCAAACGTGGGCACAGGCTCCGTCCCGCCGATCCGCACGCGCCGCACCTCGTCTGCCGTGAGGTCACGGATCCGGCCGTGACCGTCCGTGACCCGGTCCAGGGTCAGATCGTGGAAGAGGAGCAGCACGCCGTCGGACGTGGTGTGTAGATCCGTTTCGAGGTGGGAATAGCCGAGCTCGACGGCGGCGCGGAACGCCGCCAGCGAGTTTTCCAGGCCGGTACGCGAAAATCCGCGGTGGGCTAAGGCCACAGGCCCGGCAGCGGAGAAGTAAGGCAGGGTTCCCGTCATCCCCGAAGCTTAACGGAGCACCCTCAGGCGGGCAGGATCTCCACGCCGTCGCTGCAGTGCAGGAGCGTTCGGCCGCGGCCGCCGTCGAGATCCACCCACACCACGGTGCGGTCCGGAGTGACAGCCGAAATGAGGCCTCCGGTTTCAACGCCAGGCGCCAGCCGGACACTGACCCGGTCCCCCTCGCGTAGGGCCGACCAGTGCGGGGCCGGCTCAACGGGACGCAGCGGGCCCTCAGCCGCATTCTTGCTCTTTTTCCTGGCCACGATGTCCCCTATCGGTCACTCACCCAACAGGCCACACCCTACGGTCCGCACATGAACGCAGGTTGACCGCCAGCCGGGAGTTCGGTGACAGGCGGGCGACAGCCGGCTTACGGCAGCTGAAGCCCCAGCGCAGCGAGCTTTTCCTCGAGAATCTGGGCCACGCCGTCGTCGTCAAAATGCGGCGCCTGCTGGCCGGCCGCCCGGATCGCCTCCGGATGCCCGCTGGCCATGGCATAGCCGTGGCCGGCCCAGCGGAGCATCTCAATGTCGTTGGGCATGTCGCCGAACGCCACGACATCCGCGGCATCTACCCCCAGCGAGGCGGCGTATTCGGCCAGCGTAACGGCCTTGTTGATCCCGGGCACGGCGAGCTCCAGCATGGCGACGGTGGGCGCCGAATGCGTCACCGACGCGAGGCTCCCGACGGCGGGACTTACCTCGGCGAGGAACTCGTCGGCCGTGCCTTCGCGGACGATGGCCAGGAACTTGACGACGGCGTCCTCCGCGGTGAGCGTCGAGGCCAGCGGGGCAGGGGTGAATTCGGACAGCAGTTCGCTTGAGCCGTTTTCGATGAATCCTGGCTCGAGGTGGAAGCCGGTGAGGGTTTCGGCGGCGAAGAGGGCCGTGGGGCGCACCTTTTTGATGATCCGCCGGATTTCGAAGATGTCGTCGATGGCCATGGTCTGCGCCGAAACAACCTTGTCCGCTTCGAGGTCCCAGACCACGGCGCCGTTCGAACAGATCACCGTGCCGGTGTGGCCCAGCTGCTCTTCGAGCGGGTGCAGCCAGCGCGGCGGGCGGCCGGTGACAAAGACGAGTTCGACGCCGGCCCTCCGGCAGGCGTGGAAGGCACGGACGGTGCGGTCACTGATTTTTCCGTCGTGCCCAAGGATCGTTCCGTCTATGTCACTCGCTACCAACCGCATGCTGCCAGTTTACGTGGGCGGACTGCATGGTCTCCGCAGCAGCCGGCGCCGGCTCAGGAGACGGGCAGGTTCACCGTAACGGTGGTTCCCTTGCCGGGCTCGCTCCGCAGGCTGATGGAACCGCCGTGGCCCTCGACGATGGTCTTGCTGATCGGCAGCCCCAGGCCGGCCCCCGGGATGGCAGTCTCACGTGAGCGGGCGGACCGGAAGAACTTGGTGAACGCCTGCTCCTGTTCCGGCCCGTCCATGCCGATGCCGCTGTCCGCGATGGAACAGACAACGTGGCTGTTCACCCGGTGCGCCCTGGCAATAACCCGTCCGCCGTCCGGCGAAAACTTGATCGCGTTGGAGACCAAATTGCCGAACACCTGGCGGATCCGCCCCGGGTCGACGCGGGCGGTCAGGGGCTCCTCGACGTCGAGGACCAGTTCCACGCCACTGCCGCTGGCGTGGGTACGGGCGGACGAAACCACACTGGCCAGCAGACCCGCCACATCGGCCTCCTGCAGGTTCAGTTCGACCCGTTCGGAGGCAACGGCGATCAGATCGTTCACGAGGCCGAGCAGGTGAGTGGCATTGCGCTGCACGATCTTCAGCTCGTCTTCGATGTCTTCGTGGCCGGGCTCGTCCAGGACCAGTTCGAGGTAGCCCAGGATGGACGTCAGCGGGGTGCGGAGCTCGTGGGACACGGTGGCGACGAAGTTGTCCTTGGCCGACAGGGCACGGATCAGCGCCGTGACCTCGGCGAAGGTGATCACCGCACCTGCATGGTTTCCATCGGTGGAACTCATGGTGCGGGCCGTGACCGAATAGGCGCGCATGTCCTCGCCCTCGCCGGCCTTGCTTTTACCGGCATCGCCCTCACTGGCCCAGTACAGCGCGTCGGTGAACGTCTCGCCTGCGGCGGCGCGCGCTGTCGGAAAGCGTGCCGGTGGCACCGGAGTGGTCCGGTCAGCCTCGAACAGCCGCGGCTGGCTGGCTGACGGGGCCAGACCGGACAGCGCCGCGTCCGTCTGCAGGGCACGGTTGGTCAGGATGTCCCGCCCTTGGCTGTCCACGACCCAGACGCCGACATTGACCGTGGAAAGCACCGCGTCCAGGAGCTGCTGCCGACGGACACTTTCGGCGGTGGTGTCCGCGAGCGCCTCGTCCTGCCTGACCAGTGTCTCTCGCTGGCGGTAGAGGGTACCCGCCACCACGTGGGCCGTCACTGCAATTGCAGCCATGACAAGCGGCAGGAAGATCGTCCGGATCATCGACCCCTGCGTGGGCGGTGTACCCAAGGCTGCCGCGGGCAGTACCGTGCTGAGGACGGTTGCGGCCACGGCGAGAACAACGCCGGCCCGGTTGCGGTCGACCGACAGCCACACCACAGGAAAGACCAGCAGGAGGCTCAAGACGCTGAAGCTGGGACCGCCGGCCTCCCGCGTGAAACCGATGGCCAGGCAGTCCAGCGCCGGAATCAGCACCCATGTCCTGGCCGGAAGTCTGCCCCAGGGAACGGCCACGCTCAGGACAAAAAGCGCGGTATGCGCCAGCAACGCGAGCCGGAAGCGGGAGTCGGCCAATGTCTCCGGGTGAAAAACTGCGGCCGCGGCAACCACCAGGAGCACCGTGACGGAGAGGGGCAACTGCCGGACCATGACGCGGCCGCGATCGCCAAGGCCGCCAAAGAGTGCGTCCACCTTATCCGCCACGGCGGAGCGCGAGCCGCCACCGGGCAGTTGTTCCGGCTGGGCACGCGTTTCACTTACCTGGCTCATCAGTCCCTTCCCCCCGGAGCAGAATGAAGTACGTTCCTCCAGCTGCTTGAAGGCACTGGTCACAGCCTAACCGGCAGGAGGCGGCCGAGCCGAGGCTAGCCCGAGATAATCCCATCTTTACGAAGCCTGTTTTTCCGCGCGCCCTCTTCCCGCGGCGGCGCCGTGGACTCCCTGACCACCAGCTGGATGGCGAGTTCCACCCCTCGCGAATCCAGCACTTCGCCCCGCATCCGGCGCAGGACGAACCGCAGGGCAGTGGCACCCATCTCCTGCAGCGGCTGCGAAACCGACGTCAGCGGCGGCACTGACTCCTCGGCCTGGTAGGTGCCGTCGAAGCCGACCAGGCTCATGTCCTCAGGCACCCGGATCCCCTGCCGGCGCGCTTCGGCAGAGGAATCGCCCAAGGTCTACGCCGACGCCGCCTACATGGCGGGAGTGGACCTGATCATGCAGTGCATGACCATGACCACGATTGAAAGGGACGAGTTCGAGGGACTGCGGGCCGCCGTCGAGAACGGCACGGGCCTGGCCGGCTGGCACGGCGGGATCGCGGATTCCTACCGCAACAGCTCCGACTACCTGCACCCGATCGGCGGCCAGTTCGCGTGCCACCCCGGCAAGCATCCGGACGAGCGCATCGGGGAGCAGTCCGACAACTACGTGCCGTACACGGTGAACATGCTCCCGGCCGCCGCCCACCATCCAACACATGTCACGGGAGTGCTGGTGCCCGCTTCCGGCGCCCTTTCCACGCTGCTCATGAGCTTCGAGGCCGTGAAATCCAAGTCGGCCAACATCGAAATCCACGGTGAACGCGGCTCCTTGGCGGTGCCCGACCCGAACCATTTCGACGGCGATGTCCAGGTCTTCCCGCTTGGCGCGGACGATTGGCAGACCCTGCCACTCTCGGCGGGCTACGTCGACTCCGGACGCGGCTTCGGGATCGCCGATCTCGCCGCAACACCACAGGGCTCCGAGCCGCGCGCCGGCGGCCAGCTGGCCTACCACGTCCTCGACGTGATGGAGTCCATGCTGGCTTCGGCCCGGACGGGTTCCGCGGTGCAGATCAAGAGCACGGCGGCCCGTGCGGACCCGGTGGAACTGACGGCGCTGGCCGTAACAAGTCGCCGAGGTCAGCTCGTAGGAGCGGATCCCTCCCTTGTCCGGTGAAGCGGCGGCGGTAATTCCGCCGCCGCTTCACCCGTATCGGGTTCGCTTCTACTGTTGCGGTTGGCCGGGCTGTTGCGGCCGGCCCCGCTGTTCCGGCTGGCTGGTTCCAGACAGGTTGATTGAGCTCCTGCCGATTCCTGCTGGCCCGGTTCCCGGCAGCGGTGGTGCCGTTGACTGGTAGGTGTGGCCAGTGGGTGTGGTGAGTTCGATGGTGTGCCGCGGCCCGGGTCTGGGTTGGGCTTTCCAGCCGGAGAGTTCCTTGGTGTGGTTGCAGGCTTCGCAGAGCCCGGCGCCGTTGGCCAGGCTGGTTGGACCGTCGTTGTGCCAGGGGATGATGTGGTCGTGGTGGCGGATCGGGGCGTCGCAGTAGGGGGTGCGACAGGTGTCGTCGCGGACCTGGATGAAGCGGCGCAGCTTTGGCGGGAACAGGCGCCGTTTCGAGTCCATGGCCACGAGGTCACCTGTCCTTGGGGCGGTGTAGAGCCGGCGGAGCCAGGTTTTGAGCTCCTCACGTCCGTCACTCTTTTCCTGCGTTATCAGGTCCCGTGCCCAGGCGGCGGGGACAACACCGTAGCCGGTGAGGCGGGCGGGTTCGGTGTCGGCTTGGAGGAGGGTGCGGTCGGTCATGACGAGGTTGATTTCGATGCCGGTGATGCCGCCGGGGGTGCCGGTGGTGCGTTCGACGAGGGTGTCGGCCTTGATTTGTCCCAGGCTGCGGGGGTCGCCGGCGGACTTGAGGGTGTCCGCGTGCCGGGTCAGGGCCGCGTAGACTGCGACGCCCTCATGGGCGGGCAGCAGCGCCGTCAAATAGGTCATGCAGTCCGGGGCCGGTCGGAGGCTCACGGTCCGTTCCGATGCGGCGTGGCTGGCGCGCTGGGT
>NZ_BAEG01000033.1 GCF_000238915.1 Arthrobacter globiformis NBRC 12137 | reverse complement strand
CGGGCCCGGTTCAGGTAGGGACCCGGCTAATGTCCCGGCGATCTGCTTGTGGGGACCCCACAAAATCTTGCCCCCGATGGGGAATTAGCGTCAGTTCGGAGGAATATCCGCAGCCATCAGACGCAAAGGACCCATCAATGACGATTCAGGCAAACGCGAGCGAAGCCACAGGCGACGCTACCTTCCCGAAGACCTTCCCCATCCTGGAAACCGCCCGCCGGCAGGTCCTCGAGGACGGCATCGGGCTCAGCCAGGCGCAGCTCGAGGAAGTGCTCCGCGTCCCGGACGAGGCCCTTCCCGCGGCCCTGCAGCTTGCCCACGAGGTCCGGCTCAGGCACTGCGGCGAGGATGTCGAAGTGGAGGGCATCATCTCCATCAAGACCGGCGGCTGCCCGGAGGACTGCCACTTCTGCAGCCAGTCCGGCCTCTTTGACAGCCCGGTAAGAGGCGTGTGGCTCGACATCCCCGAGCTGGTCAAGGCCGCAAAGGAAACCGCTGCCACCGGTGCCACCGAGTTCTGCATCGTCGCCGCCGTCCGCGGCCCCGACATCAAGCTGATGAACCAGATCAAGTTCGCGATCGACCGCATCAACGAGGAAGTGGACATCAACATCGCCTGTTCGCTCGGGATGCTCACCCAGCGCCAGGTGGACCAGCTGGCCGAGTGGGGCGTGCACCGCTACAACCACAACCTGGAAACGGCCCGCAGCTACTTTCCCGAAGTGGTTACCACGCACAGCTACGAGGAGCGCCTCGACACCTGCAACATGGTCAAGGCAGCCGGGATGGAACTGTGCTGCGGCGCCCTGATCGGCATGGGCGAAACCCTGGAGCAGCGTGCCGAACTCGCCGCCCAGCTCGCAGCCCTCGAGCCGCACGAGGTCCCGCTGAACTTCCTCAACCCCCGTCCCGGCACCCCGCTCGAGAACCAGGGCATCATGGACGGCAGGGACGCCCTCCGCGCCATTGCCGCGTTCCGCCTGGCCATGCCCCGCACCGTGCTGCGCTACGCCGGCGGCCGGGAACTGACCCTGGGCGACCTCGGCACCCGCGACGGCCTCATGGGTGGCATCAATGCCGTCATCGTCGGCAACTACCTCACTACCCTGGGCCGCCCCGCCAACGCCGACCTTAATCTGCTGGTCGAACTGAACATGCCGATCAAGGAACTCCAGAAGACGCTATGATCCCCAACCGCTCCCTAACCTCGCAAGTCCCCACCGGCTCCCAGCCTTCGCAAGCTCAGGCCGGGGCCCTCGCCGGTGTGGGCCCTCGGCCAGGGAACCCGGCGGTCGTGGCCCCAGTTCCGACCGGAAACGCCGGGGCCTCGGCAAGCTCAACCAGCGGTACCTTCTGCGGGCACTGCGGTGGGCAGTACGACGGCGGCGACGGGCCGCCGTCGTACGCTCACCGGACGTGCGGGGAACGCCTGGCCATGGAACCGCCGCGCTACTGCACCGCCTGCAGGCGCCGGATGAAGGTCCAGGTCACGCCGCTGGGCTGGTCCGCGGAATGTTCCCGCCACGGGGTGCTGGTCCCGTGACGCCGGCTTCGCAGCAGACCGACCTGATCCAGCGGGACCGCGCCCGGCTGTGGCACCCTTATGCGCCGGCCGCAGCGGACCTGCCGCTGTGGGAAGTGGAGGCTGCCGGCGGCGTAAGGCTGCGGCTCCGCGGCGAAGATGGAACCCGCCACGAGGTGATCGATGCGATGTGCTCGTGGTGGTCGGTGATCCATGGCTACCGCCATCCGGCCCTGGATGCCGCTGCCAGCGGGCAACTGGCGAAGTTCAGCCACGTCATGTTCGGCGGTCTCACGCACGCCCCGGCCGTGGAACTGGCCGAGCGCCTGGTGGACATGGCCCCTGCCGCGCCCGGCCGGCCGGGGCTGGAGCGGGTGTTCCTCGCGGACTCCGGCTCGGTCGCCGTCGAGGTTGCGCTGAAGCTGGCGGTGCAGTTCCAGACCGCGGCCGGGCGTCCGCGGAGGCAGCGGTTCCTGAGCCTGCGCGGCGGCTACCACGGCGACACCTTCGCGGCCATGGGTGTCTGCGATCCGGTGGACGGCATGCACTCGGCCTTCCCCGGGCTGCTGGCCGGCAACGTATTTGCACCCCGTCCGCCGGCGGCTTCGGCCACGCCGGAAACCGTCCAGGCGTGGGCTTCGGGCGTGGCGGAGCTCGCGGCCGCACACTCCGGAGAACTTGCGGCGATCATTGTCGAACCGGTGCTCCAGGGCGCCGGTGGCATGCACGCCTATCCCGCCGAATGCCTGGCAGCGCTGCGCCAGGTGGCGGACCGGCACGGGCTGCTGCTCATTTTCGACGAAATCGCCACCGGCTTTGGCCGCACCGGTGAGCTGTTCGCGGCCGATCATGCCGGCGTCGTGCCTGACATCATGTGCGTGGGCAAGGCCCTGACTGGCGGGTACCTGACTCTCGCCGCCATGCTCTGCACCGCCGAGGTGGCCGCGGCTGTTTCCGGCGGCCAGGCAGGTGCGCTGCTGCACGGCCCGACGTTCATGGGCAACCCGCTGGCCTGTGCCGTGGCCAACGCCAGCCTCGGCATCATCGAAACCGGGACCTGGCGGATCGACGTCGGCCGGATCGGCAACAGCCTGGCGTCCGGGCTCGCCCCCGCGATGGAACTAGGGGCCGTCCGCGACGTCCGGACCATCGGCGCCGTCGGGGTCATTGAGCTGCACGACGCCGTCGACGTCACCGCCGTGACTGCCGCAGCCATCCGCCATGGCGTCTGGGTCCGGCCGTTCCGGAACCTCGTTTACACCATGCCGCCGTACATCAGCACGGCGGCGGACATCGCACAGATCACGGAAGGGATGACCGCGGCCGTCGCCGAGGTCCACGAAGCCCGGCTCCGAGAAGCCGGGGGCCGAGAAGCCGGCGGTCCTGAACTCCGGGGCCAACGCGTCCCGGTCCGAGCGGGTAGCGCGTCATGAGCGGCTCGATGACCCAGTGGCTCGAGCGGCAGGCAGCGGTCCGGGAACGCCGGGGCCAGGTCCGCCGCCCGCTCCCCCGCACCGCGCATGAACGGTTCATCGACCTGGCCAGCAACGACTATCTGGGCCTCGCGACGGACCCGCGGGTCGCCGGGGCAGCAGCAGAGGCCGCATCGCGGTGGGGTGCGGGCGCCACCTCATCGCGCCTGGTTGCCGGCACCACCCAGCTGCATCTGGACCTCGAGCAGGAACTGGCCACGCTGGCCGGGATGGAAGCTGCGCTGGTCTTCTCCTCCGGCTACCTGGCCAACATCGGAGTGATCACGGCGCTGGGTGGTCCCGGGACCCTGATCATTGCGGACGAGCACTGCCACGCCTCGATGATCGACGGCTTCCGGCTCAGCCGGTCCCGCACCGAATCGTTCGCCCACAACAGCGTCGGCGAAGCCGGCCGCCTGCTGGCAGACCGCAGGGAGCCGCGGGCGGTTATCGCCGTCGAATCCGTCTACAGCGTCCTCGGCGATGCGGCGCCGCTCGCCGACCTGCTGGCCGTGGCTGAACAGCGCGATGCCGTGCTGCTCATCGACGAAGCCCACAGCCTCGGCGTCACCGGCAGCGGCAGTTTTGCCGGGCGCGGCGCCGTGGCGGGGACCGCCCTCGCCGGCCACCTCAACGTGATCGTGACGGCCACGCTGTCCAAGGCGCTGGGCAGCCAGGGCGGAGCCGTCCTGGGATCCGCCCTGCTGCGGGAACACCTCCTCAACCGGGCCCGCAGCTTCATTTTCGACACCGGGCTGGCGCCGGCGTCCGCCGCCGCGGCTCTCGCCGCCGCCCGGATCATCAGGGGCGAACCGTGGCGTGCGCACTCCGTCCACAGCAACGCGGCCGCACTGGCCGCCGGGCTGGCCCCAGCCCTTGCCGGACGGGGCGCTGTTGGCCAAAACGGCACGGCCCCCGACCGGACAGCAGGGGCCGTCCAGTCCATCCCCATGCCGTCCGCGGAAACAGTCTTGGCCGCCGCCGAATCCGCGCGCCGTGCCGGCGTCCGGGTCGGCTGCTTCCGCCCGCCGTCCGTTCCGGACGGGATCCCGCGGCTGCGGCTCACCGCCCGCGCCACGCTTACGCCCGAGGAAATCGAAGCCAGCTGCGCAGTGCTGCGCGGCATTTTGGAGGAACTTCCATGAACCTGTCCCCCGTCATCCTAGTCACCGGCACGGACACCGTCGTCGGCAAAACCATCACGACGGCGGCCCTCGCCGCCGTCCTGTCCGGAACGGGACGCAGCGTGGCGGTGTACAAGCCGTGCCAGTCGGGTGCCGCCGACGGCGATTCCGATGCCGCCGAAATCGTCCGGCTGGCCGGCGCCGTGACTGCTGAGGCCGGAGTCGTCCTGCAGGAACCCATGGCGCCCGTCGCAGCTGCGGCCATCGATGGGACGCCGCTGCCCTCGCTGGCCGCGCACGCAGAGCGGATCCGCGAGCTCGCCGGCGCCCACGACCACGTCCTGGTGGAGGGCGCCGGCGGCCTCCTCGTGGAGCTGGACTCGGTCGGCGGCACCCTGGCGGACCTCGGCTCCCTCCTGGCGGCGGCATTTGTGGTCGTCGCCCGGCCGGGACTTGGCACGCTGAACCACACCGCCCTGACGCTCGAGGCGCTGTCCGCCCGCGGGCTCGACGTCCTCGGCGTGGTCCTCGGAAGCTGGCCGGCCAGCCCCGACGCCGTACACCACAGCAACCGGCAGGTTCTCGGGACGCTGCCGGTGCCGCTCCTGGGCGCCCTTCCTGGCCGGGCGTCCGAACTGTCCCCGGCTGACTTCCGTGCCGGCGCAGCCGCCTGGCTGAACGGCGCAGCCGCCTGGCTGAACGGGGTGTCCGCATGATGCCGGTGGCGGTCCTCGCCGGCACCGCGGCAACACTGGCACCGGCGGAAGCCCCCGACGGATCCAGGTGCCCCTATCATGTGGTCCGGGACCCGGAATCGGTGCGGGAGGTCCTGCACCGGCCTGCCGATTTCAGCCCTGCCAATGCCTTGGTGGCCGTAACCCCGCTGGAGGGACCTGCCCTGCGCGTGCTGCAGCGCGCGGGTTTCGCGCTGCCTCCGGTCCTGGCCAGCAACGACACCGGCACGCATAGCGGCATCCGCAAGGTGGTGGCGGGTTTTTTCACACCCGCCACCGTCGCCGCCCTGGAGCCTCGCATCCGGGAACTGGCCAGGGAAGCGGCGGCGAATACCGCCGACCGGCTCAAGCGGTCCGGCCACGCGGACCTCGTGCAGACGGTGGCGGCTTTTCCCCCGGCAGTCATCATGTTCGAGCTCCTCGGGCTCCCCGTGCGGGACCTTGCCGAGCTCAAACGCTGGGGCCTCGACTCCATGGAGCTGTTCTGGGGCTGGCCGGACGGGGACCGGCAGCTTGAGCTGGCCCGCAGCGCCGCCGAGTTCTATGGCTGGCTGCGCCGGCTTGTTGCCGCATCCGTGGCGGCCCCGGGACGCAACCTGTTCAAGTCGCTGGCCGAACATGGCCTGACCAGGACCGAGATGTGCTCGCTCGGCTATTTCCTGCTGATCGCCGGCCAGGAAACCACCACCCAGCTGATCAGCACCACACTGTTCCGGCTGCTGGAGGGGTCCGCGCCCGTGGACTGGGCGGAAGCGGCCTCGGAAGCCGGCTCCCGGTCCAGTGTCCGGCATGTGCTCGCCACCGAATCGTCCGTTCCCACCTGGCGCCGCGTGGCAGCCCACAGCACAGACCTCGGCGGCGACCGGATCCCGGCCGGGACAGAGCTACTCCTTGAGCTGTCGGGCAACCTGATCACGGCAGGCGCCGGACCCGGGAGCCGGTCCCCGCAGGCCCAGGCGGGCAGCCGATCCTCAACCGGCCTGGTCTTTGGTTCGGGCATCCACCGCTGCCTCGGGGCCAAGCTCGCCGAACTGGAGGCGGCCGTCATCGTCCAGGAAGCCGCGGCGGCGCTGCCCGGGATCCAACTGCGGGACCATGAGCCGGACTGGATCCGGTTCCTGTCCTTCCAGGCACCCCGGACCGCCACTGTAACGAACGGGCCAAGCTGACCGGGGGCGAAAATGGGCGTGGGCTAGAAGGACGAAACCGTGAAGCCCAGGCCCAGCAGGCCCCGGCCCGCCTGCTCAAGGATCGGATCCAGGCTCAGCGTCGGGTGGTTGAGCAGGACATTCACGTCGCGCTGGATCCGCTGCAGGGGATGCGACAGCCGGTGGGCACTCCCGCCGGAGCCCGCGACAATGAGCCGGACCGCTTCCTCTGCTGCCTCACCGCTGAGGGCAAGTGAGAGCCGGTGGCTGGCGCGTTCCTCTTCCGTCAGTACTGATGGCCGGCGCCGATGGGGTTCAGCCACCGCCCTGACCGCTTCCTGCCAGTGCAGGCGCGGTGGCCACCAGTCCGTAGGCTTTCGAGTAGCGGGCCTGGGCCAGCGGTGAATCCGCCTGGCGGTTGTCAGCCGTGTTCTTCACCTTGCGCACCAGCATCTGTTCGCGGAAGACGCCGACAGCGTACTCGGCGGCTCCCAGCGCGGCGGCGGGTGCCACCAGGTTCAGCAGCGTTGCCATGGGCGTGTGGATCAGCGGGTCCTCGTGGATCAGGCTGCCGGGGTTGTCTTCGGCGCTCAGGAGCGTCCAATCCATGGCCCGGTGTTCGGGGACGAACAGGTCCTCCGCGCGCAGATCGTTGCTGCCGGTCCCCCTCAGGCCGTCCGTGTGCCACACATCCAGCAGCTCCAGCTCGGCCACCGGAACGAGGCACTGCAGGCGGACGCCGTCGGACTGCACCGCCAGCAGGGCCCACTCCGAATGCATGATCCCGGAGGCGAAGCTCCAGCGGCCCGAGATCGAGAATCCTCCCGGGACCTTCCTGGCCGCACCCACGGGGGCACTCGTGGCGGCAGCCAGCGGCGCGGGCCCGTTGGCGAAGACTTCGTCCTGGACGCGCCGGGGCCAGCGGGCCAGCATCCAGACGTGCTCGATCAGGTGCCCGGCTGTCCATGCCGTGGATGCGCAGCCCCGGGCAAGCCGCCGGATGACCTCAGCATAGGTTTCCACGCCCATGCCGAAGCCGCCCACACTCTTCGGAGCGAGGATCCTGAAGACGCCGGCCCCCTGCAGTTCCTGCATGGTGGAGTCCGGGAGGCGGCGCAGCTGCTCCGTTTCCTCCGCCCGCTCCCGCAAACGGGGAACCAGATCGTCAACACGGCGGAGCATCTCGTCGTGGCTGGGAACGGTGCCTGCCGGCACCGGCGGTACGGGCCCGACGTCGGCCCTCGAAAGTTCCAGCGTATGTGCGGTGCGGTCCCGCTTCGCCGCCAGATAGCCGTGATTGGCCGGCGAGAGGTACACGCCGGTGGGAACCTGTTCGGTGACGCTGATGCCCAGGGCTGTCAGTTGCGCGGCCTTGTCCGGGTTGTTGCTGAGCAGCCGGATGCTCGTGGCGCCGAGGGCGTCCAGCATCTGGGCGGCGGCAGTGTAGTCGCGCTCGTCCTCGCCGTGGCCCAGCGCCAGGTTGGCGTCGTAGGTGTCGAGCCCTGTGTCCTGCAGGGCATAGGCGTCGAGCTTGGAATACAGGCCGATGCCGCGGCCCTCCTGGCGGAGGTAAAGCAGGAATCCGCCTGCCGCCGCGATCTCCTCGACAGCCTCGCGCAGCTGCGGACCGCAGTCACAGCGCTGGCTGCCGAACACGTCGCCGGTCATGCATTCACTGTGCAGCCGGACCAGCGGCACGTCATGTGCGAGGAGCTGCTGTTCCCACGGTCCCAGGGCAAGCAGCAGGTGCTCCTTGCCGTCCGCAAGGCCGCGGAACGTCAGCACCTCAGCCGTGGTGCTATATCCATCCGGAAAACGCAGCGGCACGGTTACCTGGCTGCGCACCGTCACCTGGCTGTGCGCGGTGGCGGACAGGGCCGACGCCGGCGGAGCGGTTTCAACACATGCGGTCATCTGGGCCTCGACCTTCCGGCGAATTTACTTGAATCTTAGACTAACGGTAGCAGGATTTAGTTAAAGCTTCAAGTAAATTATCCTGCCGCCCTCCCGGGCGCTGTTACGGCAGCCGTCCCCGAAGGCACCGGACGAAATCATCCACGGCGGGAGCACTGCCGCCAGCCCGCGCAACGTGGAGTTCCGTCTGCGGCCTGCCGACGAAGCGGCGCGTTGTGACTCCCGGCATCTGAAACCGCTGCACCGATTCGGGCAGGACGGAAATCCCCAGACCCGCGGCGACCAGACCGAGGACGGTTTCCTGATGGATGGCCTGCTGGGCCACGATCGGCGGGGTTGGCAAGGAGTCGAAGAGCCTGAGGACCCTCGCCACGAAGCCCGGCATCAGGCGGTACGGGAAGAGGATCATGGGTTCGCCTTCGAGCTCCCGGGGATGGATTTCCTGCACTGCCGCCAGCTGGTGCGCCTCGGGGAGGACCACCACCAGGTCTTCAGTGCTCAGCAGTTCGAGGTTCAGCCCCGGCACATCGCCGGGGTCCCTGATGAGCCCCAGATCCAGGTTTCCGTCCAGCAACTGTTCAATCTGTTCCCCGCTGGTGAGCGGATGCAGCACAAGGTCAATGCGGGGGCGCTGCTGGCGGAAGGCCCGGATGGCCTCGGGGACGGTGGTGTAGCTGGCCGAACTCACGAATCCCACCCTGATCTTGCCGCTCCTGCCGGCAGCGATGTCGGCAACATCACCGGCGGCGTCGTCCAGTTCCGCAACGGCAGCCTGGATCCGTTCCCGGAACGCCTGGCCGGCCGCCGTCAGCGTCACCCGGCGGGTGGTGCGGTCGAAGAGCTGGACACCAAGTTCCCGCTCGAGCCTCCTGACCGCGACGGTTAGCGGTGGCTGGGTGATGTGCAGCCGTTCCGCGGCGCGGCCGAAGTGCAGTTCGTCGGCGACGACGAGGAAGTACCGGAGCTGCCGGAGTTCCATGGCGATTCTTTCGATGGACGCTAATAATTACTAGTCAAATGATATTGGACCGGCCGGCTTTCCGGGTGAGTTACTGGATGTGGACAGGGGCGCCGCCCCGCCGCCTGTCCCTCACCGAAGGAGCCATCCATGGAATCGACCGAATACGCCGTCGTCGGTGCCGGGCTGTCCGGAGCTGCCGCTGCCTGGCAGCTCGCCGCCCGCGGGCACGATGTTGCCCTGCTCGAACGTTCAACCCCCGCCAACGACGCCGGCAGCTCCCATGGCTCTGCCCGGATCTTCCGCTACGCCTACCCGGAGGAGTTCTACACCGGCCTGGTCCAGGAGGCGAAGACCGGGTGGGACGAACTGGCCCGCCTCAGCGGCAAGCAGCTCATCACGCCCACCGGCGCCGTGGACTACGGCTCGATCCGCCAACCCGAACGCCTCGCGGCCGTGCTGGCGGCACGCGGCATCGACCACGAGCTGCTCACCCCCGACGAAGCCCGACGCCGGTGGCCGCAGATCGCCTTTGACACCCAGGTACTGTGGCACCCGGACGCCGGCGTGATCGACGCCCACGAATCCGTCGCCGCCATGGTTGACCAGGCCGGAACCCACGGCGCGGAACTCCACAACAACTGGGCCGTCGCCTCGATCACCGCCTCAAACGGCGGCTACCTGCTGACCTCCGGGGACGGCCGGACCTTGCGCGCCGCAAACGTCATCGTCGCCGCCGGCGGCTGGCTCCCCCAGCTGCTGGGATCGCTCCCGCTGCCCCCGTCCTTCCTCACCGGCATGCCCCGGATCGAGGTACGCCAGGAACAGGCCTACCACTTCCCCTACGCCGACGGCACGGACCACAAAGCAGCGCCCGGGCCGACGTTCATCCACAAACGCGAGGACTGGCAGGCCTACGGCTTGCCGGGCGGACGCGACGCCGGTTTCCGCGGACAGAAGGTCGCCCAATATAACGGCGGCAAGGTCCTGCCGTCCGCAGCGGAACAGGACGGAAAGATCAACCCGGACAACCGCCGTCGGGTCATTGAATACGTCGCAGAGTACCTGCCCGGCCTGGCTCCGGAACCGTACGCCGAAACCACCTGCCTGTTCACCAACACCCCCACCGAGGACTTCATCCTGGACCGGGCCGACGGGATCACCATCCTCTCCCCCTGCTCCGGCCACGGCGCCAAATTCGCCCCACTGATCGGCCAGCTCGCCGCAGACCTGGCCTCCGGCGCGGGACCCGCCCCTGACCGGTTCCGGCTCGCCGCCCTGGCGCAAACACATTAGGCAGACGCTAGGGCAGTCACACCAGGGCAGCCCGGCCTATGCCTGGCGGCTGCTGTCCCTGATGACAAGCTCGGGAGTGAACACGATCTGCTGGTGCACATGACCGGCGGGGTTTTCGATCTCATCGAACAGGAGTTGCGCCGCCCGCTCCCCGATCAGCTGCCGGGGTTGCCGCACTGAGGACAGCGGGATGCTTGACTGCGAGGCGAAGTCAATATCGTCAAAGCCGATGATGGAGATCTCCTCGGGCACCCGTATTCCCGTGGCCGTGAAGGACTGCAGGAGGCCCAGGGCGAGCTGGTCATTGGCCGCGAAAACGGCGTCGGGGCGCTTCGACTGACGAAGGTCACCAATGAGGTCGCCGATCTGACGTCCGCGGTCGAACTTCAGGTTGGGAGTTTCAAACACCTGCAGCGTCAGGCCCGCGGCTGACACGGCGGCGAGTGCACCGGCGTACCGGTCCGAAACCTGCTGGAGCGTGAAAGGGCCACCGACGAACGCCGGCCGCCGGGCTCCGCTCGCTATGAGGTGCTCTGCCGCAGCCCGGCCACCGGCCACATCGTCAACCGACACCGAGCAGAATTCCTTGGACCCCGCCAGCCGGTCCACCAAAACAGACGGGATGCCGCGCGAGTGCATCGCCTCCAGCCGCTGGAGGACGTCAGTGAATGGCGTGATCAGGATGCCCTGGACCCGCTGTTCCTCGAACAGGTCCAGGTAGGCCTGTTCCCGCCCTGCATCCTCACTGCTGTTGGCCAGGATGAATGAGTGCCGATGGCTCTCGGCAACGTCCTCGGCGCCCAGTGCCACATCGGTGAAGAACGGGTTGCGCACGTCCAGAACCAGCATCCCCACACTGCGGCTGGACCCTGAGCGGAGCGACCTTGCCGACTCGTTGCGGACGAAGCCCAGCTGGGCGATTGCAGCCTGCACCCGCTTTCGCTTCTCCGGCGTTACCTGCTCGGGCCGGTTCAGCACATTCGAAACCGTCCCGACAGAGACCTGCGCCAGCGCAGCAACGTCTTTGACGCTGGGTCCGGTCGTCATCGGGGGCCTTCCTATGAATCGAATCAAGTGTGGGGACCATACTACGCATGGGCAGCCGCCCGCCCTCCACTGCGGACAAAAGACCGCTTTAAGGGAGCCCATCCCCTGGACTACCTGTTGCCTCACGTCAATAGGTCCGGGAAGACTGCTTCGTTGCCTCACTAGAAAAGGTCCGCTTCGGGTGCGGGTTGAACCAGGTGTTGATCTTGTAGTCGCGGGGAGCAGCTTTCGCTTGGGCAAGAGCTTCAAGCTGTCCGGTCAGCGCCAGGATCTGCCGGGACATTGCCGCTGGCTTGAGTCGTTTGAACTGCGCGTCCATGGTGATGACGGGCCGCTTGCGGACACTCGGATGCCCGGCGGCGCGTTGATGCGGGGTCAGGG
>NZ_BAEG01000034.1 GCF_000238915.1 Arthrobacter globiformis NBRC 12137 | reverse complement strand
TTGGCGATGACGGGGGACATGCCGGTGAAGCCTTCGCGGGCTTCGGCGATTTCGTGGATGCGTTTGCGGCAGGCGTACCAGCCGGCGGTCATGAGGGCGGTGGCGATGAGGGTGACCAGGAGGGTCAGGGGTGAGTCGATGAAGACCATGACGAGGACGCCGAGGAGGAAGAGCAGGGAGAGGTAGCCGGTGTAGGGTGCGCCGAACATCCGGAATGAGGGTCGTTTGAGCCAGCCTTTGTCGGCCCAGCGTTTGAGTTGGATCTGGCACAGGACGATGGTGGCCCAGGTGACGATGATGCCGACGGAGGCGATGTTCAGGACGATTTCGAAGGCCTGGGCGGGGACGAGGTAGTTCAGGGGGACGCCGAGGAGGGAGACGCCGGCGGTGATGGCGATGCCGCCGTAGGGGACGCCGGCTTTGTTCATGCGTTGGGCGAATTTGGGGGCGGAGCCGGCGACGGACATGGAGCGCAGGATCCGGCCGGTGGAGTAGAGGCCGGCGTTGAGGGAGGACAGGGCGGCGGTGAGGACGACGAGGTTCATGATGACGTCCACGCCCTGGATGCCGATGGAGCCGAAGAACGTCACGAAGGGGCTGACGCCTTTTTGGTAGGAGGTGTAGGGCAGGAGCAGGGCGAGGAGGATGACGGAGCCGACGTAGAACACGGCGATGCGGAAGACCACGGAGTTGATGGCTTTGGGCATGATCTTTTCGGGGTTTTCGGTTTCGCCGGCGGCGGTGCCGACGAGTTCGATGGAGGCGTAGGCGAACAGGACGCCTTGCATGAGGATGATCATGGGCAGCAGGCCGTTGGGGAAGATGCCGCCGTTGTCGGTGATCAGGCTGAAGCCGGTTTCCTGGCCGGGGACGGGGGTGCCGAAGATGACGAAGTAGGTGCCGATGAGCAGGAATGCGACGAGGGCGGCGACTTTGATGATGGCGAACCAGAATTCCATTTCGCCGAAGACCTTGACTGAGACGAGGTTCAGGCCGAGGACGGCGATGAGGGCGGTCAGGGCCCAGACCCATTGGGGGACGTCGGCCATCCAGGGGATGTAGTTGCCGAAGAAGTTCATGTAGAGGGCGGCGGCGGTGATGTCCACGATGGTGGTGGTGGCCCAGTTGATCCAGTAGAACCAGCCGGAGACGAAGGCTGCTTTTTCGCCGAAGAATTCGCGGGCGTAGGAGACGAATGAGCCTGAGGAGGGCCGGTGCAGGACCAGTTCGCCGAGGGCGCGGAGGATGAGGAAGGCGAAGAAGCCGCAGACGGCGTAGGCGATGACCAGGGACGGGCCGGCGGCGTTGAGCCGGCCGCCGGCGCCGAGGAACAGGCCGGTGCCGATCGCGCCGCCGATGGCGATCATCTGGATCTGCCGCGGCTTCAGGCTCTTGTGGTAGCCCTTGTCCTCGGCATGGAGAAGGGTTTCGGTGGCGTG
>NZ_BAEG01000035.1 GCF_000238915.1 Arthrobacter globiformis NBRC 12137 | reverse complement strand
ATGCCTCGACTACCTCCGCCCCGGCGACGTAGGCTTGGCGCCGTCGCCGGTTGCAGACGCCCTCGGTGGTTCACGGGCGCACGGGGCCGCCGGCCAGAACAATTCCCTGATGATTGAAGGAGACCTGAATCGATGTTCACGAAAAAGGGTGACGCAGCCGTTCTCAGCAAACTCAGCGAGGCTCCCGCACGATACCGGGAGATTGGAGAACGCCTACACCGCATCATCCGGGAGAGCGCGCCCTCGCTGGAGCCGATCGTCCGCTGGGGACTCCCGTTCTATGTGAAGGACGGCAAGGACATCTGCTACATCAAACCGGATAAGGACTTCATCGCGTTCGGCTTTGGCGAAGTTGTGAACCCGGCACGCGAGGAGGGCGCCCACATGCACCCGGTCGCGTGGACCATCACCTCCATGGATGCTGCGACGGAGGCCAGGATCCGCGCGCTCGTCGAGAAGGCGGTTGCCTGACACGGGTCGGTCCGCACAGTGGGGGCCTGCCGTGTTCAGCGCGAGCAGGCACCGGCGGTTGACCCTCATTCCAAGCCCCTTTCCGGCCGGCATCGGGCCTTCACGAACACATTGGCTGCGGCCAGACCGCGGGATGCAACGCGATCGAAACGGACAGCAATAGTCGGGCGTGCGCTCAGGTTGACGAGCAGGATTGATGCTGGAAGGGGAAACCGTGATCGAAGTTCTCAACAGGATCGTCGGACTCATCGAGGACCACCTCACTGAGGAGATCGACATCACCGGGCTGACGAGCAGTCTCGGCACGACGGAGTACCACCTCCGCCGGATGTTCGCGTCGCTGGCTGGAATGCCGTTGTCCGAGTACGTCCGGCGACGACGCATGGCGGTCGCCGCGGCCGACGTCCTGGGCGGCGGCGACCTGTTGGGAATTGCGGTCCGCTACGGCTACGGATCCACTGAGGCATTCAGCCGAGCATTCCGATCGGTGCATGGCGCCAGCCCCGGAGATGTGCGCCGAAACGGCGGCCCCCTTCGCACCCAACCGCAGCTCAGGTTCCGCCTGACCATCGAAGGGAACACCACAATGGACACGCGCATCGCAGATCAACCGGCGTTCCGGCTCGTCGGCCATTCGGCCCGCGTTCCGCTCATCCACCACGGCGTCAATCCACACATCCAGGCGCACATCGCTTCGCTGCCCGCAGCCAAGCACGCCCGCCTCAAGGGCTTGGGCAACACCGAGCCGGCGGGGCTGCTCCAGGTGACTGCGGACGTAGACCCTGACTACACGGAGGGCAGCGAGCTGACCTACCTCCATGGCGTCGCCGTCAGCGAAACGACGCCAGTGCCCGAGGATCTCAACGCGATCGAGGTTCCCGCCGGTACCTGGGCGGTGTTCCGCACCGCGGGCCCGTACCCGGCAGCCCTGCAGTCCACGTGGGCAGCGACGGCCGCCGACTGGTTTCCCTCCAACCCTTGGCGGTTGAGGCCCGGGCCCTCAATCGTGGCCGTACTCGACCGCGCAGCCGACTTCAGCACGGCCACCTGCGAGTTGTGGCTCCCGGTTGAACGCGCCTAGCCAGTGCCGCGAATTAGGCCCCGGCCACAGCACCGGCCAAGGACGAAATCACCTCTAGCGGTTTAGACAGGACGGCCTCAACCACATAAGGAAACCGGTCCTGACGATCAGACGTCAGCGAATTACGCTCACTCCCTGCGGGTCGAACCCCTTGGCCTCAGCTTGGCCCTTGCCAGGCTCGGCCCTGAGGCGCTTCCCGTTTCGAGCAGTTTTTGCAGCATTTCCAGCAGTGCGTCGGCGCATCCTGCCGGGTTGAGTTCGAACGCCGTAATGGCCGGCCTGCTAGATCGTGTGTGCTCGGAGTCGGAGGCCGCGGCAATCATGGATTGCCCCGGGATGTTCACCCCGGCGGCCAGGAACTCCTGCTGCACACCTGCGGCATGCCGCCCCGTCAAGCACAGCACAGCGTCCGGGAGTCCGTCTGCCAGGATCCTGGTTCCTGCTTGGCGCCCACCATCGACGCCGGACTGCTCGGGCTGCTCATAGATCCGCGGCGCCACTTCGTGGCGCCCGCACCAGGACAGGTACTCCTGAACGAAGTCGTGGTTCCAGGAATTCCGGTCAGTGCCCGGGACCAGGACCACCTCCCGGGCCCCAGCCGCCTCGAAGTGGGCCAGGAGTTGGCGTGCCGCCAGAGGATCATCTTCAGAAGCCCAGTGTGTGAATTCCGGCCGTGCCAGGATCCTGCCGTAGCACACATAGGGAATATTCCGTATTTCCAGCAGCGCGGCCACCGGATCGTCCTCATGAGGGCTCATGATGATGTACCCATCCATCGAGAAGGCCAGTGGCGGGACGGGGCGGCGGAGGAGATCCGGCACCAGGGTAATGCTGAGTCCCTTGGACAGGGCCCTGGCAGCAACAATCCCGGCAAAGCGCTCAAACAGGTCAACACCCGCCGGGGTGTAGTCCCCCAATGCATCGAGCGAACGGAGCACCAGGCCGATGGCTCCGATACTGCCCTGGCGCATGCCGCGCGCGAAGGCATCAGCCTGGTACCCGAGCTCGTCCGCTGCCGCCTTTACCCGGGCCCGCGTCGCCTCGCTGATCGTCCCTTTCCCGTTGAGGGAGTGGGACACGGCCGTGACCGACACGCCGGCGCGCCGCGCCACGTCCCTAATAGTGATGCCCTCGCCCCGCGCCATGCCACCCCTTACTCTCCGGCGTGCTGCCTCGCCTGCGGCAACGCCCGTGCTGAACCCGTCAAAAACCCCACCAAAAATAATGATTGCATAAAACGTTTTACTTCCCTACCGTGATCTGCATCCCAGCAAACGTCACCACGAAGGACGCACCATGAAGCTTTTTACCGCAACGTCGATCACCCGGGATCCGGCCGCGCGTGGCCGCGAACTCGGCCTGGAGTTCGGTGAACAGTTTGCTCGGACCGCCGCGCTGTACCTGCGGCATTTCGAGGACCTGAGCATCCCTTCGGGAACGGTCCGGCGCATTGCCGAAAACAGCCATGCATCACTCGCCGCCTGGGCTCCCGGTCTGGCAGCGGAAACCGGGGCTATCGCCGAGGCCGCCCACATCGAGGTGTGGAAGGTCGGCGCCGTCAGCGCACGCACCGAAATTCTTGCCGCCGCGCCGCCACGCACCGAGGGCGAATGCTCCACCGCCGTTTTCACCGGCAAGGGATGCACCGCAGAAACCATGCAGACCTGGGACTGGCACGACTTTCTGGTCCCTGGCGCTCTCCTGCTCGATTTCGTCTCTGACGCCGGCCGCAGGGTCAAGATGTTCACTGAATTCGGCACCGCCGCGAAGATCGGCGTCAACGACGCCGGGATAGGCCTCCACTTCAACATCCTGGCCCACACCACCGACTCAGACCGGGGAGGCGTCCCGGTACACGCCATCGCCCGCCGCATCCTGGATGAGGCCACAAGCCTGGAGGAAGCCGGGAAGATCGCGGCCGGCTCGGCCGGCAGCGCCTCCACCTCCCTCACCGTTCTTGAGATGCACGACGGCGTCTCCCGCGCCGCCAGCTTTGAACTCTCCCCGGCCGGGATGGGCACCGTCCTCCCAGACGAGGACGGCTGGCTCCTGCACACCAACCACTTCCTGGACCCCGAGTTGGGCAGGGGCGACACCATGCCCGCCGACTCCACCACAGCCGAGCGCTACCAGCACCTCAACGCTGTCCGGGACACCATGACCGGCCTCACTCCCGTCGATCGCGTCCGTGCCGCCTGCGGCAGTGACGGCGGAAAGGCCGCGATCTGCATGACGGCTGACACCACCAAGCCGCTCATCGACCAATGGCAAACCCTGCTGACCGTCGGCATCGACGCAGAGAACTTCGCGCTGGATTTCTACACCGGCCCTCCCGACGAAGCCGCCAGGTACGGCCTGGACCGCTTCTGACTCCCTCCCACCTCTCCCCCAAAGGATGACCCCCATGTCCCAAACACAGTCCTCCCCGGTGTCACCGTCGACACCGCAGAGTGCAAAAGGCCTTGGCGCCCAGGCCACCACTGCAGTCCGCACTTTCTTCATTTCCGGTTTCGGCACCGCACTGGAGTTCTATGACTTCATCGTTTATGGACTCGCCGCCGCGCTGGTGTTCCCCACCCTTTTCTTCCCCGCAACGGACCGGCTCACGGGAACCCTGATGGCCTTCGCCGCCTTCGGCGCCGGGTTCATCGTGCGTCCGCTGGGGGGCATCGTGGTGGGGCACTTCGGAGACCGCCTCGGCCGGAAGTCCATGCTCGTCATGACCCTCTTGCTCATGGGCACCAGCACCTTCCTCATCGGGTGCCTCCCCACGTACGACAACCTGGGACTGTTCGCCCCCGTCCTGCTCGTGGCCTTGCGCCTGGTGCAGGGCTTCGCGGCAGGCGGTGAATGGGGCGGCGCAGCCCTGTTCGGCATTGAGAACTCCCCCCAGAACCGCCGCGGCCTGTGGGGCAGCTTCACCAGTACCGGCATTGGCATCGGCAGCCTGTTCGGCACTGGCGTCTTCACGGTGATGACACTCCTGCCCGAATCCGAACTTCTTGCCTGGGCATGGCGTGTCCCGTTCTGGCTGGGCGGACTGCTGGTTCTGGTCGGCATCATCGCCCGCACCCGCAGGGCCTTCTTCTTCCTGTTCTTCGGCATGGTGGACAGCCAGGTTATTTTCCTCGCCACCGTGGCCTTTATCCTGGTCAACCTGTTCATGGCCATGCCGCAGGGCTGCATCCCCGCCTTCCTGGGTGAACAGTTCTCCAAGGAAAGCCGCTACTCCTCCATCTCGGCCACGTACCAGACGGGTGCCGCGCTGGGCGGCGGCACGGCAGCAAGCATCGCCACAGCACTGTTCATCGCATTCAACCGTGGTTCGCTCGGCATCGCCCTCTACTCCGGCCTGGCATGCCTGGTGCTTGTCCTGTGCGTCCTGGGTCTAAAGGAAACCTCCAAGGTCCCCACCACGGAACTCGGCGAGGAACCGTAAGACCTCAGATCGTCAGAAAATGACCTGCATAGCCCGTTCCCACGCTGTCATGCCCTAAAATGAATGACATTCATTTAGTGGTTCGCGTCACGTAGGCGGCCACAAAGAAAGGACATCATGCTGAATCTTGACCCGAAGGACGTCGCGAAGCGAATAAAACCCGCCCCAGCCCCACGCGCCGCCACCGCCGTGGCGGCCAGCCACATGCCGGCCGAATGGGAGGCACACCACCGGACGTGGATGGCCTTCCCGCCGCCCAACGAAACCTTCGGTCCGGCCGGAAGCCCCACGCTGGACAGGGCCCGCGAAGCCTGGTCCAGGGTGGCCCGGACGATCGCCCGCTACGAACCCGTCACCGTGGTGGCGGACCCCCGGGACGCCACCACGGCCAGGGAATGGCTCGGCGAGGGCATCCGTGTGGTGCAGGTTCCGCTTGACGACGCCTGGATGCGGGACAGCGGCCCCACGTTCACCCGGCACCAGGACGGCTCGGTGGCCGCCATCGACTGGGTCTTTAACGGCTGGGGCGCCCAGGAGTGGGCAGTCTGGTCCAAAGACAAGGACGTGGCCTGCGCCGTTGCCGCCGAAGCCGGCGTCCCGGTCCGGTCCAGCTCCCTGGTCAACGAGGGCGGTGGAATCCATGTGGACGGGAACGGAACCGTGCTGCTGACCGAGACGGTGCAGCTGGATCCCACGCGCAACCCTGGCGCAACCAAGGAGTCGGTAGAAGCGGAGATCCATAACGCGCTGGGCACCACGAAAGCCATCTGGCTGCCACGGGGCCTCACCCGTGACTACGACGAATTCGGCACCCGCGGACACGTGGACATCGTCGCCACCTTCGCCGGCCCCGGCACGGTCCTGCTGCACCGCCAGGACGACCCGGCTCATCCGGATTACGAGATCTGCAGGGAGCTTCACGCCGTCCTCGCCGGGGAGTTGGACGCGCATGACCGGCCTCTGCGCATCATTGCGGTACCCGCACCCACCGTCCTAAGAGACGATGAAGGGTTCGTGGACTGGTCCTACATCAACCATTACGTGGCCAACAACGTGGTCGTGCTGTGCGCCTTCGACGACCCCAACGATGCCATCGCTGCGGGGATCCTCGAACGTGCCTATCCGGGCCGAACGGTGGAGCTTGTCGACGCGCGGGACATCTTCGCCTTTGGCGGCGGCATCCACTGCATCACCCAGCAGCAACCCGAGCCCGCAGCGGAAGGCGGCGCACAATGAGCCTCTCGCATCCCCTCAATTCGTCCCACCAAGGCTTGCCCACCACCGGATTCGACGTGGTGGAAGCCACCATCAAGCAGCTGCGCCGGGCGCTGGAGGCAGGCAGGGCGACCAGCGAGGAACTGGTCCGCCAGTACCTGCAGCGGATAGAGACCTATGACAGCTCCGGCATCCGCCTGAATGCGCTGGTGGTAATGAACCCCGATGCCTTGGCAGAAGCGAGGGCCTCGGATGAACGCCGCGCGCAGGGATCGACACTGGGCCCACTGGACGGCATCCCCTACACCGCGAAAAACAGCTACCAGGTCCGCGGACTGACGGTCGCTGCAGGCTCGCCCGCCTTCAAAGACCTCGTGGCGCAGAAAGACGCCTTCACCATCGAACGGCTGCGGGCTGGAGGGGCCATCCTGATCGGCCTGACGAACATGCCGCCGATGGCCAACGGCGGCATGCAGCGCGGTGTCTACGGCCGGGCTGAAAGCCCCTACAACGCAGACTACCTCACGGCCGCATTCGCTTCGGGGTCCTCCAACGGTTCAGGCACGGCGACGGCAGCAAGCTTCGCGGCGTTCGGGCTGGCGGAGGAGACCTGGTCCTCGGGCCGGGCGCCGGCGTCGAACAATGCGCTCTGCGCCTACACCCCGTCACGGGGCGTTATCTCCGTCCGGGGCAACTGGCCGCTGGTTCCCACGATGGACGTGGTGGTTCCCCATACCCGGACGATGGATGACCTCCTGGAAGTACTCGACGTGGTGGTGGCAGACGACGGCGAAACCCGCGGGGACTTCTGGCGCGTCCAGCCCTGGGTGGAGATCCCGAAGGCCTCGGAGGTCCGGCCCGCCTCGTACCTGGACCTCGCCGTCGCCGACAAAACCGGTGCAACCCGCGTCCTGGCCGGCAAACGCCTCGGCGTCCCCCGGATGTACATCAACGCGGATCCCGACGCCGGTACCGTGGAGAAACCCGGCATCGGCGGGCCCACCGGCAAGCGCATTGAAACCCGCGCATCCATCATCAACCTGTGGAAGGCCGCCCGGCGCGACCTGGAAGCCGCCGGCGCAGACGTCGTCGAGGTCGATTTCCCTGTGGTGTCCAATTACGAAGGAGACCGGCCCGGCGCGCCCACCATAGCCACCAGGGGTTTGGTTCCGAGTGCGTACCTTCGCCGGGAAATCGTCGACCTGGCGGCCTGGTCATGGAACGACTTCCTGGACGCGAACGGGGATCCGAATCTCTGCCGGCTCGCCGACGTGGACGGGGATGCAATCTTCCCCGCACCGGACGGGTCGATCCCGGACCGGTACGACGGCTTCGAGGATGACATCAGCGACTACCCTGCCTGGATCCGGCAGAACGGGGTTCCCTCCCTCCCCGACATTCCGCACCTGGCCGCAGGGCTGAAGGGGCTGGAGGAAACGCGCAGGGTGGATCTCGAAGAGTGGATGGACCGCCTGGGCCTCGATGCTGTGATCTTCCCGGCAGCGGCAGACGTGGGACCGGCCGACGCCGACCGCAACGAACGCTCCGCGGACCTGGCCTGGGGCAACGGCGTCTGGGTGGCCAACGGAAACCTTGTCCCAAGGCACCTGGGAATTCCTACCGTCACAGTCCCCATGGGCACCGCAGCGGACATCGGAATGCCGGTGGGACTGACCATCGCCGGCAAGGCCTACGCAGACACACACTTGTTGCGCCTCGCCGCGGCGTTCGAAGCCACAGGCAGCCGCCGCATCCCGCCGCCCCGCACAACTTCCCGGCAAGGGAAGTACCAAACCCCAAGCCCGCGGAAAAGCACGGGGCAATCAACCGCATGAAATTGATGCGATGAAGGCCGACAGGGCCCGTCATCGGATCACCCCACCAGCTAACAGGGTCAGGTCCACAGCGCTGTGCGGCCGAACCCTGCCCGAAAGGAACAGCGTTGTCCCAGCCCAATCAGACTGATGCAGTCAGTCCCCAAGAACCCCTGTCCCACGCCGAGAGCAGAGGCATCGAACTCATCGGCGCGGCCGAACGGCATGGACGGGCCCGTGACCTTTTTGCCGTGTGGGCAGCCCCCAGCGTCAGCGTGCTCAGCTTCGCCGTGGGAGCGTCCATGATCCTGCTTGGCATGGAACTGTGGCAAGCGTTCCTCGTGATTATCGCCAGCGGCATTCCCTGGCTCCTGACGGGCCTCGTGGCCATTAGCGGTCCCGCCGCCGGGACTTCCGGATCGGTTATTACCCGCGCAGTTTACGGAGTCCGCGGGAACAGGGTCGTCGTCGCTTTCTATGGCTGGTTCATCTCCTCCGTGTTCCTGGCACTGAATTGGCTCGCATCCTCGTTCATGGCGGCAGAACTGCTCGCGCAGCTTGGCTTCACTGATCCAGTGCTCGGACCTGTGCTCGTCACCATTGTTGTAGCCGCAATCACCGTGCTCGTGGCGGTGTTCGGCCACGGTCTGATCCTTCGCAGCTACCCCATGGTGGCCGTGATTCTGCTGGCCATCTTCCTGCTCGTCACGGCGTTCATCCTGCCCCACGTCAATTGGAACTATGCACCCGCGGAATCTCTGCAGGGTGTCCCGTTGTGGTCTTCGATGACTGTCGGATTCGCTATCCTCGCCTCCTCTCCGCTGTCCTTTTCTAACAGCCCGGACATGGCCCGATACCTGCCGCGCTCAACCAAGCCCTCCCACATCATCGCTGCCACGGCACTCGGCGGAATACTGCCGAGCACCTTCTTCACCGCGGTGGGCGCCCTGCTGGCCACTGGCGTTGACGCAGCCGCCATGGATCTAGGCATCGAATCGGCGCTCCTCGCCCTGCTCCCGGCCTGGCTCGGACCCATCTTCGTGGCTGGCGTCATCATCAACACCATCTCACTCAACGGCATGACCACGTACACCGCCAGCATGGCCTTCCAGTCCATCGGCATCCCGATCCGACGCATCCCGGCAGCGGTAGTGGTCGGCGCCATCGGCACCACACTGACCATCTACCTGGTGATGTCCACCAGCCTGCTGGAAGCGGTCAACCTGATGCTGCAGCTGCTGATCCTTATCTCCGGACCCACCATGGCCATCTTCGCCACCGACGTCATCATCCGACGCAACCGCTACAGCGGGGAGGACCTCTTCAACGAACGGCCCGGCAGCCCCTTCTGGTACACCAGCGGATGGCACCTCCCCGGCCTGCTCGCCGTGATCCTCGGCGGAGGCACGGCATCACTATTCCTCACCAGCAGCCTGTACACCGGCCCCATCGCCGCGGCCATGGGCGGGATCGATCTCTCGGTGCCGGTCTCCCTATTTGTCACCGCAGCGGCATACGCCCTGTGGACGCGCTTCACCCGGCCCCGGGTAAATCCGAAAGTCGCCGACAGGGAGACTGCAAACGCCTGATAGACACCGCCGGTACCAGTCCACCCTCGAACCCGATAACAAGCTGCCAACAAACAGGGTCTATGCCCTGGACGAGGCAGACGACGCAGTAACAGAAAGCAGGACATCAGCACGTGAGCACCCAGTTGTACACGAACGCCCGCATTTTCACCTCGGACACCCGCCGTTGGGCCGAGGCCATGCTTGTCCAAGGCGAACGAATCCTTTATGTGGGTGACGCCGACACAGCACAGCGCCTTCGTCCGGATGCCGAGAGAATCGACTTGGCGGGCCGACTGGTCGTGCCCGGTTTCGTGGACGGCCACGCCCACGTGCTCGGCACCGGCGAAGCCTTGGGCCAGGTCAGCCTATGGGGCGCCAAGTCCGTCGAAGAGATCCAGCAGCGAATCACGGCATGGGACACCGAGCGCCCTGCCGCTGCCCGGGTCCTGGCCACGGGTTGGTTGCACGGAGCAATCCCGGGCAGTGTCCCCGACGCCGGAATGCTCGATGCCGCAGTTCCCGGGAAGCCCGTCTACGCCTTCGCATACGACTTTCACTCTGTGTGGGTGAACACGGCCGCTCTTGCAGAACTGGGAATCACGGCTGACACTCAGAACCCGCTCGGCGGCACCATCAAACGCAATGCTGCCGGGCACGCCACAGGCTATATCGACGAGAACGCCTTCTACGACATCGTGCTTCCCTTCCTGGATTCCCAAGTTAGCGAGAACGAACACGGGGCCAGCATCGCCGCCGTCCAACGCGCCTACCGCGAGACCGGCGTGACCACCGCATGCGACATGGGATTCAACGAGACCGACCTTGAATCATTCAAGCGGGCAGACAAGGACGGAAGCCTCACCAGCCGGCTCATTGCCTACTGGCGCGTGAACAACACCGGCTCCGCCGAAGACAACATCGCCCAGGTTCAGCGGGCGGCCGAACTTGCCGCCGAGCACCCTTCGCCCTTCCTGCGCGTGGTCGGCATCAAGGTGATCATCGACGGCACGATCGACGGCTGCACCGCGACCCTCGGGAGTCCCTACGCCGACGGGTCCAACGCAGCCCCGATCTGGAGCCTCGAGGAGCTCGCACCAGTAGTCGCAGCTGCCGATGCCGCCGGGTTGAAAGTCGCGATGCACGCCATCGGAGACGAATCAGTGCGGATCGCGATCGGCGCCGTCGAACACGCGGTGGCTCAGAATGGCCCACGCGAACGCCGTCACCGGATCGAGCACCTCGAGCTCGTGGACAGGGCCGACGTCGATCGCCTCGCTTCACTCGGTATCACCGCGAGCATGCAGCCGGTCCACGCCGACCCTGCCATCAGTGCGAATTGGCGGGCAAAGCTCGACGACGACCGCGTCGAGCGCGGGTTCCCGTGGCCATGGATGACGGACGCTGGCGCGCGCCTCGCTTTCGGCACCGACTCCCCCACGTCGCCCCATGCGCCGCTGCCCAATATGTACGTCGCCGCCACCCGCGCCTCCGCCCTCGACCCAACCGCAGCGGCCAATGTCCCGGACTTTGCGCTACCACTTGCCCACGCCATCGAACACGCCACCCGTGACTCGGCCTGGACGTGTGGCGCGGAGCACGAGATCGGCCGCCTCGCCGCCGGCCTCTACGCCGACTTCGTGGTCCTCGACACTGATGTTCTCGCGGCCGCAAGCCCAACCGCGCTCCTCGGCACGGAAGTCCTGCGCACAGTCGTCGGCGGCCGGACTGTTTACGACGGACGGCACGCCGAGCGGGAAACCTCACCGCACTGATTCACCGTAACCCTTGCAGCATCTAGCGTGAGGAGCGTCCGGCCTCCCCGAAGGCGGACAGGATGATCGGAAGGCCGGCCTGGGCCAACGAATCCGCAACAGCCTTGCCAACACCGGTGGCGGAGAGCACCGCACCGAAGAACGCGCCGGCACCGACCACCAGCAGGATCATACTCAGGGGGCCGACGCCTTGATGCTGGGCCCGAAACCGGCCGGTTGATGATGTGGAAGGACTGGCCGGATTCCCGAGCTGAGTGATCTTTGCGTTGGAGGAGGCAGGGCCAGGTTGAGCCGGGTTTGCCTGGTTTTCCCTCTGGACAGGTGTCGCCAGGCGCCAAGCCCTCGGGCGCGCCGGGCGACGCCGTGTCTGAGGTTCACCGCGTGGCTGGACCTGTCGGCGCTGCGCCGTAGAGGTCCCCGATGATTGCCTTGGCGATGGTCGACGCCGGATCCCGTCCGTCCGGTGACGGTGCAAGGTTGGTCCACACTACCAAGGTCACATTGTTCTGCGGATCTCTGCCCATGAAGGTGTTGTAGCCGGGGAGTTCGCCGGTGTGTCCGTAGAGCGGGCCGAACTGGGCCAGCGCCATGCCATACCGCGCGGCGCCCGGGTTGTCCGGGTCGATCGGCGCAAGGCTGTCCATGCGCTTCTTTTGTAGGTCCGGGTTGAGCAGCTTGCCATCGGTGAGGCCCTCGGCCAACGTCATGAGGTCGCCCGCCGTGGAGACTCCCTGCCCGGCGGCCCACGTCCAGGAAGGGTTGGCGTTTGTGTAGTCATGCGGTTTCAATGAGCCGTCCTGCGCCTTGGCGATCAAGTCCGCGGGAAGCTTGGCCGTGGACAGGGTGAGAAGGTTGTCCATGTACATGTAGCCGCGGGAGAAAGGCTTGGGAAGGCCGGAAGACTCCGCCGCCGGAAACGACGTTTGTTTCAGGCCCAGTGGTTCCAGGATCCGGTCACGCACGATCTGGCCGAAGCCCTTGCCATCCAGTTTCTCGGCTATGAGCCCCAGCAGAACCGTGTTGGTGTTCGAATAGTGAAAGCCTTCGCCGGGGCCGAAGTATGCGGGCAGCGGCAGGGCGATCGCCACGAGTTGCTCAGGCGTCCAGACCCGTTGCGGCGTGGTGTCGAGGGCCTTGTTCAGCTCGTACGACTCCGAGTAGTTGTAGATTCCGCTACGCATGGTCAGGAGTTGTTCGATGGTGATGTTGTCGCCGTTCGGTACGTCAGAGCGGTACTTCGAAACGGGATCCTCAAGCTTGAGTTTGCCTTCCTGCACGAGCTGCAGGATGACGGTCCCAGTCCACGTCTTGGTGACGGAGCCGATGCGGATGTGGTCATCGAGTGAGACAGATGTTGACCCGCCTGCGCTCGTCACGCCGTAGGTGAGGCTGACGTCGCCTTGCGTGGTGCGGAGCATCATGGCCGCTCCCGGTACGAGCAGCTCCTTGGCGAGAGTCCGGAAAGTGTCCTGGACCTTGGCTTTGTCCAGTCCGCCGAGAGTCGCCGATCCTGTCTTTCCTCCCGCCGTCGTGCCGGTAGTTGAAGGGGCCACCGATGGCGGTGCAGTGGACGACGCGGGGGCCTGCGTTGGCGTGGACGTGCACCCGGAGATCGCCAACGCAGTTGCGGTTGCGATGCCGAGTGCGAGGAGGCGGGAGGGAAAATGCCAATTGTGGTTGTGCCTGCTACTGGTCACGGTGGACTCCCCGGCGACGCTGATAATTGCGCTCAACCTACTCCAGCGGCGTCGCGAGATCCACCCCTTTCCCGTACCTAATGACATGAGGTGTCGGACGCCATCACGGGCGACCACGTACGGCCCGCTGCCTCTGCATTTGGCAGCACTTTGGTGCCCGCCCACGCCGGAGCAACCAGTGAATTGGAAACGACAAACTTAGGCACCCGGTTGAGCGTGCCGCCGATCTCGTCGGACTGGTGCGGCCCGTAGGCCGCGGAAATGTCGTAGGTCTTCCGCCCGAGGAGCAGGGCGTCGATGCGGCCAATCTCCTCGCCGATGGCAGCGCCAGCCTCGTCATCGGACACGGGCGCCTGCCAGCTAATCGCTGTACACAGCCAGCGTCCGTGACAGACTGATGCCATGCTGCTCGACGTGCTCGTGAGGACCTTGGAAGCCGTAGCGGCCACCCGCTCCCGGCTCGCCAAGGTCAACGAACTTGCAGACCTGCTGCTCCGGCTCGACCCCGCGGACATCCCGACGGCGGTCGGCCTGCTCACCGCTAAGCCTCGCCAGGGCCGAGTCGGGATCGGCTGGAGCGGCATGAGGGCGGCCAAGGGCGGACCCGCTCCTGAGCCGAATCTCACCATTGCCCACCTCGACGCTGCGTTGGACAGGCTGCAGGCAACCGCAGGCACTGGCTCGACCGTGGAACGCGCCGCCACCCTTCGGACCCTGATGGCGGAAGCCACCGAACGCGAGCAGGCCTTCATCGCCGGCGTGCTGCTCGGAGAACTTCGTGCCGGTGCACTCGAAGGCGTACTGACGGATGCAATCGCCCGCGCCGCCGGCCGGCCGGTCGAGGCTGTACGCCGCGCAGCCATGCTCTCCGGCGATCTCGGCTGGGCCGCCCTGCTGGCGATCACGGGCACGGCGGCCCAGCTTGACGCTGTCGGCCTCGTCGTCGGACGTCCCGTGCAGCCCATGCTGGCCGCAACCGCGGCCAGTGCCAGCGAGGCGCTGGAGGCGACGGGGGAAGCGTCGGTGGAATACAAGCTCGACGGCGCACGTATCCAGGTTCACCGTGCCGGCGACGACGTGCGCATCTACACTCGCACCCTGGCCGAAGTGACCCATCGGCTGCCTGAGGTTGTGGAGGTGGTGCGCGGACTGCCCGTGCGCGATGTGATCCTCGACGGCGAGACACTAGCCCTGGACGAGGACGGCGGCCCCCGGCCGTTCCAGGAGACCATGTCAAGGTTCGGAACGAACGCGGCGCGCACGACGCTGCTGCATCCGTGGTTTTTCGACGTGCTGCACATCGACGGGCGCGACCTGCTGGACGAGCCGCTGTCCACACGCATCGGCGTGCTTGAGCGCATTGCCCCGGGTCACCGCATCCCGGGGAAAATCACTGCGGATGCGGCTGTTGCCGAGAGCGTGTCGCGCGATGCGCTGGCCGCCGGTCATGAGGGTGTGGTCGTGAAGGCGGTGGGCTCGGCCTACGCCGCCGGGCGGCGGGGTTCGAACTGGATCAAGGTGAAGCCGGTGCTCACCTACGACCTGGTGGTGCTCGCCTGCGAATGGGGGTCAGGACGGCGCACCGGACTGCTGTCGAACCTGCACCTCGGAGCCCTGGACCCTGTTGGCGAGTTCGGCGAGGCCGGCGGCTACGTCATGGTGGGCAAGACTTTCAAGGGCCTTACCGATGCGCTGCTGCAATGGCAGACTGAAAGGTTCCAGGAGCTGGAGGTGCGGCGTACTGCGGGTACGGTGTGGACCGAGCCGGTCACCGTGGTCGAGATCGCCATCGACGGCGTCCAACACTCTCCCCGCTATCCGGGTGGAATCGCCCTTCGGTTCGCACGCGTGAAGCGTTACCGTGACGACAAGACGGCCGCAGAGGCCGACACCATCCAGACGTTGCGCGCTCTGCTCCATACCCCAGGGGGCAGAAACGTGTCGCCCGCGCCGACGGAACCAGATTTGGGAAGAGACATCCCACTCCCGAAAAATTGATGGTTTAGCGTTGTCCGTGCAGGCGCGTGCACGAGCTTCCGATCCGAGCAGCGGCGACGGTCCTGATGAGCCGACGATCCTCACGTGCCGAGCACTCCGGGCAACCTCCTCAACGAGAAACCGCCAACCGACAGCCCCCGGCCCGAAACGGAACGGGGTATGGAACCGCGCGCGTGTGGCAGGTTGGGTTGCCGCGTTCAATACCTGGGAATCGAGTACTACAGTGGATGCATGGCTGCCAGCCGCCATCCGCTCGACGACCTGCGCGAAACCATCGTCCATCTGGCCGATCAGCTCAAGCTGCCCGTTTCGGAGCGCGTCGACGACCTGGTCGGCGATCTCATCGGTGCGAGGCCCGGGCCGGCCCGGCCGCTGTCCGAGGTGCAGGCCGAGCTCGACGCTCTGGTCGGACTGGAGACCGTGAAGGAACAGGTGAGGGCGCTCGTCGCACTGCTCCAGGTGCAGGCCCGCCGTAAGGCGCACGGCCTGCCGGAGGTAGCCACATCACAGCATCTGGTGTTCCTCGGAAACCCGGGCACGGGCAAGACCACCGTGGCGCGGCTCCTGGCCGAAATGTACCGCGCGGTCGGTCTGCTGCAAAAAGGCCACCTGGTCGAGGTCGACCGTTCGGGCCTGGTGGGGCAGTACGTCGGCGCGACCGCCATCAAGACGGACCGGGTGATCCGGCGTGCGCTGGACGGCGTCCTTTTCATCGACGAAGCCTACGCGCTGGCCCCGGAGGACGGCCGGATGGACTTCGGCCCCGAGGCGATCGAGGTCCTGCTCAAGCGGATGGAGGACCACCGCCACCGCCTGGTCGTGATCGTGGCCGGGTACCCGAGGCTGATGGAATCCTTCTTGCTCTCCAACCCCGGACTGCGCTCCCGGTTCGCCCGCGAGATCACGTTCCCCGACTACTCCGTCGACGCACTCCAGACGATCTTCCACCAGATGCTGGCCCAGCACGAGTACACGCTGGAGCCGGGCGCGGACCAGATGCTGCGCCGCATCCTCACCGGGCTTCACGCGGGCGAGGACTCCGGCAACGCACGGTTCGCCCGCACGCTGTTCGAGCAGACGCTCAACCGTCAGGCGCTGCGGCTGTCGCTCGACGAGGAACAAAGTCTCGACGCGCTCGATCGTGAGGCCGTCATGACGCTCACCGCGGACGACATCGTCGAGGCCGCGCTGGCATTGGGTGAGGAGCCGGAGCCTGAGCCGGAACCGGAACCGACGCCGGAACCGGAGCGGTCACGCTGGTGGCGCTGGCTGGTCTGACCGGATCTGCGGCGGCTGCCAGGCGAACGCCCGTCCCGCCTCGAACGGGGAAAAGCACAACTGTTCCACTGCCGTGCGCGGTTTCACCAAGCCCAGGCGGCGTAGCGGCCCTCGGGGCGCACAGCCCCGGCATCCCCGCCGCGGATCAGCATGACCCGAAGCGCAGCGGCACGGTTTTCAAAGCCGCATTCACCGGGCTTTGACTCCCGTCGCAGCTCGCCCCCTGGTCCTACTGCGTCTTCTGGAAGGCCCCATGCACCCATGTGACGCAGTTCATGGAAAACAGTTGACAAGCTTGTACAAGCTTTTCCATACTTGGGGGGAAGGGTTTCAACGAAGCAACTGGAGGACTGATGGCGGCAAAACTCACGGACGTCGCAAAGCTCGCGGGCGTCTCGCTCGCCACCGCGTCACGGGCGTTCGGCGACCCCGGCCGGCTCGCCGCCGAGACGCGGCAGAAGGTCATGGATGCCGCCGCCCAGCTCGGGTACGACGTCCCCGGCCTCACTGGCAGCCGGACCTTCGGCGTTGTGGTGCCGGACATCTCCAACGCGGTGTTCGCTGCGCTCATCAAGGCCATCCAGGACCAGGCCTGGCACGGCCGGCACCGGATGGTGCTCGCTGACACCGGCGAGTCCTCCGCCCGGGAGCGCGACCACCTCGCGGCCTTCGCCACCGGTGTGGACGGTATCATCCTCTGCTCCCCGCGGCTCCCTTCGGAGCAGATCCACAACCTGGCCGGCAACGCGCCGCTCGTCGTGATCAACGGTGAGGCCGACCATGCGGCCCGCGTACTGATGGAGGCCGGTGAGGGGATCCGGCAGGCCGTTGAGCACCTGCATGCCCTCGGCCACCGCAAGCTCGCCTACATCCCCGGCCCGGCCTCCTCCTGGGCCAACGGCCAGCGTCTTGCCGCCATCACCCGCCTCTGCGACGACTGGGGCATTGAACTGGTCACCGTGGGCAACCAGAACGCCACGGTCGACGGCGGCCTAGCCGCCGCCGCGTCGGTGGTCGCCAGCGGCGCCACCGCCGTCATCGCCTACAACGACCTCGTGGCTATCGGCATGCTCGCCGGAGCCCGGACACTCGGCTACCACTGCCCCGAGGACATCAGCGTGGTGGGCATCGACGACCTCGACATCGCCGCCGCTGCCGAACCAGGACTCACGTCCGTCCGGGTTCCCATCGGCCGCAGCGGCTCCCTCGCCCTCGAACTCCTCCTTGAACAAATTTCCGGCAAGCCGACGGCCACCGAAGCCGTCCACCTCAACTCGCAGCTCATCGTGCGCGGCTCCACGTTCGCGGCCCGCACCGCCGACCAGACCCTCCAGGGAAAGTAACCATGAGAATCGTCATCGCAGACTCCAACCTGATGCCCCAGCGCGCCACCTTCGAGGCGGCACTGCCGGAAGGCACCGTCACGTCCTGGCACGACAGCTGGAACGAACACTCAGTCCTGACCGACCTCAAGGACGCCGACGTCTACGTGGGCCCGAAGTTCACCGCCGCCATGGGCGCCGAGGCACGGAACCTGAGGCTGGTTCACGTGGCGGGCGCAGGCTACGACGGCATCGACGCCGCCGCCCTGCCCGCCGGGACGGTCTGCGCCAACACCTTCCACCATGAGGGCTCCATCGCCGAGCACATCGCCACCGTGCTCGTGGCGCTGCGCCGCAACCTGCTGGGCCAGGACGCAGCCCTCAGAACCGGTGTCTGGTCCTCCTCGGTCTACTCCCCCGACATCCGCCAGCCCGAGACGCTGCGCGGCGCGGTGGTAACGTTCCTCGGCTTCGGCCACATCGGCAGCGCCGCCTGGAAGCTGCTGCAGGCCTTCGGCGCGGAGGGCATCGCCATCACCCGCAGCGGCTCCGTCAACGCGCAGGAGAACTCGCTGCGCTGGACCGGCGCCACAGACCGCCTGGGGGAGGCCCTCAGCGAATCCGATGTGTTGGTGGTCAGCATCCCGCTCGACGCCGGAACCACCTCCCTGATCGGTGCGGCCGAACTGGACGACCTCGGCCCCGAAGGGCAGATCGTCAACGTTGCCCGCGGACCCGTCGTCGACGAAGCCGCACTTTACGAGGCCCTGAAGGAGCGCCGGATCGCCGGCGCCGCCGTCGACGTCTGGTACCAGTACCCGGGCACCGACGGGCGTGGCGAACCCTCTGCCCTGCCGTTCGGCCGGCTCGACAACGTCATCATGACCCCGCACTCCTCCGGCGTCACCGCCGAGACCTTCCGCGGCCGTGCCCGCGAAATTGCCGAAAACATCACCCGACTGTCAGCGAACCAGCCCCTGAAGAATGTAGTGATTTCCCGATGACCCGAAAAATCGTTGACGTCGACGTCCTCGTCACCAGCCCTAGCCGCAACTTCGTCACCCTGAAGATCACCACCGACGACGGCATCGTCGGCTGGGGCGACGCCACCCTCAACGGCCGCGAACTGTCCGTTGCCAGCTACCTCCGCGACCACCTCGCGCCCGCCCTGCTCGGCCGGGACGCGGACCGGATCGAAGACACCTGGCAGTACTTCTACCGCGGTGCCTACTGGCGGCGAGGGCCGGTAACCATGGCCGCGATCGGTGCCGTCGACCTGGCGCTGTGGGACATCAAGGGCAAGGCCCTGGACGTTCCCGTCTACCAGCTCCTCGGCGGCGCGGCCCGGGACAAGATCCTGACCTACACCCACGCCACCGGCTGGGACGTTCCCGAGCTCCTCGATTCCGTGGACCGCCGCCGCGAACAGGGCTTCCGCGCCGTCCGCGCCCAGTCCGGGGTTCCCGGCCTGGACAAGGTCTATGGCGTCACGAAGGGTGCCGCCAGCTACGAACCGGCCGGCCGCGGCGCCGGACCGGTCGAAGAGGACTGGGACACCTCCGCCTACCTCCGCCACGCCCCGAAGGTCCTGGCCGCAGTCCGCGAACACGTGGGTCCGGAACTGAAGCTCCTGCACGACGTCCACCACCGGCTCAACCCCACAGAAGCCGCCCGCCTGGCCAGGTCACTGGAGGATGTGGACCTGTTCTGGCTTGAAGACGTCACCCCGGCGGAAAACCAGCGGCTGCTGCGCACCCTGCGCCAGCAGACCACTATCCCCTTGGCCATCGGCGAAGTCTTCAACACCGTCTGGGACTGCGAGCAGCTCATCACCGAACGCCTCATCGACTTCATCCGCACCGCCGTCGTCCACGCCGGAGGCATCTCCCACGTCCGCAAGATCCTCGCCCTCGCCGAGGTCTACCAGATCAAAGGCGCCCCGCACGGTCCCTCCGACGTGTCCCCCATCAACCTCTCGGCCTCGCTGCACCTTGGCCTGGCCACCACCAATTTCGCCATCCAGGAATACATGGGCTACGACCCCCTCGTGTCCGAGGTCTTCCGCTCCAGCTTCCGCTTCGAAGACGGCTACCTCCACCCCGGCGACGAACCTGGCCTCGGCGTGCACGTGGACGAGCAGGCCGCCGCCCGGTTCCCGTACAAGCAGGCCTACCTGCCCATCGCCCGCGAGCTCGACGGCTCCATGAAGGACTGGTGACCATGACGTCTTCATCAACCCCCGGACTGTCCGCCGCCATCGCCGGGATCCTGCGGCGGCCGGCAGTACCGGCCCCCGGGATCGTGCACCTGGGCTTCGGCAACTTCCACCGCGCCCACCAGGCCGTCTACACCGACGCCGCCGTCACTGCCCACGGCGGCGACTGGGGCATCATCGGCGTCGCCAGCCGCTCCACCGCCATCCCGGACGCCATGCACGCCCAGGACATGCTCTACACCGTGGTGGAAGTATCCCCCGCGGGCTCAAAGTTCTCACTTCCCCGGGTCCACACCGACGCCTTCACCGCCGCCGCCAACCCGGACCGGGTGATCACGGCCATCGGCGACGCCGGCACCCGGATCGTGTCCCTGACCGTCACCGAAAACGGCTACAACTACACCCCCGCCACCGGCTCGCTGAACCTCCAGGACCCCGCCATCCAGCATGACCTCGCCAACCCCGGAACGCCGCGGACACCGATCGGACAGATCGTCCGCGGCCTGCAGCACCGGTCCCGGACCCACGCGGAACCCGTCACCATCCTCAGCTGCGACAACCTCGCCGACAACGGCCACCACACGCAGCGGCTGGTCCGCGAATTCGCCTCCCGGCTCCCGCCCGCCGAAGCCGGCGAGGCCCTAGCCTTCATCGACACCCGCACCAGCTTCCCCTCGTCCATGGTGGACCGGATCGTGCCGGCCACCACAGACCACTACCGCAGCCTGGTCGCATCCGAGCGCGGCTACAGCGACCGGATCCCCGTACCCGCAGAACCGTTCACCATGTGGATCGTGGAGGATAACTTCATCGCCGGACGCCCCACCTGGGAGGACGGTGGCGCGGTGTTCTCCGACGAAGTTGCCGGCTACGAGCAGCTGAAGGTCCGCCTGCTCAACGGCACCCACTCCCTCATCGCCTACCTCGGAGCCCTTACCGGAGCCGTCACCATCCCCGACTCCGTCTCGCACCCGGCCATCGAACTGGCCGCCCGGTCCGTACTGCAGAACGAGTATCTGCCCAGTGTCTCGGTGCCGTCGGGCGTGGACGTGGACGCCTACGAGGAACAGCTCTTCTCCCGCTGGCGCAACACGGCCCTGGGCCACCGCACCAGCCAGGTGGGCTCGGACGGGTCCGTCAAACTCCGTCAGCGGATCCCGCTACCGGCTTTGCAGATGCTCGACGACGGCCGGACGCCACAGCTGCTGGCGCTCACCACCGCCGCGTATCTGGCATGCATCGCCCCGCTGCCCGGGTTCGACCCCGGCCCCCAGGCCCACGCCATGGAGGACCCGGCACGCGGGCTGCTGGCCGGGCTGGCGGCAGGCTCCCGCTCGGGCCAGGACTTCGCCCGCAAGGTCCTCGGCGACCACCACCTCCTTGGCCAGGAACTGGCCGAACGCGACGAGTTCATCCTGCGCACCGGCGAATTCATTGACATCATCCACTCAGCAGGACCCCTGGCTGCCGTCGCCGAAGCCAGCACCGCCGCGTCCCTCACTTCAGCCCCGTCCCTCCAAACCACACGGAGCACGCGATGACCACCCAAACCATTCCCGCAACAAACACCGCCGGGCTTCCCACCGGAACCCAGGCCGCCGTGCTGCACGGCGCCCGCGACCTGCGCATCGAGCACAAGCCGCTGCGCGCCCTCGGCCGGAATGACCTGCTGGTCGAAATGCGCTCCGGCGGGATCTGCGGCTCGGACATGCACTACTTCGCCGACGGCCGGAACGGCACCAACCTGCTGCGCCAGCCCACCGTCCTCGGACACGAGGGGGCTGGCGTCGTCATCGCCGCCGGACCGCAGGCCACCACCGCCGCGGGCACCGCCGTCGTCATTGAACCGGCCCTGCCCTGCCGGGAATGCCCGACGTGCCTGTCCGGGCGCTACAACCTCTGCCCTGCCGGAACCTGCTTCGGTTCCCCGCCCACCAACGGGCTGTTCGCCCGCCACGTGGTGGTGCCCGAGGCTGCCGTCCACCGACTGCCGGACACCATCCCGGCGGAAATCGGGGCAGCGATCGAACCCCTCGCCGTCGCCGTCTGGGCCGTGGAACGGGCGCAGGTCCGCAAGGGCCACCGCGTGCTGATCACCGGCGCCGGACCCATCGGCCTGCTCGTCGCCCAGGTCGCAGCAGCCCAGGGCACCGCCGAGATCGTGGTGACGGACGTGAACGACGACCGCCTCGCCGTCGCCGCGAAGTTCGGCGCCACCCGCACCATCAACACCGCAACCACGCCGCTGGACCTGACGGGCATGGACCGGCTCATCGAATGCTCCGGCAATACCCGGGCCCTGGCGGACGGCCTCCAGACCTTGGCGCCGGCAGCCCGCGCCACCGTCGTCGGCCAGGCCAAAGCCACGGTGGACGGTATCCCGCTCGGGTTCCTCCAGCGTTACGAGATCGACCTCGTCACTGCCTTCCGCTACGCAAACGCATTCCCGGCGGCGATCGACCTCGCCTCCTCCGGCGTCGTGGACCTGCCGTCCATCATCACCAGCACGTTCCCGCTCGAAGACGCCGCCGCCGCACTCACCGCACCGGTGACCGACCCCACCAACCTCAAAGTACTCATTACCTACCCCCCAACCGCCCCCTAGCCTCGCAAGCTCGGCCAGGGAACCCGGCGGTCGTGGCCCCAGGCCCAGCAACCGCGTTACATCCATTCAAAGGAGTTTGGAAATGACCACAGCAGCGCACCTCCCCTCGGGGAAAGTCGACCAGAGCAAAGTCCGGAAGGCCGCCGTCGCAGGCCTCATCGGCACCACCCTCGAACTGTATGACTTCGTCATCTACGGCACCGCCTCGGCCCTCGTCTTCAGCAAACTGTTCTTCCCCAACGTCTCCCCCGCAGCCGCGCTGATCGCCAGCTTCACCACCTTCGCCGTCGGCTTCCTCTTCCGTCCGCTCGGCGGCGTCTTCTTCTCCCACTTCGGCGACCGTCTCGGCCGTAAGTGGATCCTCGTGGTCACGCTGCTCCTGATGGGCGGCGCCACACTGGCCATCGGCCTGCTTCCCACCTTCGACCAGATCGGCCTGCTAGCCCCGATCCTGCTGTGCGTATGCCGTGCCGCCCAGGGCTTCGGCGCCGGCGCCGAACAGTCCGGCGGCGCAACACTGCTCACCGAATCCGCAGCCCCCGGCACGCGGGGCAAGCTCGCCTCGCTGATCATGGTCGGCGCCGCCGCCGGCACCGCCCTGGGCGCGCTGGTGTGGATCGCCGCCCAATCCCTGGCACCGAACGACATGCTGACCTGGGGCTGGCGGCTCGTCTTCCTCTCCAGTATCTTCGTCACCATCGCCGCCCTGGTCATCCGGCGCAAGCTCGACGAATCCCCCGTGTTCGAAGAGATCAAGCAGGCCCGCACCGAGCCGCCCGCCCCGCTCAAGGAAGTCGCCAAGCACGGCAAGGCCAACGTCCTGCGCGTCATCCTGATGAACTTCGGCGTCAGCACCCAGTCCTACACCATCCAGGTCTTCATGGCCTCGTACCTGATCACGGTTGTCGGCACGGACCCCAAGTTCATCCCGCCGGTACTCCTCATCGGTGCACTCTGCGGCGGCGTCGCCGCCGTGTCCTTCGGAATCCTGTCCGACAAGATCGGCCGCCGGCGCGTGGTCTCCGTCATCACCGGGGCACTGATCCTCTTCCCGGCACCGGCCTTCATGCTCCTGACCACCGGCTCCCCCGTGGCCATCGTGCTGGTGATCATCGTGGGCTTCATGCTGGCCTGCCAGGGTGTGGTGGGTGTGCACATGAGCTACTTCCCGGAGATCTTCGGCAGCCGCTACCGCTACGCCGGCGTCACCCTGGGCCGTGAGTTCTCCTCCATCATCGGCGGCGGCATCGCGCCGATGGTCTGCGCCGGACTGCTGGGCCTGTTCAGCAACTCCTGGATCCCTGTGGCCATCTACATGTCGCTCACCATGCTCGTCAGCTTCATCGCCACGCGGCTCTCACCGGAGACCGTCAACCGCGACCTGACCGACCCCGAGGACGCCGGCCGTGCCGACGTGGTCGCCACCCCTACGGTGGCGGCTGAGCTGGCCGCCGCCCGCACAGTCAAGTAACACCCAGTGCACGACGGCGGCACGCTGCCGCCGTCGTGCAGTGTCAGTTCCGCTGTACAGCACTTCCACCGCAAAGGAATCCCATGCTCCGCCTCGAAAACCCCGGCACGGCATCCCGGCCGTTACCCTCCGCAGTCCTCCGCGACACCAGGGCCGTGGCTGTCCTCCGGGCCAGGCACGCCTCGGACTACGCGCCGGTCGTCGAGGCGCTGCAGCGCGGCGGCGTACTCAGCATCGAACTCACCCTCAGCACACCCGGTGTCTGGGAGGAACTCCCGCTCCTCCAGGAGCGGTTCGGGGACTCCGTCGAGATCGGCGTCGGAACGGTCACCGAAGCGGCGGAAGCTGAGACCGCCCTCGACCTGGGTGCCGCCTACATTGTCACGCCCGTGACCGACCCGGGAGTCATCAATGCCTGCGTTAGCCGCGGCGTTCCGGTATACCCGGGCGGCCTGACCCCCACCGAACTGCACACCGGCTGGAAACTGGGCGCCACCGCAGTCAAGGTCTTCCCCGCATCCACGGTCGGCGCCGGCTACGTTTCACAGCTTCGCGGCCCGTTCCCGGACATCGAGGTCATTCCGTCCGGCGGAGTCAACATCGAGGACGTGCCGGCCTGGATCAGGGCCGGCGCACTTGCCGTCAGCCTCGGCGGGCCGCTCCTGGGCGACGCCTGCAAGGGCGGCGACCTGCAGGACCTCACAGTCAGGGCACGGCGCCTGCGCAAGCTGATAGACCAGACCGTCGAGCAGCTAGGGGCGATCAAGTGAAGCCGGCACCGTACGTGCTCACGTTCGGCGAGACCATGGCGCTGATGCGTGCCGACCAGGTCGGCCCGCTCCCGCACGCCTCCACCATGAGCCTGGGCATCGGCGGCTCCGAGTCCAACGTCGCCATCGGCCTCCAGCGGCTCGGCGTGCAGGCCGTCTGGTGCGGACGCACAGGATCGGATGCGCTTGGCGAGTTGGTGGGGCGCGAAATCCGCGCCGAAGGGGTGGACGTCCGCATCGCCGTCGACCCCTCCGCCCCCACCGGCCTGATGATCAAGGAACGCAGGACACCTGCCACCCAGCGCGTCAGCTACTACCGGGCAGGCAGTGCCGGCTCGCGGATCGCGAGCACAGACATTGACGAACAACTCATCGCCGGGGCCGGCCTGCTGCACGTCAGCGGCATCACCCCCGCCCTCTCCCCGCAGGCGGAGGCAACCCTTAGGTATGCCGTCGACGCCGCGAGAATCCATGGAGTGCCGGTGTCCTTCGACCTCAACTTCCGCAGCAACCTCTGGTCGGCCGAAGAAGCAGGAGGCATCTACCGGAACATCATCCCGCTCGCCGACATCGTATTCGCCGGCGACGACGAGGCCGCGATCGCGGTAGGTGCCGGTGAACCCGAGGAACTTGCCCGGAGAATAGCGGCACTGGGACCAAGCGAGGCGGTCATCAAGCTCGGCGCCGACGGGGCCCTTGCCCTGATCAACGGCGCACTGTTCCGGCAGGAAGCAATCACCGTCGACGCCATCGACACCGTCGGAGCCGGGGATGCATTCGTTGCCGGCTACCTCGCCGAATACATCAGCGGCCGCGGACCCCAGGACCGCCTCAGCACCGCCGCCGCCACCGGCGCCTTCGCCTGCCTTGTCCCCGGCGACTGGGAGGGCTTCCCCCGCCGGCACGAACTCCCGATCCTCCAGACGCGTGAGCCAGTCAGCCGGTAACAGCCCCTGACCATGGGGACAAGCCTCAAACCTGGCCTGGCAGCGGCCCACCAAGCTTCCCCCGGCCAGACGAGTCCCGCCGCAGCTGCGGGGAACTTTCCTAAAGGGCGCGAAGCTCGGAGCTAACGCCGTTGTCGTCCACGCCGCATGGGTTCCCCACGGGCCGAATAGCTCCGCAGGGGGTCCTGCAGGGGGCCTCAGGCTGACCGCCACCGGACGAGCCGAAGGACAAAGCCCCGCTATCGGCACGCAGGACGCCGACCAGGTTCTGGCGCCCAAGACCGAACGGCTGACAACCTCCTAGCCCTCCAGGACTCCGTTGCAGAGACGGTCGACTACTTCGGTGAGCATGGCGAGCCCGGCCACGATGTCCTCGTCGGTGGTGTATTCGTGCTCGTTGTGGGAGGCCTGCGACGTGGATTTTGTCTGGGACAGGACGTTCGTCCACGGCCACAGCAGCTGCGTCGCCGTCACCCCAGAGATAGGCCTCTCCCTTGCCGAGATCGAACGCTCCGAGGACTCAGCCACGATGTCGGCGTCGAGCTTGCGGCGGCACTCAGGGCGGACCAGTATCCGGAGTTCGGCGCCCTGCTCCAGGAGCTCTCGCGACATCATGCCTCCGAGGGATCCCGTGGCGCCGATCAGCAGCACTGTCTTGGACGCCGCTTGATCCTGGGGTGGAGTGATCACGAGGCGGCCGTGCTCGGGCGGTGCGCAATGTTGAGGCCGTCACGGCCGGGTCGCTTCTTGGTGCGGCTCCTTTAGGGCGCGAGTGATTCGAGCTGGGCCAGGAGGTAGGCCAGGGACCATTCCAGCCTAGAACGGTCCATCCCGGGGCGCACAGTGAGCTGGAAGCCGGAGAACGCGGTGACCAGAGCGCTAGCCGCGGCCCGGGCGTCGACTGAGGCGGGCACGGTTCCGGCGTCCTGGCTGGCTATGCTGGTCTTGGTTGAACACGGATCGAATCCTATCTGGACGTGCCGGGCCGGTCGGGACGTTCCTGTCCCAGCTCCAAAAGGTTGATGTCGACCCGGCCCCTGGTGCCTGGCTTCGGAGAGTCGCGCCGCTTGCGGAGTTGGGTGGCCCGGTACTCGTCACGGGCGAGGTTGAATGTATAGAGCGTCACGAATCCGGCAAAGCCTATTAGCCACAGGGCTCCCCAATCCGGCAGCCCGCCCTCCCATAGAGGACGCTGGAAAAGCCACAGGCCGGCGATCAGGACTAGCCCCGAAAAGACCGTGATGATCCCCATGCCCCACCAGGTACTTACCTGAGCCTGTCCGCTCCCGGGCGTGAACCCGATCTCGTCGGCCGGGTAGCTGTGCAGCTCGCCGGTGTTGGTCGTGCGGAGCACCCGCTTCTCACCGGCGGCGACAGCCTTTTTGTGTTCGGCGTACACGGCATCCTCGCGCCGCATACGCTCACGGTCGTAGACCATATTCAGTCTTCCTGTCTATAAAGCGGACCAGGGTCGGGGACCCGGTTTCTTCATCCCGTTTCTACGTTGCCCGGCCGCCCTAGAGCCGGAGCGTGACGCCCTCGGCCGTGCAGGTGCCGGCATTAGCGAAGACGGCGTCCCGGACGGCGTCCTTGGATGCCTGCTCAGGCTGGCCACCGTTTTCGGCCGCCGCCGAGTGGTCCATTGAGAGAGCGCTCAGGGACGCAAACAGGCCTGTCAGGTCCCCTGAAACCGTGTCTTTTGCGTCCTGCGCCTTCAGGTAAATGTCCTCGTAGGCGTTCGGGTCAGTGCCGGAAAGGGCCTCGTACTCGGCGTAGAGCGCGTTGAATGTCTCGCAGGCCTCCTTCACGCTGCCAGTCGTGGATGTCGGGGATGATTCTGAAGGCGATGGCTGTGTGGTGACGGCTGTCTCCGTAGGTATGGAGCTGGGCCCGATGGGTTCTTTGGGGGTTGAGGCGCATGCCGTCAGGCCGGCGACCGCTCCGATGACTGCGGCGGTGAAGATTCGCTTCACGATCGTTCTCCTGGGTTTTCTCTTAGGGGTGGGGTTTTTTGGCTCGCGGAGCGGGAAGAGCCGATGAACCAGAACGAGGCAGGGGGTAAGTCTTCAAAGTCCGCAGTATCCAGGTGCAAATCAGGCCTCAACGCTGAGTAGCTTGTTCCTCATTTTCCTTACGGAGCGTCACGGAATACGGAAAATAATCCAGGGTCATCTGGATGCGGGGATCCGGGTGCTCCCGGAACCATCCGTAGGCGCGGTCATCGTCCGCCGTCCACCAGGGCTTCGGCAGCCCGCTGCGCTTCCGGGCGTTGCGCCCCTGCCACTCTTCGGTGACGTTGAAGTATCCCTGGAGGACTGCGAGGCCGAAGAGGAGCCCGAAGAACACCATGACCAGTCCCATGATCGACAGATTGAAGAGCAGAATGACCCCAAAGGCCAGGGCGAACAGCGACGCCGGCAGGGCAATCAGTACCGTGAGCAAAATGCTGAAGTAGAAGGAACGGATCAGGTTGTGGTCGCCGCCGCCCGAGCTGGCACCGATGCCCCACTCTTCCTTCGTGTACGCGTAGATGGTCGTGCCTGTCTTTGCGTATCCGTAGTAGTACGGGCGATTGATGACCCGCTGATAATGCTCGTCGGTATTCTTATCCCCCATGGCACCAACTTTATCGGGTGTCATGGCGGGTTCAGTTCCTTGGATCGGCAGCCAGTCACGGAATAAATGAGGCCATCGCGGTTGGGTTCAGACCAGCTGCCTGCCCCATATACCGGTAGTGCCGTCGCGGGACACCGGCGGACACCTTGGCTGGTGCGGGATTTGAGGCCTCTATTGCAGCAACGCCGATGGGGACCAAGGACCGTTCAATCCTCGCTTCAGTACTTACAAAAACCATTCCGGAAATGATTCCTCGGGAAGCCTCGCTGGCTGGCGGGTCTGAAGCGAGGATGAACAGGGCAGTCCTCGACGCACGTTCTACGATGTATTCGACCTGCTCCAGGCTCAGCCCCTGCACCTTCAACACAGCACGCTGAACGTAGGGAAGGCCGGTCGCTTCCACCAGGTCAGCGAGCTGCCGTTGGTTGGTCTTCGCGGGCGATTGCAGAGCACCGGTGGCACTGTCCCAGGACCAGCCCGGAAGATGGTTTGCGAGCCACTGCTTCTGTTTGCGGCTCAGCTGGTGGAAAACTTATGCGACGTCCGGAGCTCCCGTGTTTCCAGAACCTCGCTTGCGAGCCTTGCTGGCTACATTTGCGTTTGTTCCACAGCACATCCCCGGAAGCGACGGTCCTGGCTGCTGCGTGGTTCGTCTTGTGGGGCATGGTGAGCCGTCCCAGATCCGGGACAGCAGGTACGGCTGCGGGTGCCTTGCGCTTTTCGCACCGGCTGAAATGCCGGTTGCTGCTCATGGGCGATGCATCCCCTCTGAAGCTCCAGGTGACTGTCGATGGATGGGTCGCGGGGCGTCTGCACTGCTCTTCTCAGAGACGACTGGGACACCGTCATGGGAGTCTCTGTCCGACAACCAACAGGCCGGCGGGTAGCTGGTGCCACTCGCGAAACGATGCCTCCAGGGGCACCCCAGCGACGCGAAGCGTTGGTGGGGCAAGAGACCGCCACAGTCCCGAAGGAATCCGACCACGGATTGTTCTCCGATCGGCAGCGGAAAGGCATCGCCCGGGCCAAGCAGCGCAGCGCTTACAAGGGGCGGCAGAAGACGCTCACACCTGATATGGCGGCTGAGCTGGTCCAGCGGGCAGCCAACAGAATTCCGAAATCCGTCCTCGCCAGCCAGTACGGCATAGGCCGGGAGACTGTATACCCGTACCTTCGCCAGGCCAAGCTCTCCTGCCCCCCTACCCTCCTCGCTGCTGTCAGGTCCCCATACCGAGGTGCGCGCCCCCTGCCACATCCAGGGTTACGCCCGTGATGTAGCGGTTGTCCGGGTCGGCCAGGAATAGGATCGCGCGGGCGACTTCGTCTGGTTCGGCGAACCGGCGCATGGGAAGCTGTGCTGCCCGTTTCGCCCTGTTCGCGGCTGCGTCCGGGCCGGAGTCTTTTGCGAATTGGGCCCACATGGGGGTGTTGACCGGGCCAGGTGCGATGGCGTTGACCGAGATACCGTTGGGACCGAGTATCTGGGCGAAGGACCACATGATATGAAGCACGGCAAGCTTGCTTGCGTTATAGGACAGATAATTGCTGCGGGCTTCCTTGGCTGCCACCGAGGAGAGGATCAGAATCGCGCCGGCGGTACCGGAGCTGATCATTGACTGTGCCGTTTCCCGGACCATTGAAAACGTGCCGGAGGCGTTGATCCGCATGATGGAGTCGAATTCCTCCGTCGTTGTCTCCATGATCTCGGGCGTGGCGCCCAGGACTCCGGCGGCGTGAACGAGGGCGTCGATGCGGCCGTACTTGGCTGTTGTCTCGCGGACGACGGCGGCGCATTGCCTTTCCGAGGTGACGTCGAGCGGGAAGAAGTCTGCCAGCGCTTGGCCCTCCTTGGGGGCCCGGTCGGCGCCGACGACCACGGCGCCGGCGGCTGTGAGTGCATCGACGAGCGCATTGCCGATGCCGCCGCTCGATCCGGTCACCAGAACGACCTGGTCTTTGAGGCTCATTTGAAGATTCCGTTCCTGTGCTGGCTGATGTGCTGCTCCCCGGGTGGTGGTTTGCGAGTGGCTCGTTTCATCTTCGGAGGTCCTTACATGGGGTGTTTGTTGGGAGGTGTGGCGTGCCTGCGGTCGTCGCTACTGTCATGAGGGTGCCTCGCACCTGCATGCTTTCAAGCCCGGGCTGAATGCCGTCCGCAGTCCAGGGCGCAAACACTGTTTATTTGGTGCTGCTGGTAGCGTGGCTTGCCCATTGCCGGCCTTCTTGTTCTTCTGTGGGCAGTCCGGAGGCAGCGAGGATCCGGTCCAGCAGCCGCTGGGTATGGACGGCTTCGCGACCGGAGGTCAGTGGCTGCGCCCGGTCAGCGACCCGGTCCAGGAAATGGTGGACGGCAGTGGAGAACCCTAGTGTGTCGGTCGCTGTTGCCCAGCCGTAGGCCTCGGCGCTGAGCTCGCGTGAGGTGGTGACCCCCCTGACGGTGGTCGACACTGTTTCGGGAGCGCGGACCTCCACGGTCTTGCCGTCGCCGTAGGCGTCCAGTTTCTCGTTCCAGGCACCTGCCGTTCGGGCAGCCATGAGGACTCCTGTGTTGCCGGTGTCAAAGCGAATCATGGCTGCGACGCCGTCTTCCTCCCAGGAATCATCACCGGCTGCGTGCGCGGCCACGTCCACGGGTTCACCGCCGCAGTACCAGCGGAGCAGATCGACCATGTGAATGGCGTTCTCGAACGTTGCACGGTATTCCGATCCGGGGCGGTTCTTTTGGGCGACGCAGAATGTAGCGCCTTTCGCCCCGAACACTTCCCGGCCGGCGGTGTAGACGGGTGCGTAGCGGCGGTTGAAGTCGACCATCAGGATGCGGCCGCGTTCCTCGGCGAGGTCCGCCAAACGCTCGGCTTCTTCCGTGGCGGGGGCCAGGGGTTTTTCGCAGAACACGTCGACGTCATTATTCAGGCACAGCTGGACCGCATGGGCGTGCTCGGACCGGGGTGTGAGGACGAACACGGCGTCCAGATCCTGCGCGTCCAGCATGTCCTCCAGTGACCGGTAGGCGGCGCCGAAACCCCAGCGCCGGACCAGGTTGCCGGGGTCCTCGCGGCGGGAGACCAGGGCTGCCAACTCGACATCATCGCGTTGTACGAGTGTGGGCAACTGGGCAATGGTGGCGATGTTTCCCGCGCCGATGACGCCGACGCGAAGGCGCTGGCCGTTCATCGGGCGTTCTCCATTTCTGCAATTTCCGTGAGCATCCCGCGCAGTGCGGCCGCGGATTCCCGGAATCCGTCCTCGGGGGTGGGAAGGTCTTGCGGGTGCCAGCGGTACTCGTACTCGATGCTCAGCAGGTCATCGTAGCCGTGGCGCAGCAGGGCCGCGAGGATCTGGGGCCAGGGAAGGACGCCGGTGCCGATGACCCGGGAGCGTACGGCGCGCTCAGATGTGTTGACGCGGGCTGTTTCCGTGGCGCGGAAGGCTGCGTTGGGGTCGGTGAAGACGAGGTCTTTCGCGTGGACGTGACCGATGAGGTCGCCCTGGACAGCAAAGGCTTCCTCGAATGATTCGTCGTGGGTGAAGGTGAGGTTGGCCTGGTCGTAGAGAACTCGGACGGCCGGGTGGGCTACCTCCCGGACGAGCGCGGCGGTTTCTGCCCCGGTCTGGGTCATGGTGCCGAAGTGGTTTTCCACGCACAGCCGCACGCCGGCCTGTTCGGCCTCGGGTGCCAGGGTCTGCAGCGCCTCCCGCAGTTTCGCCCATCGCCGGTCGTGATCAGTGTCGCCCGGGTGCCAGGACCCGGCATACACGCGTACGCGGTCGGCGCCGAGCAGATGGGCGGTTTCAATCGCGCCACGGAATTCGTCGACTCCCCCGCGCCACTCTTTCTCGTCCAGGGCATTGATGGCGGTGGTGTAGGGGGTGAGGCCGATGATGGGCAGGCCCTCGTCCTCGGCCGCCTTCAGTGCCTCCAGTGCGGCGCGCCGGTCGCCCTGAGGCAGGCCTGAGGTGTAGCCGTCCTGGTAGATGACTTCGGCGGCATCGAGCCCCGCGGCCCGGAAAAGCTTCAGTGCCTGGGGGACCGTATGGTCCGGAGTGCCTAGTGTGTGACCTGCAAGCCTCATTGTTCATTGTCCTTCCGGGAAGTGTCGTGTGTAGCTGTCCAGTCCGCTGGACCGACGAGCCGAGGTGGGGATGCGACGCGGGAGCGGTCGACGATTTCCATCAGCAGCCCCCAGGGGGTGATGAAGTAGGTCCAGCGGTTGCCGGCCACGCGCGGGCTGTCGCCGGCGACTTCCTTGCGTTCTCCGAGCACCCGGACCCCGGGGGTTTCCTGCAGCACTGCGACCGCTTCGTCGACGTCGTCCACTACGAAGCACAGGTGGTGCCCACCGGCGTCGCAGTGCCGGGGCGGGGTTTCCCGCCGCTCGGCGCTGCGCCACTCGAACAGCTCGATGTTCAGGTTCGGGGGCAGGCGGAGCATGGCGAGGGTGAGCCGGGCGTCGGCGGGGACGTCGAAGTTGGTGGGCATGAACTCGGGGTCGGGTCCGCGCTGGGAGCGGTACAGCTCCTCGGCGCCGAGCACCTCGACGAAGAACCTGATGGCGTCTTCGAGGTTCGGAACTGTCAGGCCGACGTGGTCGGTGTGCCGCAGCCCGGGCAGCCGCCGCAGGGTTCCTTCGTTGGCCGCGGTCATTTGCGCGGTCCTGCGGTGGAGGCGCGCATCAGAAGTTCAGGTTCCAGGACGATGTGCTCCACCGAGCCGTTCAGGTTCTGCTTTTCTGCCAGTTCGATGGCGATGTTTCCCATGTCGTCGATCGGCTGCCGTACGGTGGTCAGGGGCGGGTTGAACCGGGCGCCCAGGGCCAGTCCGTCAAAGCCGATGACCGAGACGTCATCCGGCACGCGGATGCCGTTTTGTCCCAGGGCCGAGATCACCGCGAAGGCGACCATGTCGTTGGCGGCGATAATCGCCGTCGGTGGATTCTCCATCTCCAGGTAATGCTGTGCCGCGCGCGCTCCTGCGTCCGGATCGGAGCCGCTGTCCAGTACCAGGGGCGTGCTGTTGCCTTCGGCTGACAGCTCCAGGTAGGCGTCCATCCGGTCCTGGGCGGTGTGGGTGCCAGCGATACCGGAAACGTAGCCGATCGAGGTGTGCCCCAGAGAATGCAGGTGGTCCAGGGCCAGCATGATGCCGCGGCGGCTGTCGACGGTGACCGTTGGAACCGAGGAGTCGCCTTCCACACGGTCGATCACCACCACCTTGTGGCCGAAATCGAAGAGCTTGAGGGCCTCGGTGTCGACTTTCGTGGAGGGCGCGACGATGCCGAAGGGCGCGTACATGGCCTGCATCGCGGTGAAGTATCCGTCGGTCTTGGCAGGGTCCCCGTTCGTGACGCAGAGCAGCAGCTGGTAGCCGCGCTCGTCCGCGGCCTGCGTCATGGTCTTGGCAAGTTCGGCAAAGAACGGGTTGGTGATGTCAGGGACGATCAGCGGGATGAAGGTGCTGGTCTTTCGGCGCAGTGCCTGGGCGAGCGGGCTCATGGTGTAGCCGAGACCTTCGGCGACGCGGAGGATGTGTTCGCGGGTTTCGCTTTTCACCGCTTCAGGCCGGGAGAATGCCCTGGAAACTGTTGAGCGGTGGACACCGGCCGCCTTCGCGACAACGTCAATACTAAGGTCGGCCATCTTCTTTTCCTCCGTGCTGGTTGTCGTATGCCTGCCAAATGGGGCGCATCACATCTTCGAGCTGAGCCAATGTCGGCAGGCCCCGGAATCCATCTTCCAGCGTCTGTGCGACGCGGCGCACGAACGGATCGTAGAGGGGATCACTATCCACCTCGATCACGGCGGTCTCCGTCGAACCATCCAAGGCTGTGAAGGTGGCTGAACCGTCCGAGTTGACAGAGGCGAATCCCGCAGCGCCCGCCGACGTGTAGCTGCAGTACCGCTTCAACGGCGAACCCGGGAAGGCGTAGCCGACCTCCACGATGGCTTCACGCCCGTTCGGGGTGGTGATGATGAGGCTGGCATGGTCCTCAAGAGCCCCGCCGTGAAGGGCCGACGAGAGCCGCGACTCGATAGCCGCCGCTGGCTCGTCACAGGCCTGCAGGAACAGGTCAACGAAATGCGGTCCCAGATTGGCCAGGCACCCGCCCCCTGCAGTGGCAGGGTCCAGCATCCAGGGATTGCCGTTAGCCAGGTAGCGCGAGGGCGGTCCGGCGATAAAGGACATCCTCTGGTACGTCGGCCGGCCGGCCTTGGCCAGCCACCGGTCGACGGGGCCGTTCCGCTGAACGAGCGGAACCGTCGCGGCCACGCCGGCCGCTTCCGCAGCCTTGCGCACCTGGGAAAGTTCCGCCAGGGAGGTTCCCAGCGGCTTCTCCACCACGAACGGAATCCCGCGCTCAATCAGGGCAAAACACTTTTCCGCCATGCCATCGTGCGGGCCGAAGACATAGGCAAGCCCCACACCGGGCAGATCCACCAGGCTCCGCCAGTCAGCCTCCACGGGAGCGTTCCACGCCCTAGCCAGACCCTGGACGAACGACACGTCCTCGTCACTGACACCAACGACCTGGTGTTCTTCGCCGATCGCCCGCGTACAGAGCGGGACGTGCCAGTGCGAAGCACCAAGGATGATCGTTCGAGTTTTACTCACCCTGCCAGCCCCTTTGCTAAGTAGGAGTTCGATTGTTTGCTCAGCATGAGATCGGTTGCTGAGATCGGTTGCAATAACACTATGGATGGTGGGAGAGTTTGTCAACGACACTTCAACAGTGGCTCAGGGACGCTCGGTGATGAGCCGACCGTCCGGGTCAGAAGAAAGGCCAGCAATGTACAAAAAACTTCGCACCCTGCAGACCATCGACGAATCCGGCGCCGTCCTCATCGTCCGGCTCGAGAACGCTGACGTGGCAGAACGCGTGGCGGAAGCGGCGATCGCCGGGGGTTTTCGCGCACTGGAAATCACGCTCTCGATCCCGGGCGCCGTGGACGTGATCCGCCAGCTCTCCGCCAAGCACGGGCCTAACGGAGTAGCGGTGGGAGCCGGAACAGTTCTGGACGAGCACTCAGCCTACGAGTGCATCCGGGCCGGCGCCGACTTCCTGGTCAGCCCCCAGCTGAACCCGGCAATGATCCGGACCGCGAACCGGTACCAGGTGCCGACAATCAGCGGCGCCTACACACCCACTGAGTTCGTCAACTCCGCAGAGGCAGGCGCTGACATCCTCAAGCTCTTCCCCACCGAAGCCGGCGGTATCCCCTACGCCAAATCAGTTCTCGCCCCGCTCGCACATCTGCCGATTATGCCGGCAGGCGGCGTGACCGTAGAGAACGTCGGCGAATGGTTTGCGGCCGGCGTCGCAGGTGTCGGCGTCGGCAGCTACGTGACCAAAGCATGGCAGCCGGACGGCGACTTCTCCCGCGTCACCGAGGCCGCCAAAGAGTTCCTCTCAGCAGTGGCAGAGGCACGCCAATGACAGCCCCGAAAGTCTTCATTGTCATCGGCCCTGCCGGCTCCGGGAAAACGACCATTGCCCAGCAAACAGCAAGAGAGCATGGTGCTGCATATCTGGATAAGGACCGGATCTGCGGCCGCCTTGTCGAGTTTGCACTGGAGGCAGCCGGACACGACCCCACAGACCGGGAATCCAATGACTTCTATCGGGAAAATCTGCTGCCCCTGGAGTACGAGACACTCATGGATGTAGCCGGAGTGAACCTGCGCCTGGGACGATCGGTCGTACTTGATGCACCCTTCGGTGCCTACTTCGCCATGCCGGACTACCTGACACGCGCCGCGGAAGAATTCCACTGGCCGCCCTCGGAGACCACAGTGGTGCGGGTACAGGTCCCCCAGGATGTCCTCCGGGGGCGACTTCTTGAGCGGGGACTCGAAAGAGACCGATGGAAACTTGCGCATTGGGACGAGTACTGGGCATCCTACGGCAGCCTGGACTGCACCTGGTCCGGAGTCCGATTCCTTAATGTCAACAATGAGAAGTCCCTGCGAATTCAGGGATGACTTTCAGGTCCGGTCCGTTTGGAGCGGGCCCCGCTTGCCCTCTCGCCGCGCGCTGGCCAAAGGTTTGCACCGCCGTCCTTTGAACTGAAAATGACCGTTGACAGGGCTCACCCGCCTACATATCGTTACTTGCAACCGATCTCAGCAACCGATCTCAACGATGCGATTTACGGCAATCGATCTCATGAATGGCCAGAGCAGCCCGTACGCCCCCGGGAGTTTGCCGCCAGTCATACCTCGAAGCGGGACACAGGCGGACAAAGGCCCACCCACCACGTCGCTTCGGTTACCCCGAATATTCCAATACCCTTACCCAGCAAACGTGAAAGTTTGGAGAGTTCAATGAAGACCTCAAAAGAAGCCGTCAGCAGTCCCGACCCTTCGGGCCTTCCCGAAGTGTCTGAGCCCCCTCGCCGCACCGTCAATATGGTGGCGGGCACGATCGGCCACTTCGTGGAGTGGTACGACTGGTACATCTACGGGCTGCTGGCAGCGGTGTTCTCATCGCAGATATTTCCAAGCGATTCCCCGTTCGCCTCCCTTATCGCAGCACTGCTCACCTACGCGGTCGGGTTTGTTGTACGCCCGCTCAGCGGAATCATCATCTCCCCGCTGGCCGACCGCTTCGGCCGACGGCTCATCCTGACCTTGTCAATCTCAGGCATGGCGCTTGGTGCTTTGATCATCGGCCTCACACCGTCATTTGCGACGATCGGTTACGCAGCACCGATTCTCTTTCTGGTTGCACGCATCCTCCAGGGAATCTCGGCCGGCAGTGAGGCGCAGAGCGCCATCGCATTCATGGTCGAACACGCTCCCGCGAACCGCAGGGGCCTGTTCGGTTCGTTCTCCAACATGGCAAGCGGCTTCGCGACCCTCGCCGCCACCGGCGCCGCGGCAATGGTGACATCATCCTTCACTCCAGCAGACCTCGCCGCCTGGGGTTGGCGCATCCCGTTCGTCGCGGGAGGCATCCTCGGCGTCGTCGGCCTTATCCTGAGGGCCCGGGCGGAAGAGACCCCCGAGTTCGAGGCAACTGCCCTCGTTGACCAAAAGTCCGCGCCGGCACGCCTGATGGACCTGCTTCGCGAACACCCGAAGGCGCTGCTGCAGGCAGCAGCGCTCTCAGCCCCGGCCGTCGCCTACTACACCTGGGCCACCTTCCTCCCCACCTACGCCAAGCTGACCACCGGCCGAGACCTGTCCTCGACGCTGGCCGGCAGCGTCATCGGACTGGCCCTCCTCGTTATCATCGTGCCAATCTGCGGCGCGCTCTCCGACCGCCTCGGCCGACGCAAAATCTTCCCCATCATCGGCGCCATCGGCATGATCGTCCTCTTCTACCCCTTGCTCCTGCTGCTGAACCAGCCGGGCTTCGGTGTTTACGTTCTGGTATCGGCGTCCGGTTGGGTGGTTCTCGGTATCTGGCAGTCCGTCTATCCGACCATCCAGGCCGAACTGTTCCCGGCTGCGGTACGGGTATCGGGCATCGGCTTCGCACACCAAATCGTCATAGCCGTCTTCGGCGGCACCGCGCCACTGATCGCCGCCGCGTTTGTCGGCGCCGGACAGCCGATGCTGGTCGCGGTCTACATGATCGCCATTGTCGCCCTCTGCCTCGTCGTCTACTTCACGCTGCCGGAGACCGGCAACCGCGGTGACCGTGTCACGGTGGCGCTTGCTGACCCTGAGGTACTTGAAGGCGAACACCTGGTCTCGAGCACATCGCCGGCCATCGACGGGGCTAAGCGTTCCCGGTAGGCCCGCCGGTACCAAGTAAGCCGTGGCGGCTCGACGGGGCAGAAGGGGCATGTCTGCCCCGGGTCCCTTCGAGCCGCTTGGCTCGCGCTTGCGGTCCCCTACTCAGGATCGAAATTCACAGTGCCTTATGACTGAAACACTTTTCTCCATCGGTGAAGAACAGAGAGGATGCCTTCAAGTGAACCAAATGATCATTAACACATTTTCCTATCTATGGTCATCTACGGCCATTGATGCGATAGCTGAATTGGTCGACAACGGGTATAAAACCTTTGAAGTTCCGGTCAGCTCGCCTCATTGCTGGCCTGATGAAATATCCGGCTCAGAGCGTACGGCAACTCATGCAAGACTCAATGAATACGGTGCCAAAATCAGATCACTGAACGCCGGTGGATATGACGTCAACTTGGCCAGCCCCGGCGCCAATATGCGCCGCAAAAGCATCGAGCACATCAAATCAGTGATCGACCTGGCTGCAGCCTGGGATGTCCCCGAGGTTGTGATCTCCCCCGGCACAAGACGCCCGATGATCTCACCTTCACTCGAAAAAACCTACGGGTGGATGTACGAGAGCCTGGAGAATCTACTTCCACTGGCCAAACAGGCCGGCACGCGACTTCTCTTCGAAAACACTCCCTACTGCTTCACCCCTACCATCCAGGATCTGGCGGGCGTCGTAAGCACTATCAACGACGAAGCAGTCAAGATTGTGTACGACGTCGCCAACGCTGCCTATATCGGAGAAGATCCCGTAGATAGTTTGCTCTCATACCATGAATCCATTGGGTTGGTGCATATTTCTGATACGGGCACGGAGACCTGGGGCCATGATCCAATCGGCACGGGAGTGATCGACTGGAATGGATTGGGCAACGTCGTCAGAGAAACGTGCGGCGTCAATAACGTAGTTCTTGAGATCATCCGCGAAGACAACCCTGTGCAGGAATTCAAGAAAGCGATGCAGGATCTCAGAAATCAAGGCTGGGAACTGGGAACTTAACTTCCAGCATTGGAGGTTGCGGCGTATCTGCCGAGGATTTGTTTCAAATAATGAAATCGGGTTTCGTTGCGAATTGCGCTGTAAAACGGATCTGAGTTTGCAGTCCATGGACTCCTATCAAAAATGGTGTCAAAAAAGGATTATCAAGAGAATCCCTGATAAAAGGAGAGTGTGCAATGAGAGCACTGGTCAGTGGCGGAAGCAGCGGCATAGGCGCGTCTACCTGCGTGAGAATCGCAGAGGCGGCTCTGGCCCGGGGCGTGCACCCTATGATTGCTGTGGGTGGACACGGAGCGAACGGCAACCAAGAGCAAGTCGTTCGTACAATCCAGTCAATGGGAGGTACCGCCATCGCACTGGCGGGCGATCTCGCTGACCCCGACGTGCCAGGTCAACTCGTGGAGGCTGCCGTAGCCGAGTTCGGTGGCCTGGACGCCTTGGTAGCAAACGCCGGAATCGCTAACCCAGGCGCCATCTGTGACGTGTCCCTTGAGGACTGGGACAACATGTTCTCCGTCAACCTCCGCGGCGCGTGGCTTCTAGCCAAAGCAAGCTACCCGCACTTGCAGCAGAGCCGCGGGTCCGCCTGTTTCACCTCTTCCATGTCTGGTCAGCTGCCACATGCCGGATCAGGTGCTTACAGCCCCAGCAAGGCTGCATTGACAATGCTGGCCCAAACACTCGCGTTGGAATGGGCACCTGACGGAATTCGTGTAAATGTGGTTTCCCCGGGCATGACTCATACACGGATGACCGAGAAAATGTATGCCGATCCCCAAATCAAGAAGGCCAGGGAAGATATCATCCCGCTGGCAAGAATTGGAGACCCCACGGACATTGCCAACGTCATCGAATTTCTTGTGAGTCCGCTATCGGGTTATGTCACCGGGCAGGACATCTGTGTCGATGGTGGCTTTTCCAAGTCTATTCTTAGCCATATTCCTGGTCGACCCAGCTCCATATCTTGAAACCCGATCTGTACCGGCACCCCCGACAGTGATGCAGCACGAGCCCCCGAACAGACGCAGCCCGCACCGCACCGCCGGGGAAGGCCGACGGCGCGGGGGCCTCGGACCTGCCCTCCTGCCAGTGATTCGCTGCGCAGGCCGACCAATGTCCGCAGCCGCACCCTCAGGGCAGGAGATTTTCCGTCCATAACTGTTCATGGTTGCCGTCGGCGTCGACAACATGACACCGCGGCTTTCTTCTCGATATCTGGAAGCGAGGTACTGCTGCTTGGCTTTTCCTTCATGTCTCTTCATTGCCAGCCCGTTGGATGAGTGCATGACCGGAACAGCGTCAAGTTGTGGTGTACTTCAACTCGATCGGGCCGCCGGGCGAGAACGGTAAGCATCATGAGTGCACATTGTGCACACCCGTGGGCGGACACCACCGAAGAACGCGTGACCCGAACCTCGCTGAGCGAGGACCGGACTGCCACGGCGAAAGCCGGTCGAGCGTCTATGCGGCCAACACCGAAGCGGGCGACCTGCCGTGGCTGTCGAACGGCATCCACTCTGGCGATGCACCGGCGGGCGGCGCTGCAGGGCAAAAGGCACCATGAACCTCACGTGCTTAGAATACTGACATGCCTACACGTGTTCACGAGTTTGCCTGGCCGGATCGGGTCGTCGTTGGCACCATTGGCCTTCCAGGCGCGCGCACGTTCTACCTGCAGGTGCGCGCAGGGACACAGATCGTGAGCATTGCCCTGGAAAAGCAGCAGTCGGCCCTGCTCGCGGAGAAGATCGACGAAATTCTCGACCAGCTCATCACCATCGAGAACAACCCCTTCAGCGTTCCCACGAGCACTCCCATTGAACTTGTCGACAATGACCAGCTCGAGGCCGTTCAGGAGCAGTTTCGGACCGGCGCCATGAGCTTAGGTTGGGACCCAACGACGGCCCAGGTCGTAGTAGAGGCCTACCCCATCACCGATGTCGATGCTGATGACCACGACGAATCCCCTGATGAGGACGGCCCTAACGCGACCGAAATGCTGCTGGTGCGGATGCCGGTCGGCACGGCCCGCGCATTCGCCAAGCGTACCCGTGAGGTCGTGGGCGCCGGGCGTCCTATCTGCTCGCTCTGCGGCTACCCCATAGACGCCGACGGGCACATCTGCACCCTTCCAGAGGCCGGAGGCCAGCCCCGGACCTTGTGACCGCCGAGCTGACGATCACCCGCCGGATCACGACGGCATCAAACGCTACATTCCTGGGCACCATCGGTGACATAGTCGCGGACGTAGCCTCCTTCCCCATTGGGCATTACCCAGGGTGCGCCCGTCATGCAAAAATCCCGGAGGCCGGGTGCCATCCTGGTGGAACCATGCTTCGAATTACTGACATGAGCAAGGATGACAAGCAGAATCTGCGGTACTGCGATTTCTACTGCTTTATGTCGCTGGCGGACTTTTCAACATGGGTAGAAGCAGAGGACTTGGCCGAGCCGGAAATCTCCTATAAGTGACGAAGTACCGTGATTATTTGCATCCAATGCAAGATCAGGGCCTGAGTGATGGGAGACAACGGTTGGTCGAACGTTGCCCGCTGGTGCGATACTTGGCGGTGCCATCGCAGCAGATTACCGGATGACACTTCTCTCTTCTGTTGCCCGCTTGAAGTGCACCCCAACACGACACCGCTGCTGACATGAGCTTCCGTACCGGCATTGGGCTGAATGTCACTTGCTAGTACGTGAAGTCAGATGCGGAATGGGTTGATCCCTGCCCTGCCCGTGGCTGCTGACGTACGGGAAGAGCATCGATTTTGACCAAGGCGCGGTGCACCGCGACGAGAATCATGATGTACCCGGCCAGCGCGAGGAGTGAACCAACGGCAGCGATGATCAAACCGATTACCAATCCCCCGCGATTTACGTTTCCGCCATAGAGGGCAGCGATGTTTGGGACGGCGATAACTGCTCCGAGCGCACCGAGCACTGGGCCACCAATGGCCATCAGAACTCCTGCCTGAAAGATCCCTGCTGAACGCGCGAACCCCATCATTCCCCCAACCAGATATTCGTGACTAGGGACAGATTACAGTTGGTATCGATGCGCCTTGTCATGCTTGGTATGAACAAATTCCGACAGGGCTGCCCCCGGTCAGCCACAGGCTCGTTGCAGGTCGACGGAATCGCAATTATCGGCGCTTTAGTGAGCTGTCTGGATGGGCTACTCAACTGACGAAAAGACATTGGCCGGGACAAGCTGCTGCAGCAATAAACTCGAGGACTGCCGGCGCCCGCGACAAAATCGGCGACACCGTCATGTGAGTATCACCTGCGCCCCGACGATACCGGTAACCCGGCGCAGCGCTGAGCAGGCGCGAACCAGTCCCTCGCCCCATGCCTCCGCTAGACGCGATCGTCGTGGAGAAACGTAAAACTGTTCTGCTTCTCGGTTCAGCTGATCGTGTATGTCGACCGTTTTAGGCCGTTGTTGAGGAGCGGCGTGTGGCCCTGAAAGCCTTGATGCAAGGGCGGGCAGTCTCGTAACCCTAGGGTTGTGGGACGCTGTTGGGGCCGTTCCAACGCAGGCTCTGCGGGAGGACGCGAATTATGGCTGGGACAACGCTCGCAGAACACCGGCACCCAGGCGGTAAAGTCAACGGGCGAAAGGCAAAGACCAGCATTGAATACTGGCTGTCATACTGTCTGCCATGACGATCGGATTGAAATTAAGTCTGGGATTCGCGGGACCCGGTGGGCATCGTGTCACCTTCGGGGATTTGCAGCGCTTCGTGAAGCGGGCGGAGGCCGGCGGTGCTACCGCCGCGGACGAGCTCTAGATCGACAAGGACGAGAACGATGAAACCACAGGGTTCTCGCTTCACCTTAGCCCGGACTCCTGACGCGGGTACTCAGAGCTTGGCTACACCCTCGCCCGGGCCTCCGGGAACCACCCGCCTGCCGGGCTGGTGCTGACAGACTGAGGATATGGCAAGGGGAACTCTTCGCATATTTCTGGGCGCGGCGCCGGGCGTGGGCAAGACTTTCGCCATGCTGCAGGAAGCCCATCTACTCGTGGCCAGCGGCCGGGACGTGGTTGTTGGCGTTGCCGCGGATCATGGGAGACGGGAAACCCGGGGCCTTGTGACAGGTCTTGAGGTCGTTGCGCCAGGTCGGGCGGACCCGCACGGCGTCTGGGCGCAGGAAATGGACGTGGACGCGGTGGCGGCCAGGCGCCCGGAAGTTGCTGTGGTGGATGAGATCGCTCATACCAACATGCAGGGGAGCCGGAATGAACATCGGTGGCAGGACATCGAGCTGCTGCTGTCCGCCGGCATTGATGTGCTCTCGACTGTCAGTATCCAGCACCTCGCCTCGTTGAGCGACGTAGTATCCGCGATAACCGGGCAGCCCCCGGGGGAGACTGTTCCGGACGCGATTGTGCGCCGGGCGGACCAGATTGAACTCGTGGACATTGCCCCGGAGCTTCTCCTGGAGCGGTTGTCGGCCGGAAACATTTATCCGGCGGAGATGATTGACGCTGCTCTCGCTAACGAATTCCGGCTCGGCAACCTTTTCGCGCTGCGTGAGATCGCGTTGATTTGGTTGGCCGACAGAGTGGACGAAGGCCTGACGAAGTACCGGGCCAGCGAGGGCATCACGGCGACGTGGCCGGCACGTGAACGGATCGTTGTCGGGCTCACGGGCGGCCCGGAAGGCGAGGGCATCATCCGCAGGGCGTCCCGGATCCTGTCCCGGGTGAACGGCGGGGATCTCCTGGCCCTTCACGTGCGCCGCCCTGAAGCGCAACCGGGGGAGGCATCGCAGGCGCTGGCGGCCCAGCGCCAGCTGGTCACGGATCTGGGTGGCAGCTGTCACACCGTTGTCGGCGAGGACGTGGCCGAATCCCTGCTGGAGTTTGCCCGGAGCGTGAACGCAACGCAGATCGTTGTGGGCGTGTCGCGCGGCGGCTTCGCTAGCCGTCTTCTGGGCAGCAGCGTGGGCTCTCAGGTCGTGAAGGGGGCCGGAGACATTGACGTGCACATGGTGTCCCATGCTCTGGGCGCCCGGGCGCTTCCTGGAGCGCCTTCGTTCGCATTGGGCAGGGTCCGGACAACGGCGGGGTTCATCCTGGCTGTGCTCCTCCCGGTCCTGGTCACCCTGGTGATGTCGCTGGCCCCGGACCTTAACTTGGCGACCCACGTGCTCGTCCATCTCACCGGGGTGATCGTGGTGGCATTCGTTGGCGGTCTGTGGCCGGCTGTGCTGGCGGCTGTCTTGGACTCGCTGCTGTTGAACTACTTCGAGACCGAGCCGGTCGGGACGTTCAGTATCAGCGACCCGCAGAACGTGTTTGCTTTGCTGGTGTTCCTGTTCGCGGCGGTATCGGTCTCCCTGCTCGTGGGCCTCTCGGCCAAGCGGGCCAGGGAGGCTGCACGGGCCCGGGCGGAGTCGGCGACCTTGGCTGATCTGGCCCGTGATGCGCTGGTCGCGGATGACTCCGTGGAAGCATTTCTGGACAAGGTTCGGGAAACCTTTCAGGTTGAGGTTGCTGGGCTGTTGCAGGCTGTGGCCGAAATGGATCGGGAGGTCCAGCGGCATCCCCAGCACATGCTCGCCCGGACGGCTCTCGCCAACTATGGGAATTCCTTGGACCTCGAACGTATCCGGACTAGCGTAGCGCGAACGCTGGGAGGAACGGCTGGTACGCATTACATCGTTGGTGCCCTACACCTTGCCCATCTGGCAAACGCCTTCCCGCAGACCCTGTCCGGCATTCAGCGGGCCCTCCTGTTGGCCCCGCTAGCGGCCGCCGAAATGCTCATAGAGGCAGCGGATGACACGTCATCGAAGGCGCAACTAGCGGCATGACATTATGCCTTCAGATTATGAGGTGACCTTCGTTGGCTGGATCTACAACCGCGCTGTACGGTCAGTCTGTCCAGATGCTATCTGGCGGCCATCCGGAGCGACTGCAGCAGCGCTCCGGGCAGTACTGTCTGCCTCGTTATGAGGTTGCGAACGGGTTCTGTCAGTACGTGCGAGGCAAGGACTTGCTTCGCACGTGGCATTCCGCCGCCAAGCCTGGCTCCGCGCAGTATCGGCTGGACCTCAGATGCCGGCAGCATTGACGTTGCCTGGCAGGTCCCGGCAGTTGCCTCTTCCGCTGTAATCGACGCTTGCACGAAACCGAAAATGGCAACCGCTGCTATCAGGGTCACGGCCGCCAGCACTGCTCTAAGCACACGGGCGCTTTTCCGCAGTTCCGCCGCTTGCCTCTCTGCCGCTTCCTGCTTATCTCTCGCGGCCTTTAGGTCGGCTTGTTTCGCTGCGACAATTCGATCGTTCTCCCGTCGTCTGGAGGTGATCAGGAAACTCCGCACATTCTTTAGGCGGTTCCTGAAGGCGGGCTTCGAGGCCAGCGACTCTGCGCCGGTCAGCCGGGCGCCCTCCAGTAGCCAGGCGTGTCCCCGACCGCTGCTCTCCCATGCCGCTGCGGCGCGTTCAAGATTGTCGGCTTCCTTCAAATCCTCCCGTTCAGTTGCCAGCCACTGGGCCAGCTCCTTCCACTGGCGCAGCAAACTCTCAAGCGCCACCTCAACAACGATCTCGCCGCCCCGTACATCTTCAATCAGCAAACGCCTGGCCACTAACGTGTCAATCAGCGGACGGGCCTGCGCCGGAAGATCCACCAGACGTGCCACCCTGCGCGTTGGCTGATCATTGTCGGGGTTTATGGTGGCCAGCCATGGAATAAACGCCGAGTGCAGGTTCGCAAGCTGGGACTCACGCGCGATGGGGTCACGTGCGAGCACGGCGTCGATTTCGGTCTACGCTGCTCATGCCGCCAATGGCCTCGTATCCGTCCAAGGTCAGCTCACCGGCGCCCTCGAAGTCAGCGTACAACCGGGCCAGGGTCAATGAGAGCAGCGGCAGAGTGTCCGCGCCCTCGGCGGAATCAGCCAGAAGCCGTTCAGTTAGATCAGGCTGCACCCGCAGGGGCCGTCCTGCCGCCGTGGACCGTGCGGCGGGTCCGAGGATAACCTCCTTGAATTGGGCAACGGGCATCGGCTTCAGCTCATCAAAAACCCGCTGCCCAGGTCCGCCAACTCTGGAGCAGTCTGCATCATCTCGTACCGGTCGGCCCGGATAGTGCCCGCCACAATCAGCGCGGGTGCGGCTCCGTCCCGAGTGCGGAGTAGTAGCCGGCCTAGGAGCCGTAGGAACTGGGTTGCTTGTGGTCCCGCGTCCACACTGAAAAGTTCCTCCGCCTGATCCAGCGGCAAAATCAGCGTTGGTTTCGGCGTCGTTGGCACGTCCGCCGGCAGCCGGGACGCTGCCGCCGATCTCGCCTCTTCCAACCACTGCAGGAGCGGTTCCGAGTCGACAGCGACACAAGCATCCTTGATTTCCGCAAGTACTGGTCGGTCCATTCCCAGACTGCTGCGAAGAGCATGGAGTGAGTGGGCGAAGCCACGCTCCCCGGTCAGCGCATTGCGCTCGGGGCGCATGACCTCCAACACCGCAAAGTGGCGGTCGTCCCGTCTTAGCCGGGGCAATAGGCCTGCCCGTAAGAACGACGACTTCCCGGCGCCAGAAGGACCCAAAATCATGAACAGCGACTCGATGCCGGAACTGCGCATGCCACGCAACTCATCTAAGCCCCTGACAATCTGTCCGTCGCGGCCAAAGAACACCGCCGCGTCCCATTCCTCCAGCGGTTGCCAGCCTCGGTAAGGTGCCCGGTTCGGATCATTCGTTGGAGGCCATACAAAATGCTCAGCACCGATCCCTGCCTTGCGAAGACCCCTGTATAACCGCTGGAGGCCTTCTGTCTGGAATGCGACGAAACGGTTCGTGCCATCAACCGGAATCTTTGTGCTTAAGCCCTCACCGAAGAGGTCGCATCGCTGCCATTCCCCAGTGATACCCCCTTCACTGAGGGGCTCCAGCCGGGCACACAGAATGAGTTTGTTGAGGGACTCCGCCGTGCGGAACTCGGTTCTGCATTCGGCCGAAGCTTCCCAGTCTCGCGAGAGCAGGCAGATCACTGCCTCACACCGTGCATTAGACCGCCGGAGTGCTTCCTTCCACCGCTCGCCGGGCTGGATCCCGGTTACAGGATCCAAATCCAAAAAGATCTCACCTTCGAGGCTAAGGTCCTGCTCGACCAGCCAACGTTTCAACGCTACAGCCTGAAGAGTGTCGCGACTCGAATGACTAAGGAATACGCGTGACATATGAACACTCCCGATTCAAGATTCTTCTCGGCGGATGAGCGAGCCCTTGGCGTCATCGGCTCGAAGGCCGGCTCGGTAATGCCTTGAAATCCGACGCCACAGTAACGAGCCCACGGGCGCCCACGATTCGGATCACCGCAAAAAGCCGCGGCAAACAGGTAAAATAGGTCGCGCCGTAAATCCGCTCAGGTCCGAGCACATCGTCCAACCGGGAAGAGCTTCTTCCCTTGGCGTCAATGTTGCACCCGTGACCATTTCACGGCAATGACGGGTGGGAGCGGAGACGCCCGGCTTAAACTGCTCCTGCGGATGGATATATGGCTAATGCCTAATCTCGTGCATGGCTACAAGTCGCTAGAATGGAGCTCTGGAAATCCTCCGAGTTTCGGATGCACCTTAGCGAGCCGGACAAGCTGAGACAGAAGGCATTCCCGTTACCTCACGTCAATAGGTGCCGGACGGCTGCTTCGTTGCCTCATAGGTGTTGACCTAGTTGTCGCGAGGCGGGTTTTTGCTTGGGTGGGGTTTTCCAGTTCGCCGGTAAGGCCAGGATCTGCTGGGACAATGCTGCGGGTTTGAGGCGTTGAACTCGGCGTTCATGGCGATGACGCGGCGCTTCCGGGTCCCTGGTTTGTGATAGCGCGTTGATATGGCGTGAGCGCGGCGTCGGCCCAGTGCGTACTGCAGCGCCGCGAACACCCATTTCTGGGCCTTGTTCGGCAAGACCGGTTCACGGTCCACTCCGTCGCGATGTCCGTTACGGTCAGCGTGAGGCAAAACTGCCACGAGGCCACCCCGCACTCATGCCCGACCAGATCGAGAGCCTCAATGACCCTGGGCCCGCAGCGCCCGCGCCCGGTGCAGGCTCCACCACTTCATCAAGGTCTCCAGCCGGCTCCCGTGGGCATACGCCCGCGCCTTGATCACCGTGACGGCCTCGCGCTGGCGTATCGTCAGTCCAATCCCTCAAGGATGTCCGTGTCCGTGCCTTGCCTCTTCCTGAACCTTTTCCAATGAGGCAACGTATCCCGCTACAGGGACCTTTCGCATGAGTCAACACGGCATCTTCCGGTGCACTGCGGCGCGTGCTAGCCTCACCCCTATAGTTTCATCTAGCGGTCTCACCATACGGTCCGGGTCACCCTGACCGTCAATGGAACGAGGCGCGTGCCAATGGAAACTGCGGACTTGAACAGAGAAACCGTGCTCCGACTTCCTGTCGTGCACTTGCTCGATTTGCTGCTCAAAGTATTGCTTGCCGTCGTCATCGCGGCAGGCCTGACCGGCGCCAGTAGCCCCGCCCCATCGCCAACGCCAAGTATGCAAAGCGGCATGGAGGGCACCAAGGCAGCCTTGGTCCGGATCGAACTTGTCGCAGTGGCGGAGATTGCACACATCGACCACTCCAGCGGAGAGGTGGAAATCGCCCGGGGCCGTTCCATAGTGCCATTGCGGTCCGCCACCGGGATCCTGCTCTCTGCTGACGGGATCGTGGCGACTACGTGGGAGAGCCTCGCCCTCGACGAGGACACCGTCGCCGCATACGCCGCAAATGAGCTCTTTGCTGCAAAAATGCACGTGCCGATTCTCGGCAACAACGGAAACCGCGCCCGTCGGGGCTACACTCCGGACCCTCATTGGGGACCGCATCTTCAACACTGCTATAAGCAGGTGACGCACTGCGTCCTCTTCAGCGTGGCACAATACCACGTGCGAACATACACGTCCAAGCCTGGAGACGTTGTCGCCGAGCTGCTCAACACGCCGTCTAAGCCCAACGACGTCGCGCTTCTTCGAATCAGCGGGGGTGGCGCTGCGCCAACCGCCAGCCTCGCCCCGTCAGCCCCAGCGCCCAAGGTCGACGGCATGCTGCTTGGCTTTACGCAGCGCCCGACCCCGAAGGTGGCTCCAGTTCAGCTTCCCACCAAGGTGGACGCGACAGCTGCCCGCATTCAGTCCGCTACAAACCTCGCCGGGCCACTGCTCGCCGGTGTGGCGAGCGGTCCGGTTGTCGATCGTGCGACCGGACAGGTCCTCGGCCTCGCAGGTTCGCGCCTACCTGATGGTGGGGCCGCTCTCGTACCCGCCGCCGCCATCCGAGCGGCACTGGCGAAGACCGGCCTCCAAGCGTCGCCTTCGAGGTTTGACGCCGTATTCCGCCGGGGTATCGACCATCTGGTGGCAGGCAACCAGGGCGGGTCGGCAGAAAGCGCGTTGGCGGAGTCTTTGACCTACTTCGACTCAGCCCTGGCAACGACCCGACTCGCCGAAGCCCGCGCGCTAGGGGCCAAACAGTCCTCGACAGGCCAGGCACAGGCAGCGGGGGACAAAAACACGGCCACCTCATTACCGGGGCCGCTAGTTCCCGTTCTCCTGGGCGCCCTGCTTCTGGCGATTATCGCCGGAGCCATGGTGCTGGTGCGGAGGAGAGCCGCGTTGGCCACTGCTTCTCCTGCTAGCGGGAGCCGCCCCGCGGCCTCTCATCCTCCAGCCGCCGGAGCCTTCAGGGCTGGGTCGCATGCCCCAGACCACTCCCGAGCGAGCGTAGAGCGAACCGAGTTGACGAAAGATGCAGGGGACAACGATCGGCGGGCCAGCCGGGGCAGGAATCACTCCGTTCGAACTGACGCAGGAGAGCATCACAGCCCCGCGCAGCCACAGGCGCTCATGTATTTCGCTACACCCCCGGCCCCGGAATCGAAGCCTAATGCCCACGCGAGCGCACAGCCAGGCGCGGGCGAAACGCGCTTTGCAGGTCCGCTTGCACCTCGTGCCGTCGGCGAGGTGCCGGCGTTCTGTTTCAGGTGCGGCCGGCAGGTTCAGGCGGAATGGCGATTCTGTGTCAGTTGCGGCCAACGGATAGGTTGAGCCATGGGTTTGACACCCAACTACCTCGATCCAGGGACGGAGCTGGCTGGCTACCGGGTTGAGTCAATGATCGCCCGAGGCGGGATGGGCGTCGTGTACAGGGCATTCGACGTCCAGCTCAACCGCCCCGTAGCCCTAAAGCTCCTCGCACCAGAGCTCGCGGCAAATGCCAAGTTCCGGCAACGGTTCGTCCGCGAATCTCGGCTAGCCGCCTCCGTGGACCACCCGAACATCTTGCCCATATACGGCGCGGGAGAATCGTCCGGATTGTTGTACATTGCTATGCGCTACGTGCGGGGCACGGATCTCAAAGCGGAAATCGAAGACCGTGGCGCCCTGCCGTTGGCCGAAGTGATGCGCATCCTCACAGACACGGCCTCCGCACTGGACGCCGCGCACGCGGCTGGGCTCGTGCATAGGGACATCAAACCAGGCAATATCCTGCTTTCCGACGACCGCACCTATGGTCACCGGCATGTCTACCTAACCGACTTTGGCCTCACGAAGCGAGCCACCTCAGCGACCGGTGTTACGACCGCGGGTCACTTTCTTGGCACGTTGGATTACGTCGCCCCCGAGCAGATTCGCGGCGATGACGTTGACAGCAGAGCCGACGTTTACGCCTTGGCCTGCGTTGCTTACGCGTTGCTGGCAGGCCACCCGCCGTTTGATTACGACGACGACTCCGCGCAACTGTGGGCACATATGACGGAGGAGCCGCCGTACCTTTGCGCGGAACGGCCGGAGCTCCCCTCCGTGATCGGACTCGTCATCCAGGCCGGCATGGCTAAAAACCGGGACGACAGGCCTGCCTCGTGTGGCGCCCTCATCGGCATGATGGACACCCTCCCGAGTCCAACGGCCTGGCCGTCCCCCGACCCGCACAGCGTCCGTGCGGGCGCCATCCAGGACAGAGAGTACGACGCCTCAGCTCGACACCCTGGAGCAGCCCCACCGCGTCATAGACTGCCGGCCCAGTCGCTGCATCCCGTCGGGGGCGCCCGGCCAAGGCGCGCCTGGCTACTTGGCTCCCTGGTGGCCGTGCTCGTCCTGACCTTCGCAGCCGTTCTGGTTCTCACGCAGTTGCCCCCCGCAGACGACCGAGTCCCCTTCAGCGCTGAGGGCGTCCCTTACACACTCGAAGTCCCCAAAAGCTGGACACCCCGCAGCCGGATGGGGGGTGATAGTACGGTCAGTGTTCTGTCTCCTGCAGACGTCACTGCGCTATTCGCTGACGAGCCGGACGCCCCTGCAGTTGTCGCCCGCGTCGCAGGCCAGGACCCCGCCAGCGTCGTAGGGGTGACCATCTACCACCAGGCCGCGGTGGTCAGTGGCCAATCCCCAGCTACTCGCGTCGGCGTCGCCGAGGCACTTCTTCCCGGCCAAGACCCCCGCTTGGCAGACCGTGGTCGCACTAAAATCGGGGAGGTCGAAGCACAGGTTATGGAGGGGACGCTTCCCCTATCGTCCTCCGTTACCCTGCAGGTGCGCGTCTGCATCTTGGAGACGGATCCGCGCCAACTCCTCGTGTTCTTCGCGCCGACGTCGCTCTTCGAGAAGAGCAGCCCGGTCTTCGACAAGGTCGCCGATTCCCTGCGTCGAACAAGGTGAGGCAATGCCATGACTGACCGCACGACTCCATCCATGAGCGGAGCTTCGCTGCACATCCGCCTGAATGGGCATGACTGGAGCTTTCCGCCTGCACGGGCCATCGAAGTGGGTAGAGGACCTGAAGCCGATGTACGCCTCGATGACGAACGTGTAAGCCGTGGACACGTGCGCATATGGCATAGCGACGACGGTTGGTGGGTAGCCGATCAGACCAGCCGAAACGGCACGTGGATTGTGGGGAGAGAGCAGGCCATGGACCAGCCCGTGCCGCTCCGTCAAGAGGGTCTGCGACTGCGCCTTGGCGCGCTGGATGGACCGGAGCTGCTCCTCCGTGCCGAACCGTGGCGGCAGCCCAGGAAACAGCGGGTACTCACCATAGGGCGGTCGCGATCGTCGGACATTGTTGTGGACGACCCCCTGGTGTCGCGGCGCCACGCCACAGTGGCGGTCCAGGAGTCAACAGTCCTCCGCGACGAAGGCAGCTTCAACGGCACCTTCCTGAATGGGGAGCGGCTCCGTGGTGAAGTCGAACTCCGCACCGGTGACCAAATCGGGGTAGGCTCGAGCACGCTTGTCTGGAACGGCGCCGACATTGCGGCGCCTTCAGCCCATCGTCCGGTCTTTAGCGCCCGCCACTTGGAAGTCACGACAAAAGCAGGCGACCACCTACTGGACGATGTGGCCGTGACCGTGCCGGCCGGCACACTCGTAGCAGTCATCGGGCCGTCCGGTGCAGGAAAATCTACGCTTCTGGGCGCACTCACCGGCTTGCAACCAGCGACCCGAGGACACGTGACCTGGAACGGTCGGGACCTCTACGCCGAGTACGCCCAACTCCGGTTTCTGGTGGGCCTGGTGCCGCAGGAGGACATCCTCCACCGCCAACTCACGGTGCGGCGCGCCCTGCATTTCGCTGCGCAATTGCGCCTGCCGCCCGATACGAGCGCCACGGAGCTGGAGGAGCGGGTTGACCAGGTCATCGCAGAGGTAGACCTGACAAAGCAGATGAACCAGCGGATCGACTCTCTGTCCGGGGGGCAGCGCAAGCGAACGTCGATTGCTTTGGAGTTGCTCACCGCCCCACAGCTGCTATTCCTGGACGAGCCGACCTCCGGACTTGATCCCGGACTCGACAAGCAAGTCATGGGCAGCCTGCGCTCACTAGCGGACGCGGGACGCGTCGTGCTGGTGGTCACCCACAGCGTCCTCGCCTTGGACGTGTGCGACCGCGTGCTGGTCCTCGCCCGAGGTGGACGGGTAGCGTTTTTCGGACCACCTGCCGAAGTGCTCCCGTTCTTCGGCGTGGACAACTACCCCGCGGCTTTCGCGTCCCTAGAGGACCAGACATGGGCGGGCCGGTATGCCCGCTCGCCCGCCCGCAACGCTTACTTAGGACGTACAACTAGCGCAGTCGTTTCGCTTCCGGCGGGTGAGTCGCCCCCGCCGCCGCGTGCCGCCCCTGTACGCCAGCTATGGACGCTGCTCCGCCGCAATGCGGCGGTCGTCGCGGCGGACCGGCTCTTCGTCGTCCTCCTCGTCGGCATGCCGATGCTGCTGGCCTTGATGGCGCATGCTTTTCCTGGCAAAGCAGGACTCTCCATCAGTCAGGCCAATGGCGATTTCAACCAGATCCAGCAACGACTGATTGTCCTAGTCGTCGGAGCCACGCTCATGGGCACGGCGCTCGCTGTACGGGAGTTGGTTGTCGAGCGGCCTATCTACAGGCGGGAGCGGGCAGTCGGCCTTTCCCCCGCGGCGTACCTGCTTAGCAAGGTCTTGGTTCTCGGAGTGCTGGTCGCTTGTCAGTGTGCAGTCTTCACTGTGCTGGCGCTTCTCGGACTCCCAGGTCCGGACGACGCTCTCGTGGTGGGTAACGGACTCGTCGAAGTCGCCGTTGCGGTGGCAGCTGTTGGCATCACAATGACAGTAGCTGGCCTCGTCGTCTCGGCTGCTGCGACGTCGACGGAGCAAACCATGCCCGGACTTGTAGCTTTGGTCATGGCGCAACTTGTCCTGTGCGGTGGACTGTTTCAAATAGCCGGACGTGTCGGCTTGGAACAGGTGTCGTGGCTGCTGCCTGCACGGTTTGGGTACGCCGCGACAGCTGCGACCACGGGCCTCCAGAAGCTACCCGTGCCCGAGACCGACCAGCTGTACGACCCAACCGCCCAGCAGTGGCTCATCGACATAGGGTTCCTGGGCCTCCAAGCCTTGGCATTCCTCGCGCTTGCGGCCTGGGCACTTCATCGCTCAGTAACCCGAAATGCATGGAAATGAGTTCGCAGCTGACGGCTCCCCCGTGTTTCCTCTAGCTGTTGCGCTGACCCGCTAATCAGCCTCGCTGCCTCATTGGTCCGGTTCGTAGCGTGAATTGAATCTTTCGGCGGTCATAGCGTAGCCGTCCGTCCCGTCTTCGTTGTTAAACACGACGACGTCGCCCCTGTTGTAGCTGGTACGGCCTTCCTTTGTAGCGACACTGCCCGCTTCCCTTGCAACCTCCGCCCAAACGGGGCTGCACTTAACGTAGGCGCCTCGATGGATTTGACGGTAGGTGGCAGCGAAGACGTCCGCGTCGACGGTGTGGATGTCGCCGTCGTCGTCCACCAGCCAGTCACCGGGCTTGCACTGCTGTTCGCCACCCCACTTGCGGTAACTGAACCCATCGGTATCCAAGCGCAAAGGAATAGCGATGACGTACTGGTCCGGTAGGCGTCTGTAGCGGCGAAGCTCCCGCATGAGTGGTCCCTTCCGTTTACGCCAGTGGCAGGTCAAAAACGGTGCCAAAATCAGTGTCCCGCACATCGCGTGACGCGGCCAGCCTGCCCAACCGGTAGAGCACGTCCATATTGCCAGGCGCATCCATGGCGCTAAGCGAGGCGGTGTCCATTGCGGCGACCTTGGGGTCCAGGGCATGGAGGCAACTTGGACGCAAATCCACGTTGTACCGTAGGTAATTCATCAACGGGGCCCCATTAATAAGATCGCGGCTCAGCTCCCCCAGTTCTCGATCCATTGTCCTCGCAGTTGGGCTCGCGGACATCCATTGCAACATTGTCTCCTGCAGCACTGCACAGTCCTGCAACACCGACATCAGCGCCCGCACTGCGTGGCTGGCGGCCAGTTTGGCCTTCCCTACGGCAGGGTCAGCCATTCCAGTGCCGATCGATACGAGCAACAGCTTATCGGCGCCGGTCTCCCAACACACGCGGTAGCCTTCCAGCGCGGCATACATGAGCGCCTGAAGTGCAGGATTGTTGAAAGGACTTACGCCGCCATCAACGAAATTGCCCGTCACAGGGCTGACGCTAGGTCCACCCATGATGGTGATCGATTCTGGTTCAAAATACGAGGGCGCGGCCGTAGACGCGCGAACAACCTGCCACAGAGGATATTCGCCGTTGCCCATTCTGCCGTTGTCGCCAGCACCAAAGTACCGGCCTCGGGGGTTGTTGCTCACCGGCCAGGGGCTGCCACTGTCCAGACGTTTGATGACAACCAACAGCCCGGTCAGCAACCGCGGGCCACCCAATGTGGTGTCCTCGCCGAAGAGGTCCTTCAGCTCGGAGACAAGAGCTTGCTCGTCGTATCGGGCCCGCAAAGTAAGCTGGCGGAAGGGGCTTCGCTTAAAGACCCGCTGCCCGAGACGGAAGTACATATCCCTGACTTCGCCGACGCTCCTGCCTTGGGCAAGAGCCGCCGCGATGATCGCTCCCGTTGATGTCCCTGCAATCAGATCAAAGTAGTGGCAAAGCCGGAAGCCTTCGCCACCACCGTGGCGTTCCCGCAACAGGCCCTCAATCTCTTCCAAAATTCCCAGGCTCAAAATGCCCCGCAAGCCGCCGCCGTCAAGTGCAAGAATGCGCTTCGGTCTGCCATTACTGCGGAAATGATCATCCCTGCTTAGTATCTGGTACGGCATAAGGCGACTTTCCTATATTCAGCCGGGTGCGGAGATCGTAACGGTCGTCTGGCAGACTGCCCTTGTAGGATTCCAGAATAGCTGGGTTCAAGCACGGTAAACCTTCCGAATTCACTGGCTTACAGCCGAATACATGAAGTGCCTAGTCTCATGATCATCGAGCCTGGCCCCCAAAATCGGATCAGCCGCACACGTCATCGTGGTCACGACTCAAGCTCCGATTATTGTCTTAGGCGGACTTTCCAGCCCTACAGTCGAACGGCGAGCCGGTTGAGTAGCCGGATGTGGAGCCAGCCTGTCTCATATGTTCTTGAGTCACTCGAGTAGGATTGCCGGGCACGCGGTCTCCTTCAAACACTGGCTGGTGAGCAAGACCCGGTCTTGTATAGCTCGTGGAACGGTGGAAGGACGCGTTGTTTCGGGCCAACGAACGATGCGGTGCCGTGATTTGCTTTCTTTCGCCGAATTAGACCGTTTCCCGGAATTGCTAGCCGAGCACTGAATTGCAGAGAACCTGAGCAAGGTGATTCTCTGCGCCCGGCTCGAGCCGCTGCAGGCAACTCACCGGAGAGTGGCAGCGCTGCGATCTGTTTGGCCCCGGAGCCGCAACTGAAGCGGCCGTAAACCACAAGGACGGACCAGTGGTCTTTCTCCAGGAGTGCCTGCAGGTTCCCCTCGGGTCTGCTCCGGGGAGGGATCACCGCCGAGCTTTTCCCTCGGCCACCGGGTCAGACAGCTTCCTGACTTGTTCGCGGAGATGGTCGCCTAGTCACGGGCGTAGTGAAGACGGAGTGGTACGCCCGTTGCCTGTCCCCGGGGGCGTTGCGCGCGGTAACTTGCGCGCCAAGCTCACACGAATCCTCAGGCAGGAAAAACGCAGAGTCGATCCGGCTAAGCCCTTTCGCGCTTTCTGGCCTGGTCCACAAGGTCAGCCGCCCACGGGCGGTATCCATGCTGTAACACCACGCCTTCGGGCAGCCCCTGGACGGCTACCGTCGAACCGGAGACGTCAATAGTGATCCGGTCATCGGCTATGGGAGCGTTGGAGATGTGCACGGCCCCAAACGACTCCGGGAGCACGGGATTCATCCAAAGGCCGCCCAAAGCAACGTCCGCGTAGTACCCCATCAGGCTTTTGACGAGCATGATGGGAGCGGTAGCAGCCCAGGCTTGGGGCGAGCAAGCTGTGGGATAGGGGACGGGTTCATCAACGTGCTCACGGTCGAAGCCACAAAACAATTCCGGAAGGCGGCCGTCTGAATACTCGGCGGCTTCCAACAAAGCCGTCGCAATCCGTTGCGCTTCCGCATTGAATCCGTAACGCAGCAGGCCGGCCACGATGATCGCATTGTCGTGTGGCCAGACCGACCCGTTATGGTAACTCGCAGGGTTGTACGCGCCCATGTTGCTTGCCAAGGTCCGCACGCCCCAACCGCTGAACATCTCAGGGGACATCAGCCTCTCGACCACGAGCGGCGCCTTGTCCTCATCAATCAGTCCGAACAACAGGCCGTGGCCCATATTGGAGGCGCAGGCATCGACGGGTCTCTTCTTCCCGTCCAAGGCGATGGCATAGTAACCGCGATCAGCCAACCAGAATTTTTCGTTAAACTGCCTCTTTAGCCGGGCGGCACGGTCCTTGTACCTGTCGGCCAACTCCACGTCGCCAGCGTCACGGGCGAGCCAGGAGCGCGCCAAATAGGCGCTATACACGTAGGCCTGGACCTCGCACAGCGCGATCGGCGCCTCAGCCAAGGTGCCGTCCGCGAAATTGATCCCGTCCCACGAATCCTTCCAGCCCTGGTTGATCAGCCCCTGGTCGTTGAGCCGCTTGTACTCAACGAAACCATCCCCGTCCTTGTCCCCGTAGCTACGGATCCATTCCAGTGCCCTGTCCACGTGAGGCATCAAGGCGGCGATGGTTTCGGCGGCGAAGCCCCAGCGGCTGACTTCGCCGAGTAGAGCCACGAATAGCGGCGTGGCGTCTACACTGCCGTAATAGGCCGATCTGCCACCCAAGGCCAACCCGCTGGAGACACCGAGTCTGACCTCGTGCAGGATCTTTCCTGGTTCCTCCTCGGTCCTTGGATTCACCGCGCTGCCTTGACGGTCAGCAAGCGTTTGGATGGTCCCGATGGCCAGAGACGGGTCTACTGGCAGGGCCATGATGGAAGCCCACAAGGAGTCCCGCCCGAATAGCGCCATAAACCATGGCGCGCCGGCAGCCACGACGTTCCGCTCTGGATGGGCAGGATCCTCAATCCGAAGTGACCCCAGATCGTCGTAGCTGCGCCGCAGAGTCCGTTCGAGGGAGCGGTTGCCTATGTGTAGGACCGGAATCTTGGAGACCCATTCCTGCCGCCGCCGGTCTTGGGGGGAAACACCCTCTCCGTCAGGATGAACAAACACCATTGGGGAGCCATCTGCCTCGATGATGGGCATTACGGTCAGGACCGTCGTCCAATATCCGTGAGGCGGTACGTTCACTCGATAGCTAATGGCCTCCGGCGTGATGTCTGCACCGGGGGCACTGACCGCGATGCCTTTCCGAATGTCTTGGGAGAAAGCTCGGATTGTCAGGGATCCGCCAGTTGCTTCCCGGAGCTTCTCCCAATGCCGATGGATATGGGCTTCCTTTACCTCGAAAAGGTCAGCGAAGTCGACCTCGGCGTGGAGGGAAACGGTGCAGTCGGCAGGGGCAGGTGAGTAATTTCGGACGGTGACCTGCTCCGAAATTCCGGTACCTAGCTCGCGAAGTCGTTCGACTATCAGCGGGCTGTCGGTGTACCCGTCGGAGCGGCGAACGCGCCCGATAATGAGGGCACGGTAAGGCTCCGTTGTCTTGGCAGTGAGCGGCTCCAAGGGCTCACCGTTCACGGTTAGAAGCCACCGGGACAAGATACGCGTGTCTTCGAAGAAAACCCCGTGCGGCTGCTCCGGCTGAAGATCGCCGTTGGCCGCTGAAATGCAAAAGGACGAGCCTTCCACCAATGTGAGCGTACCGGCGCCCAAGGGCCCGGCCGCCGTATCAGCATTCCATCCCGCCATCCCGGCTCCTTCAAGGGATTTCTTCAGTGCGAGCACTCCTGCAGAAGGCAGTCAGTTACCTACCGGCCGATTCCAGCCTTCATTGTCCCACTGAGGCTACGCCCCCACATCAAGTGATGCCAGAGGAGGATGCTGTGACTCACAAGAAGCCTCGTGGCGCGTGCGCGGCCTAGCAGGTGGGCCTCCCGGCCAAGGCTTTGCAGACTCTGCAGAGCGGCATATACATGGAGGATGAGATTGATGGTGCTCGGCCCCAAGGCTGTGGCGAAGCAGCTGGCTAGGTCGTACCCAGCCTGTTTTCGGGTCCGTAAGTGCCAGGTCCAGGACGCGGCCCGGGCTGAGCCGACCGGCCAATATTGGGGTCATATGCTGAGAGTGCTATGTCATGCCCTTGGCCCGACAACCACAACAAGTTAAATGTGTGAACGCGACATAGAACACTGCTGTCGCCGCGCCCGCGCGATCGGGCAAGGCTAATTATCCATGCCTGAACCCTCCTGTGGCTACGGGCGCTGCCGGACTCCATTGCATGAAAGGTTGGAACGGACCTGCCCCCGCAGGTCCGTTCCAACATGTTGTTCAATTCAGGCCAGGTGCCACTGGTATGGAACCTTATCTCTCGCGGCCGTTTAGCGATGAATGATTGCAGTGCTGCTGTATACCGGGGTGGACCAAGGAGACCAGTGGCCGTTCTTGTACACCCGGTACGACACCTTTTGATAGACCTCCTCTGTCCTGTCAAAGATTCCGAAGTCCGTACGTTTCAGGACGTGTGTGCTCTTAAAAGTGAATGTCCCGCCGTATGGAAGAAATTTGCTGAAATATGATGTTCCCAGGGAGTCGTCCCTGTCCGGCCAGTTGTCTCGTTCCCACCGTTCCTGCTTGACCTGCACCAAGCCATGAGACGGGATATACACCTTGCCGGCATAAGCCACGAACTTTGGCCAGCCTGCGGGAGTTATCACTTCATAAGGCCCGTAAGCCGTGATGTGGCCTGTGATAATTAGGGACGATGCCTGTGCTGATATAGACGTCGGCTCGGCACTCGCAGCCTGCGCTGGCGTCGCCGCCGCAGCAGCACCCGCGGCGAGGCTTAACGATACGGCAGAGACCAGCGCGATCTTGGAGCCTAGGACTCGATGAGTTTTTAGAACCTTTGTGACGAACACGGTGTTGCTCCTGGAAATGAGATATTGAAAAAATTTGTTCGACCTGCTGCGACCAGATGCGTGGAGCAGCTATCTTGTGTTATTTGGATGGTTTTGCTCTTTTACTGAGCTTCAATACCGGCTGCTTCTCTGGAACCGGTACGTCCAGTCTGCGATTGCACCTAGAGCCCTCGCTTCCGTGCTACCACTGTTGGTTCAAGCCCGCTTTTGGCCCTTGTCGTGCATTCGTGAATGGCTAGCAGGCTGCCCACCGCTTCAGCGGCCCCTTTTGGCCATTTCACCCAGCGCCCAGGTAGTCGTGAGAAATGAACCGTGGATGCGGATCGGATTTCCCTTCAGTCACGCGTCTGTCTCACGCAATCCCTTCGACGAGGGTCGACTGACAGGTGGTGACTCTCATTGTCCGGTGCCAAAATGCGTGCTGGCACGGATCCTGACCTGTACGTCTAAAGGCACTATGGACCTAGCAAGAGGCGCGGATAAGCCAAACCAGTTCCGTTGCCATCGTCCCTAGCAGTTCGAAGGAGCACGTCGATGTTGTCTACTCCTGAAGCGGTGAGCACCATCTGCCAAGGGCACCGAGGGGATGGCGGGGACCCCGGCCAATTCCTGGACCGTTACTGGACCAAGAGTCAACTGGAGGCTGCGGCCGAGATGGATAGACGCGTCCAGCGGCATCCACAGCACATGCTTGCACGAGTGGCCCTTGCCAATTATGCGAATTCTTTTGGCCTCGATCGCATCAAAGCCAGCGTTGCTCGGTCTCTGGGCAGCATCTCGGGCACTCATTACGTCGTCGCGGCGCTGCATCTGGCCCACCTGACGCTGTTGTTCCCGCACGCACTTTCCTCTACCCAGCAGGCCCTCCTTTTGTGGCGCCGTTGGAGGCGGATAAAATGGCGCAGGCGCCTAGTAATGATGATCTAGCAGGGGTAGAGATCGCTGCCTGATGCTGCTTCCGAGACCAAGGCACGGGTCAACTATTCACCTCCACGTCGCGCTCCGACACCACGGAGGTAGGTGAGAACGGCCAGCACCCGTCTGTGGTCCTCTGGCTCAGGCCTCAAGTCGAGCTTAAGGAAAATACTCCGAATATGGGCCTCTACGGTGCGCTCCCCTAGAAAGAGTGACTTGCCTATGGCCTGGTTAGTTCGCCCTTCAGCCATAAGCTCAAGGACGCTCTTTTCGCGGCTCGTAAGCTCATCCCCCGGATCGTGACCCTTATGCGGACGCGCAATCAGCCGACTGACAAGGTCGGGGTCGATAGCTGTGCCGCCGGACGACACGCGATGCAGGGCGTCGATGAATTCGTCAACGTCGGATACTCGCTCCTTAAGCAAGTAGCCCAATCCCTTGGCTCCATTTTTCAGTAGGAACATGGCATTTTCCGTTTCGACGTATTGGGATAGTAGAAGGACGCCGAGCTCAGGGTATCTGCTTTTCAGGGCTTCAGCAGTGTGGATGCCTTCAACGCTGTAACTGGGAGGCATGCGGATGTCCACGACAGCCACGTCAGCGCCGTATTTGTCAATGATCTCCAGCAACTGTTCCCCGTCAGCAGCCTCACCCACGACGTCAAGTCCCTCCGACTCCAGCAGGGCGGATAGCCCGCGGCGCAGTAAAGCAGAGTCATCAGCAATAGCAACTCGCAACGTCATAACTGGTCACCTTCCGGGTCCGTGGAAAAGGGTAGAACGGCACGAATCGTCGTCCCTTTGCCCACAGGGCTGTCGATTGACAATGTACCGCCGAGTGCCGCTGCGCGGTCCGCTATGCCCAGAAGGCCCCCGTCCGGTCCCGGCTGCGCGCCGCCGATTCCGTTGTCCACTATCTCCACTCGGATCGCTGTCTCGTTTCCATCGATACAGATCGCCACCGAAGCCGCCTTCGCATACTTGGCAGCGTTAGTAGTAGCTTCGGCGCAGATGAAGTAGGCAGCCAATTCCACAGGAGCCGGCAGCCCCGTGCATCCGCGAATATCCAGCTTTATTGGCAGTGTCGATCGTTCCGCGAGGGCAGTGATGGATCCCGCCAAGCCCCGTTCCCGCAGCGAGGGAGGGTAGACGCCCCTTGCTAGTTCGCGCAGTTCGTCAAGGGCGTCCGTAAGCTCAGCCTGCGCTTGTTTGACCAGACACCGTATCTCTTGGGAATCTGTCGTCCGCTGGGCCCGTGCTAGCTCCATCGACACTGCAACCAAGCGCTGCTGGGCTCCGTCGTGAAGGTCCCGTTCAAGCTGACGTCGCCGGGAGTCTCCAGCCGTTACGATGCGCTCTCTGGAGCGGCGGACCTCAATTAGCTGATCGCGGAGCTGTTGTTCCATCTGTTGGTTTTCCAGTGCGAGAGAGGTTGCGCTGCGCACGGCAGCGAGCAACTGCGGTTGGTCCTGGAGTGCGTCGTCGAAGACTAACGCGCCTATGGGTGTTCCGTGGCGTTCGAGAACCATGCTGGCCCGGCCAGTTGAGCGATCCGGCAGTGTTTGTGGCTGTCCCCGGTCGTCAATAAAAGTCGCTTGGTCGGGCAACCAGCGCAGCAGTGTGAGGGTCGGGTCATGTACGGCTCGGCGCAGTGCGCCAATGAGTCTGTCGCTTACCGGGGCGGAGCCGACTTCGACCATGAGGTCACCGAGGGCCCCTCGTGCGAACCGGTAGCGCCATAGGCCGAACAGTACCGCCAGCGGAACTATGGCAGTCGCAGGATATTGCCAGAGGAGGGCTTCCCAGGACAAAGATCCAGATAGTTGGATTACTGCAAGTGAGACCCATACAGTGGCCGCTGTCTTGACGATTACGGCTAGCCACAACGGAAGGAATGCGGAACGGTATGCCTTCGTTCCTGCTCGCAAGCGGGCAACCAGCACGCCTACGATGGCGACTCCCACCGAGACCTGAAATATGCGAACGGTGTTCCCAACAGCGGTCATGATTGTGGGACTGTCCCAGAGAAGCAACAGATTCCGGGACGTAGATTCGCCGACCAAGACGTGCAGGCGTGGATCAAAGAATGCCCAACCAGCAATGGGTGCGAAGAACCAGGAAGCGTAGAAGAATTTAACCGCGGCCCTGTCAGCGCGACCGCGCAGCACTCCGGATGGAAAGCTGAGAGCCAACTGCAGCAGCGGCGGCTGGTACATCAGCGTCAGGGTGATGCCGAGCGTGAATGCCAGTGGGTCGCTGGATCTGCGAATGCCGGATATGAGCCACAGCCATCCGGATACGCACAACAGCACTCCGGGGTTTCGCGTTGGTCGGCTACGCCAAGCCGAAATGCCAGCCACAACGAACGCAAGACCCACTCCCAGGAATAGCACCAATTCTAGAAAAGAAAAGGGGGCCCTGTTTGGGTGTTCTCCCCACCGGACCACACCTTGGGCATTTAAACCCAGGGTACGTGCTGGATCTTGAAGGGCCACAGGAGACCAATCAACACAAACCAGGACGACTATCACGAGGCCCGCAGTAATTGCGACCACGGAAAGCAGCTGCTTTAGAGTCATGTTCAATCTCCCCTGAAAGCGCGGCCCGGATCGAAGGCCAAAGCTTCAAGACGACGTCATGCACCCCCCAGCCACCTGGTCACTTGATGAGGTCAGCAACGGGAGGTCGCCCCCTCGCAGCGGACCACAAACAATCGGTTACTGCCCTCCCTTCCGCTAGATGAGCGAGAGAGATGTCTCCGACGAGAGTAGAAGCAGGGAATGGTGAGTCCGTTGTATCACCGGGCATTAACCACGGCAATAGGTCACGTTTGACTAAATCCTCAGGCAAGCTGCACTCGCTTCTGTGCCGGACTTCGGGCGGCTCAGATCAGGACGTCTGTACTTCTGCACGAGCTACCAGCCGGTGCGGAGCTCTGGTCACCGTCAACTCGTGCATCTTGTCTCAAGATGCTTGGCCATGGCGTTCAGAGCTTCGTTCCACCGTGTTGTCAGCGTCCTCGCATTCAGCGGTTGAAGCAGGCCGTTCAAGACCCTCTCGACTGCGTCATACGCCGCGCTTCTTAAGTGCTCTCGCGCCGCGGGGCTGGTTGTGTCTGCCATTGGCAGGGGGGGCCTCACAGCGCCACTTGTACCGGACGCCAGTTTTTGGGTCTCGGTGGATGCCGGCCCGCCCATTCGGTTAGCAGCGCCGCGAAACATGATGCTCATCATTCGGTAGTCCTTGAGAATACTTTTGGTCGAGGTGGTGCCGGTGATCCGGTTCACCTCCATGTTCCGCGTACGCTATGGCGCGCACTTCCGTGCCAGCACGGTCTTTTGGAGGGGGAAGATTTCGGGGTTTGCAACGAGAAAGGGGAGCAACATTAGCCAGGAAACTATGAGTCCGGGAACGTAGGTTTCCTAGGGGGCAGACAGCTGAGGCTGGGCGCCCCAGTTTTTCCGATAAACCGTTCGGGTTCCGCAGAATGGAGAGCCTCCCTATTGGGATTCCCACGCCAGAGTCACGGTGACAGCGCCACTTTGAACCTGGACAAACCCCTGCCTAAAGGTGAGGCGAAGGGCTGGGCGTTTCACCGGTTTGCAGCAGCATGGAAACCCACCTTCGTGGCGGGCTTGCGTGATTCGTCCTCGTAAACCTTGGCTCCCCTGGCCCCGCCATCTGGAACCTGGTTACAGGCAAAGCCCGGCGGGGCTGCTGCGTGCAGCGGTGCCGCGGAAGCGAGCGAAGTGCGGCCAATGCAATCAGGGCGAGCACTGTGGTCATAACTGATATCACGCGAAGCGATCTAATGGGGGTTTGCGTAGCCGTCATTTCCTTCCCCTTTTGGAAAGTCGGCAGTGCGCACTCCGCTAGGGGCGCCGCCTGGCGCCCTTTGACGCTCTGCGCCGAAAGTTCATTCTCGGCGCGGTTTTCTGCCGACCCCTCTCTAAGGCTTCACTGGGCACCTGTAGCAGCCTGGCGTGCGGAAGCTCTCCAGGCGTTATAGGTTCGGCATGTAGGTTACAAGGTGTAAGGGGTGAGTGTTTGAACAAGGAGATGCCAAACCCCGTGGCCTTCACGGCTGTTCCCAAGCTCCTGCCGGGTGATCGAGTCGCGATCTTGTCCCCGTCATTCGCCGCGCCGGGTTTCGCTCCGGTTGTTCACGAGCGGGCCATGCTGCGGCTTATCGCTGAGACGGGGCTTATTCCTGTGGAGTACCCCACCACCCGCACTCTCGGTGCGCGAGCCGAGGACCGCGCCGCCGACATCAATGCGGCCTTCGCTGACCGCACAATTCGCGGGATCATCACGACCGTCGGGGGTGATGACCAGATCACTGTAGTCCCCCACCTAAACGCGGAGGTCGCCACCGCTGACCCGAAACCGTTCTTCGGCTACAGCGACAACACCAACATCCTTAACTGGCTGTGGTCCTTGGGCATCCCCGAATATTACGGCGGGTCAACCCAGATGCACCTGGCCAGGCCCCCACATCGATGACGTACATCTCGCCTCCCTCCGTGCTGCCCTCTTCGAAGAAGCGCATCTGAACATCCCAGATCCGGGTGAGTCCGAGGACTTCGGGCCTGACTGGCGATCTCCACGCGCTCTGACCGACTTCGGGCTGCGCGAACGCACGGAACCGTGGGTTTGGGCGGGACCGAGGCGGGTAGCAGCGGGCCGGACTTGGGGCGGATGCTTCGAGGTCATTGACCAGCTGGCGATTGCGGACCGGCTACCTCCGCTCGAGAACCTCCAAGGGACGATCCTCCTCCTGGAATCCAGCGAAGAAATGCCGGCGCCAGCGTTAGTTAGAAGATGGGTCCGGGCGCTGGGAGAACGAGATGTCCTTACCGCCGTCGAAGGAGTGGTAGTCGCACGACCTCCTATGAGTAATCACGAACTCGTGCCACTCCTTGGCCAACGGAAGCAGCGCCGCGCTGACCAATACGAAGCGGTTATCACTCAGGTCACTCGCTACAATAAGCACGCTGTCATCTGCGCTGGGGTCCCTTTCGGCCACACCCGCCCGCAGTGGATTCTGCCGTACGGCGGGTCCATTCAGCTGGACGGCCACACGCAGGCAATCACCGCTGACTACGGCTTCGTCAAGCAGCCCGGCTAAGCGGTCATTACATTAGATGGCACAGGCATTTCCTACCCCAGGCCGTCCCTGCGCACGCCGGAAAGTTCCTGCGGCCGCCTGTGGCTCATCCCGTCCGACTAGTGCCGTGGGCCACACCCGCTCCGCCAAAACTGGCTTGACGACGGATGTGACTCAAAGCAGCGTGCCTGAGTGAAAAGCGGCCTAGGTGAGGCTGAGGGAGTTTTGCCTCGTTTTTCTGACCTGAGCGTAACAAACAACTGAACTACGAACGCAGCACACTGGAATCGTGGTCGATTCGTACCCGGCGTGGGCCTGCTCCGGATCGCGCTTTATACAACGGCGCCGAGTGGCAGGAGTGCCGCAGGCGGCACTCCTCCGAGTGCTGCCGACAACTCCGCGGACCGGTCCTTCGCCGCTTGCTCGGACGGGGTCATGTGGACCGGCTTGAGCGCCTTGACGATACCGTCGCGGTGCTGGCGGCCGGCGTAGCGGAAACTGTTGCGGATCAAGTGCACGATGCACTGCTGCACGACCGTTCGCTCCACCTGCTCGTGATCGCCTCCGGCAGGCCCTGAGCCCATCGCAGACGGCGATCAACACGTCTTCCACGCCCCGGAAATTGGTCCAGCAGCCCGCCGGCCCATCAGGCTCACACCCTGTTCCTTGGCCTGCGCGAGCAGCCGTTCCGCAAGGTCCTTCTGATCGATGATCTCTCCCGTCACAGAATCGATCATCATCCCTGTCCTCTTTGTCGTGGACTCTGACACAGCCGTCTCCTTTGGATCAGGCGCGGAACCAATACACCGTTATTCAGACAGTCCCAACCCCGGCGGGCATCTTGACATGATTCCTCGGGGGATCCGTGGCAGCACGGGCAAAAGTACCGTACTGGCACGGATGAAGGCTGAGGCCCTCCAAGAGAGGATGAGAATGTAGGGCAAAATACCGGGCAAGCAGCTCCGGCAATTGGAGCGGTTATCAAAAACAATCAGGAAGAGAATTATGAGCAAGAACCGTTTTGCAGCGTTCGCTGCGGGAACATTGATTACCGTAGCGTCAATAGGGTTGGTGGCAACGCCAGCCGAGGCCGACACAACACGTGCGGGCTGCACAGTGTTGAAGCCGGCGGGTCCAAAGTACGTCGGGCGTGACAGCAGTAATCGACCAGTTGTCGAGTGGGTCGTGAAGGGCACGTGCAGCAAAGGTCGCATCATCCGCGTCCAGCAACAGCGTTGGGAGGAGGACGATCCCAAAGGACTCGGTCGCGGTGACGACTACTTAGGTAGCCACTACCCCGATTGGGTGATTTCGTTCCAGAATCGGGGCGGAAGTTTCGTGCGCACCTACCGCACTCTGGTCCCGCAAACGTGGGACGCGGGAGGCGGGAAAGAAGGCAATGAGGAGCTGTACCAAAAGGTTCGATTCCGGGTGAAAGAAGGTCTGACCACTTCCGCTTGGACGCCGTGGGAGCGAGGCGGTGCCAGCTGGATCTTCCACTGACTGCGGACCATAAGGCATCAAATAAGTCTTATTGAAAGACCGTGAAAAAGTTTGTTCCGTTGGTGGCCGGCGGTTGCCCCGATCCGGCCACCAGCCCTGCGGGAGTCGGGTGATATCAACAAGCGGCATCATGATAACGGCATTTGCCAAGCAAGAGTGTACTGAATTTTTATCGAACTAGTAAAAAGATCATTCCACCAGGCCACATAAGAATCAAGCAAAAGACCAGCGCCCTCGATGTATACCCCTCACGCTTCGGAGCCTTCGCCCTTCGCGTATGGCACCTAAATCAAGTCACTCTACCGGGCTTACACCGACGCCACCTTCAGGACCCTCAAGCAGCGGACCCCCGCCGAAGAGCACCTTGGCTTCCAGGGCCCAGTGATCCGCGGCGTTGTCGGCGACAGCATCAAGGTAGTCTTCAAGAACAACCTGGACCGGCCGGCGTCGGTCCATCCACGGCGTGTTCTACGACAAGAGCAGCGAGGGCG